>NZ_CP039451.1:122500-1322500 GCF_004843725.1 Psychroserpens sp. NJDZ02 | reverse complement strand
AATAACAAGGCTCGTTTTTATTGAAAAAACAATAAGGGTAACGGACGTCTACAGCATCTTTTAATGTATAGGTCTTAGTGCTGTCAATATCTCCTGACAGACTATAATACTTCCAAAGACCTTCTTTATAATTGTTTTTTACATTGCCTTCTTCTCGTAATTTACTCTCTTTATAATAGTAATCTTTCCAATAGCCAGTACCTTTTTTAAAAGTAGTTTGATATAAAAGACTATCTTTAAAATTGATTATTTTTAATTCACCAGAGATATTTGATTTTATATAATCTACCTTTTTTAAAGTAAAAAATAACGTATCTCTTAAAACTCTAACAGTATATGTTCCTTTAGGGTAGCCATTTTCTATTTCTACAGATTCTGAACCTATTCTTATATTTTTAGAGAAGGAATGATTAAATAAAGGCTTCATATTTATAGCTTCTGTATAAGTTGACACTATATTTTCATAGCTTTCATCATATTTATTTTTAATTTCTACAATCTGACTTCTTTTATTAACTTTTCTTGTTGAGACAAAATCATCAATAGATTCAATATTTAACTCTGATGAGCTAATGTTGGCTATGTAATAAGGTATTGCGTGAAGTTTCTTTCTACTTGAAACACTTTTACAGCCAATCAATAGGAATAATAATATGTTAATGATAATATTCTGTAGTTTCATTTTGTATAGTTTGAATTTGATGTTTATAAAAAAAGATTCTTTTTGCTGAAGAGTAATCCATTATGTTTTTAGTGCTACCTTTTTTAAAAGCATAAAAATCGCGTTGAAGAAGAACCTCGTAGCCTTTTGCTTTTTCTTCCCAATATTTAATTCTTTTTCTTACAAAAGATAAAGTATTAGCATCAGAAGTATTTACATTATTTCTAATAAATTCTTTATCTACTACTACCTGTCTATTAGCACTTCCTAATCTTTCCTCTAAAGAATTATCAATTTCTGGAAAAACATGCATTAATCCTAAAGTGTGTGCTATTTCATGTGCATAAGAAGATAGAGTTGCTAAATTACTTTTAAAAATTATACAATGTTTATTATTTAAAGGAGATACAAAAGAAGATCCTCCTGCCTCATCTGCTTGTAAAGAGGTTAAGTATATTATGATGTTTTTCAGTGACACAATACGTTCTCCTTTTAATTTAAATTGATGATGAAAAAAGTTTAAAATTTTACCACTATCAGTCAGCATAGTATCTTCATTCTTAATCATACCTTTAAATTTCATATAATCATAATCTTCTTCATCATTTTTAGGATTAATACCTTTATTAGCTTGTGATAAACTTCTTTTACTAAAGCCCCAATCGTAAGCTTCTTTTTCCTCCTTATATTGAAACTTAACCTGTATTAAAGCTTGGTTTAAACTTTTGGTATTTAAATATGTTTCAATAGCTTCTAAGCCTCCTGCTTTTGTTATTTCAGTGTCTATAACATCTTTGTTAAAAGTAGAATCATCTGTTATATATGCTTTTACTATAGGTATATTAATTGTTAAATCTTTATAGTTATCATTTTTTAGGACATTTAACTTACCGACTAAAGCATTGTTTGTAGATGATCGTAATTCAATTACTGCATTTTCAGTTAAAATATCATCGCAATAGATAGTTATAGTTGCACTATTAGCAAGATCGTCTATTTTTATAGAGTTCGGTTCTACTCTTAAATTAGTATTACTAGTGGTAAGTTTAACCTCCTCTTCAAAAGGCACATCTAATGCCATATACTCAAAAGGTGTATTAATATATAGTTTAACATCTTTTCCAATTTTTTCTTTATGGTTAGGAAACATTGTAAGCCAAGGAGCATAATAATCGCCATAAGGTTTATTGGTGTCAATATTAATAATATCCATATTAAAAGGGGTGTAAGTTTGTTTCAATTTCTCCAAACCTTTTACACAGGTGCTTTCTTCTTTTAGCCAATCATCGCGCATCCAATCAAAACCAAACTCTCCATCGTATATAGTGGTATTTAAACTAATATCAACTACATATTGAGGTTTAGGATGTGCTACAGTAGGGAAAATAATCCCCATAGTATTACCTTTTCCTGAATCAAACCTTGCAACGCCTTTACCTGTTTTAGTAGCCATAATTACTCTTGTTCTAAAATGGTTATTAAATTTACTCTTGTTTCTTCTCCTGTTATGCTTACGCCTGTTAAGGTGTCGTTTTCTATTACTTTATTATTGTATTTAAAATCTAACCGATCATCATTTAAATTTATCGAAATAGTTTCTCCTTCTGCATTTTCTGTTTGAATAACTAAGGTTATTTTTTGTTCAGCTTGTATTTTTTCTCCTTGTTTATTTTCAAAATGATATCCAAGAAACTTAGGTTCATCGCTTTCAATAATGGTGGGCTCAACTTCTTGTTGAGGAAAAGTAGTTCTCCACGATGCAGAATACTCCACGGTCGAATTAGAACCTTTTACACCAGCAGCAGTAATATTTAGAGTTTCACTAATTGGTTGATTGCCAGTAGATGAAAAGTTGTTTGTCCAGTTCACAAGATGGCAATCATAGAAATAAAGTTTACGAGTTTTGCCTCCTAAAATTGCAGGGTAAATGCGTAATTCTAGTTGTTTGGTTTGGTTAGCAGCAAAAGCCCAATCAGCTAAGTCTAGATCTTTTCGAGTTTCAATGACTAATTTAAGTCCCTGAAATATTGGCTTTATAGTAGGTTTACCATTAATATCTGCAATTTGATTGAATCTAAAACTAAAGGAGAGTATATTTATTTCCTTATCGTCAATTATTAACTTTCCTGTTACGCTCATTTTTTTTTCGTTTGAGTGAGTTGACTTGTTGTTAACGTTTAGTATAATAAACGTAAGGCAGAAGACAAGCGCTTTCGTTTCGGTTTGATACTTAGCTAAATATAAATATTTTGTTTTAATTTTCGTTTAAACATCAAATTTTATATTTGGCGGACTTTATAAATAGACACAGAACTTTGGAGTTAGCCTAAACGCCTATGTTTTTTACACATTGTGTGTGCCCAGCATGGGCCTCTTTTTATTTACAGAAGGGTAAATAATTAATCTAGGGTGCAAGTCCTTTATGCGCAGGAGTAACCCTTCGGTTACGCCCAGGGCAGGATTAGTGAAGCATTAGTAAGTTGCAAGGGTGAAAAGCCCTTTGGTGTGATGATTTATGAACCGCCGTATACGTTTCTGAGTGCTATTATTAATAACAATAGTGACGAAAGGGCCAACGTGGTTACTTACCTACGATGGTGTGAGAGGCGCACTCCGACTATTTTAGTTGGAGCCGTCTACTCGATTGTGGTTAGTTTTTATTGTTTGGTTAAAGTGTACTCTCCATATGGTAAACTAAATCCAGTTTCGTCTGATAACTCACCTGTATTTTCATCTAGTACAATACCATTGCCACTTAGTATGAACCAGACTTTTAATTTTTCAATTTCATTATCAAAATAGCGCCTGATCACAAACTGATCACTTAAACCTGTTAGGTGTCTTTTAGATTGCTCGTTTATAGCCATAACCATTCTTTTTTCATCTACTGCACATTCATCACATTGAGGGTAAGTGTTTGGCCACATTAATGAGTAAGCATATAAATTATAGTCAGAATCTCCAATCAATTTTTGATCAATATTTTCAAGAGTATTAACTTTTTTAATTCCATTTTCGATATATTGATACTCTCCAATTAGTTCGTCAATAAAATAATTAGCTAAATAACCTTCAATATTGATCATTGTTCTTTTTCTAAATACTATTTTTAAAGAGTCATTTCCATTTGTAAATAACCAAGTACCAACATATTGATTATGTAAACTATCTACATCTTTGTAATAAGCATTTTCTACATTTTTAGTATTACCTTGATAAAGAGGAATAATCGGATTTTGAGCTTTAACTAATGTTGTTAGTAATAGTAGAGTTAATGTTATATAAATTGTTTTCATTGTTGTATTTTTTTTAAATTATTATTCGCAAGGTTGCCCAATTGGAGAGCCTAAAGTTGGACTTACAGGATTTAAGTCGTCAACTAATTCTGACCAACTAGATAAATCCTAATTAGCTTTATATAGCCCAATTACCATATTAAAAGATTTAAAAGTATCTAGTAGGTCTTTTTTCATTTACTGCTCATAACAACAGAAAAGCTGTCCAATTTTTAATTTTTATAGCATATGTACCTTGTGGAACAGTAAGTTCAATTTGGTGAACCGCCGTTTATGTTCCTGAGTTGTATTGCTAGTAGTAATGGAGATGAGAGGATCAACGTAGTTGCGCACTCAGCCTATTTTAGTCGGAGCAGTCTACTTGATTGTACTTTCGTTTTTTATTCAACTAAATTTCCTTTTTCATCCCATTCTTTATATTCTTTGGTATCATTATTTTTAGTCGATTGTATTTTCCCATTTAAAAAATATCTTTTGTGTATTCCGATTTCATTTCCATTTTCAAATTCTATTTCATATTCCATGTTCCTATTGCCGTACTTACTAAAGGATTTACCATCTGGCATTCCATCTATATACTTTTGATTAAATGAAATTTGACCATCTAAAAACTTACAAGTTATTTCTCCATTAAACAATGAATCGTTTTGATATAAAGCAAATTTAGAATCAGTTGTACCAGTGAAAACTGCATCTCCATTTTCATTAAAGTATTGGACTTTGGTTAAACTATCATTTTTCTTTACAAAATTAACTTTGGTTTGTCCGTTTATGTAATAGTCAACATACAATTTGTCAGACCTTTTAAATATAGGTTTGCCATTCTCATAAAACTCTGTGAAACTGACATCTGTGAAGTCGTCTATTTTTGTCTTATTTCCATTTTCACTGTAATTCGTGCTTTGTTTAATAGAATTTCCAGCATCATAAAAACGTTTCCATTTGATTTGCCCATTTTCATACCAATCTGTACATTCTCCGTGAACTTGAGAATCTTTTGTTGGAATAATTGATTTCTTTTTTCCGCTCTTGTAAAATGAAAGTCTAATATTTTCTTTGTCAGACTTAATGAATTTTAGTGTCTCAATTGATTGATTTTCGTAGAAAGTGGTGTCAATTTTCACGAAATCAGCTCGATTAATATTTAAACTTTCTATTTCATTTTGAATGGTTGACTTTTCTTGACAAGCGTTTAGAAAAAGTAGAGAGACTAAAATTGTTGTTATTTTGTAGGTTCTGTTCATATGTCTAATCTTAAAATATAGCTACAAGTAAAAATTGAATTAAGCTGCTGTTTAATAATCTAAAGATAAATGTAATCTTACGTCGTTGTATAAACCGTTGTTAGATTATAGTACTATAAGCAAACTTCAGTTTGGTGATCTGCCGTACACGTTCTTGAGGGCTATTGTGTAATAGTAATAGATCAGAAAGGACCAGCATAGTTACGCACGCACGGTGGTGTGAGAGCGCACTCCAGCTATTTTAGCCGGAGCCGTTTAGTCGCTTGTACTTAAGTACTTTTATTTTTCGTTTAAAATTGAATGTATTTGTTCCGCAATAATTTTAGATTTAAAGGGTTCCAAATGGATTCCGAAAGCTTCACTCATAACAGTATTTATTATTTTATTTATCCGCTCAACTGTATTTGTCTTTTTTATATGCCGCAGTATATCAGTCGCTTCAGTATCATAGTTATTTAAGTCGGTTATCTGAACGGATTGTTTTCCTAACGGATTCCATTCAGTTAATAAAATTTTCACTTTGCTTATGTGTTCTTTATTCATTTTATGTTGGTTACGAATTGCGATCGAGCTTTTCCGTCAATTTTTAAATTTCTATTGGAACAGTATATTTTTAATTTATCCAAATCGACTATAAAATCGTTTACAATAAAACCTTTGGAAATCAAACTGTGCTTTGTTTTTAAAAATGATTTGTGCCAATCATTCCAAGAGTCATGCATTGCATCTTTATCGTCAATCATTTTTAAGAATTTTTTCCAATCTTTTCTGCGATAATATGCCAAATTTAATTCCATAATAAATTTTTATCTCGTTTTCAGGCATGAAGCACAACGTTGATGTATAAGAATAGTGCGGTTTTGTGTGCGAGGATTTTCCGCAGGAAAATCAGACGTTACAAAAAAGACCAGACCTTTTGGTTAAGCACTAAAGTAAGCATTTTCTATATACATTGTGTATGCCCAGCATGGGCCTCTTTTAATTTATCGAAAGGTAAATAATTAATCTAGAGAGTGCAAGTGCCTTCTACGCAGGAGTAACTCTTCGGCCGCGCTCGGGACAGGCTTATTAAAGGATTAGTAAGTCGTAATAGAAACGAAAGGCGTACTCCGACTCTTTTAGTCGGAGCCGTCTACTTGATTGGCAACTGGCTTTATTATTTTTCTATTATTGCAGGTAATATATACTCAATCATCATTTTGTCAGTATTAGCGTGGGCACTTGGATTGTTATAAGCAGAAGAAGTAATAACGACAACAAAAGGAATGTCTTTAAATATGAAAATTTTATTTCCTCCATTCCCACTACAAAAAGAGACTTGGTATTCTTTATTATTATTATATTTATAGGTTTTGTTCCAAAACAAATACCCATAAGCATCTCCATCAACTGATTGTTTTATTTGTTTATCTAAGCTTTTTTCGACCCAATGTTTGTTTAAAATTTGTTTTGCTTTCCAGAGCCCTTTGTTTTTATATAATTGACCATATTTGGCAAAATCAATAGCTCTCAATCTAATTCCGCCAGCGGTATTACCAACTTTTTGTGGTGTATACTCCCATTGATAATTTGTAATGCCTAGAGGTTTAAATAATTTTTCATCAGCATAAGAAACTAACCCTTTAGGTACAGATTTATGAATTATATCACCTAAAACTACAACACCTGCTGTGAAATAGGCAAAATCCTCTCCAATTACCTTGTTGTTTTGCATCGGTAAATCAAGCGTAAATTTTACCCAATTTTTTGTTGGGTACATATTTTCTTCATTTCCGGGACTGTTATAATCACTATCATCTCCAAGAAATCCAGAATTCATTGTTAAAAGAGATTTTAACATTACAGAATCTTTTTCCTTACTATAATTTTTATATGATTTTAAATCGTAAAAATCTTTTAATAAAGCATTTTCGTTTTTTATAAATTTTTCGTCAATTGCAATTCCTAACATTGTAGAAGCTATTGATTTTCCAACAGATCTAGGGTCATGCAAACTATCTCTAGTTTCGCCATTAAAATATTCCTCAATCAAAAGTTTATCCTCTTTTATTACTACAATTCCATTAATGTTCTCAAAACGACCTTCTGCTATTTTTTTATTCAGAGCTTCAATTTTGCTACTATCAAAATTATCTTTAGATATCTCCCATCCACTATTGGGTTGTATTTTTTGAATAGGTATTAGATTTTTATCTATTGGTATTTCTGGAACTTCAATAGAAATATTTCCTTTAGCTAAAAGAGCACCTACTTTTAATGTGTCTAGTTTTATGTAAGGTCTTACTTCTATACTTAGAGAATGATTGCCTTCACTAAATGCATCTTGTCCACCACCTAATTTCATAAATTTAAGCCACATATACCAGCCCCAATAATCTATTTGTTTTGGTGCTACTAGGCGTATTATATGATTAAGCTGTTTTGTTTTAAATGCTTTTAATCCAGCTCCTTTATTTAAATTTTCTACATAAACGGTTTCTCCATCTACTAAAAACGAAAATTGAAAACTCCCTTTTTCTAATAGTTCATCTTCTGTTAGTTTTGGTGCTAGCAATTGAAGACTCTGAATAATTGGTTCTTCTAATGTAAAATGAATATTTAGAAATTCATCTTTGTTTAGTGTGAAGTTGTCTAAATAATCTTTTGATGTAGGGTGATTTTTTGAAACATCAATTTTTGAAAAACTCAAAATCTCTATTTCTTCCGACTGTGAGTTTTTGGATTTGTTATTGCACGATATTGTTAAACAAGTAATAAGTATTAAAATATAATTTGATTTCATATCTGTAATTTGAAGCAAAAATATATTTTTAAAATAGACTATAATTGTATATAATTAACATTTAAGATATTTGTTTCAATATATTAGAAGGTGTTGTTTTATAAACAGATTTAAAATTAGTAATAAAATGACTTTGGTCGTAAAAACCACACTTATAGCAGATTTCTGTCATTGAAAACTTATTTGAAGCTAGTAAGCAGAAAGCTTTATTAAGTTTTATAAATCTAATGTAATTGCCAAGCGTTGTTCCAAAATATCTGCTAAATTCTCTAGACAAGTGTATTGGATGTATTTCTAAAATGGCACTTAAATTTTTTAGCGAATAGTCAATATTTTCCTCAAAGAGAAGTTCTTGAAGATTATTCACCCAAATAGGCCTTTTTAAAATTTTCTCTTCTGTTTTTTTTATAGATCCAAAAATGTCAATTAAAGATGTTTCAATACTTAAATTAGAATATTGGTCGTTTATTTTAGACTCAATAAAGACTCTGTTCATTAAGTTTTTAATTAAAGGATTCTTTAAGTTGATACTCCCTTCAAAATCTGTTATTTGAATATTGTAATTTGAAAACCATTTTTCATTTAGTTCAATATGAAATCCTCTAGTGTATTCAGGTGGTTTAATATTGTAATGTGCATCTTGCCAATTATGAAATAAAAGACTTCCTGGTTCTAAATAGTAAGATTTTTTTTTATTTGATTCAAATAATTTTCCTTGAAGCAGATAAGTAAAATATGGGTTTTCGTGATGATGCCAATCTACTTTATTATGTGTGTACTCAGTATCTGTAATGATAATGTTTTCAAAAGCTGATTTTTGGTAATGTGTTCCATAGAATTCTCCTGTTTTTAGTTTATTCATTTCTTCAGCTTGTTGCCAACATTTAGTATATCAAAACTAGGGCATTTAATAAGTACTATGTTGCGCGTTTATTACTTAGCTAAAATTAACGCTTTTTTAGATACTGTGTTGTAAGTAATATTTAATCGGAAAACCCAATTATTTTCATATCGTTTCCAGAAATTTCTACGCTCACTAAACTTCCTTCTCCTTTTGAATCTCCTTCTAATGGAGTTATCTTAATTATTAAAACATTAATTGGAATACATTTTTCTATAATTTCATATTTGGAATAAACTATCTCTGAAGATATTTTAGGCATAATGCGCTTATGTTTATTTTCAATTACTTTATTATAAAATGCCTTCAATTCCTCTTTTGAATTCAAAATCTTTATTCTATCAAGCGCAAAGGGGATTTTTGATATGGCAATCAACGAATCAATATTTTCTCCTTTGATCAAAAGCGTAGCCCATTTTTCAGCTATATTCTTAGCGGTTTTTTGTTGTTCAATTGTCTGAGGAATAGAATCATTCTGAGCACTTAACTTACAAATAAAAGTGATTAAGAGAATAGAAGTTAAAATTATTTTATTCATATTTTTTTATTGTTTACAACGGTTTTTGGTGTGTTTTGTAGCGTATTTTAAGCAACTAATTAGGTACATGGTTGTCGATTATTAAAGTCTGCGAGAAGCAAACAATAGATTATATACGGATTACCATTAGTTTTTTAATCACACCCTCCGCAACTACTACATCCGCTATCGCAAGAAGAACAGCTAGAAGAGTCAAATTCAGAGTTAAAAGAATTTAAAGTAGCATCAAAATCATCAAAATAGGAGTCAAACATATACTGATCTTCGAAAAAACCAATGTATAACCACCAATCACTATCTGTATTATAAGTGTCATTGTATAATACTTTTTGTTGATTTAATAATTCCTTATCAATTGTTTTTAAAAGTTGAAAATCTAAATTCTCAAGTAAGAATATATTTCCACCAATGCTTAATAATAGTTCTAACCCTTTTTTCTTATCTTCATGGAGCAGGTGGTTGATATTGTTGTCAATAGTATTTAAATAGTTTGTTATTCCTTTTTTTAATTTCACTCCTTTAGCTGTTAGTTTATTTATCCTAAATAAATTTAACAGAGATGTTTGTTTAAAATAAGGATTTATTTCAATGTTGCTTCTTGTCAGTTTTTTATAAGACCAACTCCCGTTTGAATTATCGTAAGCCATTTTTATAAAATTCTTAAATAGTATTTGCAGTGATCTATTTTTATTGAATGGACTTAAATAAATTAATTCGTGATTTTTAGGTTTGTATTTTTTGAAGTTTTTACCTGAAGTAACATAGGTGTAAGTCCTAATGTGTTTATCTCTAGGATGTGGTTTTTGATGGACTTCTTTAATTTTAATTATTTTTTTTAAAAGTAAATCTATAAAAGTAAATTTCATCAAATCTTTAAACTCAACAAAAAAACCATCTTGAATTAACAGTGTTTCTGCGGGTGTTATTTTGGATAGTATTTTCATTATTTTTTTAAACGTAGTTTAGGTATTATCCAATTTCTCTTTCTGTTAACTCGTGTAAAATGAATCTCTTTAAATCTAGTTTCAGCATCTATCCAAATGTCTTTGGGAGGTTTCTCACTAAATAGCGATGTATAAAACTCAAGTGTTCTTAAATATTGTTCTTTAAATAACGTTTTTTCCTCTGAACCTTTTGTAGGTCCGTGATGAATATTTTTATTTATGGTGTATTTACAAAGTTGAATCCAATATGACTCTGTGTAAAGTAAATGGAGATGCCAAACTTGGTCGATTTGGTCTGACGGTGTTTGAGGGAAATCGGAAATAGCAATTAGAAAAATAAATTTTTTGTACTCCAATATAGTTCTCAGTGAATATTCCATTGACCAACCATTTTCTCTTGCTAATCTATCAGTAAAAGTAAAAGAAGAATCTATGTCGTCAATTTCGAAGTTTTGAATTTTATTCCATATTATGTTTTGTTCATCAGTCATTTTTGGTCATTGGTTGTAACGATTAGTCTAAGATACGTAATGTAGAGCATAAGCGTCACATTACGAGTTATTGCTTCGTCAAATTTACATATATAGCTTTAAATTTTTCTAAATGGCCAATTGAAAACTTGGCGACCTTTATAACGAAATCAAAACTTTTAAATTATACCTAAACTGGTTATGTTATTTACACGGTGTGTATGCCCAGTATGGGCTCTTTTGATTTACCGAAAGGTAAATAATTAATCTAGAGAGTACAAGTCCCTTGTGTGCAGGAGTAACCCTTCGGCTATGCTCAGGACAGACTTCTTGAAACATTAGTAAGTCGTAATAGAAGCGAAAGAACTAACGAAGTTGCGCACGTACGGTGCTGTGAAAGGCGCACTCCGAGCATTTTAGTCGGAACCGTCTACTTGATTGCGCCTAGTTTTTTACTTTCGTTAAATTTAAATATTCCTCAAATGCAATTTTTAAAAGTAATGAAAAAGGAAGATCCATTCTTTTAATGTCAGGTTTGTCCAAATATGTTACTTCCTTAATGTTTGCAGTCGTCTCATCTTTCCAATGTCCATATTTCATTGCTGAATATTTTATGGAAATATTTAAATCAGAGTTAATGTATTCAAAATCGCCTTCTGATGTTTTATGATTTTTATAGTCAATTAAGGCAATTAAATCCCCATATCTCCTGAGTTGTCTATCATCTATCAGTTTTGTCGGATTTCGTTCAGCCAATTTCTCTAATGCTGTTCTTAAACTTGTTATTGAACCATAAAATGAAATCAAAAAATCAAACATTAATATTTTTTGAAAATGCCAACTAGATGCTCTTCCATAGTTTTGGCCAATCTTAAAATCAAAGAACTTTAATGAGTATTCCTTGTCATATAATTTTAGTAAAGTTCTCAGGTTTAATAAATCATTATTAATTAAGTCTTCTAGAATCTCTTGAAAATTTACAGTTGTTGTTCTGTTGCTATCTTTTAAGTTAATTATGTGGTCGTGTGAACCTTTAATTTTTATGGATGATAGTATTTTGTTTACAGATTTACTAACAATTTCTTTATTGTCAAAATAATGTATTTCTCTGCTATAAAATTTATCAATATAGCCAGAGAAATCAACTTTTGTTCCATACTTTGAATGGAATAAATTCCTAATATTTTCTATATCACATACGAGAATAATTTTATGGAAACCAAATTTATTTTCCGTGAAATTTCCAATGTCGAAATGACAAGCAAAAACGTTTAGTATTCTAAAAATATGTTCAGGGTCAAGTCTGTCTAAATCATCAATTACAAGAACTATTTCTTTTTCATTTTCTTTAAGTTTTTCGACTAGCCCAGAAATCAATTCCGTTATTCTATTTTCTTCATAAATTGAATTGTCTCTTGCTGTAAGTTCTTTTAAAAAGTCAATAAGTTCTTTCTTTTCGTCAATTTGTGATTCAGAGTTATGCTCTTTTATATTGTTTACAAGTTTTTTTAAATTTTCATAGATTTCACTAAATGCTTTTCCAATCTTGCCACCGCTTTTTGCTAAAAGAGACATAGTGTCTAAAAAATTGTCTTTTAAATAAAATTGAGCTGTCAGTAACTTTGAAAAATCTGATTTTTCATAATCTACATTTTTACCGAGAAGTTCAAAGGCAATATCATATTTTATGTAATCAATAATATCATCGTTATTTGATATTGAATAATTAACTGGTGAGAGTAAAAATAATTCGTAGTCTTCAGAGTTTTGTTCAAAGTACTCCTTTAAAAAATAAGTCTTTCCAATTCCAAATATTCCAGAAAAAATCATCTGGTTATTGTCTTCTAGATTCAGATGGTTTTTAAACCTTTCAATTTCTGATGTAATTTCAATTTTCAATTTTATATGATGATTTTAAATTAGGCGCAACGTTTATGTATAAGAATAGCTGCGGGTTTGTATGCGAGGATTTTCCGAAGGAAAATCAGACGTTACAAACACGCAACGACCTTTTTATTAAGCACTAAACCACAATTATTTTTATACGTTGGTGTGTGTGCGTTTTTTTATTCTATAAAATTATTTATTAGTTCTAAATCATTGTCATTGAAATTAATCCATTCAAAAGAATTATAATCTTTAGAATAAAATTCATTTTCTATTAAATCTTGATATTCTATTTCCATTTTTTCAATGAGTTCTTCAATCGTTTTGACTTTTTCTAATTCATTATCATTTAGAATTAAAGAATCAATTTTGTTTAATGAATTAATGAAAGGGTATTCAGTTTTGTAAGTTCCTATTACATATTCATTTATATCACCACAACCACTAATTAAAAAAGCTGAATCTGATTCTTTAATTTCTCTTAATAGAGATTCAATCGTCATTTCTCTCTTTATTCTTTCAGCTCCAACTAAAAAAGGAATGGTCAGACCGTATCTTCCTTTTTCATCACACCAATAGTTTATTAGTTTTTTCCAAATCATTGAAATATTGTTTTCTTACTATTTTTCCTTTTTCTTTTTTTCGTACTTTTTAAGCGGTGAATTGGTCTTATATAATACTTTTCCTGATGGAACGACTTTACTTGAATCATCTAGATGAGTTTCTTGGTCATCAAAGAAAATATGTGCTCCAAATGCTTTTAAAACTTTATCTTTTGATAAACCTCCCATAAAATAAGCTTCGTCAACGTAAACTCCCCAATGACGTAGAGTTTTGACAACTCGCATATGACTAGGTGCGTTTCTTGCTGTAACAATCGCTAATCTTAAAGGTGTTAACTCTATAGTAGTTGGTAAAAATTCTTGAATTTTAGATAGTTTCCTTAATAATTCAGCGAAAGGTCCATCATTTAATGGTACATCTTCATTTTCTAATTCGTGTTTATGAAATGCCTCGATTCCTTGCTCTTTATAAATCTGTTCTGACTCTTCGGAAAAAACAACAGCGTCTGCATCAAATGCGAATTTTACTCTATCAATTTCGGGAATGTAGTCTGTTGGTGGTTCATAAATTAAAGCAGTGGCGCAGTTGGACGTGTCGCTTATTTTTTGTACTTCTTTTTCGTCTTTTGATAAAAATAAATCAATATCAAATGCATCTATAAAAGGCTCGAGTGGTTCGCCTCTTGAAAAAGCCCATCTTGTAATCGGTAGTTTAAAGTGTTTGATGGACTTTAGAACTCGAACACCAGTTTCCGGACTGTTTCTTGACATAACAACAACTTCTACAATTTGTTTAGAAGCAATATCATTTAGTTTTAATAGACTTTTGATTAAAGGAAAAGCAGTTCCTTCTGTTAATAATTCATTTTCGTGTTCCAATTGATATTTTCTGAAACCTTCAATATTTTCCTTTTCAAAGATTTTATTTTCTTTTTCTAAGTTGAAAAGTGCTCTAGAAGAAACTCCAACAACTAATATTTCTGAAAAGTCTAATGCCATAATGTTTTTTTTAATGTTTAGGTGTTTCTTAAATGACGCACAACGTTTATGTATAAGAATAGTTTCGGGTTTGTATGCGAGGATTTTCCGAAGGAAAATCAGACGTAGCAAATAGGCAACTACCTTTTTTTTAGCACTAAACTGCAATTATTTTTATACGGTGTGGCCAGTAGTTTTTATAATTTAATAACATTAGATGAAGCAAAACACAAATCATCAGTCAGAATTAAGATCCCATCATAAAACTCCACTTCGTATCGGTTTCCACCTAATTCACGATATTTAATATTTTCAGTTTTCAAATCTTTTTTCAGATTTTCAAGTTGCTGTCGTGCAAAATCTCCCTCTTCATTAATCCAATCTTTGATAGTCAAAATCATTTCAGAGTTCAATTCAACATCTTGGTTTTTTTGTCTTCGTAACAGTTCAATTAAGACATCATAAGTCCTGTCAATTTTCACTTTCAGATGTCTGTGTTTATCTAACAAGTTAAATGAAACATTTATGTCATATTTGTCTTCCTGCCATATCCTAATATCATTCATTTGATTTTTAAGAACAAGAATGTCTTTATCATATTCGATTAAATGATTAAACTTCTCTGCAAGAATTCTAATATGTTTCTTAATGTCTTTGTTCATAGTTTTTCAAATGCCCTACAACTCGTTATACAGCAACTAAACTACTCCATATCCCCTAAATATTACGGGATAGCCGCACTTTTGTTTCTAGCTTCAGTTTTGAGAAGCTAAGCTACAACTAGCAATACAATCTCACAATACGTAGAACTACGTATTTTTTTAGACGATGACTAGCGGCTTCAAGTTAAGACTTTTAATTTAAGAGGTATTACGGGATTCCGCATTGTGGTAAATAAAAGGCATAAAAAAACACAAACGGCGGCTTGTGTTTTTTTATAATCTATGGTAGGTCGTGTTAGTATTCCTCTAGGTTAGGGGAGACGTTATGGTCAAGTTCCTTTAATAATTGATATACGATGTCTTGGTTACCTTCGGTTTGTCTTCTAGCCCAAAACGAATACACGAAAAAAATTCTGTGTTCGAGATGAGAATTACTTCCTGAGTAAATATTATAATTTTTATCGGAGAGGACTTCTTTGATATGCGAGGTTGTCAGATCCTCATCTACTATGCGTCGTGCTTCATAATAACTGTTGTCGCTACTATCGTAGAGCTGTGGTTTTAAATTATTAAAGTAGTGTTTAGATTCTTCTATATTTTCAATTTCGTCATGAGCAGTTATTAACCCTTTTACTAGGGCTTCTATTCCCGAATCTTTATATAGTGTGTTTGATTTAAATAGCGCATACAGGCTACGTTTGTCTGTGTCGGTTAATAGTGTGTTTATACTTTCTG
Source organism: Psychroserpens sp. NJDZ02 (assembly GCF_004843725.1). Taxonomy (NCBI): domain Bacteria; kingdom Pseudomonadati; phylum Bacteroidota; class Flavobacteriia; order Flavobacteriales; family Flavobacteriaceae; genus Psychroserpens; species Psychroserpens sp. NJDZ02. The sequence goes on along the minus strand of NZ_CP039451.1, from coordinate 1,306,839 downwards.
GACTGCGGTCTACGATGTTCCATATGTAGTTTATCAAATCTAGTTTATCGCTAAAATCGATGTCGTATTTAGAGGTGTCCTTAGCGGTGTATGGGAAGCCTGTTTCATACGCTTGAGACAATACATTGTTTTGGTTTAGTTCTAGTGCTGTTATAATGGTTTTAACAAGGTCGCTTTTGTCTAGTAAAAAAGGGGTTTCTTTAAATAAAAAAGACACGTAGTCTACATTTATATAGTTGTTTAGGTTGAAATTTTTAATACTATCCGTCTTTTTTGTCTGGTCTAACAATTGTTTTGATAGGGTATTTATAACGGAGTCTTTAGCTGTTAAAATAGTGATTAACGAATCTTTAGCGGCTAATTGTTTTTTGTAAGCGGTGTCATTGGCCTGTTGGTTATTGGTACTTTGTTGGCAAGAACACGTCAGTATAAAAAGGGCGCCTACTACTGCGTTTTGTAATTTTTTTAAAAGCATCGTTTGGTTTTTGATTATTGTAGTTGGTTTATTATTGGCGGTAAAACTACTAATTTTATATAATAGTAGGTATCGTGTTATTGATAATTAGTTAGTGTTCTAGATAAATCTCGTTAGACTTTCTGTATTCGGATGGGCGCTTGCCCATAACCTTACTAAACGTGTTGCTAAATGTTGGTAGACTGCTATAGCCAACCATATTGGCAATCTGAGAAATGTTATAATCAGAATTTGCTAAATACTCTAAAGACTTAAAGATTCTTAATTGCGTGTAGTATTTAATAAAGGAAAGGCCTAAATCTTTTTTAAATAGGCGATATAACGATTTGTCTGTCATACTAAAATTGGACGCCAGTTTTGGTAGCAAATGCTCTTGATCAATAGTGTCGGACAGGTAATTGGTTATGCTTATTAGTCTGCTGTCTGTTGGGTGTGGTAACTCTAAGGCTAGGGATTGTGATACGCTTTGTTCCAAAAGTGTTTTAAAGGCATGTACAATAGGGTATTTTGTTTTTTGGGATTTAGTTATATCGCCATTCCAGTTTTTGGTAAATAATAACAGTTCCATGACTAGTTTATTAATATGGTAGATGCCTTCGGTTTTATAAAACTCGGTAGCCTTAGCTTTTATCGGAAAATACAGGTTACGCATGATTACTTTGGGAGAGCTTGGGTAAATGGCATGTCGCACACCTGCTGGAATCCACATGTAATGTCTAGCGGGTAAATAGTACATCCTGGTATTGGTCTTGACATGGACGACGCCACCTTCCGTATATAAAAATTGACCTTTGTCATGGCTATGAGGTTCTATAAAGGAAGATCCCATAGCATTATGGTAGCAAAAGATGCTTTTAGGGATTTTGTCAACCTCGGTTAAATAATACTTAGAATTCATAATTAAAGTGGTGATGTTCTTAAATGCACTAAATTAATAAAACATTGTCTTTTTTTAATAAAAAGACATTAAATATCTTGCATAAATTGCCAAGGTATTTTATTAAAAAGGCAATTTGAAGGCTGTTTTTAATTAAATGCTAAATTTTTTAACCCTAAAATTATAAAATAGTCATATTATGGAAAGAGTAGGTTATGCCCCTTATATAGAAAAGATACAAAGCGCTGATAACGCTGCATTACTAATTAAAAACAATGACATTTTAGGCGTTAGTGGGTTTACTAAAGCCGGAGACAGTAAGGCTGTATTACCTATGGTGGCAGAGCGTGCACTTTATGAAGATTTAAAAGTGACCGTGTTAAGTGGCGCATCTTTAGGGTATGATACGGATGCTAATCTAGCAAAAAATGGAGCTTTACATAAACGGATGCCTTTTCAGGCGGATGCTACTTTAAGAAAACATATTAATAACCATGATGTGTTATATGTGGATCAGCATTTGGGGCAGACGGCGGATATGCTTCAAAATATAGATACGTTTAAAATTGATGTGGCTATTATTGAGGCAGTGTCTATTACTAAAGAGGGGTATATTGTGCCAACAACCTCTGTAGGGAATTCGCCTATATTTACAGATAAAGCAGACAAGATTATTATTGAAATTAATACCAGTTTTCCGGAAAGTTTTTTAGGATTACACGATATTAAAATATTAAAAAAACAACCTAACCGCGATATTATTCCTGTGCTTAAATCGGATACTAGAATTGGTGCTCCATTTATAACAATAGATCCTAATAAGGTTGTCGCTATTGTTTATACACATAAACCAGATGCGCCTGCGGTTATTTCTGATCCTGATGAAAAAACGACTGCCATATCTAATCATATTCTTGAATTTTTAGGCAAAGAAGTCGATGAGGGACGTTTAACAGAATCTTTATTACCCTTACAAGCTGGTATTGGTAAAACAGCAAATGCTATTTTGGCTGGTTTTGCGACTAGCCGATTTAAAGATTTGACGATGTACTCTGAAGTGCTTCAGGATAGTACGTTTGATCTTTTTGATTCGGGGAAATTGTTGTTTGCTTCGGCGTCGTCAATTACTGTTACTCAAGCGTGTTCTGATAAAATATTTAAGGATTTTGAAACGTATAAAAGTAAATTGGTGTTACGTCCACAAAACATTAGTAATGCAGCAGAGGTTATTAGTCGTTTAGGGATTATTGGAATTAATACGGCAATCGAATTTGATATTTATGGTAACGTTAATTCGACACATATTACAGGAACAAAAATGATGAATGGGATTGGTGGTTCTGGTGATTTTGCTAGAAATGGGTATTTGAGCATTTTTGCATGTCCTTCCATGTCTAAAGGCGGTAGTATTTCACATATTGTACCTATGGTGTCTCATACCGATCATACGGAACATGATGTGGATGTTTTAGTAACCGAGCAAGGTTTAGCGGATGTTAGGGGGTTAGCGCCTATCGAGCGTGCTAGGCTGATTATTAATAATTGTGTGCATCCCGATTACAGAGCACAATTATCAAGTTATTTTGAGGAGGCTTATCGTTTAGGTGGTCAAACACCACATATTCTTAAAGAGGCTTTTAGTTGGCACACCCAACTAAAAACAAAAGGGACAATGCATATTAATAAGTATGCTAATTGTGATGTTTAGTTAGTGTTTAGAGCGAAAAAAGCGAGCTGTTTAGCTCGCTTTTTTTGTTTAAAATAGATCGTTGTGATACAGTAATTGTAGTTTTTAGTTAATTACTGACATGTAATGTCGCTAAACGTATCAAGTGCAGTGGCTTCGTTTTGAGTATATACTGTAGGTTGAAACAATAAAAATTTGTCAATAGCATGCCCTTTTGAGCGTCCAGATAGCTCCATGGTGTAAGTGCCTGGCGTATCAAATTGAACATAAATATCGTGAGAATCGCTATCTGAAGTCTTAGCTTGCCATTTAAAATCTAAATCAGTACCACTTCTGTAGACTTTAAACCAACCATCAATGGATGAACCATTTGGATTTGGTGTTTTGCCAACACCTTTAGGGTAAACAATATGGTCTGTGCTTGATTGTAGTCCATAAAAGTCGCTGGCATCAGCAAATCGTAACCAAGTGTCATTAGCTTCTGTCGAGTTGGTGCCTTCTTTTACAGCAGAACGCCAGATAAATTGGTAAGTTCCTACGGTGTTAATTTGTAATTTATAAGTCGATAAATTACTACCAGGTGTGTTGTTTTGTGCTTCGTTAATTAGGTAACCTGTTCCTGTTGCGTTAGAGGTGTCATTAATTAACGCCCAAGTAGACGCAAAAACAGTATTTTCACACTCGACTAGAATTAAAGCATTTTGTTCGTTAAATATATAATTAGCCACATCCGGGCAGTTTGTGTTACTAGCTGGTTCGTTAGGAGGTATTGGGCTATCATCGGAATCTTTGGAGCAAGCTACCGAAGTAATGACTATAAAACAATACAGAAAGTAGTGTTGTATTTTTGAGGGTGTAAACATAATAATTTTGGTTTAATTTTGGTTTGAAAGTAATATTTGTAAAAATAGGATTAAAAAATGTTATTTTTTGATGCAATTAGAAGGGTATAATCTAATTGTTATTGTTTAGAATGTTAAAACAGAGGCCCAGTTTAAAACAAACAGCGTAATACAGGTTAATCCCGCACTGTATAATACAGCAGCTTCCCAATACGCTAATCTTGTGGCACCATGTTTCCATAGTTTTTTGCCATATTCTTTTTTGGCGTAGGCACTAGTTAGTGTCCAGAAAAGATATGTAAATACAAAGAAAATAAGAATGGCTATGATTACTATAGTTGATTTTTCCATGGGTCTAATTTTTAGTGTCGTCCTTAAATTTAAACTGAAGTGTTACGCTAATATATGCATTTTTTTATGTTTATTTATTACGGTTTATTACAGTGTTGAGGTGTAGATTAGTTTTGGCGATTACTTTTTTTTAAAGCAATGTCGTTTTTACTAATTCAAACGTTAATTCTTTTTTAGCTCTTAAAACGGTAATAGATAAGGTGTCTTCGTCAGTAGTTAAACCGTCACGATAGAAAGCGCAATAGTCTGCTTCTGTAATATTAGTATAATTTGAAGTATTGATACTGAGTATTTGATCGTCTTGCTTTAAAAATTGAGAAGCACTGGATGTTTCTATAATTGTGTTAACGTAAATAGCTTGATTGTCATAAAGTGTAGAAAAGCCATAGGTTTTATAAGTATCATGCCCTGCTTTGGTAATTTCTATCATCCGTATTCTTTTCTTGTTCCAGTTTAAGATCACTCTATAGTTTTTGAAGAAGGCTAAGCCTAAATTATTACCAGAGCCACTTTTTACATTGGCGTGTATATTATTAACAATGTGATTACCAATTTTTAATTCATCAATATTTACTTGATAAAATGGTTTACTCTCGGTACGACCAAAGCCACCAAATGCTTTTGTAGTTCCTTTTATATGCTTTGTTATTAGGTTGGCGTCTTTTTGTTTTTGAAAATAGTCGCCTCGCAATAGGTTATTGCCTGAATTTCCGAAATCGACCGTGTTATTCAGTACCTTTTGTCCGTTTATTTTTAAAGTAATAGAGGGAATTCCTGCGGTACCGATATATAATTTAGAATCTATAGTGTCTTCAGGGAGCTCTAATTGGCTTTCGTCAGTAACTATGGTTATTAGTTGTTTTTCAAAATCAAAATCCCAAACGGCTTTTCTCATTAAATTGGAACCGATTAGACCATCAATTTTGGTGCAACTTATTTCTGTTATTTTATTAAGGTCAACGATGCCTGCAATGGTGTTTTGAAAATCGACAGCGCCTATCTTTATATTTGCAATTCTTGTATATTCGGTGGCGTTTGCTGTGTCGTTTACATCCTTTATTTCTTCGGCACCAAGTACTTTGACAGCTAGTTTTTTAGCAAGTTCTTTGGTTATTATATTTGATGAGCCTGTGTCTAAAATAAAATGATAAGGAGTACCGTCCATTTGTACTTCTAAAACAATCCAACCATTAACGTAGGTAAACGGAATAGTTGTTTTGTAATTTTCTTGAAGCACATGGCCTTGTTTTAAAACTTTGTCTATGTTGGATCCTGCACAACCTGTTAGTAATACTAGTATTAAAATCGAATGGAATAGTTTGTTTAATGTCATGATTAGCGTGTCTTTTTAAATTTGTAGTGCGTAAACAGTCGTTACGCTCTGTTTTATAATAGACGCTAATTGTTTAGTAATGGTTGCCTGAGGTGTCGTTTATTTTAAGCTTATGATTTAAATTAGAACAAAAAAAGCGAGCTATTACGCTCGCTTTTCTGTTTGTATAATAGATAGTATTACTTATTCATTAAGCTCTCAATCTCTTCTACTTCAATAGGGATATTGCGCATTAAATTAAATGGTGCTCCAGATTTTTGGATTACCACATCGTCTTCTAGTCTAATACCAAAGCCTTCTGCAGGAATATAAATCCCTGGTTCTACTGTAAACACGTTATTGGCTTGCATTGGCTCGGTTAAAATACCGTAATCGTGCGTATCTAATCCCATATGGTGAGAGGTACCGTGCATAAAATATTTTTTATAAGCTGGCCAATCTGGATTTTCGTTAGCAACGTCTGCTTTGTCTAGTAAACCAAGACCTAGTAATTCGCTAGTCATTAATTTACCAACTTCAATATGGTAGTCTGCCCAAATGGTTCCAGGGACTAGTAGTTTGGTCGCTTCATTTTTCACTCTTAAAACCGCATTGTAAACGGCTTTTTGTCGGTCGTTAAATTTACCGGACACAGGAATAGTACGGGTCATGTCGCTGGCGTAATTAGCATATTCCGCTCCAGCGTCAATTAAAATTAAATCACCAGCCTTACAGTCTTGGTTATTCTCTATATAATGTAATACGTTGGCATTATTTCCAGAACCTACAATTGGTGTATACGCAAAACCTTTAGAACGGTTATTTAAAAACTCGTGCATAAATTCGGCTTCAATGTTATATTCCATAACACCAGGTTTTGTAAAACCTAAAACACGTCTAAAACCTTTTTCGGTAATATCACATGCTTTTTGGATTAGATCTAATTCTATTTGGTCTTTTACAGAGCGTAAACGTTGTAATATTGGATTACTTTTGGCAACACTATGCGCAGGATATTTGTCTTTTATCCATTTTGTAAAACGGTCTTCTCTGGTTTCCGTTTCTACATTAGCTCGGTAATGCTCGTTGGTATTGATGTAAACGGTTTCTGCTTGTGTCATCATTTCAAAAACGACTTTTTCTAAATCTTGTAACCAGTATACGGTTTTAATTCCGCTAGTCGCAAAAGCAGCGTCTTTGGTAAGTTTTTCACCTTCCCAAACGGCAATATGTGCGTTTGTTTCTTTTAAAAATAAGACTTCACGGTTTTTAGGATTTGGACAATCTGGAAAAAGCACTAAAATGCTTTCTTCTTGATCAACGCCACTTAAATAAAAGATATCTCTGTGTTGTTGGAAAGGTAGTGTGCTATCAGCGCTAATTGGGTAAATGTCATTTGAGTTAAAAAAGGCAATGCTTTTTGGTTTCATTTGAGCCGCAAAATTTTTACGATTTTTAACAAAAAGTGCTGCGTCTATTTGGTGGTATTTCATAAGAAAAATATGTTTTTTTATTGCCACAAATGGTACTGAAGTTTTTTCAGAAAAGTGGGCGTCTTATTAGGATTGAAATTCTACTTCAAAAATAAGAACTTTAAAATACATAACTTATAAAAGCGTCTTAAAATGTAGCGCCTTTTACTAATTAACTTTGTCCTTTTTACTTTTATCAGTATCTTCAAAACTTATAAATGACAACTATGAATTTTAGATTTATTTTATCTCTTTTTATTGTGTGTTCCGTTAGTGCGCAACAATCGTTATTAACAGAAAAAGCACAGTTACAAGCTAGCTCGATAGTCAAAAATATACCCTTTACAAACATAGGGCCAACCGTTATGAGTGGTCGTGTGGTGGATTTGGCGGTTAATCCTGATAATCCAACCGAGTTTTATGTGGGTTACGCATCAGGAGGGGTTTGGCATACCACAAATAACGGGACAACATTTGTGCCTATTTTAGATGGTGCTCAAACTCAAAATGTGGGAACGCTTGCTGTCGATTGGAATACTAGAACACTATGGGTTGGTACAGGAGAAAATAATGCTTCGCGATCGTCTTATGCTGGTGTTGGGATGCTTAAATCTAATGATAATGGTGATAATTGGGAGTTTGTTGGGTTGCCTAATTCGCAACATATTGGTCGTATTTTGATTAATCCTAATAATGTTAATGAGGTGATTGTTGGTGTAACTGGTGCGTTATATTCTAAATCGGAAGATCGTGGGGTTTACAAAACTAAAGATGGTGGAAAAACTTGGGTTAAAACATTATACATTGATGATTCAAGCGGAATAATAGATATGCAACAAGCGTCAAACGATTTTAATACCCTATTTGCAACGTCTTGGACTAAGGATAGAAAAGCGTGGAATTTTGATGGTAGCGGTAATAATTCTGCGATTTATAAAAGTACGGATGCAGGCGATACATGGGTAAAAGTGTCTACAGAAGCTAGTGGATTTCCTACAGGTAATGGTGTGGGGCGTATTGGATTGGCAGTTTACGATAATAATATTGTTTATGCAATACACGATAGTCAATTTAGGCGTCCGTCAAGCGGAAATAAAACCACGACAAGAGGATTGCAAAAAGATGATTTTAAAACCATGAGTGCTGCCGATTTTTTAAACCTTGAAGATAAAAAGCTAAATGGGTTTTTAAGAATGAATGGGTTTCAGGAAAAATATAGAGCGGCTAATGTCAAGCAAATGGTGCGTGGTGGTCATGTTAAACCAGCCGATTTGGCGCATTATTTAGAAGATGCCAATTCTATGTTGTTTGATACACCAGTGATTGGTGCTGAGGTTTATAAAAGTACAAACGGTGGACAAACTTGGGTAAAGACGCACGACGATTACCTAGATGATTTATATTATAGTTATGGGTATTATTTTGGGCACATACACGTGTCTCCAGTCGATCAAAATGCTATTTATGTGTATGGCGTGCCTATTTTAAAGTCTAAAGATGGTGGTAAAACATTTACCTCTATTAGTGCAGAAAATGTACATGCGGATCACCACGCCCTTTGGATTAATCCAAAAAATCCTGCGCATTTAGTGAATGGAAATGATGGTGGTGTTAATATTACTTATGATGATGGTGCTAATTGGATAAAAAATAACTCGCCGTCAGTAGGTCAGTTTTATGCCATTAATGTAGATAATCAAAAACCATATCAGGTCTATGGTGGTTTGCAAGATAATGGTGTTTGGGTTGGTCCGCATGACGCTAAAGAAGACAAAAGCTGGGAACAGAGTGGCGCGTATCCATGGAAAAGTATAATGGGTGGCGATGGCATGCAAATCGAGATTGATAATCGAAATACCGATATCGTGTATACGGGTTATCAGTTTGGGAATTATTTTAGATTGAATAGAGACACTGACGAGCAAACTTACATTCAACCAAAACATGAATTAGGTGAAAAGCCATACCGTTTTAATTGGCAAACCCCAATCCATTTGTCGCGTCATAATCAGGATATTTTATATTTAGGAGGTAACAAATTAATGCGTTCTTTAGATCAGGGTAATACTTGGACAGCCATAAGTGACGACTTAACACAAGGCGGAAAAGAAGGAAACGTGGCTTATGGTACCATAGCGACGATTAGCGAATCGCCGTTGGAGTTTGGATTGTTGTATGTGGGTAGTGATGATGGTTTAATCCATGTGAGTAAAAATCAAGGGGCTACTTGGGAGGTTATATCTTCTAATTTACCTAACGATTTATGGGTGACACGTGTGGTGGCTTCAAAACATAAAAAGGAACGTGTGTATGCGACTTTAAATGGGTGTCGATTTGATGACTTTGGGACTTATGTGTATAAGAGTGATGATTATGGTCAAACGTGGACGTCTATTAGTTCAAATATTCCAAAATCTCCAGTAAATGTTATTATTGAAGATCAGGTCAAAGAAAACATCTTGTATTTAGGAACGGATAATGGAGCATATGTTAGTTTTGATAATGGTGCCGCATGGAGTGCTTTTTCAAAGAACTTACCGGCAGTGGCTGTGCATGATATAAAAATGCAAGCGGATACTAACGATTTGTTGTTGGGGACGCACGGTAGAGGGATTTATAAAACCAATGTTTTACCTTTTCAACAATTTGACTCTGAAAAGGTTGTAAGTAGTCCAATGACTATTTTTGATTTGGATGCGATTAGGTATTATAAGCGTTGGGGAAATTCATGGAGTAAATGGATGGCGCCACTTGAGCCAAGTACGACTATTACATTGTTTAGTGCTACTTCTGGTGAAAAAGAGGTTAAAATATTGTCCGAGAATAATAAGGAGGTACAGCATTTTTCAGTAGCTATAGATAAAGGGTTTAATTTTATTGCTTACGATTTAACTATAAATGAAAACGGAAGAAAGGCTTTGATGAAAGAGAATACGGCTATCGATATCAATAAAGCTAAGAATGATAAATATTATATTCCTAAAGGGAAATACCTGGTTAAAATTGATGGTGATGTAAAGGAGTTTGAAGTAGAGTAATAACTAAAGTGTAACAATGGAAGATATTGTTGCTCTTTTATAGTAAACCTCTATTATGAAACCATTAGCTATTGTTATACTAGTTTTTTTTATAACTACAACAAGTTGTAAGAAACAGGTCGTTATTTCTGGAGAATCCTATACGGCAATGGTTGAAGCTGCTTATCAGTTGTCAGTTGATAAGGATTCATTACAACAGGTAGACGCTTTAGAAATGTATGAAAAGGCCTTTGCTAAGTTTCCTGATAGTATTACAGATTACTCTATTTATGAGGCAAGTGTTGTTGCGAGTGAGATTAAAGCGTTTGATAAGGCTTTTAGTTATCTTGAGCGCACCGCTAAATTGGTGGAAGATGAGATGGGATTTCCGGGTTGGGATTATATTTTAGGTGAGTATGCTGACGAGGATTACAAAAATCTAATGGAAGATAGTCGATGGATCGCGTTATATGAGACAGCCTTAAATGATAAGGAACAGTTTTTTGAAAGGTTGAAGGCAGAAGAGAAAGAGTTTTTTAACACCAGTAAAAATGAAGATTTAGCTGTTTTTGAGGGTGACGAGCTTTATCAGCATCTTAAAACGTCTAATAATTACTTGCCAAAGAAACAACAAGACTATTCTATTGCGCTAAAAATAAATGATACCGCTAGCACGTCTTATTTTGTGCATTTACCAAAATCATATACACCGAGTAAGAAATATGCAGTCTTGTTTTATTTACATGGCGCCTTACGGTATAACGAGTTGTCTGCGTTTGAAACAAAGCTTAATTTAATGTATGATAATAGTCGATATACTAAAAGAGCGGATGCTAACAATGTTATTTTGGTATTCCCTAAAGGCAATAAAGACTTTAATTGGATGCTTAAGGATGAGGGTTTTTTTATGGTGCCCGAAATTGTGAAGCAATTGAAATCGGCATTAAATATCGACGATAATAAAGTGTTTGTTTCGGGGCATTCTAATGGGGCGACGGGGTCTTTTTCTTACCTGATGAAACAGCCGACTGCTTTTGCTGGATTTTATGGGTTTAATACGTATCCCAAAGTATTTACAGGTGGTACTTTTATTAAAAATGTCCTATCGCGGTCTTTTATAAATTTTTCTACGGATCAAGATTACTATTATCCACCCAATGCAAATGATAGTCTCAATGTGCTAATGGCCGATTTAAAAGCCGATTATAAAGATTATCGTTATAATGGTTTTCCGCATTGGTTTCCCGCATTTGAAGACTCAGAGCCAGCCTACGATATTCTATTTGAAGATCTGTTGCAACGAAAAAGACAACCGTTTCCAAAAACTATTCAATGGGAGTTTGATGATAATGCTTATGGTAATCTCGATTGGATTAGCGATGCTAAATTAGACACGGCTACTGTTGAGAAAGCATGGCATAAAACAGCTAATTTTGATATTGTAAAGTGGTTAAAATTAGATAAAAACGATAGTGTGGTAACAGTGGATGTCCATCAGAAAGCCTTTGATTTTCCAAGAGCATCAGGTAAGATCGTGGCCAGTTTTGAAGATAATCAGTTTACTGTAAAAGTGTCCCGAATTGGTGCGTTTTCAATAAATATTTCGCCAGAAATGGTTGATTTAAATAGGTCTGTTAAGGTTGTTTTGAATGGGGAGTTGGTTTTTGATGAGGTGTTAACTTATGATAAGCAATTTATGTTGGAACAATGGCATGCTAACCTGGATCGAGCGCAGTTGTGGGTCAATCATATTCGTGTTAATGTCGAGTAAACACTAGTTACTTAAACCCATTCTAAATAGTATAAATAGGTTTTAAAATTTGTTAATATATCGCTTGTGGCTTATCTTTGTGAGACAAATAATTAACTTCAACTATAATGAGCGGAATTTTAAATTCTTCAATAGGAAGAAAGTTTGCGATGGCACTTTCGGCATTCTTTCTAATGTTTTTTTTACTTCAACATTTTTCAATAAACATACTTTCGGTATTTAGTCCAGAGACTTTTAACGAGGTGTCTCACTTTATGGGGACCTTTCCGTTAGTGCAATATGCATTACAACCCGTTTTGATTTTCGGAGTTGTGTTTCACTTTGTAATGGGATTTGTTTTAGAAATTAAAAACAACAAAGCAAGACAAATCAGTTATGCCAAAAACAATGGTGGTGCAAATTCTTCTTGGATGAGCAGAAACATGATTTGGAGCGGATTAGCTATTTTAGCATTCGTTTGTCTTCACTTTTACGATTTCTGGTTTCCAGAATTAAATACCAAATTTATTGTTGGTGATATGTCAGGTCTTGTAGATCCGAACAACGCAGATAGCGGGTTTAGATACTATGAAGAGCTACAACACAAATTTGTGGATCTATGGAGAGTCGTGCTTTACGTCGTTGCATTTGTCTTCTTAGCACTACACTTATTACACGGTTTTGATTCGGCTTTTCAGTCGGTGGGAGCAAATAACAAATACACAAAAGGATTAAAAAGATTTAGTAAAATTTATGCAATCGGGATTCCATTAGGATTCATTTTTATTGCAGTGTTTCACTTTTTAAACCACTAAAAAATATAGTTACTATGAGTTTAGATTCAAAAGTACCTCAAGGTCCAATTAAAGATAAGTGGACGGATTATAAAAATCATATCGACTTAGTAAACCCTGCTAACAAACGTAACATTGATGTTATTGTGGTTGGTACTGGATTAGCGGGTGGATCGGCTGCTGCAACTTTAGCAGAGCTAGGATATAATGTAAAAGCATTTTGCTTTCAAGATTCTCCAAGACGTGCGCATTCAATTGCAGCACAAGGAGGAATTAACGCAGCAAAAAATTACCAAGGTGATGGTGACTCAACTTACAGATTGTTTTATGATACTGTAAAAGGAGGAGATTACCGTTCTCGTGAAGCAAACGTGTATCGTTTGGCTGAGGTATCTGCAAATATAATTGACCAATGTGTTGCTCAAGGGGTTCCTTTTGCACGTGAGTATGGTGGATTATTGGATAACCGTTCGTTTGGTGGTGTATTAGTATCACGTACTTTTTACGCAGCTGGACAAACAGGACAACAATTATTATTAGGAGCGTATTCTGCTATGAACCGTCAAATTGGTCGTGGTAAAATCAAAATGTACAACCGTCACGAAATGTTAGACGTTGTTAAGGTTGATGGAAAAGCGCGTGGTATTATAACACGTAACTTAATTACTGGAGAAATTGAAAGACATTCAGCTCACGCTGTGGTTCTTGGAACTGGTGGTTATGGTAACGTTTTCTTCTTATCTACTAACGCGATGGGAAGTAATGTAACAGCAGCATGGAAAGCACACAAACGTGGGGCTTACTTTGCAAACCCTTGTTATACACAAATTCACCCAACATGTATTCCAGTTTCTGGAGATCATCAGTCTAAACTAACGTTAATGTCTGAGTCTTTACGTAATGATGGACGTATTTGGGTACCAAAACACATGAAAGATGTTGAGGCTATTAAAACTGGGACATTAAAACCTAGAGAATTAGCTGAAGAAGATAGAGATTACTACCTAGAGCGTCGTTATCCTGCATTCGGAAACTTAGTGCCTCGTGATGTTGCCTCTCGTGCAGCAAAAGAGCGTTGTGATGCTGGTTTTGGAGTGAATGCAACTGGAGAAGCTGTATTCTTAGATTTTGCTTCTGCAATTCAACGTTACGGTAAAGAAACTGCTCACGTTAAAGGTTTAGACGAAAATGATGCTGTTCTTGTTAAAAAGTTAGGACAAGAAGTTATCAAAAATAAATACGGAAACTTATTTCAAATGTATGAGAAGATCGTAGATCAAGATCCATACAACACACCAATGATGATTTATCCAGCGGTACACTACACAATGGGTGGTGTTTGGGTAGATTATAACTTAATGACAACCGTTCCTGGTTTATACTGTATTGGAGAGGCTAATTTCTCTGACCATGGTGCTAATAGACTTGGGGCTTCTGCTTTAATGCAAGGGTTAGCAGATGGTTATTTTGTATTACCATATACTATTGGTGACTACTTATCTAACGATATCCGTACGGGAGCAATTTCTACGGACACAAAAGAGTTTGAAGAGGCTGAAAAAGAAGTACGTGAGAAACTAGAGTTCTTCGTAACTAATAAAGGGTCTCATTCTGTAGATTATTTCCATAAGAAATTAGGGAAAATCATGTGGAACAAAGTAGGGATGTCTAGAAATGTAAAAGGATTAACAGAAGCTATTGCTGAAATCAAAGCATTAAGAGATCAATTCTGGAAAGAAGTTAAAGTGCCTGGAACTAATGAAGAGTTTAACGAAGAGCTTGCAAAAGCTGGTCGTGTAGCTGATTTCTTAGAGTTAGGAGAGTTATTTGCTAAAGATGCATTAAACAGAGAAGAATCTTGTGGAGGTCACTTTAGAGAGGATTCTGTGGAGTTAGACGGAGAGCAAAAAGGAGAAGCATTACGTAATGATAAAGATTTTGCATACGTGTCTGCTTGGGAGTACAAAGGAGAACCTAGTGATGCTGTTTTACATAAAGAGGAACTAGAGTTTAAGGATATCGAATTAAAACAAAGAAGTTATAAATAAGGAGAGCTATGATGAATTTAACACTTAAGATTTGGCGTCAAAAAAACGCAAGTGATAAAGGGAAAATGGTAGACTATAAAGTTACCGATATCTCACCAGATATGTCTTTCCTTGAAATGTTAGATGTTTTAAACGAACAACTAATTAATAACGATGAAGAACCCGTAGCCTTTGATCACGATTGTCGTGAGGGTATTTGCGGAATGTGTTCTTTATATATTAACGGAGAAGCTCATGGACCTGATCGTGGTGTAACAACCTGTCAGTTACACATGCGTATGTTTAAAGATGGCGATACAATTACTATCGAGCCATTTAGAGCAACAGCGTTTCCTGTAGTAAAAGATTTAGTAGTTGATAGAGGTGCTTTTGATCGTATCCAACATGCTGGAGGATTTATATCTGTAAACACATCTGGAAACACAATCGATGCTAATGCAATACCAGTAAACAAACATGATGCAGATGATGCTTTTTCAGCAGCAACGTGTATTGGTTGTGGGGCTTGTGTCGCCTCTTGTAAAAACTCGTCAGCAATGTTATTTGTTGGTGCTAAAGTTTCTCAATTTGCCTTATTACCACAAGGTAAAATTGAAGCTACAGATCGTGTGTTAAACATGGTTAAGCAAATGGATGAAGAAGGTTTTGGTAACTGTACCAATACTGGCGCTTGTGAAGTGGAATGTCCTAAAGGAATTTCTTTAGAGAATATTGCACGTATGAATCGTGAGTATTTATCTGCAAGTTTAAAAGGATAAAATAATCTTTTAAAATTATATTATAAATCCGAAGCTACTTAAGCTTCGGATTTTTTTTGTTTAAAAAACGGTGCTTCTTTTTCTTTCAAAATTTCCATTTTTAAACTACTTATATATTGGATTCTGTACTAATTAAAATCAATGTAATTCATTACTAGCAACAATAAATAATTTTTCACGGAAAACAGGGAGAAATAAATTATTGTAAAATTTTAATTTAGCAGAGGAAATAAATTTATAACTGGTTTAAAATATTTTAAAATTATGAGTGAAGATCTCAGAATAACCATTGTTGCATTGATAATTTTAACACTATTAACTTCTGGTATTCAGTGGTTGTTAATACGGTTTACACATTGGTCTATAGCATTAATAATTAGTGCTCTTTTAGCCTTTTTTATTTCGTTCTTATATGTGTCTATTAGTCACGCAACTCCAAATGGCGCGGGTTATAACATACGTTTTTCAGAATATATTCCCCCTACAATTATAGTATTTGCTGCATTTACTGTTAGTTTTTGTTTGGTAAGTTATTTGAGTAAGATCAATATTCATAAAATAGGTTATATAGTATCCATAAGTCTACTGTTTTTAATGATTATTACTTTTTTTATATCCGTTAATAATGCTAATAAACTTGGTGAGGGTTATGCATCGGAGCTCTGTGTAATAGAAGTCATCAATGAAACCGGTAACCCACCTGTAATGCATCATATTAATTTTAGAAACAACGAGAATAACTATGATTTAGGAATTGATATGAAAAAAAACAACGATGTAAATGCATTACGGAATGAAAATGACATCAGATATTTTCCAATTTTCACAAACGAAATAGAATTTGTTTTTATTTCTAATACATCAGCTCTTTTTTTTAGTCAAAAATTTCCGTTTGATTATCGTATATATCGCGAAGATAAGATTGACTTACAAGACAGACGCACACACCTAAAAATAATATTAAAAAGCAATAGTAAAGTCGCTATATACCTTAATGAAAATTTAGTGATAGAATACCAATTAGAAGAATTAGAAAATAATTAAATAGGATAACTTAAAGCTTAATTATTTATCAACATCAAAAAATTATAAAAATAAACCCATGAAATACGCGCTTATATATAAGGACGATAAGTCTAATAAATTTTGGAACATTGAAGTATTAGGTAATGCATATACTGTAACTTATGGAAAAACGGGAACCAAAGGGACTTCTAAAACTAAAACACATGACGATGCAGAAACCTGTATTAAAGAAGCGGATAAAGTAACCTTGCAAAAGCGAAAAAAAGGGTATGTTGATGCTGATGTTACACTGTCAACGACTCCAATAGTTGTAGATGATAAAGCAGAAGCGCATAAAGAGGAAAAGACGCTAGTAGAAAATAGTAATACTCAAATTGAAGATTTTGAAAATGGGGTTAAAATTATAGAAGAGCTTATTGAAAGAAATGAGCTAATGGCTGCTATGGAGTATTCAAAGCAGTTACATGCTTTAAATTTATCAGACGAAGAAGTGATGATGGCTAATCACTTGTCAGGTAAAATAGCGTTTAAGAAGCATGATTTAATAGCAGCGGAACAGTACTTTTTAAAAGGAGGAGCGCAGTCTTATTATGTATTAGCTAAACTATATACCCAAAATAGGGAGTATGCGAATGCTTTTTTGTATTACGAAAAAAAGGGGACTTACAAAGCCCTTTTTAAAGCCGGGAGTATTGCAAAGGTTCAAGGCTTAAGGGACGCGGCTTATAAATATTTAAAAGAAGCTATTACAATTGGAGAAGCAAATGTAAAGAGCACGCTTTGGAAAGCATATTTGAAACTAGGTGCCTTGTATCATACTGAAGATATAAAACTTGCTGAAGACTTTTATTTGAAGGCTATTGCTTTTGAAAATTCAGGAACAAAGGCGTTTAATAATTTAGGGGTATTATATATCAATAATAATAGGTTTGAAGAGGCTTTAAAAGTATTAAATAAAGCGATTGTAAGGTTTCCTGAGCATAGTACAGCCTATTTCAACACATGTTGTTTATATGCGTTACAAAACCAATTAGACGAGGCTAATGTCTGGTTGGAAAAAGCCTTGTATTATGGTTTTGATAGATATAAAGTAAAAGTAGATAGTGATTTAAAGGAGCTGATAAAAACACCAGTTTATAAAGAACTGATGGCAAGGTATAGTTTTGAAAATCGCTATTTACATCATTATAAAAGTAAAATACTACAAGAACATCCTGAGGTGATTGAGGATATTTCATTTTATAAAATGCCAATAGAAAAGGGCTTTGAAGAGGTTTTAAAGAAAGCAATTAATGTTACCCAGTTCAGTTTTGATGGTGCATTAAAAACGTTTCCAACAGTCATTACTAAATTTAAAAAATTAGAAAAGGTAAAACTTACTAATAATTCAATTCAAGATTTTCCTGAGGAATTTTTAAAGATGGATATAGATTGTGTGAGTTTAGAATTGAAATTTTTAAAAGAGTTTCCTGTAGCATTAGGTAGGTTGAAAAATTTAGAATACTTTCAATTGGGTAGTTTTAAATTTCAAGAAATACCTAAAGACATTGCGCGTTTTTCAGATCTAATAACACTTACTATAAAACATGCTAAAGTACTTACCAGCATTCATCGCGAAATAGGGAGTTTGTCTAACTTATGTGTTTTAGAAATTAGAGACACTACTTTAACTCATTTACCTGTTGAAATAGCAGAACTAAAAAAACTAAGTGAGTTAACACTTTCTGAAAACCCAAATATAAAATACTTGCCAGAAGAAATTTTTACGATGCCTAGTTTAGATAGGATTATTTTGCATAAAAATGGGTTCGCTAGTACAGAAGCAACAAAATTATTTGAAGAAGGGAAACAACGTAGGATGGAAAAAAGAATCATGGGCGTTTTTCTTGCTATTTTACAAGATAATGATGCTTATGTTGAAAAAAACGCAACGTTTAAAGACTTTTTATTAGCACTTAATTCGTCGGTAAGTATGCTTCGAAATAAAGTTTTATTACGACTTAATAAACAAGACCTAACGGTTGATTTGGATGCTAATTCTGAGGTTTTGGTTTTAGGGAAGTTTGATAAAAGTATTACCGCTGTAAAAAATGAAGTTAAAGACATGGGGTATGCTGTAGCTAAAAAATGGAGCGCAAAAACAACCCACATTTTAATTGGTGAAAAACCAGGAGACAAACTTATTCCTTTATTAGATAAAACGGTCTGTTGGGTTACAGAAAAACAGATAAGACCTGAAGATACTAAAAAAAGCACGCCTGCTGTAGCGCTTAATGAGATGATGACGCAGCAAATAAAAACCTTATTAGATAGTACAGATGACACCAACTTAACCATGGCAATTGAAATGATTGAAGCGACGCAATCTGCCAATGTGTTTGCAATGTGTTTATTTTTAAATTATCAGTATTCTTCAGATAAAGACAATAAGAAAAATATACTTTCTCTTATAAAGGGGTTAGAGGATGAAATACTAGTAACTCTATTTGCTAAAAAATATGGATTTAAAACTGCTTCAGAGAAAAAAGTAAAAGAGTATATACAAAAGATTCCAAAACTTGCAGGTTTTAATGAAGTAGAATTTGCAAATACTATTTTTGTTTTGAGTGGTAAAGGGGTTGATTATCTTCTGGAAAATGGAACATCAGAACAAAAAAGTAAGGTTTTAAATACTTTGGTAGCGGATGGGGTTTTAGATTTTGGTTACGATTGTGATATAAGAACCTTGCCTGAGGAAATAGGTGAATTAGAGGCGCTTACTAAGTTAGATTTATCGCACCTTAAATTAAAAGAATTCCCTGTGTTTTTGACAAAACTTGTAAGTTTAGAAAACATTTGCTTAGTTAAAACGCGTCTTAAAACATTGCCTAAGGAAATAGCAAACCTTAAAAATCTTACTAAAATAGACTTAAATTCTTGCTCCTTTAAAAAATTCCCGAAAGAAGTGTATCAATTAGAGAACATAGAATATTTATCGTTTGATAAAGGTCATTCAGATTCTAGCCAAGCCATATCAGTGATACCAGAAGGTATTTCTAATTTAAAAAAACTACGAATATTAAAATTTGATAGAAACCCTATTACTTTACTGCCTAATGATATTGGTGAGTTAGATGCTTTAGAATACTTGGGGTTAATGTCCAATGACATTAGCAATCTGCCTGAAAGCTTTGGGGATTTAAAATCCTTAAAAAAATTAGATATTACATGTTTTAATGAAGAAAACCCATATGATTGTTCGGGTATTTTAGCAAAAATAAAGACGTTAGAAGAGTTAACGATATCTACAAGTCAATTTAATGTGTATGCAAATTTATCCAAAATGACGTCCCTGAAAAAATTAGTGATTTCTGGTAGTCGTGATTTAAAAGCTAAAGATTGGGTCGCAGAAGGAAAAAAACAATTACCTAACTGTGAGGTCGGTACTTTGTATAATTATGTTTATTAAATATGAAAGATTTAATTATAAAAAACAGTAAAGCTGTAGATTGCTCTGTTTTTAATACTGTAGACCTTGAAAAATTAACGATACAAGCGTCTACTGTAGCGATACCGTCTGAAATAGGGAGGTTAACCAACTTAAAAGAATTAAGGTTAATAGATAACACCTTAACAAATTTGCCAAAGGAATTATTTGATTTAGATAAAACTTTTATCTTTTTTGAAAATAACAAACCTGACGCTATGCGGGAAATCGGTTTGTTGTTTTTTGATTTTCAATGGAAAAAAATAACAAAAGAACAGGCTATAATTTATCTTTTTATTTTACAAAACGATACGGATAGCATTACCAAAAACGATATTAGTAGGTTATATGACGCTTTAGATTATCGTATTGAATCTGTACGTAAAAATGCACAACAACTACTTAATAAGTGGTTGCCTTTAAAAAGGATTGAAGAAAACGCTGTTATTGCTATCTTAGGGAAGTTTGATGTTTTATCATTAAATGATATTGCACATCGTTTAGATAATGTATCTGTAAACTATGAAACAAAAATAACATCCAAAACAACACATGTTATTTTATGTAATGAACCAAACTTGGATACTGTAAAATTAACGGAATCAAAATCAATAATTAGTACCGAGCAAAATTTTTTAGCATGGTTAAATAAAACAGATGTTCAGTTTTTGTCCAAAAAAAATGAAGAGAATGAAGATGCTTTAGATAATGTATCAGAAATGTTATTGAGTAATAATTCTGAAAATATCGAATTGGCAATACAAATGATGAAGACACATGGGGTATCTAAAAGACTATTGGGGGATCTCTTTATCTTTTTTAATAGAGATAGTAATAACCAAAAGTATTATAGGAAAGCTAAAAACTTGTTCAAGAAAAATGCCCCAAAAGAATTATTAACGTTCTTAGGGGGGGATCATGGAAGTAATTATGAGATTTATCCTTGTAATGAGGCATTTTATGCTTTTTTAAAAGAGACACAAGTTATGGATACAATGCAAATTGCCTTTGCATTGTGTAAAGACCTGTATTATTCAATGTCTAAAGAGTTGAAAAAAGGGGAGGAAGCTTTAACAGCGCTCATAAAAAATGGCATACTAGATATAACTCCGTTGCATAAAATACCTGAAGAACTTAAAGAGCTTAAAGGGTTTTCAACATTAATATGTAGAAACCATTTTAATAAAGGGAGTGCCTTTCCATATTGGTTTTCTCAGTTGCCTATAGCGCGTCTTGATTTATATGATCAAGGCATAGATTTACCAGAAAACTTTCGTGAATTTAAAAACTTAACACATTTATGTTTGCCTACATATTTGGAGGCATTTCCGAGTGTTATAACACAAATACCAACTTTGGAAGTGTTAGAAATGAGTATGACACAATTTGAACGCGTTCCTGAAGAAATAAAAGCGTTAAGTAAGCTTCGTAAAATTATGGTTTTTAGGGAATGGGATGATAAGTTTGAGGAAATTAAAGAACAGAAAAAAGACTTTTTCCCAACAAATTGTAATATTACAAGAGTCGAAAATAAATACAGGTAAACTATTATGACAACCAACCAACATCAATACATATATTACGGCACAAAGGCCAATACTGTTGAAATTGAAAAATTTGTACTTCATACACTCGCTATAAATAAACAAGCTAAGGCTTCTAATCGCAAAAAAACACCCGTATGCATATGGGGGAAACATGGTATAGGAAAAACAGAATTAGTAGAAAGTATTGCCAAAGAACACGGGTATAAATTCACCTATATTGCACCTGCCCAATTTGAAGAAATGGGAGATTTATTAGGGATGCCCAAAATTGTAGATAATGAAACGATTACTGTAGCTCCATCTTGGGTACCTACTGTAGATCAACCAGGTATTCTATTAATTGATGATGTAAATAGAGCAGATGATCGGATTTTAAGAGGCATCATGCAATTGCTTCAAAATCATGAATTAGCGAGTTGGAAGTTGCCAGAACAGTGGCATATTATTTTAACAGCCAATCCTGATGGTGGTGATTATTCTGTGACCCCTATGGATGATGCTATGTTAACACGGATGCTTCATATTACAGCCGAATTTGATTTACAGGCTTGGGCTGAATGGGCTCTTAAAAAAGGTGTTGATCAACGAGGGGTTAATTTTGTGCTGACCTATCCAGAAATTGTAACCGGTCAGCGTACAACTCCACGTTCTTTAGTTCAATTTTTTACTTCAATTGCCGGTATTAAAGATTTAAAAAAAGAACTTCCTTTGGTAAGGATGTTAGCTGATTCTTGTTTAGATGCCAATGCCAGTGCTGCTTTTATTTCTTTTGTACAGCAAAATCAAAGTAAATTAATAAGTCCGGAAGAAATTATAAATACAAAAAAATTCGCTGAAGATGTTGAAGCGCATCTTAACGAATTAGTTATAGCAGAACACCGAATAGATATTCTTGCTACACTTTGTACTCGTTTAACATTATATCTTAAATCATTAGAAAAAAAATGTTCTAAAGCACAATTAGAAAATGTAAAACTGTTTCTTAAAATGGAAATTATACCCAATGATATTCGTTTGTCTATGTTGGGCGATTTAACCAAAACAACCTCAGTAAAATCTATTTTATTAGACCCAGCATTAAGTAAGTTATTATTACAAAAAATGTAAATGGATATAATACAAGACATCTCTAAAACGACTATTAAACTTATCATTCAAGACCCTTTTTATGGGCACTTTTTTACACATATATTAAGAAAAAGTAATCCTAAAATAAAAACGGCAAGTATAACTTTGACAGAGACGGGTAGTATTCTTTTAGAAGTAAATGAAGATTATTGGAAAACCTTGTCTATTGATTTAAAAATTGGTTGCATTAAACATCAAATACTGCACATTGTATTCAAACATATTTATGCAATAAAAAAATATGGGAATGCAAAATTATTTCATATTGCGGCTGACCTTGTGGTTAATCAATATTTAAAAAGCACACAGTTGCATGAGCGTGCGATAGTATTAGATGATTTTCCTTTTTTAAACTTAAAAATAAAAGAGTCTGTTGGTTATTATTATAAGCGTTTACAAGAGGTGTATCCTTTAAATTCAACAACATCTTCTAGTACAGGAGATACATTTGAAAAAACAACACTATTAGAAGAGCATAAGGGCTGGTCTGCTTTTCAACAACAGAGCGGTGCTGAAAAGCAGATAACGGCAGAGAAATTAGATACTTATGCGCAAATGAGTGCAAAAAGATTAAAAACTACAGATTTCGGTAATCTTCCAGGTGAATTAATTTCGTACTTAACTGAGGTTGAAAAAAGATTAAATCCTGTTGTTAACTGGAAAAGAGTACTTCGTCTTTATATGCAAAATAGTAGAAAAACATATTTAAAAACGACGTTAAAAAAGCCGTCTCGAAGATATGGCACATTACCAGGTATAAAAATAAAACAAAAACAAAAAATTTTAATTGCTATTGATACGTCCGGTAGTATTGATGAGAATGATTTGAGTAGTTTTTTTTCAGAAGTATATTCTGTTTGGAAGCAAAGCCCTGATATCCGAATTGTTTTATGTGATACCGAAATACATGAGCAATATCCTTATAAAGGGATACTTCCTGCCATTGTTGGCGGTGGTGGAGGTACCAACTTTAATCCGCCAATTCAATTTTCTAATACCTATCGACCAGATGTATTATTGTATTTTACAGATGGACATGCGCTAGCTCCAAATATAAAAAGTCGTACGCCTATTATTTGGATTATTAGTTCCGACGGACTTTCTAAATCCGATCCAGCATGGGAAGCACTGCCGGGACGAAAAGTTAAGTTGTCTTTAAGTTAATTGGCATGCTTTTAAGATGTGTTTTGTTGAAAAGGGACTATAAACCGACGTGTTAAATAGATCGTTTTATTACAGGTGTTTTGTTAAATTAAAGCAATAGTAGTGCGGTTTAAATAAATAAAAACGCGAGCAATAAGCTTGTTTTTTTTTCTTAATTTTACTTCTTGTTATTTTTAATATGAAAAGATTCTACCCTCTATATTTATTGGTACTAAGTACCACGCTTATTAGTTGTAAAACACAAACTGCTGAAGCACCAAAAAAAGTCGATAAAACAGTTGCTTTAGGACAGTATTCGTTTTCGACAGCGGCGTTACTAGAAGATGTTAAAACCTTGTCTTCTGATGCTTTTGAAGGTCGCAGAACCGGAACTAAAGGGGCGGAATTAGCAAGGGATTATATTATCAAACGTTTTACGGAGTTAGGGGTTAAGCCTCTAGTGCCGGGTTACAATCAACCTTTTTCTTTTGAAACAAGTAAAAAATATGAAGGGGCTAATGTTTTAGGTGTTGTTAAAGGGACTTTACAGAGTGATACATACATTGTGGTATCGGCACATTACGATCATGAAGGTATTAAAAACGGGAAAATTTATAACGGAGCAGATGATGATGCTTCTGGTATTAGTGCGTTGTTCGCTTTCGCGGAATCTTTTGCCGAGAACCCACCAAAACATAATGTGATTTTAGCGGCATTTGATGCTGAAGAATTAGGTTTGAAGGGAGCATATCATTTTGTAGAAGATAATGCTGTGCAAAAACGAAACGTAGTACTTAATTTAAATATGGATATGATTAGTAGAAGTGAGGATAAACAGTTATTTGCTGTTGGGTCACGTTACTATCCCATTTTAAAACCAACACTTCAAAATTTTGAAGCTATAGGTGGTGTCGCATTAGTAATAGACCATGAAGGGATAACCAAAGCAGAAGATTGGACGTTTTCAAGTGATCATGCCGCATTTCATAAAGCTGAAATTCCATTTATCTATTTTGGCGTTGCGGACCATGAAGATTATCATGAGCCTACAGATGATTTTGAAAATATTAATCAACAGTTTTACAAAGATGCAGTAGAAGCTATAATTACTGTATTTAATCAATTTGATAATTTAGATTTATAATATAAATGACAGATTCTAATTCTTATTACAGTGCTAATATCACTAATTATGCAGCCGAAGTTTCAAAACTGTATAAACAATTAACGTCTTTAAGTATTGCAAGACTTTTAGTTTTTATAGCCACAGCAATTGGTGGTTATTTTACTTTTGGATCCTGGCCTTTATTTGCGGGTGTTTTAGTTGCGGGGGCTATTGGTTTTGTTTTTTTATTGTCAAAATATACAACAATCAAGGCGACGTATAATTTGAAAAAAGAACTAGTAACCATTAATAAAGAGGAATTAAAAATTAATTCTGGCGATTTTTTTGATCGTGATGGGGGACTTCAGTTTCAAGATCCAAGCCATAATTATGCGTTAGATATTGATTTGTTTGGACGAGGTAGTTTTTACCAATTTATAAACAGAACAACTATTGATGATGGTTCTCAAGCTTTGGCTAATAGTTTAAAGGCAAATGCTACAGAGGGTATCGTGTTAAGACAAGAGGCGATTAAAGAATTAGCTTCTAAAGCAGATTGGAGACAACAATTTCAAGCAAATGCTGGACTAATTAAAGTGGAGACTAAAGCCACAACCATCCTTGAGTTTTTAAAATCACACCAACCTATTTTACCTCGATTTTTTAAATCTATACCTTCAATTATTTCAGTTTTGACTCTGATTATTTTTGGTTTAGCTATCGCGAAATTAATTCCTATCCCTATGACTGGGTATTGGTTGTTGGTCGGTTTGATTATTTCGGGGCGTTACGTCAAAAAAATAAATGTGTTATCTGCCAATACAGATAAAATGCGTGATACTTTCAGACAATATGCGGTACTATTAAGTGCTATTGAAAATGAAACTTTTACTGCTCCATTATTATTGGAGAAACAAGCTCAAATTCAACTTAAAGACAAAAAAGCCTCTCAAATTTTAAGAGAGTTATCTAAGGCTATGGATGCTTTAGATAACAGGAGCAATTTGATTTCGGCGCTTTTTGGGAATGGGTATTTTTTAACAGATATAAAAAACACTTATGCGATAGAGCAGTGGTTGCAAAACTATAGTGATATAGTAGAGGATTGGTTTGAAGTAGTAGCCTTTTTTGATGCTTATAACAGTTTAGGTAACTATAGTTTTAATCATCAACAGTATGTTTATCCTCGAATAGTGGAAAAAAACAGTGACACAAGCGTAACGGGATTAGGACATCCCTTGTTAAAATCAGAAAAGCGTGTGGATAATGATTTTGAAATAAAAAATCAGCAGTTCTTTATTATTACAGGCGCTAATATGGCTGGTAAAAGTACCTTTTTACGTACTGTCTCTTTACATATTGTTATGGCTAATGTTGGATTGCCTGTATGTGCAAAATCATCGGTTTATAGTCCTGTAAAATTGATTACAAGCATGCGCACAAGCGATTCGCTAACGGATGATAGTAGTTACTTCTTTTCGGAGTTGACACGTTTAAAATATATCGTAGACGCTATTAAGAAAGATAATTACTTTATTATTTTAGATGAAATCTTAAAAGGAACCAATAGTACGGATAAAGCTATTGGGTCACGCAAGTTTGTAGAAAAGTTAGTGGCAAGTCATGCAACTGGTATAATTGCGACACATGATTTAAGTTTATGTGAAATTGAAGACCATTTAAAAGAGGTTAAAAACTACTATTTTGATGCGCAAATCATTGCTGATGAGTTGTATTTTGATTACACCTTTAAAAAAGGAATTTGTCAGAATATGAATGCGAGTTTCTTATTGAAGAAGATGGAGATTGTTTAGGTTTTGAAGCTGTTTTTTACTGTCAAATACTAGTCGTACTCTTTTATTTGTAGGTTTAGCTTCGTTTAAAACCATAAGGTTAATAGTAGTGAAGCAGTAAATGTCATAAGTATGCTATGTTTTAGGAATGACCAATGTTTCACTAAAAATCCACTTTTTAATTAAATTAGCATTCGTAGTAATTTCAGCAAAAACATATAAATTAGATTGAAAACAGGGCGAGGTTTCTGCTAATTCAATGACCACCTTATCATCGCAATAACTAGAATGTAAAAAATAAAGTTCCTTGTCTTTTATTAAAACATATCCCACATGATTGTCTAGTCCAACAAAGTATATCCCGTCGTTATAGACTTGATTAAGTTTGTCTTTTAAAGCGTCAAAAGTAAGGTTAGAGTATGTCTTTAATTGGCTTTTTGGTTGTAACGCAATAGCTTCATGCAGGCCCGCTTGTTGTGCCATTTTATAGCGGTTAACTTTAAAATCTAAATGCTTTAAAGTGGTTGATACAAAATAACCACACGCAATTAAACCATCATTCGGGGTGTTGGTGTAGCCATTAAAATCCCAAGTAGTACCATACCAATGTGGTGTTAAAACATTAATTAATTTGTCATAAAGGTAGTTTGATGCCGAGTCTAGTGCTTTCCTGCTATCCGTAGTGTATAGCGATTTAAAGTAACTTTTATCTTCGCTAATGCGGGACTTTAAAAGCGTATAGTTTCCGTTGGCTTTAAAATTGATACCTAGCTTGATACTGTCTAGAGCGGTTATGACGACCTTAGTGACTAAAGGGTTTTTATCTTGATTTACTATTTTGTTTAGTCCAATTACGTTGTTTTTTTGACGATTACAACTAATAAAACAAGTAATGAACAATAGTAAGAATGTGGTTTTTTTGATGATTGTATAGCTTTGGTTAGGTTAAATATAACAAAAAAAGCACATTTTTATTATTGTCAAAAGTAAAGGTAATGGATTTTTGAAATAGTACGTTGTAGTCTGTTTTTAATTTTATTATTGCAATTAAAAACTTCCTCTACTTGATAAGGAGTGATAAGTCTTTTTTCAGATTTAAATGTTGTTATTGTTTTGTTTCTATATTAATTTTAGAAATCATGTCTAAAGCATTTTTATCTTCAGGTTTTAATTCTAAAACTTTGTTGTAATTTTTCAAAGCGTCAGGATAGTTTTTGGTTGTGAAAAAAGCTTCACCTAAACTGTCAAAAGTGTTTGGATTATTAGGGAATAACTTTGTGTTTAAATCAAAAATATAAAGTGCTTTGTCGTATTGTTGATCTTTTAAATGCCAGTAACCTAAAGTATTTAGTTCTTTACTACCTTCTGAGTATTCTGGTAAAAAAGTCAGGTACTTTGGTTCTAGTTTTTGAAGGTCTGCAATAGGTGTTTTTTCTAAATTATTAAAAATAATATTTGCGACATAATACTTTGGATAGTAAGGCTGGTTAGTGACTATTTTTTCGATGTCGCGTTCAAAAGTTTCAACAGGATGTTCCACTATCCTATTAATTTCTTTTCCGTCTTTATAAAAAATAAAAGTTGGGACACGGTGGATGTTAAATCCTTTTTCTTCGCCGTTAGGTCCTTTTTTGTAGCTGTCTTTGGTATTGTCTAGAGCAAAGACCTCTAAGTTATCCATGTTAAAATCAGCCAATTCTAATACCCTGTAAAAACGCGGTACTTCTTTTTTACTATCACCACACCAAGTTCCTAAAAAGGCTTTAATGGTATAATTGTTTAGCGAGTCTTTAAAGGTGTTTATTAGTTTCTCGTTGGCTATGTAATCATCATAACTTTTATTAAACCAATTTTTATAAGCGTCTTTTAAAAGCCCTTCTTTATTAATTTGTCCTAATAATTTTGTTTGTCCTTTGTCATCCAAAACTTCCGTGTTTAGTGTTTGACCTATGGAAGAATTTAAGGTTATTAGGAAAAGAGCAAATGATACAAATAATTTCATAAATATTGTTTTTGATTGAGATATTCAAATCTAATTTTAATCTTACTCAATTAGTAATTATTTAAACCAACAACAGACTTAAGCTTATCAACAACGTGTTTTATGTAGTTTGCATTACTTTTAATGGCTTTTGTACTTTGTTTTTGATGGTTTTAAGTTTTTGGGTTACTTTCAGCCTATATTATGATAGATTTTAAAAAACATACCTCGCAAATATTAGTGCATATTTTATTTTGGATGCTATTTATGTTTGTGTCCTTATTTATCTTCTCAAGGTATTATTGGGCTGAAAACCCGTTTTTACAGTACTTATCCATTTTGGGTGTTATCGTTTATGTTAACCATTTTGTGCTTTTACCTTTTTTTGTAAAACGAAAATGGTACGTACTTTATGGTTTGTTATTTATTGCAATCTCCTTTTTTGCTACACAAGTGTACTGTGACTTTTTTGCACAATGTGGGTGTTCTATAATGAAATGTTTAAGCGATTATTTATGGCAAACCTTGGTGCCATTAATTTTCTTTTCATTTATATGGATGTTGTTTCGGTTTTTGGATGAACAAAGACTTAAAGAAGATATGATAAAACAACATACAGAAATGGAGTTGAAATTTTTGAAATCTCAAATTAATCCACACGTATTATTTAATAATTTGAATACGATTTATTCCTATTCTATAGAAAAGCCCAACGAAACACCAGAGCTTATTTTAATGTTATCTGATAATTTAAAACATGTTTTGTATGATAGTAATGCAGCATTTGTTGATTTAGAAAAAGAACTTCATTTTCTAGATAATTATATTAAATTCCAAAAGATTAGAACAGAAGGTGTTAAACATATCGAGTATACTGCTAATGTAATGTCAGGTTATAGTAAAATTGGACCATTATTGTTAATTACTATTATTGAAAATGCGTTTAAACATAGTACACTAAATAGTACTATATTCATACAGCTTACGGAAAAAGATAACACATTAGTTTGTACTTGTATTAACGAATTTGAACATAATAATATAGATAATACCGACTCTAAAATTGGATTTAAAAATCTAAAAAAACGATTGGATTTGTTGTACCCAAATAAGCATCGGTTGCATATTGAGAAGACGGACCAATTTAAAGTAATTTTAACCTTAGATCTATCATGACTTGTATCATTATTGAGGATGAACTACCTGCACAGAATTTGCTTAAAAACTATTTAAGTAAGTTGCCTAATATGGAATTGTTGGGCACATTTCAATCGGCTATCCAGGCGCATAACTACTTTAAAACAAGCACTGCGGATGTTGTGTTTTTAGATGTGAATTTACCAGATATATCAGGTATAGATTTTATTAAAAACGTAAAGAATGCACCTGCCATTGTGATGACAACCGCTTATCCCGATTATGCCGTTAGCTGTTTTGAGCTAGATACTATTGTGGATTATTTAGTAAAACCTTTTGGGTTTGATCGCTTTTTAAAAGCAATTAATAAAGTCGAAAGGAGATTAGATACAATTAGTGACACCAAGGATATGGTAGAGGAATCTATCTTTTTGAATGTAGATAAAACGCTTCATAAAATAGTACTCAACGATATTTTGTATTTAGAATCGGACAGGAACTATATTACGTTGGTGACTAAAACACAAAAATTGTCCTACATAGATTCGCTTAAGAATTGGATTGAAAAACTGCCTGCGGATTACTTTATTCAAATTCATAAATCTTATATCATTAATACTAAATATGTGAGTAAAATTTCTGGGAATGAAGTTTACATCGATAGACAACGCTTACCGATTGGACGGAGTTTTAAGTCTTGTTTGTTTAGAAAGCTAAGAATAATTTGTTAAAATGTGTTAATTTATTACAAATTCTAAGTATTTTTAGAGCCTAACTAAATACGTATACATGAAAACATTTCAATTATTTTTTACATTATTTTTTCTGGTTGTAGTTAATAGCCTTACAGCTCAAGAAGTTAGTTTTGATAATCAAGTTTATGTCGTTTATAAAAAAGCGATCATTTTAAATGGAGAAGAAGTTACTAAGGACTTAACAAAAGAACAGCAAACTGGGATTTTTGATTTAGCAAAAGTCAAAAATTTTGAGAATGAAGCTCTTGAAAAAGAAAAGGAAGAAGCTGCTAAAGAAAAAGAAGCTGTATCTGAGAAGAAAGAAAAAGAAGCAGAGAAAGAGATTAAGCAAAAAGAAAAGCAAGCGGAAAAAGAGCGCAAAGAACAAGAGAAGTCAGCTGAGGAAGCCGTTAAGCAAAAGGAAGAACAAGCTAAAGCAGAGGAGAAGGAGATTGAAGAAAAAGAAAAGGAAGCAAAAGAGGCTGCTAAGCAAAAAGAAAAGGAAGCTAAGGAGAAAGAAAAAGAGGAGAAAGCTCAAGAAAAAGAACGTAAAGCCGAAGAAAAAGCTAAGGAGAAAGAAGAAAAAGCAATTGAGAAGAAGAAGAAGGCAACAAAGGATGTTGAAAAAGCGACTGAGAAACTAGAAAAAGACACTAAAAAGTTTGATAAGTTAAAAGGTAAAGGAGAACTGTCGCCTAATGACATCGAAGAATGGAATGAGAAACTTGAAAAATTAAAGGAAAAAGTGGTAGATTCTAAGGAAAAGTTAGGTAAGCTTTAATTTGAATACACTATTACATATTGCAATTATTCAGTCTAATTTGATTTGGGAAAATCCTGCTCAAAATAGGCTGAATTTTATGCAAAAAATCGAAGAACTAGATACTAATGTTGATCTTATCATATTACCAGAAATGTTTACTTCTGGTTTTACAATGTCTCCAGAGGTTGTGGCAGAAACAATGGATGGTATTACTATCCAATGGATGTTGTCATTGGCTAGTCGCAAAGCTACTGCAATTGTGGGTAGCTTGGTCATTAAAGAAAATGATAACTATTACAACCGTTTAGTTTTTGTACACCCCAATGGTGTTATAGATAGTTATAACAAACGTCATACATTTACCTTAGCAGGAGAAGATAAAGTTTATACAAAAGGCGAAGCGCAATTAATTGTAAATTATAAAGGGTTTAAAATTAAACCGCTTGTTTGTTACGATTTACGTTTTCCGGTTTGGTCTAGGTTAGCGGATAATTATGATATCTTGATATACGTTGCTAATTGGCCAACAAAACGTATTTTGGCTTGGGATACTTTGCTGCAAGCAAGAGCTATTGAAAATATGAGCTATTGCATTGGTGTAAACAGAGTAGGGTTAGATGCTAATAATTATCATTATCCCGGACACTCCACAGTGTATAGTGCTTTAGGTGAAAAACTAACAGATATAAAGCCTGATTTAGAAGGTGTTTTGTTAGTTACTCTAAGTAAATCACATATTGAAACGACTAGAAATAAGTTAAGATTTTTAGACGATAAAGACTTGTTTAGTCTAGAATAAAATCAATAATCACTTCCCATCCAGATCTTATCTCCTCAAGTTTTTTTGTATAACTTACACGTTCTGCTTGTGTTTGTTTAAGGAAGTTTCCAGGGTCATATTTTCCGTTTTTATTAGAGTCAAAAATAACTCTAACGTAATATTCTCCCGGTTTTAAATAATAAAAATCTATTGGTGCTGCTTTTGTAACATACTCTTCGTATTTGACATCTCCTGTTGTATTAACAAATTGCACAATTAAAGGGTATTCTGCATTCTTAATATTAACTCTAGCGTTACCAAGTCCTGATTCTTTTGCGGTTCTTAAATTATAGCTTAAAGTATCGTTGGCGGTGTTGAAAAAGTCAGTAACTGTATTTGGTAGTAACTGTACTTTATAAACATTGTCTTCTGTTTTATCAAAAACAACTTCTATAGTGTTCTGTAGTGTATCTAACTTAGTTGTAAACGCTACGCTTGTAGAGTCTTTGTCTAAGATATTCATTTTAGTTTTATCAAATGTAGTGATAGGAATATTTGCCGATATTTTTAAGGTTTCAAAGAAGTCAATAGTACTGCTTGGATTAGTCTTTAGTAATAACGAATCTCTCTTGTTGTCTTTGATTCTAACTGTAAACGTGTCAATAATAGTTTTATTTGTAACTTTAAATATTAACGAGTCTACCTCTAATTTTGGTTTGTAGTAATAATTTAAAGTATCTGTTTTTTCGTCCTTAAAATAACGGTAGTCATAATCTGAAGGGGCGTCAGATAATAAATCGATGGACATGCTTTTGTAATCGTCCCCCTGAAAACCAAAAGCTATTTTTTCTCCAGAAACTAACCTTGGTTTTTCTGCTTTGTAATCTACTGTTTCTTTAAATAATTTTAATTTGTAAAAAGCAGAAGTGTCGCTTGATACCGTTATAAAATCTTCGTAAAACCCTATTTTATCAGATTTTTGTTCAAACTTATTATTAGAGTTATTATCTTTTAAAGCAACAAGTTTATAAAGACCAGCTTTTAAATTTTCAATTTTAAAATTAGTGGTGCTATCTAAAGTGTTAGTAATGTATTTTGGATTTTCTTTATAGACAATAGAATCTGTATAAGTGGAGTCTGCTTCATATAAGTGCACCGAAATAAAAGGATCTGTTTGCCTTTTGATGGCATCCATTACGCTTCCTTTTACGGATAATGAATCGATATGGCTCCCTGTGGAAAAGACATATCTATAGTAAGGGTAAGGATTTTCTTCGTTGTTGTCTACAATGCTATTCCCAAAATTAATAGCGTAGGTCGTATTGGGTTGTAATGTGTCAGAAATTTTTATCGTCACATATTTGCTAGCTGTTCCTAAAGGTGTAATATCAGGAGTCTGCTTCATTGGCGGAGATATAACCAGCTGTTTGGTTAGGTCTTTGGTTTTAACATACTCATCAAAATAAATTCTAATCTCTTTACTATTAAAGTTTGTAGAATAGTTTTCTGGAATTGTTTTAAGAATAACAGGTGGCGTTATATCCTTCTCTCCCCCAGAAATATTTCCTCTATTTGCACAATTAATAAAAGTCAGTGCTAAAACACTATAAAAACAAAAATTTAAGAGACGGTTTTGCATATAATTTTGAATGAAGTTACAAATTAACAACATATTTATCTTTTAACGAAAAATGGGCTATGCTATTGCTATTGCGGCAACACTTATTTTTATATTTTTAGCTTTATTCAGTTCTAAAATACAGGCTTCTAATGTATTTCCAGTGGTGATAATATCATCGACCAAAAGGATATGTTTGTTTTCAAGCTTATGTAAGTGGGTTATAGAAAAGGTTTCGTTATTTAGTTGCCATCTTTCAAGTCTTGTTTTGCTGGCTTGAGACGAAGTACTAGTGGTTATTTTGGTAAGTAAATCTTCCGAGTATACAATATCTAAGGCTTTGGCTATATTTTGACCGAATTTAGTAACTTGATTGTAGCCTCTTTTTTTTAATTTTTTAGGATATAATGGCACAGGGATTACCAAGTCTACTGTTTTGTAGTCCTCGCAAGCGCTAAGTTCTTCGCCTAGCCATTGTCCGAAAAAGTCACTAACGGCTTCGTTTTGTCCGTATTTTAATTGGTGAAGCAAGTGTTGTACAATTCCTTTTTTTTCGAATCTTAATAACGCAGTAGCTGCTTCAATTTGTGCACGGCCATAAAAAATATTTTTTACGAACGGATCATTGTTTTTGTGAAAATTAGTTATTGGTAAAACATGTCTACAATCGGTACATAAAAAGACTTCGTTATCAGATAAGTGATTTTTACAAGCATTACAAACCTTGGGAAAAAATAGATTAATTAATGCTTCTAAGTTCATAAAAAAAAATAGTTTTACAGGTCTGTTTTGTTGGATTAGTAACCGATAATCCGTTTTAAAAGCATCATTATTAGCTTTGACCGAAATTTTAATCAAGTTATCGAAAATTTCTTACATATAGATTTATTAGTAATAGTTTTGTATCAAAATAATAAACTAAATGATTGTAAGATCCCAAGTCTATAGTCTAAGGTTCGTTATTGTTGTACTTTCAACATTAATATGTGCTTTAGGTTATTACAGTTACACTAATTATACTTCTTTAAACGAGTATCATGAATTCTTATTGAATGAGAATGCTTCAGTAGAAGCAGAGCTTAATCAAATGGTTTTGAATTATGACATGTTGCAAGTGGATAACAGGGATTTGCAGGCCAGGTTAGATGATTCTAAACTTAGAATTTCTCGTATTTTGGATTCTGTTAAATACTTAAAGCCAGATGTGTATCTTGTGGCGCATTATAAGAAACAATTAGAGGTTTTAAAGGACGAAAACAATAAAATATATCTTCTAGTAGAGGAGTTAAATGCAGAGAATGTGTTTTTGAAAGAGGAAGCTATTCGTGTTAATACAGAGCTAGATCAGACTATTTATGTTTCTAAATCTTTGAAGACCGAGAATTCTACATTGTCTAGAATTAATGATAAGTTTGAGCGTCAAATAAATAAGGCAAAAGCTTTAAGTGTTAAAAATGTGATGACGGAAGGTGTTAGACGTGTGACCAATAGTGGTAGAATTAAAAGTACACTAACGGCAAAACGCGCTAGAAAAATAAATGTGTGTTTTACAGTTCCAGAAAATAAATTTGCGGCTAAAGGAAAAAAAGAATTGTACATTCAAATTCTCGATCCATCTAATAATGTCGTGGGAGATAGAGGTGTTATTAATGTTGGAGAACAGTCTTTGATTTTTAGCGAGCAATTAGTCGTGGATTATGATAATGTTAGTTTGCAAGAATGTGTTTTTATAGAACCTTTGCCAGGTGAGCCTTTTCAAAAAGGAACCTATTTTGTGTCAATTTATCATGAAAACACGTTAATAGGTAAAACGACTATGGAACTTAAGTAAGGGTTTAGTCTCAGGGTTATATAACTAATTATAAGTGGATTGCTACAAGTGATTTTTTCTCTATTGTTTTAGTTAAACATTTTTTTTGCCTCTTTATCGATTATAAATACATTCTTAACTATTTATTCAATAGTTTTAGCATGAAATTAATTGAATAATGATTGTTATCCCGCATACTTACAACTATAGATTAATAATTGGTTCCTTGGTTGTCGCTTTTGTAGTCTTAGGCTCATATAGTTATATTAACTATGATAAGTTGGAAGATTATACGTCTTACGTTGCACAAGAAAAGAAACTTTTAGAGAATGAATTGTCAGAAATGATAACGCGTTATGATAAGGTTCAAGTTGATAGTGAATCGCTAAATATTAAGTTAGAGCAATCTAAATTTAAAATAGAACGCATTTTAGATTCGGTAAAAACATTACAACCAAGTACTGCTTTATTAGACTTGTATCGATCAAAAATCAAGCTTTTACAAAAAGAAAAGGAAGAGGTGTTAAGTCTGGTGTCTAAGCTTAAAAAAGAAAATGAACAGTTAGCTTTAAAAGCAAATAAAGTTGAACAAGATCTTGTAGGCGTTAAAAGTATTAGTAGCGCTTTAAAAGTAAAGAATAAAGGTTTAGCTTCTGTTAATAACACATTGTCTAAAAAAATAGAAGACGCTAGTCATCTAAAAATAGAAGCATTAAATGCAGAGGCAGTTAAGCGGATAACAAAAAAACGAATTGTAAGTACAAGTAAGTCGCATAAAGCAAACAAACTTCATGTAGAGTTTACTGTTTCTAAAAATAAGTTTGTAGAAGAAGGAGAAAAAGATATTTATATACAAATATTAAATCCCAATAATAATGTTATTGCAGATGAAGGAGTGGTTTCGTTTGGTAAACAATCTTTAATTTACAGTAAAAAAATTAAGTTAGACTATAAAAATGAGGATGTGGACCTTGACGCAATTATCATTACAGATGTAGACCAACCTTTAACTCAAGGTATTTATTTTGTAAATATTTTTTGTGACAACACTAGGCTCGGAACGACCTCAATAACACTTCAATAGCGTTATTTTTGTTGTAAATAATAACATTGTATGTGTATTGGTTTTATATTTGCTAATACGTGAATAAATAAATATCTTATATTCGTTTAAATTATCTCTAAAACGCTTTTTTTTTGAACAAAATTAATTTTTTAAAAGAATCACTAAAAACCTTAAAAACGTCTGGGACATTATTTCCTAGTTCTAGATTTTTAGCCTCAAAATTATTAAAAGAGATAGAATTTAGTACTGCTAAATTAATCGTTGAGTTTGGACCTGGAAATGGTGTAATTACAAAGGAAATCTTGAAAAGATTACAGCCAGATGCAACACTTATTACTTTCGAAATAAATGATGTTTTTTACAAAGCATTATTAAAAATAGAGGATTCTAGATTAATTGTTTCAAATCAATCTGCAGATAAGGTTCTGGACGTCATAAAGCAACATGGTTTTGAATCTACGGATTATATTGTTTCTAGCTTACCTTTAACTAATATTCCTAAACCAATTACAGAAGTTATACTGGATAGCGCCTTTAAATGTTTAAACTCCAAAGGTTATTTTTCTCAGTTTCAATATAGTTTAACCTACTATGCTGCTTTAAAAGAAAAGTTTAATGGTAATGTTGCTTTAGGATTCGAGCCTTTAAACGCTCCACCTGCTTTTGTTTATACTTGTCAAAAAGACTAATCGTTTTTTGGTTGTACACTTTTATTTATCGTTTATCTTTGTACTATTATGGCAAACAACGACGATCAATTTAAAAAAGTAATCTCTCACGCAAAGGAGTATGGTTACGTATTCCAAAGTAGCGAAATCTACGATGGACTTAGCGCAGTTTACGACTACGCTCAAAACGGAGCAGAATTAAAGAAAAACATACGCGACTACTGGTGGAAAGCAATGGTGCAAATGCATGATAATATTGTAGGTATTGATGCTGCAATATTTATGCATCCAACCACTTGGAAAGCCTCAGGACACGTCGATGCATTTAGTGATCCTTTAATTGATAATAAAGATTCTAAAAAGCGTTACAGAGCTGATGTTTTGGTGGAAGATTACTGCCTTAAAATAGAATCTAAAATAGATAAAGAGGTTGCTAAAGCTGCAAAACGTTTTGGTGAGTCTTTTAATAAAGAAGAATTTCTAGCAACTAACGGAAGGGTTTTAGGATATCAAGAAAAAATTGATACCATCTTAAAACGTTTAGGCAAATCTTTAGAAGCGGAAGATTTAGCGGATGTTAAAGCATTAATCGAAGAGTTAGAAATAGCTTGTCCTTTAAGCGGAAGCAGAAACTGGACGGATGTTAAGCAATTTAATCTAATGTTTGGTACCAAGCTTGGTGCGACAGCAGAGACTGCAATGGACTTGTATTTACGTCCAGAAACAGCACAAGGTATATTTGTAAACTTCTTGAATGTTCAAAAAACGGGAAGAATGAAAATTCCTTTCGGAATTGCACAAACAGGTAAAGCCTTTAGAAATGAAATTGTTGCAAGACAATTTATTTTTAGAATGCGTGAGTTTGAACAAATGGAAATGCAATTTTTTATCAAGCCAGGAACACAGCAAAAATGGTTCGAGCACTGGAAAGAAACAAGAATGAAATGGCATCTTTCTTTAGGAATGGGACAAGATAATTACCGTTTTCATGACCATGAAAAATTAGCGCATTATGCAGATGCAGCAACAGATATAGAATTTAAATTTCCTTTCGGATTTAAAGAATTAGAAGGAATACACTCACGTACAGATTTTGATTTAAAACAACATGAAGAGTTTTCTGGTAAAAAGCTTCAGTATTTTGATCACGAAGAAAATAAAAGTTACACACCGTATGTTTTAGAAACTTCTATTGGTTTAGATCGTATGTTTTTAGCAGTATTTTCTAATGCTTTAGTTGAAGAAGAATTAGATAACAATACAACAAGAACCGTTTTAAAATTACCCGCAGTTTTAGCTCCTGTAAAAGCAGCTGTTTTTCCTTTAGTGAAAAAGGATGGTTTACCAGAGGTGGCAAAAGAAATTGTTGAAGACTTGAAATGGGACTTTAATGTGTTTTATGACGAAAAAGATGCAGTTGGTAAGCGTTATAGACGTCAGGATGCTAATGGTACACCATTTTGTATTACAGTAGATCACCAAACGTTAGAAGATAAAACAGTTACTATTCGTCATAGAGATACAATGGATCAAAGACGTGTTGCTATTTCAGAGCTTAAAGAGATCATCAAAAAAGAAGTTGATGTTAAAGAGTGGTTAATGAAAATGTAACGACGCATTGCTTTTGAAGAAAAGGAATTAACAAATACCAAAAAGACCCAAACTTTCAAGTTTGGGTCTTTTTTTTTTCTTAGTATTAGTTGTGTTATCGGTAAAAAATGAACGTTAGATTAAACGTTCTTTATAAGTACAAAGCGTTCAAAATAAACACTGTGATTGAGGCTTCATGAGACAAGACGGCTATTCTAATATTAGTTAATCCAAGAATTGTAATAGTAACAACACTTAAGCTAATAAAAATATTGTCCTTTATAATACGTTTAGACGCTCTGCTTAATCCAATAGAAAAGGAGTTTTTCTATTTTATCAGACATTTACGCAACGTCTACAGTTTCTATAGCTGCTGCTCCATGAGGAAGTAAAGCCATTGCTGGAACCTTATGGACGTTATCTCCAATCATTGCAATTTTGCGTCCGCTGCTAATTAATTTTAAATAGCTTTGACTTTGTCTTCTGGTAATAAATGTCCTTTTGCCTCTGTTATACCTATTTATTTTGCAATAGTATCACCAACATTTTAATGCGCTTCTGTTGGCATAATCGTGCGTTTTAGACCTAGTAGCTCTAAGTACTTTTTAAAGTGCTGTCTGCTGTTTGTCCGTTGTTATTATGGTTTTACATAGTAGTTGTTTAAGTCTTAATTAATGATTATGCCCACCGGCACTCTCGTTTAATAGCATACTATTTCCTTTTACTAGAATTTGTTTATCTTTTAAAAGGCTAGCGTTTAAAATTTCAACAGTGTTTTCTGTTTGCTTTCCAAGCTCTAATTTAACTTTTTCTAAATGAAACTCGTCTCCATGTGCTTCTTCTAAAACTAAAACATAAAAGTCATTTCCAACCTCAATAATAGCTTCTTTAGGCAGTCCAATACTTTTGATGCTATTAATAATAATATCAGCATCAACAAACATTCCAACAATAAAGTTTTCTTTGTCATTGTCTACGTGTCCATGTACTTTTACACGTCTAGTTTGCTCGTCAATAGTGGTTCCTACCAAATGCACTTCTGCTTCAAAGGTTTTGTCCGAAGCTTCAGGAATTTTAAACAGGATTTTTTGATCTTTTTTAATTTGCATAATGTCTTTTTCGAAGACTGATAACTCTAAGTGAATATGGTCAATATCTACAATTTCCATGATAACATCGCTAGGCGAAACATAGGTTCCGTTACTAATATTAACCTTTGTAACATGACCAGAAATTGGGGCGTATAAATTTATAGTGGAAGAAATACGTCCTTGCTCCACGCTACTCGGATTGATATTTAGCATTTGTAATTTTTTACGCAGTCCATTATAATGTGCACGGTTACTTTTATACGCACTTTCAGCTTTTAAGTAGTTTTTTTCTGAAGTAATTTTTTCTTCAAACAATGTTTTTTGTCTGTTATATTCAGATTTTAAGTAATTTAATTGTTCTGAAACTTCTAAATAATTTTGCTGAATCTCAACAAATTCCGGATTTTTCAAGGTGACTAAAAGTTGTCCTTTTTTTACGCTATCTCCAATTAGCAATGGTGTTTTGGTAATATAGCCTCCACTAAAAGTAGAAATGCTTGATTTGTTGTGTGGTGGTACATCAATCATTCCGTTTACTTTTACGGTTTCGTTAAAATCGTATTCGTTTAATGTTCCAAAAGCCATTTTTTCACCTTCAAACTGTGCTTTTGTAATGGTTATGTCGTCATTGTGTGTTTCTGTTTCAGGAACTAGTTCTGTTGTTTTTTCTG
The DNA here is from genome assembly GCF_004843725.1 of Psychroserpens sp. NJDZ02. Taxonomy (NCBI): domain Bacteria; kingdom Pseudomonadati; phylum Bacteroidota; class Flavobacteriia; order Flavobacteriales; family Flavobacteriaceae; genus Psychroserpens; species Psychroserpens sp. NJDZ02. Next base: position 1,266,359 of record NZ_CP039451.1, on the reverse strand, counting down.
AATTTCCGCAGGCTACTAAAACCAGTGAAAATAATAGGATATATATCTTGTTCATCTCTTTATAGTGTTAAATGATTGATGGTAATTACGGTTTGATTGTATTGGTTTAATTGCTCTAAATAGCTAAGCTGAATATCTTTCGCGGTTTCTAAACTTTGGATGTATTGAAAGAAATCAATTTCACCTTCTTTAAAAGTTCTATTTGCTGTTTTTATTATTTCTTCGGAAAGTGTTTGTCCTTGCGTTTCGTAATAATTAATAGCATCTTCATATTGTTGAAGCTTTGCCAGTAACGATTGATATTCTGCATTTATTTTAGCTTGATAATCTTGTTTTTGTTCTACAATAATGTCTTGTGCAATTTTTGAAGCTTTAATTTTTGAACGTTGACCGCCAAATAAAATAGGAATTTTAAGACCTAGTTGATAGCCTTTAATATTATCGTTTAGAGTACTGTTTGTACCTTGAAAGTATTCCGCATTTAAATCTGGAAGTAAACTTTGTTTTTCTAATTTAGTTTGTGCTTTTTGATAATTAATAGCCGCGTCAAAAACGGATAATCCTACATTTTGATTAGCAGATAATTGTTCTATTTCTAGCTTTTGAAGCAAACTGTCTTCAGTAGTAATAGAATCTACTTGGATCATTTTTTTAAGCTGTTCGTTATATAAGGTCACCTCTTGAAGGGATTGTTTATATTGTGTTTCCAACTGTTTCTGTTTGGACTGTGCTGTTATCATTTCCAGATAATTAGTTTCGCCTAACTCAAAACGACGCTTTGCTTTTTGTGCAAAATCGTGATATAAGCTATCTAAATACTTATAATTTTTGGCTTTGTTTTTAGCATAACTTAACTGGTAATAATTAGCGTACACTTGTTTTTTTAATTGCTGTATTTGTAAACTAAAATTAGCTTCTTGTAAACTTACTTTAGACTCGTTTACTTTCTTTTGAGCAAAATATACCGTTGGAAATTTAAAGTCTTGAGAGATACCAAAAACTTTAAGAGGCTCATTGTTTACTGCTAAATTACTTTCGTCATAATTATAATAAACGCTCGTTTTATCAAACGTAAAAGCTGAGCCAACTAGAGCGTTAGATTTGTCAGTTTTTAAGTTTTCAGCTTTTAAATTCGCATTATTTTCAATTGCTAATGCTATCGTTTGTTCAATGTTTAAGGGCTTGTTTTGTGCTTGAATATTAAAAGTAAAAAGCAAAATAAGTATTGTAGTTATTGATTTCTTACTGATTTTAAGCGCTTTTTTTTCTTCGTACCAAGCATATAAAACAGGTAATACAACTAAAGTTAGTAAAGTTGCAGTAAGCAAACCACCAATAACAACCGTTGCTAAAGGGCGTTGTACTTCTGCGCCAGCATTTGTAGAAATAGCCATAGGTAAAAAACCTAAAGCTGCAGCTGCTGCTGTAAGTAAAACGGGGCGTAAACGTTCTGTGGTTCCTTTTTTAATACGTTCGTTTATGTTACTAAAACCTTCTGCTTTAAGCGCTTTAAAATGCTCGATTAATACAATTCCGTTTAGTACGGCAATTCCAAATAATGCAATAAAGCCAACGCCTGCAGATATGCTAAAAGGTAAATCTCTAGCCCATAATAATAGTATACCACCAACTGCGGATAATGGAATTGCAGAATACACGATTAGTGCTTCTTTTACGGAGTTAAATGCAAAATAGAGTAGAATAAAAATTAAAACTAAAGCCAATGGAACGGCTAATAATAAGCGGTCTTTTGCACTTTGAAGGTTTTCAAATTGTCCGCCATACGTAATACTGTAACCAACAGGTAGCTTTAACTTACTGTCTATAATGTTTTGCACGTCATTTACTACAGATTGTAAATCTCTGTTTCTAACATTTACACCAACTACAATGCGACGTTTAGTATCATCTCTAGATATTTGGGCAGGGCCAGTTGTATAGGTTATTTCTGCTAATTCGTTAAGCGGAATTTTATTGCCGTTAGGGGTGTCGATGTATAGGTTTTCTAGACTTCCTATATCTTTTCTGTTGTTTTCTTTTAAACGTAGGACCAAGTCGAAACGTTTCTCGCCTTCAAAAACACTTCCAGCTGTTTTTCCAGCAAATCCCATAGAGATAACATCATTTAAATCTGATATATTAAGTCCATATCGTGCAATTTTAATTCTGTTGAATTTTACACTCATTTGAGGTAAGCCTTCTACTTTTTCAACCGAAAGATCTACAGCGCCTTCAACGTTTTCAATAAGTTCTTTGATTTCATTTGCTTTGCTTGCTAATATCGATAAGTCATCACCAAAAATTTTAATGGCTACATCTGCACGAACTCCAGTAACAAGCTCGTTAAATCGCATTTCTATAGGTTGTGTAAATTCAACTTCCATGCCTGGAATTATGGTTAGAGCTTCTTTAAATTTATCTGCTAACGCGTCTTTGTTTTTAGCAGAAGTCCATTCGTTTTTAGGCTTAAGCTTTATAATTACATCGCTTTGCTCCATGGACATGGGGTCTGTTGGTACTTCTGCAGCTCCAATCCTACTGACTACTTGGTCTACTTCAGGAAAGTTGTCTAGTAGGATTTGTTCTATTCTAGTAGTGATTTCTATGGTTTTGCCTAGTGACGTTCCTGTTTTTAAAACCGGTTGAATAACAAAATCACCTTCATCTAAAGTGGGTATAAATTCGCCACCCATTCTACTAAAAACATAAATACTAGAGGTTAGTAATAATGCTGATAATACAACAACTATTCTTTTATTAGACAATGCCCAATTAATAATAGGTTGGTAGCCTTTATTTAAAAAAGCCATTAATCTAACCGAAATGTTTTTTGCAGACTGTGTACTAGGTTTTAAAAACAAGGATGAGACTACGGGAACATAGGTTAAGCATAAAATCATGGCGCCAATTAAAGCAAAGCTGAACGTCATTGCCATAGGCTTAAACATTTTTCCTTCAATACCACTTAAAGACAGAATTGGAATAAACACGATTAAGATTATTAATTGACCAAAAATCGCTGAATTCATCATTTTTGATGCGCTTTTTAGTGTTATTTGGTCAATTTCTGCTTGTTTTTCGGTTTTATTAATTTCAGAAAGATGCGATGCTTTGGACATGATTTGAAACGCAATAAACTCGACAATAATAACTGCGCCATCAATGATAATTCCAAAATCGATAGCGCCTAAACTCATTAAGTTAGCATCGACACCAAATTGACGCATCAATATAATGGCAAACATTAAGCTTAACGGGATAACAGAAGCTACGACCAAACCAGAGCGCCAATTACCAAGTAGTAAGACGACCACGAAAATAACGATTAGCGATCCCAGTATTAGGTTTTCGGCAACGGTGAATGTTGTTTTTGCAATCAGTTCGCTTCGTTCTAAAAAGCCATTTATATACACACCTTCTGGTAATGTGCTCTGTATGGATGCGACACGTTTTTTAACAGTATCAATAACTTCTTTAGAGTTGCCATCTTTAAGCATCATGATTTGTCCTAATACTTTTTCGCCTTCACCATTTCCTGTAATGGCTCCAAAACGTGTGGCGCTTCCAAAGCCAACAGTAGCCACGTCTTTTATGTATATTGGTGAGCCATCATTTTTAACAACACTATTTTCTATATCTTCTAGTGAGCCAACTAGACCTTCGCCACGAATAAAAAAAGCTTTGTCATTTTTTTCAATATAACCACCACCAGAAACACTGTTGTTTTTTTCTAAAGCTTCGTAAATTTCTGCAATAGAAATGTTCATGGCAGTAAGCTTGTTGGGATTTATAGCAACCTCATATTGCTTTAAAAATCCGCCCCAAGTATTCACTTCAACTACGCCAGGAATTCCGGACAATTGACGCTTTACAATCCAATCTTGGATGGTACGTAGATCCATTGTGCTGTATTGGTCTTTGTAGCCCGGTTTGACATCTAATATGTATTGGTAAATCTCGCCCAACCCAGTGGTTATAGGTCCCATTTCGGGTGTGCCAAAACCTTCTGGGATTTGTTCGGAAGCCGATTTAATTTTTTCGGCAATAAGCTGTCTAGGTAAAAAGGTTCCCATGTCGTCATTAAAAACGATGGTTACCACAGACAGTCCAAACTTTGAAACAGAACGAATCTCTTCTACTCCAGGTAAATTAGCCATTTCTAACTCTACAGGATAGGTTATAAATTGCTCTACATCTTGCGTAGATAAGTTTTGCGATGTTGTAATAACCTGTACTTGGTTATTGGTAATATCTGGCACTGCGCCAATTGGTATTTTAGTTAACGAAAAAAGACCAAAGCCTATAATAAAGGCTGTAAATAGAAATATGATCAGCTTATTTTTTAAGCTGAATCTTATGATGTTTTCTAACATAATTCATAAAAATTAAGAAATAATAAATACCTGTTTGAAGTAAACAGGGTTAAGATCTAAATCGAATTATGCGTGCTTGGGCGGCTGAAAAATAGAAGTTTTTTCAGAGTCTGTTATAGTTTCGTTGTAGTGAAAGTTAAAAGGGATTTCAATAAATTCGTACTGGTTAAGTTCAAAATTATTTGCAATACTTATAAAAGAGGTGTTGATGTGCGTACACATGTGATGATTATCCTTAAACGGAAGGTCTTTGTGTTCTTTATGATCATTATCATGCGTATCTCTAGCATCTCCATAATGTTCTGCTAAAAACTGAAAAAACGTATCACCATACATTTCTTCATGAAATTCGGCATGTTCTAACAACACACTAAAGTTAGAAATATCTTCCAAGTTTATGTTGAAACTCTGAATGAGAATCAAAAGTGAATAGGTGATGGCTAAAATTTTGCTCATAATTATATACAAATTTACACAATTAGAAGTGTCAATAGGTAACAAAGGTTACAAAGGTTACAAATGTCTTAAAAATAAGCTTTTAGTTGCACATTTCCGGTGTGGATCGTCTTGCTGGTTTCGGTCTTACGTCCAAAATACGTTAGGTTTAAATCTAAAAATTTGGTTAGTTTCTTTTGTGCTAATAAGGTCCAAGTAAAGTTTTTTCCGGGTTGTAACCCTTCTAACATTTGGAAAGCAACTGGACTGTTAGCGTTACCTTCAAAGTTGTTGTTAAAGACATTAAATTCGCCAGAAATGGCACCAACTTGTGCATTATCCTTCGGGGAAAACGCAAAAGACAGACCGTATTTTTGTTGTTTTAAGCTCTCTAGATTGTTGATGGTATTGTCTTTGTTTGTAAATTGGTAAAAGACATCAAACTGCACATTGTCGTTTAATAAATAAGATAATTTAGGATTGAATTTATTAGAGTCAATATCAAAGTTTTTACTGCTGAAGTTTTCACTGTTGCTAAATTGTTGTTCCAAGGCAGAAGTAACAGTTACTAACCAACTATTTTTAATTTTATGGATAAAATTTAACTGATGACTTTTAAGATTGTTCTCTATAAATCCGAAGCTTAGCGTGTTTTCGCTACTATTCCATAAATAGGTGTAGGATGTGGTGTAGCGCTGTTTTCCGCGATTAAAAAACAAGACATTTCTAAAATTAAGTGTTAGTCCTAGTTGGTTGTCTTCGCCCTGCTTAAATGGATTTAAGTCAAAATCTGCATCATCACGTATAATTTTTCGATCTATTAAATAGCTACTTTGATTATAAAATTTAGACAGTATTTTTTTAGTTTTGTTTTTAGAACTGACCCAATCAATAGGGTTTAAGGTTAGTGATTGGCTTAATCTATTTTGGTGGGTTTTAATATAAACTTGATTGGGTAAAAGTACTCTAATATATTCTCCTTGATCTTGGAATTGTGCTATTTCAAACTCTTCAAGTTCTTGTATTCCGTTTTCATTATAATCAATCCATGTATAAGTCCCTTGGCCAGGTTCGACTTGCACATAGGTAAAGTCTTGTTGCGGTAAGGTTCCAGAATTCGTTTCAAAAGCAGTGTTCCAAAGGATTCCATTTTTTAAAAAACGTTGATTAAAAAGTAAGCGCGAGTTTAAGGAGTTTTCATTATCCTTGTCTTCGTCTTTGTTTTTTAGCGTTCGGTAATTGACGTATAGGGATAAATTTGTTTTTTCATTTTTAAGGAGTCGTGAATCTAAGTAATAGGTGTTGGAGTTGTTGACGCGGTCAAGTGTTCCGTTGCGTAAACTGTCATTTACACGATATTTGTATCCAACTTCAGCATAAATATTACTGCTGTCTCCAATACCAGTAAAAACTTCGTAATCAGTAAAGCGTTGTGTTAAGTCTGTAAATTGCTGTGTTTGGTTAATGCGTTCTTTGTTTTCTTCAGCAGAAACACCAGCTCCTATCCATTGTTTTTTTAATTTGTACACGGCTTTATTATACGTTCTGAAAAACTTCGAGGAGTTGTCGCTTCCTTCGGCTTTTAATATATTAGTGTTAGTTGATAATCGTAAATTACCAATGTTAATATTTGCTAAGACGTTGTGTTTGCTTCCTGAAAAGTTTTCGGAATAATCTAAGTGCTGGAAACTATAATTAATATAGCCTTTTTTATGATGAAAACTTTGCAGGCCAACCGACACTAATGTTTGGTCGCCAAAGTTTGTGTTTAATAGGTTAGAATCGGTTTGACTTAAATTCCAATCACGGTTAAACTCAGGCACATATAAACGTTGTATAGTTTTAAAGTTTTGTTGAATATAATCGGCATCTAGAACAACGTTTAAATTCCATAAACTGTCATTCTTGATTATATTTTGTTCGACGTTAAGCTTTCCTGCAAATCCAGTGTTGTTGGTGTCGTCAATGTTTGAAAATAAGTTAAGATCGTTTTTACTAGCTGCCAATTCAAAACCAACAGTAGTTTTTTTAGTTGGTTTGTAAGCACCGTTTAGTGTCGCTATTTGTAATAGTGTAGGTGCGACTAATTGCACAATAGGGGCATAGTTACCTTGTTTAATTCCAGATATTGGAGCTGTGTATTGGTAAATATTATTTATAGCATTGGTTGATGATAAAGTGTAATCACCTTGATTATCTCCAACTAATGTAAAAGTGACACCAAATAAGGTGTCTTCAGGATTATTAGAAAACACATAAATGTCTTCTCCATTAAAAAGTTCTTTTTTATATAAGATACGGTTTTCATTAAAGGTTTCTGGCACCTCGGAAGATGTTACCATTTGTTGCATGTCATCTCCTGCGGTACTTAAAATTGAGACTTGGTCTTCAGATAGGTTTTGCTGTAGTGGGTTGTTTTTTGAATCGTTTTCAGAATAGACGGTGACACCCAGTTTTAGTTTTTCGCTTTCATGACTTGCGCCACCATAAGCTACAATTCGAGAGTAGTTTCTTTCTGAGTATTGAAAGTCTATACTGATTCTCATCTCTGAAGTAACTGGGTAGGTCGGGTTGAATATAATTTCGCCAGCATTATAATCGATAATATAATCTTCATTTTCGCCTCGTTTTAAAGTAACGCCATTTACATAAACGGTTTCACTTCCAGATACAATTAATACAAATAACTCTCCGTTGGGGCCTTGTAATTTATAAGGGCCTTGATTACCTTCTTGCGCTGTAAATTGATAGTTAGTAAATTGACCACGTACTAAGGCGCCTGATGCAAATACATTAGTTTGTTGGTCCTCGTCGCCAAACTGGGCCTTTACTTGTAAGCCTTGCACGCGTTTAGAGAAAGAAGCAAAATAAGACTGGTCGTTAACTAGGTCTATATCTCCAGCACGTATGGCCCAATCGTCAGAAAATAGTTCTAAAAACACCTGGTCAAATTCATCTAGCCTTTGCGAGTATCCTGTTTCTTGTAATGGGATATTAGCATCTTGTATACTAGCGCGAAGGGTTACCTTATCGTTTAATTTACCGGTAATTTGTAGATCGAGTTCGCTATTTAAAACTGAGTTTTGATTGTTTCCAATGGTGACCCCACGACTAATACTTCCTGAAGTTGTTAATCCATCAAAAGGTGTGTATGTTTTATTGGTATTAGGTTGTGTAAGTTTAACCAGTTTGTTAATATTATCTGTATTTTCTACAATCACACTTTTATCAAATTGTGTGTAGGTTCTAGTTAAAAACTCAGGATAATTCTGATAGTTAATAATTATGGAATCGGTTGCTATAGGTTTTATAAAGGTAAGTATGGATTTACCAAAATCAACAGTGTAATAGCTAGAGTCTATTATTGCACCGGTCGTAGTTTCAATTTTAAAACCAGTAGTATTAATACTGACGCTGTCAATTTGGATGGTTTTGTTGGTTGCAACAGTCTTTCGGTTTAACCCGTTAGTCTGTTCTTGCGCAAACGCAAAAATTCCGAAGAAAAATAAAAAACAGGTAATGGTTAGTTTCATCTATATCTATAACACTGTTATTACTATATTATTTTGTTAATATTTTTTCAGTAAAAGTGAAGTAATTTATCTTGTAAAAGTAAAGCATTATTTAATTTAGCCGAAACAAATATTAAAAGCATGAAACAAGCTTTCTAAAAAGTTTGTCTTCTAAAAAAGATGTAGTCATTAGCTAACAACATTTGATCGATTAAAACAATTAACAAACACACATGAAAATTATCTCGTATAACGTCAACGGAATTAGAGCAGCAATCAATAAAGGGTTTATAGAATGGCTGCAAAGTGCAGATCCAGATGTGATTTGTTTGCAAGAGATTAAAGCAATGGAAGAGCAGTTGGATTTGGACTTGTTTAAAGACGCAGGTTACCATTATAATTATTGGTTTAGTGCACAGAAAAAAGGATATAGTGGTGTTGCTGTTTTGTGTAAAACAGAACCTAATCATGTAGAATATGGTACAGGAATTGAATCTATGGATTTTGAAGGTCGTAATATACGTGTCGATTATGATGATTTGTCAGTTATGAGCATGTATTTGCCTTCGGGGACTAATGCGGCACGACTAGAGCATAAGTTTGATTATATGGATTTAATCCAAAAGTATTTGAATAAGTTAACGGATACTTTGCCAAATTTAGTGGTTTGTGGCGATTACAATATTTGTCACGAAGCAATAGATATACATAATCCAAAAATGAAGGGGGTTTCAGGATTTTTACCAGAAGAGCGCGAGTGGCTAGGTGCTTTTATAGACTCTGGATTTGTAGATTCGTTTAGGTATCTAAATCCGGAGCGTCAAGAATATTCGTGGTGGAGTTATCGTGCAAATTCTAGAGCTAATAATAAAGGTTGGCGTTTGGATTATGCCATGGTTAGTCAGCCATTACAACAAAATATAAAAAGAGCAGTTATACTACCAGAAGCTAAGCATAGTGACCATTGTCCTATTTTAGTAGAAATCAAATCATAATCCCAAATAGTAATTTATAAAATGAAAAACAGAATAACAGTAATCCTATTAGTACTTATTGCAACCAGTTGTGTGTCGCCAAAAGTGTACAAAGAGTTAGAGAGTAAATACGCGACTTTAAAACAGGAGAATAGGTCTTTAAAAGATGAAAACAGTGAGTTGTTAAAAACTAAAAATAAAGCAGCGAATGACTTAGCGGAATTACAAGCAGAGTATGACGAAGCTTTAAAGCGTCGTGATCAGTTAGAGTCTGATTACACCGTGACTAAAAGTAAATACGATACCCTAAAAGCATCTTATGAGGCATTGGATGCTAATAGTAGTTCTGCCATTGCTGCAAACACGCAAAAAAATAGAGAGTTGTTAGCACAATTAGAAACTAAAGAGGAAGCATTAGCGACGGAAAATGCAAGATTAGAGCAGCTTAAAAAAGAATTAGAATCGCGTTCGCAACGTGTTGCAGATTTAGAAAGTATTATTGCGTCTAAAGAAGCAGAAATGATTGCGCTTAAAGATGCAATATCAAGTGCATTAACAGATTTTGAAGGTAAAGGATTAACCATTGAACAGCGTAACGGAAAAGTATATGTTTCTATGGAAAATAAATTATTGTTCGAATCTGGTAGTTGGGCAGTCGGAACACAAGGTCGTAAAGCGGTTAAACAGTTAGGGACCGTGTTAGGTGATAACCCAGAAATAGCAGTCTTAATAGAAGGGCATACGGATGATGCGCCCTATTCGCCACGAGGTAATATTAGCAATAACTGGGATTTGTCGACAAAACGAGCGACTGCAATCGTAACCATTTTGCAAGAAAACGGAAATATAAAAGCTGATAATTTGACAGCTGCTGGACGTGGAGAATTTGCCCCAATTGCACCAAACACAACAGCAGAAGGTAAGGCTAAAAACCGTCGTATAGAAGTTATATTAACTCCAAAATTAGACAAAATAACAAACCTTTTAAATAATTAAGAAGGGCGTTACCGCAAGGGTCGGGCTATCAGTTATATCTTTTTTTGCCATTTATGGCAGCAAAAAAAGGATGCCACTACTATCCCTAACGCAAACCTTAATACACATTAGACCTTTAGTTACTAATAATAACTAAAGGTCTTTTTTATATTTGTTGAATATCCTAAATTTTCAAATCGATGAAATACACAACATTACCAAACACAGATATTAAAGTTAGTAAAATTTGCTTGGGTACCATGACTTTTGGTAACCAAAATACGGAAGCAGAAGGGCATGCGCAGTTAGACTATGCGGTAGAGCAAGGTGTTAATTTTATTGATACAGCAGAATTGTATCCCGTACCAGCAACAGCAGAAACGTCAGGTAGAACAAGTGAAATTATTGGGACGTGGTTAAAACATCAAAAACGGGAAAATCTTGTTGTCGCTTCAAAAATTGCGGGAACAGGAGATTATACGGCACATATACGTACGACGGGATTTACAGCAGGCTCTATTAAAGAGGCAGTTGATCTAGAATTAAAAAGACTTCAAACGGACTATATAGATCTGTATCAATTGCATTGGCCAGAGCGAGAAACCAACACTTTTGGTGTTAGAGATTATAATCATAACCCGAATGATCCGTGGACAGATAATTTTAGAGAAGTACTAGAGGCTTTAGATCAAGTTAAAAAAGAAGGTAAAATTAGGCAAGTTGGTTTATCGAATGAAAAAGCATGGGGAACGATGCGTTATCTAGAAGAGTCCAAAAATAATAACTTGCCAAGACCAGTAACTGTCCAAAATGCATATTCGCTTTTAAACCGTGTTTTTGAAGGAGATATGGCTGAGGTGTCAATAAGAGAAAATATTGGATTATTAGTTTATTCTCCTATGGCATTTGGCGTGCTATCAGGGAAATACATAAAAGGTATAGAGGGAGAAAAGGCACGTTTACACCTGTTTCCAAGATTTGCTAGATACAGTAGTATGCAGTCTACAGAGGCTACAAGACGGTATTTAGAATTAGCAGAAGCGAATAATATGACACTCGCTCAAATGTCGCTTTCTTTTGTCAATCAGCGTGTTTTTGTGACTAGTAATATTATTGGGGCAACGACCTTAAAACAGTTAAAAGAGAATATTGATTCTATAAATTTAACATTAAAGGGTGATTTAATTCAAGAAATAGATAAAATACATGCAGTAATTCCAAATCCTGCACCTTGATGATTGTAAGGTTTTACTGTTAATTCATTGTCAAATTAGTGTTATTTAACGATGAATATTGCGTTTAATCTATAATAGTGTTTTTAACAGTTTTTAAACAGCGTTTTTTTTTAGTTTAGGTCTCTAATTAACTAACGACTTCTTAAAAAATGAAAAAAACTACGTTCATTTTAGCTGTGCTACTATTGTTTATAGGCTGGCAAGCTAATTCACAAATTACAACTTATCCTTATACGGAAGACTTCGAAGCTGGAGATGGAGGATGGATAGCTGACAACACCGTGGCAGGGACATGGGCACTTGGTTTACCGGCAGATGCTGTAATTAATAGTGCGGCTTCAGGTGCTAATTCATGGATGACTAATTTAGCAGGAAATTACAATACTTCAGAAAATTCAAGTGTAACAAGTCCTGTATTTGACTTATCCTCACTAACAGCGCCAACAGTATCATTTAGTATATGGTGGGAATCAGAGTTTAGTTGGGATGGAACAGTTTTTCAAAGTTCTATAGATAATGGGGTGACTTGGCAAAATGTAGGAGCACTTGGTGACCCTGATAACTGGTACAATGATAATACAATTAGTGGTAGTCCAGGTGGGCAGTCCGTAGGTTGGACAGGGCGTGACGGTTCTGGATCAGATGGATGGGTTACTGCAAGTCATGTGTTGATAGGTTTAGCAGGAGAGACTAATGTTATTTTTAGATTTGCATTTGGATCTGACACATCCGGACAAGATGATGGGTTTGCTTTTGATGATGTTTCCATTTTTAATACAAGCTGCGCTAGTCCTTCGGGATTAGAAGCTAATGGAATAACAGCAAATTCAGTCGATTTGTCTTGGATTGAAGGAGGTGTAGAGTCAGTATGGGAAGTGGTAATACAGCCAATTGGGACAGGGGTTCCTGTAGGTGCAGGAGCACCAGCAATGACTAACGCTCCTTATGTTGATAATACACTTACACCAGCAACAGATTATGAGTTTTATGTTAGGGCTGATTGTGGAACAGAATTTAGTTCTTGGGCAGGGCCGGTTACGTTTTCTACAGCGTGTGCTGTTTTTGTGCCAGATTATTTAGAGGATTTTGCTGCTATTCCAGCAAATTGTTGGGATGTAGCCAGTAACGGTGATGTAATTACAGGGCCAGAAGGTATTGGAGCAAGTAGTTGGGCTGCTGATGAATTTCTTAACATGGGGACTGGTGATGGAGCATATAAAATAAATTTATACTTTAATAATGTTAGTGATTGGATTTTAAGTCCTCAAATTGATTTGACAGGAGTTCCTTATCAGGTTGAGTTTGATTTTGGTATAAGGGAATATGGTAGTTCAGATACTGCCGGTGTTTTAGGTTCTGACGATACAATTGAGTTACTAATATCAATAGATAATGGTGTTACTTGGACTGTTTTGGAAACTATTGACTCTTCAAGCGTTGTTCCTGAATCTGGAACACATATTGTACAGAACTTAAGTGTATATTCTGGAGCAATTGCGCAATTTGCAATCAGAGCATCAGATGGAATAGTTAATGATCCAGAAGATAATGATATTTTTATTGATAATTTTCAAGTGCGTGCAATCCCGTCTTGTCCAGAGCCAATAGGATTAGTCATTGATGCAGTGACAGAAACTTCTGCGGATATTTCTTGGAATGCTGGAGGTGTTGAAACAGAATGGAATTATGTATTTCAATTGGCAGGAACAGGAGCGCCAACATCAGGAGCAACTGTTAGTACTACAGCTATGTCGGAAACAGGGCTGGATCCTGCAACAGACTACGAGGTGTATGTTCAATCAATTTGTACTACAGGTACTAGTGAATGGGTTGGGCCTTTTAGTTTTTCAACATTACTACAGTTTGATTTTACTTTAGATTGTCCTACGGGTGGACCACAAACACTTGATTATTGTTACGGTGATAATGATACTAATGTTTTTACATTTAGTTCAATAGATGGTACCCCTCTTAATTTGACAATTAACGCAGGGCAAGTTGAAAATAACTATGATGAGGTTGTTATATTAGATTCCGACGGAGTTACTAATTTAAATACAGCATACCCTTACGGCTCATCGGGACAATTAGCAGGTCTAACTTTTCAATCTACAGGAGATACTATTTCTTTTGCTGTTACTTCAGATTTTTCTGGTAGTTGTCAAAGTAATTCAACATACACTTCAATCAACTTAACTGTTACTTGTGCAACTTGTATTAATCCAGCAGCAACATATGTCGTTGTTGATGATTGTGCAAATGGTGAGCAATTTTTAGTAGATGTAGATATTGCATCTTTAGGGGATGCTACTTCTGTCGTTATAGAAGATAATCAAGGTACTGCACCAGTAAGCGTTAGCGCTATAGGTGTCGAGCAATTTGGACCATACCCTTTTAATACGGATGTTGTTTTTACGGTAACTAATGAGTTGGATTCTAGTTGTGTTATAACAAGTAGGCCAATTGCTTTAGCAGCATGTCCTCCTGATAATGATGATCCATGTGATGCAACAGTAGCGATAGTAAACAATGATGAAGCATGTGTTGATGTTAATTCAGGGACTTTATTAGAAGCAACAGATTCAGGGTTACCTGGAGAGTCATGTGGTACAGGTGTCGATGATGATGTGTGGTTTCAATTTGTTGCAACAGGAGAACAACACATAATACAAATTGAATATGTAGGTGGTTTTTTGAGTATCGATCATGCGGTTTATGAGCAAGGTGCAGATTGTAATGATTTAACACAATTATATTGTACTGATGAAGAATTTAGTTTAACACCAGTATTAACAGTGGGTAATACGTATTTTATTAGAATATTTTCTTCTGGAACAACTCCAACAGCTATAAATTTTGATTTATGTATACAAACATTAGAAGCTCCTACTTTTTGCTCGGAGGCTTTGCCTATTTGTGCAGATTTGGCAGAACCGTTTTCTAACGTGTCAGATGGTTCTGTATCACCAGTATATATAGATTATGGTTGTTTAAGTACGCAGCCAAATCCATTATGGAATACCATTAATACCGATTTAGCAGGTGATTATTCGTTTACTTTAGAACAAACCTCTTTAGCAGGAGCGTTAATTGATGTTGATTTTATTGTGTGGGGGCCATTTGCTTCACAGGACGGAGGATGTTACGAGTTATTGCCAGAAAATATAGCGGACTGTAGTTATTCTTCAGTTTCAACAGAAACTGTAGAGTTAATTGATGCGCCTGCTGATAGTGTTTATATTATTTTGATTACGAATTTTGATGGTGATGATGGGACATATACCTTTACTCAAGATAGTGGACCAGTTAACGGTATTAATTGTGACGTTGTTTGTGAGGTTGCTTTAGATTATGACGGCATTGCAATAGAACAAGGTGTCTCTGCTCCAGAAGGATCAAGTGACACGATTAATTTATGTGGATATGATGCTGTTACATTAACGGCTACTACGGCATATGCTGTGGACAGTATTGAATGGTATGTTAATGATATTTATCAGGATGGCGAAAATTCTTCAACTTTGGTGGCAACCGAACCTGGAACTTACCAGGTAATTGTTGGTGGAGGGATTTGCAATGACTTTACACTATCTTTATTAACCACTATCAATTTTTATGAATCCGCTACAGCTGATCAAGCATTAGATATGGAATCTTGTGAAGATGCTTCAGGACATGGGGAATTTGATTTAGAGTCTCAAACGGCAACCATACTTGGTGCTCAAAGCTCTAGTGATTTTGTAGTTACTTATTATTCTACCTTGTCAGATGCTCAAGCTGGTACTGCAGCGTTAACATCTCCTTATGTAGGAGTAGATGGAACGACTATTTATGTTAGAGTAGAGCATGTTAATGCAGTTGGCTCTAATTCTGGTTGTGCATCGACTAATACAAGCTTTAATTTAATTTTAGAGTCTTGTGTTTTTCCACAGGGTATTTCGCCAAATGGAGATCGAGTTAACGATAGTTTTGACTTAAGTAATTTTGATGTTCAAAATATAGAGATTTTTAATCGTAATGGTCGTTTAGTGTATTCTAAAGCCAATTATACTAACGAGTGGGAAGGACAATCCGATAATGGAGATATGCTTCCTGTTGGAACATATTACTATGTTGTTAAATATAATGGAACGGAAGAAAAAGCCGCTTGGGTATACATAAATAGATAAACTAACTAGAAAACCAATAAGATAACAGATGAAAAAATTAGTATATATCGTATTCCTAGTGTTTATAGGTGTACAAGCCCAACAAGATCCGCAATACACACAATACATGTATAACATGAATGTGGTAAACCCGGCTTATGCTGGATCGACAGAAGGTGTTTCCATAGGAGCGCTTTACAGAAGTCAGTGGGTTGGTTTAGAAGGAGCACCAACTACAGGGACGCTAGCCATACATTCTCCGGTAGGGAAAAATGTAGGTTTAGGTTTGTCTTTAATTAGTGATGAAATAGGACCTGTAACAGAGACAAATGCTTACGTTGATTTCTCTTACACTATACCAGTAGGAGTAACAACTAAATTGGCCTTTGGTATAAAAGCAGGAGCCACGTTCCATGATATTGGATTAAGAGGGATAGAATTAATAGATCCTACGGATCAATTGTTTTCGGAGAATATAAATGAAACAACACCAAATATAGGGGCAGGTTTATATTTTTATAAGCCAAGTAAATTTTATATCTCGGCTTCTATGCCTAATATCTTAAGTTCAGTGCATTTGGATGATAATGGTACTAAAATAGGATCAGAGACGCAACACTTTTTTGGAGCAGCAGGATATGTATTTGACCTATCAGAAAACTTTAAGCTAAAGCCACATGCTTTAGCTAAAGTAGCATTTGATGCGCCAGTAAGTTTTGATGTTAATTTAAATTTATTTATGTATGATTTTGTTGAGGTAGGAGCAGGGTACCGTATAGACGATTCTTTTAGTGGTATGATTAACTTTTTAGTTGCACCAAATTTAAGAATTGGTTATGCGTATGACACAATCCAATCTCAGTTAGATGTGGTTACTAATTCTTCTCATGAGATTTTTATCAATTTTGATATCAATTTACCAAGTAAAGTTTCACGTTCACCACGTTATTTCTAATCCATTAAGCTAACCAATACAATGAAAAAAATACAATTATTTATTATAACACTTGTAACCTTGAGTAGCTTTAATATGACTGCTCAAAACGACAATACTAAAAGTGCTGATAAGCATTTTGAGAAACTAGAATTTGTAGAAGCAGCTAAAGCTTATACTAAGTTAGTGGAAAAAGGAGAAGCAGATGCATATGTTTATGAGCGTCTTGCTGAAGCTAATTATAACACCTTCAATACTGTTGAAGCTGAAAAATGGTTTGCAAAAGCTTTAGAAACGAATGCAAATGCAGACATGCTGTTTAAGTATTCTGAAATGCTAAAGGCTAACGGAAAATACGATGCTTCAAATGCAGAGATGGCGACTTTTACTTCTACATATCCTACTGACGGAAGGGCTATTGCTTTTAAAGCAAATCCAAATTATTTAGATGATATCTTGAAGTCAGAAGAAAAATTTACTGTTGAAAATTTAGATTTTAATACACCAGCTTCAGATTTTGGAGGAACTTTAAAAGATGGTAAATTATATTTTACTTCTGCTAGAAATGATTCAAGACGTACTTATGGGTGGAATGATCAACCGTATTTAGATGTTTACGAATTAGCGGTCACTGAAGATGGTAGTCTTTCTGAAGCGAACTTAATTAACGGGAAAATTAATACAAAGTATCATGAAGGGATTGTATCTATTACGCCTGATGGTAATACAATGTATTTTTCACGAGAGAGTTTTTTCGAAAACATGTACGAAAAGTCAGAAAGTGGAAATGTCAAAATAAGTGTATTACAATTGTTTAAAGCAACAAAAAATGAAGGAACTTGGGGTGATATTGAAGCTTTAAATATTAATACAAACACCTATTCTGTGAAAAATCCATCAGTAAGTAAAGATGGAAGTACATTGTATTTTGCATCAGACATGCCTGGAGGATTTGGTTTGTATGATATCTATAAGGCAAGTATAGAGTCTAATGGTATGTTAGGGACTCCAGAAAATTTAGGAACTAAAATAAATACTTCAGGGCAAGAGATGTTCCCGTTTGCAGGAGATGATGCTTATTTGTATTTTTCTTCTAACGGTCATTTAGGACTTGGTAATTTAGATGTGTTTTATGCAGAATATTCTGGAGGTCGTATATTAAAAAATATTGGAGCGCCTATAAATAGTAAGGCTGATGATTTTGCTTTTGCTATATATGAAGATAAAAAGGGATACGTTTCTTCTAACCGTGCTGGTGGAAAAGGTAGTGATGATATTTATGCTATTAAGGAAATTAAGCCTTTATGTGATGTAAATATGATTGTAAGCGTTGAAAATGAAGAAACAGGCGAGAAAGTAGGTAATGCGTCGGTAACACTTTATGATGTTAAAGGAAGCGTGCTTGCTACACAAGCAACAAACGCAGATGGTATTGTTACATTTAAAACAGATTGTGGTATTGAAACGAGCTTAAAAGTAACAAAAGAAGAATTTGAAGATAAAGCTGTAACGGTTAATGCTACACAAGAGGAAAGCAAAGCTGTAAGTGTTAATTTAACACCAATTAAGAAAATTATTGTTGCAGACAAAGTGGTTTTAGATCCAATATACTTTGAGTTTAATAAGTCTGATATTACGGAACAAGGCGCATCAGAGTTGGATAGATTAGTGTCGGTAATGACTAAATATCCAGAAATGGTTATTTATGCAACTTCACACACAGATAGTAGAGGTAAAGCTGATTATAATATGAGTTTATCAGATAAAAGAGCTAAGTCTACTGTAGCTTATGTTGTTTCTAAAGGTATCGCTGTAAGTAGAATTACAGGTGAAGGAAAAGGTGAGACAGTGCCTTTATCTGACTGCGGTGCAAGTTGTACTGAAGAACAATATCAATTAAATAGACGTTCTGAGTTTACTATTGTAAGCGGAGGACCAGGTAATTAGTAAACAACCATTTAACCAATAACCAAACTGTTAACCAAGAAAGCCACATCATATTGATGTGGCTTTTTTTTGGGGGTTATATACATTAAGAGTGAAATTAATAGGGAGCAATTATGAAGTAAGAATAATATATAGTTTTATTTTATAATACTTTATGGAGGTTTAAGAGTGGCCTTGATGTATAGTTGTTTTGTGCGTTAAGGATAGTAGTGGCATCCTTTTTAAACCGTTAAATTTTATTATTGTGGATAATTAAAGGCTTAATGTTGTCCGTTTTATGGCTGATAGAAACCATGTTTAAAAAGATATAACGGATAGCCTGACCCTTTGGGTAACGCCCTTATAATTGTTAATTATTGAGCATAAAAAAACCTCACTAAATAAATAGTGAGGTTTTTTTGTTATTTAATTCGTTTACCATTTTGATCATTAAAATGATATTCAAGGTATGTGTAAGCATCTCTTGGTTGTATCTTTACCCATTTTTTGTGTTCAAAAAACCATTTTGAACGAATCGATGGAAAGCCTTTTGTTAAGAAGGCTGCTATAAAAGGATGTGTGTTTAAAGTCACCTTTTTGTAGTCTTTTTTTAATAGTTGTTCTAAGTCATGAGTTATTTTAGGCACTATATTAATTGGTGCTTCGACTTCTTCTCCCTTAAAACCGTTAGGATTATCCTCTCTGGTTTTAATGTTCATTTCTGGTCGTACTCTTTGACGTGTTATTTGAATCAATCCAAACTTACTAGGAGGTAATATTTTGTGTTTGGCACGATCATCTTTCATCTCATCACGAAGATGATTAAAAAGTTTTTTCCTGTGTTCTGCAGTATTTAAATCTATAAAATCTACTACAATAATTCCACCCATATCACGAAGTCTTAATTGTCGTGCAACTTCTGTTGCAGAGATTAAGTTAACTTCTAATGCGGTGTCTTCTTGAGAGTTAGCTTTATTAGATCTATTACCACTATTTACATCTACGACGTGTAGTGCTTCTGTATGTTCTATAACAAGGTATGCACCTTTAGACATAGAAACAGTTTTGCCAAAAGCGGTCTTGATTTGTCTTTCTATTCCAAATTTTTCAAATATTGGAATGGTAGACGACTGATGTAATTTAACGATTGATTCTTTTTTTGGTGCAATTTGTTGCACATAGTCTTTTACTTGTACATATAAGGCGTCATCATCTACATGAATTCCGGTAAAGGAGTCATTAAATATATCTCTTAACATAGAAGAGGCTTTATTTAATTCGCCCAAAACTTTGGTAGGATGATTTGCTTTATATAATTTTTTACACATTGCGGTCCAACGACCAAGCAAGTTTTGTAAATCGGTATCTAGTTCGGCTACTTTTTTGCCTTCTGCTACAGTACGTACAATAACTCCAAAACCTGGGGGAGTTATACTCCTTACCAAGCGTTTTAAGCGCTCTTTTTCTTCTTTGCTTTCTATCTTTTGAGAGATTGAAATGCGGTCAGAAAAAGGCACTAAAACAATATATCTACCAGCTATGGAAAGCTCAGAGCTTATCCTTGGGCCTTTTGTAGATATAGGTTCTTTTACTATTTGTACTAAAATAGACTGATTTGATTTTAAGACATCACTAATTTTTCCGTCTTTATCAATATCTTTTTCAAATGGGTAATTTTTTAAAGAAAAATCTTTTAGTTTACCTGTGCTTACACTTTTTGTGAATTTTAAAAGGGAAGACATTTTAGGGCCTAAATCGTGATAATGCAAAAACGCATCTTTCTCGTAACCAACATTAACAAATGCGGCATTTAGGCCTGGAACAGCTTTTCTTACTTTGGCAATAAACACATCACCAACTGCAAAGTTGTTCCCGTCTTCTTCTTTATGTAATTCAATTAATTTTCCATCTTTTAATAAGGCAAAATCAACAGCTTCTGGACTAGATCTAATAATTAATTCTTTATCCATTTAGGTTAATTTTTATCCATACAATAAAGTATAGATGGATTATACATTGTATTTTAACTTATAAAAAGTTAAAATATTTCACAGGATTTTTTAAATCCGGCAGAGTTTAATAATTACGCAAGGTTGTACGTATTATAGATAAACTCAATTTTCAAAGAACGATAATTTTTTAAACCAAAAAAGTAGTTTTTTAAAACTACTTTTTTGAATTACTTTTTCTTCTTGTGACGGTTAGCGCGTCTACGTTTTTTACGCTTATGCGTAGCAACCTTGTGTCTTTTACGTTTTTTACCACTTGGCATACGGTGAATGTTTTTAAATTAATAATTCGGTTATAATATTGTTTACTTTACGTCTACGTTAGTTTTTACACCCTCTACAAAAACTTTTGCAGGTTTAAACGCTGGGATATTGTGAGCAGGGATCTTGATAGTCGTATTTTTTGAAATATTTCTTCCTGTCTTTTCTGCTCTTGTTTTAATAATGAAGCTACCAAAACCTCTAAGGTATACATTGTCGCCTCCTTCTAAAGATGTTTTAACCTCTTCCATAAAAGTCTCTACAGTTGCCTGCACATCTCCTTTTTCAATTCCTAGTTTTTCAGAAATCTTTGCTACTAAATCAGCTTTAGTCATTTTCTTTTCTTATTTGCGTTATTAATTTTTCTAAGGGTTGGCAAATATAGTCATTTATTATTCAATATTTCAAACCTAATTCATTAAAATTTAATGTGATAAACTTTACTTTTGCTTTTCTTACTTTTTTCTCATAAATGAATGTCTCAAAACAACTAATTAATTGGTACACAGATAATAAACGGGATCTGCCTTGGCGCAACACCACAAACCCTTATTTTATTTGGCTTTCCGAAATCATATTACAACAAACACAAGTGGTTCAGGGACTACCATATTACCATGCTTTTACCACTAATTTCCCTACTGTTTTTGATTTAGCTAATGCAGAAGAGCAGGAGGTGTTAAAATTATGGCAAGGACTAGGATATTACTCTAGAGCTAGAAATTTACATACTTCGGCTAAATATATAGTCAATGCGTTAGAAGGACAATTTCCAAATACTTTTGACGAGATTCTGAAGTTAAAAGGTGTTGGCGATTATACAGCAAGTGCAATTGCTTCTATTTGTTTTAATCAAGTCACGGCAGTTGTAGATGGTAATGTGTATAGAGCTTTGTCTAGGATTTACGGAATTGATACACCTATTAATACTGGAAAAGGATTTAAAGTGTTTAAAGCTTTAGCGCAACAATTAATAGATGTAAAACAACCTGCAACTTTTAATCAGGCTATAATGGAGTTTGGTGCACGCTTATGTAAACCTAAAAATCCAGATTGTACTATATGTCCGTTTAATACTAAATGTGTTGCTTTACAAAAGGATAGTGTAAGTCATTTACCAGTCAAGCTGAAAAACGTAAAGGTTACCAAAAAGTATTTTAATTTTATAGTAGTATGTGCTCAAGATCAAAAAACGATTTTGGAGCAACGTCAAGGTCCGGGTATTTGGCAAAATTTATATCAATTTCCGTTAGTCGAAACTTTAAAAGAAGCAACACATACTATGATTGAAAAAGAAATTGAGTCACTTTCAGTTTTAAAAGGGAAGTCTTTTGATTTGTCATTATATAATGACAAGGTAATTGTGCATAAACTTTCTCATCAACATTTATATACTAAATTTTGGATTGTAACTAATACGGACCATATATTAGACGGGATTCCTATTGAAGATATAAAAGAGTATCCAGTACCGAAATTAATTGGAGATTTTATAGAAAAATTTAATTTTTAAACAAGAAAGGTCAGTGCTTCAATATTTTTTATTAAATTTATTTACATTGACGCTTAAAGCTGTAATTTTGTAGCAGTAATAAATCAATATTTATGTCAGGAACACTTAATAAAGTAATGCTAATTGGGCATTTAGGAGATGAAGTAAAGATGCACTATTTTGAAGGTGGTGGTTGTGTTGGTCGTTTTCCATTGGCAACTAACGAGACTTATACTAGTAAGCAAACTAACGAGCGTGTTACCAATACAGATTGGCATAATATAGTAGTCCGTAATAAAGCGGCTGAAATTTGTGAAAAGTACTTAACTAAAGGAGATAAGGTCTATGTCGAAGGACGTATAAAAAACAGAAAATGGCAAGATGACTCCGGTAACGAGCGTTATAGTACAGAGATACAAGTGTCAGATTTTAGATTTTTAAGTACCAAACGTGACCCAGAAGCGGCACCTCCAGAAGGAACAACGCAACAACAAGCAAAATCAAACACAGAAAAACCTGTGACGCGTAAACCAATATCTAGTGATGATGATCTCCCGTTTTAATAACTAATTATGGACCCTGAACCCTCGAGTTTTATAGCTTTAATAATTTCCGACAATATTAATGTTGCACTTGGTTTTGTGCTTTTAATTGTGCTTTTAATATGCTCTGCCATGATATCCGGAGCGGAAGTGGCCTTGTTCTCACTATCTAAGTCAGATTTAGAAGACGAAGCATTACAGAGCAAAAAGCAAATACAGATCATCACAAAATTACTAATCAGGCCAAAAAAATTATTAGCAACAATCTTGGTCGCAAATAATTTTATTAACATAGGGATTGTAATATTATTTGCCTTTTTAGGTAATTATATATTTGCAGGTGTTGCTTCTGTTGTAGTTAAATTTGTATTGGAAGTGGTGGTTATCACCTTTTTAATTTTATTGTTTGGAGAGATTTTACCCAAAATTTATGCCAGTCGTAATAATTTGAAATTCGCAACATTTATGGCATTTCCATTAGGGGTCTTAGATATCTTATTTTCGCCTTTAAGTTTGCCTATGCGAAGTATTACTTTGGGAATACACCGTAAATTGGGTAAACAAAAATCTAATATTAGTGTCGATCAATTGTCTCAAGCTTTGGAGTTAACTAGCGAGCATGATACCACTAAAGAAGAACAAAAAATACTGCAAGGTATCGTTAGCTTTGGTAATACAGATACTAAGCAAGTTATGCAGCCGCGTATTGACGTATTTGCATTAAATGTAGAACAACCCTATAGTGATATTATACCCGAAATTATTGATAACGGTTATTCTAGAATTCCGGTATATAAGGATAATATGGATAATATTATAGGTGTTCTTTATGTTAAAGATTTACTACCTTTTATAGATAAAAAGACTTTTGATTGGACCACTTTATTGCGGGAACCATTTTTTGTTCCAGAAAATAAAAAGTTGGATGATTTGATGTCAGAGTTTCAAGAGAAGAAAGTACACTTAGCAATGGTAGTGGACGAGTATGGAGGGACTTCTGGCTTAGTATCTCTAGAAGATATTATTGAAGAGATTGTAGGAGATATTAGTGACGAATTTGATGACGAAGATCTAGTATACTCCAAACTAGATGATAAAAATTATGCTTTTGAAGGTAAAACAGCATTAAAGGATTTTTATAAAATTATAAAGATTGCGGATGATAGTGTTTTTGAAGATTATAAAGGTGAAGCTGAAACCCTTGCTGGTTTTATTTTAGAAAATTCTGGAGGCTTTCCAAAACGAAATAGTAAAATAAATTTCGGAAAATACGTTTTTACTATAGAGGCTTTGGATAAAAAACGAATCAAACGCGTCAAAGTTACATTGCCTTAAACCTAAAACTAAATAGGCGCAATAAGTGCGTCTAAGTGTCTTTTTTATGAAAAATATAATAGTACTGCTTATAACTTTTATTACGCTAACCAGTTGCGGTAACGATCCTGTGCCAAAACCAAATGCCTATTTGCGATTAGAATATCCAAAAGCACAATATAAAGCGTACAATCAAAACTTACCTTTTACTTTTGATAGAAATTTACAAAGCGACACCATACGCTTTAAGCCGTTAAAAGATGATGTGGAAAGTTTTGGATTAAATATAGAATACAAAAAACTGAAAGGAACAATCTACTTAACTTATAAGGCTATTGATGGCGAAGCGCGTTTAACTCAATACCTTAAAAATGCACAAAATTTTACGCAAGAACACACTAAAAAAGCAGATGCCATTACCGAAGATATTTGGGAGAATCCAGAAAATAATGTTTACGGAATGTTTTATGAGGTAGGAGGTAATGCCGCATCACAATCTCAATTTTACATTACGGATAGCATTAATCACTTTTTAACGGGGTCTTTGTATTTTTATGCAAAACCTAATTATGATTCTATTTTACCGGCAGCAAACTACTTGCAAAAAGATATTAAACGTATTATGGAAAGTGTCCAGTGGCAACAGAGAAAGTAAATGCAAAAATCTGTTTGTTTAGTTATCTACAAAGATTTATAGATCATGCCATTTAAAATTATAATATTAAGTAAGGGCATGCTTTTGTGTCGCACGTATTTATGGTGATAAGCTTTTAATATACTGTTTGATTTTGAGATTAATTTATTAATACATCGTATTATAGTCTTCTTCTTCTTCTTCTTCTTCTTCTTCTTCTTCTTCTTTTTAAAAAGGAGGTTTGTACTTTGAAGGTGTTAGATTCATTAGAGATTGCTATTTATAGTTTTATGAAGGTTATAGGTGTAGAAAAGATATAATCGACTTTTACGGTGTATTACTTACACAAAATTAACGCCTATAATCTTGATTTTTGTACGTTAAAAGAGATGTCATTCCACTTTAATGTTGTGTTGTAATCAATACTTTTGTCTTCAGTAAAGTATAGATGATCTATCATCCATGTATTAAATTGGGCATTAATTGTTAATATCTCAATTTCTACAGAATAATATATCCGTGCATTATATGCTGATAACGCTTTAAATTGATCTTGTTTTTAAAAAAAAAATCTTTAGCTTTAACTATTGGCAGGATATTGATTTTTTCTAAAATATTACAGTCATTTTTTTTCCAAGTTTCGATAGTAGAAGAGTTTCCATTTTCTGTATAGGAAACAAGTAGTAAAGAGTTGTCAATTTGAGTTGAGAGAAACAACGTCGCTTTATAAAATGGATGTTTGCATGAAATGACAAGCTTTTCATTAGTATTTAAAGCTATTTTTCAATTAATAGATTCTCCAGTATGAGATAAATTATCTAATTCTTCAAGCGAAATCCCTTCCGTAGTATTGTCAAAAAGAGTTATTGGAGCAATAGCAATAAAGTCTAATAGTGTGTTTTGTCCATGAGACATTATAATTTATTAACGGCACTATGATAAAAACGGAATTTTTAACATTCTATCTCTGTGTAATATGACAATTTAATCCTGATTATTCTAGTCGTTTAGGATGTTATTTTTTTACCACTTTAGTTGTCAACGTTCTTCCTTTTGATAATATTTTTAATAGATAAGTGCCTGGTGATAATTCTGATAAATCAATCGTTGATTCTGGTGTTATTGTTTTTATATAACGTCCTGTTATATCATATACGGTGATGCGATCTAAATTTTTAATATCAGTATGTAATATGCCATTAGTTGGATTAGGGTAAACGAGAATAGCTTCAGCTAGGAGTGCATCGTTGTTGATAGAAAGTGTTGTGCCCAATTCAAAAGCGCCTATATCATAACCTACTCCCATTGGTCTTGAAGCGCCATTAATATCATCCGTAACGATTGTGCTTACTAGGTTGGTGCCCGCATCAATCGCTTGAGAGTCTGCTAGTAGATTAAAATTATTTGATGATGGGTTAACAAATATTGAGTTTATGGGATCGGCCAATAGTGAGTTGGTGTCAAGACCTAGTGCTTGCCATGCGGCTAGGCTAATTGCAGATCCATCCCCATTATCACTCATTTTATCATTAAGGATATTGTTGTCGCTAGTAAACATGGCAGTATCATTTAGAGCAATACAGCCTCTCCAGGCATGTTGATTAATGATAATGTTATTATAAATTTCGGTATTGATGTTTGCGCCATTTTGCACAAGTATTCCCCATCGTCCATCAGAAGGAACGATAATTGTATTATTATAAATTTTAGCACCGTTGGTCGCAATCGCGCCATCTTGTTGAAAAAGTGCAATACCTTGCGCTGAGTGGTTATTGTAAATAAGGTTGTTATAGATTGTTGGGTTTTGTAATCCATCCATGTTTATTCCAGCAGACCTATTGTTATCATGGATAAGGTTACCATAGATTAAAGCATCACTAATTATACCGTCGCCTCCAGCTGAAGCGTCTCCATTTAAATGGATTCCAGTGTTATTATTACCATAACATTCGTTAAACCTAATTATGGGTCTGTCAGAGCTATTGGATACATAAATTCCGTGCTCATCGATTGAGTTGGTACAAACATTATATTCAATTAAAATATCGTCGGTAAATCCAGTAAATATACCTCGTTCAGCATTATTATCACAAGCACAATTTCTAACAGTACAATTATTAGAAACCACCACTCGTATACCGTTACCATTTCCAGGCATATCATTTACAATAAAGTTATCAATTATAACGTAGTCAGCGTTTTCGATGTTAATCCCATCATTTCTGATTGGGCCACTTTGGTTTATTAAGACATTGTCTCCTAATCCTATAAAAATAATAGGACTTGCTGCTGTACCATTTACGTTTCTTAAATCAAAACCAACATAAGTACCGTCTTCTACAAATACAGTGTCTCCTGCGATTACAAGGTCTGCAGCATGTTGAAGTGTTAAAAACGCATTACCCAAACTTAAGCCTGTATCTGAATCAGCGCCAGAATTTGAAACATAATAGTTGGTGGCGTTTAAACCAAAACTTGATAGTACAATTAAAAGAAAGGATAAATAGCATTTAGATATGTTCATTTTGTTTTGTTTTTTAGGATTTGAAAAGAAATACAGGTACAGATTAAAATTTAGTTTTTACTTATAATTTATAACCTTTATTTTGTTTATTATGGCCTAAATATAAATGTAATATCATTCGGTTGTATGAGATAGTGTGTTTTTTTTCTGTATTTGTTGTTATGGTTGATGCCCCATTCTGCATAAAGACTGTGTGATTTTAAACATAATGGACAAACAGAATCTTCCCTACTGACCAAGCCTATACTAATCAGGCCCTCAAAACAAGTTGTAAAAAGAACCTGTAATCCTTAGGGAGGTAAAAGGTTGCGTTTGTGTTTTTATCATAAAACACTAAATCGGAACTATAAGTAAACAGGCTAAATAAAATGTAGCAGCAGTCCTATTTCAGGACACAGCAATTACGATACAGTTCTTAAAATAATTTTTACTGTTTATTTTGTTAATATTTCACTACTTTGGTAAAGTAAAAACAATTGATAAATGCAGCATCCCTTAGCTAGACTTTTTTTTTTCTCAATATTCTATTTATTTATAATACCAAACCTTTATCCTCAGTCAAATGCTCGGTATTTAGAAAAAATAGGGACCGACAATGGTCTATCTTCTAATTACCCCAATATTGTTATTCAGGATTCAAAAGGGTTTATTTGGATAGGTACTAACAATGGATTGAATCGATATGATGGGTATCAATCTAAAGTGTTCAAATATGATGCTAATAATAGCAATACAATTTCAGATAATTTAATCACTAGTCTATTAGAGGACTCTCATGGAAATATTTGGATTGGAACAAGCGGTGGTGGATTAAACCTTTACAACACAACTACAGGTGTTATAACTCGGTTTAAACATAAAAAAAAAGATTTAACTTCAATCAGTAATGATGTAATACTCCAGATTTACGAAGATAGTCAGTCAAGGTTTTGGGTGGGCACAAAAAACGGTTTGAATTTACTGGATCGCTCTACAATGACTTTTAAAAGTTGGTTGCAACCTAATAAATGTCAAACCTGTAAATACTCCATAAAAAGTATCGTGGAGGACAATAAAGGAAACCTTTGGATCGGAGATGAGTTTTATGGTCTTTATTACTTTACTCCTGCAAGTGCTAAATTTACCAAACCACATTTAAAATACTCAGGTGAGCATCGATTACCCTCTAATTTTATACATGATCTAGTTTTTTATAAAGGAATACTATGGGTTGGTACAGACAATGGCGTAATTCTATTAAATACATTGACAGAAGCTTATGAAAAAATAGCATTAGACAACAACAACGATAGACGTTTTATAGAGGATGTTTACATATGGAATCTTTACAAGGATAATCAGGGAGGTATCTGGTTATGCACAAACGGTAATGGCTTAATACATTATAGATTAGACACAAAAAAGATATCTGTTTATAAGTCTGATGAGAATTCCGATTATAAAATCGGTAATAATTTAGTACAAGATGTACTTGTTGATAAGTCAAAAAACATTTGGATAGCGACTAGAGGAGATGGGATGAACAAGTTTAATTTAAAAAATCTGGTCTTTAAACATTGGGAAAATGACGAAAAAAACACCAACTCGTTAGTCAATAACGACGTAAGAGCAATGCTACAAGATGCAGACGGTACCATATGGATAGGAACCAGTAATGGCCTGAGTCGATTTAACCCTACTTCCAATTTATATAAAAATTACATAAAAGACTTTAATTACAAAGCAGATGCTAAAAAGCCTAAAATCAGGGCAATTTACCGTTCCAAAAATAATGATTTATGGGTAGGTACTCAGGGTGGCGCACTTTATCGTTATAATCAAAAACAAGATCGCTTTATGCTAGCAAAGGATTTTTTAAATAATCCTTTAGCCAATAAAATAAGACATATTGAGATTATTTACGAACCCGAAGTTGGTACTTTATGGTTAGGCACCATAGGGACAGGCATCCTATCATACAATACCGTTACAACCAAATTTAAAACCGTATATCCAAAAAACGATAAAAACAAAACCTTACTTAATTTATACGTAAACTGTGTATTAAGAGAGTCAGAATCAGAAGTATGGATTGGTAGTAATAGAGGGTTGATTCTTCTTAATACGGATACGTTTAAATTTAAATTATGGGAGTATAAAGAAGGTTGTGGTAATTGTATTATTGGTAATAAAATCCGTTCTCTGTTCCGTGATAGTGATAATAAAATATGGATTGGTACCAGAAGTGGCTTAGCGATATTTGATCCCAAATCTGAAAAATTTGAAAAATATGGAATAAATGATGGCCCTCCTAGTGATATTATATATGGCATCCTATCGGGCAGTGACGGTAATATTTGGCTAACAACTCCTAATGGGCTGTCCCGAATTAATCCACTTAGTATGCAATTCAAAAATATTGCAATACCCGGAAATAATATTCTAGATATGGGAGGTCATTCTCAAGGAATAAATGGGGCTTTATTAGTCGGCGGGACCACTGGATTCACGATGTTTAATCCAAATGATATGAAAACTAATACATATCCTCCTGAAGTTGTATTTACTGATATAAAGATAAACAATCAATCGACTTCATTTGATCAAAATATTTCAGAATTAAACGAGATAGATTTAGAGTACAATCAAAACAATTTAACCTTTGAATTTTCAGCATTAGAATTTACTAATTCTAAAATGAATAAATACCAATACAATTTAGAAGGATTTAATGACGAATGGATTCAGCATGGTAGTAAACATGATCTAACGTTTACAAATCTAGACCCAAAAACATACGTTTTAAAAATAAAAGGCTCCAATGATGAGGGTGTTTGGAATGAAAAAGAAACAGCATTAACGATTAACATAAAACCGCCTTGGTGGAAAACACTATGGTTTAGAATACTTAGCATTTTAATAGTAATTGGGTCTATTTTTAGCATCTATTCTTTACGGGTAAAAGGATTGAAAATCAGAGAGGCAAAACTACAAAAAGAAGTCTCCAAACAAACAAAAGAATTAGTAGAGAATAACAATGAATTGGAAGAATTGCATAGAGAAAAAGACGGAATCCTAGGTATTATTGCTCATGACCTTCGTGGCCCTCTCAATAACATTTATGGTCTTAGTCAATTATTAGAAGATAATGAAAATTTAGATGAAGAACAAAAAACATATATTGAGTATATTAATGAATCTGTCAAAACCGGTAATAGCTTAATTACGGATTTACTTTTTATGAGTGATGTAAATCATCCAGAAAAAAGAATTGAATCTGAAGATTTCAATCTTTCTGAATTTATAGAAGAATGGGAGAAAGGTTACATCTTTAGGTTAAAAGAAAAAGAGCAAACCCTTAGAAAACACATTAGTAAAGAATCATTAATAATTCATACGGACAAAAAATTGATAGCTCGTATTTTTGATAACTTAATGACCAACGCTATTAAGTTTTCAAACAAAGGAAGTGCAATTGATTTATCCGTAAACTCTAGCAATGGTCTAATAGCCATATCTTTCAAAGACTCTGGACCAGGGATATCTGAAGCTGATCAAAAATTAGTATTTAAAATGTTTCAAAAACTCTCTGCACGACCAACTGATGGGGAAAGCTCCCACGGATTAGGCTTAGCAATAGTTAAAACACTAATTGGAAAGCTAGGAGGGTCAATTGAAATTGAAAGTGAATTGGGACAGGGAACCGAGTTTATTATTTATTTACCTGAATAAAAAACCATTAATGCCAACGTGATTGTAAAAGATTAGTTGCGTTATTTAAGTACTAAAGTTAGCAAATAAATCACAGATAGAAAGTCTGTAAGGACTTTTGTAAGTAAGCTAAAACCAGCCATTAATTATACACGGTGTGTGTGCCCAGCATGGGCATCTTTTAATTTACCTAAAGGTAAATAATTAATCTAGAGGGTGCAAGTCCCTTATGCGCAGGAGTAATCCTTCGGCTACGCTCAGGACAGGCTTATTGAACCATTAGTAAGTCGCAAGGGAGGTAATCGCGAGGTTACATCTGAAGGCTATTTGTGATTGATTAATGAGCAAATACCACTACAGAAGGCGGTACTGACCCTTCGTCTACGCTCAGCATAAACTAAACAGAAATCGTATACAGAGGCATAGTTATTCGGGTAAGCAAGCACACCTTTGTAACGCCCAAACAGTAACAAAAGGGTAACTATGTAGATACGGCAGTGATTGAGTGAAAGAGGATGCCATTACCTGGGGAGGTCTCCAAAGTTACGAGTTGACTATATGGAGAAGTCAGCAGAAGTCATAGTACTTACAGGAAACGAGTTGAGGCAATACCTCCGACGGTCTCACAAGTAAGGAAGGACTGAACGTAATTCTCTTCAAAATTCGCATAGGAGCACTAGTGGTAGCCTATGCCTAAATTAGAAGATAGTGCCAAGGGTGAAAAGAGCTTTGGCGTGATGATTTACGAACCGCCGTATACGAGACCCGTATGTACGGTGGTGTGAGAGGCGCACTCCGGCTATTTTAGTCGGAGCCGTCTACTCGATTGTGTGCTGCCTTCATTCTTCTGAAATTAGCATCTTCAGGGAAAAAATCATAAAATTCAGTCTTTTCTATTTTTTGTTCCGTTTCATTAAATTCTAATCCAAAATGAAAAAGTATCCAATCGTCAAAAATTGGGCGACCATCTTTGTCAAATGAATTTGGATAAAAATCTTTCTTATTATCCACGTTATTTAGATACTCACTTAATTTCTCTAAATCTTTCTCTGGTTCAAACACCATCTTTACTTTGACGTTTACGTGAACAATTACTTTTATTATGCCTGTTTTAGTTTCCTTATGAGCGTAATATTCTTCAATTTCCAATTGCTGTATCTCAAATTCTTCCAATTTGAAATTTTTTCGAGAATGATAATAATATTTGCTTATGTGGCTCGGAATCGAGTTTTTGTCTTTTTTTAATTCCTTTTTAATTGTTGAAATTGGAATTGATTTTGTTATTAATTCTTTATTTAGATTTTCCGATTTGAAGCCATAAATACTTAAAAAACTAGCAATTGAATCGAAAATTTTTAAATTTTCAATTTTTCTTTTTACTCTTATTTTTTCAAAAAACTTATTTTCTTTAAAGATTTTATCGTTCGAAATTAGCGCTACCTGTTCGTCAGAGTATTTTTCTCCAATCTCCATTGTATTCGACCAAATAATAAAATCTCTAGTATTGTCTTTTTTAATCTCTTGTTTGTTTTCTATTAAAAATTCCAACAATTCATTTTCAGATAGAAATGGATTTAAAAATGGGCGTAATCTATTTTCGGTTAATTTGTTTTCAATAAACTCTAATTGTTCTTTGGCATAATTATTCAAGTTTGGTTTTAAGGCTTTACCGAACTTTTCTAATTTGAATAATTTTGAATAAGATTGCTCAATTTCATTGAGATTTTTTTGAATAATTTCTCTTTTGTAATAGTCTAAATATTCAAGTAAGACTGCATTAGGAATTATTATTTCGGATGCTGAAGAGTAGCAATATTCTTGCAAACTGATATAATCAATTTTATCAAAAAAATTTGGTCCTAATCCGCGAAGGATATTTGTATCTAAAACTATTACGTTTATCATTTTTCAGGTTGCACACAACGTTTATGTATAAGAATAGTTGCGGGTTTGTATGCGAGGATTTTCCGAAGGAAAATCAGACGTTACAAACACGCAACGACCTTTGGTTAAGCACTAAACCGCAATTATTTTTATACGATGTGTGTGCCCAGCATGGGCATCTTTTATTTACCTAAAGGTAGATAATTAATCTAGAGGGTGCAAGTCCCTTATGCGCAGGAGTAACGTCTTGAAGCATTAGTAAGTCGCAAGGGTGAAAACCGTGAGGTTTTATCTGAAGGAAGCGAGACTACAAAACTCGGTACTGACGAACAGAAATCGTATACAGAGGCATAGTTATTCGGGTAAGCAAGCACATCATTGTAACGCCCAAACAGTAACAAAAGGGTAATTATGTAGATACGGCAGTGATTGAGTGAAAGAGGATGCCATTACCTGGGGAGGTCTCCAAAGTTACGAGTTGACTATATGGAGAAGTCAGCAGAAGTCATAGTACTTACAGGAAACGAGTTGAGGCAATACCTCAGAAGGTCTCACAAGTAAGGAAGGACTGAACGCAATTCTCTTCAAAATTCGCATAGGAGCACTAGTGGTAGCCTATGCCTAAATTAGAAGATAGTGTCAAGGGTGAAAAGAGCTTTGGCGTGATGATTTACGAACCGCCGTATATGTTCCTGAGTGCTATTGCTGGTAGCAATAGAGACGAAAGGACCAACGCAGTTACTTATGTACTGTGGTGTGAGAGGCGCACTCCGGCTATTTTAGTCGGAGCCGTCTACTCGATTAGCAAATGGCGTTTTATCAGATGGTAAATTCAGTTTTCCTAAAATACTATTCAATTCAATAAGCGAGTTCTCGTCAATCAATTCCGTATTGATTTTTAATTCCTTCGTTTCTGTTTTCAAAGTATAATCTCCAGCAAACTTTTTAATCCAATTAATTTCGTTCAGGTTTATTTTTTTTCCGAAACCATAAAGTCCGTTTTTCCGAATAGTTCCGTTTTCAACTGTCAGGTATTGATTTGTCAAATCGTATAAATAATGTCCGACATATAAAATTCCTATAACCAAATATCCATAATCAGACCAACGCAAATTGTCATCTTCCAGAACATTAAAAGTTCCGAGTCCAATCCAAACTATTCCGAGTATTAGATTCGCAATTAATCTTTTTTTCTTAAATTTTATTTTCATAAAGATTGGTTTTTCGCTTTTTGCTAACGGCTTCGTGTATGGTTAGTTGCGTTGGCTAGCAACTAAATTAGTAAAAGAAAACGAACCAGAGGAAAATCCGTAGGATTTTCCGAGTACACACAGAACCAGCAATTAAATATACACGTTGTGTGTGCCCAGCATGGGCATCTTTTATTTACCTAAAGGTAGATAATTAATCTAGAGGGTGCAAGTCCCTTATGCGCAGGAGTAACGTCTTGAAGCATTAGTAAGTCTCAAGGGTGAAAACCGTGAGGTTTTATCTGAAGGAAGCGAGACTACAAAACTCGGTACTGACGAACAGAAATCGTATACAGAGGCATAGTTATTCGGGTAAGCAAGCACATCATTGTAACGCCCAAACAGTAACAAAAGGGTAATTATGTAGATACGGCAGTGATTGAGTGAAAGAGGATGCCATTACCTGGGGAGGTCTCCAAAGTTACGAGTTGACTATATGGAGAAGTCAGCAGAAGTCATAGTACTTACAGGAAACGAGTTGAGGCAATACCTCAGAAGGTCTCACAAGTAAGGAAGGACTGAACGTAATTCTCTTCAAAATTCGCATAGGAGCACTAGTGGTAGCCTATGCCTAAATTAGAAGATAGTGTCAAGGGTGAAAAGAGCTTTGGCGTGATGATTTACGAACCGCCGTATACGAGACCCGTATGTACGGTGGTGTGAGAGGCGCACTCCGGCTATTTTAGTCGGAGCCGTCTACTCGATTACCTCACGTTTTTTATTCCGTTGGGTTAATTTTCTTTCCGTTTTTATTCAGATAATATACTCCACCCATAAAGTGTGGTCCACCATAGAATTCAATTAAATCTCCTTGAAAACCCATATAACTATGCATTTCGATTTCGATTAAAATTTTTCCGTTTTCGTCAATGAGCGCATCAAAGAAATAATCATTTGCAAATTCAAATTCAAATTCCACTTTGTTTATTCTTACAGCGCAAACTCCGTTTTGAAATTTATCTATCTTATAAAATTTAGGTTCAATTATTACTTTGTTTTGTTCGTCTTTAAAACCTAATAGTTGATTTTTTTGGAAAGGAAAGAACTTATCAGATTTGAATTCTGTCATACCTTTTGTTTTCGAACTACTATATTTAAGCGAGTTGAAAGTTTTTTTTGTTCTTGAATCTTTAATTTTTCCTAATGTGTCAATAACAATCCACTTATAACTTCCTTCAATGATTTCTTTTGAAACTTTACAAATACCTCCATCGAAGTCATTTACAAATATGTATTCTGGCTTTATTTTAATATTTCCATTTTTGTCCATAAAACCATACTTGTTGTTTTCGGATTGAAATTTATAAAGACCGTTTCCTTGTGCGTAGATAAGACCCGAAATTAAAATTAGCAATATTGTTATTGTTGTTCTCAATATTTTTTCAAATGTGTGGTAACGTTGTTGTATATGGTTTGTTGCGTGTTTCAAGCAACTAATTTAGTAAATAATTACCAACCAAGAAAGTCCGCGAGGACTTTCGTAAGTAGGCGAGAAGCCAGCAATAAATTATATACGGTGTGTGTGCCCAGCATGGGCATCTTTTATTTACCTAAAGGTAGATAATTAATCTAGAGGGTGCAAGTCCCTTATGCGCAGGAGTAACGTCTTGAAGCATTAGTAAGTCGCAAGGGTGAAAACCGTGAGGTTTTATCTGAAGGAAGCGAGACTACAAAACTCGGTACTGACGAACAGAAATCGTATACAGAGGCATAGTTATTCGGGTAAGCAAGCACATCATTGTAACGCCCAAACAGTAACAAAAGGGTAATTATGTAGATACGGCAGTGATTGAGTGAAAGAGGATGCCATTACCTGGGGAGGTCTCCAAAGTTACGAGTTGACTATATGGAGAAGTCAGCAGAAGTCATAGTACTTACAGGAAACGAGTTGAGGCAATACCTCAGAAGGTCTCACAAGTAAGGAAGGACTGAACGTAATTCTCTTCAAAATTCGCATAGGAGCACTAGTGGTAGCCTATGCCTAAATTAGAAGATAGTGTCAAGGGTGAAAAGAGCTTTGGCGTGATGATTTACGAACCGCCGTATATGTTCCTGAGTGCTATTGCTGGTAGCAATAGAGACGAAAGGACCAACGCAGTTACTTATGTACGGTGGTGTGAGAGGCGCACTCCGGCTATTTTAGTCGGAGCCGTCTACTCGATTGTGCATAGTGTTTTTATTCGTCTAACATTTTTTGTCCAATAGAACCAACTATAAAAAAGACAAAACAGCTTATTAAAAATATAATAAATTGAGCAATGTACATTCCAAAATGTATTTCGGTATTAATTAAGTTTAAAATCAATATTATTACAGAAGGTACCAAACCAAAGATAATTATTAATGAAATAATTAAAGCAACAAATTGCCACCTTACTTGTTCATTTGTATTAGAAATACCTGATGAAAATTTCACAACGGATTGTCCAAATAATATTATTGCTATTACTGACCATTCTGTATTATAAAAAATTGATTGAAAGTCATTTTGAAATAGTCGAACCATCACTAAAATAACAATGGGTAACAATGTAAATAGAAATTCAGATGATAGAATATATGTTATAGTTTTGTCTACTTTCATTAATTGTTATGAATTACGTCTAATACTTTAATGATTTCTAACTTATCTGATATCAAATAACCATTTGTATTATATTTCGAGGTTTGTTTAACTTTTACTTTTAATGAATCTCCAGGAACTACTATTATTTTTCCTGAATGAAATTTTTCTAACCATTCTAAATGAGAAATTTTTATAGAAGCTGATTTATTTCCGTGTTTGAAAGACCAAGCAGAATCTCCTAAGAAGTCTGGTTTTTTTATTAAATATATCATTTCTGTTTCATTCACTATTTCATTTTCAGTTAGTGCGTTTTCAACAGCATCAATATCAATTTTTTCTGTTCCGGATTTAATATTCTTTATTTCTCTATTTTCAGATTTCAATTCAAAAGACTCTTTTTCGTTAAGCTCTTCTGTAGATTCATTAATTTTATTTATAGTTTTTGCTAATTTTAGAATATCGTGTTCCGCATAATTAAAAGAATCTGCTAATGATTTTTCTTCAGCAATTTTTTTTAAGTTATTAGCTAATTCTTTAAGGTCTTCAACAGATGATTTTTTCTCTGAAATGAACTTTAAAGTTTCAGCGCGAGATTCCTCAATGTATTCTTCAATTTCTTCATTCTCTGGTGAGTTATCAATTTTACTATCTTCATTAATTGTCAAAGCACTCCAAAATCTACCAATTATTGAACCTTTTTCAATATCATCTAAAACTATTTTAGATTTTACAGAACTATTAACCGTTTCCGCTATCAAATGGTCTAAATTATTTACACCATCAATCATTTCAGTAAAAGCTCTAAAAAGTCTACTTGGATTTTCAGTTTCTCTTTTAAAATCTAACCTAATTTCGTATTTATTATTTAATTCTTTTTTCATTTAGGTTTTTTGGTCTGAGTGAGACATTATGCACAACGTGTTTGTGTATGATTTCGTTGCGTGTTTCAGCAACTAAATTAGTAAACTAAAACGAACCAGAGGAAATTCCGAAGGAATTTCCAAGTAGGCTAGAACTAGCAATGAATTATACACGGTGTGCCTGTTGCACAACGTGTTGTTAAAGATATAGAAATTTCGTATATTTAGTTATGCAAGGCACAAAAATATATCAGGAGAAATTATTCAACAATTTCCAGTTGAGTCGTCGGGTTCCCCAAGACAATTTTTATAGACGATTATCAGAAATTTTAGACTTAGAATTTCTACGGAATCAAACAAAAATCTATTACGGAAACTGTGGACAAAAAAGTTTAGATCCCGTGGTGTTTTTCAAATTCTGTTTAGTGGGGTATTTAGAGAATATCACTAGCGACAGAAAACTGGTATTACATTGTAGTCTTCGACTGGATATTCTTTATTTTCTTGGCTATGATATCGATGAAGAATTACCATGGCATTCTACGTTAAGTAGAACACATCAACTGTATCCAGAGTCAGTTTTTGAAAGTCTATTTACTCATGTTTTCAAAATGTGCGTAGACATGCAAATGGTAAGTGGCCACACCCAAGTTATAGACGCCGCACCTGTAAAAGCAAATGCTTCGATGGATAGCTTAGAACTTAAAGTGCCAGAAGAAGATCTAGAAGCTCATTTACACGCCGTACGACATATAAGCAATAGAGATAAAGCAGTGCCACTTCGATCAGCCAAAGTTAATAAAGCCCCAAAATCGCAACAAGAATTATCAGCAAGCCGTCAGGAATTACAAGCGATAAAAAGCCGAAACAAAAAATGGTCAAAAGATCAAAACCATCGTCCTGGAGCAGGAAATAAAGGCTCGCGTTATACTAGTAATAAAACGCATTACAGTCCAACCGATCCCGATGCTCGTATAAGTGTAAAACCAGGAAAAGCAAGAAAACTAAACTATTCAAGTCAGCTCACGGTAGATGCCGCACATCATGTAATAAGTGACATCAAGGCCTATCATGCCGATGGCAAAGACAGTCAGCATTTACCAGATATTGTATTGCGAGTAAAAAGA
Source organism: Psychroserpens sp. NJDZ02 (assembly GCF_004843725.1). NCBI lineage: Bacteria > Pseudomonadati > Bacteroidota > Flavobacteriia > Flavobacteriales > Flavobacteriaceae > Psychroserpens > Psychroserpens sp. NJDZ02. The sequence goes on along the minus strand of NZ_CP039451.1, from coordinate 1,227,694 downwards.
CGCTTATGGCAATCTGGTCTTACCATAGACAACTGTCTCGCGGATACCGGTTACAGTAGTGGCGAGAATTATGCTTTTTTAGAAAAGCAGGATATTACCAGTTACATTCCGCCACACGGCACCTTTAAAGGAGGACCAGATGAATTTATTTATAATGAAAAAGAAGATCACTACACCTGCCCTCAAGGTAAGATTATCCCCTTTAAAAAGGTGTTTTACGAAAAGAAGAGCAACACCAAAAAGAAGGCCTATAGAGGTTCAAAAAAACTTTGTATAGATTGCCCAATACGAAGCGCTTGCTTAAGCAAAACGGCACAAGAAAAGTCATTTTCCGTAACGTATTACCGCGCAGAATACATGCGGAATATAGTACGAGTTGATAGTAAAAAAGGAAGCTATATGAAAGGAAAACGACAAAGCACGGTAGAGCCTGTTTTTGGTACACTAACTCAGTTTTTAGGCATGGGAAAAGTAAATACCCTTGGGATTAAACAAGCTAATAAGTGTATGCATCTATCCGCAACAGCCTATAATCTTAAAAAGTATTTAAAATATATGAAAAACCTGCCAGAAAGTATAGCGGGACTACTTGCTTTTATTAAAAGCATCAAAAACCACCTAATAAGCCTTCGAATGCAATGTTTTAAGCCACTTGCATTTTAGAGAAAATACGGAGAGTCAAAATTAAAAACAGCTTAAAATCAAAGATTTTAAGCTGTTTTTATGTTTTTTAAGGGGTTGTGCAACGGTTACCGGTGTTGGCAGTAGTTTTTATTCTATTTTCCAAGCCGTTGATAATCCGACTTTAAATTTATCTCCAACATTAACTTCTTCCATCATAATTCTTGTGTCCAAGTGATTTTTACTTAATATTTTAAACGTAAAAAATACATTAGTTTCGCTGTTAATGAAATATTTATCGGTTATTATTCCTGTAATAGAAAGGTCAATTAATTCATCGAATTCCCATTCTAAATTTCCATTTGAACAAGGGTAGTCTATAACACTATTATTCTCATTAACTGGCATTTTGATACTTAAAGTGTCTCCAACTTTGTATTTACGATAAAGTTCGACTGCTTTTAATTTCTGATTCTTGTTACACTCACTTATTGGCTTCCAATATTCCACTTTTTTGTCTACTTGTACTTGTAATTCTATATCTTGTTTATTCAGATATCTGTGGTACGAAGTCAAAATTATAGAAGACATATCGTCATAATGATGAATTTCTATAGAATGAAAGAAATTTGTTAAATTTTCGGACTGTTCGTGATGTCTCAATAAATTATTTCTTAAGTATCTTCCTATTCCGTGATGGTAATTCCTTGGCGTTGTAGAATCGATTTCCGTAATGTTTTTAAAAATTTCTATTTCTTTAGAATCCCAATTTTCATCAAGATATTCAAATGAGAATTTCAGTTCTTTCGGAATATCTTCTTGTCCATTGCAAAAGTGTGATGAAAATGACAGAATTATGATTAATAAAAATCTTATGTTCATATGGCTTTGCGTTTTTCTCAAATTACTGCCAACGTCTCGGCTATGGTTAGTTCGGGAATTAAAAGCAGTTAACTTTCGGACTTGCACTTAGCCAAATTTTTAATTTTATCTTTATTTCAATAGTCACGCAAAATTGAAAATTTTGCGGACTTAATTCAAGGCACTTCACTTTGGGTTAAGCACCAAAATCCGAATTAATTATAGCCATTGTTGGCGTGTCGTTATTCTTCTTTTTTATATTTCACCCAAGGTTCTGTATGTTGAATTTGTCCATTGTTTTTTGACAAAATAAACGCATATTCTGTATCTATTTTCACGGTTTCTAATGATAAACAAAATTCTTTCAAATAATCATCATTCACAGTGGGAGTTATTAATTTCAACAATTCAACACCAATTTTTGAAAACCTCAATATAGAAATTCGGTGCTCAGGTGTATTTGCTTTTTTCGATGTCTTGATAATTTTATTTCCAGATTCAAAATAAAGAATAGAGTCATTGTCTTGTTTGCTTAATCGTCTAGAAATATTTGTTTCAGCTTGTATAATTCCTATTTCAGTAAGTAATAATTGGTCTTCAAATGAAAATCCATAATTAGCTAAAGAATCTTCATTTTTTCCTTTGAATAAAAATGGACTATTCCAAGAGCTAATTACAAAATTAGCTGCTTTTGTAAATACTTGGGCTTCTATTTTTGTTAGATTCCTGATTAACTCCAACGTTCTTAAAGAGAATGAGTTGGGCTGCTTAATTTCTCCTGCTAAAATTCGTCCCCATAAATCTTGCATTTCATCATTTGAAACATCTTCAGCATAGTTGAAAAACCTTGTTGTCCAATCTTCATCAACTGGTTCTTCCGAAACATTTGTTTCTGCTTCTAAATTTTTAACTGCATTTTGTGTGATGTTTTCAATGTTCTTTTGTCTTTTCTGTTCCTTATATTCAATTCTATTTTTAGTGCGTTCTTCAATTGCTAATTCATTCTTAATAGACTCAGAATCAAGTGACATTAAGCTTAGTTTTTCTTCTGAATATCCAATTTCTTTGAGGTTTCCGTGATTATCCTTGATGGCATCAGAAATAGCTTTTATTTCATATGCTTTTGCATCAGCTGTTTTTCTAATTAGATAAGGCTTTGATAATGCTCCTAATCCTTGAGAAACTACTTCGATTAGTTTTTTGAGAGGTTCACTAAGTCCTGCTAAATCTTTTATTTCCATATTTTTTTTTTAATGCACGCCAACGTTGTTGTATATGGTTTGTTGCGTGTTTTAAGCAACTAATTTAGTAAATAATTACCGACCAAGAAAGTCCGCGAGGACTTTCGTAAGTAGGCGAGAAGCTAGCTATAAATTATATACTGTGTGTGTGCCCAGCATGGGCATCTTTTAATTTACCTAAAGGTAAATAATTAATCTAGAGGGTGCAAGTCCCTTATGCGCAGGAGTAACGTCTTGAAGCATTAGTAAGTCGCAAGGGTGGTAACCGCGAGGTTACATCTGAAGGAAGCGGAACTACAAAACTCGGTACTGACGAACAGAAATCGTATACAGAGGCATAGTTATTCGGGTAAGCAAGCACATCATTGTAACGCCCAAACAGTACCAAAAGGGTAATTATGTAGATACGGCAGTGATTGAGTGAAAGAAGATGCCATTACCTGGGGAGGTCTCCAAAGTTACGAGTTGACTATTTGGAGAAGTCAGCAGAAGTCATAGTACTTACAGGACACGAGTTGGGAAACCCCCATAGGTCTCACAAGTAAGGAAGGACTGAACATTAAATTACGTTGTCATTCGATTAGGATGCTTAGCTAGCCTAGTTTTAGAGCAACAGGAGTACACGTATTATTAACCCTATGATTGAAAATGTATTATCAGCACCAAACCTTTATAAAGCAACACGACAAGTGGAGCGCAATAAAGGTGCGAGCGGTGTAGATGGTATGAAAACAACGAAGCTTTCTAAATATATATTAGAAAACCGTTCAATACTACTATCCACTATTCGAGAAAACCGCTATACTCCAAAACCAATATTAGGGGTAAGCATTCCAAAAGGACAAGGTAAAACTAGACTTTTAGGAATACCCACGGTAGTAGATAGATGGCTACAACAGGCGGTAAGTCAGCAATTAATGGTTCATTTTGAGTATGATTTTGAACCTGTTAGTTACGGCTTCCGCCCACAAAAGAACATCCAAAAAGCAGTACTGCAGGCTCAAACGTATATCAATTCAGGTTACCAAGATATTGTAGATATTGATTTAAAAGGATTCTTTGATCAAGTAGACCACTGTATTTTACTACAACTTATTTACCACAAGGTAAAATGTCCAACCACCTTACGGTTAATCCGAAAATGGCTAAGAGTTCCCATTTTAATAAATGGAAGACTCAAAAAGCGCAGAAAAGGAATCCCGCAAGGCAGTCCAATAAGTCCCTTATTATCTAATATTATGTTAGATGTATTGGACAAAGAAATGAAAAGTATGGGCTTGCGTTATGTGCGATATGCTGATGATTTTAGTGTTTACGCTAAAAGTAAAAGCGAGGCGAAACAAATAGGAAACAAACTGTTTGTCTTTTTAAGAGACAGACTTAAATTACCTATAAATAAAGCCAAAAGTGGCCTGCGTAGACCTGTAAATTTTGAGTTACTCGGACATGGTTTTGTGCCCATTTATAAAAAGGGAGTGAAAGGACAATATGCATTAGTGGTAGCTAAGAACAGTTGGGCAAAGTTTAAACGTAATCTAAAAAGTATCACCAAGAAAACCAAACCGATGTCGTTGTTAGAACGTCTTGAACGGCTTAACCAAGTCTGCCGAGGCTGGATGACTAATTATCGCTTAACAAACATCTATGCAAAAAGTAAAAAGCTAGATGAATGGTTAAGAAATCGATTACGCTATTGTATTTGGCACGATTGGAAGAAACTAGAACGTAAGCGTAAAAACTTGATTCAATTAGGTATAGAGGCAGGGCAAGCTTATGCTTGGAGTAGAACAAGAATGGGAGGTTGGGCAGTAGCTCAAAGTCCTATTTTAAAGACTACTATCACAACTTCTAGGCTTAAACGAAAAGGGTATAAACCTTTGTTAGATTATATTAATAATACGCAAACTTCAATTTGGTGAACCGCCGTATACGAGACCCGTACGTGCGGTGGTGTGAGAGGCGCACTCCGGCTATTTTAGTCGGAGCCGTCTACTCGATTAGCTGTAGTTTTTATTCCACTTTGTAACGAACAATGACTTCATTATCCAAAACGACATTAGTAGACCAAATAAATTCAGCACCTTTTCCACTAAATTTTTCTATGAAGTTCATATATGCTTTTTTATTATTTACTCCTATTTCATCTTCAGTATATGTGGTCGCATTTGGCCATTGGCTGTCATTGAAAGTAACGTCAAAACTATTTTCTGGAATTTTCCAATGAATACCGTAAAATGCTGTTCCATTATCAACTCCATCTGTACTGCAATTTGAAGAGATTCTTTTTTCTCCAATTTCACTTAAACAACTTAAATCACTAATAGGTGCAGTATAAAAAGTTTGTGCTTTCCATTTGCTATTTGTAATAGTCCCATCACTAAAGCTGGCTATAAAACCTCCATCTCCAGGATGAAAATCTTTTCCTCTATTATTTTCTGAACCTAAACCTAAATGTTCTTCCCAATCTATTAGTTTTACTGCAATTGTATAAGGTTTTTTTACTTTGAATTTTACAATGTTTGAATTAAATGGTGTAAAAGGTACTGGGTCAACTGCTATTAATTTTCCGTTAATGTAAAGTTCAAAATAATTATCCGCAAAAAGATAGCCTGTAATGATTTCTCCGTCCGAATCTATCTCAAAGACAGGAACGGAATTCATATCTATTTCTGAAAGATTATTTGGTGTTATAGAGTTACATTCATTATATAAATCAGAAGCTTTGGTCGATTCGTTGAAATGATTAATTCCGGGAACTGTCCAACTATTTCCTAAATCATCTTTTATTTCTCCAACTCCTGAAATTCTGCTACCTCCTCGATTACAAGAAATAAGACTTTTAATTTGTGTTTCCGCTAATCCTTGGGTTACGTTTCCTGTTCCATTGTAAATTTTTTCGTTAGTTGTTTCTTTAGGAATTGATTCATTAGTTGATGATTTTGCGTTTTTTTCCTTACAACTGATTATCGTAATTAATAGAAATAGAAATAAAATGTTATTTTTCATTATATGAGTTTTTTTAAATTACAGCTAACGTTTAGTATAAAACACGTAGGGCAGAGGATAAGCACTGACTTTCGGTTTTAACACTTAGCAAAATATAAATATTTTGCTTTATTTTTCGTTTAAATGCCAAATTTTATATTTAGCGGACTTTGTAAATAAGCACAGGACTTTGGATTTAACACAAAAGCCCTATGTTTTTTATACATTGTTAGGTGCTGGCTTTTTTTTCTCCATAAACTTGCTAGCGTTGGCAAAGGCATACTCTTTTGCAATTTTGGTTTGTGTGGTGGCTTCAGCGAATTGTAAAAGTGTATGGCTTTTAGCGTTGGCTTTTCTTTCTAATATTCCTTTATTATTCTCTAACAAATCATTTGTCAAAGCTTCAATTACTGGAACACTAACTGCATTTCCCATTTGTTTGTATACAGCATTGTCATTTTCTAAAAGCTTATAAGATTCAGGAAAACCTTGAAGTCTTGCACATTCTCTTGTAGTTAATCTTCTAGCCTTTCCATTTTGAACTATTCCTAAACGATTAGTATCTGAAGCCGTTAGAGTTATGGAAATACTATTTGGGTCAAGGAATTTAAAAACTTCAAATGACATATTTCCACAAACAGGATTATATTTATTGTCATAATTACTTAAGTAGCCTTTATCAAGTAATAATTCTGTTACTTCTTTGAAATTATCTTTTTTATAAAAGGTTTTAATTTGTTCTTGTGTTAACGCTTTACCATCTTGATGAGTTCCAAATATTTTTTTTCTTCTATTCGCAATAAGAAGGTTCATAAAATTTATTTCGTCTTTATTACATTTTCCTTTTATTCCAAGTTCCCAAGAATGTAATGAATTTCCATTTCTTGTATCTATTAGTCTGTATCCATTTAATTTAGACAAATCTTTACCAATAACAGATTTTAATTGTTTAGTAAATTCTTTCGAACAATAATATTTTTTATGTGGATTTGGTTCTAATAAATCTGAAATAACTTTGTTACTCACAATAGTTTCAAATAGGCTTTGCTGACCATTTCTAGCTTTGAAATTATGAGAATCAACAGCACCTGTGTCTGAATTAAGTTTTATTTGAAAAGGTTGTTCTAAAACTCCAACAATATATATTCTTACTCTGTTTTGAGGTACGTTAAAATTACTAGTATTCATTAATCGATACTCAACGTTATAACCAATAGCTTCTAAAGAATTGATTATAGTTTTAAAAGTTCTTCCTTTATCGTGCGTTGTAAGTCCTCTAACATTTTCAAGTATGAAACCTTTGGGCTTATACTTTTTTAAAAGTCTTTCAACGTCAAAGAATAGAGTTCCTCTTGTGTCTCCAAATCCTCTTTGTTTTCCTGCATAAGAAAATGATTGACAAGGAAAACCAGCAAGCATAAAATCAAAATTAGGTAGAGTTTCTACTTTTGTTATATCAGAATATGGATTGTGTCCAAAATTCAACTCGTAAGATTTACAAGCGTTTTTGTCTATTTCAGACGAATAAACGCATTCTGTTTCAATTTCGTGTTTTTTACAAGCTTGTTCAAAACCAAGTCTAATTCCTCCAGTTCCTGCGAATAAATCTATAAATTTTATCATTTTAGTTCTTTTTTAATCCAATTTGATAAAACTTTAAACTCTACTTGAGTATATGCAACAGTACAATCGCTATGAGTACAAATAGTAGATAAGGCAGAAGAACGTTGGAAGTTTCCTGCTCCGTCTAAAACATATCCGATTTTATATCCATCGTTATGCATTAAGTTAAAGCGGTCTGCTGCTTGACCTGCTTTCCTTTCAATTGTGCTATTAGTTGTTACTTGAAAACTAACTTCAATTCCAACTAGCTTTTTTCTTTTTGATACGACAATGTCAAATGGCATTCCTCCTTTTTTATCATATCCAGAAAGGTGAATTGTTCCATTACTTGTAATTTCATAACCTTTTCCTAAATCGTTATTTAGGAAATCAACAATTTCGGATTGTGCAAGTTGACCTAGACTGTTTGCTGTCGCTCCACCTGTTATTCTACTTACAAGAATATATCTTTGTTTTACGAAGTTTTTTAATTCGACTTCATTACCAAGCAACGTTCCAATTTCACAACTGTCAAGACCACCTTGTTCTGCAAGATCAGAGGTTGAAGCAAAAAGAAGTATTGCGATTAAATCTTTGGTCATTGAGTCTAGTTCTCTTTCTGTAGAAAGCGAATCTCCATCAATTCCGAATTTTTTGTTACTCAGACCTTTAATAGGGAAAGTTTCAAATATGTATTTGTATTTCTTTGCTTTCCAAACAAAATCAAAGAAGTAGTTCTCTTCTTTATCCTTTGGGAAAATATCAGTAAAAGACCTACCTAACCTTTGGATTGGTTCTCCACCATAATCAGATAATACTACCAGATGTTTTAAAAATAAGTTACCTGGAAATTTAGCAACTTTGATAAGTTCAAATACCTGAAGAGGCTCCTTTTTGCTTAAGCTAATAATATTAAGGAAATCGTCTTGTGTTTCTAACAATAATGGTAGAACATTTGCCAAAGCATTTTTTTCTTTCAATTTTTCTGGCCACCATAAGGCTGCTTGTTTTTCAAGCTCTTCAATTGTTCTATTATATTTTGGCATATGTCTTATTATAATTTATTTGTTCTTCTGCAACACGTAAAGCTTCTAGTCCTGTTTCTTCATATTTAACAATGTCATAGATTTTTGTTGCAATCCAAAGTGCTTCAAGTTCTCTTAAAGGATATTTAAAAATACTACTCAATGTCTTTAAATGTTCTCTTTTAATAATTTTCTGGTCACGTTCAATTTTACTCAAATATCCATCTCCAACTTCAAGTTTCGAAGCTAATTCTCTTTGAAGCATTTGATTGCGTTCCCTTAATTCTTTAATTTTTTGTCCTAATGTCATTGTATCAATTATTGACTTGACTTAATTTGGTCAAATGTAATGTTATTTTTCAGAAATCTATAATTTAAGCGTTGGGAAATTTTAGCTCTTTTGTTTTTTAAAGCGAAGGAAATATGTGTTGGCAAAAAACGAAAGTGCTAAAATATGCGGTGGTTTTTTCAGCTTGCACCTAACTAGTTATATGGTGACTAAAGTACTAAATATCCCCTAATTATTACGGGATATGTGGAACTTTTGTTCCTGATTTTGGTTTTTCCTTAATAATTCTACAGCATTATCTAACGGGCTTTTTATATCTAATAAATCTTTTCTGGCTACATGAGTGTAGATCATGGTAGTTTCGGGTCTGCTATGTCCTAATAATTCTTGTATATGGCGTAAACCTACACCTTGCTCTAGTAAGTGTGTGGCATAGCTGTGTCTTAATGTGTGAGGTGTTACAATGTAGTTGATTTTGGCAAGTTTGCTTGATTTGTGTAAAAATTTACGAACACTGCTAGCTGTGTATTTTCCTCTTTTTGGACCTTCTATTAAATAGAGTTTTGGTTTATAGGTCACCAAGTAGTTTTCTAATAACGGGAGTATGCTTTTTGCTATACTCACAAATCGATCCTTGCGTCCTTTGGCGTCTTTGATTAATATTTGATGTCTTTGGATGTGTAAGTGTTCTATTTTTAAATTTATTAGTTCGCTTATCCTCAATCCTCCCGAATATAAAATGGCTAGGATTATACGGTGTTTTATGTTTTTTGTGTTTTGTAATAATAGTATCATTTCTTGATAGGATAATATTACAGGCAATTTTTTAGATTTTTTTGGTCTTGCTAATGTTATCTCGTTAATTTGTATTCTAGGATAAAATACAATAAACAGTTTTAGGGCGCTTATAAATTGACGTTGTGTGCTGATGCTATAATTCCTTTTTATGTAAATGGTTTCGATAAATAGCTCTACATCCCGATTGGTTAGTGCCTCAGTATCTTTCTCGTTATGATATTCTATAAAATCGGCTATTAATTGTGTGTAGGTGTTAATTGTGCTTACACTGTATCTTTTTCCTTTTAAGTATTTATAAAAATTATTTAAGATCAGCCTATTGTCTTTGCTTATCTTTCTAATTCTTTTATCAGGATATTGATGTAGTGGCATACTAGTGTCAAATACATCTTTAGCATTTATTGCGGTTAAATCTTCAAATTCTGAAAACAATAATTTTAAGTTTTCTGGATTATTTTTAATGTACCAGCTGTTTAATGTTTGACTCCAGTAGGCTTTGGGTATAGCGTTTAAAATAGTTTTTAATTGATCGTTGTATTTAAAACTTATTTTTATTTGATGCGTTTTTTTGAAGTAGATACGCGATAGTGTTATCTCTGGAAGCTTGGACATGTTGTTTGATTTATTTTACTAAAAATAATAAAATAAATTGGCACAAAAAAAAGCATCGACTATGCGATGCTTTTTAATTAGTTGTTTTTTGTGTTTATAAATGTTAGCATTGGGTCTGTACAACCTGTTTTACTACAATTTACTTGATGTATAGTGCTTAGTTGTTATTTTGCAGGTGTAAAAGCGTCTACAGTATGCATATCTTTTACTTTGTAAGTGTCGGCTACGTTTGTTACTGTAGTTTCTAAAGAGGCAGGTGTGACTATAGCTTCGTCATATTCTACCATAGCTAATTCGCGTTCAAAGTCTACAGTTGCAGATTTTACGCCTTCCATTTTAGCCATTTTCTTCTCGATAGTTTTTGCACAACCCATGGCGCAGGTCATCCCTTCAATTTTAAATTCGGCTTTAGCCAATTTAGCATTAGGGTTAATGGTTTTTTTTGCGACTACTTCTGTTTTGCTAGTTGCTGCTGGAGCAGTTTTAACTTCTGGTGTAGCATCGTTTTTACAACTAAGGGCAAAAACGCTTACTAAAGCTAGTGCTAGTATGTGTTTAAATGATTTCATTTTGTATGGTATTAATTTATAATATTATAGATACAAAACTACTAATTTATATGCTTTATTGCCTTTAAAAATCGATTTTTGTACCCTAAAACAATGCTATGCGGAGTAACAATACTAAAAAATGGGTGTATTTAGTGGTTTTGTCCTTGATATGGGGGACGTCTTTTATTTTAATTAAAAAGGCTTTGTTAGGGTTAAGTGCTTATCAATTAGGTGCTTTACGTACAGTGATGACTGGTTTGTTTTTATTTGCTGTTGGTTATAATAAGATAACAAGTATAAAGAAAGCGCATTGGAAATGGATCGCCATATCTGGTGTTTTTGGATCGTTTATTCCTGCTTTTTTCTTTGCAATTGCAGAAACAGAAATAGATAGTGCTGTTGTATCTGTCTTGAACAGTTTGGTACCTTTGAATACGGTCTTACTTGGTGCCGCGATTTTTAAAATTGCTAGTAGTACAAGGCAAGTTATCGGAGTAATTATTGGGTTTGTAGGGACATCAATTTTAATTTTGGAAGGAGCAGATTTAAACCCTGATCAAAATTATTTATATGCAGGTTTTGTAATTGCTTCTACTTTAATGTATGCGATTAATGTCAACATTATTAAGCGCTATTTACAAGACGTCAAACCATTAGCTATTGCAGTGGGTAATTATGTAGTTATTTTTATTCCTGCAGTATTGGTTTTAATTTTTACTGATTTTTTTAATATTGATAATTTTGATAATCCTGTTTTTAGTAAAGCGATAGGGTATGTTGTTATTCTTGCTTTTTTCGGGACAGCTTTGGCTAAAGTGTTATTTAATACGTTAGTACAGCTATCGACACCTGTTTTTGCATCTTCTGTAACTTATGTTATGCCAATTGTTGCTTTAACGTGGGGTTTATTGGATGGCGAAAGTTTTAGTTTGGCACAGGGTTTTGGTACGTTTATTATCTTAGTTGGGGTGTATTTAGCAAATAGGAAGACAAAAAAAATCCGAAGCAATTAAGCTTCGGATTTTTTTATTAATTGTAATAGATCTTAATTAAAATCTGCATCTGTAACTCCTTCGTTTACTTTTACGATTTTAATATTCATAGACATGGTTTGTGGCCCAGCTATGATTGTTTGAGCGTAAGGGAATTTAACACCGTTTACTTCAGAATAGTTGTCATATTTAACTGTTGTTGTTATTTTTTGACCTTGAGCTTCAGAGGTGCTTTCTTCTTGTACTAATAAGTTTGTTGCAACATCATAATAACGGTAAGAGCTATCGTCTCCTGTCATTACTTTTACTTTGTAGCTGTCTGCACCATCAATATCTACAATGCTTTCTAAGGTTACATTAGTGATGTCGTATTTAGTTTCTGGGAACATACCAAGGTCAGACTTTTTATCAGTTATTTCAGTATCTGATAATGTGGTTTTTTGACCGCCTTGTTCTCCATATCCAGTAGTTCCATTCCATTTAGACTTCATCATTACCATACCTTGCATAGCAACTTCCATGGACTCTTTATTATCTTTAGTTTTCTTTATTTCTACAGTTAATGCTGGAGCGCCTTGGACAACAAAATCACCATCCATTTTTACAGTATTTACATTGTTGATGTTGTTAACACCTCCAATTGCAGTGATATAGCTATCTAAAACAGATTTAGCAGTGACACCATCAGGGATAGGTTTTGAAAATTCTGGCTTAGCAACCGGATTAGCAAACTTGTCGTAATACTTGATAGGAATTCCTGTTTTTTCTAATCCAGAGATTACTTCACTACCTTTTCCAATAATGATTATTCTCGCGTTTTCTGGTTTGAAATATTTGTTAGCAACGCGTTGCACGTCCGCTGCTGTTACTGCATTTATTTTAGCTAAATACGTTTTGTAAAAATCACCTGGTAGTTTGTTTAACTTGATGTTTAAAGCATATCTAGCAATTGTTTGAGGGCTTTCTAGGGCTAAAACAAAATCACCAACATATTTAGCTTTTGCATTTGTTAATGCTTCTGCAGTTACAGGTTCGTTTTTAATTCTGTTAATTTCTTTTAAAGTTTCTATAACAGTACTGTCTGTAACCATGTTTCTAACAGCTGTACTAGCAGTAAATCTAGAGGCGCCATAACGTGATGTTCCTATGCCTGAGCGTGCACCATAAGTCCAACCGTTAGCTTCACGTAAATTCATGTTTAAATAACTACTAAATCCACCACCTAAAATTTTGTTTGCAATTAATACAGCGTGGTAGTCAGGGTTGTTCATTTCTAACTTAACATTGTTAGTTAAAGTAACGTTTGATTGTACCGCATTTGGCATGTCCACAAAGTCAATTTGTGTACTTGCAACATTAGGGTTAGGCGTTACTAAGTTTGTCGTAAAGTCAATCCCTTCGTCCCATTTTTTGAAATTCTTTTTTACTTGCTTTTCAACCGTTTTAAAATCTACATCACCAATAATTACTAAATAAGCATTATTAGGATTAAAGTATTTTTGGTAAAAAGCACGGACATTATCTAATGTAATATTGTTTATTGTTTCTTCTGTAATAAACTCTCCATATGGGTGTTTTGATCCATAAGATAAGGCACCTCCAACGCGACTTGCTACCGCATCAACACTTTTTTTGTCGTTTTTTAGTCCTTCTAAAACACGAGCTTTTTCTTTTTCAAATTCTTCAGCTGAAAATAAAGGGTTAATAGCAGCATCTGCCATTAGCTCTAAAATACGGTCTGAATATTTTGATAAGCCACTAGCGTAAGCGCCGTCAGAACTAAAACCAAGTCTAGCACCTAGAAAGTCGATTTCTTCGTTAAATACATCTTTAGTTATAGACGTTGTTCCGTTACCTAACATAGCGCCTAACATTGCAGATGTTCCTGCTTTGTCACCTTCTGTAATAGGTTGGTTGTCTATGGTTAAAGAGTAAGATACTCTTGGTAATTTATGGTTTTCTACGATTAGGACTTTAAGTCCATTTTTTAATTCAAATTCTCCAGGTATTTCCAGTGTAATTGCTGGAGCTGGACCTGGTTTTGGTTGTTTAGATCTGTCAATTTGGGCTGATGCCGAAATTGATATAAACAATACCGCTATTAAGGCTGTTATTTTTGTTTTCATATCTATTTAAAATTTCTTTTTAGTTTTCGTCTTGTTTAGGTAAGTACTCTAAAACAACACGTTGATTTGGGTTTAAATACTTTTTAGCAACTGCTTGAATGTCTTCTCTTGTTGCTGTTCTGTAAATATTAATTTCAGAATTTATTAAATCAATATCCTTGTATAACATATAGTTTGTCGCTAATGATACAGCGATACCTTCAACACTTGAATTTGAATTTACAAATTGATTTTCAAATTTGTTTTGAAGTTTCTCGAAATCTTTTTCAGAAATTAATTCTGTTTGAAGCTTTACAACTTCTTCGTCCATTTCTGCAAGTAAAGTTTCTAAAGAGGTTTCACCTAATGGTAATCCATAAATCGCATAAATACCATAATCTTGTTGTGGTATGATAAAAGCACCTGCTTGCAATGCCATTTTTTTGTCATCTACTAGTTTTTTGTATAGTTTAGACGATTTACCATCACTTAAATATGTCGAGATCATATTTAGAATATATGAGTCATGCTCTGCAAAACCAGGAGTTCTGTATCCTGTTATAATCGCAGGTATCTGTATGTTTGGATCGTAAAATTTAGCATCTTTAGCTTCGGTAATAGGGTCTTCTTTAGGGAAGTTTCTAACCGGTACTTCTCCACTTGGAATGTCTTTAAAATAAAGTTTAGCTAGTCGTTTAGCTTCTGTTACATCAATGTCTCCAGCAATAACTAAAGCAGCATTATTAGGTCTGTACCATTTTTTGAAATAGGCTTGAAATTCTTCTAAAGTAGAGTCGTCTAAGTCAGACATCTCACCAATATTTTTATTTTTGTAAGGGTGCTTTGAAAATAAATTATCGCTTACAGCAAATAAAAATTGTCCGTAAGGTGAGTTATCATAACGCAATCTTTTTTCTTCTTTAACAACTTCGTTTTGTGTGTCGACCCCAATTTGATCGATAACAGGATGCAGCATACGTTCTGATTCCATCCATAATCCTAATTCTAAATTGTTTGATGGAAACACTTCGTAATAATAAGTACGGTCTAAAGAGGTGTTCGCATTATTACTTCCTCCGTTAGAGGCTACTATTTTAAACCACTCACCGCGATCAATATTTTGTGTGCCTTCAAATAAAAGGTGCTCGAAAAAGTGAGCAAATCCGGTTCTTAGTCCTGTCTCAGGAGTACCTCCTAAATCTTTACCTCCAACGTCATACATTACGCCTACAGTTACTACTGGTGCGGAATTGTCTTGATGTAAGATAACGTGTAAACCGTTATCTAAATCAAACTCTTCGTATTTAACTTCTTGTGCGGTAGCGGAAAAACCGGCTAAAAGCAAAGCAGCTAATGAGAATAAACTTTTTTTCATGTTTTGATTATTTAATTTATCAGTTTAAGTATTAGTATACCGTTGCAAGGTTTTGTTACAACAGTTATTACAAAAATAGCAATAGAAACTAGTTTTTGATGGCTAAAGTGCTAAAAATTAACATCAAATTATAAAAACTTTGTTTTGTTTTTACGAAATTTAAAAGGATTATTAACCAATAAAATTTAGATAATATGAAAAATGTTACACTTCCAATACGTTTTGGAATAGTTATAAGTGCTTTTTTGATAGCTTACTTTTTATTTTTAGCATTGTTTAATCTCCACACCAACGCTATTTTTAGTTTAGGTAATGGGTTGATTACTGCTTTTGGTATTTATGAAGTTATTAAATATTACAAATTAAAAGTTGGTAGGCAATTTACATACGGTAATGGTTTTAAGCAGGGGGTAATTGCTGGATTTGTTGCGACTTTTATTTTTACCGCTTTTTTTCTGTTGTACGCCACCGAAGTTAATCCTTTGTTTTTAGCACAGTTATTAGAGGTTTTTGAAGGACAATATAATGTAGGTGCAGGAATGGTTAGTTTTGTAGTTGCAATAATGGGCTTTAGCACAACGGTTGTGCTGACTTTAACGTTTATGCAATTGTTTAAAGATAGCCGAAACACGCCCAATGCTGAAGGAAAAAGAGATGGAGAAATTATCTTAAAGAAGGTGGCTTAAGTCATTAATATTATGCGTTTTATTACGTTGAATGTTTTATGGATAAAAAATATTGCTAGTAAGTACACAAAACGTTTGTATATTAATTAATTAGAAGTATATTTGCATCCGTTTTCTCAGGAAAATGAGATTATTTTATATAAATTAATTAATAAAAACGTTACGCTATGTACGCAATTGTAGAGATAGCAGGGCATCAATTTAAAGTTGAAAAAGACCAAAAAGTTTTTGTTAACCGTTTAGCAACAGAAGAAGGAGAAGCAGTGTCTTTTGACAATGTCCTTTTAATTGCAGATGGTTCTAACATAACTGTAGGCGCCCCAGCTATAGGCGGAGCACAAGTAAGTGCAAAAGTCTTAAAGCACCTTCAAGGTGATAAAGTTATTGTTTTCAAGAAGAAAAGAAGAAAAGGTTACCGTAAGAAAAACGGACACAGACAAGCCTTAACTGAAATTATTATTGAAAATATAGTAGCTTCAGGAGCTAAGCCAGCAGCGAAAGCTGAGAAAGCTGCTCCGAAAAAAGAAAGTAAAAAAGTAGAAGCTAAAGCTGCACCTAAGAAGGCTGCTAAAGCAACTGGAAAAGCTGACGACTTGAAAAAAGTTGAAGGTATTGGACCAAAAATCGCTGAAACATTAGTGGAAGCAGGAATCGCTACTTTTGCTGAATTAGCTAAAACTGATGCAGCTAAAATTTCTGAAATCATCGCAGGTGTACGTGGTAATCACGTAACTGACACATGGCCAGCACAAGCTCAATTAGCAGCTGATGGTAAGTGGGATGAGTTGAAAAAATGGCAAGACGAATTAGATGGTGGTAAAGCGTAATTGCTAAATCACTTTAAGTATAACAATTAAAAACTTAAGATCATGGCTCACAAAAAAGGGGTTGGTAGTTCGAAGAATGGTAGAGAATCCGAATCAAAACGTTTAGGCGTTAAGATTTTTGGAGGACAAGCTGCTATGGCTGGAAACATTATCATAAGACAACGTGGTAATACGCATCACCCAGGTGAAAACGTATACCAAGGAAAAGATCATACTTTACATGCTAGAGTAGATGGTTTAGTAAAATTTACAAAGAAAAGAGACGATAAGTCTTATGTTTCTATTGAGCCTTTTTTAGCTTAATAATTTTATTTCCTATAAATTATAAAAACCCTTTCCTTTTGGAGAGGGTTTTTTGTTTGTAATAAAACTAATTGTTTTTCGTTATGTTATCATGAAAAACCTACTGCTATTCTTAATTGTTCTTCCTTTTTTATGTTACTCTAAAATAGAACAAACCCCTAAAACTATTCATGTGTTTGTAGCGCTTTGCGATAATGCTAATCAAGGTATTGTTCCTGTTCCGGCTAAATTAGGAAATGGGCAAGATGCCAGAAATAATTTGTATTGGGGAGCAATGTATGGTGTTAAGGCTTACTTTAAGAAGAGTCAGGATTGGGAAGTATTAACTACTGTGGTAAATCCAACAGACCTTATTGTAGAACGGGTATTGTTTAAGCATAAAACAACAAATACCTATTTGTTGGCGGATGCCTATAACGGAAAGTATATACAACAGGCAACTATTAATTTTTTAGAATCTAATGCAGGTAATAATAGTTTGAAAATAAGCAGTAATCAAACAGAGTTATGCTTTGGAGGTGATGCTGATTTGTTAGCCTATGTTGGTCATGATGGTTTAATGGAGTTTGATGTAGAAGGTGATTTTGAAGGTAAAGACACAAGTACAAAGGATACTATCATTTTAGCTTGTGTAAGTAAAACCTATTTTAAAGCGTACCTAAAATTGACCAAAGCTAATCCATTAGTTTGGACTACTGGTTTAATGGCGCCTGAGGCCTATACTTTAAAATCGAGTATCGATGGATGGATTTTAAATGAATCGGATTTACAGATCAGAGAACGTGCAGCACAAGCATATCATAAGTATCAGAAATGTGGTATCCGTGGAGCAAGAAAATTATTAGTAACGGGATATTGACTACTTATTTACAATATCATTTATAATCTTTATATGATGGTTGGTGTGCATTACAAGAAAACGAGAGACTCTTTTTTTGTTAATATGACCAAATAGTGGGTGTTTAAAAAAAGCGTTCTTATCTAGACTTGCAATAGTACTAACATTAGTTTTTGCGAGTTGCATTTGCGAAATTATAGCTTCTTTAGTAATTACTTCTGGTGGTTTAACATGTTCTGGCGCTTTAGCTTTTCCTCTTGGAAAGAAGCCGAGTGCAAACAATAGCTTTCCTAAAAGACTAAAATCGCTTTTATATAAACTGGGGTCAGATTTTTGAAGCGCAATACAAACATTATTAATAACCTTTAGGCTATGGTCTATATGCCAAGCGACATTGCTTTTTGATACTTTTGGATTAGAAATAGTATGGTTTTTAATAGCTAACTATAATTTGTCTAGTGTCTTATTTACAGTGTGTAAACTCATAAAAATTGTATTTAAAGCGTTGAAGATAAATATTTATAATTTATAACGTAGCTGTTTCTTGTGATAGGATTCTTTTCGTTTCTACTTCTGCGATAACGATTGATGCGGCATCCTTTTTTATTTTTCTTAAAAAAGATATAGCGGAAAGCGTGGTTGGTTTTTGCTTTTTTTGCGAAAAACAAATTGCCAAAAAAAGTAAAAATCCCAAACATTGCTGCTTGGGATTTTTAGTACTATAAGTTTTAATTAATAAAATTACATGTGGCTAAAAAGCGCTATGCAATAGTATTGTAATTAGTAACGGTAATGTTCTGGCTTGTATGGTCCTTCAACCTTTACACCAATATAATCAGCTTGGTATTCTGCAAGTTCTGTTAACTCAACACCAATTTTTTCTAAATGTAATTTTGCCACTTTTTCATCTAAATATTTTGGTAACATGTATACGTCATTTTTGTATGCTGCGCTGTTTTTCCAAAGTTCGATTTGTGCTAACGTTTGGTTAGTAAATGAGTTACTCATTACAAAACTAGGGTGTCCTGTTGCACAACCTAAGTTTACTAAACGTCCTTCTGCTAAAAGAATAATATCTTTTCCGTCAATGGTGTATTTGTCAACTTGAGGCTTGATAGTATCTTTTGTATTACCATGCTTTTCGTTTAACCAACCGACTTGGATTTCGTTATCAAAGTGACCGATGTTACAAACGATTACTTTGTCTTTCATTGCTTCAAAATGCTCTGCACGTACAATGTCTTTGTTTCCTGTAGTAGTAATTACAATATCACTATTACCAACAACAGTTTCCAGTTTTTTTACTTCAAAACCGTCCATTGCAGCTTGTAAAGCACAAATTGGGTCAATTTCTGTTACGGTTACAATACTACCAGCACCTTTAAAAGAGGCAGCAGTACCTTTACCAACATCACCATAACCACAAACAGTAACACGTTTACCTGCTAACATAATATCTGTAGCACGACGTATAGCATCTACAGCAGATTCTTTACATCCGTATTTGTTGTCAAATTTAGATTTAGTTACAGAGTCGTTTACGTTAATAGCTGGCATTGTTAATGTACCATTTTTAACACGCTCGTATAATCTATGTACTCCAGTTGTAGTTTCTTCAGATAATCCTTTGATTCCTGCAGATAATTCTGGGTATTTGTCTAATACCATGTTAGTCAAATCTCCACCATCATCTAAAATCATATTTAATGGCTTACGATCTTCACCAAAAAATAAGGTTTGTTCAATACACCAGTCAAATTCTTCTTCAGTCATATCTTTCCAAGCGTACACAGCAGTTCCTGCATCTGCGATAGCAGCAGCAGCTTGATCTTGTGTAGAGAAAATGTTACAAGAACTCCAAGTCACTTCTGCTCCTAAAGCTTGTAATGTTTCAATTAAAACAGCAGTTTGTATCGTCATGTGTAAACATCCAGCAATACGTGCTCCTTTTAAAGGCTGCTCGTTTTTATACTCTTCACGTAAACTCATTAAACCTGGCATCTCTGCTTCAGCTAAAATAATTTCTTTTCTTCCCCAAGCCGCAAGCGACATGTCCTTTACCTTATTAGGTACGTAAGCAACGTTTTTTGTACTCATATTATTTATCTCTTTTTTTTATAAATGAAACACCTTTGGGAATTAGTAGTTAAAATGGTTAAATTCGCTTAACAAAAACTGATAATTCGCCTCAGGCGATGCAAAGATAACTAATAGATTTTAGAATATTAAATGCCTCTATATAAAACCATTACTCCTAATTCACAAACTACTGTTAAAATCTGGAAGATTGACGAGTCTTACGATCATTTAATCAAGGGTTTAGATTTAAAACCAGAGAGCTTAACTCGTGTTTTAGGTATGAAAAGCGAGCTACACCAACGCGGATTTTTAAGCGTACGTCACTTATTAAAAGCATTTGGCTATAGCGATCAAGATTTGTTTTACGATGCGAATGGTAAGCCGCATTTAAAAGATGGAAAACAGATCTCTATTACCCATAGTTTTACGTTTTCTGGTGTCATTATAAGTGATAATGAAGTGGGTATAGATATAGAGCGTCAGCGTGATAAAATTGCTGTTATCGCAAAGAAGTTTGTGGATTATGAGTTTGCTTATCTAGACAAATATGCTTCAGACTATATTAGTAGGCTAACTGTTATATGGGGAATTAAAGAATCCTTGTACAAATTATTTGCAACTCCAGGGATGTTATTTAGAGAACATTTTTTAGTGATTCCATTTACGATGAAGGATACTCAGACTGTATGTTGGATAGATTATGAAGGATTAAAGAAAAGATACACTGCAAACTATTTGGAGTTTGAAGGGTTTACATGTGCTTATGTTATAGAATAATGACGGTTTACAACGACATACTTTCCGCGAAAGCGACAAAAAAAAAACTATTAGCAATTTTAATAGATCCTGATAAGTTTGATCTTAATTTAATATCGCAATTTGCCAATAAAATTGAAGAGTCTATAATTACGCATATTTTTGTAGGCGGAAGTACGGTGGAAGTAGAGGTGACGCAAAAATTAGTATCAGCTTTAAAACCATTAACAAAATTACCAATAGTATTATTCCCCGGAGATGTGACACAAATTTCAAAAGATGCCGACGCTATTTTATTTTTGTCATTAATTTCTGGACGTAATCCAAAGTATTTGATAGAAAAGCAAATTGAGGCAGTATCCGTTTTGAAAAACACAAATTTAGAGGTGATTCCAACGGGGTATATTTTAATTGAAAACGGAAGAGAAACAGCTGTTCAAAGAGTCACCAACACGTTGCCAATACCAACAGCATTGCAGAGTTTAGTGGCAGATACAGCAAAAGCTGGGGAGTTATTGGGTAAAAAGTTGATTTATTTGGAAGCGGGAAGCGGTGCTTTGTATCCAGTCCCTTTGCAAATGATTAAATTTGTGAAACAAGATCTAGTCATTCCGTTAATTGTTGGTGGTGGTATAAGAAGTAAGCAGCAGTTAGATGATGCTTATAAAGCAGGAGCAGACCTTGTTGTAATTGGTACGGCTTTTGAAAAAAACATTGATTTTTTTAACGAATTAAAACTATAATTATGAATATTTCAGTAGACTTAACTTTGTCTCCTTTAAGTGACGATTTTGAGCAACACGTCATTGATTTTATTAAAGCTTTAAGAGCGTCACAATTTACGGTTTTAGAAAACCCGTTAAGTACACAGATATTTGGTGAGTTTGATCAACTAATGCCTTTTCTAAATGAGAAAATTAAGGCGTCTTTTGAAAATCAAGACATTTGTGTGCTAACAATGAAGGTTATTAAAACGGACAGAAGCACGTATGAGCCACATTTTTAATTTCTTTTTTGAGCAATATTTCGAGTATGACACTGTAGATATTATTCTAGAAATTATCGCAGTCATTTTTGGATTTTTATCTGTTTGGTATTCTAAAGAGAATAAAATTTGGGTATTTCCAACAGGTATGATTAGTACCATTATTTTTGTCTATCTTTTGCTAAAATGGGGATTGTTAGGTGATATGATGATAAATGCCTATTATTTTATTATGAGTGTTTATGGTTGGTATATTTGGACAAGGCAAGTAGATAAAAGTGATGTTACACCAATAGCTAGAACAACACAAAAAGAAAAAAAAGCGAGTGTTGTTATATTTATAGGGACGTTGTTTTTTGTATATTTTGTTTACCAATGGTTTGATAAATGGACTAGTTGGGTGGCTTACGCGGACACCATTACAACTGCTATCTTTTTTGTTGGTATGTGGTTAATGGCGAGACGTAAGATCGAAAATTGGATTTTTTGGATAATCGGTGATATTATCTCAGTGCCTTTGTATTTTTATAAAGGGTTTACATTTACATCTTTCCAATATTTAGGGTTTACAATAATTGCCATTTATGGATATTTAGCATGGAAAAAACACTTACGCAACAACCTGCAAATTGTATAAAAATAGTATTGTTTGGACCTGAATCTACAGGGAAAACAACATTGTCAAAACAATTAGCATTACATTATCATTCGGTTTGGGTGCCAGAATACGCAAGAGATTATCTTCAAAATAAATGGGATAATGAACGGGGAATTTGCGAGCCTAAGGATTTATTACCCATAGCTAGAGGGCAAATGGCATTGGAAAACAAGTGGGCTAAAAAAACAGATTCTGTGTTGATTTGTGATACAGATTTATTGGAATATAAAGTCTATTCTGAAGTTTATTATTCTGGCATGTGTGATCCTTTACTTGAAAAATATGCATTAGAAAACATCTATGACTTATACTTTTTAACGTATATTGATACACCATGGGAAGCGGATGACCTTCGCGATAAGCCAGAAGAACGAGAAACTATGTTTAAGGCATTTGAATCAGCGTTGATAAAATATAAAAAACCATATGTTTTATTAAAAGGTGATAAAAAGTCAAGATTGCAATTAGCAATCAAACATATAGATTTATTATTAGCAAAATATAACGATGCAGTTTAACCAAACAGACACGGATTTTATTAATCAAAAAGGATTAACGCTTAAAAAAGTAGAGCAACAGTTAGAGCTATTAAAAACAGGGTTGCCTTTTATTAATTTAGAAAGAGCAGCAACTATTAATGACGGAATTTTTCAATTTTCTTATGAAAGAGCATCAGAATTAATTACCAGTTATGACTCTAAAAAAGAGGAGTTGGATATTGTCAAATTTGTACCCGCGTCCGGAGCAGCGACTAGAATGTTTAAATTTTTATTTGAATTTTTGAATGCTTATAACCCCAAAAAACAAAGTATAAATGCCTATATTAATAAAAATAAGGCGTCAGAATTATCTCTGTTTTTTATAGGTTTAGAGAAGTTGCCATTTTATAAACTAGTAATTCAATATCTAGAAGAGAATAGTAAGATTGATAACAAATCTAGTAACGATCAGAAGTTATTTGCTTTTATAGAGGCTGTTTTGGGGGAGGATCAGTTAGGTTTTAGTGATTTTCCTAAAGGATTACTGCCGTTTCATAGGTATAAGAATCATTTAGCAAGTGCTTTTGAAGAGCATTTATTTGAAGCAGCCTTGTATGCTGAAACGAAAAGTAAGGCTGTACTTCATTTTACGATTTCTGACAAACATAAAGTTGAATTTGACGAAGAGTTTAAACGAATACAGAAAATCGTAGAGCAAAAAACAAATACAATATTTGATATTTCATTTTCATATCAAAAGGAGTCAACGGATACTATTGCTGTAACATATAAGAATGAGATTGTAAGAGAAGATAATGGTCAATTATATTTTAGACCATCAGGGCATGGTGCTTTACTTGAGAATTTAAACGCGCTTGATGGCGATATAATTTTTATAAAAAACATTGATAACGTTGTTGTTTATGAATATGAAATAGAAGTTGCAAAGTCAAAAAAAATGCTTGCTGGTCTACTAATAGAAATAAAAGAAGAAGCTTTTAAATATGCTAAAAATTTAGATAAAAAAGTGTTATTGGATACTGACATAGTTGAAATAGCAGAGTTTTTAATTACTAAAATGAATGTGGTCATCTCTCCAGAGTTTGAAAAATATTCTAAACAATATCAAATCGAGTATTTAAAAAGTAAGTTAGATAGACCAATTCGTATTTGTGGAATGGTACAAAACGAAGGTGAACCTGGAGGTGGTCCTTTTTGGGTGAAAGATGAAGGCGCAAATCTATCGCTACAGATTGTAGAGTCTGCACAGATAAATAAAAAATCTAAAATTCAGAAAAATATACTTAAAAAGGCAACACATTTTAATCCTGTTGATTTAGTATGCAGTATTAAAAATTATAAAGGAGAGGTTTATGATTTACAGAAGTTTGTAGATCCGCAAACGGCTTTTATTACTATGAAAACAAAAGTAGATAAAGAAATTAAAGCTTTGGAATTACCAGGACTTTGGAATGGTAGTATGTCTAATTGGAATACTATTTTTGTTGAGGTGCCATTAGTTACTTTTAATCCTGTTAAAACAGTCAATGATTTATTAAAATCAACACACCAAGTCTCTTAAAATGTTAAATAAATTAGCTTTAGAAAAAGAATTTAAGTTAAAAGGTATTAGAAGTTCTGGCAGTGGTGGTCAACATGTAAACAAGGTCGCTACAAAAATAGAACTAAGTTTTGCTGTAATGGCGTCTTTAGGATTAAGTGATGATCAAAAAGAATTAATTCAAGTAAAACTGGCAAATAGGTTAACTAAGGACTTTGTTTTAATATTACAGTGTGGAGAAAGCAGAAGTCAACTTAAAAATAAAAGTATTGCAATTAAACGCGCATTTTCTATTTTAGAAGGAGCTTTAAAAGTTCAGGCTAAGCGAAAACCAACTAAGATTCCAAGAGCAGTCATAAGAAAACGCTTAAAAAATAAGAAGTTTAATGCAGAGCGTAAGTTAAATCGTAGAAAACCAAACTTTGATTAACTTAATTTTAGTTGTGGGTAATCGGTTTTTTGCAATATTAAATTATTTGATGTTTTATTATATTAAAAAAATATCAAAGACATATTTCATAAATCAAAAATTCTAATCTACCTTTGTACCGTTCTCAAAAAAGGGGTGCCTATATCGGCTGAGATCATACCCATTGAACCTAGAACAGGTAATGCTGTTTAGGAATTTGAAACACATTTATTGTGTTCTTGTAGTGTGCTAAGTAAATCTAAGTATAATACAAAATTTATTTAATTTTAATAGTAAAGAATAATTACCTCTTTTTGTTCGATTAACATATAATCGTAGTGAAAAATTTATTTCTTTTTTTAACATTCTTGGTATTATCTGTTGGTGCTAAAGCGCAACAAAACAATATTGAAGTGGATTCCACAAAAATCACAACACTAGATGAGGTCCTATTGTCTGCTACTAGGGCAAAAGATAAAACGCCTGTTGCTTTTTCCAATATTACAAAAGAAGAGTTAGAGTCAATCAATCTTGGTCAAGATTTACCAGTATTATTAGATCAATTACCATCAGTCGTTACCACGAGTGATGCTGGTGGAGGTGTCGGTTATACAGGGATTAGAGTAAGAGGTAGTGATGCAACACGTGTTAATGTTACTATCAACGGAATACCTTATAATGATCAAGAAAGTCAAGGTACGTTTTGGGTTAACATGCCTGACTTTGTTAGTTCTGTAGAGGATATTCAATTACAACGTGGTGTTGGAACATCTACTAATGGATCTGGTGCCTTTGGTGCAAGTTTAAACTTAAAAACACTTAATCCATCTACAGAAGGTTATGCTACAACAACTAATGTAGTCGGTAGTTTTGGTACTAGAAAGCATAATATTAGTATAGGTTCGGGAATTAAAAATAATTTTTATGCAGAAGCCAGACTATCTAATATACAAAGTGACGGATATATTGATAGAGCTAGAGCAGACTTAAATAGTTATTATGCTGAAGCTGGTTTTGTTAACAAAAACACATCTATTAAGGCTATCGTTTTTGGAGGTAAAGAAGAAACTTATCAGTCTTGGTACGGGACTCCTGAAGCTGTTGTTAATGGTGATTTAGAAGGTGTTCAGGCATTTATTGATAGAAATTATTCAAGTGATGCAGAAGCCGAAAATTTATTAAACTCAGGAAGAACATATAACTTTTATACTTACGATAACGAGATTGATAGCTATCAACAAACACATTACCAATTGCATGCTTCACACCAATTTAACGCGATGTTTTCAGGGAATATTTCTGGAAATTTCACAAGAGGTAAAGGCTATTTTGAGCAATATAAAGATGATGAAGAATTAGGAGACTATTTTCCAAACAATGCTAATGCTTCAGACGAAGGCGATGTTATTAGAAGACGTTGGTTAGATAATAATTTTACTGCAATAGTGTATTCGTTTAATTACAAAAAGGATGAGTTGAATTTATATTTGGGTGGTGGTTATAATTCTTATAAAGGTGATCATTTTGGCGAAGTTATTTGGGATTCATTTGAAACACCAATACCAGTAAGAAGCAATTACTATTTTAGTTATGGAGATAAGGAAGATTTTAATACTTACTTAAAAGCAGAGTACAATATCAATTCAAATTTATTTGCGTTATTGGATTTACAATACAGAACGGTAGATTATGAGTCCGTTGGAACAAGCTCAGATTTACTAGATATTAATGTAAAGGAAACATATAATTTTTTTAATCCAAAAATGGGATTAACGTATAGGATTAATAACAATAGTAATGTTTATGGGTCTTATGCTGTGGGTAACAGAGAGCCAAATCGTGATGATTTAACTAAAAATCCAATCACACCTGTGTCAGAACAATTACATGATTTTGAGGTTGGGTATAAACTGCAAAACGCTAATTTTTACTTAAACGCTAATTTATACTACATGGATTATAAAGATCAATTAGTGTTAACAGGCGATTTAGACGATGTTGGTGACCCAATTAGACAAAATGTTGCTGATAGTTACAGAGCAGGGATAGAGATACAAACAGGATATAAATTATCTGATCAATTTAGAATAGATGCCAACGCAACTTTTAGTCAAAATAAAATTAAAGCGTTTGACTATATTGTTTATGACACACAGTACGATCCTAGTACATATGATACAGTATCTTATGAGGCAGTAGTGACAACGTTTGAGGATACAGATATATCATTTTCTCCAAACGTAATATTTGGTAGTACATTGACATACTCGCCAATTAAAAACGCTAACATCGCTTTGCTATCTAAGTACGTAGGACAGCAATATTTAGATAATACATCAAGTGAGAGTAAAAATATGGATGGTTATTTTGTAAACAATTTAAATGTGTCATATAGCATTAAACCAACATGGATTAAAGAAATCGCATTTAACGTTTTAATTAATAATGTTTTTAATAACAAATACGTTTCTAATGGTTATACGTATAGTTATTATTACAGACCTGAAAATTCAACGGATACACCAATCACAGAAAATTTTTATTACCCACAAGCAACTACTAACTTTTTAGCAGGTGTAACCTTAAAATTTTAATCACTAATTTTTAATCAACCGTTAAAAGCATCTCTTTTTTGGAGGTGCTTTTTTTAGTTATTAAACACTCTAATAACGTTTCCGTTAACTTCTACAAAATAGGGTTTTAAACTAAATTGACCATTAGTGCCATCAAACGGAACTCCATTTACAATGTTATAACTATTGCCGTCTTCACAATTACAGGTGGCAGAAATGCCTTCTACGTTTAGTGATGAGCAGTTGGAAGGTGCATGATTAGGGTCTGTAATTTCAAATGCGCTATATTGGTTGTTTCCTGCACTATATATAACAATACCATTATAACCAAACCCATTTAATACCAAATGGCCACTAGGAAATTGTAGATCGTTATACTGCGGTAATGTTGTGTTTATCGAGTTTAAAGTGTCAAAAGCGATATTGGGGATAAAGTTATTGGTGTTGTCATCATCATTTTTTTGACAAGACAAAACTAAAATAGAACAGAAAATAAGTGTGAATAAAGGCTTTAACATATAAAGTTTAATAGTTTTTAGAAATGCAATTTACAACAATTACAATGTTGAATTAATTATTTTGTATATTTGTAACACTAAATCTCGTGTCGACGAGATTTTTGTGTTTAGCGCTAAATTGTTTTAGCGTCTTTTTATTTAAACGAAATAAATATGAGTAAAGTATCTTATTATACAGCAGAAGGATTAAAAAAGTTGCGTGCAGAGTTAAAGCAGCTTAAAGATGTCGAACGTGTTAAAGCATCCAGAGCTATTGCGGAAGCAAGAGATAAAGGTGATTTGAGTGAAAATGCGGAATACGATGCAGCTAAAGAGGCACAAGGTATGCTAGAAATGCGTATTTCTAAATTAGAAGATCAAATGGCTGGTGCGCGTGTTATTGACGAGTCACAGATGGATGCATCAAAAATACTAGTATTATCTAAAGTGAAAATCAAAAACCAAACTAATGGTATGGAAATGAACTATACGTTAGTTGCAGATGGTGAAGCGGATTTGGCTTCTGGGAAAATATCTGTAAATAGTCCAATTGGTCAAGGGTTGTTGGGTAAAACTGTTGGTGATGTTGCTGAAATACAAGTGCCAAATGGGACAATAAAATTTGATATTATTGAAATTAGTAGATAATAGCCCTATTTTAAATTTTCGCTATAGCGGAAATAATGAATAATATAATAATTTAAAGATTCCTGTTTATTCTGATATAAATTTCAGTTTAGCAGGAATCTTTTTTTATCTTTAGTTTTTAAACCGAAACAAATATGGCTTCTATTTTTACAAAAATAGTCAATGGAGAAATCCCGTGTTACAAAGTAGCAGAAACAGAATATTTCTTAGCGTTTTTAGATGTTAATCCAAATGCAAAAGGACATACACTGTGTATTCCAAAAAAAGAAGTTAATAAAGTGTTTGATCTAGACGAGGAAACTTACATTGGTTTAATGCGATTTTCTAGACAAGTAGCCATTGCTTTAGAGAAAGCAGTGCCTTGCAAACGTGTAGGGATGAGTGTTATTGGTTTAGAAGTACCACATGTACACGTGCATTTAATTCCTTTAAATTCGATGGATGACGCTAGGTTTATTAATAAAGTGTCTTTGGAAAAAGAAGAGTTTGAAACGTTAGCAAAAGCTATTAGTGCTAACTTAAAAACTGATTTAAGTTAAAGTCATAATAATTAAAGCTGCTACAGCAACAACTATAACAACCGCCGCAATAATTAAAACCCAAAAACGACTTTTGTATTTTTTTGATGGTTTTTTAGGTTGGAAAGCCTTCATTTGATAGTCGTAAACACGCTCAATTGCATCCGTCCATCTTGCAGGGTATATTGGTGTATTGCATATGGTACAGTTCATTTCTGTATTTACTTCCTGAGTAATACTTTTATAAAAAGAAGTTTCAATAAAAAGTTGTTTAAAAGTCAACTGTAAGCCTTTAGTGCTAAAGCACTCAGGGCAATTGTTGTTTAAATCAATCGTTTTTATTGTTATTAATCTTTCTGACATTTATGTTATTTTTAAGCTAATCTGCATAGTTGTTCCTTTGTCTTTCTCAGAGTTTAAAACTTTGATGCGTCCATTGTGGAAATCTTCAACAATTCGTTTTGCTAAAGACAATCCAAGTCCCCAGCCACGTTTTTTTGTCGTATAACCGGGTTCAAAGATAGTGTTAAATTCGTTTTTATTAATCCCTTTTCCAGTATCTGTTACAGTAATCTTTACTTGTTCTTCAAGTTGACTTATAGTCAGCTGTAAATCACCTTTCCCTTTCATAGCATCAATGGCATTTTTTACTAAATTTTCAATGGTCCAACCATATAACTGTTTGTTTAGGTTAACATAAATTGGGTGTTTTGGGGTTTCAATATTAAAGTTTACCAGTTTAGAAGATCGTGTTTTTAAATAATCATATGCCTCTCGAGTTTCTTCTATAATATCTAACTTTTCTAAAGTTGGAAGTGATCCTATTTTGCTAAAACGCTCGGTTATGGTTTGTAAACGATGGATGTCTTTTTCAATTTCTAAAATATATTCTGGATTTGTATCTTCCATTTTTAAAATCTCTGTCCAACCCATTAATGAGGATAAAGGGGTTCCTATTTGATGGGCGGTTTCTTTCGCCATTCCTGACCATAATTTATTCTGAGTTGCTATTTTCGAACTGCGGTAAAAAAAGTAAACGACTGCGGCAAACAGTACTATAATTAATAAAAGCGCTAGAGGGTAATATTTTAATTTGTTTAATAATGGCGAATTTCCGTAATATAATGTGGATAAGATTTTATTATTATATTTGATTTCAATGGGCCTGTTTTCGCTCTTAAACTGTTCTATTAACTGCTTTAGATAGTTTGGTTTTTTAGCTTTTTGTTCATCTATATTTCTATGATCTAAACCGCCTTCAGCAAATTCTATAATCATGGGGGTTGTCGTATTGCTTTCTAAAATTTGAAGAGGTAAGTTGCCCATTGTACCATTTAAATCTATGGTTTCTGCAATATCTTTTTGAGCAAAAGACCAATTTTGCATTTTAATACGTTCTTCAGCTTTAAATTTTTGAAAAAACACATAGGTATTCCATAAAATTAAGGAGATGATAGCAAACGAGGCAATAATAATAATCCAGCGGATAAGCTGGCGATGTTTTGTAAAAAACATGATGTTAATTTTTGTTGTTAATATAATGCAATTCTGTTAATAATATTGTGGAGGTTGAGTAGTAATTACCTTTTAGTTAGATCTTAGATTATGTATTTTTGTGTAAATTAAATTGTCAACTATGTTATCTTTTACTCCTCAAGAATTTTCGACTGCTAAATTACATGGGTATTTACTTAGTGCTGTGGCACCTAGGCCGATTGCCTTTGCTAGTACAATAGATGCTGATGGTAATCCAAACTTATCACCATTTAGTTTTTTTAATGTTTTTAGCGCCAATCCACCTATTTTAATTTTTTCGCCAGCAAGACGGGTTAGAGATAATACAACAAAGCATACATTGCATAATGCAGAGTTAACTAAGGAGGTTGTAATTAATGTTGTTAATTATGACATTGTACAGCAGATGTCTTTAAGTAGTACCGAATATGGAGAAGGTGTCAACGAGTTTGATAAGGCTGGTTTAACAATGCTTAAATCAGATTTAGTAAAACCATTTAGGGTAGCAGAGAGTCCTGTGCAAATGGAATGCAAGGTTAACGAGATTGTAAAGTTAGGAACAGAAGGAGGGGCAGGAAATTTAATAATCTGTGAAGTAGTTAAGATGCATGTTTCAGAGGCTGTTTTAGATAAAAGTGGAGCAATTGACCAAAATAAATTGGACTTAGTATCTAGAGCGGGAGGTAGCTATTATAGTCGTGCTAAATCTGGTTTTTTCGAAATTCCAAAACCACTATCGACATTAGGAATAGGTGTTGATGCTTTACCGAAAGCGATCAGAGAAAGTACTGTTTTAACAGGAAATGATTTGGGACTTTTAGGGAATGTTGAAAACTTCCCTGAGGAAAAAAGCGTTTTGGCTTTTAAAACCCAACATAATTTAAGTTCTTTGTCGACTGATAAAAAACATCAAAAAGCAAAAGACTTTTTAAGTTTTAATGACGTGGAAAGTGCTTGGAAAGTATTATTATCGTAAATTAACGATACCAAATTAGACGAATATTTAATAATTATATAGAAAATGGAAGTACAAGGGAAAGTAAAGTTATTAGGAGAAACACAAAGTTTTGGTAGCAACGGGTTTAGAAAAAGAGAATTAGTAGTAACTACAGAAGAACAATATCCACAACATATTTTAGTAGAGTTTGTTCAAGATAAATGTGATTTATTAAACAATTACCAAGTTGGACAGGATGTTAAAGTAAACATCAATTTACGTGGTAGAGAATGGGTTAATCCTCAAGGAGAAACTAAATATTTTAACTCGATCCAAGGATGGAGAATTGAAGGAGTACAAGCTGGAGCAGCACCTCAAGGTATGCCGGAAGTGCCACCAGCACAAGCTTTTGAGCCTGCTAAAGATGTTAAATCTGAAGATCACGACGATTTACCATTCTAGTATGATCGGTTCTGTTTAAACAGAATGCTTATAAATATAACCTCAATACATCAAGCTATTGAGGTTTTTTTATTTTATACCTTTATCTTTTGGATTTCTATTTATGCATTAGCTTATAATATATTTTATACATGGACTTTTTAAATAACAACAATAGCTTTCCTGATGTGTCCAAAGCAACCGAAGATGGTTTGTTGGCAGTTGGCGGGGACCTAAGTGCGGTACGTTTATTATCAGCTTATAAAAAAGGAATTTTCCCTTGGTTTGAAGACGATAATACTATTTTATGGTGGTCTCCTGATCCTAGATTTGTATTGTTTCCTGAAGATTTAAAAGTCTCTAAAAGTATGAGACAAGTGTTGCGTAATTCTGATTTTGAAGTTACAGTTAATAAGGACTTTGGATCTGTGATTAAAGCTTGCGCCGCATCTAAAAGACCAGGGCAAGATGATACTTGGATTACTAAAGGAATGATAGAAGCATATACGACACTGAATGAATTAGGTTATGCTAAATCTATAGAGGTTTGGTTAGATAAAGAGTTGGTCGGTGGTTTGTATGGTGTAGATTTAGGTAATGGTGTTTTTTGTGGAGAGAGTATGTTTACAAAAGTTAGTAATGCTAGTAAAGTAGGTTTTATTAGTTTTATTCAAAATACAGATTACAAACTTATAGATTGCCAGGTGTATACTAATCATTTGGAGAGTCTAGGGGCAATTGATATGCCTCGCGATCAGTTTTTGGAGTATTTAGGTTAAACTTGGTCATATCTAAAACAGGCGGTTTCATGGTCGTTAACCATTCCGACAGCTTGCATAAAGGCATAAATAACGGTTGAGCCTACAAACTTGAAACCTCGTTTTTTTAAATCTTTACTTAGTGCGTCACTTAAGGGCGTGTTTGCTGGAGCGTCTTTATAATATTCAACTTTATTTTTGATGGGTTTTTCGTTGACATAGGCCCATAAATAAGTACTAAAACTTCCAAATTCTTGTTGGATGTCCATAAATAATTGGGCATTGGTAATTGTTGCATTTACCT
Source organism: Psychroserpens sp. NJDZ02 (assembly GCF_004843725.1). Classification (NCBI taxonomy): domain Bacteria; kingdom Pseudomonadati; phylum Bacteroidota; class Flavobacteriia; order Flavobacteriales; family Flavobacteriaceae; genus Psychroserpens; species Psychroserpens sp. NJDZ02. The sequence continues at coordinate 1,194,865 of NZ_CP039451.1, read as the reverse complement.
TTAACTTATTCCTTATAATACCTGCATTTTGAAGTAATTCAGCTTTTTTGGTGTCATTATATTTTGCTATTTTTTTATAGTTAAATTGATCAAAAGCATCAAAAAAGTTAGTACGTTTGCGTAAAATGGTAATCCAACTCAAGCCTGCTTGAAAGGTTTCTAAAATTAGAAACTCGAAAAGTGTGGCATCATCATAGACGGGACTTCCCCATTCTTTATCATGATATGCCTCGTAAAGCGGGTCTCCAACACACCATCCACATTTATGTTTTGTCATTGTAAGGTTTTTTTTATAATCTCTACTAATGTAACAACAGTAACTTAAAAATCATAATAGTTACTGTATTTTTATACAATGGAAACAACAACACACTCAGATATTAAAAAAATTATTCAGGATAGCTTAACTAGAAGTATGAGTTATGCTGATTATAGAACTTTAGTTTCGACTTTAGTCGAAAGCAATGCTAACACAGGAAACGAAGTGACTGAAGCTTTAGCAAACTATACTATGTTAAATGATAGACGCATGAAGCGTTGGGATAAAACGGTTAAGATAGATGAAGGATTAACAGATTCTATTAAAAGTAAGACATTAAACCAAACGTGGATCATCATTACCGAAAGTTGGTGTGGAGATGCTGCGCATGTTATGCCGGTAATTAATAAGATAGCCTCACTAAATGATGGTATTAGCTTTAGAGTGGTCTTAAGAGATCAAAATGAAGCATTGATGGACCAGTTTTTGACTAACGGTTCTAGGTCTATTGCTAAGTTAATTATTTTGGATAACACAAGTGATGAGGTTTTAGCCACTTATGGCCCAAGACCAACGACAGCAACTGCATTGGTAAAATATTATAAGGCAACACATGGTAGTTTGACACCAGAGTTTAAAGAAGACTTACAAAAGTGGTATAATAAAGATAAAGGACAAACGGTTATTGCTGATTTGGTCCCTTTATTGGGGTAAACAATATTTGATTTAAATCTATCTATTTAATTTTAGTTTAGGGACTTTAATTTTATGGTGCGGAATTAAATGGAATCAACGCTCCTCTTATTTATTTAAGGGGAGTTTTTATTTTAATCCTATAGTAAAACGCGCGAAATCTGTTTTTAGAGGATTTTAAAGCTTAGTTATAGTAATTATTTTCCTTTAAATTCAAAAGTAATAGATCCTGTCTGTTTAGGTTTTGACGAGTTATCAAACTTTGCTTCTTTTGCGTATTCTAAAGCATGTTCTTTTAAGCAAGCATTTTTTGAAGTAGACGATTTACTGATAGAGGCATTCACAACAGTACCGTTATTATTTACAGTAATATTTACTACTATTTTACCTTTGGCATCACATAAATAAATGGGGATGGGTAAAGATCTATCAGATCTTCCTTCTAAAGAGTAGTAAATCGAACTATTTGTGTTTGCAAGGTTACTTTGTTTTGAGTTTTTACTTTGAGAACGTTTATTTAATATCTCATTAACACTATTAAAATCAGTTAACGTTTTTTCTGAAATGGACGAGTTACCAGTGGTCTTTTCAGAAGATTGGTCCTCTTCAATACTATTTTTATAAGTTTCTAATTTAGGATTGGTGTAGTCTTCCGGAGGCGCAATGGGTTTGTAGGCATCTGCATAATGTTCGAAATTTTCAGATTTATTAAAGGCTTTGTTTGTCGATTGGCTATTTTCTTGTGGCGCAAGATCTTCTTCTGTTGCCTCTTCTACATCGTCAGTCATGACCTCTGCGACCATTTCAGTCTCATATCCAGTTTCACGTTTGTCAGTATTCATTTTAAGAGCAGTCATATTTATTAATGACAGGATTAAAGTCCCGATAATTAAAAAAGTAATAGCTAGCGCTTTTTGAGAATTGTTAAGTGTCATTTAAGATGGAGTCAAATAAATATAAAGGTGTTCATCAGGGTGTTAGTATGTTATATACGTCAATTAATGATGTTAAGGTTGTAAATTAATCTTTTTTCGGGAGTTTTTGGATAAAATCTTCTATAGAAAGCCCGTCTTTAACATCAAAATCTCCAATTTTAGTACGGCGTAAAGCTGATAAATGGCCACCGGAATTTAGTGCTTTTCCAAAATCGTTTGCTAATGATCGGATATAAGTTCCTTTACTGCAAACCGCTCTAAAGTCTATATTAAGACCGTCAATTTTAGTAATCTCGAATTGCTCGATAGTTATTTTTCTAGACTTAATGTCGACAGTTTCTCCAGCTCTTGCGTATTCATATAGCCGTTTGCCTTCTTTTTTAAGGGCGGAAAATATTGGTGGAAATTGATCGATCTCTCCAATAAACCGTTGGGTCGTATCGTGTATTAGTTGCGCTGTAATATGAGTCGTTTCAAAAGTCTCGTTAATTTCAGTTTCTAAATCGTAAGACGGTGTTGTGCTACCTAATACAATAGTTCCCGTATATTCTTTAATCTGACCTTGAAAGGAGTCGATTTGTTTGGTCATTTTACCTGTGCAAATCACTAATAATCCTGTTGCTAAAGGATCTAAAGTACCGGCATGACCAACTTTTATTTTTTTAATATTGAAAGCCTGACGAATTTCCCAACGTAATTTATTTACCGCCTGAAACGACGTCCAGGTTAAAGGTTTGTCTATTAATAATACTTGTCCAGCTTGATAATCGTCTCCAGTCATTTGTTTAGTTTAAAAAAGAAAAAGTGATAGCAATTACTCCAACAATGGCACAGTAAATAGCAAAATAAGACAGTTTGCTTTTCTTAACCAAGCTAATCATCCAAGTGCAAGCAAATAAACCAGCAACAAAAGCAGCAATAAAACCTGCGGACATTGCAGTGATGTTTTGACTTTCAAAGTTGAGATCGCCACCTAAAATATCTTTAGCTATTTTTCCGAAAATTAAAGGAACAACCATTAAGAAAGAAAAACGCGCCGCTTTAGTTTTATCGTTTCCTAGTAACACAGAGGTTGATATAGTCGCGCCGCTTCTAGAAATACCTGGTAGCATGGCGATGGCTTGAGAAATCCCAATTATAAAAGCATTTTTAAAAGAGACATTTTTTGTTGTATTCTTAGCTTTGTCAGCAAAATATAAAAGGACAGCTGTAACTAATAACATGCAACCTACTAATAGGATGCTACCTCCAAATAGTTGTTCTAATTGTTCTTCAAAAAACAAACCTACTAAAACTGCAGGAAGCATTGAGATTATAATTTTGGTAACAAATTTGGTATCTTCATTCCATTTAAAAGAAAATAACCCTTTTAGTATTTCTAAAATGTCTTTTCTAAAAATAACAATGGTACTTAGTGCAGTTGCAAAGTGAAGTACTACTGTAAACAAAAGGCTTTCTTCAGGTATACTATTATCACCTAAAATAGCTTTACCTAATTCTAAGTGACCACTTGAAGATACGGGAAGAAACTCGGTTAATCCCTGTACAATACCTAATATAATTGAGTCGATAATATCCATTGGACAAAAGTATTAAAATACTATGACCAATTGGTGGTTTGACGTTGAAATTTAATAATGAAACTCAGTTAAGACTAAGTCGGAAATGTTTAGTCTGATTTAGGTCTTGACAGTATAGCATATACTTGTACACCAAATCCAATGATAACTAAAGCAGGTGCAAGACGTATACGTCTCCAGCTAAAAATAGCATCACTAAACACGTTAGGATCATCGCTACCTCCTCCAGACATTAAAATAAAGCCTAAAGCAATAATAGCTAGGCCAATAAACATAAATTTATAATTATGCTTTCCAAATATTGGTTGTTGGCTTACAATAAGTTTATTGTTTTCAGTTTTTTGTCTCAATGTTGTGTCGGTGTTAATTCATTACAAATTTAAACTTTTTAAGTTAATCGCTAATAAACTTAACATGTTGTTTTTTTACAATTGCGGTTTCTACTTGTGCAATTTTAGTTTCAAATTTAGGTGTAGATGTTGCTATATAAGCAACAATAGCGACCATACCTATAAATACAAATGTGATTCGTCTCATAATCGTTAGTTTTAGATTAAATAATCAGTTAGAGTATTAATTGGTCAATAGCGAATTGTTTTATTGGTTATGTAAATATAATGTGGTTCAGTGTAAAGTAGTGTTAATGATTTAGTTAAACAGTGTTAAATTAGTACAGTTGGTCTGTTTTTAGATTTAAAAAACGCTGTGTGGCAAAATGAGTGCTTATCCAGGTGATAATAATACCTAAGAAGAAAATTATTAAAAATAAACCTCCAATTAATATTGGGCTTTGGCGTAAGTTTAATTCAGGAAAAGCTTTGTCGACGTAAAATACAATAAACCCTAAACCTATTAAGGCTATAATTGCACCTAAAACGCCAAGTTTAATGCTTTTCCAAACAAAAGGGCGGCGTATAAAGCGTTTGGTTGCACCCACCATTTGCATGGTTTTAATAGTAAATCGTTTAGCATAAACAGATAATCTAATGGAACTATTAATAAGTAACACTGCGATTAAAGTAAAAATGGCACTTAGTAATAAAACCCAGAAGCTTATTTTCTTAACGCGACTATTCATTAAGGTGACCAAGTCTTTGTCGTACCTAACCTCGTCAACAAAACCTTTTTCTAGAGCCGTTTCTGCTAATTCTTCTAATTTTTCAGCAGTTACAAAGTCTGCTTTTAGGTTAACATCAATATTATTCTGTAAAGGATTAAAACCTAAAAAAGCCATAAAATCTTCGCCGTTTTCTGCTTTCATAGACTCGGCAGCTTGCTCTTTAGAGATATAAACAGTCGATTTTACGTAATCTGCCAAGGCTAAGCTTTTTTCTAGCTGCTTAACTTCGACCTCTTTGGCATTATCTTTTAAATAGATAGTAACCGTCACCTGTTCTTTAAACAAGTCTGCAACCTTTTTAGCGTTTAGTACTAAAAGGCCTAGTATACCTAGTAAAAATAAGACTAAAGCAATACTTAGTACTACAGAAAAGTAAGACGAAATTAATCTACGTTTTTGATATCTTTCAAAAGAAGAGCTCATAAATTGATGTTAGTTTATAATGTAAAAATACAAAAGAAAAACGAAACCTATTCATATAATCTATAATTACAACGTCAAACTTTTAATAGTCTTATAATAAGTTTAAATTTGTTGCTTAATTAAGCGGAAAAACACAAAAATGCAATACCATTTTAACGACATCGAAGCCAAATGGCAAAAATATTGGGCAGAAAACCAAACGTTCAAAGCCTCAAATAATAGCGACAAACCAAAATATTATGTTTTGGACATGTTTCCTTATCCTTCTGGAGCGGGATTACACGTGGGACATCCATTAGGTTATATTGCTAGTGATATTTATGCCCGTTACAAACGTCATAAAGGTTTTAATGTATTGCATCCGCAAGGGTATGATAGTTTTGGTTTGCCTGCAGAACAATATGCGATCCAAACGGGTCAACATCCTGCAATTACAACAGAAACGAATATAAAAACATACAGAAGACAATTAGATCAAATTGGTTTTAGTTTTGACTGGAGTCGTGAGGTGCGTACATCAACACCTGAGTATTACAAATGGACACAGTGGATTTTTATTCAATTATTTGAATCTTGGTATAATAACGATTCTAATAAGGCGGAAGACATTTCTACATTAGTTGCTCAATTTTCTACTGAAGGAAATGCTAACGTTAATGCCGTTTGTGATGATAATATCGAGGTGTTTACTGCGGAGCAATGGAATGCTTTTGATTCTAAAAAACAACAAGAAATACTATTACAATATAGACTAACGTATTTAGCTGAAACGGAAGTCAACTGGTGTCCTGCTTTAGGAACCGTTTTAGCAAATGACGAAATAGTTAATGGTGTGTCAGAACGTGGTGGTCACCCTGTAATGCGAAAAAAAATGACGCAATGGAGTATGCGTATTTCTGCTTACGCAGAACGTTTGCTACAAGGATTAGACACTATAGATTGGACAGATTCACTTAAAGAAAGTCAACGTAATTGGATTGGGAAATCTGTTGGAGCATCCGTGACTTTTAATGTTAAAATGACTAGTGAGATGCTGAAACAAGTTCAGCATGACGCACCGCAACGTCATTCCGAACTAGTTTCGGAATCCCATCCTCTAAAAATTGATGTATTCACAACAAGACCTGACACCATTTTCGGAGTAAGTTTTATGACACTGGCTCCAGAGCATGAGTTAGTGCAAACCATAACTACACCAGAACAAAAAGCAGAGGTTGATGCTTATATTTTAGCAACTGCAAAACGAAGCGAACGGGATCGTATGGCAGATGTAAAAACCATTTCTGGTGCATTTACAGGGGCTTATGCAGAGCACCCTTTTAGTAAAGAGCCAATTCCAATTTGGATTGGAGATTATGTTTTAGCAGGTTACGGTACAGGAGCAGTAATGTCCGTCCCTTGTGGTGATCAACGTGATTACGATTTTGCTAAGCATTTTGATATCGCGATTCCGAATGTGTTTGAAGACGCTGTTATATCTAAAGAAGCATTTGCGTCTAAAGATAATGTGGTTATCGCAAACAGTGATTTCCTTAACGGGATGAGCTATAAAAAAGCATCAAAACGTGCTATTTACGATTTGGAGCAAATGGGGCAAGGTGAAGGGAAAACAAATTACAGATTACGTGATGCTGTATTTTCTAGACAACGGTATTGGGGAGAACCTTTTCCTGTATACTACGTCAACGGAATGCCACAAATGATTGATAAAGCACATTTACCAATTACATTACCTGAAGTAGAAAAATATTTACCAACCGAAACTGGAGAGCCACCATTAGGTCGTGCAGAGGTTTGGGCTTGGGATACTAATACCAATACAGTGGTGTCAAATGACAACCTGAGTGCAGTCGAAGGTGAGGATAACGGGATTTACCCTTTAGAACTAAATACCATGCCGGGTTGGGCAGGAAGCTCTTGGTATTTCTTTAGTTATATGGAAGAAAAAGCCAAAAGAGGCGAGGACTTTGCTAGTCAAGATGCCCTTAACTATTGGGAAAATGTAGATTTATATATTGGTGGTAGTGAGCATGCCACAGGACATTTATTATACTCTCGTTTTTGGACTAAGTTTTTAAAAGATAGAGAATTTGTTGGAGTAGATGAGCCTTTCAAAAAGTTGATTAATCAAGGAATGATTCTTGGGACTAGTGCTTTTGTTTATAGGCTACATTATACAGGGACATATCACAAAAGCACATTGCAATTCGAAATGGGATCTAATGTTTATGTACCTTTTACAATGATTGAAAGTCTAAAAAATGGCTCAAGTTATAAACGAGTTCATAAAAATGATAATAATCCATTATTAGAAGAACTTAAAATTCACTTAAAAAAAGATTTATCAATACTGTCTGATATTGAAATATTTGAAATACAGATTGCACTAATTCACGTAAAAGTACAATACGTAAATGCTTCAGATGAATTAAATATAGAGGATTTAAAGAATGATGCCGAATTTGGAGCAGATTATAAAGATGCTGAATTCATTTTAGAGGATGGTGTTTATAAAGTCGGTCGCGAAGTCGAAAAGATGTCTAAATCCAAGTATAATGTTGTTAGTCCAGATGCTATTTGCGAGCAATATGGAGCAGACAGTTTACGTTTGTACGAAATGTTTTTAGGACCATTAGAACAAGCTAAGCCTTGGAATACTGCGGGTATTACAGGCGTTCATGGTTTCCTTAAAAAGCTATGGAAATTATATATTGGAGAAACGGGGTTAATTGTAAATGATGCAGCGCCAACAAAAGACAACTTAAAAACATTACATAAAACCATTAAAAAAGTACAGGAGGATATTGAGAATTTTTCTTTTAATACGTCTGTATCTACCTTTATGATTGCTGTTAACGAGTTGACTGCACAAAAATGTACAAGCAAAGAAGTGTTAGAGCCTTTATTGGTGTTATTATCGCCTTATGCACCACATATTACTGAAGAATTATATAGTCAATTAGGTAATCAAGACTCAATTGCTACTGCACCATTTCCGATATTTGAGGCGAGTCATTTAGTAGAAAGTAGTAAGAATTATCCAATTTCGTTTAACGGAAAAATGCGTTTTACGTTAGAGTTACCAATGGATATGTCTAAAGACGAAATTGAAAAAGCAGTTATGGCTAATGAAAAAACCATTGCGCAATTGGATGGACGTACACCTAAAAAAATAATTGTAGTGCCAGGTAAGATTGTAAATATAGTTGGGTAATTAGGAGGCAAACGTCATTGCGAGGCACGAAGCAATCTCTTTATTGAGATAACAATTAAGATAATTAATAGAATAAGACAGGCCTGAGTAATCAGGTCTTGTCAGTTCGAGTCAAGTGCTTTTTCAGTATTTTGTATCGAGAATCAACAGAATAACACAATTTCAAAAAAAAATAAAAACCTACAAGTCATGAAAAATATAAGTTTAGTTTTTGCCTTGTTTTTATGCTTAGCATGTAACAAAAAAGAGGAAGTTAAAGTTGTTGAAATCTCCTGTGGTCAGTGTCAGTTTGGCTTAACTTCTGAGGATGGTTGTAGTCTAGCTGTTCGATTTGATGACAAAGCCTATTTTGTTGATGGTGCAGATATTGATGATTTTGGAGATGCGCACGCTGAAGGGACTGGTTTTTGCGAAGTGATTAGAAAAGCTGAGGTCACGGGAGTAGTAATGGATAATCGTTTTAAAGCAAATAATGTAAAAATGTTAGACTAGTTTTTTATTTAACCGTCATTACGAGGATCGAAGTAATCTTATAAATGGAAGAGGTGAAATATCGCGATACAATTTGCTCGTGCCTCACAAACCACTTGATGTGGCGTTTTGTTTATCGGTGTATTAGTGTTTGTGGTCTTGTAATAGTTTAAGCTTTATATTAGATTCAGTAAGACCGGGTAATGACCGCAAGAGTAATCAGGTCACGTCAGTTCGAGTGAAATGCTTTTTTTGCATTTAGTATCGAGAACTATTGTTTTGAGGACATCTCGATACAATTTGCTCGTGCCTTACAAACCACTCGATGTGACGTTGTGTTTATCGATATGTTAGTGTTTGTGGTCTTGTAATAGTTTAAGCTTTATGTTAGATTCAGTAAGACCGGATAATGACCGCAAGAGTAATCAGGTCACGTCAGTTCGAGTGAAATGCTTTTTCAGCATTTAGTATCGAGAACTATTGTTTTAAGGACATCTCGATACAATTTGTTCGTGCCTCACAAACCACTCGATGTGACGTTATGTTTATCGTTATGTTTGTTTTGGAGTTATGGTTATTAGTGAAGTTATATATCAAAGTCTATATTAGATTGAGTAGAACAAATTGAGTAGAAAAAGATAACAGAAGCGAGAGTAATCAGGTCACGTCAGTTCGAGTGAAATGCTTTTTTTGCATTTTGTATCGAGAACTATTGTTTTGAGGACATCTCGATACAATTTGCTCGTGCCTCACAAATCACTCGATGTGACGTTGTGTTTATCGTTATGTTAACATGTTAGTTATGTTGAGTAGTGATGTAATAACTTAAAATCTATATTAGATTAAGTAAGACTAGATAACAGAAGTAAGAGTAATCAGGTCACGTCAGTTGGAGTGAAATGCTTTTTCTGCATTTTGTATCGAGAACTATTGTTTTGAAGACATTTCGATACAATTAAATACTACCGAGAATTAAAAAGAACTAAGTTTAAAAAATATTTTAATGAAAAAGAAACTCATCTTACTACTTTTCCCTATTATAACGTGGTCACAATCTTATGTTGGTCATGTTGGTGATTTACCTATTCATTTAGAATTAGATATTGATGAAGATCAAAATAATGATGGTTCAGGACAAAGGGTAGATGGCTTTTATTTTTACGATTCTAAACTAATTAGTATTCCGTTAAGAGGTGTTTTTAGTCAGGATACTATTACGGTCGTTGATGGTTGGTTCTATTTTGAAGATAAGGTTGGTGACGCCAAGGAGGTGTTTAGATTACAAAAAAAAGAGACTCAGTTAATTGGTGTATTACAGCTTAAAAAACAAGCGTATAGTGTTGTTTTAACCGAAACAAAACAAGATCCCATTGCTAGTTTTAGAATCCCAAGACTAACTTTTGAAAAAGATAGTGTCAGTACTTATCAAGAGAAACAACTTATCTGGTTTCATGAGAAATTTTCTAAGACACAATTTTTTAGATTGGGTAATGGGTATAGCAAAGCACAGAGAGCGATGTTTAATCCTATTTTAGATTCACTACATCTTAAAGATGCAAAAGCTATGTTAGATTGTAACTCTTTTGAATTTTCAATAGAAATTAATCGTAGTGATAATCGCTTTATAAGCTTCACAAAATACTACAGTGCTTATTGTGGTGGAGCGCATCCATTTCGTGGAGGTATTGGCTATACTTTTGACTTAACAACACTTCGAGAGGTTGATAGTATTGAAACATTATATCCTGATGTTGATTTTTTTCAAGTATTAAAAACTAAATATTATGATCCAACTGACGAGAATCAAGATGAGTGTGATGAATTTGTCGATGAGTCCACTTGGGATTATAAACGATGGAATTTGACAGCAGAAGGTGTTTTGTTAACGCCGACTTATCCACACGTTATGAAAGCTTGTGAAGGGGATTATTTTTTAAGTTATGATGAAATAAAAAACTAATAAACAACTGCGTTTCAAAAAGTGGATAAAATAAAAAATGACAGTCGATTTAATTAAATCAACTGTCATTTTTTTTAATATTAAAATAAGTAGAAGTTACTTATTCTTTTTTTGATGGTCCTTCTTCGATCTCTTTTTTAGGTTGAGGTAAGGTTTTGAAATAGTCCTCAAACGCTTTAACATTATAAGGCTTGTTGATTATTTTTTTGTTCTTATCTAAAACAAAATAACTTGGGGTTGCCTTTACATTATAATTGTCTCCAATGGGGTTGTCCCATTTTCCTTCGCCAAAAACATGATAAAATTCTGGAAATTTATACGTCATGTCTTTCCATCTGTAGCGGTCTTCATCTAAAGCAATTGCTATGACTTTTAATTGACTATCTTCTAGAGTTTCAACTAGCTTATGCAGTTCTGGTATCTCGTCTAAACAATGTGAACATGTCGTACTCCAAAAAACAACTAGATAGTTGTTAGCTTCTTCTAAATCATGCATTTTTTTTGTAGTAGCTTCACCGTCTTCATCATAAATAATAATTTCAAAATCAGGCCCGATATTACCAACAGAAGCATTTTTGAAGTAATTTAGATCATTAACCAGTTCGGTGTCATTTGCTGTTTTTGCAATATCTAATAAATAAGCGTTTGCAATGTGATTAGCTACAGGTTCATTTTCTTCAATTGCAAATTGGGACCATAAAATTTCTAATAGAATTTTCTTTACTTTAGGATTATTTCCAATAGCTTTTTCTACTGTATTAATATTAGTGATGTAGGATGCGTTTTTGTCCTCGTTATCAACAAAATTAAATACATAGTTTAAGGTCGCTTCAATTAAAAAATTTGAATTTTGAAGTATCGGATTACCAAAATTGATATGCTTAAAATAGTTGTTTTTAGCATTTTCCGTAAAGGTCTTAGCATCTATTAAATTTTCTGGTATATAAGGTTGACTGGCCGTTATAAAGTTAAGGACTAATTTGCCTTCGGCTGCTTTTTCAAATTCGGACTGTGTTGTACTAAGTATCTCAATAATTTTTTTAAAATCTCTCTGTTTTTTTCCTCCGGAAGTGTAAAAAGCATTTAGGCTCTGACCAATCATAGACATGCTGTTGTTGTATGAGTCCCATAGTTTGTTTTCGTCAGAGGTTATAAACTCTAAACCTTTTTCTAAGTCGAAGGTCAATTCAATATCCTCATTATTATATAACAGGTCAAAATTATACTCATCTTGAGGTTGCGCATAAACAATGCGGTAGGTTCCTGGTGCTTGATTTTTTTTTAGATTGAATACAAAACTCCCATCTTCTGAAATATCGGTATTGTCCACAAAAATTGAGGTATCAGCTGTAACGTGATATAAAAACGCGAACTTAAATTGTTCTGCTGGAGTAAAAGTTCCTTTTATTGTGTTTTGTGCCGCTATAAAATTGGGTAATATAGCTAATAAAAAAAATATTTTTTTATACATTATTTATGGTTTTTCTATTATAATTTCAAAAACTATTCCAAAATTGGATTTAAGGCGTTTAGGGCCTTTTTTACTGTTTTAATGTTGTCAAAGGTAAGTAATAAACGCAAGCCATTTCTAGTCTGTTTTTCTTTCATTTTACAAGCCTGAGGGTGTGACTGTACGTATTTTAAGAGTTTGGTGAAATTAGGACTTTGGTAAAAGCTACTTTGTTGGTCATTTATAAAGTAACTAATAAGTTTACCTTGCTTCATTATTACTTTTTCCATACCTAATTTAGTCGCGATCCATTTGATGCGTACACTATTAATTAAGTCTATAACTTGGATTGGTAACTCTCCAAAACGGTCTGAAAGTTGTGTTTCAAATTCTGCTAATTCCGCTTCAGTTTTGAAATTGTTTAATTGAGTATAAAGGTTTAAACGCTCTGCAATATTATTAACATAATCGTCTGGGAATAGTAGCTCAAAATCGGTATCTATTGTAATATCTTTAACGTATTCTTTGTTTTCTAAAGGTTCGTTGTAAAGGTCTTTAAATTCGTTTTCTTTAAGCTCTTCAATCGCTTCGTTTAGTATTTTTTGGTAAGTATCAAAACCGATTTCATTAATAAAACCACTTTGTTCACCTCCCAATAAATCTCCAGCACCACGGATTTCTAAATCTTTCATGGCGATATTAAAACCACTACCTAGTTCTGTAAACTGCTCTAATGCTTGGATACGTTTTCTGGCGTCATCAGTCATTGCCGAGTATTCTGGTGTTATAAAATAACAGAATGCTTTTTTGTTACTTCGTCCAACACGTCCACGCATTTGGTGTAAGTCACTTAATCCAAAATTATTAGCGTTATTGATAAAAATAGTATTGGCATTTGGGACGTCTAATCCACTTTCTATAATGGTAGTACTGACTAAAACATCAAAATCACCATCCATAAAGCCTAGCATTAAGCTTTCTAGTTTTTTACCTTCTAATTGCCCATGTCCAATACCGATTTTTGCATCTGGTACTAAACGCTGTATCATACCAGCAACTTCTTTAATGTTTTCTATACGATTATGAATAAAAAAGATCTGGCCACCACGTTCTATTTCATAACTTACAGCATCCCTAATAGCTTCTTCTGTAAATCGTATAACATTACTTTCTATAGGATAACGATTTGGTGGAGGCGTGGTGATCACCGATAAATCTCTAGCTGCCATTAAGCTAAACTGTAATGTTCTTGGTATTGGTGTGGCTGTAAGCGTTAAAACGTCTACATTATCTTTTAGCGTTTTTAGCTTTTCTTTAACGGCAACTCCAAACTTTTGCTCTTCGTCGACAATTAATAATCCTAAGTCTTTAAATTTTACATTTTTACTTGCTAGTTGATGCGTACCTATGATGATATCTACATGTCCTTTTTCTAGCTTTTCTAAGGTGTCTTTTTTCTGTTTAGCTGTTCTAAAACGGTTGACATAATCCACCGTTACAGGAAAGTCTTTTAAACGTTCTGAAAAAGTTTTATGATGTTGAAACGCTAATATGGTTGTAGGTACTAAAATAGCAACCTGCTTTCCATTATCAACAGCTTTAAATGCGGCACGTATCGCAACTTCTGTTTTTCCAAAACCAACATCACCACAAATTAAGCGATCCATTGGACGCTCGCTTTCCATATCGACTTTTATGTCTGCTGTCGCGGTAATTTGGTCGGGAGTATCTTCATAAATAAAAGAAGCCTCTAATTCGTGTTGTAAATAGCTGTCCTGTTTATATTGGTATCCTTTCTCTAGTTTACGTTTAGCATATAGTTTAATTAAGTTGAAAGCAACGTGCTTAACTCTAGATTTTGTTTTTTCTTTAAGTGTTTTCCAAGCTTTACTACCTAGTTTATAAACTTTTGGTGGTTTACCATCCTTACCATTAAATTTAGTTATTTTATGAAGAGAGTGTATGCTTAAATATAAGACGTCGCGCTCTCCGTAAACCAATTTTATAGCTTCTTGTTTTTTACCTTCGACATCTATTTTTTGAAGTCCACCAAATTTTCCAATTCCATGATCTATATGTGTTACATAGTCTCCAATATCAAGATTAGTTAAGTCTTTTAAGGTGATGGCTTGCTTTTTAGCGTAACCATTTTTTACATGAAATTTATGATAGCGTTCAAAAATTTGGTGATCTGTATAAACGACTAATTTATTGTCATGGTCGACAAACCCTTGGTATAATGACAATGTTATTGTTTGGTAATGTACATCTTGTTCGACATCGTCAAAAATATCATGAAAACGTTTTGCTTGCTGCTCGCTAACACAAGCAATATAATTGGTGTAATCGTTATTGTGATTACTGTTTAAATTGTCTATTAATAAATTAAACTGCTTGTTAAAAGCAGGTTGAGGCGAGGTGTTGTGTTGTATGGTTTCGGTAGTGTTAAAAACGGTATCTGTACCAAACTCTACTAAGGTAAAGTCTAACAGTTGTTTTTTAAGTTCGGCAGCATTACAGAATAACTCTGATGGTTTTGCGTGTTTTATGTCTGGATTGAGGTTTACAAAAGCAGCAATTGCTTTATCAAAAAAGTCATCAATCCTATCAAAAGTCAAATCGAAGTTTTTACCAAAAACGACAGTTTTTTGTGCAATATATTTTAAAAAGCTTTGCCTGGACTCGTCCATTAACTTATTAGCAACGTTGGGAATGACGCTAATTTTTTTTATCTGTTCTGTTGATAATTGCGTTTCGACATCAAAAGTTCTAATACTGTCTACTTCGTCTCCAAAAAACTCGATACGATAGGGCTCGTCATGAGAGAAAGAAAATACATCTACAATTCCACCACGTACAGAAAATTCTCCTGGTTCTGTAACAAAATCAACGCGTTTAAATTTGTATTCAAACAGAATTTCGTTGACAAAATCTATTGATAAGCTATCGTTTACTGTAATTTTTAGGGTATTACGTTCTAGTTCTTTTCTGGTGACTACTTTTTCAAATAGCGCATCAGGATAAGTAACTATAATTGCGGGTTTTTTACGCGAGTTAATACGGTTTAAGACTTCAGACCGTAACAATACATTAGCATTATCAGTTTCTTCTATTTGATAAGGTCTACGGTAGCTCCCTGGATAAAAGAGGACGTCTGTTTTGTTTACGAGTTGCTCTAAATCGTTGAGGTAAAAGGCAGCTTCTTCTTTATCATTAAAAATAAGTAAAAAAGGAAGGTCACTATTTTTAAACGTTTGTGTTATAGCGTAGGATAGGGAAGAGCCTACTAAACCTTTTAAATGTGTCTTACTTTGGGTTTGGGCTATAGCAGTATGAAGTTTTTGCAATTGCAAAGACTTTAAATAGGTCTGCGAGATTACGTTTTTACTCACTTAACTTTAGTTTATGCAAATATAAGCAATGCAAAAAATAATAGCTTTTAGATTTACAAAATTTAACTTTTTAGTAGTATTGTTTAGTAAATGCGTTAGGGATGGAGTGGTTTGTTTGAGCTCCTCGCAGAGAGCGAGCCGCGAGAGCCTGTTATTTAACACCTATTAAAAGGTGTTAATTAAACGCCCAAAAAAATAAACTTTTAATTTTAAAAGGTGTTGGGTTTAACTATATTTGCAGTATAAAATTAAACAAAAAAGTATGTCATTTTCAGATTTATTCGATAGTGGATTTAAAAAGCGTAATGAAGATCATTTTGCTGCAATAGTACGTGTAGCCATGAGTGATGGTGTGATTAGTGAGGCTGAGAAAGCGTTTTTGGATCGTTTAGCACGTAATTTAGATATTAGTGAAGAGGAGTATAAGCAGATATTGGTTGATTATAAAGAACACCCAATTAATCCACCAACTTCTTACGATCAACGTTTAGAGCGTTTATACGATTTATCAAGAATGGTATGGGCTGATCATATTGAAGGTCCTAAGCAAACGGCTATTTTAGAGCGTTTATGTGTTGGTTTAGGGTTTAAATCTAGCAATGCACAATATGTAACGCATAAAGCTTTAGAGCTGGTACATGAAGGTGTTGATTTGGATACGTTTACTGATGAGATTAAAACAATGAACAGATAATATTTCTGTTTTTATGATATAAAAAAAGCGAACTTAATAGTTCGCTTTTTTTTATTTTAGGTATTCTTCAATTTTTGTTATTAGTGTCTCCTCGTCAAATGGTTTTTTTATGACGTCATTTATTCCCGCTTTTTTATAGCGTTTTAAATCGTCTTTAAATACCCTAGCGGTTAGTGCTATTACAGGTACTTTTTTATGTTCGCGCTCTGGCATTTGTCGTATCAGTTTGGTGATCTCGTCACCATAACTGTTAGGAAGTTTAATATCCATTAGGACTAAATCAAACTCTGAGTTTTCTATTCTAGGAATCACATCTTCTCCGCGTGTTACAATATCCAAAAAGTAGTTACCTCTAGACGCTAAGATTTTTAAGATAGAGAGTTGAGTGATTTCAGAATCTTCAACTAATAGGATACTGTATTTTTTATTAGATTTTGGTTTGTCTGCAACCTTGGTTTTCTTTTTAGTTTCTAATTTGTAGTTATGATCTAACTTGAAATTAATATTGGTGGAAAAGGCACTACCTTCTCCTAAAGTCGAGTCTACATTAATTACACTATTTGTTAAACTAACTAAGTGTTTTGCAATAGCTAATCCTAGTCCAGCACCTTTATTATAGGATTGACTTGTGTTAAGTTGCGTGAAACTGGTAAAAATATCGTCTAGATTATCTTTATCCATACCTATTCCAGTATCTATAATTTGAAAGTGTATGTTGGCTTTTTGCGCTCTTATTTGGTTTAATGAGACGTTAAACGTTACTGTTCCCACCTCTGTAAATTTGATCGCGTTTTCTAAAAGATTACTAAGGACTTGTCTTAGTCTTAACGTATCACCACCAATTACTGCTGGTAGGTTGTCATTAAAATTTGTAATTAGTTCTATACCTTTTTGTTCGGCTTTGATTTTAAAAACGTGTTCTATGTCTTCTAATAATTCTCTTAAATCAAAAGGTTCGATAACAAGTTCTAACTTTCCGGCTTCAATTTTAGAGATGTCTAATATGTCCTCAATTAAATGCTTTAGGTAGCTTGAAGACGAGTCAATTACTTTTAAGTAATTAAGTTGTTCGTCATTTAAATTAGTCTTTTTTAGGATGTCCGAAAAGGTTAAAACACCAGTTAACGGATCTCTTAATTCGTGACTAAAGTTTGCGATAAAAGCATTTTTAAACACTTCTTTTTCTTGAAGGTATTCGTTTTTTAGTTCTAAAATCTGCGAATTTATTACAGATTCGTTTCTTACTTGAGCAGTTGTTTGGTAATTATCGTAATGTACAGTTAGGTCTAAAATAACCACTAGAGCTGGTTTTTTGCCATCAAATGTTTTTACAATAATATCTGTAATTATTGTTTCGTTTTTTTGATTGGTCAAATGTATACAAGAGAAAACGTGTTTTTGATTTTCTTCTTGAAGCGCAACATGTATACTTTCAAAAAAGGGGTGAATGTTTGATATGTTTTCACCAACTATATTAGTAAAAATAATATCGTCAGATTCTTTTACGGTTCCATCTAAATCAATAACAATGTATTGATTTACAGATTGGCAATATTCTTTTTTGTAGTGCTCTAGCATTTGTTTTGGCTTATTTGGTTAAGGCTTCCGCTAATTTAGTAAAAACATCCTCAACATTTTTACCTGACTTTGCACTTGTATAAAAATCGACAAAGCGTCCAAAAACGTCTTTGTTTTGCTTAATAAATTCGTTTGTGACTAAATCTTTTTTATTACCAATAACTTTTATCGGTGTTTTTGGGTAGCGGTCTTTAATATAATCTAAGTCAGATTCTAGTTTTTCGTAGGTTGCTGGTCTAGTCATATCAAATACATATAAAAACCCATTTGTACCAAGTAAGTACGACGGTCTTGTATTAGAGATGTCATCGTTTCCTTCTAAATCCCAAATAACTAGTGTAATGTCGTCATTAGTTTTAGGTAGTGTAATTTCCTTTTTTAAGACATGTACACCAATGGTTACTTTATAATCTTCACTAAAGGTGTCTTGTACAAATCGTCTTATTAAAGAAGATTTTCCTACACCAAAATGACCAATTAGAACTATTTTTTTAGATATTTTCATTTTCAAAGTAATCTTTTAATTTAGTGCTGAAAACCTCACTATTATTTAAATCTGTTTTATTTATTACATTTTGTGCAAAATCTAAGAGCTTATCTTCCAGTTTGCTTCTAAAGGTTGCTGTAAATGCACCTGACACCGTTACTGCAATATAGTAATTTGAAAAGTTTTGTAGGTGTATATGGTAATTTTCGTATTCTATATATTCTAAATTTTGAACATCAGTAGTAAACGCATCTTCTGCAAAACTTTTTATAGCAGTCAGCATTCCTGCGACTGTATCTTGATCGATGTTATTTGTTTTGGTGTACTCAGAGACAATTAAACCTGAGCCACTTTCAATAACCATGATCTGCTCTATTTTAGATTTAAATTGGTCTTGGATTAATAAATCCGCTTCCGAGACGCCTGATCTTTTGGATCTAAATTTTCTTTTAAAATTTTTAAAAGAGAAAGTATTGCTTAAACTAGCATTGATGTTTTCTGAGAGTACTTGTATCTCTTTTTGAACATAACGTTTTATTAACTTCCCTATAATTGGGAATAAGGCCTCTACAATTGCATCTTGAGAGTTTTTAATTTCCGATTTTAATGTTTCGGTAATTGTAGGTCCCAAAGTTTCTGGCATATCCTTAATAAACGTTTCTAGTTTTTTGTCTAGAATAGGGTCTATATGTTCTGATAAATTATTTTGCTTAGTAATTAAATTTTCAAGCGTCTTAATTTTTTCTTCTAATGATGTCACATACTCGTGCTCATCTTTAAGTAAGATGTCTCTAAGGCTTTTTAATTTATCGTCTTGATTCATTTGTAAATCAAGGTTTTACTGACTTATTTTTTCGCCTAATTTTGTAAAGAGTTCACCAAGTAATTTTCGGTCTACCTTTTTTTCGTTTAATGCATCCGCTTTATCTTCAAAGCTGTTTTCAAGCTCAGTAATTCTAATATTAATATCCGTACTTAGGTTATCAATATTTTGAAGTATTTCAGACTTTACATCGTCCATGAGTGCTTCTAATTCTTGCTTTTTGGTAAGAATATCTTGTTTTAGTGTTTCAAACTCGCTGTCATAAGCTTGCATGTTTTCACCAAAAATAAGCTGTTTTATGGCGTCGATCTTTGAAGTTGCTTCCGTAGATGATTGCACTGTTTCTTCCTTAAGTTTGTCTGTGTTTGCCATTAGGATAATTTATGTGTCAAAAGTAGCAAAAAAATAGATACCATGGTATTTAATCGGTGTTTTGCATGAATTCTTCTGCTTTTAAGACCATGTTTTTGCTTCCACAGAAAAAAGGTACTCTTTGGTGCAGTTCAGAAGGTTCGATATCCATAATGCGTTTAAAACCATCACTTGCTTTTCCATTGGCTTGTTCTGCAAGATAGGCCATAGGGTTACATTCGTAAAGTAAACGTAATTTTCCGTCTTGGTTTTTTGAGCTTTTAGGATACATATAAATCCCCCCTTTAATCATGTTTCGATGAAAATCTGAAACTAAAGAACCGATATATCTTGAGGTATACGGTCTATCCTCTTCCTCCATTTGGCAATATTTTATGTAATTCTTGACACCTTGAGGAAAATGTGTGTAGTTACCTTCGTTTACAGAATAGATATTTCCGTCTTCAGGAAATTCCATATCTGGATGAGATAAGTAAAAGGTTCCAATAGCAGGGTTTAAAGTAAATCCATTAACACCGTGCCCTGTAGTGTATACTAGCATAGTTGACGTTCCGTATACAACATATCCTGCAGCCACTTGTTGGTTACCTGGTTGTAAAAAGTCCTCAATAGTAACAGGAGTTCCTACAGGAGTAACACGTCTATAGATAGAGAAAATAGTACCAACAGAGACATTAACATCAATATTGGAAGACCCATCTAAAGGATCTATTAAAACAATATATTTGTTTTGATTGTTGTCGTCCTGGCTATTTATCGTGATAAAATCATCTTCTTCTTCACTAGCAATACCACAAACAATGTTACGGTTGGTAAGGGTTTGTATAAATTTATCGTTAGCGTAAACATCTAATTTTTGTTGGTCTTCACCTTGGATATTTGTGTCTCCTGCGGCACCAATAATATCAACTAATCCCGCTTTGTTAACTTCATGGTTTACAACCTTGGCAGCTAAGCGAATAGAGTTTATTAAACGAGATAACTCTCCAGAAGTAAATTTGAAAGACGCTTGGTTTTCAATAATAAATTCTCCTAAAGTTTGATTTTTCTTAGACATGGGTAGTAGTTGTGTTTATTTTCACAAATATCGTATTTTTTAGTAATTATAACGTTGTAGTTTGTCTTATTTTGGTTTAACAAAAATTCTTAAAGTATATTTGGTTAAATTTAATATCTATGGACTATACTATTCGTTTTGCTGAAAAAAAGGATGTTTCAGCTATTTTAGGCTTGATACAAGAGCTTGCTGTTTTTGAAAAAGAGCCTGATGCGGTTATTGTAACTGAGGCAGATTTATTAGAAAATGGTTTTGGAAAACAACCATTGTTTACTTGTTTTGTTGCTGAAAAGGACAATATAATTGTAGCGATTGCTTTAGTTTATATTCGTTTTTCTACTTGGAAAGGTAAAACAGTACATTTGGAAGATTTAATTGTTAGTAATGATTACAGAGGAGAAGGTCTAGGGACTTTACTTTTAGACGAAGTTATAAAATATGGCTATAGTTTAGGAGTTAAACGTATTTGTTGGGAAGTTTTAGATTGGAATGAACCAGCGATTAAATTTTACGAAAGTAAAGGAGCGACACTTTTAAAAGACTGGTATTTGGTGCAAATGGATGAAACTAGTATAAAAAAATATATCGAAAATTTATAAATGAGAGTATTTAAGTTTGGTGGTGCTTCTGTTAAAGATGCCAAAGGGGTAAAGAATTTAATTTCGGTATTAGAACAAGTCGGACATGAAAAGACAATAATAGTTGTCTCAGCAATGGGTAAAATGACTAATGCTTTGGAATTGGTGGTTGGAGCTTATTTTGATGATAAAAAAGAATTGAATAATGCTATTCAAAGTGTTATCGACTATCATAATGCTATTATGGTGGATCTTTTTGTAAATAGTGATCATCATGTTTTTAAATTATCAGAATGTTTATTCAATGAGCTTCGGAATTTCCTAAACACAAATAAATCTCCCGATTATAGTTTTGTTTATGATCAAGTTATTGGTTTTGGAGAATTATTGTCAACCAGAATTATTAGTCAATATTTAATGTTTAAAGGTTTTGATAACCATTGGTTAGATGTTAGACAATTAATTAAAACAGATAATTATTACAGAAGTGCCAATGTCAATTGGGAAGAGACTCAACAGTTAGTTACTAAGCATATAGACTCGAAAAAACTCAATATAACACAAGGGTTTTTAGGTAGCGATGCAAACAATTTTACAACGACATTAGGAAGGGAAGGTAGTGATTATACCGCAGCCATTTTTGCGTATTGTTTAAATGCGGCAAGTGTTACTATATGGAAAGATGTACCTGGTGTTTTGAATGCAGATCCTAGATATTTTGAAAACACCCAATTACTTAATTCTATATCGTACACAGAAGCTATTGAATTAGCCTTTTACGGGGCTTCTGTTATTCATCCAAAAACATTACAACCATTACAACGTAAAGAAATTCCGCTGTATGTTAAATCTTTTTTAAATCCTAAAGCGGAAGGGACTGTGGTCAATAAGACGCCAGGTTTAGTACCTAAAGTGCCTTGCTTTATTGTTAAGCAAAATCAAATATTATTATCGTTGTCAACATTAGATTTTTCGTATATCGTTGAAGATAATATTAGCGAAATATTTAATTTGTTGTCCAAGTACAAAATGAAGGTTAGTGTTATACAAAACTCTGCTATTAGTTTCTCTGTTTGTTTTGATGATAATTATACTAATTTAGAAACTTTATTATTGCAGCTAAAAGCTAAGTTTAAAGTAACCTGTAATATTGGCGTTTCTTTATACACTATAAGGCATTATAATCATAAATCAATTGTTGATTTAGAGCTAGGTAAAACAGTTTTATTAAAACAAATGTTTCAAGAGACCTTACAAATAGTAACTAAATAAATCTAAAGAATTACATTTGTAAATTCTAATATGAATAAAATTAAATGGGATTAGTCACAGCAAAAGAAGTTTCAAGCGCTATAAAACTCAGTAAATACGGGTTTTTAGGCACATTTGTTGGGTGGATACTAATGAAAGTATTGAAAATTTCGAGCTTAAATAATGTCTATAATCGTAACAAACATTTGTCAGACATAGAGTTTTTGGACGGGATTTTAGATGAATTTCAGATTAAATTCGAAATTCCGGAAGAAGATTTGAAGCGTTTACCAAAAGATGGTGCTTATATTACCGTTTCTAACCATCCGTTAGGAGGTATTGATGGTATTTTACTTTTAAAATTAATGCTAGAGCAACGCGAAGATTTTAAAATTATAGCCAATTTTTTGCTACATCGTATAGAGCCGATGAAGCCTTATATAATGCCTGTAAATCCTTTTGAGGATAGAAAGGATGCTAAATCTAGCGTCGCTGGGTTTAAAAGTGCGATTTCTCACCTTAGAGATGGACATCCCTTGGGTATTTTTCCTGCAGGAGAAGTGTCTACTTATAGAGATGGTAAATTAGTTGTTGATAAACCGTGGGAAGAAGCAGCTATGAAATTAGTTAAAAAAGCTAATGTGCCTGTTGTCCCAATATACTTTCATGCTCAAAATAGTAAGTTGTTTTATAAGTTGTCAAAAATTAGTGACATTTTTAGAACAGCAAAATTGCCTTCCGAATTATTTACACAAAAACGAAGAGTTATTAAAGTTAGGATCGGGAAACCGATATCTGTAAAGAATCAGGCCGAGCATGAATCACTTACAGATTTTTCAGAATTTATTAGAAGAAAAACATATATGTTGTCTAATGCTTTTCAGCCTAAGGAGAAAATTATAGATAGTATTTCATCTAGTTTAAAATCTCAAAAATCAGTAAAAGCACCTAAGCAAATCGTAACTCCGGTTAGTCAGGAAGCGATGATAAAGGAGGTTGATGCATTACGAGCGCAAGATTGTAAATTGTTGACAAGTAAAAATTATGAGGTCTTTTTATCTACTGCTGCGGATATGCCAAATTTGTTGCGCGAGATAGGACGTTTAAGAGAAATTACTTTTAGAGCAGTTGGAGAAGGAACAAATGAACCTATTGATTTAGACGAATTTGATAATTACTACCACCATTTATTTTTATGGGATAGTGAAGCTAATGTTTTGGCAGGTGCGTATAGAATGGGCTTAGGATCCCAGATATTTGCTAATTATGGTATTAATGGCTTTTATTTACAAGATTTATTTGGGTTTGAACCTGAATTATATAAAATGATGGGCGAGTCGATTGAGATGGGACGCGCATTTATTATCAAAGAATACCAACAAAAACCAATGCCTTTGTTTTTGCTTTGGAAGGGTATTGTACATACAACTTTACGTCATCCTGAGCATAAATATTTGATTGGAGGGGTTAGTATTAGTAATCAGTTTTCAGAATTCTCTAAGTCCTTAATGATTGAGTTTATGAAATCACATTATTATGATCCGTATGTCGCTCAATATGTACATCCTAAAAAAGAATTTAAGGTTAAGCTTAAAGATGCTGATAAAGACTTTGTTTTTGATGCAACAGAGGCTGATTTAAATAAGTTCGATAAGATTATTGACGAGATCGAGCCAGGTGCTTTAAGATTGCCTGTATTGCTTAAAAAGTATATTAAACAAAATGCACGCTTAGTCGCTTTTAATGTAGACCCATTATTTAATAATGCGGTGGATGGTTTAATGTATATCAAGATTGCAGACTTGCCAGAAAGTACGGTTAGGCCGGTAATGGAGGAGTTTCAAGCAGAATTGGAACGTAAGTTTACAGAGCAGAATGAGGAATAAATTAGTAATACTATTTATTTTTTTTGTTAGTTCAATTGGATTTGCGCAGACTTTTACTGGCACAATATTAGCTGCGGATACAAATATTCCTTTACCCAACGTAACGGTTTATTTTGATGGGACTACAATAGGAGTCATTACAGATTTGGACGGTATATTTACTATAAGCTCTAATCAAAACATTAACGTGCCTTTAGTAGTTAGTTTTATAGGGTATGAAAGTCAAATTATTGACAAAAACATCCTCCAAACCAATCCGATAATCAAATTAAAACCTCAAACGACTAATTTAGAAGAGGTTATTCTGTCAGATGATGATTGGTCAAGATCAAAAAAGTTGAGTTATTTTAAGCGTGAGTTTTTGGGTCATTCCATCTACAGTAAAGATTGTAAAATAACTAACCTTGATAAGATTAGGTTTCGATATAGTAAAGTAGATCAAACCATGTACGCCATGGCGGATCAACCAATAATTATAATCAATAAGTATTTAGGATATAAGGTAGAGTATAACCTTGTAGACTTTGAAATAGTATTTAAACACCCACCTTCTGGTTTAAAGTATGTTAGTAAAGTGCTTTATAGCGGTACAAGTATTTTTTCTGAATTGAGTAGAAAGAAGATTAAGAAACGCTATATCGAAAACCGAAACGTTGTTTTTAAGACATCTTTATTATATTTTATGCGAAGCTTGGCAAAAAGTGCACTTAAGCAAAATGGTTTTAGATTGTTTAAAAGAGAAAGCGCGGATGACTCTGAACCGCTATTTGAAATAACCCAGACCTCTGTTTTTAGAGTGGTTAAAACAGAAGGCGATTTAACAGAAGTATCTTTTTTTGATTCTAATAAAGTAGTGGTTAGTTTTGATAACTTAGACCAAGCTTTTCTGTTACCAAATGCGGAGGATCACTTGTTTTATATAGATGCTTTTGGTATACATTCTCCTGTAAATGGCGTCTTGTTTGGTGGTGTTTTTGGTAGTAATAGAATAGTCTCCATGTTACCAATTAATTATAATCTTAATTAGTATTACTTATTACAATTAACCTGTGTCTTAACAAAAAAGTCATTGACAACGCGTCTACATTCGTTTAGCTGTTCCAAATCTATAGAATAGAATAGGTTTTTACCTTGTATCTTTTGTTTAAGTAATCCTATTTTTCTAATCTCACCTAAGTGTTGTGATATTGTTGGCTGTGACAATCCTGTGCTTTTTACTAAAGCATTGCAATTACAATCTTTATGTTCACTGATGTGTTGGATCATTGCTATTCTAGCAGGATGTCCTAAAACTTTAGTGTAATTGGCAACTTGATTTTGAGATTGATTAAACAATTGTTTTTTTGAAAAGCCCATAATAAAACTCAGTGAATTAATTTTAATAAAACTATATATTGCAATATCACGTTTATAAAAGTACGTAAAAAAGATAAAATCAAAAAAGACTTTACTTTTAATTTGTGTAAAATTAATTATTTACCAAATAACCTTTGGAAAAAAGTCTTAGTCTTCTTGGTGGTTTCCTCAATAACTTCTTTGGCATCCTCCGCTAAATCTTCTAATTTATCTCCAGCGTCGTCCGCAAATTTAGAAGCCTTTGCTTTGGCATCGTCTATAAGTTCTTTAGCATCTTCGTTATAAAACTCCGTGGCTTTAGCCTTTACTTTTTCGTAAGTTTCTTTAGCATCATCAGATAACTCGTCAAATTTTTCTCCTGCCTCTTTGGCTATCTTTGATGCTTTTTCTTTAGCGTCATCCATAAACTCTTTGGCATCTTCATTGTAGAATTCTGTTGCTTTGGCTTTTGCCTTTTCAAATGTCTCTTTAGCTTCCGTTTTGATATCTTCAAACTTGGCTTCTGCTTTATCTAGCACTTCTGATGTTTTATCATTAGACGTATTTGCAGTGTCGCTGGTTGCTTCTTTTGCGTCTGTAGCTTTTGCATTAACTGATTCCTCTAAATTGTTCACAGTTTGTTCAGCGTCGTTCTCTATATTTTTATGATCTTCACTCATGGGGTTTTTGTTAGTTAGTAGATTACTAATATATTACATTTCTAAATAACTACTTTAAAAATATTTTATCGATTGGCTCCCAAAGTTCAATTTTATTACCGTCGTTATCGAGTATCCAGCCAAATTTCCCATAGTCATATTCTTCAATTTCACCTAAAACAGTGACACCTTCTTCTTTTAATACTTTTATTAATTCCTTAAGATTCTCTACACGATAGTTAAACATAAAGTCTTTTTTTGAAGGTTCAAAATGTTTAGAATCTTCAGGAAATGGACTCCATTGTGTAGAGCAATCATTACCGTCTTTATCCTTCCACCAAAAGGTAGAACCGTAATCGTCTGTATTAAAATCTAAATGTTTGTTATACCAATCTTTTGAGGCTTTTGGGTCTTTTGTTTTAAAAAATAGACCTCCAATTCCTGTGACGCGTTTTTTCATTTTTTAAATTTAATGTAGATTCATAAATTGCTATCCATTCTTTAATACTCATTTTTCCTAATAATTGGACGATCAAAACATAAAGAATGTCATCTGTTTTTATCTGATACAACTTTTATCCATGTCTAATTTGTATTTACAGTGTTTTGGGTATTCTGATACAAACCAATTATAAAGTTCTTTTTTTTGCATATAGACCAGTAAGGTAAATTACAAAACAGTTTTTTGAGACGCAACATTTATAAACGGTAAATGCGGAAATGGTTTACAATGGTAACCCATAGGGTAAATGGACTTTGAAACAAAATAGGCTAATAAAATTTTGCTTTGATTTTATCCACGATAGTTTGTGCTAATTTTCCTTTACTTTGAATAGTCCAGCCAGCCACATGCGGTGATAGTAGTACTTGGTCAGACTGTATCAGATACTTAAAAGCTTCGGGCATGTTGTTGTCACTAAACAGATTTTCGAAAGATGATTTTTCATATTCTAAAACGTCTAAACCAGCACCTAGTATTTGTCCTGATTTTAAGGCAGAGACTAGGTCTGAGGTAACCACACTTTTGCCACGTGCTGTATTTATGAGCCAAAATGGGTTTTTAAACCCGTTTATTAGGTCTTTATTGACCATTTTTATAGTAGACTCTGTTTCTGGCGTATGTAGACTTAGTACTTCTGCTTTTTCTTGAAGTTCTGTTAGGCTTACTTGTTTAGCGTTGTCATCTCCCATATTGGGTTTGAGATCATAACATAAAACAGTGACATCAAAACCTCGTAGTTTTTTTGCAAATGCTTTTCCCATATTACCATAACCAATTAGACCAACGGTTTTACCGTCTAGTTCTAAGCCTCTGTTGTCTTCACGTAGCCATTTGCCTTCTCTAACTTCTTTGTCGGCTTTATTTAGCTTATTAAATAGCGATAGGAGCATTGCTAAACTATGTTCTCCAACTGCGTTACGATTGCCTTCTGGAGCAGCGATTAATGTTATGCCTTTACTTTGGGCGTAGTCACAATCGATGTTTTCTAAACCTGCACCGACACGTCCTATAAATTTCAAATTTGTAGCCGCATCTAAAAATGCAGCATCAATACTAAAGCGACTTCTGATTATAAAACCATCATATGCTTTGATTTTGTTTTGAATGTCTGCTTTAGACGACGTGAAATCTTCATGGTTTGTATAACCTAGGTCATTTAGTTGATTTATTAGTAAAGGATGGTTGGAGTCTAGATGAAGTATTTTCATTTTCTAAAGTATGTTGTTATTTAAATTTTTGGATAGTTGGTCTGCGTTAATTCGTGTTTTACTTTGCCAGTATGAGCAGTGTTTAGTTTTTCGAATAGTAAGACGTGGACTTCCTCATTGTTTTTTGTGGCAGGATTATGTTCTACGCCTTTAGGAACGACTATAATTTCTCCAGCGTTAACAATTTCTGTTCGGTCTCTAAATTGCATGTAGAGTGTGCCTTTAATGACCTGAAAAAGTTCGTCTTCATTATCATGGCTATGCCACACAAATTCGCCTTTAAGCTTGGCTAACAATACTTGCATATCGTCTACGATAGCTATTTGATGTGGTTGCCAGTTATCTGTAAACTTAGATAGTTTTTGAGTAATGTCTAGTGCTTTCATAGCTTAAAAGTAGTGTTTTTAAGCGTTAGTGGTAGAAATGGCATCCTTTTTTTTGCTGCCATAAATGGCAAAAAAAAGATATAATGGATGGCACGACCTTTAGGTAACGCCCAGATTATATTAAAACCCTAAAATGGATTTTGCTATTAGAAAGTACAGTAGTATCCCAAAGACATCGTTACTTGTGGTAATAAAAGGACCAGTTGCTACTGCTGGGTCTATACCTCTTTTGTCTAAAAATATAGGGATAAATGTACCTATTAATGCAGCCATAATAATTACGGCAACTAGTGCAATGGCTATAGTGATCGAAATTAAATAGGGTGTTTTAAAAACAAAATGGGTGACTACTATTGCAATTAATGCTATTGCTAAACCATTTACTAATCCTAAAACGGCTTCTTTTAAAAGACGTTTTAGAATGTTGCCATCAATACTATTATTAGCTAATCCTTGTACTACAATTGCAGACGATTGGACACCAACATTTCCGGCTGTGGCTTGTATTAGAGGCACAAAACTTAGTAGGATTATAAATTCTCCCATGGACCCATTAAAACCTTCTATTATGCTTGCTGCTCCAAGACCACCAAACATACCAATAAGTAGCCATGGTAGTCTTGCTTTTGTCAGTTTTAAGATGCTATCATCAGCTTCTACATCCTGAGATATACCGGCTGCCATTTGATAATCTTTATCTGCTTCTTCACGGATAACATCGACAATATCATCAATGGTAATGCGTCCTAAAAGTGTTTTATTTTGGTCTACAACAGGAATGGCTTCTAAATCATACTTTTGCATGATTTTTGCTACTTCTTCTGCATCTTCTTCTACATAAACGTAGTCTACGTTAGAATTGGATAATTCGGCTATTTTTTGATCGCTTTTTGCCGTTAATAGATCTTTTAAAGATAAACGACCTAGTAATTTTTCTTGTTGATCAACGACATATATAGAATGCACGCGACTTACATTTTGTGCTTGACCTCGGATACGACGTAGGCATTCTGCAACGGTCCAGGTTTCATAAACTTTAACAAGCTCCTTGGCCATTAATCCACCTGCGGTGTCCTCGTCATACGCTAAAAGTTCTTGGATTTCGGCCCTGTGTTCTTTATCTTCTATTTGCGAAATGACTTCGGCTTGGCGGGCTTCAGGTAACTCAGCAATAATATCTGCTGCATCATCGGTATCTAGCTCTTCAATCTCTTCCGCTATTTCTTTTGCAGATAAGTTTTTTAAGACTTTTTCTCGATTATCCTCGTCCAATTCCATAAGGACATCAGATGTGGTTTCGGAATCAAGAAGCTTAATAACATACATCGCTTCGTCTAAGTTGACTTCATCAAGAATTTCGGCAATATCAGCGTAATGAAATTCTTCTAAAAGTAACTTAAGAGCAGCATCGTTTTTTTGTTCGATAAGTAGCTCTACGCGCTCGATGAGCTCGTCTGTAAGCTGAAACTGTATGTTTTGATTGTCTTCCACTAGATTATTTGTCGTTTTCTATTAAGCTAGTTAACTCTAAAAATTGTGTAACACTAAGCTGTTCTGGTCGCTGGTCAAAGATAGCGTTTGCTTTTAGATTATCTGACAATTCAAATGTTTTTAAACTGTTACGCATGGTTTTGCGACGTTGTTGAAACGCTTGTTTAACCACTCTGAAAAATAATTTTTCGTCACATGGTAAACTGTAGTCTGCTTTTCTTGTTAATCGTAAGACCCCAGATTCTACTCTTGGTGGTGGATTAAAAACGGTAGGTGGTACAGTAAATAAATATTCTGCATCATAAAAGGCCTGAGTTAAAACCGAAAGGATTCCGTAAACTTTACTCCCTTCTTTAGAGCAAATACGTTGTGCGACTTCTTTTTGAAACATACCTGAAAATTCTGGTATTTGGTCGCGTAGCTCTAACGTTTTAAAGACTATTTGTGTTGAAATATTATAAGGGAAGTTTCCAATGATAGCAAAAGGCTGGTCATTAAAAGTCTCAGTTACATCGTACTTTAAAAAATCTTTTTCAATTATCCTATCTGCTAAAGTTAGATAGTTGTTTTTAAGATATTCTACACTGTCGGTATCTATTTCTATAGCGTAAGTCTTAACGGGCTTATCAAGTAAGTATTTTGTTAAAACACCCATTCCTGGACCAATTTCTAAGACGTTTTTATAACCATTTAAGGTCAATGAATCTGCAATGTCTCTAGCAATACCTTCGTCTTCTAAAAAGTGTTGTCCTAAGAATTTTTTTGCTTTAACCTGATGGTTGTTTGGTTTGTATTTTGCCATAAAAGGTGTGTTTTTTAGCTTAAGCTGAATTATTTGAACGTTACAGAATACTCATCAACAATTTGAAGTTCTGTTCTAAAAGCTAACATTTTGTCGGCAAACTTCTTTGAAGCTTCGTTTCTTAAGGTGTCGGCATCTTCTTTGTAATAGGCATCTAAAGCTTCTCTTGAGTATGATTTGTATTGGATAGAATAGGTCTGTCCGCCCATGTCTTCCTCTACAAGAACCTTGGTTAAGGTTGCTTTTTCAAATTTTCCAGTCGCTAGAACTTTAGGGATATGTTCCTTAATCCAGGTTAACCACTCGTCATGAGCGCTTTCGTCTATGTTTACAGTGACGTTATATATGTACATTTTTATATGTTTAATGTATTCCTAAATTTAAACGGAATGCTAATTACAGTAAAGTTTTTGCAAATAACATAAGTTCTGCATCATCCTCAAAGGGTTTTACTCTTTTTTCATAAGTTAATCCTAATTTTTCTATTAATTTTATGGATCCAGTGTTATGTTCTGATGTTATTGCGCCTATTTTAGGGATTTTGAATACATCTTTAGCCAATTGTAGTATTAGTTTTGAAGATTCTAATCCATAACCTTGACCTTCATATTGCGGAAGCATTGCAAAGCCAATGTCAGGAAGTTCTAGAGTGTCACGTTGTGTTATACCACTAGTGCCAATAGGAATGTTATTTTCCGATTTTAAGAGCAATTTGTAAAAGCCATAACCTAAGTCTTCGTAATTTTTTAAATGGCCATTTTTAATACGGTCTTCTGCTTGCGCCACGGTTTTTACGTTACGGTCACCGACATACTTTTTGAATTTAGGTGTGTTTATCAATTCTAAAAAGAAGGGTGCATCTGCAAGAGTAAATTTTGAAATTATAAGACGTTCTGTTTCGGCTAAGATCATATTTTTTTAATTTAGTGCGTCCCCACGAAGTGCTCTAAACTTTTTTCGGGCATCTACAGCATAAATACTATCGGGATGATTAAATAATAAATCTTCGTATAATTTTTTAGCATTTTCGGTTTCTACTAAATGATTGACTGAGAGTTCTGCCAAATTATATAATGCGTTGTCAATTAAAATACTGTCTTTATAGTCTTTTATAATACGTAAGTAATTTGCTTTAGCATTTTGGTAATCTTTTTTCCGTTCAAATAGTAGCGCTTGTTTTAATAATGCTTGTGGTATAATGACTTCTGTTTTATGTTCTTCTAAAATGGTATTTAACATTGAAATGGCGTCGTCGTTTTTATTCTGAAAGGCTAATAAATCTGCTTTAGCATATTTTGTTAAAGCCACTTGTAACGAATCTTCTGCTCTATTATCACTAATTAGTAGTTTTAAATCTAAAGCATCATTTGCTGTTAGTTGTGAGGTGGACGATTTTAAAATTTTTAGTTGAGATTCCGCCCATTTAAAATCACCTTTATAATAACTTGCTTTTGCGATTCTAAATCTTGCATCTTGCGCTAATGTGCTATTTTTTAAGTTGCGTTCGATTTGTGTGTAATAAATTAAAGCTTCATTAAATTTTTCTTCGAGTACTAAAATATCACCTAATTCTAATTTGACTTTGGCTAAGTCGTATTTAGAAACATTATATTTTAGAGTGTTTTTTAATAGTGAAATGGCGCTGTCTTGATTGTCTAAATAAAAGGCTAGAAAATGAGCGTAACTTACTTGCAAATCTAGCGTTTGAGGTGTTTTATCGTAGGTTTCGAAAATGGAATTGTAAATTTGGTCAATCTCTGCATAACCTTGTGGTAGTGCAATTTTGGTCATTATGTCTAAGCTTTTTAAGTGCGCAGATAATTTAGTGCCTATTTCCTGAGTGTTTTCAATTATAAAATTGAAAATTTGTAACGCTTCTTCATATTGCTTTTGGTTTTCTGCAATGAGAGCTAACTCGATCATTCGTCTTAAACTTTTGAGCTGCCTTTTGTAGATTGCCTTTTCTTGTATAAATGCTTTGTTGTAATCTTTTTGTTGGATAAATAACCAGCTTAGCATTTCATTCCACATTAAATCTTGTGATTGTTGCGTCTTCTTGAGCAGTATTTTTCTTAAAAAGATATTATTTTCATTACTATCGTCTTCGGATATAAATTCGCTAACATTTCTTTTAATAGTGTTTAAGTAGTTAGAGTTGTCTTCAACAAAATCAATATAGCTAACAAACATTTTTTCAACTTCACCTTGCTCTCCATAAATTTTGGCCAATTGCATATTAAAATTAAGCGTTGGTTTCAATTCCATTGCTTTATTATAAGTTGTGATAGCTTGATTTAAAAGCGAAAGTGTTTCAAACGTACGACCAACGCGATAGGCATTGCTTGTATTTTTATTTAAAGTTGCAATAGCTTGATTGTAATAGTTTTTGGCGTTAATAGTGTCGTTTTGTAATTGATAGTTGTAACCTAGCTCTATTAACAGATCAGGTGTTTCTTTTTTTTGGAGGCTTTCTAATAGCCTTGTTTCAGCATCTTTATACCGCTCTAATTGTTGTTCAATCTTTATAATTTGCAGTAAATAGTTGTTGTTTCCTGGTTTCTTAATATATAGTTTTTTGTATCTAATCAGTGCTTTTTCAAATTCCCCATCTGAAAAATACTCGCGTGCAACTAAATCTTCTTGAGCATTAAGAGCAAAAGAGAATGTAAATAGTAGGAGTGGTAATAAGCGTTTAATCATCATGATTGTAAAGATACCAAATACAAAAGTTAGTAAATGTAAATATTATGCAAAAAAAATGCCCGAACAAAGTTCAGGCACTAATCCAATCTAATAAATTTGTTATTAGTAATATATATTCAGTATAAGATGTAATTACTTGATTGTGGTTTATTCAGGTAATTTTAATTTCTTATTTTTGTGCTTGTGCTTGTGCTATAGTATCTTTATTGCTATTCTGTTGGTCTGTGTTTTTGTCTAAAACTTTGACCATAACAGTTAAAAGTACGACGAAAAGCAAGAGTCTTGCGATGGTTTTCATAATTAGTAGGTTGTTGTTGTTGTATCAAATTAAACTGTTTTTTGTCTAATTACAAAGTAAAACAGAGAAAAATGTGCTAAACAACGCTTTTTTTAACGTTTAATCGGTTTTTTGACGTTAAAAAATAAGTTAAATCCTACAATTTACTACTTAATGTATTCAAAACCAGTGTAGGGAATTAAAACGTCAGGAATCTTTATGCCATTCTCCGTTTGATAGTTTTCCAGTATACCGGCTAGTACTCTTGGTAAAGCTAGAGAGCTACCGTTTAAAGTATGTGCTAGTTCGTTTTTACCATTACTATTTTTAAAACGTAATTTTAAGCGATTAGCCTGAAAGGTTTCAAAGTTTGAAACACTAGATATTTCTAACCAACGGTCTTGAGCTGTGGAAAACACTTCAAAGTCAAACGTTAGGGCAGAAGTGAATCCGGTATCACCACCACAAAGTCTTAAAATTCTGAATGGTAATTTAAGTTCGTTAAGTATCTCTTTTATGTGATCAACCATGCCGTCTAAAGCTTTGTATGAATTATCAGGATGTTCTACACGTAAAATTTCTACTTTATCAAATTGATGTAAACGATTTAATCCACGCACATGTGCTCCATAACTACCTGCTTCTACTCTAAAACACGGTGTGTAGGTGGTCAAGCATTTAGGTAAATCTTTTTCGTCTATTAATTCATTTCTAAAAATGTTAGTAGCAGGTACTTCACCTGTTGGTATTAAATAGAGACTTGGTGTTACATTAGTGGCGTGATACATTTGCCCATCTTTATCTGGTAGTTGCCCAGTGGCAAAAGCAGATGCTTCGTTTACTAAATGTGGCACTTGTACTTCTTCGTATCCTGCAGCAGTATTTTTGTCTAAAAAGTAAGCGATTAAAGCACGTTGTAACCTGGCTCCTTTTCCTTTGTAAACAGGGAATCCTGCTCCCGCTATTTTAGTTCCTAATTCAAAATCAATAATGTCGTATTTTTTTGCAAGTTCCCAGTGTGGTAATGCGCCATCATGTAATTTAGGAATCTCACCTTCAGAAAATACCTCTTCGTTATCCGCTTCGCTGTTACCCTTTGGTACAGACGCATGTGGGATATTTGGTATTTTGTAAAGTGCTTGGTTTAAAGCTTCGGCAGTCGTTGTTAGCTGGTCGTTTAATTCCTTAGATTCTTCCTTAAAATCAGCTGTTTTATTTTTTAAAGCATTTGCTTTTTCGGCTTGACCAGATTTATATAAAATACCAATTTCTTTAGAGATAGCATTGGATTCTGCTAATATTGCATCCAATTTAGTTTGTAAAGCACGACGCTCTTCATCTAAATTTATCACCTCTTCAATCATTGCAGTAGCATCAATATTTCTGACTGCAAGTCTGCTGATTACTAAATCTTTGTTTTCTCTAATAAATGGTACTTGTAACATAGGTTTTGTTTTGGTTGTTATCTAAAGGTCAGGTGTTTTTGTTATATCTTTTTAAACAAGGTATTAACACATGTTTCTATTTTTTTTTTGATATAAGAAAGTAAACCTTAACGCTAAAGGGTAACTTCAAATTATAAGATGTAAAAGTAGTAAGATTTTGTGTAGTTAAAAATAAATTATTTATCTAATTGAGATGGTAATAACCATTGGCTGTGTTTAAATGTATTCCAATGGATTGTAGTTAAATCTATTTGAGGATTAACCAAAGTTGTAAATGGTCTGCCATTAACGCTTGCTTTACAGTTTACATATACAGCTATGTCTTGACCTTTAGCTTTAAACTCTTTTTTTAAATGCTGTGCAAATTGCCAAATAACATCTGGTTTTGTGGCAATCATGCGTTTTTGTTTTTTAGACAAATAGTCATTTAGGTTTATAATGGTTGTTTTGTTGGTGTTTTTGTCCACGACTTTATAGGTTGCTAATCCGGATTTTGACCTAAGCATCATGCGCCATGATAAACGATGCCCTTCTTCTGTCCATAGGACGTTATCGTCAATAAAATGATGTCTAATAGGTAGGATAACTTGAATGGCTATATAAATACTGGCTACTGTAATTAGATAAGGCTTGTAGCTTAATACTTTAATTTCAGCTCGACTGTAATACGTTTTGCTTTTTAAAAAGATATTTCTCACTGTTTCTGGTTCGAAGAAGAACAATGAAAAAGCTAAGGCTAAATAAGGGAATATACCAACGCCAAATACAATGGAATTAAACAGGTGAAAAAAGATTGAGCCTATAAAAGCTAACTTTCTTGTGGGTTTAAACAGTAATAAAGGAATAATTAAACCATCGTATAAGATACCACCATAACCAACTAAATAAGGAAAGAAAGGGTGTTGTAATGCGCTACCTATAATAGGATAATTTGCTTTGCCTTGCATTAATTGTTTAGGTACAGTTAAATCTAACCAGTCTGAATAAAATTTTGCAACGGACGCGTAGGTGTACATTATAAAAAGTTGGATGACAAATATCCACTTACACCAACTAGGCATGCTTATTTTTTTGATACTGGGATTTAGTTTTGCATCTACGGAGGCGTATGTGTTTGCTGGCAGGAATATCATTATTGTGCTTAATAAACACAGTAAATAGTAGTGATTGTTGTAGGATGCTTTTTGCATAAGGTAGGTGCAAATCCACATTGTGGTAAAAGCAATTATGCTTAATCTGTATTTGTAGCCAACCATTATAAGTAGGCCAAAAAGGCCCATAATAGCATAATAACCATACATCCAATTACCAGGTAGTGGCTGCAAAAAGTCTAATCCTATAAAGTTAAACGTAAATTTTGGATCTATTAAGGTGTATTTGACCCAACCTGTAAAAATGGCTCCAACGGATTCTAAAAAACAAAGCAGACCAAAAATAATTCTGAAAACTATTAATGCGCTATTATCAATTTGTTTAAAAAGAAAGGTATTAAGCATGTTGTTTTAAAAATTCCTGAGCTTGTGCTTTGTCTTTATCTAATTGCTTTGTTAGCTGCTCTAAGTTATCAAATTTGTGTTCGTCTCTAAGTCTATGTAATAATTCGATACTTAATTTTTTACCATAAAGTGAGCTGTTATAGTTAAAAAAATGAGTTTCGATAGTTTGAGATTGACCATTTACTGTTGGGTTGGTCCCAATATTCATCATTCCGAAAGTTTCGCTATTATCAATTAAAGCTTTAACGACATATACGCCCTGTTTAGGAATTAGTTTGTATGATTCTTCGATATATAAGTTAGCTGTCGGGTAGTGTATTGTTTTGCCTAATCCTTTACCTTTTACCACGGTTCCGGTTAGCATAAAACTATAGCCTAAATAACTGTTGGCTGTTTTTATATCACCTTTGGTTAAGGCGCTTCTTATTTTTGTAGATGATATGGCGACATCGTCAATGTCTTGCATTGATATTTCTTCAACTTCAAAGTCAAAATTAAGTCCAAATTGTTTTAAATCTTCAATATTGGCATTTCTGTTGCGGCCAAAATGATGGTCGTATCCAATGATAACATACTTGGATTTGAGTTGGTTGACTAAAATATCTTCTACATATACTTCGGCAGTTAGTCTAGAAAACTCCTTTGTAAATTTTTTAACTACTAGATTAGTAATTCCAAATCGTTTTAAAAGTTGCTCTTTTTCGCTAATAGTATTGATTAGTTTTATATTGGCATCTTTCTGTAATACCATGCGTGGGTGCGGAAAAAAGGTAAGCAAAGAGGGTTGTAAATCTTTGATATGGGCAACTTCAACTAATCGTCTAATGATTTTTTGGTGACCAATATGTACACCGTCAAATGTGCCAATGGTTAGTACGGTATGTTGCTTTTGATTTGTTTTCAATGAGTCGTTGTTATTTTACAAAAGTAAAAAAGCCAATTGAATAAAATCAATTGGCTTTTAAGTTATTTAGAAAATACTTTTTTATTTCTTAATAAATGGTAATGTTATTGAATTACCTGTTTTTGAGATTTTAATAAAATACATTCCATTACTGAAAGGTGTAGTATCTATTGTTAAGTCTTGACTATTATTAATTTGACCTTTAGTAATTAACTGTCCAAGCATATTATAAACTTGATACGCATCTGGTAAATCCTTGTTGTCTACTTTTATGGTTAAAGCACTAACGGTAGGGTTTGGATAAATTGAAAGTGAATTAGCTAATTCAAAGTCTCCAACAGATAGAAAAGCGGTTTGTTTACCAAAATAATAAGTACCACTTAATCCGTTTGTAAATGTGGCCGCAAGTTTAGAATCTGTACCAAATCCTGTTATTATTACGGGGATAGCTTCATTAGTGTCACCGTTTATAGCATATAAATCAGTTCTGCTTTGTCCTGTTATAGCTTCCCATGAAGCAAGTTCTGCCTCTGTGAAATAGAAATTAACAGTGACATCTCCCGAACCAGAATTAGTAGATGTTATATCAAAAGTTTTAGCAGTAACATAATTAGCAGGGGTTGTACCGCCGTTATAGGATACAGCTCCCGTTCCGGCAGTCGCTAAATCTCTAGATACAGCTACAGTTGTACAGCCGTAGTCATATGCTCCTGAGTTATCGATGTCTAACATAATGTTATTTGAAACAGTGTCAGTAGCGTAGGATTGTCCTATTCCCAATATGTTAAATTGATCTGCAGTTGTTGTGTTTGCATCAGTTTGAATAAACGTGGTTACATTAGCTGTTACTGAGATGTCATCTAGCAGAAAAACAAATTCATCTGCGGATACAACGTGAATAGCGATGTATATGTTTTGTCCATCGTAACTAGAAAGATCATATGTGTACTCTGTCCATGTTAAAGGGGGTACTTCGTATGGAGCAGGACTTATAGTTGTGAAGCTAGCAGCGTTTGTGTTAGTAGTTGAAATTTCTACTTTAAAACGTTCTCCACCATTATAGCTATCTGTTAGTGATTTTGCCCAAAATTTTAACTCACTACCAGTTCCACTTAATGCAATTTGAGGAGTAATAGCGTAATCATCATTTTCTGGAGTTCCGCTTACTGAACCATCAGCATTAAAGCAATAATAGCCTTTTCTTCCTGAGTGTGCATCCCAACCTGTATTTGATGCAGGTGTTGTTGTTGAAGGATTAAAAACGATAAAAGATCCGGTATAGCCTTCATTTAAAAAATCAGAAGCGTCCGAAACAAATGTGGTATCACCATCATTGTCAATTAAGGTCCAGCCTCCAACAGGTGTTATTGCAAAATCAGGATAAGTTTCAAATCCATCGCTAAATAATATGGTGTTTCCTTGGTTAATTACGATGTTGTCATCATTCCCAATAATGTATTCGTAAGTGTTAGATTGTGCTATGGCGTCGCCCGTTGTGTTTACATTGATAGACAATGTAATTGTTTCATCACTTTCTGTAAGTTTATCATTAAAAACTCTTAATACTATAGGGTTACTAGGTATTGTTGATCCAGTTGGAAAAGTTACTGAGTTATTTATTAGTGTGTAGTCTATATTCTCAGTTGCTGTGCCGGAATTTGTTAATACAGCAGTAGCAGTTGCATTTGCAGCAATAGTCATACTTAAGTCAATAACATACTCTGTATACCCACAGTCACTACCTTCTGCAACTTGAAAAGGAGATATAGTTCCGGGAGCAAAATTTATGTAAGGTGTTGTTGGGGAGTTACAAGCATTTGAGGACGTCAAAGACGCTCTAGTGGTCGCTAGTACTGCTTGTACTCTTGTTTTTTGGTCTAATGTAAATGTATCCATGCATGCATCAGTACTGTAATCCATGTAGTTTTCAACCATATCTAAGCCGGGATCTCCAAGGCAAGAATCATTTCCAGTATTGCACGTACTACCGTTTGAGTCACTATTTGCTACAGCAGGTGTATCAGCACAAAAATCTCCAGCATCAGCACCAGTTCCAGCACATCCTCCTTCAAAAGTATGAAATAAACCTAAAAAGTGTCCTACTTCGTGGGTCATTGTTCTACCTAAATTAAAGTTTCCAGGGATTGTAACTCCTGTAGCATCATTGCTACCAAAAGATGAATGTCTAGACACTACTCCATCTGTAGTTGATGATCCTCCAGGAAATTGAGCGAAACCTAATAAGCCTCCGTTGTTAAATTTTACAGACCACATATTCATGTAAAGGGATGAGTCCCAAATAGTGCTTGGTTTTAAGGCATTAACTTGGCTTTGTAAATCATTTGTTATTGCATTACTATCTAAACCATTTCCAGTAAGTCCATCTTGACCAATGTTTACGCGATCAATTCCATTTGTCGGAAGACCATCTGGGTCTGTTTGAGCCATGCAAAATTGGACTTCCACATCAGCACCAATAGGATTAGTGTTGTAACCCCTTGTCCCTAGTGTTCTTCTAAAATCTTCATTCAAGACTTCAATTTGAGATAAAATTTGTTGGTCTGAAATATTGGCATCAACACCTTCAGCTTCTCCATTGTTAAACACATGTACTACAACAGGAATAGTTAAAACTACCCTTTGCTGTGAGTTTCTTTGTTGACTTAAGGCATTGATTTTTGATTTTAATCGTTTTTCAAAAGCGATACTTCCCATCATATCAGGATTGCTTTTTAGTATGCCAGCGTTATATTGATCTGCATGACATCTAATGAGGTCATCAGAATTATTATTATTATTATTATTATTATTATTATTATTATTATTATTATTTATTTTTTTTGAAGTCTGTCCTATGGTTGTCAAAGAACAAGCTAAAAACATAGTGAAAAGATAGAATGTAATTTTTTTCATTAAAGAGATAGATTTAAATTATGGTTAAATTTATGTAAATTTTTACAATGAGTCTGTTAAAATCCGTAAGTAATATGTGTTTTTTTAATGTTTTAACAATAAACCTGTTATTTTCGTAGGAAATTTTATATTATCCATATTATGAAAAAGCTGTTGATTAATTTTTTAGGAGCATTAGCTATGTTTACGTTTACGCTTACATATGCTCAGCAAGATTATTGGATTAAATCAACAGAGGGTAAATTAGGAAGTTTAGAAAAAGTACGACGAGTTTCTTTTCCATCAAATTATCAGGTTTTTTATTTAAATATAGATAAATTGAAGCAAGCTATAGTTAATGCGCCTGTTAGAGGTGAGGATATAGGAAAGTCCAGTGTGTTTGCTTATTTTCCTAATGCCGAAGGTGACCTTGAACGTTTTAGTGTGTCTGAAGCTCCAATTATGGAGCCGGAATTAGCTATAAAAAATCCAATGGTAAAAACGTATAAGGCTGTAGGTGTCGATGATCCAACAGCAACTATGCGTTTTAGTTTAACTCAATTTGGATTGCATACCATGTCATTATCTGGGAAGAGAGGCGCTTTATTTATAGATCCGTATACCAAAACAAGCGATTTTTATATTGTTTATGAGAGAAGTGCTTTGGGGCAAGATTTGCAAGATTTTGAATGTTTAACGGATCAAAATGTTGAATTAAGATCATTAAAAAATGAGACTTCAGATAGGAGAGCGGATACAGATGATATGCAATTAAGGACATATCGTTTGGCACAGTCCTGTAATGGAGAATATGGAGCAATATTTGCAGGAACGGGAACGGATGCTCAAAAAAAGCAAAATATACAAGCTCAAATGGCTATAACTATTAACAGGGTAAATGAGGTTTATGAAAGAGATTTAGCAATTACTTTGGTTTTTATAAACAGGAATGATGAATTAATATATTATGATGCAGAAACGGATCCATGGGGTATCGAGTTTAATACTAAGACACAAGAAACAATTTCAACGACATTAAATGATGAAAGCTTGTATGATATTGGGCATAACTTTAATACCTCTGGTGGGGGTAGTGCTGGTTGTTTAGGGTGTGTTTGTATAGATGGAGTTGCACCTTATGGTGGTAATCAAAAAGGAAGAGGGTATACAGGTAGGGCTAATCCAACAGGAGATCCATTTGATATTGATTTTGTTGCGCATGAAATGGGTCATCAATTTGGCGGTTATCATACTATGAATACTTGTAGCCGTTCAGGAAACGGCATAACAGAAGTTGAGCCTGCTTCTGGTAGTTCTATTATGGGGTACGCTGGTATTTGTACGACTAACGTACAGTCCAATAGTGACGCTCATTTTAATTTCGTAAATATTAGGGATATATCTGAAAATATACAACCAGGCGGGACTAGTGATTGTGGTACAACTATGGCATTAAGTAATCAGCCGCCA
Source organism: Psychroserpens sp. NJDZ02 (assembly GCF_004843725.1). Lineage (NCBI taxonomy): Bacteria > Pseudomonadati > Bacteroidota > Flavobacteriia > Flavobacteriales > Flavobacteriaceae > Psychroserpens > Psychroserpens sp. NJDZ02. Next base: position 1,153,072 of record NZ_CP039451.1, on the reverse strand, counting down.
GTTGCAGATGCTGGACCTGATTATTCTATACCACCAAGTACAGCTTTCGTGTTAAGAGGTTCTGCTACGGATCCAGATGGATTAGCGAGTTTAACCTATAATTGGGCTCCAAATGATCCGTCTCAAGCGCCAACTAATGGAGCGCCACAACCTGATTGGACTTCGGGACCGATGTATAGGTCTATAAATCCTACAGCATCCCCAGATCGATTTATGCCTAGCTATAGTGATGTTGTTGCAGGAAATTTGTCACCAACTTGGGAGGTTACTCCAGCAGTAGCTAGAACTATGAATTTTTCTTTTATAGTTAGAGATAATGCCAGTGGTTTTGCTAATGGTATTGGTCAGACGGACGCCGATTTAATGGCTGTAAATGTTGTAGGAAATCAACCTTTTGTTGTGGTTTCTCCTCCGGCTTGGGCGTCTGGAACTAGTCAGACGCTAACTTGGAATGTTGGATCGTCAAACGGAGTGGTTATTAATTGTCAAACGGTGAATATAAAATTTTCTACGGATGGAGGCTTAACGTTTCCGACAACATTAGCTTCTGACGTTGCAAATGATGGTTCAGAAATAGTAATGGTTCCTTCTATAGCGGACACAGATAACGCAAGAGTAATGGTAGAAGCAGCAGACAATATATTTTATGCTTTAACAGATGTTTTTCCAATAAATAATACACCTTCTTTTGTTTTAAATAATGCTTCAGGTTCGCAAATTGCTTGTTCGATAGATGTAGTGGATTATAGTATTGATATGATGACAGTAAATAGTTTTTCTGAAACAACTAGTTTTTCAGCAAGTTATAGTCCTGCGTTACCTGCAACTGCGGTGTTTTCAGAAGTTAGTTTAAATGCGGATGGGACTACTGTAATTAGTGTTTCTGGTTTGACAGGAGCAAGAGCAGGAGATTACACTATAACAGTAACAGGGACTTCTGCTAGTCAAATAAAGACTGTAGATTTGCTGTTAACTATTATTGATGGATTATGTACTTCTGTTGCTAATACGGCATATACTACAGCTACAACTTTAGTAGCGTTTGGAGAAATCAATAATGCATCGGAAAAACCTTCAGGTTATAGTGATTATAGAGTGAGTCCTACTTCAAGTCAGATTACAGATGTTATTACTGGTGCTTCTTATTCTATAACGGTAAATCAAAATACAGGTGGAGATTATCTCTGTATAACTAGCGTTTGGATTGATTGGGATCAAAATTGTATTTTTGATTTGGAAGAAACGTATGATTTAGGTACAGCTGTTGATGTAGCTGATGGGCCTACAAGTAATTCTGGATTAAATATAGAAGTGCCGTCTGATGCCGTTTTGGGTACTACAACTATGCGGGTGTCAACAAAGTATGCTTTAGTCTCATCTTCTTGTGAGGATGGTTATGATGGCGAGGTTGAGGATTATAGTATAAATGTGTTGAATTTACCTGTAGGTGAATTTGGAGTGTTTAACGTGTATCCTAATCCTAATGAAGGAGTATTTGTTATTCAATCGAAGGGTAATAGTTTGGAGACCATTTTAGATGTAATGGTTTATGATATAAGAGGTAGACGTGTTTACACGAATTCTTTTGAAAATTCAAATGACTTTAATCAAACAATCAAGTTAGATAATGTAGACTCTGGATTATATTTATTAAAGGTAACAGATGAAAAATCTACAATAACAAAAAAAATATTAGTTAGATAGAAGAGTGTTTATTATATAATAAAAAAGGAAGCTATTTTAGCTTCCTTTTTTTTATTTACCATTATAAGTATTCATGGTATTATTTATGCCTGCTGTTCCGAACGATTTTATAACTTCTGCTGCTTTTTCTAAGCGTTCTGGTAGTTTTTTGTTTTCTTCGGCTTCCCATTCTCCCAATACGTAGTCCACTTGTCTTCCTGTGCTAAAGGCATCACTAATTCCAAATCTAAAACGATTGTATTTATTGGTGTTTAATTTGTCTTGAGTGTCTTTTAAGCCATTATGACCACCATCACTTCCTTTTGTTTTTATTCTTAAGCTTCCAAAAGGTAGATTTAAGTCATCTGTAATGACAAGTAGGTTTTCTAATGGAATTTTTTCTTTAGTTAACCAATATAATATAGCCTTCCCGCTTAAATTCATATAAGTGCTGGGTTTAAGAAGTATAAATGTGCGTCCTTTAAACCTAAAAGTAGCAATGTCTCCTAGTTTTTGAGTTTCGAAGGTTATGTCCTCTTTTTCGGCTAAAAAGTCCAATATTTTAAAGCCTATGTTATGACGTGTATGGTCATACTTTGTTCCAATATTTCCTAAGCCAACAATTAGAAATTTTTTCATAGGGTCTTGTTCTTCAATAGTGACCGCCTTATTAATTTTAAAAAAGTTAATAATCCAATCAAACATAATGTGTGTTTATTTTTTTTGTAAAAATAAAAAAGCATCCTGAATTAACAGAATGCTTTTTTTTATTATTTGAATAAAGATATTATTCTTGAGTCGCTTCTGCTGCATCTGCACCTTCTGCTTCTTCATCATCTTCGTCAACTGTAATAGCAGCTCTAGAACGTCTTACTAAACATACAACCGTGTTGTCAGGGTGCATGAAAGTAAAATTGTCGCTAGCTAAAGCGGTAATGTAAAGTTTGTTACCAATCTTAAGGTCTTCAATATTTGCATCTATAAAATCAGGTAAGTTTCCTGGTACAGCTTTAACTCTTAAGCTACGTGTGTTTTTACGTAAAACACCACCATTTCTAACACCACGAGGGTTTCCGATAAAGTTTAATGGAATATCCATTGTTACTTCTTTGTCAGCAAATGTTTGGTAGAAATCTACGTGTAAGATTCTATCTGTTACAGGGTGAAATTGGATATCTTGTAAGATAGCATCAAATTTTTCACCACTTTCTAACTCAATAACAACTGTATGCGCATTTGGTGTGTATACAAGTTTTGAGAAGGCTAATTCTGCTGCTGAGAAATGCACTTGGTTGTCTCCTCCGTATAATACGCAAGGAACCTGACCAGCATTACGTAAGGCTTGTGTTACTTTTTTGCCCACGCTTTCTCTTTTGGATCCGTTGATTGTAATTGACTTCATTTTTATTTATATTTAATTATTTGAATTCTAATTTTATTTTGCTAACTAAGTTTACATTAAAAACTTAGAGCTAATAGACTTATTATAATGTACGTTTTGCATGACCTCTGCAAATAAATCGGCACAACTTAGTACTTTAATTTTTTTGCTTTCTTGTCTAAGTGGAATAGAGTCCGTAACTATTAGTTCTTCTAATTTAGAGTCCTCTATACGCTGATAAGCATCTCCTGATAAAATTGGATGTGTGCAGATCGCTCTTACACTAAGTGCGCCACGTTCCATCATTAAATCAGCTGCCTTTGTTAATGTTCCAGCGGTGTCCACCATATCATCAACTAAAACCACATTTTTACCTGTTACATCTCCAATTAATTCCATGTGAGAAATAACATTGGCTTTAGCACGTTGTTTGTAACATATCACGACATCACTTTCTAATGCTTTTGAATAGGCATACGCACGTTTTGATCCTCCCATATCAGGAGAAGCAATTGTTAGGTTGTCAAGATTTAACTCTTTTAAGTATGGTAAAAAGATCGTTGAGGCAAATAAATGATCAACAGGCTTTTCGAAAAAACCTTGTATTTGATCAGCATGCAAATCCATGGTTACAATTCTAGTCGCTCCAGCTGTTTCCAACATTTTAGCTACTAATTTTGCAGCAATAGGTACTCTAGGTTTGTCTTTGCGGTCTTGTCTAGCCCAACCAAAGTAAGGTAATACAGCAGTAATGTGTCGTGCGGATGCGCGTTTTGCAGCATCAATCATTAACAACATTTCCATTAAATTTTCAGAACTTGGATTAGTTGATCCAATTATGAAAATACGTGCTCCTCTAATAGATTCTTCATATGATGGTTGAAATTCTCCATCACTATAAGTCGAAGTAATTACTTTACCTAAATCAGACCCGTAAGCAGCAGCAATTTTCTTTGCTAAAGCTTTACTTTGCGTTATTGAAAATATTTTAGCTTCTGGCTTTGTATTTGGCATTGTTAATCTGTTGTTAGGTAGGTTTTTACGCTACGTTATTTTTAATGAGGTGCAAATTTACTATAATTTTTCATGTTTAGATGATATTAGAGGCGATTTTTAAAGGATTTGTCCAAAATATATTTATTTTTGTAAAATCAAAATTGCTCAAGTGGCGGAATTGGTAGACGCGTCGGATTCAAAATCCGATTCTTCGGAGTGCGGGTTCGATTCCCGCCTTGAGTACTTAACAACCTTCAACCTTTATAAGTTGAAGGTTTTTTGTTTTCAAACGTTTACTTAGAAGAATCCCTTACCACTATATCGGTCTCAACCGTTTCTGTTGTGGTGGTGGTAATTTTGTTTTCAAGTTTATTTATTAGCAAAGTGGCTGCTTTTTCTCCTATAATTTCACCATGTTGACTAATAGTGGTTAATCTTGGGTTTGAATGTCTCGCTAAAATTCCGTTAGAAAAAGCTAGAACAGATACATCTTGCGGTATTTTTATACCTTTGTCTTGCGCTATTTTTAAAGCTGCAATTGCCACAGACTCATTTGAGGCAATTAAGGCATCAAATGTATGATCGAATAAAGGTTTTACTACTGTTTCATGATTTTTATAATACATTTCATGTGTCGTAATAATGATATTGTTATCCTTTTCAAGGTTGTTATTTTTTAAACCAGCTAAGTAGCCTTCATGTCTTAGTTTGCCAATACTTAGGTCCATGTTGGCGCCAACAAAAGCTATTTTTTTACAGCCTTTGTTTTTGAAGTAATTAACAGCATTTACAGAGGCCATAAAATCGTTAGTAATTACCTTATCGCAATCTATATCCTCTACAACGCGGTCAAACATGACTAAGGGGATTTCTTTTTCAATACACGAACTAAAATGACTATAGTCTTTTTTCGTTTCTGTTTCTTCGGCAGCGGATAGAATAAAACCATCAACAACGCCAGTAGATAGCATTTGTATGGTTTCTATTTCTTTTTGTAGAGACTCGTTAGAAATACAGGTGATAATTTTATATCCTTTTTGGGTTGCTATTTTTTCTATTCCTTTTAAAACTTGAGCAAAATAGTAATTAAGCATATTAGGAATAATAATACCAATCGTTTTAGTGCGTTGGTTTTTTAAACTTAATGCATTAAAATTAGGGGTGTAGTTTATTTCTTTAGCATATGCTTTAATGTCCTCGGCAGTAGCTTTACTTATTTCTGGGCTATCATTTAGCGCTTTCGAAACAGTCGAAATAGAAACGCTAAAGTGAATAGCAATGTCTTTTAAGGTGATTTTTTTCATAGCTTATATTATAAATAGACTTCTAGTAATTGACAATCTCTTGAAGATAAAGAAATGTTTTGAATAGTTGCTGGAAGTAATATAGTTTCTCCTTTTTTTAGATTAAAGGTCTCGTTTTTCCATTCTATGGTCATACTTCCATCGACGCAAATGTAAATAATAAAAGAATCTAAGGTTGAGTAGTCTTTTTTTAAAACGCCTTCAATTTGTAAGAAGTTTGTTTTGAAATAAGGGCAGTGTACTAAAGTGTTTGACGTGTTGTTAGTTGTTTTATAGGTCGTTTTGTAATTTTCATGAACCGAAAAATCAATCACATCTTTAGCAAGTGTAGTATGTAGTTCTCTTTTAATCCCAGTACTTTGATCTATTCTGTCGTAATCATAAATACGGTAGGTAATGTCAGAGGTTTGTTGTATTTCTGCGAGTAAAACACCAGATCCTATAGCATGTACCATTCCTGTAGGTATGTGAAAAGTGTCACCTTTTTCTACTAGTTCGTGATGCATGACATTTAATATGGTGTTGTTTTCTAAATGGGTTTCGTATTGCGTTAAATTAATTTCTTTTTCAAAACCAATAATTAGTTCTGCTTCTTTTTCAGCCTGCATAACATACCACATTTCATTTTTTCCAAAGGAGTTATGACGTTCTTTTGCTATTGTATTGCCTGGGTGAACCTGTATTGATAAAGGTGTTTTAGCATCTATAAATTTAATAAGTAAAGGGAAGTTGTTGCCAAATGTGTTGTAAACAGAGTGCCCTAAAAAGTCACCTTTATATTTATTAATTAATTCTTTTAAAGTAAAACCTTTTAATGGACCCTGTAAAACTTTGTTTTCATCATTTTCAACGTCAGAAATCTCCCAAGATTCACCAATGTTTTTCTCTGTGAAATCTTTGCCAAGTTCTGTCTTTAGTTTTTCACCTCCCCATAATTTTGTTTTATATATGGGTTGGAATTTTAGAGGGTATAATATCATAGTCATAGTTCAGGGGTCAAATTTACCAAACTATCATTATACTTTATAGTTTTTTGCGAAATCCTTTTTTTTAACATCCAAAAATACTTTCCGTTTGCAATGCGTTTTTTGTTTTTATGTATCTTTACAGCAACCCTAAAACTTAAATATTTATGCTTCAAGACTTTTGGATACATGTGCAATATGGAATTAATCATGTATTAGATATTAATGCGTATGACCATGTGTTATTTTTAATAGTTTTAGCTGTTCCTTATCTTTTTAATGATTGGAAACGTGTGTTTTTGTTAGTAACGATGTTTACTGTTGGTCATACTATTTCTTTGGTATTAGCAAGCTATGGGATGGTGAAAATAGATGGTAATTTAATCGAGTTTCTTATACCTATTACCATTTTTATTGTAGCGATTTATAACGTGTTTACTGCAGGTAAAACGGCTAAAAGTCAGAAAATAGGTCTGTTATTTGTGTCTACATTGTTTTTTGGACTTGTTCACGGTTTTGGTTTTGCAAGAGAGTTTAGAATGAGCCTGGATAAAGGAGATAGTAAATTACTTAGATTAGTCGAGTTTGCTTTAGGTATTGAAATAGCGCAAATTATAATTGTTTTTATAATTCTTTTCTTAGGTTATATTTTTCAAACAGTATTTAGATTTTCTAAACGAGATTGGGTTATGGTGATTTCTGCAATTGTCATTGGATTGGTTATTCCGATGCTTTTAAATAGCCCTTTTTTAAATTAGTTTTCACTAAAGTTTTCATAAAACTTGTTATTTAGAATTGTAATTGAAATATGAAGCGAGTATCTTCGTTTTGTATTCAAACGCGTCTTTAAGCGTGTTTTCATTTCTATTTAACTAAATATGTCAGAACAGAAACAACTAAAATATGATAAAGCTTATCTGAGAATTGCTACGGAATGGGGGAAATTATCTTCTTGTAAGCGTAAGCAGGTTGGTGCTTTAATTGTTAAGGATAGAATGATAATATCCGATGGTTATAATGGTACACCTAGTGGTTTTGAAAATTTTTGCGAGGATGAGGAGGGGTATACCAAATGGTATGTGTTACATGCAGAGGCAAATGCAATCTTAAAAGTTGCCTCTTCCACCCAATCTTGCAAAGGTGCTACGTTGTACATAACGATGTCACCATGTAAAGACTGTAGTAAATTAATACATCAGGCTGGAATCATACGTGTGGTTTATAATCAAGGTTATAAAGACGATTCGGGTCTTAAGTTTTTGGAAAAGGCAGGTATCGAATTGCAATTAATTGAACAATTAGAAGAATAATGGCTAAAACCAAAATATATTTTCCATTTATCATTGGTGCTGCAATAGCGGTAGGTATTTTTATTGGAGGTAAGTTAAATTTTGGAGATACATCGGATAGGTTATTTACGTCTAACAGTAAAAAGGATAAATTAAATAGACTTATTGACTATATTGATTACGAGTATGTTGAAGAGGTTAATACCGACAGCATTGTTGATATTACGGTTAATGGTATTTTGAATAATTTAGATCCACATTCGGTATATATTCCTAAAGAAGATATGCAGAAAGTTACCGAGAATATGAAAGGTAAGTTTGTGGGTATTGGTATAAATTTTTACACGTTTAAAGATACAATTACGGTTATAAAGACTATAGAAAATGGTCCTAGTGCTTTGGTTGGGATTTTGGGTGGTGACAGGATTGTGTCTGCTAATGGTGAATCTCTTTTAGGAGGGAGCTATAGCAATGATACGCTGGTAGATAAGTTAAAAGGCGAACGTTACTCTGAGTTGATACTAAAAGTTTTTAGGAAAGGAGAGCCTAAATTATTAACATTTAATGTAACACGAGACGAAGTGCCTATTAAAAGTGTAGATGCGGCTTATATGCTTACGTATAATCTAGGGTATATAAAAGTTAACCGTTTTGCAGAAAGTACTTATGATGAATTTAAAAAAGCATTATTAAAATTAAAAACGGAGGGAGCTACTAAATTAGCCTTGGATTTAAGAGGGAATCCAGGTGGTTTTTTAGAGATAGCAGTCAATATCGTGGATGAGTTTTTAGAAGACGATAAGTTAATTGTGTATACCAGAAATAAAAAAGGGAAAGAAGATCGGAGTTATGCAACAAAAAAAGGGGATTTTGAAAAAGGTCATGTGTATGTTATGATTGATGAAAATTCTGCTTCTGCTTCAGAGATTATAGCAGGTGCCTTACAAGATAATGACAAAGGAACCATTGTTGGAAGACGCTCCTATGGAAAAGGTTTGGTGCAACGTGAAATGACTTTAGGAGATGGGAGTGCTGTGCGTTTAACAGTTTCTAAATATTATACACCTACAGGTCGATCTATTCAACGCTCTTACGAAAACGGAAATAGAGATTATTATGATGATTTTTCTGACCGTTTAAATAGAGGGGAGTTGTTAGACGAAAAAAAAATAGAGGTATCGGACTCTTTAAAGTTTACGACGCCAAAAGGAAACATTGTTTATGGTGGTGGTGGAATTATTCCGGACGTGTTTGTGCCTTATGATGAGCAAATGCAAAACGAAACGTTGACCTTTTTAGAAAGAAGAGGGTATTTAAATAATTTTATTTTTGAAGAGTTAGAAAAAGAAAGAGCGGCTTACAGTGCTATATCAAAAGAAGATTTTTTTGAAAACTTCACAATTAGTGATGAGGTAATACGTTCTTTAGAAGATTTCTTAAAACTAAAAACGAGATCAAATATTGTTTTTGTCGCATACAAAGATGAGGTTAAGTATTACTTAAAAGCGACTTTAGCGGAGCAATTATACGGTTATGGTGCTTATTTTAAAATATTAAATAAACATGATATTATGATAGATAAGGTTGTGGAGTTAAGCCAGTCGTCTAATAATTAATGTTTATCGTGTATTTTGGTGTGCTTCCCATTATTCCAAAGGGTTAAAATATCTGTGGCAACATGTGCGCCACTTCCAGAAGCAATCGCAAATTGACTTCTCCAACCGGCTAACGTTCCAGCGACATATAGGTTGTTTTTAATTAAATGATCGGTGTTTTCTAACCAAATTCTATCTTTTTCTAAAGCAGCTTTCGGGTGCGGTTTGATGTAGTTTTCTAGTCCTTTTATATTTAATAAGTTAGTATAGCCAACAGCTATCACAACACGTTTTGTTGTGTAAGTGGTTTTGTTAGTAGTGACTTTAAAGTCGAATTCGGTTTCTGTTATCTCTTCAACTTTTTCATTATCAATCTGTATAACGTCTGGGTACAAATTAGCTAACTGTAATTTTCCGTCACTTAATAGGTCTTTTCCTAAAGTGCCAGGTGTTAGTCCTAGAACGTTATTAAACAGGGCATTTTGTAAATGCGAAGTTTTTTGATGGGTAATTATGGCAACCTTTTTACCGTCAGCAAATGGTTTGCTTAATCCAGAACCTAAAACTAAAGCGCAAGATAATCCCGCTGCGCCACCACCAATTATTAAAGTATCAAATAGCATTATTGTCTTGTTTTAGCTTCTATTTTTTTAGAAATTCGTAAAATTTGAACTAATGCAATAGCGCAAAGTGACGCTAAAATAGTAATCATTGCTATGGTGCTTTGTTTGTCAAACAGCGATGAGAAATTTAGTTGTGTCGAATTGTAAATAATTAGAGCAGCAGCTAAAAACGTTATGATATAAATAAATGGTTTCATGATTAAAATTTTTTATAAAAATACAAAAATTAGGCTAAAAGGACTTTGATATTGTCTGTAAACAGCTTTACGGCTATGGCTAGTAATATAACACCAAATACCTTTCTGATAATGTTTATTCCGTTTTGTCCAATTAGGCGTTCTATACGTCTAGATGTTTTTAGTACAAAATAAATAACAAGTACATTTAATATAACAGCTATAATAATATTTTTGATGTCATATTCTGCACGCAAGGATAATAAGGTTGTTAAGCTTCCTGGTCCTGCGATTAGTGGGAAGGCTAGAGGGAATACAGATGCTGTTATTGGGTTTGTTTCTTCTTCCTTATATAAGGTGATGCCTAATATCATTTCTAGTGCAATAAAAAACAATATGAAAGAACCTGCTACCGCAAAAGAGCTTACGTTAATACCAATTAGTTCAAGTATGCTATTTCCTAAAAACAAAAAAGCAATTAATATGGTTCCAGCAATAATAGATGCTTTTTCACTTTGTATGTGTCCTACTTTTTTGCGTAAATCAATGATTATTGGAATGTTACCTACAATATCGATAACTGCAAAAAGAACCATGAATACCGTAAATATTTCTTTAAAATTTATAGTCATGATTTTATAATTTAAATTATCTTAAAATTTTCGGCAAAAGTAGGCTTAATTCATTGAACTACAATATTAAACTTACAGTTACTTTCTTGTTTTTAGATAAATGCGTCCTACTTTGGTTAGATGCTTTATCTTTGTTTAAAAATAATTAAGTTGTAGTATGTTTCAATTAGGCAAAACAATAGTATCTGAAGCGATAATAGAAAAAGACTTTGTGTGTAATCTATCTGCATGCAAGGGAGCTTGTTGTGTGGAGGGAGATGCAGGTGCGCCTCTAAGTAAAGAGGAATCACAAATTTTAAAAGATATTTATCCTAAGGTGAAGCCTTATCTGCGTAAGGAAGGTATTGCTTCTATTGAGGCGCAAGGGGCTTTTATTGTTACTGGTTTTGGTGATCTTGAAACGCCTTTGGTTGATGGTGCAGAATGTGCTTATGTTACTTTTGATGATAACAAAACGGCGATGTGTGGTATTGAACAAGCCTATAATGCAGGCGAAGTCGATTGGAAAAAACCAGTCTCTTGTCATTTATACCCTATTAGAGTTAAAGAGTATACAGAGTTTTCTGCCGTAAATTATGATAAGTGGGATATATGTGATGATGCCTGTTCTTTAGGTAAAGAATTACAGGTGCCCGTTTATAAGTTTGTAAAAGAAGCTTTAGTTAGAAAATTTGGTGAAGATTGGTATACTGAATTAGAGAAAGTAGCAAGTAAAATGTCAAGATAATAAGAGATGTTTATTTTTGTTGTTTTTATAAAAAGTAGCGCTGGTTATTGTGTTGTTTGATGCCTAATTCTTATTTTGTAAATTAAATCTGACAGGTTAGTTGTCGTCTATTATTTTCTCAAATAATAATTGTGTTCGTTAAGGCTAGTAATCCATAAGTATTTTACGCGTAAATTCATAAAAATCAGACATTTTAATATTTATGGAGGAGTCAAAATGGTTCTTTTTTAGATTTTTATTTTATGTAATTCGCTATTTTGTAGCGCTATAACGTTTGTTTTTTCGAAGCAAGTTTGTTTGTGTTTAAGGGTCAGTGTATTGCGGATTTCTGAAAAACAACATTGAAAAAGGAGTTATAAAGTAGTTCTTTTTTTTTGTTATTTAAGGGTTTTTGAAGTTAAATTTTTATAATAAAAACTTATCAAAAACTTAATAATTCCGAAACACCAACAACAGCCACTTGTAGACCTACATTTTAACAATCAATGTTAAAAACTTTGAGAAAATTTAGTGCAAACTACCTTTTAAAATCATAGATTATTTCCAATCTTTGTTGACCCCCAAGTTATGGCCACAAACCGCAAACTTAAATCATAGAAAAACCCAATATAATGTCACAAGAAGTAGAGCCAATTTTAGCAGAGAATAAAGATAGATTCGTGATTTTTCCAATTCAACACCATGATTTATGGGAGTGGTATAAAAAGTCAATGGCTAGTATTTGGACTGCTGAAGAGATTGATTTACATCAAGATATTTCAGATTGGACTGAGAAGTTAACAGATGACGAGCGTTACTTTATCAAACATATATTAGCCTTTTTTGCTGCTAGTGATGGAATTGTTAATGAAAACTTAGCTGAAAACTTTGTAAATGAAGTGCAGTATAGCGAAGCAAAATTCTTTTATGGTTTCCAAATTATGATGGAAAACATACATAGTGAAACGTATTCGTTATTAATTGATACTTACGTTAAAGACGAAAAAGAAAAAGATGGATTATTTAATGCTATCGAAACCTTTCCTGCCATTAAGAAAAAAGCAGATTGGGCACTTAAATGGATTGAATCTCCAAGTTTTGCAGAACGTTTAATTGCGTTTGCAGCAGTTGAAGGGATTTTCTTTTCAGGATCATTTTGTTCTATTTTTTGGTTAAAAAAACGTGGTATTATGCCAGGTTTGACGTTTTCTAACGAATTAATTTCTCGTGACGAAGGAATGCATTGTGATTTTGCAGTACACCTTCATGAAAATCACTTGGTTAATAAAGTGCCAAAAGAACGTATTAAAGAAATTATTGTGGATGCCTTAAACATTGAAAGAGAGTTTATAACAGAGTCTCTTCCTGTAAGTTTAATTGGTATGAATGCTAATTTAATGACGCAATATCTTGAGTTTGTAACTGATAGTCTTTTAGATGACTTAGGTTGTGATAAGGTATATAATACCGCTAATCCATTCGATTTTATGGAAATGATTTCACTTCAAGGTAAAACCAATTTCTTTGAGAAAAGAGTGGGGGACTACCAAAAAGCTGGAGTTATGAATAAGGAAGTCGATGAAGATAAATATAATATGGATTTCGATTTTTAATATCGACTTCAAATCGTAAACAATTTTTATTGGAATACTAAGTTGTATTAGCATTGTGTGTGGTGCTTGGCAATCTTTTGCCCCAATCCTAAATAAATTAATTAATCCCCTAAATGATTAAGGTTTTGAAAAACAGCTTAATCTATAATTTAGACAAAGAAATTAACGCTTATTCTGAATGGTGATTCAGAATAGAAATTAAAAATGTGTAAAGTATGTATGTAATCAAAAGAGACGGAAGAAAGGAACAGATCATGTTCGATAAAATAACTGCCAGAGTGCGCAAATTGTGCTATGGTTTAAATGAACTTGTAGATCCTTTAAAAGTAGCCATGCGTGTTATTGAAGGGTTATATGATGGGGTGACTACTAGCGAGCTGGATAATTTGGCTGCAGAAGTTGCTGCAACAATGACGACGTCTCATCCTGATTATGCACGTTTAGCAGCGCGTATCTCTGTGTCTAACTTACATAAAAACACAAAGAAGACGTTTAGTGAAGTAATGCATGATTTGTATGTATACGTTAACCCAAGAACAGGAAAGGAAGCACCTTTGTTGTCGGATGAGGTGTATAAAGTGATTATGGATAATAAAGAGAAATTAGACTCTACTATTATATATAATCGTGATTTTAGTTATGACTATTTCGGGTTTAAAACTTTAGAGCGTTCATACTTATTAAAACTTAATGGACAAATTGCCGAGAGACCACAGCATATGTTAATGCGTGTCTCTATCGGAATCCATTTAGACGATTTAGATTCAGCTATTGAAACGTACGAGCTGATGTCTAAAAAATATTTTACACACGCAACACCAACTCTTTTTAATTCAGGAACACCAAAACCACAAATGTCATCTTGCTTTTTATTAGCCATGCAAGACGATAGTATTGATGGAATATATGATACCTTAAAACAAACCGCAAAAATATCACAATCGGCAGGAGGTATTGGATTGTCTATTCATAATGTGCGTGCTACAGGAAGTTATATAGCAGGAACAAATGGAACTAGTAATGGTATTGTGCCAATGCTAAAAGTGTTTAATGATACAGCACGTTACGTAGATCAAGGCGGAGGAAAACGTAAAGGAAGTTTTGCGATGTATATCGAACCTTGGCACGCAGATATCTTTAGCTTTTTAGATTTAAAGAAAAATACAGGTGCAGAAGAGCTACGTGCACGTGATTTATTTTACGCCATGTGGATGCCAGATTTATTTATGGCACGTGTGCAAGACAATGCAGAATGGACGTTAATGTGTCCAAACGAATGTCCTGGTTTAGCAGATGTACATAGTGAAGAGTTTGAGGCATTATATACTAAATACGAAGCAGAAGGAAAAGGACGTAAGTCTATTAAAGCTCGTGAACTTTGGGAAAAAATATTAGAATCTCAAATTGAAACGGGAACACCTTATATGTTGTATAAAGATGCAGCAAACCGTAAGTCTAACCAGAAAAATTTAGGGACTATTAAGTCATCTAACTTATGTACGGAGATCATGGAGTATACCTCTAAAGATGAGGTAGCTGTTTGTAATTTAGCATCCATTGCTTTGCCAATGTTTATTAAAAATGGCGAGTTTGATCATAAAGAATTATTTAGAATTACGAAGCGTGTCACAAAAAACTTAAACAGAGTTATAGATCGTAATTACTACCCTGTTAAAGAAGCAGAAAACTCTAATTTCCGTCATAGACCAGTTGGTTTAGGTGTGCAAGGATTAGCGGATGCTTTTATTAAACTACGTATGCCTTTTACTAGTGATGAAGCAAAAGCATTAAACCAAGATATTTTTGAAACACTTTATTATGCTGCTTTAACAGCGAGTATGGAAGAAGCAAAAGTAGATGGGCCATATCAAACGTATGAAGGTTCTCCAATTAGTCAAGGACAGTTTCAACATAATTTATGGAACATCCAAGAAGATACTTTAAGTGGTCGTTGGGACTGGGAGAAATTACGAAAAGAGGTTAAAAAACATGGGGTACGTAACTCACTGTTAGTAGCGCCAATGCCAACAGCATCTACTAGTCAGATACTAGGTAATAACGAATGTTTTGAACCTTATACTTCTAATATTTATACGCGTCGTGTATTATCAGGAGAGTTTATTGTTGTAAACAAGCATTTATTAGAAGATTTAGTAGATTTAGGGTTATGGAATGATGATCTTAAAAACGAAATCATGAGAGCTAATGGTTCTGTGCAAGATGTGGATATTATTCCTCAAGATATAAAGGAGTTATACAAAACAGTATGGGAATTAAGTATGAAAGACATTATTGATATGTCTAGACAACGTGGTTACTTTATAGATCAATCACAATCGCTTAACTTATTCTTGGAAGGTGCAACTATGGCTAAACTGACTTCAATGCATTTTTATGCATGGAAAAGTGGTTTAAAAACAGGAATGTACTACTTAAGATCTAAGAGTGCTGTAGATGCAAAGAAAATGACGGTTACAAAACAAAAGAAAGCTGAGCCAGTTGCTGTTAAAGCAACCGTTGAAGTTATAGAGAACGATGGTGTTGCTCAAAAACAACAAAAAGCAGCAGATACAGCAGCTAAGTTGGCTAATACTTCTAGTAGTTTAGAAGGAGAAGCAATGACAGCAGAAGAAATGAAAGCATTAATTGCCCAAGCTAAAGAAGCGGAAGGTGATGATTGCCTAATGTGTGGTTCTTAAAAGGAATAGATAAGATTGCTGAGCTTATCTAAATTAAAGTGTTATAATCTAAAAAAGTGCCTTGATAATTTCAAGGGACTTTTTTTAGCGCCTTTTTTTTAAACGAAAAACACTGTTAGTGTGTTGTTAAACAGGTTTTTATGTGTTTAATTTCTAAAAAGTCAAAAATAAAAAGAGTATGAAAGTATAAATAGAAACGCTGAAGAATAGTACAAAAAAAGGGACATCGTGAAATATCCCTCTTGGCTATATGTTTTTTACAATAATTGGTTCCGACGCCTATTTTGTAATTACAAAAATATGAGAATTTATATTCTCTTACTTTCTTCTTCAAAGAAACAAAATAAGTTTCTACCTGCCAAGTTAAATATTTCTATAAAATATTAATAATCTCTTAGGTACTGTATTATATGCGGTTTGAGAGGTTAAATAGTTATTAACTAATTTAAGTGTTTGTTAATAACTAGAATTATTAAAATCAATAGAGATATGTATACATATACAATTTATCGAGTGGCGCTCTTAAATAAAGCCAACGAAGAGCAAATATTAAGTCGTTTTAATGGAGAAACTGATTTTCTGAAAATTTGTAATCAATATTATAACGCTTTACAGAAACAGAAGATTGATTATTCTGATAAAAAGGGTAATAAAAGAGCTTTTTCAATAACTTCTGGAGTTGAATTTAATGAAAGTCAAAGAAGTGTGATATCGTATTTAGATTCTGCTTATAGTGGCGAAAGTCTAGACATACGAAGTCAGTTTAATAAACTTAATTATGTAGTTGGAAAAGAAGAACTACAGAGTAGAAAAGTGTTTTCATGCATTCATATTCCAAAAGGATCGAAATTTGGGTATATAATATTTGAAAATAAATCAAATCATGGTGTGAAAGTCATTTTTGAAAGACAGTTACAAAAATTTTTAAAGGAATCCGGTTTTCAGGATTTTAGAGTGCAAATAACACCTGGCTTAAATTTTAATTATTTATCGAATATGATTGATAAAGGGAAGCTTAAAAAAGTAAGATTAATTAATTATGGTCTATTACACGATGTACAATTAAACTTGTTTGATAATCTTGACTTGTATTCTGATGATCATGACGTGAGAGAGTTAAAGTTTAAAACTAAGACTGAAAACAATTCGATTAAGAGTAGGTTAGGTAGATTGTTTTTCTCTAACTTAAATAAGAAAGAGAAGATTTCTTTTTTTAACCAGTATTTAGTTGACGAAATTGCTTTTGAGATTTGTCATAATGGCTCCTCTAAAACGTATTATATTAAAGATAATTCTAAAATGAGATCAAATATTGATGTCTCGGAACGGTTAAATTTCGGAAATGGGCAACCCACTTATTCCTCCATGAAACGGGCAGCTTTGGATTTGATTGATGAAATGTTAGGGTATGATGCTCTAGATTTAAGTCAAGCAGCTTAATAATAAAGCATCCAGAAATGGATGCTTTTTTTATTTAAAAACTACAATAATATAGTATCTTTCTAATTCGAATTTAAATCTTAATGGAAGCTCCAGAAATTACTACTATAACATTAACGTGTATTCATTGTGATACTCCAATACACGAAACGTATATGTTTTGTGAAGAATGTGGTTATCCATTAAAAGGAAGTGAACAAGACGTTGCGAAGTTTTATGCTAAGCGCGTTATGGATAAAAGGAAAACGAATAATGCAGAAGAAAAGATTAAATCGGCTAGAAATACATTGTATGTCATGGCGGGCATTATTGTAGTATTTGGATTGTTTTTGTTTTATAAAAATGCGGATATTTCGGGACTGATAATTAATATTATAGTTGGGGTTATTTATGTTTTACTAGGTGTTTGGTCTAAGCAAAGACCTTTAATTGCTTTGCTTTTAGGGCTTCTATTATATGTTACTATTGTGGTTGTAACAGCTATTGCTGAACCACATACTTTACTGTCTGGTGTTATTTGGAAAGTTTTAATTATTGCATATTTGGCCAAAGGTATTTACTCCGCGTCCTTAATTAATAAAGTTACTTAATGAGTTTGTCATGTAAGCATTGTAATAATAGTTTTGAAACGCAAGTAAAGTTTTGTTCGCAATGCGGGGTATCTGTTGTTAAAACTGCAACCACTAGGAAAATAAAGGATGTCAATGTCATTATTAGTTTTTATGTTGTTATGTTGGTGTTTATGGTCTCTGTTTATTATGTGGATATTACGTTTCCATATAATCTAGAGGCAGAGTTTATTGTTGAATTAGGTTTTATTTGTATTGTAATTGGGTTTGCCTCTTTGGATTTGAAACCAATTTTAAAACTATATAGCTTTAAAACTATAAATCTTAAGCTGATAGTTTTCTCAATTATAACACCCGTTTTAACTAGTTTTTTTGTCTATTTTTTTATTGAATTTATTAATGACCTGTTTTCAGTATCAAATAATTCTAACTGTTATCAAAGTTATTTGTATTTAGATTACCCTTTGTTTTGGTCTATTGTGTTTATAGCTATTTTACCTCCTATTATTGAAGAGCTTGCTTTTAGAGGTGTGCTTTTTAATCAATTACAAAAAGTGACTAGTGATAGAGTGACTATAATTGCGACCGCTTTTTTGTTTGCTTTAATACATTTTTCTGTATTATCTTTTTTATGGATTTTTCCTTTTGGTTTGTTGTTAGGCTATTTGAGAAGTCGGTATAGTACGTTGTGGTTGGGTATTATAATTCATTTTATTCATAATTTGTCCATAGTCTTGTTGGATTACTATAATTTCTATTCTTTTTAGAGCAAAAAAAAAGCATCCATTTCTGGATGCTCTTTATATAAACTGTTTTAGTTACTCTTGGTTTGATCCCATTAAAGCAAAAAACTTATCAATGTTTGGTAATAAAACGATACGAGTACGTCTGTTTCTAGAACGTCCTTCTCTTGTATCATTATCTGTAAGCGGTTGGTAGCTACTTCTTCCAGAGGCAATTAATTTTTCTGGAGCAACACCAAAGTCTTTTTGAAGCTTTCTAACAACAGAAGTTGCACGTAATACACTCAAGTCCCAGTTGTCAGTTACTTTTGCTGTACTAATCGTTCTAGCATCTGTATGACCTTCGATCATTACATCAATACTAGGCTCTGAATTGATAACGTCAGCAAGTTTTTTTAAGATCTTGTCAGCTTTGTTGCTTATTCTATAACTTCCACTGTTAAATAACATTTTGTCAGAAATTGAAATCATAACAACTGTTTCATCAATACTGATTGCGATATCATCACTTTCGTCTAAGTCTGTAGTGTCTACAAAACGCTTTAAGTTTAATGATAAAGCAAGGTTCATAGAGTCCTCAAGAGTGGTGTAATATTGCATCACATCAGGACTTACTTTGCTTAAAGTTTCGCGCATCTCAACTTTCATTTTTTCAGAAACGACAGCTTTGTTACCAACAGCATCAAATTTAGTGTGATTCTCTTCTGTTAAAACACCTACTTCATCAGTAAGGTTGTTGATTTTTGAATTATACTCAGTTACTCTAGCTTCAATTTGTGAAAATTTAGTCTGTAAGTCTTCGTTTTCGACTTGAGTCTTTTGTAATTGACTAGCTAATTCAGATTTTTGTTCTTCAAGTGCAACATATTTCTTTTTCGATACACAAGATGTAAGTAAAACTACAGTACCTAGTACTATTGATATTTTTCTCATAAAGTAATTAATTTATTTAGTTAATGTATTTACGTTAATTACTGTTATTTGGATGTTTTGTATCCTATTTTTTTAAAATATCGGTACCTAAATACGTGTTGTTTTTATTGTAATACCAAGCACGTTGCTTGGGAATCAATATGTTACTTATTATTTCGGTTTCTGATAATAAAATATATTCTCCAGTGTCAAGTTTGATGTTTCCATTGGAATCTGTCTTGAAAAACTGATACACTTCCATTGCATAGGTGTTAGGGTCAAAATAAAAAAACCAAATATCACTACCGACAGTTATGTCATAGGATACTTGAAGCACTAAGTATGATTTGCCTTTAAAGGTTTTCTGTTCTACTTTTTGATTTATGATCGTTCCTTTGTCTTTTAGTTTCATTGGTAAACCATAAAGATAGGTGTAGTAGTTTTTTAGTAGGGTACCTCTGTCGCAGCTTAAGTTATTGGCTTTAGCAATAGCTTCTGATAGTTTTGATTGACCATTAAAAGAAATCTTGCAAGTGTCTTTTAAAATAGTGTACTCTGTAATTGTAGTGTCTTTAATTGTTTTAAGGTAAAAAGTTTCTTTTGGTAGGTTAATGATAATTTTGCTATCTCTATTTGGGCTTTTAGGAATCTCCATAGTGACTTGTAAGGTGTCGTTAAAGGTGTTCCAATTATTGCTAGGATCATGATATTTGATCGCTTTGTTTAATAGGTTTGTACCTGTGATGGTTTGCGCAAAAGTAGTATTAAAGCTAATTAGTGCAAATAGTAATATAAGGTGTGCTAGTTTCATGAAAAATCAATTAAAGACTAAAAGTACAAAAGAAACTATAGGTAGGTTTGTTTTAGTTATTAAATAATTTAAAACAAAAAACCATCAGCATAACTGATGGTTTTAAAATATAATGGTTGTTTTTTGTTATTCAGACTCCTCGATAGAAGCTGGTGTTACAGAGCTATCATGAGCGTTATGATATTCTTCTAAAAGATTCATCGTACCACTAAGTAAATCTTTAGTTTCTGATAATAAATTAAAATATAAAGTAGTGTTTTTTGGACTAGATTCTTCTGTTCTAGTACGCTCTACCTGTTTTAGTATTTTAGAAGTTACAAGTTGCATGATTTCTTTCTTTCTTCCTAAAATGTCTCCAATTTGCTCGAAAGAACCAGAATTAAACGCGTTTTGTATGTTGTTGAATAGTAAATCAAAACGACTATCAATTTCTTTTAGCTCTTTAATTTGACTAAATTTTAATTTCTTATGATTGTTGTTCACGTGCTTATGACTCATTTTAGTAATGTAGTCTAAAGATTGTGTCATATCTTGAAGGTATCCTAAGATGTTGATGTAAAAATTACTTGCGTTTAAACTAGACTCGTCTAAGTTTTTAATAAAGTAGAAAATATTATCTCTAAGAGAATCTACTTCATCAGATAGTTTAATGACTTGTTTTTTATTCTTCTTTAGAAGTACGCTATCTTGTTTGGCTAAACCATTGATTGCATTAGTGTAAATCTTGTTTCCTCTTTTTACAACGTTAGCAATGTTTTTTGCGCTTTCGTGAATAACACCTTGCACAGAACTGCTTTCTGAGTCTGTTAAGCTATCTTCTGCTATAGTTTTGTTAGACGATTCTTTATGTGCTAAAAAGTTTCTTACTAATAAAATAGCAGTTAATAATAGTAAGATTGGCGCCATTACTTTCGGGTTCCAATTGATCAAAAAGACTACTGTTCCTGCAGCAAAAAAGGCTCCAAAAGCAGTTCCAAACCAACCACCAATAACATTTAATACACCAGCAACTCTGTATACAGCACTTTCACGACCCCAAGCGCGATCGGCAAAAGAAGTCCCCATAGCGACCATAAAAGTCACATAAGTTGTAGATAAAGGTAACTTCATAGAAGTCGCAACAGATATTAATACTCCAGCAACCATTAAGTTTACAGAGGCTCTAATCATATCAAAGGCCGGTAGGTCCTTGCTTTGTGTTTTTGTTAGGGCTTTTCCGCTTGGTTTTTGAAAACTTTTACCTATTTTTTCTTGTGTAGATTTTGGTACAATAACACTAAAATAATCTGATAACGCAGAGGTGCCTTTAACGATACCTCTAGATAACATGTTAGGTTCAAATTTTTCGTGTGTATCACCTTGGCTCGATAAGCTTAATTCCGTTTCTGCAACCGTCTTTGCTTTTTTAGAAAACCATAAGGTTAATACCATAATGGCCCCAGCTATAAATAGTAACAATGGTTCTGCTGGTACTTTCTTATCTAAAACAGCCATTGGGAAATCAGCAGGTAATGTTCCGAAAGTTGTGAACGCATGTTGCATGGCTTCAAAAGAATGGAAAGCAGCCATAGGGACACCAATAAAGTTAACTAAATCATTTCCTGAAAAGGCTAATGCTAGTCCAAAAGTACCAACTGCAATAACTATAATAAGGACACTTTTATTGGTTAGTTTTTGAAATACATAAGAAAATAATGTCCAGATGACTATACTAGCTAGTATAATGTAAAGTTCGTTACCATCAATCACACCACTTATATTCTTATAATATGGTGTTCCTTTTAATCCTTTTAGAAAGATGAAATAGGTTATGGCAGCTAATGAGATACCACCAAATATAGCACCAAAGTATTTTGATTTTTTCTCATATTGAAACGTGAAAATTAAACGAGAAACCCATTGTACTAAAGCACCAACCGTAAACGCAATAAAAACAGACATAACTATTCCTGATATTATTTCGATTGCTTTTTCAGTGTTTATATACTTACCTAAATCTGCGAAAGTTTGACTGTCTGTTGCACTAATTTTAATTAAAGACATCACTACAGCTGCACCTAATAAATTAAAGACAATGGAAACTGTTGTAGATGTTGGTAACCCTAGAGTGTTAAAAAAGTCAAGTAGTAAAATATCGGTAATCATAACAGCCATGAAGATGTACATGATCTCTTCAAAGTTAAACATGGTTGGTACAAAAATACCTTTTCTAGCCACTTCCATCATTCCACTAGAAAATACGGCCCCGATAAAAATCCCTAAACTGGCTACTATCATTATAGTACGCATAGAAATTGCTTTCGAGCCAATAGCAGAGTTTAAGAAGTTGATAGCATCATTACTGACTCCAACAACAATATCAACTACCGCCAATACGATGATGGCAATCAACATAAATAAATAAATATTATCCATAATTTTTAATTAAAATAAGTTTGCAAATATCTTGACTGTTTTCGATTGCAATGTTACGACAATGTTATGTTTTTTACTTAAAAGTGGATGTCAAATCCAAGTCTAAAGGTAATATTATCTTCATTACCGTTAAGTGTTGAATAGCTTAAATCTGTTTGGACTTTTAGTTTGTGTCCTACAATATATTTGGAGCCACCTAAAGTGTACTGCTTTCTTGGAGAGCTTCCTGTTATAGCGTCAAAAGTTAAAGAGGTAAAACGACCAGCGATTTCATAATTAGTTTTAAATAAATACCCTGCTTGAAAATTTACGGCATTTCCCGTTAAAACAATAGCTCCTGTTGGAGTAATACCGTCATTATCTATTGCTATGGGTTGATCAGCTTCTCTTTTTGCATATTCTCCCATAAAAGAGAAGCCTTTGTATTTAAACATGGCGTCTGCAAATAGTGTGCTGATGTTAGTTTCATATAGTGTGCCATCGCTTTTAAACATGTAGTCTCCTAAACCACTGCGTTCTCTAACAGCATTTTGGTTATAGTTGTACGTAAACCCAACCATTAGTTTAGGGCTGGTTTCTCGTTTTAAATCGGCTTGTACATAATCGCCTTTGGATGTAAAGTTGCCTAGAGGTAAAAATTCTAATCTTGCAGTGTATTGCAAGCCGCCTTCGTTACCTTCTGAAACATTGCGACCTTCACCTTGAGAAATGGCTATTTTTTCGCGCATTAGAAATCCACCACCTAAATTTGATTTATGTCTAAGTTGGATACCTAAGTCACGATCTAAATTAAAATTACTATTTAATAATGAACGATCTATAAGTTGAAGATTTGCAGAAGAAACAACACGCTCCACATTGCCAGGTAATTTTGTTTGTCCAGCCCAAAGTTCAAAATTTTCGGCAAAGTTCCACATGATAACGGCGTCCAGTATAATACGGGGCGTGTTTCTATTAAAGTCATTAGCACCAGAAATATCTCTGTTGGATAAGCCTAACTCTATTTTGTATTTTAATTTTGGAGTGTACGCAAAACCATCAAACTTTAAACGTGCGCGACGTACTATAAAGTTGTGTTCTGGACTGGTGTATTGTGATCCATCATGATCCCAAGAAGAGATTGACCTAACTTGGAAGCGAGGTGCGAATCTGATACTAAAAGAACTGTCTTTTGCTGTAAAGTTAATTAGGCCTTTACCAAAAGAGGTGTCGCTAATTTCTTGGGCATTAATAGAGTGCGTTATGCACAGTAAAAGTGCAATACTTAAAATAAATTTCATGTAATCTTTGTTAGTTTTTGTCGCTGCAAAGAACCAACATAGATGTTAACTTAATGTTTCCTGAATATTAATATTTTATGATTTTTTTAACAAAAAAGAGACTGCTTCGGCCAAAAGCAGTCTCATTAGAAATCATAATAATGTAGTCGACAAAAACTAATAGATTATATGAAATACTAATTGTGTTGTCTTAAGACAGTAACAAATATGGTGATGTAAAGTGATTTTAATATCATGCTAATATTATCTAATTATTAACAATCACCATGGTAATTTTTTTAATTAAAACACTTGTTTTTAGTGGTTTATGATTTCAATGTTAATTTAATGTTACGTAAATGTTGCATAAACGTTATCTAATTTGTATATTTGAGATATAATATTAAAACCCATAATTATGAAGAAATCAATCTTAGTATCAGTTGCTTTTTTATTTACTGTGGTTTCTTTTGCACAAGACAAAAGGGATTTAAAGCTTAATGAAAACACTAATTTAATAGACGTTGTTTATTATCACGACAATGGAGCTGTAAGCCAGACAGGCGCTTATAGTACAGATGGTAAATTACAAGGTGAGTGGTTAAGTTTTAATGCACAAGGTAAAAAACAGGTTTCAGCAAATTATGATAATGGTAAAAAAGTCGGCAAGTGGTTTTTTTGGAATGAAACCACTCTTAAAGAAGTAGATTATAATAATAATCAAATTGCAAATGTTAGCGAATGGGAAGTTAAAAACTCAGTAGCAACTAGTAATTAAATTATTACACAAAAAAAAAGCCTTGCAATTGCAAGGCTTTTTTTTTGATGTATATTTTGGTTTAGTTGATTGTCCAACCAGCTCCCCAGGTTGCGTAATCAGTCCCTGTTGCTGTTCCTAATCCTGTTAAGAAATCTGCTTCAGTAAAAGTAGCTCCTGTGTCATTTTGCATGTTAGTTGTAACATCTGTAAAAGTTACGCCTGTTATTTGTAAGTCATCGCTAACAACACCATTACCAGTATCTAAATCATCTAAGTCAAAACCTTCAGCGTATCCAGTAATCATGATGTTATTAAAGATCCCTTGTGTTCCTGCTCTTAATCTTACAGCTTCAGAAGAGTTAGCAGAACCTTCACCAATAATAGTAGCATTGTTTACTGTTGGTTTAGAGAAAATTCCTGTTGCGTTACTAAAATCAGTATTGTAACCATCTGCTTCTATAGCTTTATCGTCAGAGCCTCTGTTAGAAATGTATACATTTTCTAATGTTCCAGAAAATCCTTCTGTCCAGTCTACAGAATCATCTTCTGCATTGATAACAGAAATGTAGCTAGCGTTAACTGTTCCTCCAAAAAACTCAACACCATCATCTTTTCCAGCATATGCTTGGATATAGTTTACAGACGTTGCATTTCCTACACCATAAAAAGAAAATCCATTGTTTTCTGATTGTCCATCAGCAGCACCACCAGAATACTCAACACGTACATAGTTTAAAGATCCAGAATTATCGTTTGCTGTATTACCTCCGTAAGGTAAACTTGCAATTTCTGAAGTTGCAGTGTTTGTTCCTGTAACAGAGTTTATTGGTGCTTTTCCTAATAATATTATTCCTCCCCAATCTCCAGCAGCAGGACTTGCAGCGTCAGAAGTAAATACTATAGGGCAATCTGCAGTACCATTTGCGATAATTTGTGCGCCTTGAGATATTGCGATGTAAACATCAGCTCCAGAAGATAATGCTTTAATAGTCATACAAGCTGGAATTGTTAATGTCGTACCACTAGTCATAATTAAAGACCCGTTAAGCTTATAGGTGTTGTTTGCATCTAAAGTTAAATCTTCGGTATACGTACCAGATAAGAAAATAGTAGCAGGGTCTGTTGTACCTCCGTCAGAGTTATTGTTTGTTACACTATTGTCATTGATAACAATATCAGATGTGTCGTCTGTAGAGCATGAGAATACCATAGATACTAATGCTAAGCCTAAGATTATTTGTTTTTTCATTGTTTTTTTTGTTTTTAGTTGTATTTTTTAATTATGTTCAGTTTGTTAAAATTTGTATTTAAGTTGTAATCCTATATCTAATCCTCTTTTATAATCTGTAACTCCTTTACCATTAGCTGAGACAACCAAAACATCTCCTTGGTTTTGATCTTCTCTTACGTATTGTATTGTTGGATTTAGTAAGTTTTTAGCACTAAAGTTGATTTCAAAATTATCGCTGATAGTATTTTTCCAGATGAAGTCTAATGTTGGAACGCTTTTTTCAACAATGTTTCCAAGATCTCCAGAACCTAAAGCATCAATTCTATCTGAGAAATATGAAAAGACTAAGTTAGCGACAGGTTTGTATTTTTTGAATACTGGAGAGTAACTTACGTCTGCATTTAAAATAAATGGAGAGGCACCTTGTAGTTGGTCTTCAGTTTTGTTAAAAGCTAAATCGAATGTTCCGTCTATATTATTATATAGATCTTGTTTTGTGTGCATGTAAGTGGCATTAACTCCAAAAGAAAGATTAGTGTTGTCATTGTCATCGACTAAAATGTTTTTTCTTAATTCGACTTCGATACCATACACTGTAGCTTTGTCTCCAGTTCTAACATAACGTTGTGTTCCAGTCGCATCTCCAACAACAACTAAGTTAATTGGGTCTTCAATTTGTTTTGTAAAAGCACCTAGAGAAAATACTTCACTTCTGCTAAAAAACCATTCGTATTTTAGGTCGATATTTAAGACATTAGAATAACCAAGTACATCAGGATTCCCTCCAATACGCGTGGATACATCTTCGTATACAAATGGTGCTATTTCTTTAAACTCAGGCGTCGAAACCGTTTTACTTGCTGAGAATCTTAGGTTTTGGTCTTCGGTTAAGCTATATTTGATGTTAATGCTTGGTAATACAAAAGTCTCTTTGGATGTTTTAGAGTCTTCTCCGTTATTACCTAAGTTAATAACGTTGTAATCTATACTTTGCTCAAAGCTTTCTAACCTTACGCCTGGTACAAATAGCCATTTTTCTCCAGCTTTAATTTCTGCGTCAACATAGCCTGCGTAAATATTTAACGCTCCGTTGTAAGTGTTTTCATTAAGTCCTGGTCTGTTGGTGTTAGATAATGTAGGGTATGGTTTTAAAACTTTGATTTCGTATAATCCAGAATCACCAGTGTTTAAATTTAAGTTGCTTAAGTTGAATACAGAGTCGAAGTTGTTGACATCTGTAATTTGATACCCGTTTTCGACAATATCGTAACCATATCTAACATTGTTAAATTGTCTTGTTTTATTACGACCATTATATCCAAAGTTTAATTTTAGATTGTCATTAATTTCATAAGCTAGATTTATGCGTCCATTGTACTCGTCATCTTCAATTTTTTGAAAGTAACGTTGGTTATCAAATACGACATTACTATAAAATGTCGGGTTTGTTGTAGGATCGTTATCTAAGGCATAGTCGTAATTTTCTACACTAAAACGTTTTCTGTCTGGTTGATCAGAAAATACTTTATTGTAACCAAATCCCCAATCTAATTCAAAGTCACCTGATTTGTGGTTTCCCATTAATTGGTTTACAAACATTTTTGTTTGGTCAAACTGAATATTTTGTTGGTAAAAACCTTTGTCTGTATTAAGAATAGCATCTCTGTTTCTTCCGTTTCCATCGGTACCATAATACCCTACTACATCGGAAGAACTATTGATAAAAATAGAGTTATAACTTAAGCTATTGTCACTATCTATTTTATAGTTTAAGTTAGCCATAGCAGTTGTAGTTGTGGAGTATTCGTATTCTTCGGCCGCTTCAAAAGCTTTTTTCTCTACAGTAGAGAAATCTATAGATTGTCCTTCTCTATATTCGTAATTATTTTCAAAGCCACCCGTTAAGAAAAAGCTTAATCTAGATCCATTTTCAAAATTGAAAGAACTACCTCCTGAAGCACCGTAAGAGACATTAATAGGTGTGTCTACGCTTACTGCGTCTACACCATGAGATAATACTATTGCAAAAGGGTTGTGCTCTCCTCTACCGTAAAATCCAAAATAACCAGTACCCTCACTTCTAACAAAATTTTTGTCAATTGCATTAGTGTTTATCCCTGTGCCAGAATAAGCTTCTACAAAGCTTCCTCCTTTATGTTCTTTAGATGAAATATCTACATTACCTGCAGCAAAATCACCATAAAATTGAGAGGCGTAAGCTTTGCTTATAGATACATTTTGAATAACGTCTGACGAGAATAAATTTAAATTAATATTCTTTTTACTAACATCGTTAGATGGCAATGATAGTCCGTTTATTGTAGTGTTTAAGTATCTGTCACCAAGTCCTCTCACGTAAACATTACTAGAGCCTTCTTGTTTAGAAACCCCAGATATTTTTGAAACCGCACCAGCTGCATCGCTAACCCCTTTGCGTGATAACTCTTCAGCTCCGATGATTTGCTTGATTTCTACTGCTTTCTTTTGTTCTAATAATAAGGCTGTTTCACTTTCACGTTTAGTGGTCACCGTTTCAAGGACTATTTCATCTAAAGCAGCAGCACTAGCACTCATAACGACATTAATTTCTGTCACTTTTCCCGTTTGTACAGTTGCAGAGATTGTTTGTGTTTCGTAACCAACAAAACTAAACTCGACAGTATACGTTCCTGGATTTAGGTCTGAGAATGTATATTGTCCGGCATTGTCGGATGTTGTTCCAGTAGTTGTGCCTTTAAGTAATATGTTGGCATAAGCTAAAGACTCGTTGTTAAACTCTTTGTCTGTTAATGTTCCAGAG
Organism: Psychroserpens sp. NJDZ02; assembly: GCF_004843725.1. Classification (NCBI taxonomy): domain Bacteria; kingdom Pseudomonadati; phylum Bacteroidota; class Flavobacteriia; order Flavobacteriales; family Flavobacteriaceae; genus Psychroserpens; species Psychroserpens sp. NJDZ02. The sequence goes on along the minus strand of NZ_CP039451.1, from coordinate 1,124,470 downwards.
ATAGAGCCTGTTTGAGCGAAAGTAATTGCGCTGAATAAACTAAAAAATAGGTATGTAAACTTTTTCATTTTGACTATTAAAATTCTTGATGCAAAGAAACCTTGATATTGTAAAGTCAAGGTTAACTAGAGATTAATAGTTGGTGACTAAAAAGTTAGCTAAAGGTTATCGGATAAGTTTGATTTTTGTATTTGCTAAACATTAAGTTAACATTAGCAATTGCTTTTGGTTATCTTACAAATAGTTATCTTGCATTTCAAAATTTTGATTATGATTTGGGAACAGTTGCTCTCTTTAAAACGCTTTGGCGATACTAATAAAAGATTAAGAAAAGAAGAAGACGAAACACGTTTAGGGTTTGAAGTTGATTATGATCGTGTTATCTTTTCTTCGGAATTTAGAAGTCTGCAAGATAAAACACAAGTAATACCATTATCTAATACCGATTTTGTCCATACAAGATTGACACATAGTTTAGAGGTTAGTGTTGTTGGACGCTCTTTAGGAAGAAAAGTAGGTCAGAAGATTTTAGAAAAGCACCCACATCTTCAAAATATTCATGGTTATTTGCCAAATGACTTTGGTGCGATTGTAGCATCTGCTGCATTAGCGCATGATATAGGTAACCCTCCTTTTGGTCATTCTGGAGAAAAAGCTATAGGTGAATTTTTTATTTCAGGGGAGGGACAACATTATAAAGCAGAATTAACAGATAAAGAATATCAGGATCTTTGTGATTTTGAAGGTAATGCTAATGGTTTTAAAATTGTGACGCAGAGCAGAGCAGGACGTGAAGGAGGTCTGAGATTGACGTATGCAACATTGGGGGCTTTTACAAAGTATCCTAAGGAGTCCTTGCCTAAAAAACCAACAAAACATATAGCTGATAAGAAGTATGGCTTTTTTCAAACAGAAAAAGAAGCGTTTAAGGAGGTTGCAGAAGAATTAGGTTTGGTCAAGCGTGGTAGTGCAAATGATTTTAGTTTTTCTCGTCATCCATTAGCTTTTTTAGTTGAAGCAGCGGATGATATATGTTATACTATAATAGACTTTGAAGATGGAATTAACTTAGGGCTGATTCAAGAAGAATATGCTTTGGAGTACCTTATTAATTTGGTTAGAAATTCAATAAACACGGAAAAATATCATAAACTTACTAATACGAAGGACCGAGTAAGTTATTTGAGAGCTTTAGCCATTAATACCTTAATTAATGAAGCGGTGACTATTTTTATGGATAATGAAGACGCTATTCTTAATGGTGATTTCAGTATTAGTCTTTTGGACAAAAGTAAATATGAAGCTCAAATTAATGATATTATTAAATTAAGTATAGAAAAGGTCTACCAGTCTAAGGATGTAGTGGATAAAGAGATTGCGGGCTATCAAGTTTTAAATACTTTGTTGCAGACATATAGTAAGGCAGTAAACAATAATTATTTGGATAAGGTTTCTAATTATGATAAGCTAATATTGAAAGGTTTACCTTCAACTTTAGACTTTAATACAGATAGTCTATATGCTAGGCTGCTTAACGTTTGTCATTTTGTGTCACTGATGAGTGATAGTCAGGCTATTATAGAGTATAAGAAAATAAGAGGATTTAGTTTATAGTTATTTTTAGGGTTCTAAGATTGAATTATTAATAATAAAACTCTTAAAAACTTGTTAAAAATTACTATTTTTGAGTACTTAAAAAATATTAAATGAAAAAGAAAATTACTATCCTAACGTTGTGCGTTTTAGTGTGTATCGCTTTATTTACTTTATCTAAAAATAATGATATTGAGATAATAGAGCAATCAGAGACTAGAAGTATCCACAAAAAAAACTTAGAAAATAGTCCTTTTAAGGATGTTCTTAAATTAAGTAAGCCTGAAAGAAGAGCAGCAGGTCTTACGCCTAATAAGTATTATGAACAAGAATGGGAGTTGACAATGAATCCTGTTTTAGGAAGGCCGACTTCAGAAGGTTTAAAGCAAATTAAAGCTGATCAGCAATTAAAGCGACAGGCTTTTTTAGCATCTGGCAGGGTGCCTGGTGATGGTCTTGATAATAGTTGGTTAGAAAGAGGGCCAAATAATGTAGGAGGAAGAACAAGAGCTATAATGTTTGATCCTAATGACGCAACTAACGAAACGCTTTTTGCAGGAGGTGTTAGTGGTGGTTTATGGAAAAACACAAATATTTCAAATGTTAATTCAAGTTGGATTAGAGTTGATATTGCCGAAAATTTAGCGGTTACTTGTATTACTTATGACCCTAATAATTCTAATATATTTTATTTAGGTACTGGAGAGTCATATGTTTCAGGTGATGTTAATGGTGATGGTGTATGGAAGTCGGAAGATGCTGGAGTATCATGGACTAAAGTCCTTGGAGGGATATCAGGTCCAACTACAGTTGAGACTATAATTAATACTGTTACGATTAACAGTCCAAGTGGTATAGCTGGAGAATATGTAAGTAATCCTACTACTCTTTTTGGGGCAGAAATTACTTCAGTTATTTCTGGAGATTTAATTTTGGCCAATGGAACAGTACCTTTTACGGGGAGTAATGGTGTCGAATCTATTATTGCATTAGAAGGTTGTGGTCCTTCTACAGTCGATATGACAGGTAAAATAGCTTTAGTTCGTAGGGGGGCATGTTCCTTTACTGAAAAAGTAAAGGCAGCTCAAGTTGCTGGAGCGATTGGAGTTATAGTAATGGATAATGTGGACGGTGCATTAGTAAATATGTCGGGTGATGATGGTAGCATTGTAATTCCGGCAGTTTTTGTATCAAAAGTAGATGGGGATATTCTTGAGGCTGCTGTTAGTACAGAGGTTGTTACTGGGTCATTAAATCCGCAAATAGGAACATTAAATGCGACTTTAGTACCAGGAATACAATTTGTTAATGATATTAAAGTCAGAGATAATAATGGAGTTTCTGAAGTATATGTTGCAGCAGGAGATAGTTTTTATAGTGCAGCAAACACGGGAACAATTTTATCAGGAGCAGAGTTTGGTTTGTACAAATCTGTAGATAACGGAGTTAGTTGGAATGAATTAAGTTTACCATTAACAACAGATGGTAATAAACATTGTCCTAATGATATTGAAATCGGAGCTGATAATAAACTTTGGGTGTCTACAATTAATAGTACTATTTTTGGTGATGGAGGAGGAGAAGTATTTAGCTCTATAGATGGTAATACTTTTACTATGAGTCATACTGTAGCTGAAGCTTCTAGAACACAAATTGCGGTTTCTGAAACGGACCCAGGTGTAGTTTATATATTAGCTGAGGGTAATGATACTGATCCAGTTATCATGGAGAAGACTATTGATGGTTTTGTAAGTACGACTTCAATGAGTCTTCCTAATGATGTAGATACAGATATTGATGCTAATGATTTTGCAAGAGGGCAAGCCTTTTACGATTTAATGTTAGAAGTCGATCCAAATAACGATCAAATCGTTTATGCTGGAGGTATTGATTTATTTAAATCTTTTGATGCGGGAGTGTCTTGGGTGCAATTTACACATTGGTATGGATGGTTTGGTTATCAAGAAGTACATGCAGATCAACATGCCATGACTTTTGCTAATGGGTCATCAACAATAATGGCATTTGGTAATGATGGAGGCGTATATTACTCTGCTAATGGAAGTGCGCTTACAGAAAGTAGAAATAAGGATTTTAATACGTCTCAATTTTACACGGTTGGTGTAGCGCCAACAACTGCCTTTACTGGAGATTATTTTGCAGGAGGACTACAAGATAATGGAACACATTTATTTGAAGACGCTAATACAACTCAAGCAGATGCTTCGAGGGAAGCCTATGGAGGTGATGGTGCCTATACTTTTTTTGATCAAGACGGTACAGATCAGTACTTTATAAGAAATTATGTATATAATTCAGGAGTGTATCTATATGATTTATCAACAGATACAGATGTCGTTATTAATGATGAATCGGATCGTAATGGTGCTTTTATTAATCCTCAAGCACTAGATTCGAACTTAGATATTTTGTATTCTAATTATTCTTCGGATGGAAACAGTATTATTAGACGATACTCAGGGATTAAATCTCAAGGGACTTTAGAAGCAGTAAGTTTAACAGATCCAGAGATGGACTCTACACCTACAGCATTTACAGTTTCTCCTTATACAACAACAACTTCTACGCTTTTAGTCGGGACAGTTTTGGGAGATATATTTCTTGTAGAAAATGCAGATGGTGCAACACCAGTATTTACAGAGTTAGATTTGAGTAATGTTATTGTAGGTAGTGTTTCTGATTTAGAATTTGGTAGATCAGAAGATGAAATATTTTTAACTGTTCATAATTATGGTGTTCAAAGTATTTGGTATACTGATGATGGTGGAGCTGTTTGGCAAGAAAAAGAAGGTGATTTGCCTGATATGCCAGTTAAAGCTATTTTGCAAAACCCATTAAACACAAACGAAGTTATTATAGGTACAGATTTAGGTGTTTGGTCTACTACTAATTTTTCCGAGGCTAGTCCAAATTGGAGTCAAGCTTTTAACGGAATGACAAATGTTAAAGTAACAGATTTAGATTTACGAGATGATAATATGGTTTTTGCGGCAACTTATGGTCGTGGTATTTTTTCTGGAGAGTTTAAGCTGGATAGCAATGGGGATGAAGATGGTGATGGTATATTAAATGGTGTAGATAATTGTGTTTATACAGCTAATGCTGATCAGACTGATGCAGATGGTGATGGTGTTGGAGATGTTTGCCAGGATTCGGATAATGATGGTATCTTAGATAGTGAAGATAATTGTGTCAATACAGCTAATGCTGATCAAGTGGATACAGATGGTGATGGTGTTGGAGATGCGTGTCAAGATGATGATGGTGATGGTGTATTTGCAGATGTAGATAATTGTTTAGACATTGCTAATCCAGGACAAGAAGATACAAACGGAAACGGAATTGGAGATGTTTGCGATACAAGTCATTTAAGTTCTGATAATATTTCATTAGAAATTATTTCAGAAAGATGTGAAGACCAAGACAACGGGACAGTCATTGTAAATGTTAATGAAACGTACGTAACTTATACCGCTACTGTTGTTGGAAATGGAGTGAGTTTATCAGAGCAGATTACAACGAATACATTTGCTTTTGAAGACCTAGCGGTAGGTTCTTATACCGTTTGTGTATCGATAAATGATACAACTTACCAACAATGTTTTGAAATTAGTATTGAAGAAGCAGATGTTATTGATTTACAAATTGTGAATAACAATAACGATTCTGGTATTACTTATGTAGAAGTTAGTAGAGGTACGGCTCCTTATACAGTCGTTTTTAATGGAGAAGTCGTGCAAATTACTAGTATTCCAAATTTTGAATTAGAACTTATTGGTTCTGGTGAGTTAGAAATTAAAACAGCAAAAGCTTGTGAGGGAACTTATAAAACTTCAATTGAAAATACGTTTAATATAATAGCAAGTCCAAACCCAGTAATTAATAATCTTAAAATTACCCTGCCAAACTCTGTTACTCAGTCAGAGGTAGGTGTTCATGTTTTTGATGTCAATGGTAGATTGGTGATTGATAAAAATTATGCTAGAGGTGGGGTAAACTTTATTGAGGTGCCTTTTTCAAATTTAAATAAAGGAATTTATTTTATTAAATTAGATGTGGAGACTTCGGAGGTTTTTAAAATTATAAAAAAATAAAAAGATATGAATAAGTTAATAAAAGTAATACCTATATTATTATCCGCATTGGTGTTCGTTGCCTGCGGAGGAAGTGATGACGGAGGAGAAGCTCCTGTTCCTAATACAGCACCAACAGCTGTATCAAACTTAGTGTATCCTAGTTCAGATTTATTATGTATCGATACTACTATTTTATTTGAGTGGTCTGCCGCTACAGATGTTGATAATGATGTTATAAATTATAGATTGACCGTAGCAACAGATAGAAATCTAACTAATATTGTTGAGCAAATACCAACGACTAGTACGACAAGGTTAATTACGTTAGAGCCAGCAACAGCTTATTATTGGAATGTCGTTGCGTTTGATGGTGAAGATGAAGCAGAAGCTTCTCCAACCTTAGCATTTTACACGGAGGGTACAGGTGTTTCAAATTATGCGCCGTTTGCAGCTTCTATAAATGCACCAGGATTAGATGCTTTTTTGGATGCAGGAACAACAGTCTTAGATTGGACTGGGAGTGATGTTGATGCTAGTGATGCATTAACTTATGATTTGTTTTTTGGAGAGACTGCAGATCCTGTTTTAGTGCAATCGGGTCTAGCAACTTCTACGTTTGATGTTACAACAGTAGCTGCTACAACATATTATTGGAGAGTAGATACAACAGATGATAGTGATGTAAAAAGTATTGGGCAAGTTTGGTCGTTTAGCACAAACTAAGAACATGTTAAGTTATAAATATAAATGGCAGACTAATTTTTTAGTTTGCCATTTTTTTTAGAAATAAACTTAAACTTATGGGGTCTAGCTCTATAGATTGCTGTAGCTCTAGGATAGTACCATGTTCTATAAATTGATCAGGGATTCCTTTTATAATTAACGTATTGTGGTAGTTGTGTTCTGCTGAAAATTCAGCTATTGCACTACCAAAACCGCCGATAACAGAGGCGTCTTCAATTGTAATGATCGTTTCGTGAGATTTTAAGACTTCATGAAGCATTATTATGTCCAAAGGCTTTATAAAGCGTAAATCATAATGGGAAAAAGTAGAGATATCTTCCATTAAATCAAAAGCTTCAGTTATATTTTTTGCAATACTCCCTATAGATAATATTGCGATTTTACTTCCTTTTTTAAGACGTTGTCCTTTTCCTATTTCAATTTTAGAAAATGGTTGCTGCCAATCTAAAGTTATACCACGTCCTCTAGGGTATCTAATAGCGATAGGGTGTTCTAATCCTAATTGTGCAGTATACATAATGTTACGTAGCTCAATTTCGTTTCTGGGAGCAAACAAGATGAGGTTTGGTACACATCGTAAATAAGCGATGTCGTAAACACCATGATGTGTTGCTCCATCTTCTCCTACTAAACCGGCGCGATCTAAACAGAATATAACAGGCAGGTTTTGTAAAGCAACGTCATGTATAACTTGGTCGTAAGCACGTTGTAAAAAGGTGGAGTAGATATTGCAAAAAGGAATCATGCCTTGAGTGGCTAATCCTGCAGCAAAAGTAACCGCATGTTGTTCTGCAATACCGACATCAAAAGCACGGTCAGGCATTTGCTCCATCATATATTTTAAAGAACTACCAGTCGGCATTGCGGGGGTTATTCCAATAATTTTTTCGTTTTGTGTTGCTAACTCAACGATAGTATGCCCAAAAACATCTTGATATTTAGGCGGTTGTTTTATGTCTGATTTTGGGTTTAGTTCCCCTGTGTCTTTGTTAAATTTTCCAGGCGCATGGTAAGTAACTTGATTTTCTTCTGCTTGACGTAAGCCTTTACCTTTAGTGGTAATAACGTGTAAAAACTTAGGGCCTTTTACGTTTTTTAAACGCTTTAATTCTTCAATTATTAGTGGTAAGTCATGGCCATCTATCGGTCCAGAATAATCAAAATTTAAAGCTTCAAAAATATTGTCTTGCTTTTCTGTGCCTTTTTTTACATTAGTCAAATATTGTTTTAATGCACCAACACTTGGGTCAATACCAATAGCATTGTCGTTTAAAATAACTAAAAGGTTGGCATCTGTAACGCCTGCGTGATTTAAGCCTTCAAAAGCCATCCCACTAGCAATAGAGGCGTCTCCAATTACCGCAATATGTTGTATGTCTAAATCGCCTTTTAAATTAGAAGCAATTGCCATACCTAGGGCAGCCGAAATAGAGGTAGAGGAGTGACCAACGCCAAAAGTGTCAAACGGACTCTCTGATCTGTTAGGAAAACCACTGAGACCGCCTAGTTGTCTATTGCTTTCAAAATTATCGCGTCTACCGGTTAATATTTTGTGTCCATAGGCTTGATGTCCAACGTCCCAAACGAGTTGGTCTTTTGGTGTGTTGAATACATAATGTAAAGCAATAGTTAATTCGATTACGCCGAGACTAGCGCCTAAATGGCCTTCTTTAGTGGCAACGATATTAATTATAAAATCACGTAGCTCTTTAGCAAGAATAGGTAAATCGTCTTGTTTTAATAAGCGAAGTTGTTCTGGAGAATCAATGGTATGTAGGAGTTTGTTTTGCACTTAGCAAAAATACAAGATTTTATTCTTCTTCTGTATTAAATAGTATGGGTAAAGTATATCGTGAAACAACGATTTCACCATCTTTTTTAGCAGGGATAAGTTTTGGTAGTTTTTGTATTACACGCGTTGCTTCTAATTCTAAAGATTTATGTGGAGATTTGATCGAAATTATTTTTATCCCTCCATTTTTTTGAATTTCAAAATTCACATAAATACGCTGCTTTCCTTTTAGTTCAAGATCAGCCTTTGATGGTTTGATAAAATTGGTTTTTACAAATTGATTTAATTCTGATTCAAAACGTTTTCTACCATCTTCTTTTGATAGTGTATGTAGTGTGTCTTGGAATGTAGGGTATTGGTCAACATGGTGTAAAGTGTAGGCTTTAGTAGTGGTGTGATCTATAATTGATATTTCTCCTTCAATATCTAAAAAAGAGTCATCTGTTTTTAGAGAGTCTATTTTTACAGGATCAGGATGCATAACTAATTCTCCAGTAGTTGTTGTGTTGGCAATCATAACGCCAGTAATTGGAGAGTGTGGTGTTGGTCTAACTTTTACCGGTTTTAATATCTCCTTTTTAATAATAGTACTATCCCTTTTTTTAGGAGGTGCAAGATTGCCTAATACATCTATGACTTTATTACTTAAAGTGTCTACAACTTCGACGCTATCAATTTTTTGTGGTTTTCCATTTTTGGAAGAGCAGCTAAAAAGTGACGTGCCCATGACTATTAGGACAGCAAAAAAGAAGGTTTTATAAACATTATGGTTTTGTTGAATTAAACTTAGTGGAACCCTAAGGTTTATGGAGTCTAGTTGCGTTTGATTAATATGTCCGCAAATGCGTTGCTCTTTATTTTCTTGCAAGAACTCTTGAATCTGATGGGAATCCATTTTAGTAAAATCGACAACCGTTTTGTTACAAGATCCACAAAAACGTCCTTTATCTTTAGGGGACATGCTATCCCAGTCTTTATGACAAGGTTTTGGTATTTTAATTGAATAGTAGTTAGGCATAGTGTTGGTTTTATGTATAGCATCAAAAGTCTTGCCGAATTATTTGTAAACAAGAGTTTTAGGATAAAAAAAAGGAAACTATTTATAAAAAACAATTTCCTTTAAAGATATTTTTTAGTCTGAAATTTACTCCATTCCCATAGCTTTTGCCACCTCTGGGCAAGACGCTTTAACTAATCCTTGCATTTTTTCTCTGTATGCTTTTTGTTCTTCAGGAGTCTTTTCTCCTTCTTGCTTTTCCATTTCTCCATCTGGATCGACACACTTTTGGAATTCTTCCATTGCTTTTGTATAAGCAGCGATATCCATAGAAGCAGGATCTTCTTTCATTTTTTTTGTTAATTCAGCAATATCAGTTGAGCAGTTGCAAAAACGTTTTGCAGTTTCTTCTTCTGGCGTTCCTGCACAAGACAGAACTGTTACTGCTATTCCTGCTAATAATAATTTGATTTTCATTCGTTCGGTTTTTTAAGTTGAAATCAAATATATAGTTTTCTTTATTAGTTGTAAGTTTGATTTATGATAAATCCTTATGATAAATCCTTATGATGATACCTATTTTATGAAAAAAGCGCTTCAGGAAGCTGAAGAAGCTTTTGATAAAGGCGAAGTTCCAGTAGGTACTGTAATTGTTATGTTAAAGACCGCATTATTGCTAGAGCACATAATTTAACAGGGCTATTAAATGATGTGACTGCACATGCCGAAATGCAAGCGATTACTGCTGCTGCTAATTTTTTAGGAGGTAAATGTTTAAGCTTGTACCTTATATGTGACTTTAGAGCCTTGCCAAATGTGTGCTGGTGCTTTATATTGGAGTCAGATTTCTAAAATTGTATATGGAGCAAGAGATGACGATCGTGGTTGTATTGCGTTAAATACTAAACTACATCCAAAAACTAAAATGGAATCTAGTTGCGTTTGATTAATATGTTCGCAAATGCTTTGGTTTTTATTTTCTTGCAAGAACTCTTGAATCTGATGAGAATCCATTTTAGTGAAATCGACAACCGTTTTATTACAAGATCCACAAAAACGTCCTTGTATCTTTAGGGGACATGCTATCCCAGCCTTCATGACAAGATTTTGGTATTTTTATTGAATAGTAGTTAGCCATAGTGTTGGTTTTATTTACAGCATCAAAAGTCTTGCCGAATTGTTTGTAAACAAGAGTTTAGGATAAAAGAAGAGAGTTATTTATAAAAAAAAATAGCAACTTCCTTTAAAGATATTTTGTTGTCTTAAATTACCACAATCCCATAGCTTTTGTCGCATTTGGACAAGACGCTGTAACTAAAGCTTTCATTTTATCTCCGTATGCTTTGTTTTCTTCAGGAGTCATTGCTTCTACTTTTTTTGTGAATTCTCCATCAGGGTCCACACATTTCTCAAATCCTTCCATTGCTTTTGTATAAGCATCGATATCGGTAGAAGCAGAAGATTCTTCCATTTTTTTTGATAATTCGGCAATATTGGTTGCGCAGTTGCAAAGACGTTTTGCAGTTTCTTCTTCTATTGTTCCTGCACAAGACATAACTGTTACTGCTATTCCTGCTAATAATAATTTGATTTTCATTCGTTCGGTTTTTTAAGTTGAAATCAAATATATAGTTTTCTTTATTAGTTGTAAGTTTGAAATTATGATAAAACCATTTGACGATACTTATTTTATGAAAAAAGCGCTTCAGGAAGCTGAAGAAGCTTTTGATAAAGGCGAAGTTCCAGTAGGTGCTGTAATTGTTATTAAAAACCGCATTATTGCTAGAGCACATAATTTAACAGAGCTATTAAATGATGTGACTGCACATGCCGAAATGCAAGCGATTACTGCTGCTGCTAATTTTTTAGGTGGTAAATATTTAAAAGATTGTACCTTATATGTGACTTTAGAGCCTTGCCAAATGTGTGCTGGTGCTTTGTATTGGAGTCAGATTTCTAAAATTGTATATGGAGCAAGAGATGACGATCGTGGTTGTATTGCGTTAAATACTAAACTACATCCAAAAACTAAAATGGAAGGTGGTGTGCTGGCTGAAGAGGCATCAGCATTATTAAAACGTTTTTTTATCGAAAAAAGAAACTTAAATTAATAGATTGTTGTTTGTCGTTTAATGCATTAGGGATAGTAACGACATCCTTTTTGTTTTACTAAAAAAAACAAAAAGATACAGTGGATAGCGCGACGCTTTGTAGCTTTTTGCGGAAAAGGGGAATGCCCAAATGACTTGAATTATAGTTTGCGTTTATCGCCTTCTTTTTTACGCATGTCTTCAATCTTTTCTTTAGTCAAGATGTATTCGTTAGCATCTCTGTCTTTCCACCTGTGGTAGGTAAATAATGGGATAACTACAAAAAACAAGCCTAGGACACCAAAACCTATTAGTTTTTGTGCATAGTTTACATCAAGCCAGTAGCCGCAAATAATACTAGTAACTGAGGCAATAAAAGCGAGTGCGATAAAGTATTTCATTTTTAAAGTTGTATTAATTTAGTAAATTTAAAATAGCTAAATGTTTTTGGCTAAGATTTGGTAAAATTAATTAATTGACGTCTATAAGCGGTAAGTAATTTTGATTTAGATATAAAACCAACATATTTTCCGTTTTGTACAACGGGTAAATTCCAAGCGCTACTATCTTGAAATTTTTTCATAATATCTACCATTTTATCATGTTCTAAATCAATTATTTCTGGTGGGTTTTGCATGACGTCCATTGCAAGAACTTCTTTATATAACGTTTGATCAAACATTATTGGACGGATATCATCCAATAAAATAATACCTTTTAATGTTTTAAATTCTTCATCAATTACCGGGAATATGTTTCGGCTAGATTTAACAACGGCTTTGTGAACAATTTCGCCTAGATTCATGGTTTGATAAATGGGAACAAAATTAGTCTCAATAACTTTGTCAATGTCCATTAGTGTTAGTACAGCGTGGTCTTTGTCATGAGTGATAAGCTCTCCTCTTCTACCTAATTCCATGGTGTATACAGAATGTGAATTGTAGTATTTGGTGATACTAAATGAAATGGTAGCGGTTAGCATTAGCGGAATAAATAATTCGTAACCGCCAGTGACTTCTGCTATTAAGAAAATTGCTGTTAATGGAGCGTGCAATACACCAGCCATTAATCCTGCCATTCCTACGAGTGTAAAATTACTTTCTGAAACTTGATTTTTAAAGAGACCAATGTTGTTTATTATTTTAGCAATACAGTTTCCCATAATACTTCCCATAAACAATGTTGGTGCAAAAATACCACCAACACCTCCTGCTCCAAATGTAAGGGCGCTAGCAATAATTTTAAAAAAGACTAAGCCAGCTAATAAGGCTATGACAACCCAAATATTTGTGAGGTCCATTTGTAGGAAGTTATTCTCTAATGCTTTTTCTGGATTTCCGGCAATAAGATTATTAATTACAGCAAAACCCTCTCCGTATAGAGGAGGTATGAAATAAACTAAGATTCCGATGCAAGAACCACCAACGAGTATTTTTTTGAAAGGTGAATTTAAACGATCGAATAGCTTTTGAATCCGTTCGTAAATTGCAGTGAAATAGATAGAGGTTATGGCTGAAACTATTCCTAAGACAGCATAAAAGGGAACATCTGAAATAGTAAACGTATCTTCTATTCTGAAGGGTAACAACACGTCTCCACCAAGGAAAAAATAAGAGGTTAATATCGCTGATAATGATGCTAGTAAAAGGGGAAGCATGGAGGCGATCGTTAAGTCTAAACTAAAGACTTCAATTGCGAAAATGATTGCTGCAATAGGTGCTTTAAATATCGAAGACAAAGCGCCTGCAGCTGCGCAACCAATTAATAAACTTCTGGTGGTCTGATTCATGTGAAATATCCGTGCAATGTTTGAGCTAATGGCAGCTCCTGTTGCAACAGATGGACCTTCCAATCCAACCGAACCACCAAAACCTATGGTAATAGGAGCTGTTAGAAGCGAACCAAACATTTGGTAGCGTTTCATAATCCCTTTTCGTTTTGAAATAGAGAAAAGGGTCGAAGGAATCCCGTGACTTACTTTGCCTTTAACGACATATTTTATAACCAGATACACAAGGGTAAACCCTACAATTGGAAATAAGAAATAAAATGCAGTGTGATAATATTTAACTAGTTTACCTTCTAGTAAATGCTGAATAAAATGTGTTAGGTTTTTTAATATAACAGCACCTATGCCAGACGTAAAACCAACCAATATACTTAGCATATATACAAATTGTCTTTGTGATATATGCTTAGCTCTCCAGATTAAAATACGTTTTAATATAGTATGTTTTGGCATACCCCAAAATTAGTCAAATCTATAGTAGGTTTTGTATTATTGTAAAGATTGTTTTAATTGATTTAAGTCTTTTTCTAAATAAAAAATCCCACGTAAAGTGGGATTTTTTTATAAATAGTAAACTTGATGGTGTAAACTACAAATCAAGCTTTAAATTTAATTCCTTTAATTGCGCCTCATCAATTGGTGCAGGGGCATCAATCATAACATCTCTACCGGAATTGTTTTTAGGGAAGGCAATAAAATCTCTAATCGTTTCTTGACCTCCTAAAATTGAGACTAATCTATCAAGACCAAAAGCTAAACCTCCGTGTGGTGGTGCGCCATATTCAAAAGCATCCATTAAGAACCCAAATTGAGCTTTAGCTTCTGCTTCGCTAAATCCTAAATGTTTAAGCATGATGGCTTGTGTAGCTTTATCATGGATACGTATTGATCCACCACCGATTTCATTTCCGTTAAGGACTAAATCGTATGCATTTGCTTTTACGTCTCCTGGGTTAGTGTCTAATAATTCTATTTGACCTGGTTTAGGAGATGTAAATGGGTGGTGCATAGCGTGGTAATGCCCTGTTTCTTCATCAAGCTCTAATAAAGGGAAATCAATAACCCATAATGGTGCAAATACTTTAGGGTCACGTAATCCTAGACGTGTTGCTAATTCCATACGTAACGCACTTAATTGTGCACGTACTTTATTAGTGTCTCCAGAAAGCACGCAAACTAAATCGCCTGCTTTTGCGCCTGTTTTTTCTGCCCATTTAGCTAAATCGTCTTGGTCGAAAAATTTATCTACAGATGATTTGAATGTTCCGTCGTCATTACAACGCGAGTAAATCATACCCAAAGCACCAACTTGTGGACGTTTTACCCAATCAATTAATTTATCTATTTCTTTACGCGTGTAGGCATTTCCGCCAGGAACAGCGATACCAACGACTAATTCTGCCGAGTTGAATACACCAAAGTCCTTGTGTTGTGCAACGTCATTAAGTTCTCCAAACTCCATTCCAAATCTAATGTCTGGTTTGTCGTTTCCGTATAAACGCATCGCATCGTCGTATAACATACGTGGGAATTTGTCAACCTCTACACCATTAACTTCTTTAAGTAAATGACGTGTTAAGTTTTCAAAAACATTTAAAATATCTTCTTGCTCTACAAACGCCATTTCGCAGTCAATTTGCGTAAATTCTGGTTGTCTGTCTGCACGTAAATCTTCGTCTCGAAAACATTTTACAATCTGGAAGTATTTGTCCATTCCACCAACCATAAGCAATTGCTTAAAGGTTTGGGGAGATTGTGGTAAAGCGTAAAATTCACCTTCATTCATTCTAGAAGGCACGACAAAATCTCTAGCACCTTCTGGTGTAGATTTGATTAAGTATGGTGTTTCAACTTCTATAAATTCATTATTTGATAAAAAGTTTCTAACCTCTTGCGTTACTTTGGCTCTAAAGATTAAGTTGTTTTTTACAGGATTACGTCTAATATCAAGGTAACGGTATTTCATTCTAATATCTTCACCACCATCAGTTTTGTCTTCGATAGTAAAAGGAGGTAATAGAGATTCGTTTAGAATGTTTAATTCTTTTACTAAAACTTCAATCTCACCTGTCGGGATATTTTTGTTTTTAGATTCACGTTCTATAACGGTACCTTTAATTTGAATAACAAATTCGCGACCAAGCTTTTGTGCTTGTTCTAGTATGATTTTAGAAGTACGTTCCTCATCAAAAATAAGTTGCGTGATTCCGTAACGATCGCGAAGATCGACCCAAATCATAAATCCTTTGTCTCTTGATTTTTGAACCCAACCTGAAAGGGTTACTTCTGTATTTATATGTGATGCTGTTAACTCACCACAGTTGTGACTTCTGTACATAGTTTTTTATTAGAAATGCAAAAGTAAAAAATCCGAAGTAAAGACTTCGGATTTTTTGTTTAAATCATTTGTACTATTTAGTTGAAATAGAAGATTACTCTTTAAACGTACTTTCAATAGCTATTATGTCTTCTTTGTCTTCAGATGAAAACTTATCTCTTAACCACATTTTGAATTTTACAGATAAGAAAAATAAAATCGGCACCACAATTAAAGTTAAGAATGTTGCAATTAGTAACCCGTAAATTACGGTCCAAGCTAATGGCCCCCAAAAAACAACATTATCTCCTCCCATATATATGTTTGGATTAAAGTCTGCAAAAAGCGTAAAGAAATTAATGTTTAACCCTATCGCTAACGGAATTAAACCGAAAATGGTTGTAATTGCTGTTAATAATACGGGGCGTAAACGGGCTTTACCTGCTCTAACAATACTTTCAAAAAGATCTTGATTAGTTAGGTAATCTTCTTTTTCTAAATCTAATTCAGCTTTTTTCCTGTCAATAAGTAATTGGGCATAATCTAAAAGTACCACACCGTTATTAACTACAATTCCGGCTAGGGATATAATTCCAACCATGGTCATCATAATTACAAAAGAACTTCCTGAAATGACTATACCACCAAAGACACCAATGAAACTAAGGAAAATAGCAATCATTATTATTGTTGGTTTTGAAACGGAGTTAAATTGGAATATCAATATAAAAAAGATTAATCCAAGTCCTGTGAAAAAGGCACCAACAAGGAATAACATTTGCTTGTTTTGCTCTTCAATCTGACCGGTGTAATCAATTTTAATTCCGTTAGGTAAGTCTTCATAACTTTTCATTTCGTTCTGGATCTGACTAACAATGGCAGAGGCATCTGTAAAACCAGGTGATAATGCGGAATACACGGTTACGACTCGTCTTGTGTCTTTATGCTTAATGGCGCTAAAACCAGAGTTGTTTTCGTATTTAATAATAGCAGAAATCGGAATGCTTTTTATTTGTCCAGTGTTATCTCTAAACGTAATGTTTTGATTAAACAAGGCACTTTTGTTGTATCTGTTTTCGGCATTAAAACGTACGTAAATATCATAATCGTCACCATCTTCTTTATAGACACCCGCTTTAGATCCAAAGACCGAACTACGTAGTTGTTGTCCCACTTGTGCAGCACTAATACCTAGTTCTCCAGCTTTTTCTCTGTCGATAGTAACACGCATGGTTGGCTTGTCTTTATTAACATCAATTTTAAGCTCGTCAATACCAGCAATGCTTTTAGTATTAATAAACTCACGCATTGCTTCTGCAGTGTTAATAAGCTCGTTGTAATCATTTCCTTCAATTTCAATATTAATAGGTGGTCCAACAGGTGGTCCATTAACATCTTTTTCTACAGAAATTAATACACCAGGATAAATACCAACTAAAGCAGCTTGCACTTTTTGACGCAGTAACTCGCTATCTTCTCCTTTTCTAAATTTGTATTCACGCATAGAAGCTGTGATCTTAGCTTTGTGTGGCATTTCTGCAGCAGATCCTCCATCTGTTTGTGGGTTTCCAGCGCCTTCACCAACTTGAGATACTGTGCTTTCTACTAAAAAGTTTTTACCTTTAGACATGTATAAGTCCTGATTAAGAACGGTAAAGACACGTTTTTCAATTTCTTTAGTAATACCGTTTGTTTTCTCGATAGCAGTCCCTTCAGGATATTCTATATAAACAATAATCTGATTAGGTTTGTTATCAGGAAAAAACTCAACTTTAGTTCTTTTAGCGCTTAGTGATATACCAAATGCAATAAAAGAAGCAATAAGTAATAAGAATGTACCAACACTTAACACATAAGGTCTCCACCCAGATAAGGCGCTACGCAATTTACGTTCGTACCAGTTTTCTAGATTGACTAAGGCTTTGTTTTGGAAAGAATTGGCCCATTTTCTGATAAAGAAACGGTAAGCCCAGAGCATAATGGCTGTAAATATCATAACAGTACCTAAGCCTCTGTATGTACCTCCAAAAGCAAGTATAAGGATACCAATACCCGCGACTATTATTGACGTACGTATAATTTGTTTTAAAGGCATGTCTTTATCTTCGATAGTCATGAATTTAGAGACTAATACCGAGTTGAAAAAGATGGCAACAAATAATGATGACCCCAGTACTACGGATAGCGTGATAGGTAATATTTTCATGAATTCTCCCATAATCCCTGGCCATAAACCTAGTGGGATAAAAGCAGCAACTGTTGTGGCTGTAGAGATAATTATAGGAAAAGCAATTTCTCCAATTCCTTTTTTGGCAGCTTCTATGCGCCCCATGCCTTCGTCTTCCATTAAACGGTAGACGTTTTCGACCACTACAATACCATTATCGACCAACATACCAAGCCCCATAATAAGACCAAAAAGGACCATTGTATTTAAACTCTGTCCAAGTAGTTCTAATATCATTAATGACATAAACATGGACATTGGTATTGCAAAACCAACAAATAAGGCATTTTTAAATCCTAAAAAGAACATTAAAACCGCAACGACTAGTATCACACCAAAAATAATGTTGTTTACTAAATCATCTACTTGACCAATAGTTTTAGAGGATTGGTCGTTAACAATAGTTACCGTTAAATCTGGTGGGAATACATTAGCTATAGCATCCGCAACAATAACCTGAATTTGTTCTGCTGCAGCAACCATATTTTTTCCAGCACGTTTTTTAACGTCTAACATTACTACTGGATGACCATACTCTCTAGCAAATGTTGTTTTATCTTCTTCTTTAAAAGAAACGGTTGCTAAATCTTTTAGATAAATAGATTTTCCTTTTTCAGATTTTACAACAAAATTTTCAAGTTCTGATGGTTTTTCAATTTCACCTAAAACTCTAATAGTACGTCGTTGGCCACTCGCTTTTAAATTACCTGCAGACATAGTCAGGTTTCCGTTATTAATAGCTCCAATAATATCGTTAAAAGTAACTTCGGCAGCCATCATTTTATAGATGTCTACAGCAACTTCAACTTCTTTTTCTTGTGCACCACGGATGTCCGCTTTTTTAATTTCTTGTAAATCTTCAATTTCATCTTGAAGAAATTCAGCAAATTCTTTTAATTTCTGAATAGGGTAATCTCCTGAAATATTAATGTTCAAGATTGGCATTTCTTCCGAAATGCTTAACTCAAAAACATCAGGTTCTACTTTAGCGCCATTAAACGTTGGCCAGTCTTCTCCAGAAGTTTCGGTATCAATTTCATCCTTTACCTTTTGCTTGGCTTGATCGACGGTAATCCCATCATCAAACTCTACAATTAACATAGAGTAATCTTCTTGAGAGGTTGAGGTGATTTCTACAACATTACTAACCGTTTTTAGTTTGTCTTCTAAAGGGTCAGAGATTAGTTTTTCTATATCTTCTGCAGTATTTCCTGGGTAAATAGAACTAACATAAATTTTAGTTTCATTAACTTCTGGGAAATTTTCTCTAGGCATGCTAAAGAATGAAGAAATCCCTAAATAAAAGATTACTGCAATCAGGACATACATTGTGGTTTTATTGTTAATTGCCCACGATGATAAACCAAATTCGGTATCGACTTGTTTTTTCTTTTTAGTCATATTGTTTGGTTTAGTAGTTTATTACCTTAACAGTTTGTCCATCTTTAACACTACGGGCACCTTCTAAAATTAATTCGGCCCCATTAGGGATACCGTCTAGGACTTCAATAACATCGCCTTGTGTCTTTCCTGTTTTAATGATGACCTTGTTTACAACACCTTCATTATTCTCTTTTTTGTCTGAAACAATATAGACGTACTGCTCACCTTCTGCATTTTCAGAAATAATACTTTGTGGTACTAAAATGGCTTTGTCGTTGGTGTAATCGTTAATTTTAAGTCTAGCTGTTAAGTTGGGCTTGATGCTTTTGTCTTTATTTGGTACATCAATTTCTACTTTAAAAGTTCTGTTAGCTGGATTAATTACGTCTCCTGCTTGACGAATTTTAGTATCTATTGTTTTCCCTAAAACGGCAAATTCTACATTTACATTTTTACCTTTAATAACTGAAGAGACATAACTTTCTGGAACATCTGTTTCAATATACATATTGTCTAAGTTTACAATTTGCATAAGTGGTGTTTGTCCAGCACCAACAACACTTCCTTTTTCTGTAATAACATCGTCAATGGTTCCGCTAAAAGGTGCTCTAACTGTTGTTTTGTTTAATTGTTGTTGTATTTGATTGATGGCCTCTTGTTGAGATAGGTAAGACGATTGCGCTTGCAAAAACTGAATTTCGCTACCAATTTTTTGATTCCATAATCTTTTCTGACGTTCAAAAGTTGTTTTGGCTAAATTAGATTGTATTTTATATTGTGCTAATTGTTGGCTTAATCCACCATCATCAATTTTTGCTAAAACCTGCCCTTTAGAAACACGTTGCCCTTCTTTGACATATACATTAGTTAGTATACCGTTGTATTCAGGTGTAATGATTAATAGGTTTTTAGTTGTTACGTTACCTTGTAATTCTAAAACATGATTAAATACTTCTTCTTTAGCTTCAAAAGTGGTAATTAAAGGTGTGTTTTGCGTGCTATCTAATGTTTTAATTCTGTCGTCTAATAATTTTATTTTAGAGTGAATAGCATCCTGTGCTGTTACTAATTCTGCTCTTTTAGTTCGTATCTCTTTTAGATTGTTTTTTTCTAAAACTTTTTCGACTGTATTTTTTTTATCTCCATTGCAAGAGGCTAATAAAATAGCTAAAAAAGAGAGTGTTATTATATGTTTCATAAGTAGTGTTTTGTAAAGTTGATTAGTTAGTCGTGTTTAGTAAAGTCTCTAGTTCTGCTTTTTTTGTAATAACATCTAACATGGTTTGAAGAAATTCTTGTTGAGCAGTATATAATTGAGTTTGTGCTTGTCTTAAATCGAAACTTGAGCCAATACCTTCAAAAAATTTAGTTTGATTTTTTTGTTCGATACGTTCAGCAAGCGTTAGGTTTTCTTTTTTGTTTTGGTACTCTTCAATTGCAAATTGGTAATCACTTTTAGCAGAGTGTATTTTCAGGTTAAGGATTTGTTCCGTCTCCGTAAGGTTTATTTCTGCTTTTTCTAAATTGATTTTTGCACGTTGCGTTGCTGCACTTCTCATGCCTGAACTAAAAATTGGGATATTTAAACTGACACCAAATATGGAGGAACCAAACCATTTTTCTCCGGTATCACCAAAGTTGAAAGATTCTCTGTTTCCTGCGTAAGCACCATTTATAAATGCATTTAAGCTAGGTAAAGCTTTGCTTTTTTCTAATTTTACTAATAGTTCTTTTGATGTTTTATCGTTTTCTGCGATTTTATAATCTATAGTATTTTCTACATTATTATCAGTGGTTAATAATTCTAACTGAATGTTTTGAAGTGTTAACGCGTCTAGGTTTTCGGTTAATACAGTTTTGTCCTCTATAGGTTTTCCTATATTAAGGTTTAGCATTTGATAGGCCAAAACCTTTAGGCGGTTAGTGTTGTTTAGCCTACTTTGGACACTGGATAGTGTGATTTTTATTTGCTCTACACTTTCTTCTTCTTCTAAACCATTTTCAAAAATCTTAGTAATTTCATTTAAGTTTTTTTCTAAAACGGTAATGTTTTTTTCCAATATAGAAACGCTTTCTTCTGCTAAAAGGACATTTCCATAAGCATTGATTACAGCTTTTCTAACTTCTAAGTCCGTCTTTGTTTTTGCATTTTTAGAGATCTCTAAGTATACTTT
This sequence comes from Psychroserpens sp. NJDZ02, assembly GCF_004843725.1. Taxonomy (NCBI): domain Bacteria; kingdom Pseudomonadati; phylum Bacteroidota; class Flavobacteriia; order Flavobacteriales; family Flavobacteriaceae; genus Psychroserpens; species Psychroserpens sp. NJDZ02. The sequence continues at coordinate 1,103,267 of NZ_CP039451.1, read as the reverse complement.
TGCAGATTGTAACCCTACAATATAAGAGCCGTCAAAAAGTAATTGACTTAGGGTGGCGGTACCTGTTAATGTGTGTCTTGATCCAACTTGGATGATTTGATCTCCAAAAACAAATACATTACGTTTTAATGCATTTTGATAATCTACTGCAGCGCTAAGTTGAGGTAAACCAGTGGCGGTTGTTTCCCATTTTTGTTTAATAGCAGCATCAATATCTAAAGCAGCATTTTTTACCGATCTATTGTTTTCTAAAGCATAATCAATTGCTTCTTGTAAAGAAAACTCGGTTGGAGTAGTTTCTTGTGAAAAGGCAAAAGTGCTAAGAATTAAACTAAATACTATTAGTATGTTTCTCATTATCTAGGATTGATTGTTAGTAATAAATTGGGTTAATGTTTTTAGTCCGTCCTCACTACAAATGGCTCTTAAGTGATATTCTAAATAACTTTCTGTTAAATATTCCATTGTAAATAGTGTAGACGGAAAAATACTTTCGTCTTTTATGCCAGACATACCATTAAAGTACATTCTAGCAATAAAGTCGACATCAATGTTCTGTCTAAACAGACCTGTGTCAACTCCTTTTTGCATACTGTGTTTTACAGATATATGCATTTTTTCAAATTGTTTGGTTTGAAGGTTTTGATGGATTTGTGGATAGTATTTTTTTAGTTGAAACTGTGGTGATGCCTTTTCGTTTTTTAGATAAGTCATCACAAACATTTTTATGTCGTATAATTCTTCAATAGGATTGTGGGAGGCATTACAGATATGATCAATGCCGTCACAAATGTTATCAAACATATTTAGTGTAGCCGCTTCAACTAATTTTGTTTTATTATCAAAATTTTGATAAATAGTTTTTTTAGAGATCCCTAGCTCATTAGCAATATCATCCATGGTAACACTTTTAAAACCAAGTGTTAAAAATAGCTCTGCAGATTTATTTATAATTTTTTTTCTCATAATTTGCCACAAATATACAACAGGAAACTTTAAAAACAATTAAAGTTTCCAAAGTATTAATTATTTTTTAACACTGGAGTTTTACTAGAGTTTAGTTTGTTAGTACTATTTGCTTTATTTTTGCAGGATGCAAAATATTTTATCATATCAGTCTGCTTTTACAGATTATTTAAAAGGTTACTCGTCACCAAAAGAACCAGAGAATTTATATAGGCCTATCCATTATATATTAGGGTTAGGAGGTAAACGTTTACGTCCCGTATTAACGTTAATGACTGCAGATATTTTTGGTGTTGATTATAACAAAGCTTTAGATGCTGCTTTAAGTATAGAGGTGTTTCATAATTTTTCTTTGGTACATGATGATATTATGGATGCTGCACCTTTAAGAAGAGGACAGCAAACGGTACATGAAAAATGGGATCTTAACACTGGTATTTTGTCGGGAGACGCGATGTTGATTATGGCGTATCAGTTATTTGAAAACTATAACCCAAATACATTTCAGTCGTTAGCAAAGTTATTTAGTAAAACAGCATTAGAGGTTTGCGAAGGGCAACAATACGATGTCGATTTTGAAACTAGAGATGATGTTACTATCCCTGAGTATTTAAAAATGATTGAATACAAAACAGCTGTTTTGGTGGGAGCAGCCATGAAAATGGGAGCGATTGTAGCAGAAACTTCTGAAGAAAATCAAAATAGTATTTATCAGTTTGGTCGTTTATTAGGGATTGCTTTTCAGTTACAAGACGATTATTTAGATGCTTTTGGAGATCCAGAAACATTTGGTAAGCAGGTTGGGGGTGATATCATTGAAAATAAAAAAACCTATTTGTATTTAAAGGCGTTAGACTTTTTAGGTGCTAAAGATAAAATACAGTTAGAACAATTATTCTCTGTTCAATTAGATGATAATTCAGAAAAAATTGAGACTGTAAAGCAATTCTTTTTGTCGTCTGGTTCTGCTAATGCCACTCAGGAAGCTATTAAGGAGTATACTCAAAAAGCTTTTATGGTATTAGGAACGCTTAATATTACTGAAGAGAAAAAACATTTACTAAAAACTTTCGGAACTAATTTAATGACAAGAAGTGTTTAGTTAATATGGAAACGCCATCAAATTTTAATCAATTGATAGAAGAAGCAAATGGGCTTCAGCTTTATCAGAGTTTAGTCAAGCAGTTAAATAAAGATTTTTTGTATGCAAATATTGATTTAGACTTTGCTGAGGATATCTTGCCAGAAAGTTTAAAGTTATTATTGCACGAAACGGTGTATAAACTTATTCAGGAAAAATTTGCCGAATACCTAAACCTGTTATACATCATAGATGTATCGGAAGAGGTAATAAAGCAGTTAGATGGCAGTGATACGTTACAATTGGCAGAACAGGTTTCTTTTTTAATCTTAAAAAGAGAATGGCAAAAGGTTTGGTTTAGGAATGAGTATTCTTAATAGGATAGTTTAGTCCTATTTAAAAATAATTATTATCTTTGTGTAACTAATTAAAAATTATAATGTTTTCAAAAGCTTGCGAATACGGAATTAGAGCCTCGATTTTTATTGCTAAAAACTCGTTTGAAGGCAAACGCGTTAGCCCTAAGGAGATTGCAGTAGAAATTGATTCGCCTCAAGCTTTTACAGCTAAAATTTTACAAGCATTAGTTAGAAATAACATTGTTAACTCTGTAAAAGGAGCGCACGGTGGTTTTGAAATTGATAAAAAAGATATTCCTTTAATTAAGTTATCTCAAGTGGTTGAGGCTATAGACGGAGATGCTGTTTATAGTGGTTGTGGTTTGGGCTTAAGTACGTGTGACGAAAATCATCCTTGTCCGGTACATGATAAATTTAAGGTGATAAGAGATGGACTTAAAGTGATGTTAGAAACTACTAATTTAGAAGAATTGGCACTGGGTATAAAATCTGGAGTTTCGTTTTTGAAGACATAAAAAAAATTTAAATATAAATAGGATAAATTTATCCGAAATAAAATTAATATGGAAATACTACAAGATAATAGTCAAAAAGAGATTGGGCAATTTGTAGCCGAAGATTTTAGAACAGCAGCACTTTTTAATAAATATAAAATTGATTTTTGTTGTAGAGGAAATAGGACGGTAGAGGAGGTCTGTTCTAAAAATAATATTGATAGTAATTTATTGTTAAATGAATTGGATGCTATTATGCGAAGCAGTACCGGTCAAAATATAGATTATCAATCTTGGCCAATAGACCTGTTAGTGGATTATATCGAAAAGAAACATCACCGTTATGTTGAAGAAAAAACACCTGTACTACGTCAGTTTTTAGATAAATTATGCAAAGTACATGGAGCCAACCATCCAGAATTATTTAAAATAAACGACTTGTTTACTGCGTCTGCTGGCGAATTGGCATCACACATGAAAAAAGAAGAATTAATCTTGTTTCCGTTTATAAAAAAAATGGTTAAAACTAAATTAGAGCATGGTGTTTTGGATGCACCTGCTTTTGGAGCTATTGATAGCCCTATTGCTATGATGATGCATGAGCATGATAATGAAGGTGTCCGATTTAGAGAAATAGCTAAATTAACAGCAGATTATACGCCACCTGCAGATGCTTGTAATACCTATAAAGTAACGTATGCTATGTTAGATGAATTTGAAAAAGATTTACATCTACATATTCATTTAGAAAATAATATCTTATTTCCAAAAGCTAAAGCATTGGAAGCTCAGCTTGAGAACTAGTAGTCTACTGTAACACGGAAAAAGCCCATAACACGTAATGTTATGGGTTTTTTTAATGGTATTTGTTAAAATTAGAAGACTACAGATACATTCATGTAAAAATTGCGCCCTTGTCTTTGTATGTTATTCCAATCTGCGTAGGTAGAATATGTCGTGTCTAAAATGTTTTCTACACCATATTTTAGTATAAACTTGTTGGTGTCAAGGAAAAATACATGTCCTAAGTTTATGTTTAAAACAGAGTAAGACGGGGTTTCGTCTTCACCATAAAAATTACTATAATTGCTTTGATTTCCGTTACCTTCTAATTGTAAAGCTGCATTAAAAGTTTTAATGTTGTAGTTTAATTCAGCTAAATAAGAAAACGGTTTTATTAATGGTAAATTCTTGTTATTATTACCTTTTCCATAATTATAACCAACACTTGCATTTGCTGAGATGGTATTGCTGAATTTGTACGATGTATTGACATACACATCAAAAATAGAAGCGTTTGGTAACGTATTATAAACACGTACGCCATTGGCTCCAATAGTCATTGGATTTAATGTTGTGTCTATATCTCCAATGATATAATCCATTAAATAGAAGTAAGACGATTCTAATCCAATAGTGAAATTATTAAAAATATAATCAGCTTTAAAATTAGCTTCAATAGCTTTTTCGTTTTTTAAGGTTGGGTTTCCTATGTTATCATAATTATCAAAACTATTATATAAGAAAAAGCCATAGCCTTCGCTAACAGAAGGCGCTCTTTCTCCATAGCCTAAGCCAAATGAATAGTTTGATTTTTCTTTTTTTAAATTATAATTTGAAGAAAAGCTAGTTAGAAATCTACTTTTGATAGCGTCTATTTCTGGGTAAAAAATCTGTAGACTTTCTAATCCGACCGCTTTTGCTATTTTGTTGCGGTGATATCCTAACCTTAGTGATGCCGAAATTGTTTCTTGATCATTTAACGCATAGTTATCCTTTGCATAAATACCTGTGTATAATGTTCTAATATCGGGCCAAGTATACATAAACATGGCAGGTTGATTAGAGTCGTTTGGATACATGGTCATTTCGGCTAAAACCCGATTGTTAAACCCGTTAAAATTAAATGCTAATTGGTGTTTATTAACCTGTGCGGTTGCTTTGCTATAAAAACCATAGGTATCACTCCAGCCTGGCATATCCATTCTAATTGGGACATCGGGACGTTTTGAATCGTCCATTATGTGTGTAATAGTATTAAAATATAACTTAGTTTCTAAGGTTTTTATAAAGGTAGAGTCATTGCTGTAATTATGGGTTACAGATGTAATTAAAGCTTCAGCCAAAGACACATCCATTGGTAATGCAGGATAACCAACATCTGTTGCTTTATCGTAAATTATGTGAGCATCAAAAGACTGGTTTTCGGATAGTTTGTAGCCTGTTTGAAGTGAGATATTAAATTTTTCGAATTGAGAGTATAATATTTCCTCACTATTTCCAGCATTATAATTATCCGATTTACGGTAAATCCCGTCGGCATTAATATAAAAGTTGCTTCCAGAATATTCTAGATCTAATCCTCCAGTTTTATAGTTCCCGTTAGTTTCATAACCTACATCAGCACTAGTTTTTAGTCCAGATTCAAAGTATTTAGATTTTGGAATTTGTAAATCAATGTTTCCTCCAACACAATGTCCATTTTCTGTGCCTTCTTGTCCTGATCCAACACTAATTTTTTCTAAATTGGAGACGTCCACGTAAGATGTAATGGGGTCCATTTTATCTGTACAAGCACCAAATATTTGCATACCATCAATGGTAACACTTAAGCGATCACTTGTCATATTATTAATAGAAGGCTCCCAAGCATAATTACCACGTTTAATCATGGTTATTTTGTTTGATTTTTCTAGAAACGCATCAATACTGGATAATGTTTTTTCTTGACGGTAGTTACTTAGTTTTCGTCTCCCTAAAACAATAACCTCTTCTAATTTTGTAGTATCTTTTTTTGTAAAAATGGTGTCTTCTTGAGCAAATGTAAATCCGCTAAAAAATAAGCTGATACTAAATATTATAAACTTTTTCATTAGTATTTTATTTAAACAGACACATTACAAACTAATGTGTCTGCTGTAATTTTTGAAGTGGGTCTGAGTTAAAACTCTAGCTCTAGGTATAATGAGCTTTGTGTGTTGTCTTCGGTAACATCTTCACCTTTTAAAACCTCACCATTGGTGTTTAGTAGTTTTAAATTAAGTACCCAATAGCCAGTCATTGTTAATGCTAAATTAGCATTGTACATTTGTTCTGCACTGTTATAAGTTAAATCCGTGTTGTTAGGCGATGTGTGATTACCCATACCTGGCATTCTTGGATCTAGTGTTATTGTAAAGTCTTCTACCACTGGAAATGTCATCATGTTTTCCATTTTGAAAAGCCCAACTTTTAGATTATTAATCGCAATTTTAGGGTCGTTTGGCTCTACTAAAGCAACAATGTATTTGCTATCATCACTTCCCATAAAACTTGCAGAATTTTGATTGTCATTTTGCAGTACTGTAATCGCATCTGTAACAGTATAATCTATTCCGTTAATGGTGTAGTTTACTGTTAGAGACCATCCAGAGCCATCAAGATTAGTCATTTGGTAGATTATAAAACCATCGTAAACCGTATCTTTTCCTAACGTTTTGGTTATTGTAGATTTAGGTGAAGAATGTTCCATGGTTGGCATCTGCATCATTGGTATCCAAGATAAATTAGCATCTTCAAGATAGCTATTTGTAGCATTGTCAATAACTCTTAGGCTTATAGCGTTATAACCGGTTTTAAATTGACCAGTCGTATTAAATAACTCAATGGTATGAGTTGCATTAGTTAGATCCTGAATTTTTGTTAGTCCTGTAACTTCGTTTGTGATTCCTGAGTCATCGTCGTCATTGTCTGAAGAACAAGAGACGTTTAATAATGCGATAAAAAGGATTGGAAATATATATTTAAGTTTCATTTTTTTTTTTTTTTTTTTTTTCTTTTTAAAATTATGCTAAAAACTTCCTGCTAGCGTCATAAAATGAGTTAGAATGAGAGTAAAATCAAAGTGATTTTTAATCGAAAAAAATTAACTAAAATTTGGTGGAGGTGTGTCTATGTCTAGATACATTTTTGAGACTTTTAAATCAGAGAAATGAATACTCTGTTTTAATACGATTGGTTCTATTGGCTCTGTTTCCAAAGTAAAAATACTTGCAGGACAATACACATCTAGACTGATGCGCTTAGTCTCTTGTATTGGTGTGTCTGGGTTAGACTCAGGATTATTTTCTGTAAGCTCTTTACGTAATTGGCATTTTCCATTACACCCTTTTTGATCTTCTTTTTGGACGCAAAGTGTTTTTGCAATTTGGTCTTGATTTATCACAAAATCAGCAACAATAACCATAGTATTTATATTATTGGCTAATAATATAAATACTAAAACAAACGTGGTTGTTTTTGCTGTTATAGCTGAAATCATAGTACAAATTTAAAAATTGTTATGTGATTTAAACATGATTATTGTCATAGAACCATTTAAGTTTATGATGAGTATTTGAGGCTTAGAAATCTTTCTTTTTAGATTTATATATAATTCTAGAAACGGGTAATACAACCCAAACAGAAAGCATTACAAAGGATACTATTAATCCCACATTAGTCCCGAAAAATTGTTTAAAAACAGCTCCAGTATAGCCTAGTAAAGCAGAGATGTCTAGTTTTAAAAGTATCAAGGTTCTAGATAAATCTATTGGGTTTAGCATGGTGCCTATCAGTGATAATTTGTCTAGCGGATAATCTTCAAACATAATAAGTGTCATTAAAAATAAACCGTCATAAATGATAGCTAAAAACAACCATAATAGTATAGCATAACCAAACCCTTTTATTTTGTTCTCATTAGATAACGCAATATTAAAAGCTAACGCAGTAAAAATTAGGGTTAAAAATGTACCGGTAATTATTAATAATGAAAAATCCCAGATAGCACTACTTTGAAACAGTCCGTAAAACACAAACGGAATCCCTAAGCCTAAAATTAAACTCATAGATAAAGAGATTGCTACACCTAAGTATTGTCCTAGAAATATGGAGGAACGTTTTAAGGGTTGCGCTAATAATAGTTCTGTAAATTCTTTATTATTATAATAATACATAACACCAAAAATGGTCCCAATTAGTGGTACTAAAACAATAATAACATTCATTAATGTAATTACTGCTTTAGATAAATCGTTATTTAAAAACAACAATACAATACCTAGCAGTAAATAAAATGCAAAGTAGACGTAACTCCAACGACTACGCATTAAGTCGTAAAAACTGTATTTTAATATTTTAAGCATGATTATCGGTTAATATAGACGCAATTGCATGCTCAAAATCGGGCTGCTGTGTCTTGGTTTTTAATTCTGAAATTGAGCCTTTAAAGTATATTTTACCTTCTAGGATAAATACAATCTCATCTGATATTTCTTCAACAAAACTCATAATGTGTGAGGTGATAAGTATTGTTTTTCCTTTGGCTTTTTCGGATTTAATTAAATCTTTTAAGCGTATTAAGGATATTGGGTCTAAACCTGTAGTGGGTTCGTCTAAAATAATTAATGGACTATTAAACATAAATGTCAACACTAGGTTTACTTTTTGCTTTGTTCCACCAGATAAATTACCTAGTTTTTTGTCTAAAAAAGGTTCTAGTTTAAATAGGTCTATCAGACGTTGGTCTTCTGTAGTTGGTTTGCGTAAATCCTTAATCATTTTGATTAATTCTTTTACTTTTAAATTACTGGGGAAGTTTGCTATTTGTGGTAGATAGTCAATTTTATGCCTGTATTCTGGATTTTTTTTAATGTTTTCTCCAAGGACTGTAATGTCACCTTTGTTAGGGATTACCATGCCCAAAATGGCTTTAATTAATGTTGTTTTTCCTGAACCATTTGGTCCAAGTACAGCAAAAATTCCGCCTTCACTAATGCTTAAGTCTACGCCACTTAACACTTGGTTTTTTCCGAATTTTTTATGTAAATTTTGAATAGTTACCATGTTATTTTTTTTATTAGTGGGTTATTGTCTAGTAAATTGTCTGGCGTAAATACTGGCGACACTTTTTCTGAAAAATCAATAATATCTATAAACATACTACGCAGTAAAATGATTGTTTCTGGTGTACGGTTGACGATGTAAGAAAATAGTTTTACAGGTCTGTAAGGCACATCTCCAATACCATTTTTGTCTAAGTCGTAACCGGTGTAATTACTCCAATAATTTTTATCAAAAATATTATCGTTAACATTACTGTTGTAAGCAATGTCAAAGGAGTTGTATAAAAAATTGTTTTCCGTAAAGGTGTTTGTGTAGCAAGCTCCTTTTACTTTGATAGCCCATCCGTTATTTGAAAAATTATTGTGCTTGTAAACAATACGGTTGGAACCTTCTATGTTAATTCCGATGGTATTGTCTTCAAAAGTATTGCCTATAATTTCAGCATCATTTATTTCTTTTAAAAGCATTCCGTAAGAAGCTGTTCCCCAGTTTTCTTTAAAAAGATTATTGTACATTTTTATGCGCTTTGAAAACATAACAGCGACACCTGCACCATTATTTTCAAAGGTGTTGTCTTGGTAGATGTCATCGTTAGAAAACATAAAGTGTAAACCGTAACGTACATTTAGGGTGCTCGTGTTGTTTTTGATAAGGCAATCGTCAGAAAATTCTAAATAAATACCATCTCTAACATGCTCGACATAATTATGTTCAATTTGGATGTTTTTACTATACCATAATTGGATCCCGTTTCCGGAATTGTATTCTTCTACTGCATCACCAATAATTTTGTTATGGTATACTTTGCCATCTCTTGATTTTTCAATGTAAATACCAAAAAATAATTTTTCAAGAACTAAATTCTGAATCACGAAATTTTTGCTATTTCTTACTCTAATAGCAGCATAATCTTCCGTGTAACTTGTACCTACATTTATTATAAATAATCCATCAACTGTAACATTGTCTGCTTTTATAGTGATGATCTCACCTTTAGATTCTCCATCAATTACAGGGTAGTTTTTACCAATAATAGTCAGAGGTTTGTCTATAACAATAGCATGCTCTTTGTACGTCCCTTTTTTTATAATAATAGTATCAAAGTCTTTTGCTTGACTTATAGCTTTTTTTACATTGCTAATAGGACATGTTTTACATACTTCAATAGTTTGTGCAATAGCAGTGTTAACCATAAATATGGCCATCAAAATAAGGCTTGAATATTTCATGCGCCTAGTTTTTTAAATGCGCTAATACTTGTGTCCAAGAATATAACTCACCACCTTTTTCGGCTTTTATTTTTTCGGCTTCAGCCTTGTTTTTAAAAGCAGTCAGAAATGCGCCCATTGGGCTTGGAATACTTTTGCTAATTAAAAAAGTGGCTTGTGTCGCATCTGTAAAAGCTTCTGGTTCTGAGAAATGATTAGTTAAGTATAATTCAATTTCTGAAGTATCAAATTCATCAAAATAATTAACCATACACTCGGTTGCGTCAAATTTGTATGTTTTACCTTTTTTGGTAACAAACTCTGCAGCGTGTACTTTATCTACGATGGTCATTTTACAAAAGTGACAACCATCGCTGCCATATGCTATGGCTTTTGGAGAGACATTACAACTTGTAAAAATAAGAAGTAATAAGACTGGTAAATAGTGTTTTAGTGTTTTCATTGTTTTAGTGTTTTGAAAATATAAAATTACTATGTTGTTTTTTTGACACTTATTTTTCGGCCTAACCAAAAAGCAACAAGTGTTAAGGACATACCTACAAACATTAGATAGCCTCCTGTATGTGGTAAAGAAGTGACATCAAAGTTTAATAGTTTTTTAAAACCAATTAGTGGTGGTTTATATGACATTGGTGAGCCATCAGGATTGGTAACTTTTATAATAGCGTGTGGATCTAGATTACCACCGTAATCTACCAACCAATTATTAAAGTCATACATACCTAATATGCCTAGGACAGACATTAAAATAAACCAACCTAAAAAATACTTGTAGCTTACTTTGTCTAAAAATCCTAAAATACCAATTATAATACCTAGAAGTGCCATCCCGAATATAACCTTTGGAAACATAGAAAACTCCCACATTTCGTCTGCTTTTGGTATGGTCTTCATACCGATATAGTGATTTAATCCGTCAATGTTTTGTAAATCAAATTCTGATACGCCTTTAATACCATCAATATATATATTCATCCCTAATGGGTCTGGATATTGAGGTGCTCCAAGCATAATGTTCCATAACGGAAATTTAAAAAGCCCTAATAACAGTAATGAACCTATAATCATTATAATGCTAGCCTTTTTCATGATGTATTGTATTTAATGTAATAATCAGTGATGTTTCTGTATTAACAGAATAAAGTGTTTTTAAAAAGAAAGGCGAGAGCGAAAAATCAACTCTCGCCTTAATTAGAGAAATAAACACTAAAACAAAATTTCTCTAATTTTATTTATATTAGTTATTCGATATCTTCACCAAGTGACCACTTAATTGGTGTGTCTGAATTAGCTGCAGATACCCTTATGTAACCTTGCATTTCCTGGTGTAATGCAGAGCAGAAATCTGTACAGTAAAATGGCCATACACCAACTTGTTTAGGTTCCCAAACAGATGTTTTTGTTTGTCCTGGCATTACTAGTAACTCTGAATTGTTTTGTCCTATTACCGCAAATCCGTGTGGGACATCAAAATCTTGTTCTAAGTTAGTTACGTGGAAGTATACTTTATCTCCAACTTTTATTCCTTCAATATTGTCAGGTGAGAAGTGACTTCTAATAGTTGTTAAGTATATGTGTACCTCTTTACCTTCTCTAACAACCTTAGTGTCTGCATCAGATTTTGCAGCATATGGATGCTTATTATCTGCTAGTTTATAGATTTTTTGAGATTGCTCCTTTATAATACTTGCTTCCATTGCAGCAGCGTAATGTGGCTCTCCATGCGTTGGGAAATCTAATAATAGCTCCATTTTGTCTCCAGAGATATCATACAACTGTGCTGAGTGTTCCATCTCTGGACCCGTTGGTAGGTATCTGTCTTTAGTAATCTTATTCATGGCAAACATGTATTTACCTTGTGGTTTTCCAGAGTTTCCTCCAGGGATTGTTAAGTGACCAACAGAGTAATAAGTAGGTTTTCTGTCGATAACTTCCCATGTTCCTATTTTCCATTTTACAACTTCAGAAGAAATAAAGAATGTCGTATAAGCATATCCTTTTCCGTCAAACTCTGTGTGTAATGGTCCTAATCCTGGTTGTTCCACAACGCCTGCTAACACATCTTCAAAGTTTAATATTGGAATTCCGTAAGCTTCACCAGCAAATTTTTCTTTCTCAATAGCGTCTAACATTTTTGTAAAAGAATGCACTGTTAAGTTTGCAGATAATTTACCATTACCAACAATATACTCTCCAGAAGGATCTACATCACAACCGTGAGGTGATTTTGGTGTTGGAATAAAGTAAACAGCTCCAGGAACATCAATTGGATTTACAACACGGACCTCTTTTTTCATAGTAGATGTCGCTGTGTGTGTTTCTTCGTCATATACGTTATGTGCATAATTAGCAGGCATCATTGTTCCACCGCCATTATTTACATAGTCTTCAATCTTTTTCCAGTTTATGGCTGCAATAAAATCTTTATCATTTTGTGATGCATTAACCTCTAAAAGTGTGCTTGCTTCTTCAGTATTATACGTTGTAAAGAAGAACCAACCATGAGATTTGCCACGTCCAGGATGCGATAAATCGTAGTTGAAACCTGGCATTAGGATTTGGAATTTAATATCCATGTTACCTGTTTCTGGTGCTACGCTAATAAAAGATAAGGCCCCTTGAAAGTTTCCTTTGTAGTCCTTAATAGGCATATCACGTTGTGGAATTGGTACAGAAAAACGTGTTCCTGCAACAACATACTCTGTGTTTTCTGTTACAAAAGAAGAACTGTGGTTACCTGCACTATTGGGTACTTCAATAATTTCTTCGGTTTCAAATGTGGTAAGACTAAGTCTTGCAATACGAGGCGTGTTGTTTTCATTTATAAATAACCAACGACCATCTAATTCTCCTTTTGATTGAGAGATATCTGGATGGTGCGCATCTCCCCAAGGGATAAATCCGTGAGAGGTGTTTAACATTGGTTTTGTTTCTTCAGAATACCCATAACCAGAGGTTGGAAATTGAGAAAAGACAGGGATTTCTTTAAACATTCTACCAGAAGGTAAACCGTACACTGTTACGTTACCACTGTATCCACCTGATAAGAAGGCGTAATGCGAGTCGTACTCTCCAGGAGCAACATAGACGCGTTCGGCTACGTTACTAGCTAATGCACCAGATTTACCACCTGAGTTATTACCTTTGTTACAACTTGTAAATCCTATTAGGATAACTAGTATTGCAATACTTGACGTTATTATATTTTTCATTGTTTAAGCTGTTTTAGTTAGTGTTTTTATTATTCTGTTGGCGGTAATAAAACTTTATCTATGATGTGTACTATTCCGTTTCCGGCTTTTACACTACCTAGTATTTTAGCGCCTCCAATCATTGGTTCTCCGTCGACTACTTCTACTTTTACATAGTCATTATTAGCTTGACCTAATTTTTTAAACTTTTTCAAAAAATCTTTAGAGTAGTTTCCTGGAGTAACGTGGTATTTTAAAATATTTGCTAAAGCAGCTTTGTTTTCTGGCTTTAATAAGTTTTCTATAGTACCTTCAGGTAATGCTGCAAATGCTGCGTTAGTTGGAGCAAAAACCATTAATGGTCCTGCATTAACTAAAGCGTTTTCTAATTGTGCAGCTTTAACAGCAGCAACTAAAGTGGTGTGATCTTTAGAGTCCATTGCTATGCTTAAAACCGTTGTGCTTCCATCGTCTTCAATAAAAGCTTGCCCTGTTCGTTCTTTTACTTCACTATTTGTAGTTGAAACTGTTGATGTTTCGGAGTTACCTTTTGTTTCGCTTTTGCAAGCATATAAGGTTAGCGTGATAGCAAAAACAAAGAGCAATTGTTTTATTAGTTTCATAATAGATTATTTAAGTGTTCTGAAATATTCTAAGACCGCTCTTGCTTCTTTTTCAGTAAGGCCTTGATTTGCCATAGGAGAACCATTAAATTCCATTAATAACTCTTTAGCTAACGGATCTTCTTTTACCATTTGCTCTGGATTTAAAATCATATTCATAATCCATTCTGGAGTACGACGACTTAATATTCCTGTTGGTGGTGGTCCTATAAATTTTTTGTTTGTTCTGTGACAAGCAGTACACATTTTTTTATAAACGTCAGCGCCAAGAGTAACCATCGATTGATCTATTTCTGCCGCTAGGGTTACCGATTTTATAGGGCCGAGTCCTTTGTTTTTTAGGTCTATTTGTTTAGAAGGTGGTGTTTTTTCTGCTTTTGGTGCAGTCGTCTTTTCTGTAGTTTCCTTTTTCTTATAAGAAAATTCTTCTTTTTTCTTTTCTTCTTTACCACCACAACTAATTAGCATGGTTATAAATAATACGGTCATTAATTTTAGTGTTGTTTTCATAATATCTTAGTTTTATTCGACAAAAATACTGTCATAATAAAACTTATAATATGATATAAGTCATATTTAGGATAAAAATGTCTTAATTAAAAAAAGAGCGTATCGTTCCATAAAAAAAAACCTTTCTACAAGATTGTGAAAAGGTTTGGTTTTTAGGTTTTGTTTTCTTTAAAAGAATACTCTTACAAAAGGGACCCAGGCATTAGCGTATATACTTTTAGTGTCGTCATAAAGTACATCGTAGCGTATCCCGATGGTTATATTGTTTGTAGTGTACCCTGCGCCGATAAATAAAGAAGGTACCCAATAGGTGTCATCAATAAAAGCTGGGTTGTCAAAATTTCTATTCACATGATTTTGCTCAAACTCACCAGAAATCTGTATGTCTTTTATGGGCGTGTAGATTCCAATTATACTGGCTCCTAAAATTGTCGATTTGTAAAAGTTTTTGCTCTTATTATAAGTTGCATTCAGGCCAACTCCTAAGGCAAATGAGTTGTCAAATTGGTAAATAGCAGTTGGTGCTAATGTTGCACTAAAAAAGTTGCTTCCAGTACTTAATCCTAATCCACCACCAAATCGAACATTTTTCCAAAATTCACTTTTTTGCTGTGGTAAATTATCTTGCGCATTACCAAAAGTTATAAAAAAACAAGCAATTATTGATAATATGATAATTTTAGAGCTGTTAATTGATTTGATTTTCATAATAATTAATTTAGGTGTTTTAGAATGTTATAAATATAATAAAACCATCGCTATATATAGTAAAAGTTGTATTTTTGATAAAATTTTGTTGAAGCGAACACGTCTTAAAGAAAATAATGGATAAATACTCCTTTTTAAACGCAGCACATACAGCATACTTTGCTGACTTATACGATCAATACTTAGAAAACCCAGACTCTGTAGAGCCTAGTTGGAGAGCCTTTTTTCAAGGTTACGACTTTGGTTCGGAAAATTACGGATTAGATGGAGAAATAGCAGAGGGTGTTTCCACCCAAATGCCTGAGCATGTTCAAAAAGAATTTCAAGTAGTTAAATTAATAGATGGTTATCGTAACAGAGGGCATTTATTTACTAAAACAAACCCAGTAAGGGATCGTCGTAAGTACGAGCCTACTTTGGCATTGGAAAATTTTGGCTTGACACAAGCTGATTTAGATACCAATTTTAATGCTGGTGATATTTTAGGTATAGGTGCACAAACACTTAGAGAAATTGTTAAACATTTAGATAGTATTTATTGTGATGCTATTGGTGTGGAATACATGTATATCAGAAAACCTGACGAAATTCAGTGGATTCAGAGCAAGTTAAACATAAACGACAATCAGCCTAATTTTTCTGGAGCGCAAAAAAAGCACATCCTAAAAAAATTAAACGAGGCCGTATCGTTTGAAAGTTTTCTACATACTAAGTATGTAGGACAAAAACGGTTCTCTCTGGAAGGAGGAGAATCTTTAATTCCAGGATTAGATGCCGTAATTGAAAAAGCAGCAGAACTTGGTGTTCAAGAATTTGTAATGGGAATGGCGCACAGAGGGCGTTTAAGTACCTTAACAAATATTTTCGGAAAGTCTGCAAAAGATATTTTTAGCGAGTTTGACGGAAAGGATTACGAGCAAGAAGTCTTTGATGGAGATGTTAAGTATCACCTAGGTTGGACTAGTATTCGTCAAACGGATAGTGGTCAGAAAATAAACTTAAGTATTGCCCCAAATCCATCGCATTTAGAGACGGTTGGAGCAGTAGTTGAAGGTATTGTTAGAGCAAAACAGGATAATTTTTACAGTGATAATTTTAGTAAAGTATTACCAATCGTGGTTCATGGAGATGCAGCAATTGCAGGTCAAGGATTAGTGTATGAGGTCGTACAAATGGCACAATTAGATGGTTATAAAACTAACGGAACAATTCATGTTGTTGTTAACAATCAAGTTGGGTTTACTACAAACTATTTAGATGCTAGATCTAGTACGTATTGTACGGATATTGCTAAAGTAACATTATCACCAGTATTACACGTTAATGCAGACGATGCGGAAGCGGTAGTACATGCAATGTTATTTGCTTTAGATTTTAGAATGAATTTTAAGCGTGACGTATTTATTGACTTGTTAGGATATAGAAAATACGGTCATAATGAAGGTGATGAGCCAAGATTTACACAACCAAAATTATATAAAGCAATTTCTAAACACGCCAATCCAAGAGATATCTATGCTGCAAAATTAATTGAGCAAGGTATTATTGATAAAGGTCATGTTAAGACATTAGAAAACGATTACAAATCTAGTTTAGAAGAAAAATTAGAAGATTCTCGTAAAGAAGATAAAACAGTTATCACTCCTTTTATGGAGGATCAATGGAAAGATTTTACTCAGGTAGATGAAACCACAATGATGAAATCGATTGATACAACCACATCTAAGGACAAATTAGAAGCAATTACGAAAGTAATCTCAAACTTACCAAAAGATAAAAAGTTTATTAGAAAAATAGAACGTCTAATTAACGATCGTCAAAATATGTTTGATGAAAATAGGTTGGATTGGGCTATGGCTGAGCATTTAGCTTATGGAACACTTTTAGACGAAGGCTATAATGTGCGTATGTCTGGGCAAGATGTAGAGCGTGGTACATTTTCACACAGACACGCAGTGGTTAAAGTTGAAGATAGTGAAGAAGAAATATTATTATTAAATCAAATTAGTGACAAACAGGGTCAATTTCATATCTATAACTCGTTACTTTCAGAGTACGGCGTAGTAGGCTTTGATTATGGTTACGCCATGGCTAGTCCAAATACTTTAACTATTTGGGAAGCACAATTTGGAGATTTTAGTAATGGTGCTCAAATTATGCTAGATCAGTACATCTCTGCAGGAGAAGATAAGTGGAAAACTCAAAATGGATTAGTCATGTTATTACCACATGGTTATGAAGGACAAGGAGCAGAACACTCTTCAGCACGTATGGAACGTTATTTACAGTTGTGCGCAAAAGACAATATGTTTGTTGCCGATTGTACAACTCCGGCTAACTTCTTTCACTTGTTAAGACGTCAAATGAAGGTTAACTTCCGTAAACCATTAATCGTGTTTACGCCAAAAAGTTTATTACGTCACCCAAAATGTGTTAGTACAGTAGATGAGTTTGCAAACGGAAGCTTCCAAACATTAATCGATGACGCTTCTGTAAAAGTAGATAAAGTGAAAACACTTGTCTTTTTAACAGGTAAATTTTATTACGATTTAGACGAAGAACGTGATACCTTAAATAGAGATGATGTTGCTTTAATTAGAATAGAGCAATTATTTCCTTTACCAACAGAAGCTATCAAGGCTGTGTTAAGTAAATATACAAATGCAGAGGATGTCGTTTGGGCGCAAGAGGAACCAAGAAACATGGGGGCTTACTCACATATGTTGATGAATTTAGACGAAGTAAGACATTTTAGATTAGCGTCAAGAAGACCTTATGGTGCGCCAGCAGCAGGTAGTTCTGTACGATCTAAAAAACGTCATAGAGAAGTTATCGACTTTGTCTTTGATAAGACTAAAAATAACCAGCGTCAAGCTAAATAAGTATAAATATGAAAAAAATACTATTAATTTTATCACTTTTGATTAGTTCAATTGGGATTGCTCAGGACAGCGATAATTATAAACAAGCCGCTTCTAGCTTTCAAAACCATTATAATAATGGTGATGTCGTTGGCTTATTTAATATGTTTGATGATGATTTTAAAAAAGTTTCAACTTTAGAGAAAACAAAGACCTTTTTCAAAAACGAGGTTAACATGAGTGCTTTGGGTAAAATAAAAGCAATGGAATATATTAATACTTTTAAAGAAGGTAATAATTACATTGTTAATTTTGAAAACGGAGTTTATAATCTTTATATAAAAGTAGGGACAGATAATAAACTTGAATTTTTTAAAATGAATTCAGTAAACTAATAAACAATAACACAACAATATAAAATTACATTACGATGATTTTAGAAATGAAAGTGCCTTCTCCAGGCGAATCTATCACGGAAGTTGAAATAGCAGAATGGTTAGTTCAAGATGGTGATTATGTAGAAAAAGACCAACCAATAGCTGAGGTTGATAGTGATAAAGCAACTTTAGAATTACCAGCAGAAGCTAGTGGTACTATTACGCTTAAAGCAGAAGAAGGTGATGCAGTAGCAGTTGGACAAGTTGTATGTTTAATAGACACTAGTGCAAAAGCTCCCGATGGAGACACGTCTGCAAAAGAAGAAGAAAAAGTAGAAGAAGCTCCAAAACCTGAAACAAAAGTAGAAGCACCAAAAGCAGATACTTATGCCTCAGGAACAGCAAGTCCTGCAGCTAAAAAAATATTAGCAGAAAAAGGAATGGATACTAGTACTATTTCTGGAACAGGAAAAGATGGTCGCGTTACTAAAGATGATGCCGTAAATGCAGTACCATCTATGGGAACACCAACAGGTGGTGATCGCAGTTCTTCTAATTCTAAAATGTCAATGTTACGTCGTAAAGTAGCAGAGCGTTTAGTAGAGGCTAAAAATACCACAGCTATGTTGACTACTTTTAACGAAGTAAATATGTCTCCTGTTTTTGCACTACGTAAAGAATATAAGGAGACTTTTAAGTCTAAACATGGTGTAGGTTTAGGGTTTATGTCATTTTTCTCGTTAGCAGTTGTGCGTGCGTTACAAATGTATCCTGCTGTTAATTCTATGATAGATGGTAAGGAAATGAAAACATTTAACTTTGTCGATATCAGTATCGCAGTTTCTGGACCAAAGGGATTAATGGTACCAGTAATTAGAAATGCTGAAAACTTAACTTTTAGAGGTGTCGAGTCAGAAGTAAAAAGATTAGCACTTAGAGCTAGAGATGGTCAAATCACTGTAGATGAAATGACAGGAGGTACCTTTACAATTACAAATGGAGGTGTCTTTGGTAGTATGTTATCTACTCCAATTATAAATCCACCTCAAAGTGGTATTTTAGGAATGCATAATATTATTGAACGACCAATAGCAGTAGATGGAAAAGTAGAAATTCATCCAATGATGTATGTTGCATTATCTTATGATCACAGAATAATTGATGGAAAAGAAAGTGTAGGCTTTTTAGTCGCAATTAAAGAGGCATTAGAGAATCCAATAGAGTTACTTATGGGTAATGATATTAAAAAAGCTTTAGAGCTTTAATAAGCGTTTATATTATATTAAAAGGGAGCAACATAGTTGCTCCCTTTTTTTGTGTCTATGTGTCAAAAAATATGATAATATTAAAAGCAATGACAAGTAAAGTTAATATAGCAAGACACGCAATAATTATCTTGTTTTGTTCTCTTGTTCTTTTTTCTAAATCCATGATTGTAATTTTAAATAAAACTCTGCACCATTATAGTGCAGAGTCTTCTTAAATAATTCTCCCTAAGAACTAATTAATAGCATGGTAAAGGTATATGATATATACGACCTGTGAAATACGTAGAACTACGTATTTTTATTTGGGACTAATCCAAAAAAAAGCTCCAAAACAGGTTAACGTTTTAGAGCTTTATTAATTCTCCCTAAGAACTAATTAATAGCAGGGTAAAGGTATATGATATAAACGACCTGTGAAATACGTAGAACTACGTATTTTTATTTGGGACTAATCCAAAAAAAAAAAGCTCCAAAACAGGTTAACGTTTTAGAGCCTTATTAATTCTCCCTAAGAACTAATTAATAGCATGGTAAAGGTAAAAGATATAAATGACCTGTGAAATACGTAGAACTACGTATTTTTATTTGGGGCTAATCCAAAAAAAAAGCTCCAAAACAGGTTAACGTTTTAGAGCCTTATTAATTCTCCCTAAGAACTAATTAATAGCATGGTAAAGGTAAAAGATATAAATGACCTGTGAAATACGTAGAACTACGTATTTTTATTTGGGACTAATCCAAAAAAAAAGCTCCAAAACAGGTTAACGTTTTAGAGCTTTATTAATTCCCCCTAAGAACTAATTAATAGCATGGTAAAGGTAAAAGATAAAAATGACCTGTGAAATACGTAGAACTACGTATTTTTATTTGGGACTAATCCAAAAAAAAAGCTCCAAAACAGGTTAACGTTTTAGAGCCTTATTAATTCTCCCTAAGAACTAATTAATAGCATGGTAAAGGTAAAAGATAAAAATGACCTATGAAATACGTAGAACTACGTATTTTTATTTGAGTACAAATCAAATAAAACCCTTTAAAATAGAATGTTATTTTAAAGGGTTTACTAGTAATTACAGTGTTTACGGTTGTTTTGTTCTGTGAATTTATAGCGATATGTCAGCTATGACTTCTTTATTCATATTTGCCCAAAGCGTCAATTCGTTATGCGATTTTTTTAAGTCTAATTTTTTAACAATATTACTTCTGTGTTTTTCTACTGTTCTAGGAGAACTCATTAATAGTTCAGCAATCTGGGTTGAATTTAATTTTTCAGATAAAAATTTAACAACCTTAACCTCTGTTGGTGTTAGCATTTCTAATAAATTAGAACTAGAATAAGAAACTTTAGCATTAAGGTATGACGCTATTTCTTCGCTAAAATAGGCTTCTCCCTTCATGACGTGTGAAATACAAGTTTCAATTTCTTCTACCGCAAATTCTTTTAAAAGATAGCCATAAACATTGTATGCTTTTGCTTTGTCAAATAAATGCTCTTCATTATCAAATGTAATCAGGACAATTTTGGTGTTTAATTCATTTTTAAAACAAGCACCAGCAACTTCTAATCCTGTCATTTTTGGCATTCTAATATCCAATAGAGCAATATCTGGCTTAAGTTTAACAATTAGATTATAGGCGGTTTGACCGTCTTCTGCACTACCAATTATATTAAAACCTTTAGAGGTGATAAAATCAGAAAGGCCTCTAAGCATTAAAGGGTGATCATCTGCTATGACAATTGAAGTACTCATAAAATAGTTAGTCTTTTGTGGTAAGTTTACTTGAAGTTAAAATTAAATAAAAATTAGACATTAGTCTAATTTTTTTAAGTACAAATATTTTTTATCGTAATCAATAATACCTTTTACTTTTTTTAAAATATCAGCGCCAATAATACCATCTACAGGCTGTGCATTATGATTGATTAATGCAGTGTTAACATGGCTTAAGTCAAATAAGACTAATGCTGATTTGCTGATTTTTAATCGCCCTATTTTTAAGGTGTTATTTTTTGACACTTGAGTTTTCATGTTCGTGGCACCGGCACCAGCAGCTAATACTTTAGAATCTTTTACTTTTTTTAATATAAATTTTTCAGAACCTTCAAAACCAACGCAACTATTAGAGGCGCCTGTATCTAAAATAAACAAGCCTTTTATGCCATTTATTGATGCTTTAATCTCAAAATGGTTGGTTTTAGTTAATTTTAGTTTAACCCTTATATAGTTCTTGGTAAATAAAAAGTCTTTAAGCGTGTTTTCCATGATTATGTCTGCGTATTATAAACCATAAAAGTAAGGCAATACTTAAGCCAATAATAGTAAAAAGGAAATATTTTAAATAGTCAGAAGGGCTTTCTGGAGTTAAATCTCCGTAATAGGAGAAAGCGCTCCAGTAATATGGTGATTTTTTGATGTTAGATATTTCAGGATTATTTAAGTAGTCCAGCTTAGATAGATGATTAGCAACAAAAGCAGAATGCGTTTTACTATAATTTTTATAAAATGAAGACATCAATTGAGAGGTCGATAAATCATTAATTTTCCATAAAGAAAATAATAAATTTTCGACACCAGCATATTGGAAACCTCTAGCAAGATTCATGCTGCCTTCTCCTTTTTGGATTTTTCCAATCCCCGTTTCACAAGCACTTAAAACGACTAATTTATTATTCAGATTTAGGCTGTACAATTCATTTAAAAACAGTTTTTTGTCTATAAAATCTATATTTGCTGGCACAGAAAAGGTGCCGCTGCTGGCATGCGTCGATAAATGTAATATGCCATATTTTTTAGCTTGAAATAACGCCTCGCTTTTTTTTGCATTATCATACATCAAAAATTTAGCATCTACTTCTTTTGCAATGCTTTCTGCTTCGTTTAGAGAGTGAATTAATTTTGAATTACTATTGTCAAAGACTGGGAAAACACCTAAAACGGACGCGTCATATTTAAAAGGAGAGGCACTTAAATATAAAGAAGCACTAGTATTGTAAGCTAAAATATGATTTTTGGCTACAAAAGGCATGTTTGAATATTTTTTTGTAGAAGTACTTGTCGATAAAAGACTTTCAAAAGGAATAAAATTTATAAAGCCATCAGGGATAACGACTATATTTTTATATGCAGAAGTGTGATTAAATTGTAGTAATTGATACAGTCTAGAAGCATCCTTTGTAAATGCCTGAATGTTGTTGTTTATTCCAGAAGACGTATTGAAGTAGTCAATGTAGTTACTGATTGCGTTGTCAAAAGCAGTGTTTTTTTTAATCTTAATAAAATGGACAGCTTTCTCTGAAATTGTAAATTGAAATACTGCAGTATCACCATAAAAATATTCTACTAAAATAGCATTATCCTTTTTTAGTTTTTCCTGTAGCTTTAAAATTGATATATCCGTAATGTTAATGTTAGGGTACGCTTTGTTAATTTTAATTTTTATTTGTTTTAAAGCAGAACTCACAGTTGTTAAATCTTGGCTTAGTGTATTGATGTGATTGGCATTTTTCTGGTATTGTGCTTTTATTAAACTATTGGTTAAGCGTTCTTGTTTGTGTAATAGCGATTGCTCATTAAGTAATAAACTATCATTAGGATGTAATAGTAATAACGATTTTTTGTTAATGGTTTCTTTTAAAATAGAACCTTTGTTTTTTTCAGCGTAGGTAAAAGCTTGAATAATTTTAGAGGAGTCTTGAGTGGTTTGATAAGCTTCAAAAAGTAAATTTATACAAGATTCACTTCGTTGTCTATTAGTAGTTAGGTGTAATAGTTTGGCTTCTTGAGAGGTCAATTGTTCTGTTAATAGATTGGAGACATAAAAACTTAGATCGTAGCAGGCTAAAGCATTGTTGTCATTAAGTTGCAAGTCTGCTAATAAATCGAAAATTGCGATAAATGTATTTTCAGGATATAGGTCTTCTTTTTTAGGGAGTTCTTGATTTTTGAAATTTGGAAGTAATAGTTTTAGCGCTCCTTTTAGTTCTATTAAACTAGCTTTAGAGTTATTTAATTTATATTGAAGTTGTGCCTTTTTAACATGAAGTTTAGCAAGGCCTCTCGCATCAATTGTGTTTTCAGTATAAGCTTTAGTCGTTATTTTTCTTAAAGATTTTAAAGCGGTTTCAAAATCTTGAGCATTAACTGCTAGATTATATTCGGTTTCTAAAGTATTAGTGTGATAAGAATCTATTGTGTTTTTAGTAGGAATATCTTTATTGCTAATTATTTGTTTTAAAGCTATTTGATTGTTTACGTTTATCTGAATCAGCTTTTGTTTTTGAACATTTGTAAGACCTTTAATGTCTAAACCTTTTTTTATTATAGTTTGTGACGAATCAAATTTTCCAACGGTATGATATAATTGGGCTAAATTAATGGCACCACTAATTCTGTGTGTGTTATTTTTTTGTTTTTCGGCTAGAAAAATATATTGTTTAATTGTGTTTTCTGCATTCGTGTAATCACCGATTTTGTTATATAACACGCCTAATGGTTTTAAACAGTATTCCGTGATATCATATCTAAAAAACGTATTTATTTTTTCTGTATTATAAAGGTTTAAAGCTTTTTCATAAACACTAATAGCGTTTGTTTGCTGATTAATGTTGTCTAGGTAACTGGCTTTACTGACTAAGAAAAACAAATAGGCAAAGAACTCCTCCTTAGTTTTAAGGTTAGATTTGAAGTTAGCTTCGTTTATTAAGAAAGTGGCATAGGTGTTAGACGTCCTATTAGCGTTAAATGTTTCGGTTGTAACATAGATGTTCTCTTCTAGATCTTGAGAAAGCGCGCTTCCGAAGACAAGAAAAAATAATATGACATAGGTGTATTTCATTTAAAATTATAGGAGTAATACGTAAGGATAGATTCTCTAAATCCCCTTAGTGCTTAGAATTTCCATATGGCATACAATTGCATATAGTTGTAGTTTTCTTTAAAGTTAAATACGTAACGTGCGCCAACACTAGGTCCAATTCTTGCAAAACCGACTGTGGCTTCCACTAAAAATCCTGTTCTGAAGTTTGTAAAACCAGAAGATTCTGATGAGTTTGTTGTGGTTGTATCCAAGTTAGGTACTGGAAACGTGCCAGCTTCATCTTCAAAATAAGCAGTAGTTGCTGTTGCCTTACTTTTTTCGCTAATCGAAAACATACCTTGTAATCCTGCGCCTAAACCAATGTAGTTATTAATGTTGTATCTAGCTAAAACGGGAAGTTCCCAATCTACATTGTTGTAAGTTTTTGAAGTAGTTTTACGCTCGTAATACGGGAAACCGACTGGCGTATTTTCAATTAATGTATTGGTAAAATTGGATTGGCCGTCATAACTATGAAAACTGTTTAAAAACTCGACTTGCCAATACCATTTGTAAGATTTGTAAGGCGATATTGTAGCACCAACAAAGTAACTTTTTGAATTGTCTAAATCTGAAAATGAATTATAACCTGCTTTTGCGCCAATAGAAATACCAGGTAAAAATCGGGTAGTAGAGTAGTTGGTTATTATCGGATCATTTTTGTCAAATATGATAGCAGTACGTGATTTTGTTTTTTTCTTATGAAAATCCTTTCCAAACTTAATTTTGTATTGCACAAATCCTTTAGTGGAATCATATTCTTTTACATTTTTTTGCTCGCTTCCTGGAAGGTATATGTTTTTGAATGTAAAAATGGCTTGCTTTTTCGTGTAAGTAGTGTCTAGACAACTATAGGTGACTTCATATTTAGGACATATTTTTACTTTTGGATACATGTCTAAAACTTCAATAGTGGTTTTGTCAAACATATCGGGTATATCAGTTTCTAGTTTAATTGTATTTGCAGGGCCTTCTCCGTTATTTTGAAATCTAATTTTAAATTTTGGTTTTTTGAAACGAACCAATCTGTAGTTTAAAAATGTAGCATTGGAAGACATTTTGTTTGGATCATGAGAGGTGACAATTTCCATTTCCATGTCTTTTACATTATGGTTGTCATAATTATCATCTGGGACATAGACACCTCTAACAGAAATTATTGCACTAGTATCCTTTAACATTTCTGGTGTTGTTGTTAAGGTGTAAAACACATTGCGCTCTTCGTTAGGTTGCATTGCACTAAAGCTTAATTTGCTAGAGTTTTTGTAATTAGCTTTAGCATCCTCAAGTGTTAGTGGTAGGTTTTGTCTTTCTGTAGAATCTTGTGGGCTAAGATAAGTACGTAAACTTTTAGTTTCAGCGGAAGCGTAAAAAGCATTGTTCTCAGATTTAGAGACATAAACTAAGTTGTCATTTTCTAGTGCGGTTTCTCCGTGATGTGTTCTTGTATCTGTTAGTATAAAGTTGTCGTTGTTGTAAGCCGTTTCGTTGTAAAATAAATATAGTTTACCATTTGTTGTATAGTTTTTAGTGTTTTTGTATTTAAAAATCACCACGATTTCTTCTTCGGGAATAGGCTCTCGATTACGTTGTAAGTCAATACCTTCTTCCATGGAAGCTTGCTCGTTAAGAGCGTTGTCTACATTATCTATGCGGATTTTTTTGGGTCTTGTTGTCGGCGGTTTTCCAGTTTCGTAGTTATTAGTCGCCCAAAGTCTAACCTGGTAATCACCTGCTTTTTTATAAGCTTTTGTTGGGTTATTTTCTTTACTATAAGTACCATCTCCAAACTCCCAATAATTGGTGTAAAATGCTTTTGGTGCACCTGCGATTTGGTTTAATTCTGGGGTGTTGGGTGTAAATTGTACTTGGTTGCCAATTGTTTTATAGGTGATTGTCGCAATACGTGTTGTGGTGTCTGTTTGTGTATCTTGCCCAAAAGAAAGGGGTGTAATACTTATGGTAAAAAATATAGCGATTATAGTTTTCATTACGGTTTGGTTTAGAGATTAAATTTAGTGATAATATTATTGATATTAGCTTTCCAACCGATAAGAGGGTAGTTTTGGTAAATGAATGACATATTTTGTCCCATAATTTAAAATGGAAAAAAGCCAGAAAGGTTAATTTCTAGCTTTTTAAATTTAATTGTTTTTTTTGTTATGGTAAACCATTTATAAGAAGTGTTAATTCTGCTTCTGTTGCTACTATCGTTTCGCTATACTCAAAGGTGTAAATTTGATTTTCAGTTATTGTGACACTTTTAATAGCGTATCTCCAGTTGTCATTATGCGCTGTAGCAAATATCATTTGACATTCTAGTCCAATTGGTAGTTGTCCGTAATGTTCCGTAAATAAACCTGTAGCGGGGTCATACTCATCCAAATTGGCTAATCCAGTATTTTCGCCGTCATAAGATAAATATACATTTGAATTTAAGTTGTCATAGCCTTCTGGGACACTTACTTGTATTGTTGTTTTTGGTCTTGGATCCGAATAGAAGCGGTCTACATTGTTCCATCCAAAGGAGGCAAAAAATACATTATATAATGTGCCATCAATAAAGACTCCATTTTGACCTGCGGGATCGATGTTTTCTTCCCATGTCAGATTCTCATTTTCATCTATTATTCCTTCCCAAAGTGTCATATCTAAATCATCTCCACCTGTTAAACTTGTTGGTATGGTTACGTGTAGTGAACAATTAGTGTCTAAAAGGACTCCATTTTGTGTCGCTTCAATAAAAAATTCACCTCCTGAAATTAATAGACTCTTATCACCATTTGGTAACAAGCCCATAGTTGGTTTGTTGGTTGTTAACATACTGCCTTTATCAAAAAGTTCTACATATTCTAAATCCACTTGACCGGTTACAGCATTTCCATTTAATGTTAAGCAATTTCCGTTTATGTTTATTTGTGATCCGTTTGTGGTGGTAAACATGACATTGCCATCTTCGGCATTAAAATTAAAATTTTGCGTATGGTTTGCTAATGCCAGTTCTTTGATGTTTTTATATTCTTGGGCAGTAGCAACTTCAATTTCAGAATTGGAAGTTATGTCTTCATTGTCATCTTTTGGATCGCAACTGGTCATTAATAAAGCGGTCATAAAAAGCGATCCTAAAATTGTTTTTATAGATTTATTTAAACCGTATTTATGGTTTAAAGGGGTGGTTAAAGCTGAATAATTTTTCATGATTTATGTTTTAATTGGTTTATATTTTTAGATAAACAGAGCGTTATTTTTGTTACGCTGTTTTATTTTGTTTATTGCTGTTTTTTGTGTTGTCTAATTTTGACTGTAACACCCTTATATCAAAACCATTTAAAATTTGTTACCCTTATTTTATTTAGTTTTTTTACATTCGTTGGAAACAAAAGGGTTTATGAGTGCAAAAAAAATACACGAAGACCAGAAGTATGTTGATGGATTAGTAGCCAACAACTCCTTTATTATACAAGCTATATATGATAAGTTTGCACCTAAAGTGATTAATTATATAAAGCAAAATAGTGGTGATGTGGATAGTGCACAAGACATTATACAAGAAACCATTATAACTATTTATAATCAAGGGAGTCAAAAAAAGTTACAGTTAACATGTCCTTTTGATGCTTACTTTTTTTTACTATGTAAACGTAAGTGGTTAAACTATTTGAAAAAAAATAATAAAAAGGAGGTAACAATTAATGAAGAGGTGTTATCTAAGGATGACGACGCACAAGAATTGTCTTTTGAAACTTCTGTATTTGAAGGTAAACAAGCTTTGTTTAATGAGATGTTTCAAAAACTTGGCGATGCCTGTAAAGATTTGCTAAAGGCTACATTTAAAATTAAATCGATGGACGAAGTAGCCAAAAGCCTTAATGTAAGTTACGCTTACGCTAGAAAGAAAAAATCACTGTGTATTGGGCAATTAACCAAGTTAGTTCAAGAGTCGCCAACATTTAATCAACTTAATCATTAGTGTTATGCAAGAACAAGATTACATCCTTTTTGAAAACTATTTATCAGACAATTTAAGCAAAGAGGAACATATTGCTTTTGAGGCTAGACTAAATTCTGATCTTTCATTCCGCAAAACATTTGTAGTCTACAAAGAGTTTTCTGAAAATTTGGAATATGAAATTGGAAATGAAAGTAAAACAGCAGATTTTAAGGCTAATTTAGATAATATCTCATTTCAATATTTTAACAAAGAAGATGTAAAGTCGGAAGTTACATCGTCTAAGAAGACATTTAGTTTCTATAAATATGCAGTAGCAGCAAGTATAGCTTTGTTAATGGGGTTTTTTGTGTATAACCAATTTTCTGAGGGTGCCAATTATTCGGATTTTAATACACATGAGACTGTAGATTTTACAGTAAGAGGAGCAGAAGGTAATGTTGGTTTGCTAATTAAGACAACTAAAGCATTCAACGATAAAGAATATGAAAAAGCTAATGTATATTTAGAAGAATTATTGGTAAGCGATCCGGAAAATATCGAGTATAATTTTTACTATGCGATTACTAATATAGAGTTAAATAATTTCGCTAAAGCGGAAACCATATTAATTTCAATATCAAAAGGAAGTTCTGCTTATAGTAACAGAGCTAAATGGTATTTGGCATTAAGTAAGTTAAAACAAGATGAAAATGAAGCGTGTATCTCGGTTTTAAAAACGATACCAGAAGATGCTGATGATTATAGTCAAGCCTTACAATTATTAAATAAACTTAAATAATAAATAAGTCCTTATATAAAGGATGTAAAATACTTATCTAAAAGTCATCATAACCATGATGGCTTTTTTATTTTTGCAACATGGTAATTACAGATACACACACACATTTATATAGTGAAGCTTTTGATGAGGATAGAGCCGAAGTGATGCAACGGACATTGGACGCGGGGGTTTCTAGATTGTTTATTCCTGCAATAGATAGTACTTATACTGCAAGTATGTTACAATTGGAAAAGGATTATCCTGACCATGTTTTTTTAATGATGGGTTTGCATCCTACGCATGTTAAGGAAAATTACAAAGAAGAATTAGAGCATGTCGTAGATATGCTGACTACTCATAAGTTTTATGCAGTAGGGGAGATTGGTATTGATTTATATTGGGATAAAAGCACGTTGGCAATACAGCAGGACGCCTTTAGACAACAAATTAAATTAGCAAAAGAATATAAATTACCCATAGTAATACACTGTCGGGAAGCTTTTGATGAGATTTTTGAAATTTTAGAAGAAGAGAAAGCTGACGATTTATACGGAATTTTTCATTGTTTTTCTGGTACTTTGGAACAAGCGCATCAGGCCATTTCGTATAATATGAAACTAGGTATTGGTGGCGTGGCTACTTTTAAAAATGGAAAGATTGATCAGTTTTTAAATGAAATAGATTTAAAACACATCGTTTTAGAAACAGATTCCCCTTATTTAGCACCAAAACCTTATAGAGGTAAACGAAATGAAAGTAGCTATATATTAAAGGTTGTAGAAAAATTGTCTGAGATTTACGACCTGCCAGAGCAGGAAATTGCGGATATTACTACAGAGAATTCAAAAAAGGTGTTTGGGATTTAACTCAAAGCAAAGTACTATATATAATATGACTAAAATGATCCCGAATATACTCCTTATATATACAGGAGGAACTATAGGTATGATAAAGGATCCGGAAACAGGGACTTTACGTGCTTTTGACTTTGAAAACTTGTTAGATCGTATTCCAGAGTTAAAATTGTTAGAATGTACTATCGAAACGTATTCTTTTGAAGTGCCCATAGATTCTAGTAATATGAATCCAGAGTATTGGGTGCAGATAGCGGAAGTTATCGAGACTAATTACGAGGTGTTTGATGGTTTTGTTGTACTTCATGGTAGTGATACTATGAGTTATACTGCATCTGCTTTAAGTTTTATGTTAGAGCATTTAGCCAAACCTGTGATTTTTACAGGATCACAATTGCCTATTGGAGATTTGCGCACAGATGCCAAAGAAAATTTAATTACTTCAATACAAATAGCATCTTTGCAACATTATAATAAACCAGTTATAAAGGAAGTTGGTTTGTATTTTGAATATAATTTGTACCGGGCTAATCGTACTACAAAGATAAATGCAGAACATTTTGAGGCTTTTGCAAGTTTAAATTACCCAGATTTAGCAGAAAGTGGTGTGCATTTAAAGGTGAATCATGAGATTTTATTTAAGCCTAACCCTAGAAAAAAACTGACAGTTCATAAAAACTTGAATGCAAACATTGCTTTAGTTAAGTTATTTCCAGGTATTACAAAACAAGTTTTGGAAGCTGTTTTTAATACAGAAGGATTAAAAGGTATTGTTTTAGAAACTTATGGTGCCGGAAATTGTAGTACCGAAGATTGGTTTTTAGAATTACTAAAAAAGACGGTGCAAAAAGGGATTCCTATTGTTAATGTAACGCAATGTTCTGGTGGAAGTGTCTTAATGGGACAGTATGAAACTAGCGAAAAGCTTAAAAGAATAGGCTTGATTTCCGGAAAAGACATCACAACGGAGGCTGCTTTGTGTAAATTGATGTATTTATTAGGAGAAAATATTTCGGCTAACTTATTCAAAACCATATATGAAACGGCTTTAAGAGGAGAAATGTCTTAAAATTAACCCTTAAAATTTTAAGTTTAAGATATTTTTTTGTTATTTGCCCCATTGTAATTAGTGTTATTTACAGAGAGGTGGCCGAGTGGCTTAAGGCGCACGCTTGGAAAGCGTGTATGCGTTAATAGCGTATCGAGGGTTCGAATCCCTTTCTCTCTGCAAGAGGTTTGAAATGGATAGATGTTTATTTAATT
Organism: Psychroserpens sp. NJDZ02; assembly: GCF_004843725.1. NCBI lineage: Bacteria > Pseudomonadati > Bacteroidota > Flavobacteriia > Flavobacteriales > Flavobacteriaceae > Psychroserpens > Psychroserpens sp. NJDZ02. The sequence goes on along the minus strand of NZ_CP039451.1, from coordinate 1,072,049 downwards.
AGTGTTATAAACTATAATTAACGAACATCTTAAGTTTTAGATTTTTTGTTAGCTTTTAAGAGTAAAAAGGCAAAACTTTATGGTTTTACTTCAGCTCTTTTAGTTATTTTTATTTTTAATTACAATTTTTTTATATCTTTAACACTTTAACTAATAAAATTAAGAACAACAAAATGAAAAGATTTTTTTCTATCCTAGCCATAGCGTGTATCATGGCATTCGGAACTGCAAATGCAACTACTAACGCAGCAATGACGACTGCAACTACTGTAGTACTTACACAAGAAGATTCAAATGCTGATGCTGCAACTGCAGAGGGCGAAGACTTAACGTTTCACCAAGAACTTAAAAAACGTTTTATTGAAGGTGGACCAGGTTTTATGGGTATTGTATTATTATGTTTAATTCTAGGTTTAGCAATTGCTATTGAGAGAATTATCTTTTTAAACTTATCTACAACTAACTCTAAAAAGTTAACTCAAGATGTTGAAGATGCTCTTCAATCTGGTGGTTTAGAAGCTGCTAAAGAAGTTTGTCGTAACACAAAAGGACCAGTTGCCTCTATCTTTTACCAAGGTTTAGACAGAGCGGAAGGTGATTTAGATGATGCTGAAAAAGCTGTTGTAGCTTACGGTGGAGTACAAATGGGACAATTAGAGAAAAACGTATCTTGGATTTCTTTATTTATCGCATTAGCACCAATGTTAGGGTTCATGGGAACTGTAATTGGTATGATCCAAGCTTTTGATAAAATTGAAGCAGCAGGAGATATGCAACCATCTTTAGTAGCAGGGGGTATTAAAGTAGCCTTATTAACTACTGTATTTGGACTTATTGTAGCAATTATATTACAAATTTTTTATAATTATATTATCGCTAAGATTGATAGTATTGTTAACGATATGGAAGATTCTTCTATTAACTTAATGGATATCTTATCTAAGTACAAGAAATAATTTACTCAATTACTAACTTTAAAAATTAAAGAATATGCACAAGATTTTAAAAATAGTTGCTTTAGTATTGAGTTTAGCTGGGATTGGTATTTTAGTAGGTATTATTTCTAAAGGAGATGAAGGTATAGAGATGGCGGCAGCAAGCGGAGATACTGCTTTAGTTGATTATATGTCATATGTAGCTTACGCTATATTGGCTTTAGTTTTAATATTTGTAGTCTTTTTTGTTATCAAAAATATCTTTACAGGAGGGAAATCTCTTAAAAACACGTTAATAGGTGTGGGTGCTTTCGTAGCTATATTAGTTATAGCTTATGTAGTATCTGGAGGAGATGGCGTTTATAAATATAACGGATTAGTAGCTTCAGAAGGCGAATCTAAAATGGTAGGTGCTGGATTAATAGCATTTTATATTTTAGGAGCAGTAGCTATTGGAACGATGTTATTCTCAGGTATTAAAAAATTAATTAAATAATTATGGCAAAAAGATCAGCACCAGAAGTTAATGCAGGCTCTATGGCTGACATTGCCTTCTTATTATTAATATTCTTCTTAGTTACAACAACTATTGAAGTAGATTCTGGTATTAGTTCAAAACTACCACCAGATGTTCCACCACCCGAAGTTAAAATAAAACAGAAAAACATTTTTACTGTTGAGTTAAATAAGGATAACCAAATGTTGGTTGAGGAGGAAATAATGAAAATTAAAGACCTTAAAGCTGCAGCTATCAAGTTTATTGATAATGGTGCGGCTGAAGGAACTGGGGGGACTAAATGTGATTATTGTAATGGAGCTAAAGATCCGGAGTCTTCAGATCATCCTTCTAAAGCAATTGTTTCAATAACACATTCAAGAGCTACAGATTATAATACTTTTATAGTGGTTTACGATCAGTTGGTAAGTGCTTATTCAGAATTAAGAGAGCGTCTAGCCCAAAAGCTATACAATCGTTCTTTTAAAGAAATGGAATTAACTTATGATGATTCAAAATCTCCTCAATTTAAAAGTGAAAAGTTAAAAGCTAAAATAGATGATATAAAGGGTAAGTATCCTAGAATTATCTCTAAGGCAGAACCAAAATAATTTATTAAACTATGTCAAAATTTAAAAAAGAAGGCAGCAAAGAATTGCCAGCTATTTCTACAGCATCATTACCTGATATTGTATTCATGCTATTATTCTTTTTTATGGTAGCAACCGTAATGAGAGACAGCAGTTTGAAAATTAAAAATAATTTACCTTCTGCAGCCGAAACTGAAAAGCTAGGTCAGAAAAATTTAATCATGTTTATATACGCTGGAAAACCTAGTGATCAATATAAAAATATGGGTGAAGATCCTAAGATTCAGTTAAACGATAAGTTTGCTGATTTGAAGGAAATTGCAGCTTTTGTCGCGGCAGAACGTGCTTCTAAGCGTGAAGCTGAAATACCACAATTAATTGCAGCTCTTAAAGTTGATAAAGAAACTAACATGGGTCTTATATCAGATATTGAGCAACAATTACGTAAAGTAGGACAATTGAAAATTAACTATACTACTAAAAAGGGTAGTGGACTTAAATAAAGATTACTCTTAATTTTATTACAAAAGGTGTTTTGATTTATCAAAACACCTTTTGTTTTTTATACCTTTATTTTTTTGCGCAACAAATTAATTAAATTGGGAGTGTTATGGACCAGTTCTTTTTTAGTGAAACATCTGATCAATAATAAATACTACTTTTAACGGATGAAATATATACTAGTTTTTTTTTCAGTTTTATTTTGTACACCAATGCTTATGGCTCAGGACAACTCGGCTAAACAGATGGTGGTAGATTCTCTATATAGAGAGGATCAGTTCTATTTGGGTATAACGTATAATTTACTAAGTAATAAGCCAAGTGGTGTCTCTCAAAATGCGTTTTCAAGCGGGTTGCATTTTGGAGTTATCCGAGATATGCCAATTAATGACAATAGAAATAAAGCAATTGGTGTAGGTTTAGGTTTATCGTTTAATGCCTATAATGATAACCTGTTAATTAGTGAAGGTGCTAGCGAAACTACATTTTCAGTGTTGAATGAGGATACCGATTATTCTAAGAATAAATTTTATACCTACGTTGTAGAAATGCCAATCCAATATAGATGGAGAACATCAACACCGAGTGAATATAGCTTTTGGCGCATTTATACGGGACTTAAGGTTGGTTATGTATTTGCTAACGGAACCAAATACATAGGGGATCCTGAGAGTTTTAAAGTAAGAAATACAGGTGCTTTTACTAAGATACAATATGGCTTGACCTTTAGTGCAGGTTATAATACGTGGAATTTCTATCTGTACTATGGTTTAAATGATATGTTTGATACTGCTCAAATAAATGGAGAATCCCTAAACATAAGCGCAATTAAAGTTGGTTTAATGTTTTATATTTTATAACCAATATTGTAATACAATGAGTTGTGGTATTATGCCAATTAGTAATCCTGCCAATAGCTCTTTAACGCTATGTGCTTCTAAATATAATCTTGAGGTGGCGACAGCACCAGTAATTATAGCAAATAGGGCTAAGCTTCCATTAATATTTATGCTAAAATGAATGGCAAATGCTATAAAAAACATAAAAACACCCCCGGTTGCTATTAAGTGAATACTGGCTTTGAATTTTAGTATAGCTAATATTAAACAGGTTACACTAGATAGTAGTATGCCTATAAAAAAGAAGTATAATTCTGGTATTTGATTCTCAGGGAAAACGCGATATAGTATTAGTATTATTATGGCGCAATTTACCAATAAAGGTAAAATACGTTCTTTAGTTGTCTTTAAATGTATAGATTCTGTTTTACCTAAGGTTTTTAATAAAAAGTACACCATAATAGGAAGTACAACAGATAGTATAAATAGCGATATTAATTTTGCGTATACAAGGTCTTCAGGAATAAATCGGGGTGATTTCTTAAAGTAAAAGTGAATTGCCAATAAAGGCATGATAATAGGATGAAAGACAACCGATATAGTTTTAATTAGCCATTTCATTTTAAATAGATATTGGTAAAGTTTGATAAGAAAACGTAGATATTGATGGGAATGTTTTAAAGCTAATCAATTATATTTTTTTACGCAATCTAGCAACAGGTATATCTAATTGTTCTCTATATTTAGCGACGGTACGACGGGCAATAGGGTATCCTTTTTCTTTTAGTATTTTGGCTAAAGCAGCATCTGTTAAAGGTTTCTTTTTACTTTCTTCTTCAATTACTGTTTCTAGAATTTTTTTGATTTCGCGTGTAGAGACTTCTTCACCTTGATCATTAGTCATAGATTCTGAGAAGAATTCTTTGATTAATTTAGTACCGTAAGGCGTATCTACATATTTACTATTAGCAACTCTAGAAACTGTAGAAACATCCATTTCAATTTCGTCAGCAATATCTTTAAGAATCATTGGTCTTAAATTACGCTCATCGCCGGTTAAGAAGAATTCTTTCTGGTAATTCATAATAGAGCTCATTGTGACAAATAAAGTTTGCTGACGCTGTTTAATAGCGTCTATAAACCATTTTGCGGCATCTAGTTTTTGCTTGATAAACATCACAGCATCTTTTTGAGATTTAGACTTGTCTTTACTCTCTTTATAGCCTTTAAGCATATTATTATACTCTCTAGAAACGTGTAGTTCTGGAGCATTACGACCATTAAGAGTTAATTCTAATTGGCCATCCACTATTTTTATGGCAAAATCAGGAACAACGTGTTCCACGATTCTATTGTTTCCAGCGTATGAACCTCCTGGTTTTGGGTTAAGACGTTCCACTTCATGAATCGCATCTTTAAGCTGTTCTTCAGTTATATCAAATTTTTGCATTAATTTTTTATAATGCTTTTTAGTAAACTGATCAAATGCTTTATCGATAATATCCATTGCCAATTGGATATCTGGTGACTTTTCTTTTCTATGTAATTGGATACTTAAACACTCTTGTAAGTTTCTAGCACCAACACCTGCTGGATCTAATTGATGCACAATTTTAAGGACTCTAGAGACCTTTTCTTCATCAGTATAGACACTCTGGGTAAAGGCAAGGTCATCTACAATATCAGTTAGTTCTCTACGTATGTAGCCACTCTCGTCAACGCTACCGACTAAAAATTCAGCAATATCACGTTCGTCATCAGACAAACGATAGGTGTTTAATTGATTGACTAAATGTTGCGTAAAAGAAGTACCGGCAGCATAAGGCATGGTTTTGTCCTCATCATCTGCACTATAGTTATTCGTGTTTGTTCTATATTCCGGGATTTCGTCATCACTTAAGTAATCATCGACGTTAATATCTCCCGCATCAATGATGTCGTTATCGTCAAAATCGTCTTTAGTGTTATCTAAGTCATTGTCGAAGTCATCAACAATTTCTTCTTTCCCTGTGTCTAATGCAGGATTTTCTTCTAACTCTTGCTTTAAACGTTGTTCAAATGCTTGTGTCGGCAACTGTATCAATTTCATTAATTGAATTTGTTGTGGCGACAACTTCTGCGATAATTTAAACTGTAAATATTGTTTAAGCATGATTTATTTTAGAATTAGGATAAAAATAAAAAAAACAATCTACATTTTAGTAGATTGTTTTAATATATAAATTTGAATGTTAATAAACTCTATTTATTCTAAAATCATTTATTAAGAGTTTAAAAGTTATTCTATGTTTTAAAATTCTGCGTTTTGCGGTGTTCTTGGGTAAGGTATTACATCTCTAATATTTCCCATTCCTGTTGCAAACATAACTAAGCGTTCAAAACCAAGACCAAAACCAGAGTGAACAGCTGTACCATATTTACGTAAGTCCAAGTACCACCATAATTCTTCCTCAGAAATATCTAAGACTGCCATTTTTTCTTTTAAAACATCAAGACGTTCTTCACGTTGTGATCCTCCAACAATTTCTCCAATACCAGGAAATAAGATATCCATTGCTCTAACGGTTTTACCGTCTTCGTTTAAACGCATGTAAAATGCTTTTATATTTGCCGGATAATCAAATAATATTACTGGGCACTTAAAATGTTTTTCTACTAAAAAGCGCTCGTGTTCTGATTGTAAATCGGCACCCCATTCTTCAATGATATAATTGAATTTCTTTTTCTTGTTAGGCTTAGAATTTCTAAGTATATCTATAGCTTCAGTATAACTTACGCGTTTGAAATTGTTTTCAGTAACGAACTTTAATTTTTCAATTAATGACAATTCACTACGTTCTGCTTGCGGCTTTGTTTTTTCATCATCCAAAAGACGTTTGTCTAAAAACTCTAAGTCGTCCGCATTATGTTCTAAAATGTAACTAATCACAGATTTCATAAAGTCTTCTGCTAAGTCCATATTTCCAGCAAGATCCATGAAAGCAACTTCTGGCTCAATCATCCAGAATTCTGACAAATGACGTGTGGTATTAGAGTTTTCTGCTCTAAAAGTTGGTCCAAAAGTATAGACTTTACCTAAAGACATCGCATAAGTTTCTGCTTCTAATTGACCAGAAACAGTAAGGTTAGTGTCTTTTCCGAAAAAGTTTTTGGTTTGGTCTATATTACCATCTTCTGTTAAAGGAGGGTTTTTTTGATCTAATGTGCTTACACGAAACATTTCTCCTGCTCCTTCTGCATCACTCCCTGTAATAATTGGGGTGTGCATATAGTAGAAACCGTTATCATTAAAGTACTTATGTACAGCAAAAGATAATGCAGAACGTAAACGCATAACAGCACTAAACGTACTTGTTCTTGTGCGTAGATGCGCATTTTCTCTTAAAAATTCAAAACTGTGTTTTTTGGGTTGAATTGGATAAGTTTCTGGATCAGAATCTCCTAAAATTTCAATTTTAGTAACGGTAACTTCTACTGTTTGACCTTTACCTTGACTTTCTACTAATTCTCCTGTGATTGACACGGCAGCACCAGTTGTGATGCGTTTTAGTAAGTTCTCGTCTGTGTTTTCAAAATCGACTACACATTGGATGTTATGTAATGTTGAACCATCATTTAAAGCAATAAATCTATTAGCTCTAAAGGTACGTACCCAACCTTTTATTTGTATTTCTTGTAATTTTGTCTCTTTAAGTAAAGTAGCGACTGTATGTGATTTCATTTTTAAAAAATTTAATTAAAAATAGAGTGTTCTTTTTTATTTTTCTTCGGAAACAGATGTCTTTTCATCATCGTCTTCCCTTGGTATAATATTAATTGTTGGTTCTTTTAAGACTTGCTTATTAGCAATACTTCGTTCTAATGATAATAATAACGATGGTAATAGTAGTAAGTTAGATAACATAGCAAATAATAATGTTACTGATACTAAAGCACCAAGTGCTACGGTACCTCCAAAACTAGAAATTATAAATACTGAGAAACCAAAGAAGAGTACTATTGAGGTATAAAACATACTAACTCCTGTTTCGCGTAACGCTCCATAAACAGATTTTTTTATCTTCCAATTATTGGCTTGTAGCTCTTGTCTGTATTTTGCTAAAAAATGAATCGTATCATCTACAGATATACCAAATGCTATACTAAAGACTAATATTGTTGAGGGTTTTATTGGTACACCAATATATCCCATTAATCCTGCTGTTACTACTAGTGGTAATAAATTGGGGATTAATGATACAACAATCATCCTAAACGATCTAAACATGTAAGCCATGAATAGAGAGATTAATATAACGGCTAGAGATAGTGATATGGCTAAGTTTTTGACTAGATATTTAGTTCCTTTTTGAAAAACCAATGCTTTACCAGTCATGGTTACATTGTACTGCTTTTCAGGAAATACGTTGTCTATTTTGTCTTGCAGATTTTCTTGGATACGTTCCATTTTGTCCGTACCAATGTCTTTCATGAATGTTGTAATTCTAGCATACTGGCCAGTGCTATCCACAAAGTTTTTTAGTAAATCCGTGTCGGATGATGAGTTTTTAGCATAGGATAAAATGAAATTATTTTCCATGCTTGTTGGTAGTTGGTAATATTTTGGATTTCCATTATAGTACGCTTGCTTGGAATATTTGACTAATCCAACAACTGAAATTGCTTTTGAAAATTCAGGAGTCTCATTTATAAACTCTTCAATTTTTTCCATTCGTTTTAAAGTCGCCAACTTCATAACACCTTGCTTACGTTTAGTGTCAATCATAATTTCTAATGGCATAATACCATCAAACTCTTCTTCAAAAAAGCGGATATCTTTAAAAAATTGTGCCTTTTTGGGCATGTCTTCAATTAGACTTCCAGAAATTTTTATTTGGAAAATACCAATCAAACAAACGACTAGTAAAACCAGAGAGGTTATATAAATCGCAATTCGCTTTTCTTTTACCATTCGTACCATCCAATCGACAAAACCACCAATCCAACGTTTGTTTAGGTGCTCTAAGTGGCGCTCTTTAGGGTAGGGTAAGAAGCTGTAGAGTATTGGTATTATTAGCAAGCATAGTATGAAAATAGCTATTATACTTAATGAGGCAACAACACCAAACTCTTTAAGTAAGGTACTCTCGGTTAAGATAAAAGTACCAAAACCTGAAGCAGTGGTAACATTTGTCATTAATGTGGCATTACCTACTTTTGTAATTACACGCTGTAAACTTTTTACTTTATTACCATGAGATTTAACCTCATGTTGATATTTATTTATCAGAAATATACAATTAGGTATTCCAATTACAATTATTAATGGTGGTATTAAAGCTGTTAGTACAGTGATTTCATATCCAAGCATACCAAGTATACCTAAGGTCCACATAACACCAATACATACGACTATTAGAGAGATGAAAGTTGCTCTAAAAGATCTAAAAAATAAGAAGAATATAAATGAGGTTACTAGTAGTGCTGCAATTACAAAAAGATTAATCTCGTCAACTATATTTTTTGCATTAAGGGTTCTTATATAAGGCATCCCCGATATTCTAACATCTAGACCTTCTTTTTTCTCAAAAGCATCTATTTTTTTTATTAGATTATCTATTACAAAGTCCTTCCTAGCAGGGGTGTTTACAATATCCTTCTTTAAATAAATGGCTGAACGAACTGTTTTTGTTTCTTTATTAAATAAGAAGTTGTCGTAAAAGGGATACTGATTGAATAATTGGTCTTGAAGTTTTTCAATTTCCGCGATAGACGACACAGAATCTTTTATAAAAGGTTCAAGCGTAAACTTTTCGTGAACTTGATCTTTGACTAATTTTTGTAGGTCTTTAATTGAAATTACAGTTTCAACTTCTGGAGCATTTCTAAAACTGTCAGAAAGTGCGTTCCACGCATTTAATTTTTCGACTGTAAAAAGGGTTGTGTCTTTAACACCAAGAACAACTAAATTACCTTCTTCTCCAAATACTTTTAAAAAGTCATTGTAAGTAATGTTTACGTCGTGGTCGTCCGGTAGCAGGTTAGCTTCGGTATACGTAAAACGCATATACTTCCATTGCGTACTAAATAGTACGGTAATTATAACGATACCTATAAGAATAGCTATCTTATTGCGCAAAATTAGTCTTGCTACAATGTCCCAGAAATTTGCAGAAAATAGTTTAAACATAATACTTTAAAAAACGGAACAAAGGTATATAAAACCATTGTATTTACTTAAATAAATTTGGTTTTATAATGTAATATTAAAAGTGAATTTTAGAGCGATATTATCTTCTTCTCTAGGTAAATGATATGCACCATATCTATAAGTAGCACTTAAACCAAAACCTAAAAGTAATTTATTAATCTCAAATCCACTTTCTGTATAACCATGTTTTAAAGTTCCAAAGTCTACATTTTGGTGTCTATCAATGTTATTCATATTACCAATGGCATAACGAGATACAAGTACTAATTGCGGGTTAAAATGTTTTGCAATTGCAAAAGGCTTTACGTAATGTTTTAAAACGAGGGTAGAAAATCTATCGGAGAAAAACTCGTTGAAGTACATGGTTTCAAAACTATTGATTCCGGCTACAGAAAAGCGCTGTAAGATCGTTTCTTTAGTAATGTTGTTTGGATAGGCGTGATATAAATGGGTTAAAGGTGCATTTCCATGAGTTATACCCGCGGATAAAGTTCCGATAGTATAAGAATGCTTATTATGTTTTATTTTATGAATAGTTCTAAAATCTAATTTGGAAAAATTAAAATCAGCATTTAAAAGATCTTTAAAACTTTTAGTGTATTGCAAGGTGAATTTTGGGTAGCCATCAATAGCGGTTTTTACGCCTGCTTCAGATGTTTCAAAAGTTTTAAAGGGATCCCATTGTAGCGATACTTTAGCCGTAGTTGTTTCAAATGCACTATAATTCTTTCCATCTAAAAGAAAGTTGTAGTCGTAAGTCGGTCTTATATTACTAATGGCAATTTCTGATTTTGAATATAAATTGGGTGTTATTTCGTGTTCAATTGAAATGGCAGATGTGATATGTTTGTGGAATAAACTAATATTAAGTAATCGGGGTTCAAAAAAAGAAAACGAACGGCTATCAGTTAAGAAGGCTGAACTTCCTGTTTCTTTTAAATCATCAATGTAGGATAAGTTAATCCAAGTTTTAGTGTCTTTATTTACTCTAAATCCGCCACCTATTTTGTATTTGAAGCTATCATCCCTGAAGCCATAGACTAAATAGGAGTCAATTCTATATTTTTCAGAAAACTCATCATTGGTAATACCGCCTAAGCCAGTTCTGAAACCTTCATATTGATTATACTTAATTAAATAGCGTAAGTCAAAGTTCCATAGCTTAGTTGGGAAAAAACCATTACCAATTTGTTTTAAAAGGTCTCCTGATTTTGTTGAATCGTTTGCCTTTAATGTGGTATCTGGATCAGAGTTTTGCGCATGCAAAGTCCCAAAGCAAAAAAGAATTACAATGAGCAGGTAGTAATTAAATTTAATATGTTTAGAGTTGTGCATTTATTACTGTTGTAAGTACAGATTTAATATTTGTTCTGTAACCGATCTCTTTAGCAACAATTTCTCCTTTTTTATTAATTACGATCGACGTAGGGTAACTTTGTACGCCATAAGTGGTGATAACATCATTTGCATTTGCAGCAATGGTAAAGTTGAATACTGTGTTGTCTAAAAACTGTTCTACTATTTCTTTTTTATTAAACGTGAGTGCTAAAAATTTTACTTTTTTATCTTTAAAAATGTCGGTTAACTCATTTAATTCTGGCATTTCCATAACACAAGGTGCGCATTTTGTAAACCAAAAGTTTAGCACTACGACTTGACCTTTAAGATCTGATAATTTAAAAGTGTTCCCTTGTAAATCTGTAATGAAAAAATCTAAAGCTTTTTCTCCTTTTATAAATTCAGATTCGGGGTTTATTGCAACTGTATTGTTTTTTAATGCATTGCGTTTAAAGACTATTGATTTGAGTCTTTGTTTATCATCGACATAAAACAACGGTGTATAATCCGAGTTTGTCATTAGTTGAACTTGAGAGATAGGAAGTCGTTTTCCTTTGTCGTTAAAAAGTAAAACATCAGGAGTAATTACCAACTCCATAGTTTTAACGTCTTCATCGGTCAATACATGCTGGTTGTTTGGAATAAACTTATAGTCCTGAGCATGTAGTAGACCCAAGCAAAAAAAAGCAAAAACAAAACCAATAGATTTTAAAAATTTCATAATTGAGATTTTAACTTAAATACTAGAACGTGAAATTGTGGTATAAGTTGTAAAATGTAAAAAAGCGACTTAAAAGTCGCTTTAAGAATTATACAGTCATTATCTCAGTTTCTTTAGAAGCTAAGGTTTCTTCAATTTTTTTAACATATTTGTCTGTTAATACTTGAACGTCTGCTTCTGCATTTTTTTGAAGATCTTCAGAGGCATCCTCCGTTTTTTTAATGTCGTTATTTGCTTCTTTACGTGCATTTCTAATACCAATTTTAGCATCTTCGGCTTCAACTTTGGCTTGTTTTGCAAGTTCACGTCTACGCTCTTCTGTTAATGGTGGTACACTAATTATTAGAATGTCTCCATTATTCATAGGGTTAAAACCAAGATTAGCAATCATAATTGCTTTTTCTATAGCTTGTAACATATTTTTTTCCCACGGTTGTACGGTAATTGTACGACCATCTGGAGTGTTGACGTTTGCGACTTGACTAAGTGGTGTCTGTGATCCATAATAGTCCACCATTACGCTCCCTAACATTGCAGGGCTAGCTTTTCCGGCTCTAATATTTACAAATTGTTTTTCAAGATGCTTAATGGCTTTTTCCATTGCTTCTTTGGTCGTGTCTATTATAAATGTAATGTCTTCGTTCATGGTAATGTAATTTAATATTGAATGACTTTCAAAAAGCGAGCCAATTTTAAACGTAATATAATAATCTATTTATAAACTTACTTGTGTTCCTATTTTTTCTCCTGTAACAACCTTCATTAAGTTCCCTTTTGTATTCATGTCAAATACAATAATAGGTAAGTCATTTTCTTGACTCAGTGTAAATGCTGTTGTGTCCATAACCTTTAATCCTTTACGTAAAACATCGTCAAAAGTAATGTGATCAAATTTTATAGCTTCGCTGTCTTTTTCTGGATCAACATTGTAGATACCATCTACGCGTGTTCCTTTTAAAATAACGTCTGCTTCAATTTCAATAGCTCTTAAAACTGCTGCGGAGTCGGTTGTAAAGTAAGGGTTTCCTGTTCCTCCACCAAAAATAACAACACGACCTTTACGTAGATGGCTCATCGCTTTTCTGCGTATAAATGGCTCTGCTACCTCGTTGATTTTTATAGCTGTTTGCAGTCTTGTTTTTATATCGGCATCTTCTAATGCTTGTTGTAAGGCTAAACCGTTAATAACAGTGGCTAACATTCCCATATGGTCACCTTGTACGCGATCCATACCATTCATGGCTCCAGCAACTCCTCTAAAAATATTTCCTCCACCAATAACTATAGCTACTTCTACACCTTTTTCTGTAACTGCTTTAATTTCTTGAGCGTATTCAGATAGACGTTCTGGATCTATACCATATTGACGATTTCCCATTAAGGCTTCACCTGATAATTTTAGGAGTATTCTTTTATATTTCATAGTCTAATCTAACGATTGAAGGATTCCTATACAGATAGGAAAAATAGTTTAGCAAATCTAAGTGTTTTTAAGCATAAAAAAAACCACTAACTCTTAAAATAGAGTAGTGGTTTTGATTATGTATAAATATTTTTAAATTTTTCGCTTACGCGGAAATATAAAATAGTCTTTTCTATCCTAAAGAGACACGTTTGAAAGCCGTTACTTCAACGTTGTTAGACGCTATGTAATCAGAAACTCTAGACTTGTCATCTTTAATAAAGTTTTGGTCTAATAAACATTGTTCTTGATCCAAAGTCGTGTTGTCAGAGATGAAACGGTCCATTTTACCAGGTAAAATTTTGTCCCATATTTGTTCTGGCTTACCTTCAGCTTTTAATTCTGCTTTAGCAGCTTCTTCAGCTTGAGCCATAACTTCAGGAGTTAATTGAGACATAGAGATGTATTGAGGTACATTTTTTAAAGTTTTACCTAAACGACCTAATTCAATATTATCTTTTTCAATAACTGCAATTCTAGCTTCAGTTTCTGAGGCAACGAATGCAGGATCAAAATCTTTGTAAGATAAAGAAGAAGCTCCCATAGAAGCAACTTGCATTGCAACATCTTTACCAACAGTTTCGTTAACAGCTGTTAAACCAACTAATGCACCAATTTTATTAATGTGAACGTAAGAACCAACATAAGGAGCTTCTAATTTTTCAAAAGCGTTGATTTCTAATTTTTCACCTACAACACCAGTTTGTTCTACTAGTTTTTCTGCAACGGTCATACCACCAAAGTCTGCAGTTAAGAAATCTTCTTTGTTGTCAAAGTTAAGTGCGATATCTGCGAATTGACCAGCTAATGCTAAAAAGGATTCATTTTTACCAACAAAATCAGTTTCACATCCTAATACGATAGCTACACCAACAGTGTTGTCATCGTTAATTCTGATTGCAGCAGCACCTTCAGAAGAATCTCTGTCCGCTCTTTTTTCTGCTACTTTTTGACCTTTTTTACGTAAAACGTCAATTGCTTTGTCAAAATCACCACCTGCTTCAACTAATGCTTTTTTGCAGTCCATCATTCCTGCTCCAGTAGCTTTTCTTAGTTCGTTTACTTGTGCTGCTGAAATTTTTACTTCGCTCATAATAAGTATAATTTAAAAAAAGTCGTTTAATTATTTTTCAACAAAGAAAAGAATCAAACGACTTATTTGTGTTTTGAAAATGTTATTTTATTCTTCTTCGTCTTTAGCTACTACTGCTTTTTTAGGTGCTGCTGTTTTTTCTACTTTAGCTACATCTTTACTAGCTTTAGCTGCTTCCTTGTCTGCTTTTTCTGCTTTACGTTCGTTTAATCCTGCAGTTACAGCATTAGTTACGTGCGTTAAGATTTTGTCAATTGATTTTGAAGCATCATCATTTGCTGGTATTACGTAATCTACTTGACGTGGATCAGAGTTAGTATCTACCATTGCAAAAATTGGAATGTTTAATTTTTGAGCTTCTTTAATCGCGATATGCTCACGTTTAATATCAACAACAAATATAGCACCAGGTAAACGTGTCATGTCAACGATAGACCCTAAGTTTTTCTCTAACTTAGCTCTTAAACGATCAACTTGTAAACGTTCTTTCTTAGACAACGTTAAAAACGTACCGTCTTTCTTCATTCTATCAATAGTAGCCATCTTTTTGATTGCTTTACGGATAGTGATAAAGTTAGTTAACATTCCACCAGGCCATCTTTCAGTAATGAAAGGCATGTTAATGCTACCTGCTTTTTCTGCTACGATATCTTTTGCTTGCTTTTTTGTTGCAACAAATAAAATTTTACGACCTGAAGCTGCAATTTTTGCTAATGCATCTCCAGCTTCTTCCATTTTAGCTGCTGTTTTATATAGATTGATTATATGGATACCGTTACGCTCCATATAAACATAAGGGGCCATATTTGGATCCCACTTACGTGTAAGGTGACCAAAGTGTACACCTGCTTCAAGTAATTCTTTTACTTCTACTGCCATTTTGTAATAGTTTACGTTCTGTTGAATTAGCAATAATTAAGTGGTCATTTATAAAAAATCGCCTTAATTATTTAGATGCTAGACTAAATCCTGTGTTTTTATTGTTAAAGACACTAGGACAACAATAACTGTGTTTATACTGACTTTACATCAGTACCTTTTAATTTAATTTGAATATGAACAAAAATCTGTAAAACAAATTTTGAACATGATTCTGGATATTAACGTTTAGAGAATTGGAATTTCTTACGCGCTTTTTTCTGTCCGAATTTTTTACGCTCAACCATTCTTGGGTCTCTTGTCATTAATCCTTCAGGTTTCAATACTAATCTGTTTTCAGGATCGATTTCGCACATTGCACGAGAGATCGCTAAACGGATAGCTTCTGCTTGACCTGTAATACCACCACCAAATACATTTACTTTAATATCAAATACACCTTCATTCTCTGTTAAAGCTAATGGTTGGTTTACTTTGTATTGTAACGTTGCAGTATCGAAGTAGTCTTTAATGTCTTTTTTATTGATCGTAATTTCACCTTTCCCTTCAGATAGGTATATACGAGCAACTGCGGTCTTACGACGACCAATTTTGTGAATTACTTCCATTACTTGAATTCGTTTAAGTTAATTACTGTTGGTTTTTGAGCTTCATGAGCATGAGCTGTACCAACAACAACATTTAAATTACGGAATAATGCTGCACCTAATTTGTTTTTAGGTAACATTCCTTTTACTGATTTTTCTACTAACCTTGCTGGATCTTTTCCGAACAGTTCTGTAGCAGTTAAACTTCTTTGACCACCTGGGTAACCTGTGTGACGAATGTACGTTTTGTCATTCCACTTGTTTCCTGATAAGTTGATTTTTTCTGCATTGATAACAATTACGTTATCCCCACAATCAACATGCGGTGTGAAGCTAGGCTTGTGCTTTCCTCTAATTAGTTTTGCAACTTTAGAAGACAAACGCCCTAATGTTTGACCTTCTGCATCTACTAAAACCCACTGCTTATCTACAGTAGCTTTGTTTGCCGAAATCGTTTTGTAGCTTATTGTGTCCACGTTATTAATTATTTTTTATTAAACATTCCTCTCTCAAAAAGAGTTTGCAAATTTACGATTATATATTTGATTACCAAATAGTGATACAACTTTTATTTAATAAGTCTGTTGATATCTTTTAACCAATGAAGAAAGCATGGTTTATTATCACGTAAATTAGGGTAACTTATTAAAGTTGTGTAAGTTAATTAAATTTTAACTTTAAATAGATTTTTTAAGTGTCTTTTGTGGTCTGTTATTTATAAAAATATCTAGAAACAATATAAAATAGACCACCAAATACTCTAAACCAATAAGCCATAAGTTTTCTGTGTTGTCAGCATTAGCATAGGCTAGATAGCTTATAATGACAATAAAGCTCCAAACGATGGGAAGTTTGTAATTGGTAAATAGACCTAAGATTAGAAGCGAAGCAACATACCATGGATGGACTGTGGTACTTAAAAGTAAATAGAATGTCATAGCCAATAACATACTAGTAAGAAGTGTTAAAAAGTCTTGATTTTTTCTAGTTAACGCTAAAATCCAAATAGAAATAAAAATTAATAAAGGGAGTGTTTTTCCAATAATCGCTATTTGATTATAGCCTGTTATGGCATATCCAATGGCTCTTGCTATATAATAAACGCTTGCATTAAACTCGAAATTACCAAACCATAAGCCCACTGTTTTAGAATAGTTGCTTATAAATTGCATTGAAAAGAACGGTGCAAACAGAAGTAGAGTAGTGCTACCTATTATAATATAAAAGCTAAATAGTTTTTTAAAATCAATTTTAGTCGGATCATTTTTTAGTCTAAACCATTTGACAAACAGTGGTAAAAAGAGAAGCGGTACTAATTTAGTAGAAATTGATAACGCAAAGACAACTGCCGCCCATTGCCATTTATTTTTATGAAGTAAGTATAAGCTAAGTATTAGAAAGAAAATCATAACACTCTCAAAATGTAGATTTCCTGTTAATTCTATTATAATGAAGGGGTTTAAAATAAACCAGAATATTTTGTGCTTAGATAAGCCTAGTTTTTCTAGTAATTTGGCTCCAAAATAGAGCGTGCCAATGTCAGCTGCAATTATTAATAGTCTTAGACCAATTACTGAGCCAAGGATGTTTGCCGAAGAAAACACATTAGCAAGTGTAAATAATAGTTGGTTTATTGGTGGGTAGTTGGAGTAATGACTAGCGTTTAAAACTTGCATGCCTGATACTAAGTCTTTTGCTTGACTAACGGGTGCTTGTCCTAGATTTATGAAACTTTCTGGAGTGTGTAAGTAAGGATTGTAACCTTGCAGTATCATGCGGCCATCCCAAATAAATCGGTAAAAATCCTGTGATAGGTTCGGGATTGCAAATAAAAAAATGAGTCTACTTAGTATGGCTACAATTACTAAAAGTTTAAAATTGTTTTTGTTAGTCGTGACAATTTTTACAAATAACCCAAATAGTACAATATATAAAGATATTAAAGTACTGTAGTCTGTTCTTACCAAATTATAAGCAAATACACCATACAAACAAAAACTAGCCAAGAGTAGCAGTACCGTTAATTTGTTAGTTTTTAAAATGAATGTATTAAGCATGATGCGTCCTGCGTTAGCGGTTGAAATGGCATCCTTTTTTGCGACCTAAGGTCTATTACTGTCCTTTATTGAAGGATTAAGTTGAAAAATAGGCCCAAACTAGTTTGAGACTACTTTGCAAAAAAGATATAATGAAAGACGCGACCCTTGTGGTAACGCCCAGATATTTAAGCTTTAGAGGTTAATGATTTGAAAAATACAAATCCAAAACCTATCGTTAACATTAAATGAAAAGGGAATAAACCAAAGTCTCCTCCTTGGTCCCCAACAACAAAAGCACTATACATTCCAAAAGCAAAATATAGCATTAATGCGCCTTCAAAAATGACATTAATAGATATGTTTTTACGCAAATATTTGTTGCCTTTCCAGCTGTCTTTAAGTGTGCTGATATTAAATTTAGGCGTACGTACAAATTCACTACGCTTCCCAATATGTCCTTCTATTACTGCTATGGAGTTGTGTAATGAAAAGCCCATTGCGATAGAGAAAAAGGTAAAGAATAAAGCGATATATTTTAAAAAGTCTTTAAAGGTATTACCATGACTTTGTTTGTACATGACCCAATAACACACGAAAAATATGATAGTACTAACCACAAAGAAACTCATGACATAAAAGTAAGGTCTTAAATGTGCATATTCGTTTTTGATGTATAACATCGGGATGCTTAAAATACCAACAATTAGTACGTTTAAAAACATGGTGCTATTTAGTAAATGTAATAGTCCATGCATTTTAGTTTTAGCAGAAATGTTTTTACTTGTAACAACACGCCCAAACATTTTTTGAAAGTTTTCAGCACCACCTTTGTTCCATCTAAACTGTTGTGATCTTGCAGCACTAATAACCACGGGTAATTCAGCAGGAGTTTCTACATCTTCCAAATACTTGAATTTCCAGTTTTTAAGTTGTGCTCTGTAACTTAAGTCTAAATCTTCTGTTAAAGTATCACCTTCCCAATTTCCTGCGTCAAGAATACAATCTTTACGCCAAACACCAGCAGTACCATTAAAGTTAATAAAGTGTCCTTTACTACTACGTCCCACTTGTTCTAATGTAAAATGAGCATCTAAAGCAAAGGCTTGTATTTTTGTTAGTGTAGAATAATCTCTGTTAATATGTCCCCAACGGGTTTGTACAACACCAATTTCTGAGTCTTTAAAATAGGGAATTGTTTTCTTTAACCAGTTAGGTTCTGGTAAGAAATCGGCATCAAAAATAGCGATGTATTCTCCTTTTGCAATTTCTAAACCTTCTTTTAAAGCACCTGCTTTAAAACCTTGTCTATTGGTTCTAGTTATTTGTGTAATATCTAGGCCTTGTGCTTTTAGTTTATCGACGTGTATTTTTGTGGTTGCCACGGTCTCATCAGTAGAGTCGTCTAAAACTTGTATTTCTAATTTGTCTTTTGGATAGTCAATTAAGGCTATGTTGTCTAATAGACGGTCCATAACATACAGCTCGTTATAAACGGGCAGCTGTATGGTTACAAACGGGATTTCTTCCGGATTGGTAAAGTCAAATTTAGGGCCGGTTTCTTCCTTCTTTTTTGATGCTAAGTAATTAAACAGTAGGTTTAATTGTGCCAAAGCATACATGAAAATAAGAACTAGCGCAATGCTATAGATAATAATGGTAATGGTTTCGAGAATCACTTTTTAAAACTGTATTTGAAAATCCACGTTAATATTTTAACGCCAGCAAATATACTACCTTTTATCGTTCCTGAAACTTTTGAGACACCAATTCTATTTCTGTAGTTAACAGGGACTTCTAAATAGGTTAGTTTTTGCTTTAATACTTTTAGTTGCATTTCAACCGTCCAGCCATAGGTTTTGTCTTCCATATTCAGTCCTAGTAGCTTATCATACTTAATGGCTCTGAATGGACCGAGATCTGTGAATTTAGCATTAAAAAAAAGAGACATTAATGTGGTTGCTAACCAATTTCCAAACACTTGTTGAGGCATCATACTGCCTTCTTCTCTTAAGTTTTTTACACGTGCGCCAACAACAAAGTCTTTATTTTGGTCTAAAATTGGCGCTACAATTTTTGTTAAATCCTCGGGGAAATCGCTGTAATCGCCATCTAAAAACACGACAATATCTGGTTTTGTCTCTTGTTTAGCGATGTAATCCATCCCTTTTAAGCAAGCATAGCCATAGCCTTTATTATTTTCTTGTAAAACAGTGGCTCCAGCATTTTTAGCATTTGCTTCTGTTAGGTCTGTCGAGTTGTTGCTAACTACAATAACCTCGTCAACTATAGACGGAATAGCGTTAAGGACATGTGCTATAGAATCTTGCTCGTTATAGGCAGGAATGATGACTTTTATTTTGGTCATTTAAGATCGCTTAATTTATTTTCTTTTTTGAAGGACTTAAAATCGGTCCATTCTTTTATTTTTTCACCCGCTTGATATTTGATAGCAGAAGTTAACGCTTCGTCTTTATACATTAGACAATAGCCATTTTTTTGGTTGTCTTTGAGTTGGCATTTATGGTTTATTTTTTCGTTTTTATCATAAAATAACCACCATTTAATTTTTTGGTCAGTTTGATAATGACCTTCTTTTTCTTTGATTCCGTTGTGACGGAAAAATTTCCAATAGCCTTCTTTTAGATTTTGGTTAAAGTTTCCAAATTTAGATATTACTGCGTTGTTATGGTAGAATTTCCAGAATTTATTTTTTAGACCATTACTATAACTTCCTTGGCTTTCTGTTTTTGTATTGCTATGATATGTTTTCCAATATCCGTTTTTACTACCGTTTAGATAGCGTCCTTGGCTTTTTAAATTTGTGTTTTTATGGTATGTTTTCCAATAGCCATTTTCTTTACCGTTTAAATATTGGCCTTGTTTTTCTAATGTGTTACTATCAAAATAATATCTCCAATAGTTAGTTTTTAAATCGGACTCAAAATTTCCTTTTGCTTTTACGACGTGGTTATCGTAATAAAAGATCCAAAAACCAGTCTTTTGATTATCCATAGACCAGCCCTCTGCTGCGATATTTCCGTTTTCAAAATAGGTCTTTACGTATGTTTTTTCCGCGTAAGCGATACAAGTAATACTTAAAAACAAGAATAGGACAATTGATTTTATATTAAATTTCTCCAATTATTTTTTATTAACAAAATCCATTAAATCAACATCGTTACCTAATAAAATTTCTGTTGGATTGATACGTCCATCCATAGTATCGTTTTCTAATTTTAAAACACCTCTTGGGCAAACGGCACTACAAACACCACAACCAACACAGCTAGAACGTACAATATTTTCTCCTTTTTGCGCATAAGCTCTTACATCAATACCCATTTCGCAACTATTAGAACAGTTACCACATGAGATACATTGACCACCATTGGTTGTAATTCTGAATTTTGAAAATAAACGTTGTTGGAAACCTAAAATAGCGGCCATAGGACATCCAAAACGACACCATGATCTACTACCCAAAATAGGATAAAACCCAGTTCCAATAACACCAGAAAATATGGAGCCTATGTATATTCCATATATAGATCGTAAAGTTCCGCCTTTAATAAAAAATAGGTTCTCGGTAGTTGCCGTAAAATGCATAAATAATAATAAAGCGATAACTACTCCGTAACCAATTGCTCCTGCTTTGGCATCTTTACCTAATTCTTTACCTCTAAAGTACATAACCCCAGCAAAAATAATAGTTAAAAACACTATGACAGCAGTAATAAATACATCTCTAGTCAACCAGAAATTATTACTGTCTTTACCTAAATAGCTGTAGACCATAGCAGTGGTCATAACTACTGAGAATACTAATACGGTATGTATTAACCAACGCTCTAATTTCCAAGCGGATAATTTTTTTGATGATAATTGTCTGAACGAGTCTCCTGCAGTTTCGGCTAATCCACCACAACCACAAACCCATGAGCAATACCATCGTTTTCCATATTTATACGTTAATATCGGAGTGATTAAAAACGTAGATACAATTCCAAATACAATTAGTGCTAAACCTAAATTACCATTAGATAAAAATCCTTTTACGGACCATTCGTCAAAAATATAATAGTTTAAAGGCCATACACTTTTTAGATCGTAATAAGGTAAGTCATTATTCATGACGTACATAAATTCTGGTATTAAGAAGGCAAACCCTAATTGGAAGAACATCACAGACATGGTGCGTATTTGTTGGTAACGGTTATGTCTGTATTTTAAAATAAACTTGTAACCAAAAGCTAATATCGCAATGGTATATAATGAGCCATAAACAAACCATTGACTGGCGTTACGTCCACTTAAAAGATTGCTTAAAGGGTCAAATAAGCCAACCAAACCTGTGTTTGGAGCGCCATCTTTTGCTAAACCTAAATATTGTGGATAAAAGTATAGTACAATATAAAAGCTGGTCAATATAACTCCTAATGCCCAGCCCCAAAAGCCACGAGATGAGATTGATTTAAACCATGTTCCGTCGTTTTTAATTCCCTCTAGTTTGGTTAGGTAAGCCTCTCTAGAATAGATAACTACTCCTGCGCCAATCATTACTAAAGAAAGGGTTAAGAATAACCCTGTATTAGGAAGGTGCACATTAAATAAAGCTAATGCTAATATTAAAAGTCCAACAAGACCAATACCTAAAGCCACTTTTTGTTTTGTTGATATATGAAAGGCATCAGGAGATGCTAATGACATACTATGGTTTATTTTATTGCTCATATTAATTATACCGTTTGTAATTGATTATTGTAAGTGGCTAAAATTTCTTTTTCAAAGTGTTTGTAAAACTCGGGGTCAAAATTGGCTTCTTTCAGATTGTTGATTACAAAATCAACATCTCGATTTTCAGTCAGCCATTTGTCAAAAGTTTCATGTCGCATTCTTATCCCAAAAGTGTTAATGCCTAAAAAAGCATTGGTGTCTTTGTGATAAGCAACGGTAATGCACTTGGTGTCATCGTCATGTTTCCAATGAAAATGTTTCTCGTAGTCAGGTTGTCCGCGTTCTCCAAATACCCAACCGTAGGTTTGGTATTCGATATCTAAAAATTTTGCACTATTAAACCAATGTCCTGGTTTGTACTCTAAAGGATTATCGCAAATAGTTTGCGCTAAAGTTTCTCCCATCATACGACCAGTGTACCAAACGGCTTCAATTGGTCGCCTGTTTCCTATGCCTTCGTGTTGCTCTGCACAATCACCAATAGCGTAAACGTCTTTAATATTTGTTTCTAGATAGCGATTAACTAAAACGCCTCTTTTAGTATCTATTTTGGAGTCTTTTAAAAACGAAATATTTGGAGAAACACCTGCAGTTAAACCAACAAAATTGCATTCTAGTTCTTCTCCCGTTTCTTCGATGATGACAGATTTGACTTTTCCGTTCTCGTCTGAATTGATTGCTTTCAAGTTAGTGTTTAAACGTAAATCTATATGGTGATTTTTAATATGTCTATTTATCATTCGGCTTTCACCTTTAGGTAATACGCCATTCCAAAAACTATCTTCTCTCACTAAAAAAGTAACAGGGATTTCTCTAGAATTAAGCATTTCTGCTAATTCAATTCCAATTAAACCACCACCAACGATTACGGCACGTTTACAAACTTTATTGTTAGGTGCTACCACTTCCATGTTATCCAGGTCCTGTTTGCTATATAAACCTTGTGCACCTATAAGATCCTGTCCTGGCCAGCCAAATTTATTAGGTTTACTACCTGTTGCTATGACAAGTTTGTCATATTGCATTTGGTCACCTTCTGCAAAAAATAGAGTTTTATTATCCGTATCAATAGTATCAACGTAACCTTTTTTTAGCTCAATTCTGTTTTTCTCCCAAAACCAATTTTCGTAGGGTTGTGTGTGTTCAAACTTCATATGGCCCATATACACATACATTAATGCAGTACGGGAGAAAAAGTAATCTGTTTCGGCAGAAATAATTGTTATTTTTTTGTCCGATAATTTTCTGACGTGTCTTGCTAGAGTAACTCCAGAAATTCCGTTTCCTATAATGACGATGTGTTCCATAAATTTAGTTTGTTAGATAGTAGGTCGGTTTTAAAGTTAATAACTTAATCGCTTTTATAATTTAGAATGGGTTTAAATTAAGAAACGCTGTAAGGTTTGTTTCTCAAATTAGACACTATTTTTTTTATTTATTTTTGAAAGTTTATTGTCAGTATTAAGACTTAAAGGATGTTAGAATGATCTAAAACAAAATTCAATGATGAAAAAGACCCTCTTAATATTACTTGTTGTTTGCGGAGTCGTTTCCGTACAAGCGCAATCTCTAAATGATTTTTTTACACAAACCGACGCGTTTTTAAAAACACACGTGGCTAAAGGTAAAGTAGATTATGAGGGCATAAAGAGTGACACAGAAACTTTAAACACAATCTTAACACTTGCCAAAGGCGTATCGGTAGATAAGTCAGATGCTAAAAATTATCAAGCGTTTTGGATTAATGCGTATAATTTATCTGTAATTAAAGGTATAGTAGATAATTACCCTATAGCATCACCTTTAGATAAAGCTGGTTTTTTTGATAAAACAACATATAGCTTAGCAGGTAAACAAGTCACTTTAAATACTATTGAAAATGAGTTGTTGAGAGCTAATTTTAAAGACGCACGATTTCATTTTGTGCTTGTTTGTGGAGCAATTGGTTGCCCACCTTTAATAGCTGATGTGTATTTGCCAAAATCACTAGAAGCGCAATTAGAAAAACAAACAACGTTAGCTTTAAATGGTAATTATTTTATAAAAGTAAATACTAAAAAGAAAACAGTTGAAGGGTCTGAAATCCTAAAATGGTATACTGAAGATTTTGTACAAAATGGGTTAACCGAAATTCAATTTATTAATACTTACAGAACCAATAAAATACCAGAGGATTACAAATTAAAATACTTTACATACAACTGGAAATTAAATAAACAATAATAAAATAGCGCTTACGCGGAAATAAATAAACACACAAAACATGAGAAAACTAACCATAGTATTACTTGCTTTATCAACAACTTTTATAAGCTTTGCGCAAGAAGATCAAACCGAAACAGCTAGTAATATTCAGACCTATACCCCTTCTAAATTATTGAGTAAAGGGCAATGGGATATTAAATTTTTTAATAATTTATATACGCAAAACGAAAGTACTTTCTCTTCAGGTACAGAGCCAAGAGAAACGTATTTTACCTCTACAGTAGATGTGTTTACCGGACTTAGTGATAATAATAGATTTAATGTTGGATTATTATTAGAATTTAGATCCAATGTTATTGGTGATAGAGATGCTCTAGATGTGTTTAAATTTGATGGAGAAACAAATAGCGCACGTTCTGGATTTACGTCTTTTGCGCCAGCAATTAAGTTTAACCCTTTTAAAAGTGTTAGTAATTTTACAATTCAAACGGCTTTTCACATTCCTTTAGTAGATAACGAAAGCGAGAATGGTGTGTTTTTAGATCAAAAAGGGTTTACATTTCAAAACCGTTTTTTTTATGATTATAATTTTAGCTCTAAATGGCAATTATTTACTGAGTTGAATACCGAGTATCATTTTGGTAAAAAAGAAGAAAGCTTTGCTAACAATAGTTTAAGTCTAACACCAGGTGTGTTTTTAAGTTATTTTCCAAGTTCTAAATTTACTGTTCTAGGGTTGGTGCAGCACTCACAACGTATTGATACTGGTAATGATTTTGAACAAGATTTTACAGCAGTAGGTGGAGGTGCAAAATATCAATTGACTGATGTTTTAAATATCGAGACACTGTACACAACCTTTGTAAGAGGTAATAATACGGGTTTAGGACAATCTTTTAATATTGGATTAAGAGCCTTGTTTTAGTAGTTTCAGAAATATATAAACAAAATAAATCCTGCTGAAGAGTGGGATTTATTTATATTTAGTCAAAAAATATGCGCGGTATACAAATCTTACTACTAATAGTGCTTTTGCAATCTTGTACGGCTCAAGATAATAAAATAAATGGGGTGAGTTTTGTGGCACACAGAGATAGTATTACCCAAAAAAATATTGATCCTTTAGTAAATATTAATGCTAATTATGCTTCAATAATGCCTTTTGGAGTGATTAAAGATTTGGCACATCCAGAAATTAGTTATGGCTCCGAACGTCAGTGGTTTGGAGAAACTAAAATTGGAGGTAAACAGTATGTTAAAGCTTTAAAAAAGGATAACATAAAAATTATGCTCAAACCTCAAATTTGGGTTTGGAGAGGCGAGTTTACCGGTTTTATTACCATGAAAACCGAAGCGGATTGGAAAATACTTGAAAATACCTACTCTAAATATATTTTAGAATTTGCACAAGTTGCTCAGGATTCTAATGCTGAGATTTTTTGTATTGGAACTGAATTGGAGAAATTTGTAGAACAAAGACCACAGTATTGGAGTGATTTAATTACAAAGGTTAGAGCTATTTATAAAGGGAAACTGACCTACGCAGCTAATTGGAATGAATATCTAAAAACACCTTTCTGGGAACAATTAGATTATATTGGAATTGATGCGTATTTTCCAGTTAGTGATAGTAAAACGCCAACTATTGAGGAATGCCTGGCAGGCTGGGTCAAGCATAAAAAAAGCATAAAAGCCTTCTCTGAAAAATATGATAAACCGATACTGTTTACAGAGTTTGGATACAGAAGTATTGACTACGCAGGAAAAGCACCTTGGACTGTGGATCGGATAGAGAGCAAGGTTAATCTAGACGCGCAAAGTAATACAACTAAAGCCTTGTTTCAGACATTTTGGAAAGAGGAATGGTTTGCAGGTGGTTTTGTTTGGAAATGGTTTATTAATCATGATAAGGTTGGTGGTATAGAAAATAATCGTTTTACACCACAAAATAAACCAGCGGAACAAGTTATTAAAGCACAATACAATATAGAAGGATGAGAAGTTTACTATTATTTTTAGCAGTATTATCAACATTAGTAGTACAATCGCAAAACATTTCAGATGTTAAAATTCAAGGAAATAAAAAGCTGAAGTCCAGTTTTGTCAAAAAAGTTGCAAAAGCAAAAGCGGGCTCTGTTTTGGACTCTTTACAATTGGAGGAAGATATTAAATTGCTAAAACGTTTACCATCGGTGTCTCATGCCTATTATCAAGTGTTTCCTTCAGATAATGGCGATTATAATGTGTTTTATAATATTGAAGAAAACTTCACTATAATTCCTTCGTTTAATGTGTACACGTCTAATGATGGTGAGTTTGCGTATCGCTTAGGGTTGTACGAGTTTAATTTGTTAGGACAGAATATGGTTTTTGGTGGCTTTTATCAAAAAGATATTTATAGTTCTTACGGTATTAATTTTAGAGCGCCGTTTTTGTTTAGTCGTGAATTTGGTTTGGCCGTAAATCATCAAGATTTACAAACATTGGAGCCCGTGTTTTTTGATAATACCACTTCAGATTATAGATATCGAAACAAATCGTTTGAGGTTTTAGGATTGTATCAACCTAACTTTAATAATCGTTTTGAGTTTGGAATTAATTCTTTTTTAGAAGAATACGAATATGTGTCAGGAGCTACAAGTCTGAGTGTTCCACAAAATTTAAGTGTACAAAAGTTATTGTATAAAGGTATTTATGAATTCAATAATTTAGATTATCATTATCAGTATGTTTCGGGCTTTAAAAGCCAGTTGAATGTGCAATATGTAACTTCAACCAGTGATGAGTTACCTGAATTTGTAATTGGTTGGAATGATTTTAATTTTTATAAACGGCTAGGTGAAAAGGGGAATTGGGCAACAAGAGTACGTGTAGGATTGTCTAGTAACGATGATACGCCATTTGCACCATTTTCTGTGGATAACAATATAAATATTAGAGGTGTTGGAAATACTATCGATCGCGGTACAGGTGCAGTGGTATTAAATACTGAATATAGGCATACCTTATACGAAAAAAACTGGTTTGTACTTCAAGGAAATGCTTTTGTAGATGCTGGTAGCTGGAGAAATCCAGGAGGTGATTTAGGGGATTTTGGACAAGCCGATAATCTTCGTGTGTTTCCTGGTGTAGGATTACGTTTTATTCATAAGTCCATATTTAATGCCATTTTTAGAATAGATTACGGTTACGGAGTTTCTGAAAAAGATGGTCAAGGATTAGTCTTTGGTATTGGTCAATATTTTTAAAATAATTAATTTACTTTAATTGAAGTCAGTACTCAAGTCCTGTCTCAATTTTACAACTGGAGTCTTGTCGTTGTAAGTCAAACCATTTTAATAGTTATCTTTGTGTCAATAATACACAAAATATGAGTGCGATTCAAAATATTAAAGTTGCTGTAGATGCTGTTGTTTTTGGGTACTCTTCTCAAAAAAATCTATCAGTTCTTTTAATAAAAAGAGGGGTAGCTCCTTTTAAAAATACTTGGGCGTTGCCAGGAGGTTTGGTATTGGATGACGAATCATTAGAATCCGCAGTGCAAAGAGAGCTTAAAGAAGAAACGGGAGTTACTATTGATTATTTAGAACAGTTATATACTTACGGTAAACCTGGACGTGACCCTAGAAATCGTGTGGTTTCTGTATCTTATTTCGCATTAGTCAAACCACATCATTTTAAAATTCAGGCAGACACAGATGCTGCAGAAGCGCAATGGTTTGATTGTAATCAATTACCAGAGTTGGCATTTGATCATTCACGTATTTTGCAAACGGCTAAAGACCGTTTAAAAGCTAAATTAACCTATCAACCTATCGGTTTTGATTTGTTAGAAAAGGAATTTCCTTTTTCTGACTTAGAGCATTTATATACTTCAATCTTAGAAAAAAATATAGATCGCCGTAATTTTAGAAAGAAAATCCTAAGCTTCGGTATCCTTGAAGAAACTAATAAAATAAGCCAGAAAGGAAGCGGAAGACCAGCCAAGTTATTTAGATTTAATATTATAAAATATAACACCCTTTTAAAGGACGGTTTTCACTTTGACATTAAGTTTGTGTAAATAATACGCAAAATATTTTGCAGCTATTAGCAATTGATTTATATTTGTGTAAAAATAACGCAAATGTATTTAAATTTAGATCCTCAGTTCACGCCATTCCATTCGGGAGAAAACATAGAGTTTGAAACTTTTACTTTTTCAGGAGGAGAGCCACACATTAAAATTTTATCTGATTTATCAAACGTTTCAGAAGTCACCATAACAACTAGAGCACGATCGTTTAACGATTTTGGATTGTTGTTGCTAACAATAGATGCACTAAAGCGATTTTATATTCAAAAAATCAATGTTTTTATACCATACTTTCCAGCAGCGAGACAAGATAGAGTGATGGTAAAGGGTGAACCGCTTTCGGTTAAGGTCTATGCCGATATGTTAAACCAACTTAGCCTTAATAAAGTGATGGTTTATGACGCACATTCTGAGGTTACAGCTGCTGTTTTAAATAACTGCGAGTCGCTATCTAATCATACATTTATAAAAACGGTCTTGTCTAGAATTAATTCAGAAGTCTTATTGATTTCCCCAGATGGTGGTGCCTTAAAAAAAATATATAAAGTCTCTGAGTTTTTGGGAGGTGTGTCAGTGATTGAATGTTCTAAAAAACGAAACGTAAAAAACGGAAAACTAGAAGGTTTTAAAGTGTATGAAGACGATCTAAAAGGTCAAGATTGTTTAATCGTAGATGATATTTGCGATGGTGGCCGTACATTTATCGGTTTAGCACAAGAGTTGAAAAATAAAAATGCAGGGAATCTGTATTTGGCAGTAAGTCACGGGATTTTTAACAAAGGTTTTGAGGTGTTAAATCAACATTTCACTAAAATATTCACTACCGATAGTTTTAAAACTATAGCGGATGGTGTGGAGCAGATTACAATTAAAGAGTTATTAAAATGATATTGAAATGAAACCAGTAGCTATAACAAATATGTTTTTAGGACTAGCTCTAGCAGATGCGTTAGGTGTTCCAGTTGAGTTTAAGTCAAGAGAATATCTGTATAAGTATCCAGTTAATTCCATGTTGGAATTTGGAACGCATAATCAACCTGCAGGTACTTGGAGTGATGACAGTTCTTTAACATTTTGCTTGGCAGAAAGTTTAATTAAAGGGCTGAATTTAAGTGATATTGCAACTAGTTTTATAAAATGGAGGCATGCGCAATTATGGACGCCTCATGGTAGCGTGTTCGATATTGGTATGCAAACCAGAAAGTCTATTGATAGACTTCAAGGGATGATAGCAGATGAAGATTTTGAAGGGTTACAATTGTTAAAATACGATGCTGATGAGTATAGTAACGGAAATGGATCTTTAATGCGAATACTTCCCTTATTGTTTTTTATAAAAGGAAAGTCAATTAAACAACAGTTTGATATCGTTTGGGAGGTTTCGGCCCTAACGCATGGTCATATTAGAAGCGCAATTTCATGTTTGATTTATTTGAAATTTGGGGAATATCTTATAGAAGATAATACTATGCGTCAAGCTTATGTATTAATGCAGAATGATATTAAACTCTTTTTTACCGAAGAAGCGCTCTCTGATTATGAAACGATTCATTTTAAAAGATTAATTGAAAATGATATTTCACTTTTAGTGCCAACAAAAATAAAATCTGACGGTTATGTTATTAATACATTAGAAGCTAGTTTTTGGTGTTTGTTAACAACAGATTCATATCAAGAATCAGTTTTTAAAGCTGTTAATTTAGGTGGAGATACAGATACTACTGCTATGGTAGTTGGAGGAATAGCAGGCTTGGTTTATGGTCTAGAATCCGTTCCAAAACAATGGATTGATAGTTTAGCTAGAAAGGATGATATTGTAGATTTAAGTAATCAGTTTTTTAACAGATATAATCGTGAAAGTTAAAATATTAAAAGGAGATATTACTAAAATAGAAGTAGATGTAATAGTAAATGCAGCTAACTCTAGCCTGCTTGGAGGAGGCGGTGTTGATGGTGCAATCCATAGAGCGGGAGGGAAAGCTGTTTTGGAAGATTGTCAAGCTATCAGAAATAAACAAGGTAAATGTAAAACGGGAGAAGCTGTCATGACTACAGCTGGTCATTTACCAGCAAAAAAGATAATACATACTGTTGGTCCAGTTTATAATGGTGGAAAACGTTTAGTAAAAGAAAAGGACGATTTAGCTAATTGTTATTTGAATAGTTTAAAGCTAGCCGAGGCTAATGGTTTACAATCCATAGCATTTCCAAACATAAGTACTGGGATTTATAGATTCCCAAAAGGATTAGCGGCACAAATTGCTTTAGAAGCAATCGCTAATTTTGATTCTGAGATTATTGAAACAGTTGTTTTTATTTGTTTTGATGACGAGAATTATACTATTTACAAGCGCCTTTTAAACAAATAATTCAACACTAGAATAATTGATTATGAACGAAACAGATAAAAAAAGGATAAGTAAGTTTATAAGTCTTATTTTGAGACATAAACCTTCTGAAATAGGATTGATATTAGATGATAATGGTTGGGCAGATGTTGAGGAGCTTATCGAGAAATCAAAATTGAGAAATCAAAATTTTACGTTAGCGCAACTTGAAGAGGTTGTTGTGACCAATGATAAACAACGATTTGGATTTAATGAAGACAGAACAAAAATAAGAGCCAATCAAGGGCACTCTTTAAAAACAGTTGATTTAGAATTAAAAGCAATCCAACCACCAGAATTTTTATATCATGGTACAGTTGCACGATTTATAGAATCCATAGAAAAACAAGGGTTACAAAAGCAAAGTCGACAACATGTCCATTTAAGTGGTGATAGAGACACAGCTGTAAAAGTAGGAAGTAGAAGAGGTAATCCAATTGTTTTATGTATTAATGCTATAGATTTACATAACCAGGGACATTTGTTTTATTTATCTGAAAATGACGTTTGGTTGACGGACGCTGTTCCTTCTGAATTTATTGACTTTAAAGAAAAAAAATAATGAAAAGAACATTAGCAATAGGAGATATTCATGGAGGATTAAAAGCTTTGGAGCAGTTAATACAGCGTATAGAAATAACCGAAGAGGATTGTTTTATTTTTCTTGGTGACTATGTGGATGGCTGGAGTGATTCTGCTCAGGTTATTCAATTTTTAATCGAATTTTCAAAACAGCACGATTGCATTTTTATAAAAGGAAATCATGATGCTTGGTGCGAGCAATGGTTAGAAAAAGGTATCGAAAACCAACCGTGGTTTGTTAATGGAGGACAAGAAACAATTCAAAGTTATTCTCAGTTTTCTGAAGCGGAACGCGCAATTCATTTACAATTTTTTAGAGATATGAAATTGTATCATCTTAATCAAGAGAATCAATTGTTTTTACATGCAGGCTTTACCTCTATGCATGGTGTAACTAAAGAAGTCCATCCCGAAAACTTGTATTTTGACAGAACGCTTTGGGAAATGGCGTCAACAATGGATAAGCGTATTAAAAAGCATTCAGAATTATATCCCAATCGGTTGAAACATTATACCGAGATTTTTATTGGACATACACCAACCATACGCTATAATTCTGATGTGCCAATGCAGGCTATAAATGTTTGGAATGTGGATACAGGTGCTGCTTTTACAGGAAAACTGTCGGCAATAGATATTGACAGTAAGAATGTGTTTCAAAGTGATGAAGTGCAATCTTTATACCCGAAGGAAACAGGTAGAAACAAAAGCCCTTATAAAATTATAAAAAATAAATACTCTAAAAAATATACAATATGAACCCATTATTATACACAGATGGTTATAAAGTAGACCACAGAAGACAATATCCAGATAAAACGACATTAGTATATTCTAATTGGACGCCTAGAATGACACGGATTAAAGGCGTTGATCAAGTCGTGCTTTTTGGATTGCAATACTTTATTAAAAAGTACATGATTGCAGATTTTAATGCTAATTTTTTTAAACAACCAAAAGCTGACGTTTGTAAGAAGTATCAAAGACGAATCAATAATTATTTAGGAGAAAACAGTGTTGGAATTCAACATATCGAGGATCTGCATGATTTGGGGTATTTACCTATGGTTATTAAAGCGTTACCAGAAGGTGTGTCCGTCCCAATCAAGGTGCCAATGTTAACTATGTATAATACTAAAGCCGAATTTTTCTGGTTGACTAATTATTTTGAAACCATATTATCTACGACATTGTGGTTACCGTGTAACTCTGCAACAATAGCAAAACAATACCGTAAGATTTTGGATAAATATGCTAATGAAACGTCTTCTGTATTAGAGTTTGTAGATTGGCAAGGTCATGATTTTTCAATGCGAGGAATGGGAGGTTTGGAAGCTGCAACGGTTTCTTCTGCTGGGCATTTGCTAAGTTTTACGGGGACAGATACGATTCCAACAATAGATTTTTTAGAAGACTATTATAATGCTAATTCAGATACGGAATTAGTTGGTGGTTCGGTTGCCGCAACAGAACATTCAGTAATGTGTATGGGAACCAATACTGGGGAGCAGGAGACGTTTAAACGACTGATTACAGAAGTGTATCCAAACGGAATTGTATCCATAGTCTCCGATACATGGGATTTATGGAAAGTATTGACCGAGTATCTTCCTAATTTAAAAGAAGACGTTTTAGCTAGAAACGGAAAAGTGGTTATTAGACCTGATTCTGGAGATCCAGCAGATATTATTTGTGGTAATCCTAATGGTAAAACAGAGGCAGCTAAAAAAGGTGTCGTACAATTACTTTGGGATATTTTTGGAGGCACAACTAATAACAAAGGTTGTAAAGAATTAGATAGTCATATTGGTGCTATTTATGGAGATAGTATCACCATTGATAGAGCAACTGAAATTTGCGAACGTTTAAAACAAAATGGTTTTGCATCTACAAATGTGGTGTTAGGTATCGGGTCTTTTACTTACCAATACAATACGCGTGATACGTTTGGATTTGCAATGAAGGCCACTTATGGTGAAGTAGATGGAGAGTCAAGAGAAATCTATAAAAATCCAATTACAGATGATGGGACTAAAAAATCAGCGAAAGGTTTAATTAAAATCGTAAAAGAAAACGGTGATTATGCGTTAGTGGATCAAGTCTCTTGGGAAGAGGAGCAGAAAGGCGAACTAAAAGAAGTTTTTCGCGATGGGGAATTATTAGTAGATGATTCTTTAGGAGAAATAAGACAACGAATTAGAGCATAAATAATGTCATATTGAGCGTAGTCGAAGTTTGCTTTTAATTAAAAATAAAGTTGATTTCGACTCGTTCAGTGATATTACGAACTTAAAATAGTATTTGGAAATTGTTTTATTTAGGCTATATGCTTCTTGTAATAAGCGCATAGTTCCTCAGCAGAAGCGCCAAACCATTTTTTGATATAGATCAAGCAGAAATGATATTGTAGTTTCCAAACGCCGTGTTTTTCATATAATCGTGCTGAGGTTTTTAGTTTTTCATTAATGACCACAAACTCGTTACGTTTATACAGCTCATTTATTAAAATATTGTCTTCGTATATTATATAAGACTCGTCATAGCCACCAATATCATCAAATAGTGGTTTGGTAATAAACTGACTTTGATCACCACCACGACTAGCTCTCCAAGAGAATTTAGTCAACCAACTAACCAGGCGTAACCACCAATGGCTACTATCAAATTGTAATCTGAAACAACCAGCATTATTTCCTTTTTTAATTTCTTCTAAAATTAAATGATCATATCTGTTAGGAGGAAAAGAATCGGCATGTAAAAAATAAAGAATGTCTCCTTTAGAAGCTTTGGCACCAATATTCATTTGTTTTGCACGTCCTTTTTCTGATTGCAATACTTTAATGTTTAAACCTAATTGGTTTATAATATTAACGGTGTTATCCGTGCTTCCGCCATCTACAACAATAATCTCTTGAATGGTGTTTAAGGATGCGTTATCAATTAAATGATATAAGACGTCAGTAATGTGTTCTGCCTCGTTTAAAACCGGAATAATAATACTTATCATGCTTTATTTACGTAAGTTTTATTGGGTTGGTTTTAATTATTTAAATCCCAGTTGTAATCTTTGTAGCTTATTTTAGCTTTCGCTGAAATAGTTATGTCTGTATACTTGTTTAAAAAATCAATTAAACTTCCGGTTTGTTCAAAATCTTTATCAAACCATTTAAATATTTTTGATAATTTTAAACTGTTCTCTTTGATCTCGTTACGTTTAGTATCGCTTAAAAACTGTTTAGTTGCAGCGGTTAATTGCGTTTCTAAATTTGAAGCTGTAAATGCGGTATTTTGTAATTTAGGACAAGAATAAGAAGCGCAAACAATTGCAAAGTGTATTCGTGGTTCGTCCATTTTACGTAAAACTTCATGCTCAATGTCTTCTAAACTATACCATTTATCTCCTAGTTCCCAAAGTTTTTGACCCCAAGGATCTTTAATGTCTTTGATGCTTTTTACAGGATAGTTTTTTATAATTAAATCTATTGTTAACGCGTTGTATGCATTAATCCAATAGGCTAGTTTTTCTTCTTTTGAAATAGAGTCAAATTCGGGATTGGACTTTAATAAATCCAGGATATATATGTATTCTAATAATTTTTTATGATCGGTTTTAAATGATTTGTAGTTTACATTTCCGTTATCAGAAACATGTTTTTGTAATAATTCATTCCATATAAAATGAATGTTAGAATGCTCTGTTTTGGTAAGAATTTGATTGAAAACAACTGTGGTGTCTTGTTCTGTTTCCGTTTTTGTAATAGTGCTTTCTTCTAAGACTTTTGCATTCATTTTGGCAGTACTGTCTTTTTTAATTTCAGCGACAGCTTTCTCTTTTAAAATAGGGGATTCCTGAGTAGCTTTTTTTGCATTACAACAAGAACTAAACAGTACAATTAAAAGTAATACAATGCTATTTTTCATTTTTTTAAAGGATATAATTCTTGACTAATAAAATCTTTTGGAAACGTTTCGTCGCCTTCAAAACCTAACTCGATATCACGACCATCATGCGGAATGTAATTGGTTTTAAAAATATAATCCCAAATACTTAACGTAATCCCAAAGTTAACACCAAACTTTGTGTGCTCTGGTAATTGTTTTACGTGATGCCAAATGTGCATTTTTGGGTTATTAAATACATATTTTAAAGCGCCATAATCCCAACCTAAATTAGCATGATTTAAGTGTCCAACAGTGATTGCAAAAAAGTGCACAATTGCTACATGTTGTGCATCAAAACCACCAATAATGGCAATAGGAATGTATAGCATGGATTTATACAAAATAGGTTCCATCCAATGGTAGCGTAAATGTGCTGCAAAGCCCATTTCTTTAACACTATGGTGTACTTTATGGAAGTTCCATAAAAACTCAAAACGATGTAATAAATTATGAGTTATCCATTGCGTAAAGTCAGAGATTATAAAAAATATAAATAAGCCTAACCATAATGGTAAATTGTCAACATCAAACAGCTGAAAGTTAGAAATAGATAAACCAACAACGCCTAAAATATCATCAAAAAAACCAGCAGCAGTATTAGATAACGCTATTAAAATGATAAGGTTTAGCAAAAAGAAATTAAAGAACATATAAAACGTGTCCAACCAAAAATCTTTACGGAAAATAGATTGGTTTTTACGCCAAGGAAACACAATCTCTAAACCCCAAACAACTAAAGATATTAGGATTAATCCATAAAAATAGTTGTCCCAGTTATTTGGGAATATAATTTGGTGTTTTAGATAGTTCCAATAACCAAAATAGGCGTTTTTTATTATTTCTAAATACTTTTCCATAGCTGGCTAAATTAGCCTTTTAGTTGCTTTTTTGATGTAACTAAAGTTACATGCGTGTTATAGTGTTTCTATCAACCCTTTAAATAACGTAATCATATCTGGCTCTGCTTGATTAGCCATTGCAATAATTTCGGTAATATCTACAGGTTTTAGATTACTTGGGTCGCATTCATCTGTTAAAACTGACACAGCAGCCACTTTTAAATTTAAATGATTAGCAACAATTACTTCCGGAACAGTACTCATACCAACAGCATCGGTACCAATAATTTTTAGCATACGGTATTCTGCTCTAGTTTCTAATTGCGGTCCGACAACACTAGTGTACACACCTTCGTGCAATGTGATGTTGTTTGCTTTTGCAATGGCTTTAAATTTTTTGTTAATTTCTAAATCGTAAGGCGCACTCATGTCAACAAAACGTTCGCCTAATTCTTGCACACCTTTAAAAGCTAAAGGCGAACTTCCTTGTAGGTTAATATGATCGTCAATTAGCATTAATTCACCTTTCTTAAAATCTAAATTAATGGCTCCCGAAGCATTAGAAACTAATAATGTTTTAATCCCTAATTTTTCCATAACTCTAACAGGGTAAGTCACGTCTTCTAAGCTGTAACCTTCATAGATATGAAAGCGACCTTGCATTACAATTACTTTTTTACCTGCTAAATTTCCGAAAATTAATTTCCCTTTATGAAACTCGACAGTCGCAGTAGGAAAATTAGGAATATGATTATAGCTAACTTCTTCTATAATTTCAATTTCGTCAGTTAATTTACCTAATCCAGTACCTAAAATAATACCAACTTCAGGATTGTTAAATCCTTTTTCTTGAAGGTATTCGACTGTTTTATTTATATGTTTTATCATATTCTATTAAAGCTTTAAGTGTTTGGTTATTTTTAATGTCTTCGTAAGTGTCAACATCATTTAGTTGTTCTAACAAAAATACGCTTTCATTTTTTAAATTTTTAATAGTGTCATCAAATACCGTTTCGGTTCCCCAATTTTTATTTTTAAACACGTCTTTATGCAGGGTTTTCATTCCTAAAAGGTAATAACCGCCATCTTCGGCAGGACCAATTGTGACATCGTTTGTATCCAATGCTTCAAATGCTTGCGTGATATGTTTGGGTTGTAAATCGTGTAAATCACTCCCAACAATCACAATTTTATTATAACCTGCGTCAAAACCAGCTTTAAAAGCGTTTTGCATTCGGATACCTAAGTCGTCACCAAATTGTTGATGTTTTTGGTATATATTACTATCCCAAAGATCGTTTTCTCTGATTTTAACCGAGTAGTAAACTGCTTTGTCGCTGTCTATATTGCGTAAAACACTTTCGGTATGTTCTAACAATTTTATATATATCGCTAAAGCGGAAGTTTCGCCGATGGTCTTGGCTAATCTTGTTTTTACTTTGCCTAACTCTGGGTTTCTGGTAAAGGTTATTATTAGGTTTTTATGAGCCATTAGTTAGTGTTCTTTTTTGTAGGTTTTACTTCAAATACATGTTCTCCTTTTGTTAACCATTTGCTCCATGCTTCGTTAAAGGTGTGTACTTGTTCTGTTTCTTTTTCTTCGGAATCTACTACAATAAAATCATTGTTTTTCCATTCGAAAATACCGCCATAAAGATTAAGTACGTTGGTGTAGCCTTCGTCTTTTAGCTTTTTGGCAATCGTTTCTGATCGTATGCCGAGTGAGCAATAGACTACTATTTTTTGATCTTTATTAGTGTGCTGTGTTGTTACTGTTTTAATGTCAAAAAAGTTATAACCAACTAACATTGCATCTTTAATATGGCTCACTTCAAACTCTTTAGGTTCGCGCGCGTCTAAAATAATAGCGTCTGTTTTTGGCATTGCTAATTCTTGCACAGAAATATATGGGACACTATTTTTGTTGTGTTTTTTTAGTAACTCATCCAACGTGTCTTGCGCTATGCTTTGTGCAGCAAAAAGACTTATAAATAAAAATAATACTGTTTTCATAGGGTTATAAATTAATTCCGAAACCTTGTAATCCACTTTCTATTGCTGGTAAAATTTCGGTGTTATCCCAAATTCCCGTAATAATGGTTCTTGCATATTCTTCTGGCAATAATCCATTTTTCATTAAGCTATTGGTTAACTTGTAATTATAGTCGAGGTTGTGGTGTGTAAATTTCATTTCGCCATTAAGGTCTTCTAAAATAGCATACCAGACTTGTGGCGTTCCATCGTTGGCAGGCATCCCAATAACGCCTGGGTTTAGCCATAATTTGTCCTTTTGTTCATGACTAAAAGGCAAACCGCAATGTCCCGCAATAATAACATCACTATTGGTGGCTTCTAATGTTTTTGATTTAACAGACCAATCTGTAGATTTAAATACAAACTCCGAGACATTAAAATAATCACCATGCACAACCGCTACTTTTTTATTGGCATAAGTAAATGTTAGATGATCGGGAATCGTTTTAAGATGGTCAATGGAGTTTTTACTCAGCTGACTTTGGGCAAATGGATACCATAGTTTTGAAAATCCATCACAACGTGACCCTTCAGTAAAGTCGCAACCACAGTCTTCTTCGCCTTCAATTAGTTGTATTTCTACATTCCCTAATACACTATTGGCTTTCCATAATTTAAGCAATTGAACTGTTTCTTCTGGTTGTGCGCAATAGCCAACAATATCTCCTGTACAAATACAGTTTTCTGGTGTTATTTCTTCTTTTTCGGCAACCGCTTTAAGTGCCTCCAAAGCTTGTAAATTACTGTAAACGCCTCCAAAAAGAAGCACTTTGCCAGATAATGTGCCAATATGTTTTATTGTTTTATCCATCTAGGAACGAAATATAAAATGTTACAACTAAAAATTCCCCAAACATTTACCCAAAGTAAATCGGCATAACGCCCTTTAGTAAAAATTAATGCCTCAGGAAATGCTTTAAATATTAATAAAAAACCAAAAAGGATGCCACAACCCACGCTTAAATAAAAACTGATTATAGGCACTTTATAATTCCAGAATAGAAAGATTGGTGTTAAACCAATAACCATAGTTCCGGAAATGGTGGTTGCTGATAGGATTTCGGCATTAAAAAAGATTGGAATGGTCCCTAATAAGGCAATTGCAACCATTGCTAATCGTCCAAAAGACAAACTTTTGCCTAAGCCTAAATCCACAGCTAATAGTTTTGAAAATGATGAAAAAGTAGAATCTAGGGTTGATGCTGCGGAGGTTATCATTATAAAATTAATGGCTAACAATACCACCACACCAAATGCTTTTCCAACTTCAACTGCTGCTTGCCCTTTAAAACCTTGTGTTTGTGCATAAACACCAATAATACTGAATAACACAATACAAATAGCACCTAATAAACTGGCCCATAAAAAGCTTTTTCTAGTCACTTTAGGAGAACTTATAAAGGCTCTGTCTGTTAAAACGGGGTCATGAAAAGGGTAACTAAAGGATTGAATTATGGCTGCAAAAAACAGGTTTAAACCCAGTTCAAAACTCCAAGTTCCGGACGTTGCAATGTCTTTTGCTGTAAAATTTTCAACAGAAAAAATAGTATATAAAATAATGATTAGCAGTACAGAAAATAAGACCATTTGGATCACATCCGTAAAAATAGAACTACTCAAACCACCTTTAATGGCATAGCTTAGCGTTAGTAATGTAAATACAATTATGGCTGTGTAATAGCTGGTGCTTCCTGTTTCTCCAAAGTAAGAGCCAATAACCATGGTGTTACTCCAAACCTCATTAAATAATCTAATAATGATTAAAATAGTAAAAACAGCAACAGCCTTTTTGCCAAACTTACTGGTTAAAAATTGATGGATACTGGTATAACCACCTTTGGTACGTAATTGATATATTAGTAATCCTGCAACTGCAAAACTTAAATAATAGCCAGCATAAGCCACACCACCAACAATACCAAAATCTAAACCTAAATTAGCCGCATTGGTAATGCTTTTGGCAAAAATCCAAGAAATAATAAGGCTTCCCGTTAGGACTAAAACGTTTGGAGATTTTTTATTGTGATTAGCTTTAAAAAAGGACTCCGTAGTTTTAGCGTAAGGGGATAGGAGAAACAAGATTAAACTTGATCCCACTACCAAAATCCATTGCCAAATTTCTGTACTCATCTGTTAGTTTTCGTCCCACCAAACTGGGAAGTTTATATCGTTACCGTTTGTTGCGTTTGCAGCTTGATTATAATTTTCGGCATTCAATGCATCTTCCTCTGCAGGATAAGGCATTCTTACAGGAATTAATCCATTATTTAAACTTGCCGAAATAGTATTAAATTCAGGGAAACCTGTGCGTCTGTAATCTACCCAACCTTCATAACCGTTAATAATATTGGCAATCCACTTTTGGGTGATAATTTGTTGTAAAGGAGTGGTGCCAACAGCATCAAAAGCTGCACTTTCAGTTAAGTAAGATGTGGGCATATCAGTCTGCCAATATTCAAAAGCTTGTGTTACGCCTGTTTCATATAGCATTTGTGCATTTGCAGAAATTAAACCTTTAGAAGATGCTTCGGCTAAAATAAAATGAACTTCCCAAGACGTCATAAAATTGGCGTCTAAGACCGAAGTGTCTTCTCTAAATGCAGAACCCGCTAACGAGTATTCCGCTAAAGCAATAGATGTTGATGACGCAT
Source organism: Psychroserpens sp. NJDZ02 (assembly GCF_004843725.1). Classification (NCBI taxonomy): domain Bacteria; kingdom Pseudomonadati; phylum Bacteroidota; class Flavobacteriia; order Flavobacteriales; family Flavobacteriaceae; genus Psychroserpens; species Psychroserpens sp. NJDZ02. The sequence continues at coordinate 1,030,930 of NZ_CP039451.1, read as the reverse complement.
CAATACCATTTAGTAGACCGTTATATTGATTAGTTGTGGCGTTTTCAAATGGTCTGAAAAAGGTGTTAATTCTATCATCATTTAGGTTAATTAAAACGTTTTCCATAGTTTCCGATAATACAAAATTATTGAAATCTCCAACACGTAATTGTGCTAATCTAAAGCTGTTTGGATCTGTATTGGTAAAGTTGAATACTGCGTTTTCAGCTGTAGCTGAAATAAAATCGCCTGAATTATATAGGGCTTGCAAGTCTCCTGAAACATCGATTTTATCCGATAGTCTCATTAAATATTTTAACTTCAAACTATTCGCGAATTTCACCCAAGCATTTAAGTCACCATTAAATAAAATATCTCCTTCCAAAGGAATGGCTAAATTGTAGTTTTGGATGGCTGCAATCCCTTTGTCTAAATTATCAAGGATTCCGTTGTCGTCTAAATAAATAGATTGCTGTGTATCATAAGTTGGTGTAACGGTTCCGTTAACGCCATTAAAGGCTTCAAAATAGGGTACATCTCCAAATAAATCTGTTAATCCTGCTGCCATGTAGGCTTTTAGGATTAAGGCTGGACCTTCATAGACTTGAAAAGTAGCTGTTGTTCTGGATTGTGTTAGTATGATTTCGTTGTCACGCAAATTCGTATAAAAAATAGGCCAAGGATTTCCTCCTAATTGTGGCGATTTTAAATCGTGTCGGTCAAATAGGTTAAAGTCTAAAGCGGTTCTGTGTTGCGATAATAAATCGCCAGCAACAAAACCTTCGTAACTCATTTGTTCGCCAAAATCGTAAATAACTTGACGCAGTAACAAACTTGGTTGTACAGTGTTTGGTGCGTTAGGATTAGTATTAATCTCTTCAAAGTTCTTGGTGCAACTTGTGGTTAAAACAAGCGCGAAAAAACTTAATATATATAATGTGTTTTTCATGATGTTGCCCTTAAAAATTTAAACTTGCTTTTAATCCAAAACTACGTGATGAGGCATAACTCATATCCTCAACTCCGCTTACAAAACCATTACCCTGAACCGCTAATTGTTCTGGGTCAAAATGTGGGTTTTCTGTAATAACAAACAAATTGCGACCAATTAAGGATACTGCAATATCGCCACCTTCTTCTAGCCCTAAAAAGCCTTCTTTTAGTTTAAAATTGTAACCAATAGAAAATTGTCTCAACTTTAAGTAAGACGCGTCATAGACATTGTTTTCTTCATGGTTTCTGTCGTAAAATTGTCTGTAATAACTCTCTGCAGAAATGGCAACTGTATTGGGTTGTCCAGTTTGCGTAACACCTTCCGCAATAATTCCGTCTTCTGGTCTATATTCTGTTTCTGCTAATTGACCACCAACATTCCCTAGAGCACTTGTACGAGATACAATCTCTCCTCCTTGTCTCCAATCAAACAAAAAGCTTGCAGTCCAATTTTTATAATTAAAATCGTTATTCCAACCTAATGTAAAATCTGGATTATAGTTTCCTAGTTTTTGTAGCGTGTTATCAGCAATATAGTTTCCGTTGTCATCAATTATAAATTGTCCATTTTCATTTTTCAAATACCCTGTACCATAAATATCTCCAATTTGCCCACCTTCTTCCACTTGAAACCAAACGGTTTGGTTGGCACTATCGTAAATTCGGCTATAAGCCAAAGTTAAACGACCGTCTGCTTGCGGTAATTCTTCAATAGTAGCTTTGTTTTTCGCGAAGTTAAACGTCGTGTTCCATTTAAAATTACTGGTTTTAATTGGTGTGATACCTGCAATAATTTCGACACCAGTCGATTTTACTTTACCACCATTAACCACTTGTTGGTTATAACCTGAGGATATAGGAATAGGTAATGATATAATCTGGTCTTTGGTAATTGCGTTGTAATAGGTAAAGTCAAAACGGATGCGGTCATTTAGAAAACGTAAATCTGCACCAAACTCGTAATTAGTTGTGCTTTCTGGTTTTAAATTAGCGTTAGGAATAAAATCCTGATTGCTAAAAGTTGGTTGGCCATTATAAGGTGTTTGAGAGATAAAAGCGGCAGATGTTTGATACGCATTAGTATCGTTTCCTACTTGTGCTACACTGGCTCTTAGTTTTGCAAAAGACAACGCTTTTGGAAGTGTGGTAGTATTAGATAATATAAAACTGGCTGAAGCCGAAGGATAGAAAAATGAAGTCCCATCGACTGAAAAAGGAGTTGCTAAAGCACTAGACCAATCATTACGTCCTGTAATATCTAAATACAGAAAATCTTTATAACCTAATTTGGCAATTCCGTAAAAAGAATTAATGCGTTTTTTAGAGTCAAACTGAAACACTTCAATAGGTGATGCTGCATTATTTAAGCTAAAAATACCCGGTTGCGCTAAGTTGACGGTTTGAGCTTGTTTTGTGGATGCCTTCTGGTCTAAACGGTTTCCTCCAGCGGAGATGTCTACTTTAAAATCGCCAAAGATTTTATTATAATTTAATAAGAAATCTGTGTTAATTTCTCTAAAAAAGACATCGTGTTCTGCGTATGCACCATTTTTAAATCGGTTGCTAGAATAACTACGTTTTAATTCTCTTTTTTCTGAAGAGTAGTCCATTCCTGTTCGGAATTGTAAACTAAAAGCATCGGTAAATTGATGCTTAAAAGCCACATTACCAAACACACGATCGCGATTAAAACTGTTGGTGTTTTCGTATAAAATAAAATATGGATTATCAAAAAATGTGTAGTTAAAACTATATTGTTGCACACCTTCTAAACCAGGTTGCCAATAATTTTTTAAGCTATTAATATCTAGACTTCGTGGTCCCCAAGCTACCAAACTATAATTTGCGTTTTCGCTTCCATAACCATTAGATGGTCTATTATCACTAGTAGAATTTGTATAAGAAATAGAAGTTGAAATTGTTGTTTTTTCCGTAGGTTCAAAATTAAGCTTTGCAGCAACAGTTTGTCGGTCTAAATTAACACCAGGGATAATAGATTCGCTTCTTAAATCTGTAAAAGACAAACGGTAATCTCCTGTGTCAAATCCATTAGAAATAGCAATATTGTTTATAGTTGTGACGCCAGTTTGATAAAAGTCTTTTAAGTTATCCGGATTGGATTTTAAAAGTGTTGGAGTAATGGCGTCTCCGTTGTATAAAGCAGTATCTCCACCACGTACAATGGTTCCGTTTGGCAAAACTACAGGACTATCAAATTGTGGCGTAAAAATACCAGCATCCAATTGTGGTCCCCAAGAATAGGTAATGTTATCATTAATACCACCGCCAAGACCATCAACATATTCAAATTGTCCAGAATTACCTTGTCCGTAACTATTTTGAAATTCTGGTAATCTAAAAGCAGAATCTACAAATACAGACGTATTAATACTAATCCCTAAGCCCTTTGACTTTTTACCATCTTTGGTTTTAATAACAATCACTCCGTTTGACGCACGCGTACCGTATAATGCAGCAGCACTTGGTCCTTTTAAAACCGAAACTTCTTCAATATCATCCGCATTAACTTCCATCGCACCATTTCCGAAATCTATTTCCTGAAAACCTGCAGCAGCCTCGTTTGTAAAGTTAAAAACAGTGTTGTTATTGATAGGAACACCATCGACTACAAACAGCGGATTGTTGTTGGAGAAAGAGGCTTCGCCACGAATCGTAATTTTTGAAGACGATCCAACACCTGTTGCGCCTTGAGAAATCGTAACCCCAGCTAATTTACCTGCTAAATTGTCTAAAAAATTGACCGCTTTAACTTCTGTAAGCCCTTTTGAAGATAACGATTGTACCACATAACCTAGCTCTTTAGTATCGCGTTCCAATCCTAGGGCTGTGATAACTACTTCGTCTAAACTTGAAGCATCTTCAATTAAAGCAACGTTTATAATAGTTTGATTAGTAATGGCTATTTGTTGCGTTTTATACCCAATAAACGAAAACGACAAAGTCTCCGTATTATCTAAAATAGTAATAGAATATTGCCCATCATTATCAGTAATTGTTCCGCTATTATTGCTGGTCACAATGTTGACGTATGGTAATGTTTGACCATCTTCAGCACTTGTAATGGTACCTGTAATTGTAGTTTGCGCGATGCTAAATGTTGATACAAGAAGCAAAGCACATAAGTAAATGTGTTTCATTTAAAAAGATTAGTTTCAGAAATAAAATGACTTAAAAGTCTTTAGTTTTTAATTGAAACTAATTGAGGAGAGCCTTTGTTAAAAAGGGTGTGATTTATAGTAAAACCGATAACTATAGCAGTGTATAAAAGTATCGCTTTCGCGGAAATACAAAGCTGGAGTAATATTGTTTTTACTGCTTTTGAAATAGTTTTATAGCTATTTAATATGGAAGATATATCTGAAGCCGAGTCAATGTCAACCAAAGTTTCTAGTAAACTGAAGCTAATATGATTGACAGATAATAACTGTAATGTGGTTGTTTTTAACGCTGAGGTTTGCCAAGGAAGTTGACTAAAACGTTTAGTATTAAATAACGCTTTATTAAGTCCCATTAAATAAAAACCACCATCTTTAGAAGGCCCAAAGACTAACTGATTGTTATTTAGTTTTTGGTTAGCATCATTTAGATGCTTGGTTTTTAAATGAGGCGTGTCATTTCCAATCGAAATTATATTTGTAAAACCTTTGTCAAAAACGGTTTGTATGGCATGACTAAAACGTGCACCAAAAGACGTTCCTTCTTGCTGCGCTTCAGTAAAATGAAAATAGGGTAGTCCTGTTTTCTTTACTTTATTAATGGTTTCATTAGTCAATGTTTCAAACAACTGACTATCTGCAAAAGATTTGCGCTTGGCATCCTCTTTAGCAGAATTTGAAAAAATTAATATGGCCGTTTTTTTTGTCATTTTTTAATTTCCGCGGAAGCGAAAAATCTATTTTAACTATGCAACAACACCTTGACAGCTGCTTCCTGCACCTGCAGTACAACCATAACAATGTTGAGAAATTATAATGTTTCGTCCTTCTAATAATTCTGTTTTGTACTCAGAAATGTGTTTAGACTTACTGTTTACAGGTAGTTCTAGCATTTGATTAAAATCGCAATCAAATAAATAACCATCCCAACTTACAGACAGTGTATTAGTACACATGACGTTTGCTACAGCAGCAGGATTATAAGCTTCTACTAAAGAGTACATGTAATCTTCGTAGTTTTCTGAAGCAATTAAATAATCTAAAAAACGAGCAATTGGTAAGTTTGTAATGGCAAATAAGTTATGAAACTGAATGCTAAAATCTTCCGATAGTGCTTTCTTAAAATCTTTTTCCATAGCCATTTGATCACCAGGTAAAAAGGCACCTGAAGGATTATAAACCAAGTCCAGTTTTAAGTCGCTTCCGGGCATACCGTAACCAACAGCGTTTAATTCTTGCAATGCTTTTATGGACATGTCAAAAACACCTTCGCCACGTTGTTTATCTGTTTTTCCTCTAGTCCAGTGTGGCATAGAGCTTATAACATGAATATTATGTTTTTTGAAAAATTCGGGTAAGTCGTAATACTTTTTGTTAGCACGAATAATGGTTAAATTAGAACGGACAATAAAATCTTTAATTCCAATTTTTGAAGCTTCTTCTACAAACCATCTAAAATTTGGGTTCATTTCTGGAGCACCTCCCGTTAAGTCTAAAGTATGTGCACCAGTTGTTTTTATAACATCCAAGATTTGTTGCATAGTCTCTTGGGTCATAATTTCCTTTCGGTCTGGACCTGCATCTACGTGACAGTGCTCGCACACTTGATTACACATGTAGCCAACGTTAATTTGTAGTATTTCTAGTTTTTTCGCTTTAAGCGGAAATTGACCAGTTTCAGAAATTTTATCTTTGAAAGTCGGTAATTCGCCATCAGCAAAAATACCACCAGATAAAATCTCTAATTGTTTATTGCTTTGTGCTAAATCGCTTCCTAGTTTTTTAAGGGACTTTGTTGCCATTAATACAGTTATCTTGTTTGTAGTCTACCTACGAAATTAATTAATCATTGGTTTTAATATTAACCATCTAATTTGTTTACTTTATTCATCATTTGCACACCATGAGCTAAAGTTGCTCCAGCTTTTATAGCCGCTCCTACATGGACTGCTTCCATCATTTCTTCTTTGGTAACACCACGTTGTAAACCATCTTTAGTGTAAGCATCAATACAATAAGGGCATTGCTCTGTGTGTGCTACAGCAAGCGCTATTAATGACTTTTCTCTAGCAGTTAAAGCGCCTTCTTCAAACACTGTACCGTAGTAATCAAAAAACTTGTTTCCAAGTGTTTCGCTCCATTCTGTTATTTTCCCAAATTTTCTTAGGTCCGCTGGATCGTAATATGTTTTTGCCATTGTGATTTTTTTTTAAAGATATAAATCTAAAACCGTTTTGTCGTAAAGTTTTAGTTGTACTAACAAAAGTACCGTAATTTCCGATAAATTAATAGGTGGTAGGTTTTGGTAATGTGTATTTTTTGGTTTGGATAATCTCGTTTTCTAGGACTGTTTTATTTAAAAAATAAAAGATGTCGTCTAGATCTTCAGGATGCACGTTTGCAGCATCGTGAGTCCCGTTTTTAACAATGTTTAAAAAGTAAGACGCTTCTAAAGTATCTAGTTTTTGGGTAATAGTTTTAGCGCCATGTAGCATCATATACCCTGTTTTTTTTGGTTGGCAATTTTGGTGAGGAGCACTACCATAGGGTACAGCGCCATCCTCTGTGCCATGAGTAAGAGCTACAGGTACCATATTGTCAATAGTTAGGGCGTCTATGTCTAAAAAAGCACCAGAAAAACCAATGACACCAACAAAAGTAATGTCTTTGTAAACGGTTAAGTCAGGTATAAAAAAGGGCCTCATAAAGACCGCGTGTAAAGCAGTTTCTGCACCAGAACTACTTCCTGCAGCTATTATTTTAGTTGTGTCTACTTGTAGCATCGCACTATTTTGATAGATAAAATTAGTAGCGTCTAAAAAGTCGATCACTGCCTGATTAAATGTAAAAAGCTTATCCTCTTTACTGCAATTGCAACCAAAACCTGTTTTGGTGCCTTTACGTAGTAATCGGTAAGTAATAGAAACGCCTATATATCCATTTTTATTTGCTGCATTTACAATGTTGACCTCGTCAATACCATTACGTCCGCCTCCAGAAAAACCACCGCCATGCATCCAAATAACAACAGGTAAACTGTCTGTTGATTTTATATTCTCTGGTGTATAAACATCTAGTTTAAGTGTATCTAATCCTTTTGTGGCGTAGGTGTAAGTTTTCATGTTTTGTGCAGGACTTGAGAGGTAGGTTAATATTAAGATGACTAGATATAGATTTTTCATAAATCGTATTAGAAACAAAAGTTTGGTCAAAAATAGGGGAATTTTTCTGACATTTTTTTTCTTTTTATTAATCTGTTGTGATTAAACAGCTAATAGATTTAATGTTTAAATCAAATATTATGTTCTATCGGTTTGTATTTAAAACGTCTTGTGCCGTGTCAAGATCGTATAATGTTGTATTTTATATTAGTCTTTTCTTAGTGCTTAATTAGTGAGACTTTGAAGATATAAATTTTTAATTTAGCATTAAATTTATGTTTCTATGGACTATTTTGTAATTATCTCTGTGTTAGTGTTTATGGCTGCGGCTTTTGGTTATCTAAACGTTCGCTTTTTAAAAATGCCAAACACTATTGGTTTAATGCTAATTACAATCGTGTTTACATTTGCGGTTTTTATACTTAGTTATTTTGATGATACATTACTAAATGCTGAGCGTTTTATTATCACACAAATAGACTTTAAAGAAGTTTTACTTGATGTTATGCTTAGTTTTTTGCTTTTTGCAGGAGCGCTTCATACTAATTTTGAACAACTTAAAGTGCAACGTTGGCCCGTTTTAATATTTGCAACATTTGGTGTTTTGTTGTCTACGTTTTTAGTCGGTTTGATCATGTTTTATGCCTTGCCAATAGTTGGTTTACATGTTGATTTTGTTTACTGTTTATTATTCGGGTCTTTGATATCGCCTACAGATCCTATTGCTGTTTTAGGTATTCTAAAAAAAGCAGGAGCGCCAAAAGAATTAGAAACAAAGATTGTAGGAGAGTCCTTATTTAATGACGGTGTTGGCGTTGTTATATTTTTAACCATTTTTAAAATAGCAAGTTTAGGTATTGATAATGTGAGTGCTTTAGAGGTTGCGGAATTGTTTGGTTTAGAAGTTATAGGAGGCATTGGGTTAGGTTTAGTTTTAGGTTGGATTACGTATAGACTAATGAAATCTATAGATGATTATGATATTGAAGTTATTATAACCCTAGCAGCAGTTATGGGAGGGACTGTTTTAGCACAAAAATGGCATATTTCTGCACCATTGGCAATGGTTACAGCGGGTTTAGTTGTAGGTAACGATACTGTTAGAAGCAGTGCTATGTCGGAAACCACCGAGGTTTATGTCGATAAATTTTGGGAGTTAATAGATATTCTTTTAAACACAATTCTGTTTGTATTAATAGGGATGGAAATGTTAGTGCTTACTTTTAAATTCGAGTATTTAATGGCGGGTTTAATTGCAATACCTTTAGTGCTAGCATCTAGGTATTTGTCATTATTAGTGCCTATAAAGTTTTTTGAAAATAAATTAAATTTTGTGCCAAAAACCAATTTAATCATGACTTGGGGAGGATTGCGTGGTGGGATTTCTATAGCATTAGCTTTAGGGCTTACAGAAGCTATGGAGCGTGATTTGTTTTTAGTAATTACTTATGTTGTTGTGGTCTTTTCTATTGTGTTCCAAGGGTTGACTGTTGGTAAGCTTATTAAAAAGTTAGAAGTCAAATAAAGGTTATGCGTAATTTTATAACACTTTTAGCTGAATTTAAAAAAGTGCAAATACCCATAGCTTTTATTACGATATACAAATGTTTGGGTCTACGCCTTGCATTGTTGGTTCTACTATGATAATGACCAAAGACAAGCCGTTTTAACATTGCAAGAAAATAGAATGTAGTTACACGTTAGGGCTATAGTTTGAGCACTGTTGTGTCGGGAACGCCAGAATTATTTTTATTCGGAGAAGGACATATGGGAGTAGGAATCTGTAAACTTTTAGTAGACACATCTTTTTAAGTTAATCTTATATGTTTTCGGGATAATTGTTTTTTTTATCTAGCATTAGACGCATGTGTCGCAACTCATCAAACCACCTAAACCGATTTTAAAACGTTTAAGGGTGTTGTAAGATGAGGTAATAATAACTACGGTTTGGTTTTGATACATAATCGTGCAATCGACTTTAATATTACTACAAGTGCATTAAAAAAAAACTAAGTTAATTTGTGCTGAGCTATAAGATAATATGCCTTCGAAGGGATTGCTCTGATCTCTTGTAAGAAAATAATGACTATTATTGTAGTGACTAAGGATGAGGAAAAACAAATCAATTATAGATAAATTAACTGCGCTTTGGGCTTTAAACGAGTCTGGGTTAGGTGGTTTTTTACACGTGTTTAATTCGCCATTTACAGGTTTAATAGTTGGTGGTGTTTCAATATTATTAATTAGCTTAATTGCTTTTTATGCTAAAAATAAATGGCAAGCTATTTTAAAAGCATTGGTTATTGTATTGATTATTAAAATGGCGGTAAGTCCGTATTCTCCATTCGGAGCTTATGTTGCGGTCAGTTTTCAAGCCCTTTGTGGTGCGTTTTTATTTTCTAACTTTTCTTGGAAAGGTGTTGTGTTATTGGTTTTAGGGATGGTGACTTTTTTAGAGTCCGCACTGCAAAAATTAATAGTACTAACAGTGGTTTATGGTGCTGGTCTATGGGAAGCTATTAATATTTATGGTGCATGGGTTCAGCAAAAGTTAGACTTTGTCTCAGAAACCTCCACCACATCTTTTTTGGTCACGTTATATCTGGTCGTATATGGTATTTTTGGACTATTATCAGGAGTGTTTATTAAAAGTATTATTACGATAATAGCAAGTAAGCCCGAAGTTGATTTTTATTTAGAAACAATGCCAAAGGAATCGGAAAGTACTAAACCAAAAGTGCCTTTTAAAACTAAAGTTATTTGGGTTTGGTTAATTACGGTTGCTGTAATTGTTTTGGGGTTTTCAATATTTGGAGGTGCGCTTTTTGGGTGGCAAAAAGCCATTTATATCGTGTTCCGTAGTTTTCTTGTTTTGATGCTTTGGTATTTAGTAATTGGTCCTTTTTTATTAAAATTGGTTCAGAAATACTTAAGTAAAAAAGAATCTAAGTACCAGCAGGACATTGCTAATGCGATGGATTTGTTTCCTTTTTTTAGACAAATTATTTCATTTACATGGAAACAAACGCAGCATTTAAAAGGATTCAATCGGTTTAGGTTTTTTATAGCGAATAGCATTTCTAATTGTATTCATTTTAAAATACCTTCGGAATGATTTATATCCTCACAGGAGCAATACGATCTGGGAAAACGACAGCATTATTAAACTGGTCTAAAAACAGGAATGATGTTGATGGGGTATTGTGTCCCGATGATGCTAACGGAAAACGCTATTTTCTGAAATTAAAAAGTGAAATAACTTTTAAGCTTGAAGCTGAAGCTGAAAAGGAAGCTATAGTTGCAATAGGTAATTTTAAATTTTTACAATCGGCTTTTAATGAAGCTAATGACTATTTGACTTTAGAAGCTTCAAAAACAGAAACTAAATATTTGATTATTGATGAAATAGGTAAGTTAGAATTAAAAAATGAAGGCTTGCATATTTCAACCGAAGCTTTGAGTGCTCAATTTGGATCTAAAGATAACACACATCTTATATTGGTTGTCCGGGATTATTTACTGGATGCTGTTTTGGAGTATTATGGGATAACGGAATGTGCTATTCTGACTACGGAAGATTTAGAAAATTTAATTTAACTAAAAATAGTTTCGCCTAAAGCATAGTAAATCGCCATTATTGCCGAGTATATCGCACTTGCTAAGAATCGCCATTTCAATTTAAATCTATTTTGAATTAAGTAATTTGCTAAAAACGAAACAGGAATATTTACTAAAAAGGACCAAAAGGCAATTTCTATTAAATTAAAACCAATAGAATTAAATTGCCAAGAAACCAATTTGATAAACAGTAGGTGTCTTACAACCCAAAGCGGGTTAAAGTATGCTATTGCTAAGCCGGTTTTGGATATTACAGCGCGTGCACCTTTTAAATCTTTAGTCTTTTTTACAATCCAATCAAAATAGTTGGGGATTTCAAACGCGTAAAAAGTCGCGCCAATAAATGCTATTCCCAGCAAACGATGCCAATAAAACTCGTCAACTATTAAAGCGGCTATTGTGTCTCCAGCACTATAAATAAGTGCGCCTTTAAGGATGTTTTGTGTTTTGTAATGTAGTGCGATAAGACGTTTATTTTAAATCAGATTGTAGCAAGCAGTAAATTTCGCTATCCAAAAATTGACCATTGTAATAGTAGTTTTCTCTAAATATAGCTTCTAGTTTAAATCCGAATTTAAGTAACAGTGTTTTTGAGTTGATATTTTCAATATTAACATTAGCAGAATAGCTATGAAGATTTAAATCTTTAAAGCCAAAAGTAATTAGTGTGTTTAAGGCTTCTGTCATATAACCTTTGCCCCAAAAATCAGGATGTAAAATATAACCAATTTCCCCTCTCGAGTTTTGTTTGTCAATGTGGTGAATTGCAAAGTCACCAATAACAGTATTGGTGCTTTTGTCTACAATAGCCCAGGTAATTCCTTTCCTTTCTTTAAAAGCTTTTATGTAGCCTTCAATTCTTTGTAAAGTATCTTCAACACATTTTGGAATTGTTGTGTCCATGTATTTGGAGATTGCCTTATTGCTTCTTAAGTTTAAAAGCGTTCGCGCATCCTTTTTTGTATAAGCTTTATACAATAGACGTTCGCTTTCTAGTTCTGGAAAAACATCAAAAACGGACTTGTTTATTTTTGTTTCTTTACTCATTTAGGCTTTTTTATACAAACTCATTAATAACTTTTTAGGTGTCATTGGTGTGTAATATTGGAAATGAGATAAAAACATAATACTATAACATCAATTCGAATGAAAGTCTTAAGCAAAATAATCGAGAAGTTTTTCTTATTTGGAACTTCTCGATATATTTTGTCTATAAAGGTAAATACATCCAATTGATGTAGCCGTTTATTTAGTACTCAGTTTTATCCATTTTCTTAGTCCATTCTTGAAAAGGCTCTAAAGCAATGTCACGAGCTAATTGCTCAAATGGGATACTTCTTTCTGCATACGGTAATGGGATTTCTTTGTAAATAAATTCGTCATCAAAACCAATATTAGCAGCATCTACTTGATTACTTCCGTAATATACTTTGTCTGGTCTAGCCCAGTAAATAGCACCTAAACACATTGGGCAAGGCTCGCAAGACGTATAAATTTCACAGCCGTCTAATTGAAACGAGTCTAAATTTTTACAAGCATCTCTAATAGCGGTCACTTCTGCATGAGCAGTTGGGTCGTTAGTAGAGGTTACTTTATTGTTTCCGCGTCCTACAATTTTTCCGTCTTTAACAACGACACAACCAAATGGTCCACCTTCGTTGTTATTCATTCCCTTTAGAGCTGCGCTGACAGCTTCTTTCATAAATTGATCTTTGTTACTCATACTATAATTTAAATTTTTAAGTTGAAAAATGTAGCATTAGCTAATATACTACTTTTTTATAGTGAATTATTAAGCTTTGGTTTAGTTCTTTAAACCAAAAAACCCGATTCAGATGAATCGGGTTTTTAGTGGTGGTGCCTCCAGGAATCGAACCAGGGACACAAGGATTTTCAGTCCTTTGCTCTACCAACTGAGCTAAGGCACCAGTAGCAATTATATTGCGAGTGCAAATATAGTTTCAATTTTAGAACTACCAAAGAAAAAAGTAAAAAATTTACAATATTTTTTTGAGTTTTCACCTTTGCAGGGTTTAATAATCTCAATGTCAGTATTATAAAATTATTAAGATTTTTATAGTAATGGTTTTGTAATTTTGTTCTTTTTAGAAACTATATGAATTTAATAATAGATGTTGGGAATACTAGGACTAAACTAGCTGTTTTTAATAATAACAAAATAGAAGATAACACTGCTGTAGAGACTAAGGATGTTTTAAATTCGGTACAACAAATTTTAGAGACTCACACTAAAGTGCGTTTAGCTATAGTGTCTTCGGTTGGATTACTAGAGGATGACGTTTTGATATATTTGAGGGCGCATTTAAAAGTATTGATTTTAAATCATGAAACACCAGTCCCTTTTACTAATTTATACGGTACCCCTAAAACCTTGGGCATAGATAGGATTGCATTAGTTTGTGCGTCTGTACAACAATTTCCAAATAAAAATGTTTTAATTATAGATGCAGGAACATGTATCACGTATGATTTTATAAATACAGAAAACCAATATTTAGGAGGAGCTATATCACTGGGTGTAAGAATGCGTTATCAAGCATTACATAATCAAACAGCGAATTTACCGTTATTAGAAACAGAAAGTCCTAAGCATTTAATTGGGAATTCAACAATGGAAGCAATAAACAGTGGAGTTGTTTACGGTGTTTTGAATGAAATGGATGGAGTTATTAAGGAATATCAGTCAATATATTTAGATTTAACAATTATTTTAACAGGAGGAGATGCTAATTTTTTGTCAAAGCAATTAAAAAGTAGCATATTTGCCAATTCAAATTTCTTACTAGAAGGTTTGAATTATATATTACAATATAACACAGTCGAATGATAAAAAAACTTGGATTAGTTTTTATTGCACTATTTGCAATTCAAAGTTACGGTCAGAATGGAACAGCTTCACCATATTCTTTTTATGGTATAGGAAGTATAAATTTTAAAGGGTCTGTAGAGAACCGAAGCATGGGAGGATTAGGGGTCTATAAGGATAGTGTCCATATTAATTTCCAAAATCCAGCAACTTTTGCTGGAAATAACTTAGAGGGATGGAATGGAGAGTCTAGACCTGTTAAATTTACAGTAGGAGGTAGTGCTACTTCTTCTAATCTTAAATCGGATACTGGTAGCGATAAATCAAAAAGTGCTAATTTTGACTACCTAGCTTTATCAGTGCCAGTTGGTAAATTTGGTTTTGGTTTTGGTTTACAGCCTTATTCTTCAGTTGGCTACAAATTAGAAAGTAGAGACTCTGAAGATAAAATGGATTATAGATATACAGGTGAAGGAGGATTAAATAAAGTCTTTTTAAGTTTAGGGTATCAAGTAAATAAATCATTAAGTGTTGGTATTCAAGCAGATTATGATTTTGGGAACATAGAAAATAACACCATAAATTTTGGTTATAATACGGAAGGAGAATTGCTTCAATACCAAACAAAGGAATATACACGTTCTGATCTAAGTGGTTTAAATTTTAACGTGGGTGTTCATTATCAGGAAATGATAACTGATAAATTAGAATTACAGGCTTCAGCAACATTTACACCACAGACGGACTTAACGTCTAAAAATGAAAGAACATTTTCCACTATAACAGTTGATACTGAAACAGAAACTGAATTTATTTTTAACGACCTTGATGCGGATTTAGTGTCTTCAAATTTAGAGGAAACGGATTTAACGTTGCCATCAAAATTTAGTTTTGGAGCAGGATTAGGTCAACCAAGAAAATGGTTTGCAGGTTTGGAATATACAACTCAAAATACAAGTGAATTTTTTAACCCTTTGTATGATAATGTGGGAGCAAGCTTTGAAGACGCTTCAAAATTATCTTTTGGAGGTTTTTATATTCCAGAATATAATTCATTATCAAAATACTGGAAAAGAATGACTTATAGAGCTGGTCTGCGTTTTGAGAACACAGGTCTTAATATTAATAATCAGGCTATTAAAGAGTTTGGCATGTCTTTTGGAGTAGGTATACCAGTTGGGAATATGTTTTCTAATGCTAATATTGGTTTAGAGTTTGGTCAAAGAGGAACGACAAACGCTAATTTAGTAAAAGAAAACTTTGTAAGTTTCCAATTGAGTCTATCGCTGAATGATAGATGGTTTATTAAAAAGAAATATAACTAACAGCATAAAATTATGATTATGAAAACGAAAATTACTTTATTTATTGCTTTGATATTTGGGCTAAACGTTGGTTTTGCACAAAGTTCAGAAGAATGTATGACGAAGCTGTCTCTAATGACGGAAGCTACAAAAGCAAAAAACTTTGATGCTGCCTATAAGTCTCTTAACGAATTAAGAAAAGATTGTCCTCAATACCACATGGGAATCTATAAATATGGTGAGGATATTCTAGAACATTATATAGATACTAAAACAGGTGAAGAGAAAAAAGCTAATGTTTTAGATTTAATTAAGTTATGGGAAGAGAGAATGGCTAATTTTCCTAATGATAAAAAAGTAGGGGAGTATCCTTCTAAAATTTGTCAATTAAAATATGATAACAAAGCTGAGTTAGGATTGTCTGATCAAGATTTATATAACTGTTTTGATACATCATATAAAACTGATAAGGATAACTTTAAAAATGCTAAAAGTTTATATGTTTATTTTAAATTGATGGTTAATCTTTTTGATGCTAAACAAAAGACAGATCAAGAATTATTTGATAAGTATGATGATGTATCAGATAAGATTGAAGTTGAAATTGAATACAACTCAAAAAAATTAAATGAGTTAGTTGTTAAAGAAGATGCGGGTACAGCCTTGACTAAAAAAGAAGGTAAGTACAAAACGTATTATGGTGCTATGGTTGATGCTTTTGATAAAGTACAAGATGGAGTTGATAAAGAATTAGGAGATAGAGCTAATTGTGAAAACTTAATCCCATTATATCAAAAAGATTACGAGGCAAACAAAAACAATGGTGTTTGGTTGCAAAGAGCAATGAATAAACTGTATCAAAAAGGATGTAAGACTGATCCAATGTTTACAACTATAGTTAAGCAGAAAAACATAGTTGAGCCTAATGCTAGCACTTCTTATTATTTATATATAATAACTGGTGAGCAAAAGTATTTAGACCAAACAATGGCCTTAGAAACAGATCCTATTAAAAAGGCTAAATTAAATTATACGATTGCATTAGATTTTAAGAAGAGTGGTAATTATGGAAAAGCAAGACAATATTTTCAACAGTCTTTAAAGCTTAACCCATCAAATAGAAAGCCTTATGAGCATATCGCTAGAATGTATGCAGGAAGTGCAAATAATTGTGGGACAACAACATTTGATAAGCAATCAGTATTCTGGTTAGCTGCAAATGAAGCTGACAAAGGAGGATACTCTTCATTAGCATCAAGTTATAGAGCAAAAGCACCATCTAAATCTGATATTTTCTCTTCGGGTAAAGGAGGGCAAACTATTAAAATTGGATGTTGGATTGGAAGAAGTGTAACAGTGCCAAGCCTATAATGCAGAAATATAAATTACATATTATTAAAAACTCAGTCATAGCATTAGCTATGACTTTGTTTTTTGCATGTAAAAGCAATTTGGAGGACGTAAAACAATTAAGTATGTCCGCTAATGATCCTGTCGGGATATCAGATAGTATAAATGTAAAGTATACAGATTCTGGTCGGCTAGCGGCTAATTTAATTAGTCCTAAGATGTATGATTATAGTAATAGAGAATTTGCCTTTTCTGAGTTTCCAGATGGTGTTGTTTTACACTTATATGACGACAAAAATGCGCAAACCACAATAATCTCCGATTATGCTATTATATATAATAATACAGATTTAATAGATCTAAGAGGTAATGTTATTGCTGCGACACCAACCAAGGACACCTTGTTTGCGGATCAGCTATATTACGATCAATCTAAAGAGTGGCTCTTTACTAATAGGCCGGCGACATACAGGTCTAAAGGTTATGTGACTAGTGGTAATGGCTTTGACTCTGATAAGGACTTTAAAAAAGCTGAAATTCTTGGAGTTACAGGTCAGTTTGCTGTACAAGAATAATGGCTTCTTTATTAATAACGGTTTACTTTTTTAGTATATTTACTTAACCATAAAATTTTTTAATGAAAACCTTTAAGTTTTTTCAATACGCTTATTTAGTATTTGCAGTGCTTTTTTTATATGATGCCATTGCAAATTGGGGAGATTCCAAAGCATACATGTCTCTATTGTTAGGGGCAACAGCTGTTTTTATGTTCTTTTTTAAACAAAGATTTAGTAAAAAGATAGAAAACAAAGACCGCAAATAAATGGTGTCTTCAATTATCATCATTATTATTTGTTTATTACTATCAGCTTTTTTTTCAGGTATGGAAATTGCCTATGTATCCTCAAATAAAATACACATTGAGATAGAAAAAAAACAAGATGGTTTTTTAGCTAAAATTTTATCAAAAATAACAGTTAAACCATCCAAATTTATTGCGACCATGCTTATTGGTAATAATATCGCATTAGTAATTTATGGTTTTTTTATGGGTGATTTACTAATGGATTGGTTTAACAGTTTATTGCCAAGTAATTATGCTTTTATAACTTATCTTTTAACAGATTTAAGTTTATTGTCGCAGACAATTTTGTCTACACTCTTAATTTTATTTACTGCCGAATTTTTACCGAAAGTATTCTTTCAAATTTATTCAAATACGCTACTTAAGGTTCTCGCTTTTCCAGCTTACATTTTTTATGTGTTTTTTAGTTGGGTGTCTGATTTTGTTATTTGGATTAGTGATGTTGTGCTTAAAAAGTTTTTCAAGACAGAAGGAGATCAAGTGCAGTTAGCGTTTACTAAGGTAGAACTAGGGCATTATATTAGCGAGCAGATGGAAAGTGTAGAAGCAGATGAAGATATAGATTCTGAAATTCAAATTTTTCAAAATGCATTAGAGTTTTCAGAAGTTAAAGCACGTGAGGTTATGGTGCCTCGTACAGAAATTGTAGCATTGGAACTTCAAGATACTATTCCCAATTTAAATGCCGTATTTACAGAAACAGGATGCTCTAAGGTGTTGATTTATAAAGAAACCATAGATGATATTTTAGGTTATGTACACTCTTTTGACTTGTTTAAAAAGCCAAAAAATATTGGAGCGATGATTATGCCAATAGAATTAGTTCCGGAAACAATGTTAGTAAAAGACATCTTAAACGTTTTAATAAAAAAACGTAAAAGCATTGCTGTTGTGGTTGATGAGTATGGGGGCACTTCTGGAATAATGACTGTGGAAGATATTGTAGAGGAGTTATTTGGAGAGATTGAAGATGAACATGATACTGTAGATTTAATAGAAGAACAAAAAGATGAGTTTACTTATGTGTTCTCAGCAAGAATGGAAGTCGATTATTTAAATGAAACCTACAAACTCAATTTGCCTGAAGGTGAAAATTATGAAACGTTGGGTGGGTTAATTGTAGATCATACTGAGGAAATTCCACATCAAAATGAAATTGTTTCTACAGAAAAATTTCACTTTAAGATATTAGAAGCTTCAAATACTAAGATTGAATTAGTTGAGCTTATAATCAATACAGAAGACTAAGCTTAGGTGTTAAAATGTCTACTTTTTATCAGTACTATATTCATTTAATTTATTTATTGTGTAAAGAGCTTTTATTATTGAATAGAAAATGGTATTTTCGCCCACTATATTTCACAAAATTTATCACAAAAAATGGCAATTTTAAATAAAATTAGACAAAAAACGGTTGTATTAATCTTAGTTATTGCATTAGCGTTATTCGCTTTTATTTTATCAAGTTTATTTAGCAATAAAGATGCACTGTTTTCTAAATCTCCAGATGTTGTAGCTACAATTAATGGTCAAGATATTTCTAGAGCAGAATTTTCTAATCTTGTTGAGTTTCAACAAAGACAATTAGGACCTAATGCAACGACTAGTCAAGTTATGAATAGTGTTTTTGAGACTAAGGTTAGAGAAATTGTTATGGATGGTCAGATTCAGAAATTAGGAATGACTGTGGAATCAGACCAAATGAGAGATCTGATCAAAACTAATTATGCTAATGATCCTACTTTTTTAAATGAAGCTGGGATTTTTGACGAGTCTAAGGTTGCGCTATATATCGACAATCTTAAAAACTCTTCTAATCAGGCTTATCAAAATTGGATTTCAGGTGAAAAAGCTTTAGCATCAAATGCGTTACAAGCAAATTACTTTAATATGGTTAAAGCTGGTACTACTGCAACTTTAGCAGAAGGAAAGTTAGAACATAAATTAGAAGGAGAAAAAGTCGATATCAAATACGTGCAAGTGCCTTACAGCTCAATTGCAGATAGCACTATCAAAGTGTCTACTTCAGAGATTAAAAGTTACATCAATAAAAATCCAAAAGCTTACCAAGCTGATGCTAGTAGAAGTTTTCAATATGTGTTTTTTAAAGAAGTTGCTTCTTTAGAAGATCAAAAGGCTATTCAAGACGACTTAAATAAGCTTTTGAAAAATAAAGAAGTTTACAATGACGTCACTAAGCAAACAGAAAATAAATTAGGGTTTTTAGAAACTAAGGATGTGGAAGGTTTTGTAGATGGGAACTCTGATGACTTTAAATTTGTAGATAAATACCAATACAAGTCAAGTTTACCATCAACAATTGCAGATACTATTTTTAAATTAGATGCTGGTCAGGTTTATGGACCTTATAAGGATGGTAACTATTATAAAGTCACTAAAGTTTTAGATTATAAAAAATTAGCAGATTCAATCGAGTCGAGTCATATCGTAATTCCTTTTGTTGGGACAACAAGAGCTGGTGCAGATGTAACCAGAACTAAAGAAGAAGCTAAAGTAATGATCGATAGTATCTTCCCTTTAGTGAAAAACAATAAAGATAAATTTGCTGAAGTGGCTAATGAGATTAACTCTGATGGTACTAAAGGAAAAGATGGAAGTATTGGATGGACAAGGTTAACAACTTATAATCCAGCTGGATTTGATCCTGATTTTGCTAACTTTTTGTTCTTTAATGAAGCAGGGAGTATTGATGTAGTCTTGACTAAATTTGGATATCATATTATTAGAGTTGACAATAAGAAAAATGTTGATACAGCTATAAAAATTGCAACTATTGCAAGAAAAGTAGAACCATCTTCTAAAACTGAAGACAAGGTTTTTGCTGATGCTTCTAATTTTGAGTTAGCTATTGCTAAAGGAAACTTTGCTGAAGTTGCTAAAAAATCAAACTATGATGTACGTCCTATGACAGCTAAAGAATTAGACGAAAGTATTCCTGGTTTAGGAAATCAACGTCAAATTGTACGTTGGTCTTTTGAAGATGCTACTGAAATAGGAGATTATAAGCGTTTTGATAATATACCTGGTGGAATTGTAATAGCGCAATTAACTGCAACGCAGGATGATGGTGTGATGAGTGTTGAAGATGCTTCAGTAACAGCATTACCAGCAATAAGAAAGGAAAAGAAAGCTAAATTAATAATGGACAGAGTAAAAGCAACGACTTTAGAGGCGTTTGCTACAGAAGAAAATCAAACTGTAAAAACCGCGTCTGCTATTAATATGAAAACACCAACAATTGCAGGAGCAGGAAATGAGCCTATGGTTGTCGGTAATGCTTTTGGATTAGCTGAAGGAGGAACTTCTAAATTAGTAAAAGGTAACACTGGTGTGTTTATGGTGCAAGTCACTAAAAAGACACCAGCTGTAGAATTAGAGAACTATTTGCCTTTTGCAAACCAGGTGGGTGCTGAAAAATTAAACGCAGTACAAACAAGATTATATAATGCTTTAAAAGAATCTTCAGAAATTGAAGATTATAGAGCTAAGACAGTACAATAATAGACCTTAAGTCTTAAAGTGAAAAAAGCCTTTTCAATTTGAAAAGGCTTTTTTTATGCATTGTAATGAAGGG
This sequence comes from Psychroserpens sp. NJDZ02, assembly GCF_004843725.1. NCBI lineage: Bacteria > Pseudomonadati > Bacteroidota > Flavobacteriia > Flavobacteriales > Flavobacteriaceae > Psychroserpens > Psychroserpens sp. NJDZ02. The sequence continues at coordinate 1,010,062 of NZ_CP039451.1, read as the reverse complement.
GATTCTTGGTTTATAAAGCCATGTCTGTATATTTTAAAATAGTATGATAATCCTTTGCTTTGAAATAGTCTGTAGGATTGGTTGTAGAGGCTACTAAAATAAAATCACCTCCCCATGCACCCAAGCTCTTGATACTCCCATTAAAGTCGCTAAAAAGAATCTCTTTTACCGTTTTTTGATTTGTAACCCGGGCAATAAGTGTTTCGTGTTGTTCTATCAGTTGCTGAAACGCTGTAATTGATTTACACGTAGTGAAAGCAATGGTTAGTTGATTAATTGCGGCAATAGTTTCAGTTAAATTATGTCTATTAGACTTATAATGTGCAATCCCTTCACGGCTGTTCTGTTTTTTATTTAAATGAACAAAATAAAGTTGATCAGAAAATATAGGTTTGAAATCTACTAGTTCTGTTTTAGGCAATGTGTTGTTCAGGGAATAGTGTAAAGCAGAGTCTTCTTGAGCACAAGCAATATCGTAACCACTGCCACCAAAAGAACGTTCTAATAGGGTATACGGATCTACTTTTGCCCATGTAGCTAGGTTGTTAATTAATGTAGACGATGTGCCCAAACCCCAATCTTGAGGAAACTCCAAAGTTGTCGTTATTTTAAAACCGTCTTGTTTTGTTAAAAATTCAGGATTTAATTGTTTGGCGGCATTTAAAATTTGAATGAGTCGGTTGGAAATAGCATTACCGGTGTCCTTTGAAGTAGTAATAGCTTCAATAGTGATTGTGTCTGTAAACCAAATATTGTTTTCGTTATCAAAACTAGTCCAAATAATATTTTGTTCTTGAATAGGTTCAATAGTAAGGTGCTGTCCGAAAACGGTAGGAATAGCTAATGCCTTTGCGCCATCTAAAACAACATATTCGCCCGTCAGTAATAATTTTCCGTGACTATAAAAGCTTTCCATTAGTGTCTTAAATTTTCAATAGCGTCTACAACTGCACTATGGGTGACTACATTTGTTTTAAAGTGATGTACTATTTGTGCTTTTTCTTCAGCAGTAGCTTCAAATTGATTTAGGATATTCATTAAATGCATTTTCATATGCCCTTCTTGTATGCCAGTAGTCGTTAAACTACGTAAGGCAGCAAAGTTCTGAGCTAAACCGGCAACAGCAACAATTTGCATAAGCTGTTTTGCATTTGGTTTATCTAGAATCTCTAAAGCTAATTTAACTAAAGGATGCAGATTTGTTAAGCCTCCAACAGTACCTAATGCTAAAGGGACTTCCATCCAAAAGGTAAATATGCCATTTTCTATTTTAGCATGCGTTAAACTACTGTATGTCCCGTCTTTTGCCGCGTAGGCATGTACACCAGCTTCCACTGCTCTAAAATCGTTACCTGTAGCTAAAACCACAGCGTCAATACCGTTCATTATTCCTTTGTTATGGGTGACGGCTCTGTAAGGTTCGATTTCTGCAATGTTAACGGCTTGTATAAATTTTTCGGCAAATGCATTTGGGTCAATATCTTTTTCTGCTAAATCTTCAACGTTACAGCTAACTTCTGCTCTGACTAAACACTCTGGGACGTAATTAGATAAAATACTCATAATTACATTTAAAGGTTGTGGTAAAACCTTTTCAGCTTCAGCTTTAAATGTTTTTGCAAATTGCTCCAAACAGGAATTTATAAAATTGGCGCCCATGGCATCCAAAGTTTCAAAAGTGGCGTGTAATTGGTAGTAGTTTTCTAAGTCTGTAGTCTTGTTTTTTAATTCAATATCTAATATCCCACCACCACGTTTGTCCATGTTTTTGGTTATGGGTTTAGCGTCTTCTATTAATTGTGGTTTTACTAAATTAAAATAGTCTTCTAAAGCTTTAAAAGATCCAGAATAGGTAAAATGAACTTGACCTATTTTAGTTGTAGATAAAACAGTTGTTTTAAATCCCCCGCGGGTTTGCCAATATTTGGCAGCTTTACTGGCTGCAGCAACTACAGAGCTTTCTTCAGTAGTCATCGGGATGGTGTAAATTTTATCGTTTATAACAAAATTAGGGGCAACACCTAATGGTAAATAGTAATTAGTAACAGTGTTTTCTATAAACTCGTCATGTAATTGTTGTAGTTTTTGGTCACTATTCCAATACTGTGTTAGGATCTTTTTTGCAGCATCCTGATTTGGTAAATGGTTGGTGATTAACCAATTTATTTTTTCAGTTTTAGATAATTTTGAAAACCCGGAAACTAATTTACTCATGCTATTCATTTTGAAATACAAAGATACTATTTACACTTTCATTTTTTGCTTAACAAGTTAAGATTGCTGATTTATGTGTTAATGTTTACGTTTTTTTAAGTAATTTTTAGTAAACTTGAGCTCCTATTATTAAATAACAAATATTAAATGAAGATCTTAAGAATTCTTTCACTATTCTGTTTATTAACAACTTCCTTTTTAACTGCTCAGAATAAGCAAATTACCCTTGACGATATATGGAGCGGTACCTTTAGGACGGAAGGTTTAGACGTACTTCACTCCATGAATAACGGACAACAATATTCTGTTTTAAATTTTGATAGAACACTGGGTGGAACAACAATCGATATTTATGATTACAAGACGTTAGCAAAAGTTAATACGTTAGTTAGTTCTGCAGATATAGAAGCTATTAAATATTTTACAGATTATACATTTAGTACTGATGAAAGTCAAGTGTTATTGGCTACAGAGGAAGAGTCTATTTTTAGACGCTCGTCTTTAGGGATTTATTATGTGTATAATACAAAAACAAAACAAGCCACTTTGGTGTCTGAAGACAAAATACAAGAGCCTACTTTTTCTCCTGATGGAACTAAAATTGCTTTTGGTTTAAATAATAACCTGTACGTTAAAGATCTATTGTCAGGAAAAACGACACAATTTACTTTTGATGGCGTTAAAAATAAAGTGATTAATGGTATTACGGATTGGGTGTATGAAGAAGAGTTTGCCTTTGTTCGTGCTTTTGATTGGAATGCAGGGAGTAACAAAATAGCTTTTATAAGATTTGATGAAACTGATGTTCCTGAGTTTTCTATGGATGTCTATGGCAAAGAGTTATACCAAACACAAACTGTTTTTAAATATCCTAAAGCAGGAGAGAATAATGCAAAAGTGTCGTTACATGTGTTTGATTTAAAATCGAATACATTAAGCGAAGTTATAGTGGATAAAACTTATGACGATTTTTATATTCCTAGAATCAAATGGACGAATGATGCGGATGTGTTAAGTGCACAATTTATGAATCGCCATCAAAACGAACTTGATTTATGGATGGTTAATACCAAAAAAAATAAAGCAAATTTGGCTGTAGCCGAAACTGATAATGCTTACGTAGACGTCACAGATAATTTAACGTTTTTAGAGGATGATAGTTTTATTTGGACTAGTGAGAAAGATGGGTATAACCATATCTATCACTATGATAAAAAAGGGAAATTAATTAATCAAGTTACTAAAGGAAATTGGGAAGTCACTAGTTATTATGGTTATGATGATAAGTCCGGTCAGATTTTTTACCAATCGGTTGAAAACGGAAGTACTAATAGAGATGTGTATTCCATAAAACTTAATGGAACACAAAAAAGAAGATTGTCTAAAACCGAAGGAACTAATGCTGCAGATTTTAGCGCAGATTTCACCTATTTTATTAACACATTTTCAAGTGCAACGACACCTTATTTGTATACTTTAAACGATGCTAAATCAGGAACGGTTATAAAATCGATACAAGATAATAGCGATTTAAAAGCGCTTGTTGCCAATTATACACTATCTAAAAAAGAATTTTCTACAATTAAAGTAAATGGAAATGATTTAAATATGTGGGTTATTAAACCAGCTAATTTTGATGCAAACAAGAAATATCCATTGTTTATGTATCAGTATTCTGGTCCTGGATCTCAACAAGTGGCTAATAAATGGAATAGTGCTAATGATTATTGGTACCAAATGTTAGCACAACAAGGCTATATTGTCGCTTGTGTTGACGGACGTGGAACAGGATTTAAAGGCGCGGATTTTAAAAAAGTTACACAAAAGGAATTGGGTAAATACGAAATAGAAGATCAAATAGAAGCTGCAAAATTATTAGGTGCAAAGCCATATGTTGATTCTAGTAGAATCGGAATTTGGGGTTGGTCTTATGGCGGTTTTATGTCAAGTAATGCCTTGTTTAAAGGTCATGATGTTTTTAAAATGGCAATTGCAGTAGCACCAGTTACAAGCTGGAGATTTTACGATTCTATTTATACAGAACGTTATATGACTACACCGCAGGAAAATGCAAGTGGTTATGATGATAATTCACCAATTAACCATGTTGATAAACTAAAAGGCGACTTTTTATTAATTCATGGAACAGGAGATGATAATGTACATGTGCAAAACACAATGCGCATGGTGGAGGCTTTAGTACAAGCTAATAAGCAATTTGAATGGATGATTTATCCAGATAAAAATCATGGTATTTACGGCGGTAATACTAGATTACACTTGTATACAAAAATGACGAATTTTATTAATCGTACCTTAGGAGACAAACTTTAAAATAAAACTAACTAACTTAAATATTTAATATGTCAAGTAAAGCTTTACAACCACATCAAAAAGAACTGTTTGGACATCCAGTCGGTCTATATGTCTTGTTTTTCACCGAGCTATGGGAGCGTTTTTCCTATTATGGTATGCGTGCCTTATTGACGCTTTATATAGCAACATCAGCTACTGCGATAGATCCAGGTTTAGGTTGGACTAATAAAGATGCAATTTGGCTTTACGGATGGTATACCATGTTAGTATACGTTGCAGCAATACCAGGAGGATGGTTAGCAGATAAGTTTTTAGGTCAGAAAAAAACAGTAATGTTAGGGGGTTTATTACTTTGTGTTGGTCATCTTGTTCTAGCTATTCCCGGAACTACAGCTTTCTTTGGAGGGTTATTGTTAATTATATTGGGAGTTGGAGGTTTAAAACCTAATATATCTACTATGGTAGGTGGATTATATAAGCCTGGAGACATTAGAAGAGATAGTGGATTTACCATATTTTATATAGGAATTAATGTTGGTGCTTTCTTATCAAGTATTATTGTTGGTTTAGTTGCTTTTAAGTATGGATGGCATTATGGTTTTGGATTAGCAGGTATTGGAATGTTGTTAGGACAAGCTGTTTTCATGTATGGTCAAAAGTATTTGAGTCATGTTGGTAACTTTATTGGAGCTTCAGGTAGTGTAGCTGATAAAGAGGCAATGAAAAAACCTTTAAATAAAATTGAAAAGGATAGAGTCATTGTATTATTAATCTCCTTTTTAATTGTAATAGTGTTTTGGGGAGCGTTTGAACAAGCCGGTGGTTTGATGAATTTGTATACAGATGCTAAAGTTGATCGATCAATTAGTATTGGCTCTTGGACAGAAATTCCAGCTGCTGTATTTCAATCATTAAATGCAGGTTATATAATAATTTTTGGAACATTAATTGGAGGTTTTTGGATTTGGTGGAAAAAGCAAGGAAAAGAATCGTCGTCGTTGTTTAAAATGGCTATCGGTACAATAATTATGGGATTAGGTTATGTGTTTATGATGTTTGCATCAAAAGAAGCATCAGCTGAAGTCTTTGGTAAGGCAGCAATGTTTTGGGTGTTCTTAGCGTATTTGTTTCATACGATTGGAGAGCTTTGTACATCTCCAGTTTCATTATCATTTATTACTAAACTAGCACCGGTAAAATATGCATCTATTATGATGGGGGTTTATTTTGCAGCAACAGGATTTGGAAATAAATTAGCTGGTAGCATTGGGGAGTCTTCTCAGTTAGAACCATTTCATGGAGAAATGATGGTTAGCAAACAAGAGGTTATACCTTTTATGAGCAAACACTCTATTAAAATGAAGAATAGTAAGAGGGAGATAATAACAGAGTTTGACTATCCAATTAACCAGGATAAGAATTTTAGTATTAAGTCTAAAGTGTATGTCGAAAATGGCGAGGTAATTTACAAACAATTAGAGTCGGATAAAGCACTGAACTCTTTATTTGCTTTATCAAGTAAAGCAGATTCTAATACTAAAGAGTTGTTGGCATTACTGAAAGAAAGAAAAATTTCTTCATCTAACCCGTATCACGCAAAATTAGTATTTGAAAAAGATAAAGATAAAGCACAAAATGTTGAAAATAAGGGGGACGGTAACGATTATGGCGTATCTTTTGTGTTAGAAGAACAACAAAGTGAAGTCGAGTATGCGACGTTTAAATGGTTAGTTATTTTTACTGTGGCATTCGGATTTTTACTTATTTTATTCTTAAAACGTTTAAAAAAACTGACTCATGGAGCAGAAGATCGTGAACGTGTAATTAAATATGAAGACAACGAAGGGTTTGAATTAGCAGACAATTAAAATCATTGATATAAAGACCTCACAAATTTTAATTTGTGGGGTTTTCTTTTTTTAACTAACTAAATTTAATAATGAATACAGATATTGAAAATCTATTTGAAGACAAGGTTTTAGGACATCCCGCAGGTTTGTTTGTTTTGTTTTTCACTGAAATGTGGGAACGTTTTTCGTTCTACGGAATGCGAGTGCTTTTGGTTAATTTCTTAACCATGGCTGCCATTGGATATAACCCAGGTTGGGAATGGTCGGTAGAGAATGCAACAGCTTTATTTGGTACTTACGCCATGCTGTTGTACATAACTCCAATTATCGGTGGTTGGATAGCGGATAAGTATACTGGATATAGATGGGCTGTAATAATTGGTTCGCTGATAATGACTTTAGGACATGTTTCTATGGCTTTAGAAACAGAGTTTTCATTATACTTAGGTTTGGCTTTGTTAGTTATTGGGACAGGGTTTTTTAAGCCAACAATGACGTCTATAATTTCTGAAATGTATAAGAAGAATCCTGAGAAGAAGGATGGCGCATATACCATTTATTATATGGGTGTTAATGCAGGTGCTTTTTTCGGAATGATGCTTTGTGGTTATTTAGCTGAAAAAGTTGGTTGGGCTTATGGATTTGGACTAGCGGGAGTTTTTATGTTATTAGGAACGCTTCAGTTCTGGTTGTCAGGAAATCTGTTTGGTAAAATCGGGCAAAAACCTTCACAGGTTTATGAAGTGGAATTACCTCAAAATATTAATGAGGAAAGTGTTGTTGTAAATGATTCAGAGGTTGAAGAAAAAGAGAATCCTTTTACGTCTTTAGATAAAATATTGATTGTTTTGTCATCCATTTTAGGTTTGGGATATGCTATAAATGATCCTATGTCTAGAATTGCTGGAATTGATATGTTTTCAGCATTACAAATCGGTGATTTTGAAGGGCAATATGTAGCCGTATTGACAGCATTAGCGCTTTTTGTATACCTAGTAATTAGTAGAATATTAAGATATACAAAGGTGGTTAGACATCGCATGTTTGCATTTATCATTTTTGCTTTCTTTACAGTATTCTTTTGGTTGTCATTTGAGCAAGGTGCTTCTTCTTTAGTTATTTTTGCTAGGGATAATGTAGATAGATTACTAAGTGGTAATTCTGCTACTATTTTTAATGTAATAAATACATTGTTAACGGTGGTGCCTCTTATGATTATTTCCTATGTGTTATATCTTCTTTGGAAAAAAACATATAATAAAATACCAGGATCAAATATTGTTTTGGTTGTTTGTTTTGTTTTTATGTGGGGAATTGTAGGATGGATGTTGAATAGGGATTTTAATACAACATCATACGAAACTGAATTTATGGCTTATAAAGTTGCCGCTGTGGATGAAAATCAAGATATAAAACTATCTGAAGATTCAGGAGAGTTAGAATATTATTATCTGCCAGTAACCCAAAATGATAACAAGTCAATTTCAGACTATAAGACAGTAGCTAAAACAAGTCAGTTTTTTAAAATTGAAGTTTTAGATAAAGAGACTAACCTTCAGAAAAAGGATAAAAAAGGTAATTTGGTATTTAAATATTTGCCAGTTAAGAGTTTTGAAAAGAAACCTGAAGGAAAACGTAAACCCGAAGCTAAACATAGCATAATTACTAAGACACTTCAAACTATTGCTGTACCTGTATTAGACCATACAACAAAAGAGCAATTGAAAACAAAAGAGGGGGATTTAGTCTATAGCCATTTTACTTTTGCTGATAATAATGACACATCTAATAAATTTCAAATTGAAAAAAGAACAGTTAGTATTGGTGAGCCATTTGTTGATTATAAGGTTGGAGCCAAAAAAATAATAATCAATAAGGATAAGGATCTTACAGAATTTTCTTTTATTTCTTCAAACGAGAAGAAGGAAAGCTTATTAGCTAATGCTAAAACATTAAATAGAGATAATGGATTTGTTAATGGTACTGTAACTAAGGTAAAAGATAATGAAGTTGAAATTACAGTATCTTGGTTTAGTATTCTAAATTCATTTTTTATTATTGTATTTGCATCTTTCTTTTCTAAATGGTGGGAAAGTAAATATAATCCTTCAGCAGCAACTAAATATGCCCTTGGATTGATTATTATGGCTGTTGGTTTTGGTTTACTTGCTTTTGGAGCCTATGGAATGCAAGAAGGAGTTAAAGTGAGTATGATTTGGTTAATATTAGCTTATTTATTCCACACACTAGGAGAGCTTTGCTTGTCTCCTGTTGGGCTGTCTTATGTAAGTAAACTAGTTCCAGCAAGGATGATTGCTTTAATGTTTGGTATGTGGTACTTAGCGATTGCTATTGGTAATAAATTAGCGGCAGTATTAGGTGGTCAAATAGAGAATATTACAAAAGAATATAGCTTGTCTACATTCTTCTTAATATTTACAATGGTGCCTTTAGCAGCTGGTTTATTGGTTTTTGCTTTAAACCCATTACTGAAAAAATTAATGCACGGTGTAAAATAAAAATAAAATGCCTCATTTTTGAGGCGTTTCTTTTTTTTGTAAATTTGGAATGCTATTTGCGACTACAAAATTAAAATAGAGACATCATGAAAAATATATTTTTAGCCTTAACACTATTATTTGCAGTAAATACCATTGCACAAGAAGAAATTAATTGGATGACTTTGGAAGAGGCAGTGGCGCTTCAAGAAAAAGAACCAAGAAAAATAATGATGGATGCCTACACGTCTTGGTGTGGTCCATGCAAGCTTTTGGATGCAAGAACGTTTAAAAACAAAGATCTTGTTGCTTATGTAAATACACATTTTTATGCTGTTAAGTTTAATGCAGAAGGTAACGAAGAGGTTAATTTTAAAGGTAAAGTATATAAAAATCCAAGTTACGACCCTGCGAAAGCTCAAAAAAGAAATTCATCGCACGAATTATCACGTGGTTTAGGGATTAGAGCTTATCCAACGTTATTGTTTTTTGACGAAGACGCAAAGCTTATTGCGCCAATTACAGGTTATAAAAAACCACAAGATCTAGAAATGTATTTAAAAATGTTTCAGACTAACAAACATTTGGATATGAAAACGCAAGCACAATTTGATGAATATTATAAAGCATTTATAGCGGAGTTTAAAGACAACGTGTAATCCTTTTTAATCTTTAATAATAAAAGCTCCTGTTTTACCGGTTTGGTAAAACGGGAGTTTTTGTTTTTTACAGGTTTGTCGCCATCGGCTGATATAGGATTTGTAGTTGTTACCATCAACAATAATAGCTTTAGGCTTTAGGCTATCTATTAAGCGTTCTAGATTCAATTTTGGTGATTGGGTCAGTAGGACGTAATCTATAGTAATATTTTTTATATTATAAACACCTAAGCTATCAACAATCAATATGTGTTTATCTTTTAATTTGTATAGGACATTTACAGGTTTAGAGGCGATTGGTTGTAATGCATTTTTTACGGCGTAACTTCTAATGATTGTATTGGTTTCTGCATGTTTTAGAGTTGAATAAATAGCGAGTTGGTTATTGTGTTTTTTTGCAATAAGAGTTGTTCTGTTTTTATGAAATACTAAAAAAGAATCCCCTTTAGTATGATACTGGTTTAGAATGTAAGTTAGTTGTAGGACGATAACAGAAACTAAAGTAAATTTAGTCCACGTGTAGTTTTTTTGAATGCATAATTGATAAATACTAAAAATTAACAGGTATGATACAACGACTTGTAAAAGAGTAAACGGGATATCTAGGATTAAAAAATCTTCTTGGTTGGATATCCATGCAAAAAACTGATTCATCCAATTAATTATGGCTCCAAAGGTGTCGGATATAAAACTTTTAGGTATTCCTAAAATCGCACATGTTATAACGACTAATCCTAAACCTAAAATCAGACTTAAAAACGGAATAACAATAAGGTTTGACAGCCAAAACAAACTGGGGAACTGATGGAAGTAATACAAACTAATAGGGATGATGCCAAATTGGGCAGAAACCGTCACTGTAAGCGTTTGCCATAGTAGTTTGTTTAGTTTGTATTTAGGGGAGTAGAGACGTTCTAATATTGGCTGAAAACTAACAATGGAAATAACAGCAGCATAACTTAATTGAAATCCAACGTCAAATAGAAAATTGGGTTTAATTAAGAGTAAAATAAAGACGGAAATGGCTAAGGTGTTGTAAATGTTAGTCGGTCGTTTCAGGTTTATACCAATGGCAACAATACTAAACATGGTCGTTGCTCTAATAATAGAGGCTGATCCTCCTGCGATTAAGGCATACGTCCATAGTAAAATGACTAGGATGATAGTCTTAATTAATTTACCATTTTTTATACGTTCTATGGGTTTGAAAACAAAGTTTAATAGTAATAAGATTATTCCAATATGCAGACCTGAAACAGCTAGAATATGAATGGCACCTGCATTGGTATAATTATCATACACTTCTTTTGTGATATTTTGTCTTTGTCCCAGAATAAGGGCATTAATTATAGACGATTGCTCATCAGAATATTGATATTTGCTAAGTGCCTTGTTGATATAATTTCTAAAACGAGCAGCATGACCAAAGACTGTGGATGTTTCGCTTTTTAACTCAAGAATGTCGAGTTGATTGGCATAAATTTGATAGTAGATTTGTTGCTTCTCAAGATAAGCTTTGTAGCTAAATTGATCTGGGTTTAATGGCGCCTTGATTTCAATGACATTGGTTTTTGATAAGTAAACAGCATCTATAGGTATTGGTATGTTTAGGCTGTCTTTTCTAATGTTTATTAAAGCCTTTCCTTTAACATTTTTAGCGTTTAGTTTTAATATGTCTACGTAATACCGTTGACTAAAAGCATTGGGTTTTAATCGTTCTCTAATCCTAAATGTAATTGTTTGGTTAGCTTGGTCTTTATCAATAGCATGAGAAAAATGGTTCGTTTTTTGTAACTCTCCATTTATATTTGTGATAAAAATTCCAAAGGCAATAAAAGTTAAATAGACTGAGATTCCAAAAAGGTAGATAAAACTTTTTTTCTTTTTTAAAGTGAAATAAAAACCTATAGTAATTAAGGTAAAACCTACACAAAAAAGTAAGCTATAAAGTATGCTAATACTAAATAGCTTAGAAATTATTATGCCTACGATTAGGCAAAATGTAAACTTAATTATAGAAAAATTGAGAAGTTTCACTTCCCTAAGATAAACTATTTCTTACAAAACGCGTCTAGCTTGTACAAAAGCAAAGTACCAGTAACGTTCTGACAGTAAGGAGGTCATGACGCCTTTGCTTGTGCTGGCGTGTATAAACTCAACACGACCAGGTCTTGAAGAGGTGACTAAACCAACATGATTAATGGTTCTGCTATTTTTTCTAGTTGCAAAAAAAAGTAAATCACCTTCTTCTACTTGTTTAACATCTATCCAGTCTCCATGTTCGGACATGGCGCTAGAAGTTCTAGGTAAGGCAATATCTTCCGTTTTAAAAGCTGTATACAGCAGTCCAGAGCAATCCATACCTTTTTTCGTAGTCCCTCCATACTTATATTTAACCCCTTCATAACTTTTGGCGCTACTTATTATGTTTGCTATTGTAGGGTTGTCTGCACGTATTGTATTGTAACTAGGATCTGAGTGAGTGCCTATAATTGATTCTTCTGTCTTTTTAGTATTTCGGGTTGGACGTTTTCTATTGCGTTTAGGCTCTGGTTGACTTACGGTATGAGATTCTGATTTTTTGGTAACAACATGTTTACTTTTAGAACCTCCACAAGATAAAATTGTAGTTGTTAACAGGAGTAGGGCAATCTTTTTCATTTGTAATTTACTATTTTATTGAGTCAAAAATTAATTTTGCTGTATTTTGGCTGGCACCTTTACCGCCTAGTTTTTTTTCTAATTCGTAATAATCTATAAAGAATTTAGTGCGTTCATAATCGTTTAAAATCCGATCTAATTCTTTTTTAAGTCGCTTAGTATTAAAATCATTTTGTATTAATTCTGTTACAGATTCCTTATCTAAAATTAAGTTGACAAGACTAATGTAATCAAGGTTTACTACTCGTTTTCCGATTTGGTAAGATACCCAACTTCCTTTGTAGCAGACTACTTGTGGGACTTTAAACAAAGCAGTTTCTAAAGTTGCAGTGCCCGAGGTTACTAAGGCAGCAGTTGATAAACTTAATAAATCGTAAGTTTTATTGCTAATAAAGTGGACGTTAGTTTGCTTAATAAAGGTTTTATAAAAATCGTAATCTTGACTTGGTGCTCCAGCAATTACAAATTGATAGTCAGGATAGTCGTCCACGACACTAAGCATTACGGATAACATTTTTATAATTTCTTGTTTTCTACTTCCCGGTAATAAAGCGATGATTGGTTTTTCGCTTAAACCATGTGCTTGTCTAAACTCAAACTCACCAACCTGTGTTCTGTCAGAAATGGCATCAATTAATGGATGACCAACAAAGTGAACCGGGTAATTATGTTTTTTTTCATAAAAATCTTTTTCAAAAGGAAGAATAACATACATCTGGTCAATATCATGCTTAATGGCTTTTATACGACCTTCTTTCCAAGCCCAAATTTGAGGAGATATGTAATAATGAGTTTTAAAGTTTTTCTGTTTGGCCCATTTTGCTATTCGTAAATTAAAACCAGGGTAATCGATAAAGATGATAACGTCAGGATTGTAACTAGCAATATCGGATTTGCAAAAAGAGAGGTTTTTAGTGATAGTTCTTAGGTTCATTATAACTTCAGAAAAACCCATAAAAGCGAGTGCTTTATAGTGTTTTACTAAAGTGCCACCAACACTTTGCATAAGGTCGCCACCCCAAAACCTAAACTCTGCATTAACATCTTGTGTTTGCAGTGCCTTCATTAAGTTGGATCCATGTAAGTCTCCAGAAGCTTCGCCAGATATGATATAATATTTCAATTTATAGTCTATTTATTATAAAAATTAATCCAATTATTAAGGTTGCAATTAGTACGCCTTTTGCTTTTTCGTCTTGTTTTCTATTTAAAAATAAAAAGAATAGTCCTAAGTTAAGTAAAGCGCCACGACTTACAAATTTAAACTGTAATGCATGGCTTACAATGTCTTTTGTTCCCAATTTAGAAAACATAATAATGTACAAAAACACACCGACACAGGTGCAAATAATGCCTGAAATAAAGCCAATTACAAGGTCTTTTTTATTGTTCAAATGACCATGTGTTTAATTGTTGCATGTAATGGTGTGCAGTTAAATCGTATTGCACAGGAACTACAGATATATAACCTTGCTCTAGGGCAAACTCATCTGTATCAGTGCCTTTATCGTAATTAACAAATTCTCCAGTTAGCCAATAATAATCTCTACCTTGAGGTGTTTTTCGTTTGTCAAATTTTTCTTTCCAATTTGCTTTTGCTTGTCTACAAATTTTAATCCCTTTTAAGTCTTTTTCTTTTAGATCGGGAATATTAACGTTTAAAATGATGCCTTCAGCAATGCCATTAGTCAATGCATTTTCTGCAATTTGTTTAATGTATTTCTCTGAGGCTTCAAAATCTGCATCCCAACTATAATTTAATAAAGAAAACCCAATAGCAGGTATACCTTCTATTCCAGCCTCGATAGCAGCACTCATAGTTCCAGAATAAATCACATTTATAGAACTGTTAGATCCATGATTAATTCCGGAGACACAAAGATCGGGGCGCCTATCTAACACTTGGTTAACCGCAATTTTAACGCAGTCTGCTGGTGTACCAGAGCAACTATATTGTACCGTTTTGTCACCTTTTTTAGAAACCTTATCTAAATGCAAGACATTATTTAGGGTAATTGCATGGCCCATTCCACTTTGCGGGCTGTCGGGTGCTACAACAACCACATCTCCAAGGGTTTCCATAACTTTAATTAAAGTTAAAATTCCTGGTGCAGTTATGCCATCATCATTGGTAACTAAAATCAGTGGTTTTTTACTCATAAAAAGGGTGTTTATTTGACTGAGCTAAAATACATAAAATCCCTTGTAACTGCTCAATTTATTCAGTTTAACAAAAAATTATCTGCTTTAGGTTTTATTGGCATGGTTTTTTCTTTACTTTAGTAGAAATTTCTTGTAAAATTTAAAAAGAACAGATGAAAAGGAAATACAATATAATATTACTAGTGTTACTATTAGCATTTGGTTCTTGCAGTTTTACTGCAAAAGTAGATGATGATCCAGATAAGGATAAATTATTAATTCAGATTATTACTTTAGCTTTAGACCAGTTGCATTTTGAGCCAAAAGAATTAAACGATTCCTTTTCTAAAGAAATCTACTCGGACTATCTAGAATTAGTAGATCCGTTAAAACGTTATTTCTTACAATCAGATATTGACGAATTTAAAAAGTTTGAAACGCAAATTGATGATCAATTGAGAGCTTCAGATATTTCTTTTTTTAATACGGTTTATCAGCGCTTAATTCAACGTCAGAATGATGCAAAAGTATATTATAGAAGTATTTTAGAAAAGCCTTTTGATTTTTATGAAGATGAAGATTATAATACAGATTATGAAACCTTAACGTATACAAAAAGTAAAAAAGCTTTGAAAGAACGTTGGAGGCAGCAATTAAAGTTTAACACACTTTCTGGTTATGATATGTTAATTGATCAACAGAATGGAGATTCTAAAACAGAAGGAGAAGATACGGAAGAGGTGTCAGAGCCAATCGTTGAAAAATCTTTAATAGAACTAGAGGTGGAAGCCCGAACTGAAACTTTAAAAACTTTAGATAATTATTTTACGGATTATATAGAAGATATGGAGCGTGAGGATTGGTTTGCTATGTATGTTAATACTATAGTAGAAGAGTTTGATCCACATACGTCTTACATGGCACCTACAGATAAAGATCGTTTTGACCAGCAAATGTCTGGGAAGTTAGAAGGGATTGGAGCACGTTTACAAAAGAAAATGGACTACATTAAAATAGTCGAATTAATTTCAGGAGGTCCAGCTTGGAGAGATGGTAAGATTGAAGTTGGAGATGTTATTGTAAAAGTACGTCAGGATAAAGAAAAGGAAGCTATTAGCGTTGTTGGGATGCGTATTGATGATGCTATCAAATTAATTAAAGGACCTAAAGGGTCTAAGGTTATTTTGACAATGAAAAAAGTAGACGGATCATTCGAGGATATTGCAATTACAAGGGACATTGTAGAGTTAGAAGAAACGTATGCAAAATCGTCTATAGTAAAAAAAGAAGGTATAAATTATGGCGTAATTAATCTGCCTAAATTTTATGTGGATTTTGAAGATTACAATAGCAGAAATGCCTCTTCAGATATTAAATTAGAAATCGAACGTTTAAAAGAGCAGGGTATTGAAGGGTTAGTATTGGATCTACGTAATAACGGAGGTGGCTCGTTAAGAACTGTTGTTGATATGGCTGGTTTATTTATTAAAGATGGTCCAATTGTACAGGTAAGATCTACTGGCGAACCAAAAGAAGTTTTAAGTGACGAAGACAAATCGATTAGTTGGGATGGACCTTTAGTTATAATGGTTAACGAGTTGTCGGCTTCTGCTTCAGAAATTTTAGCTGCAGCAATGCAAGATTACAAGCGAGCTATAATAATAGGTAGTAAACAAACTTATGGTAAAGGAACAGTACAGAATGTATTGGATTTAAACCGTATGGTTCGTAACAGTTCTCATGGAGATTTAGGAGCTTTAAAATTAACACGTCAAAAGTTCTATCGTATTAACGGTGGCTCAACACAATTAGAAGGTGTTAAAAGTGATGTGGTTGTTCCGGATCGCTATAGTTTTATTGATATTGGAGAACGTGATCAAGAAAATCCATTAGCTTGGGATAAAATTACACCTGTAGAGTATGAAGTTTGGAATAGTTATTTTGATTATAATACGACTATCGCTAACAGTAAAAGGCGTATGGAGAATAACGAACAGCTAAAGCTTATTGAAAATAGTGCTAAATGGGCCAAATCAAAAATGGACGACAATAGTTACTCGTTAAATTATACAAAATATAAGTCAAAGTTAAAGTTAAACGAAGAAGAAGCTAAGCAGTTTGAAGCTATTTCGGATTACAAAACTAACTTGACTTTCGAGTCGTTACCATACGAGCAAAAATTATTTACGCAAGACACGACTTTACGTGATAAACGAAATAGATGGCATGAAAATTTAAGTAAGGATGTTTATGTTGAAGAAGCTCTTAATGTTTTAAACGACTTAAAAATGACTTACGAGATTAATAAATTAGCAACCATAAGAAACTAAGGTCTATTATCTTTAGGATAATAGGGTGTTAAAATTTAATGGTGACTAAAACAAATTCATTATCACAAATAGCGCTTCAAAAGTTTAAAAAAAACTTTTGGGGCGTTTTTAGTTTATGTTTTATTGGTGTTGTTGGGATAATCTCGGTGTTTGCTTATGTCTTTGCGCCAGATAATTCGCAAAATGCGAATCAAATGCATGTTTCTATTCATTCTAAATCGCCAGGATTTACTGTGGATATGTTGACTATTCCTTCTCAGATAAAGAATCAGCAATCCGTTTTTGATAAATTATTCTTTGGAACAAAAAATACGGATACCGAAATTCCTATATCTATTTTCAATATAAAGGGTAACCAACTTACGTATACAGCATATGCTTCCGATGGGTTGGAAGGTGTTACTAAAACAATTGATGCGGATTTTATCGTGCAAAACTCAGCTAAACAATACATAAAAACGGTAACGTTTTATTTAGGAACTGATAAATATGGACGTGACTTACTTAGTCGCTTATTAGTGGGGGCGCGTATTTCTTTTTTTATAGGGTTTGTAGCCGTATTTATTTCTTTGGTTATCGGAATATTTATGGGAAGTGTTGCCGGTTATTATGGCGGTAAAGTAGATGCTTTTGTTATGTGGATTATAAACGTGACTTGGTCTATCCCAACTTTGTTATTAGTTATAGCAATCACTTTAGCTTTAGGGAAGGGGTTCTGGCAAGTGTTTATTGCAGTCGGACTTACCATGTGGGTAGAAGTAGCTAGAGTCGTGAGAGGGCAGTTGATAAGCGCTAAACAAATGCAATATGTAACAGCTGCACGTGCTTTAGGGTTTAAAGATTATAGGATTATTACTAAACACATCTTGCCCAATATTATGGCACCAGTTATTGTTATTTGTGCAGCAAATTTTGCAGCAGCGATATTAATAGAGTCTGGACTTAGTTTTTTAGGAATTGGAGCGCAACCACCTATGGCTAGTTGGGGCGCTATGATAAAAGACCATTACAACTACATAATCCTAGGAAAACCTTATTTAGCGGTTTTACCAGGCTTATGTATTATGTTTTTAGTAATGGCCTTTATGCTTATTGGAAATGCGTTACGCGACGCTTTAGATGTTAAAAATTAAGGGTTTGTAGACCACAACGCTGCGCTTTTAAGCATAGCTCTTCTAGGTAGTTTTAAACCAGCAACAACTAACTCTGCGAAGTCTTCAGGTTGTAAGACACTGTCTTCAGAATCTTTATCTGCAATACCTAAATCGATGGACATATCAGAAGCTATAGTACTTGGTGTTAAGGTACACACTCTAATGTTGTTTTTTCTAACCTCTTTCATTAAAGATTCAGAAAGACCAATAACAGCAAATTTTGAAGCTGAATAAGCCGAAGTACTTGCGTTTCCAGATAATCCTGCAGTAGAGGATACGTTAATAATATCACCCTCGTTTTTATTAATTAAATGTGGTAAAACCTCTTTGGTTACATAATACATACCCATAACATTAGTTTGGATAATTTGAGACCATTGGCTAACTTCCATCTCGTTAAAAGTTCCGAAAGCTGCAATACCAGCATTGTTTACTAAAATATCAACTGTACCTAAAGTCTCTACTATTGTTTTAATGCTACGTTTTACTTCTTCGTAATTACTAACATCAAAGACGGAGTAAATAGCGTTAACACCAAAGACTCTTAATTCTGCAACCGTTGCTTTTAATACCGCTTCATTTCTACCTGTGATGGCAACGTCAATACCTTCTTTAGCAAAAGCAATAGCAGTTGCTTTCCCTAAACCTCTACCACCACCAGTAATGATGGCTTTTTTGTTTTTTAAGTGTTCCATATGTTTTTATAATCTATAATTTTGATATAACTTTTAAAGAAGACTGTTTTGAGTTATGTCTCATTTAAATGTGACACGAAGTTAGTAGAATTTTCTATAAAGACCAATATTAGAAACTTCATTAACGTAGAAATAACACTAGGGTATGTTGGAAATGGAGTATGCCGACAATCGGTAAAACTAGTTTAGTCTATAATTTCGTAATCAATATCTAGTTTTCGTAAAGCTCTTAATGCTGAACCAGAATTTTTATCATTTAGTTCAATATCTACTGCGTCACCTTCTAATAAGATATCTGTAAGTTCGTTTGCTAAAGAATCGCTAACACTTAAAGAAATCTCAACAATGCATTTGGATATAGCTCTCCTATCTGGTCTTTGAGCGTCACAGGATAATAAATTTATTTTCATAATATAATTTTATAATTGTAATATACCATTGTTTATGTTAGTTTGAATGGTATTCGTTTTATTTCTAAATAAATTTCAATTTAAAAATCTTCTAGATTGAAAATATCGTTAATACAGTCAAATTTATTTTATTGCAATTACCTAGTTTATAATGCGAGAGATTTATAAATATTGTACCGTTTTAAGTCTAATTTTTAAACGTTCTAGTAGGGTCGTTATTTCAAGAACAAGGTTGTTCTCGAAATAATAATTTAGAAAACTATTTTGTTAAATCTTTTGAGAAGTAAATGCGTCTGTGTCCTTTTGGGAAATTTTTCATTTCGCCAATAGCAATGTATCCATTGTTAAGATAAAATTTTTCGGCCTGAAAGTCAAACGTGTCTAGTATAGCTGTCGTAGCACCTTTTTCTTTTGCTACTGTTTCAACATGTTGTAAAATATGAGTTCCGATTCCTTTTTTCCTATACCCTTCTCTTACCCACAAAATCTTTATTTCAAGTCCATTCCAATACCCGATTCCTGCTAAAACACCTCCTATTTCTAGACCATCTTTGTCTTTTACAACAAACTCTAAACGGGTCCAAATGTCAGAAAGCGCAGGCACTTGACTTAGGTTGTATTCGTTAATTCCGTCAACGATTGTTTTTATGTTTTCTTTATCGCAAGTTTCAATAGTAAAATCCATTGTTTTGTTCATTTTAGTAAAGGTATTCTAATTAAAAATTATATATGTTTAAACAGTTAATAGATAATCTTTTGTGTTCAAACATATATAATTTAATCAGTAATTACATATTATAAACACCACCATTAATGTCAAGTGTCGCGCCAGTAATAAATCCATCATATTCAGAAGCTAAATAAATGACAGCTCTAGCAACGTCAGCTGCGTTACCTGCGCGTTGGATTGGTATCCCTGCAGTTGTTTCTGCTGCGGATTCCTTTGTTGTATGTGTGTTATGAAATGAAGTACCAAGGATTAGACCTGGTGCAACAGCATTAACTCTTGTTCCGTTTGGTCCTAATTCTGTAGACAGTGCTCGCGTTAAAGTTAAGATAGCGCCTTTACTTGTCGCATAAGCTAAAGATCCTGGGTGACCACCTTTACGACCAGCAAGTGATGCTAAATTAACGATACTACTAGTTTCGTTTTTTGCCAAATAAGGTGCCGCAGCTCGTGTTACATACAGCATCGATGTCAGGTTAATATCCATTACTTTATGCCAGAATTCGGCTTCCAGTTCGCTTAGTAATTTGCGAGCAACCAATGATCCTGCATTATTAATTAATATATCTAAACCACCAAGAGCTTTGACTGTTTTGTCTACTAGTGCATTGGCATCGGCTTCTTTAGTTAAATCTCCGCTTATAGCAACTGCTTTTTGTCCTTTACTAGTGGCATATGCTGTTAATTCGTTTGCGGTATCAGCGCTAGAAAAATAGTGAATAGCAACATTTGCGCCGCTATCGATAAAATGTTTTGTAATGGACTCGCCAATGCCTTGAGCACCAGCTGTTATTAAAACGTTTTTTCCAGTTAATTTAGTATTGCTTTTCATTGTATTCCTTTTGTTAATAGGGTTGATAATTGCAGTATAATGACTGCTTGTCGCTATAGACGACAAGATTTTATAAATATAATATAATTAGACTTGTGTTTTTGTATTACTCATAAAACAATTGCAAGGTGGTGGTATTGTTTTATTTAGAATAAACACCCTTTTATAATTGTTGCAAGTAGATAGAATGGTTTATAGATAATAGAAAGTAAATTGAGTGATCAATTTACTTTTTATTACTAGTGTCTTTAGAATAATTAACCAAGATTATATTCGGAATATTTTATTAAAAACACGAAAAACTAGCTAATAAACATTAGATTGCTATGTTTTAAGCTACTTGCATTTTAGAGAAAATGCGGACCGTGAAAATTAAAAACAGCTTAAAATCAAAGATTTTAGGCTGTTTTTGTGATTTTTAAGGCGTTGTGCAACGCTTACTAATGTTACAAAACGTTAGTTAGATTT
Source organism: Psychroserpens sp. NJDZ02 (assembly GCF_004843725.1). Taxonomy (NCBI): domain Bacteria; kingdom Pseudomonadati; phylum Bacteroidota; class Flavobacteriia; order Flavobacteriales; family Flavobacteriaceae; genus Psychroserpens; species Psychroserpens sp. NJDZ02. The sequence goes on along the minus strand of NZ_CP039451.1, from coordinate 989,106 downwards.
TTGAAGTTTATACCTATTATGAAAAATAGTTCAGCTGTTACGCTATTTCTTTAGAAAGCTAATCACCTCTCTTGCATTTCCGAGCTCTGCATACATTAGCGCATTTCTATTTTTATTATCAACGCTTTCTACTATTGCTTTTGAATTAATAAGTACTTCTGTTATTTTTAAGTGATTAGAAAATGATGCAATCATTAATGGAGTTACATGTTGATTATTAGCAATATTAGTATCTGCATTTTTATCTAATAATGCTTTTACAAGTTTTATATTTCCTGTTTTACAAGCTAAAAATAAAGCTGTTTCTCCGTAGTTATTTTGCTGATTAATATTTGTTATCTTATTTAAAATGTCTGGAGCATTCTCTGTAAAATCATAATCGTTCTTAACCATAGTATGCAAAAGGTTATTTTTTTGATAATTAATATTTGGATTTACTCCCTTTTTCCAAAAAGCTTCAAAACCTTTTTCAAACCCTCTGTCTATAAGTATTTGAGACCATGGTTTGTTGTAAAAATGTATATACGGTTCAAAATAATGTGTGGCAATTATATTTGGGTTTACATCAAAATTTAGTATTGTTTCTATAAGTTTTGTATTGTAAGTTTCTGCAGCATATTTAACAGGGCTGTTACTGTTGTTTGCGGGGTTGTCAAGCGTTACATCGCACTCTAATAAAAAAGGAATCATATCAGGTCTGTTCGTTTGAATGGCATATTCAATCATACCCGTATCACCAGTTCCTGCATGATGTTTTCCTCTGGTAGATAATTTTATAGACATATCAAACTCATTGTCGTAGTAAGAAGAGATGAAGTTATAATTAGAGTAATCTATTGCTTCTTTAAGGTGTCTAATTAGTTTTTTAGATTTTTCTTTCGGGTGTATTTTAAGCATTGCATCCATAGCATATTTATTGTCATAGAGTATCGCATATGTATAGTACCCATGAATCATTTCTTCGTTGCTGTAAAATTTACTGGAGTTTGATTCGTTCTTCATTATATAAGGAGCAAACAGGTCTATTATTTTAGTGCTGTTATTTTTTATAATATACTTACTGTATTGATTTATAAGTGATAGATACTGTTTCTTATCACATTTGTTTAAGTAATACTTAATAAAGTCTATTTTTTCTTCTAAAATTAATAGTGTATTTAATTTATGTGTCCATCCAGAACGATTAACGCTTGTTTCTATGGCTTTTTCCATTGAAATTCCTTTTTCGGATAGGTATTCTAACACGCCCCAAAGGTTGTTTCTAACAACACCAAGATTCAATTTATAAATGTAATCTCCATTTGTCTTAAAAGATTTTATTAAATAAGATTCTTTTTTTAAATAATGGTCTAAATACTCTTTTACAAATTTCTCATTTTCCAACTCACAGATAATTACATAATTGTTCATTATATCATAACTACTCGAAGCGTTTTCAGTGTTTAGAGCGTACTTTACAGCTTGCAGATTTTTTTTATCTACAAGAGTTTGAAGGATGTCTAGTTTACTACCTGGGTATGAACTATAAGGTATTATTTTTTGGTTAAAAGGATTGATGCCTTCTTTTATAAGGTGCATAACAATTTTGTTAGACTTTGCCTGTGCAGCTAAGGCTAAAAATATACGCATAGCATCATCATCATTATAATCTACTTCAGACAAATCTAACGATTGAACCTTACTTTTAAATTGAGGTAAATTATCATCTAAGATTATTTGGGTTATAGATTTTGGTATTTTGGAATCTTCCGCCAATTTATTAATCAATATAAGATCTAAACCAGGGACTTTGTAACCTTTACTATGAGTATCTAATAATTTTTGTAGTTTATTAAAGTAATTAAAATGTTTGGTAGATTTTGCCAAAGAAATAATATTGAGATTAATTTTGGCAATGGTCTCTTTATCCTTAAGATTAATACCTCGTTTTAAAATACTTTTTAAAATAGGAGTAAAATTGGTAACGCTATTTTGGGTAAGATATTTATCTACGGTAAAATTAAAGATGTCTACCAATTTTTGAGGTTCTTTGGTGTGGGTGAAATCGAGAATGTCGCCAGCATATAAATAGGTGTTTTTAGAAGGGGAATCTTCTTTGTTATTTGTAGCACTAACATCTGCACCATAACGAATTAACAACTTATCAATACAATCTTTGTTAGATAAATGTAGGGCTGTATTTCCTTCATTATCAATAGCATCTATATTAGCACCATAGTCTAATAATACTTCTATAAATGGCAAATAACTACAGTCTTGATGTCTATCACTTGTTATGATTCTATGTAAGAGTGTTTTGTTTTCTTCAAATAAAAATTCTGTATCTCTACCGTTTTCTAACAGTTTTTTAAATAAAAGTAAGTTCTCGTCTTTAAAAGCCATCCAAAGAAAATTGGAGTTTTTATAAACCTTTTGAGGTTCTAATGTTACTTTTTTATCAAAAACAGAATTAAAAGCAGTTATATTGTTGTTATGGATTGCAGCAGCAAGTACATCATAATAAAACTCACTGTCGGGTGTTTTGGTTTTAGAAACATGTTCAAAAATTGAGTTATTAAACTTTTTGTTTTTGAGAGTTTTTTGGAAGAAAGGAGAAGTAATTGAGTCTATAATTGGTATTTGAATACCATACTCCTCTAAAATTCGTATTTTATTGTTTAGTTGTCTTATGCTTTCGTATTTGTTTTTAGTATAAATATCTTCACCATTTCCGGTTACCTTAAAGTTATTGTTCAGCAACATTTTAAAAATAGCAGGGTTATATGTTGTTTGTATAATTTTTTTTAAAGTATCACTTGGTATTAAAGTTGGGTTTGCTAAATCATTATTTAAAATATACTTTTTCAAAAGAGAATAAGTACCATAACTTTCTTTTAATGCTGCTTCTTTAAAAATAGAGGCTACAAAATTTAAAGGCACTTTTTTGTTTGCGCCATTTTGTAGTAGCCATGCTACCATATTCTCATCCTCATTAATAATTGCAACACACAAAGGGTTGGCATACAATTTCTCGTTTTTATGTATTAAATCAGGAGACTTCAATAAAAGCTTTTTAGCAGTTTCAGTTTCTCCGCACGAAATAGCAAAAGTAGCCTCTGTTCTACCTTGAGCATCCACAAAAATACTTTTAGCATTTTTATTTAAAAGGTATCTCGTGTAGTTGTAGTTTTCGTTTGTAAATGCGTAAGATAAAGGCGATTTTTTGTCTGAATCCTTTAAGTTGATATCTGCACCTTTTTTAATCAAAAAATCAGCAATTTCTTCAAAGTCATTTCGGTAAGCTAAGTAGAACATGGCGTTCCAAGCTAAGTTACCATTGGAGTCTAATTCTCTGTCATTTGCTTTGATGCCACAATCCAATACAAGAAATTTAATCATGTCTAAATCTGCATTTAAAGCAGCAACAGTTAATGGGCTTCCAACAGCTAAATCCCAATTATCGTCATATAAAATGTCTTTTTTATGGACTTTGGCTCCGTTTATTTTAAGAAGTTTGGCAATATCTAGCTGGTTTTTGTAGATCGCCCACATAAATGCAGTTCCACCGTCTTCGTCTATTTGGTTAATATATTTTTTCTCCTTAATTAAAGCTTTAGCTTCTTCATATTTATCGTTGTAAATTAGGTCTATTAAGGTCATTTTATCTTGACCAAAACCTATATTACAAGATAGCAAAAGTGTAATAAGAGGTAAAAGCATTTTTTTTTGTAGCATTTTTTATTTCTTGTTATAGTCGTTCAATACCGTTTTTCTATCGATTATTTTGGTAATAATATCCTTTTCTAAATCCCAACCAGTAGCTAGGGAATACGCTCTACCGTACCAAATAATTTCTGAGTGCAAAATAGTAAAAAAGGAAGCTATATGAAAGGTAAACGACAAAGTAGATCGCCCCAGTATTTGTTACGCTAACCCAGTTTTTAGGCATGAGTAAGGTAAATACCCTTGGGATTAAATAAGTTAATAAGTATATGCATCTATCCGCAACAGCCTATAATCTTAAAAAGTATTTAAAATATATGAAAAACGGGCCAGAAAGTATAGCGGGACTACTTGCTTTTATTAAAAGTACCAAAAAACACCTAATAAGCCTTCGAATACTAAGTTTTAAGCCACTTGCATTTTATAGAAAATACGGAGAGTCAAAATTAAAAACAGCTTAAAATCAAAGATTTTAAGCTGTTTTTATGTTTTTTTAAGGGGTTGTGCAACGGTTACCATTGTTAGCAAATGTTTTTATTTCATCTTTACTTCATAGGGTATATTTCTGATAATAATTCTTTTACTTTTTCGAAATCTTCAATTTCTTTTGGTATTAAAATCATTTCTTGTGGTAAACTACTTTCTCCTTGAATAGTCAGCCCTTTTCTCTCATTGATGGAAATAGATTTAATTTTGTCTATTGGTATTGAAGTTTTTTTAATATAAAGTTGCTCTCTACTAATTTCGTTTTTATTGATTATTAGGACGAAACTTTCAAATTGTTTTTTAACTCTTTTCATTGCTAAAAAAACAATTAAAGAGAAAATTCCAATTACTATTGGAGCCACAACTATAAGTGTATCTATTTTTGTAGTAAAACCTTTTGATTTTATTCCTAAAACAACAATAAGTATAGTTGCTAATATTAGTGCTATTTTCAGAATTATAGGCTTACTTATTTCAGAAAATCCATTTTCTTTAATTTTAAATTCTTGGTTCATTATATTTGTTTTTTTTGAATATTTGCTAACGTCTCGGCTATGGTTAGTACGGGAATTAAAAGCGATTAATTTCGAGTTAAGCACTTAGCCAAAACTTTCTATTTTGTTTTATCTTTTTTGTTCTAAAGCCAAATCAAAAGATTTGGCGGACTTTATAAAAACACACTAAACTTTGAATTAAAACTAAAACCCGTATTAACTATAGCCATTGTGTGTGCCCAGCATGGGCATCTTTTTATTTACCTAAAGGTAGATAATTAATCTAGAGGGTGCAAGTCCCTTATGCGCAGGAGTAACGTCTTGAAGCATTAGTAAGTCGCAAGGGTGAAAACCGTGAGGTTTTATCTGAAGGAAGCGAGACTACAAAACTCGGTACTGACGAACAGAAATCGTATACAGAGGCATAATTGTTTGGGTAAGGAAGCACACCTTTGTAACGCCCAAACGGTACCAAAAGGGTAATTATGTAGATACGGGAGTGATTGAGTGAAAGAGGATGCTATTACCTGGGGAGGTCTCGAAAGTTACCAATTGACTATTTGGAGCAGTCAGCAGAGGTCATAGTACTTGAAGGAAACGAGGAGATGCAATGCCTCCGACGGTCTCACAAGTAAGGAAGGACTGAACTTAATTCTCTTCAAAATTCGCATAAGAGCACTAGTGGTAGCCTATGCCTAAATTAGAAGATAGTACCAAGGGAGAAAAGCCTTTTGGTGTGATGATTTACGAACCGCCGTATACGTTCCTGAGTTGTATTGCTAGTCGCAATAGATACGAAAGGACCAACGTAGTTATGTACGTACGGTGGTGTGAGAGGCGCACTCCGACTATTTTAGTCGGAGCCGTCTACTCGATTTGTAGCCGTTTATGTTTTGTTGCCAATTTTATTTTTCATATAGTTGTTTTATGAAATAACGTTTTTTGTATTGTAAAAACGTTGTGATTTATATTACAACTCTATTTTTTTATGTTTAAAAATTAAAAGTTTAATCTAAATATTCTTTTGGAAACATTAGTTTTTTTGGTCTAACATAGTTGAGGTCTGTAAAAATCAGATTTTTACCAAAGGTTACACCATCCAAATACCCACAACCTTTTTCAAAAGTGTCATAGGGATTAACTTCTATTTCTTTACCTTCTTTGTTTTTATAAACGACACTAAGACGATTTGATTTATATGAAACTTCAAATATTTCAGGCAGTAATGGGTCTTCGGGAAAACTGCGATTACCCATTGTTTCGTGACAGGAGAAGCATTCTTGCCTTAATCCATCACTGTTTGTTTTTTTTGCTAAAATCCCTAGATTTTCTTGTAGTTTTTCTTTGTTCAAAAAGGTGTTTACTATTTTTAAATTCGTGTTGTATACATATGTTTTTGAGTTCTTAATTGCAGTGAAATAAACGTTTTTATTGGATGATTCATCAACTAATAAACCTGGTTCACTAATTTTTCCTGAGATAACGGAAGGTAATTTTTTATTATTTTTTAATAATATATAGCTGTCGTAATCTAATTGGCCAATTATGAATTCATTTTCAATGCCAGAATTAGGATTAGTTAGTATTACATTTTCAAAGTTGGAGTATTTAAGCGATAATGCTATTTTTTCATTATTTTTCAGGTCTATTAAAAGTGAGATATCTCCATTGTTAAATAGATAAAACCGTTGTTTGTTTACAAAAATTTCAGTTTGAAACGTTCCTGGAGATTTTTGTTGAGTTCCCTTTTCTAAATCAAAAATTAATTCATCATCAAAAGAAACATAATCTAATTCGCCTAAAAGTCTAATATCATTATATTTAGGCTCTATTATGGTTTTTTGAGTAGAATCAACAATCCCCCAGAGGTTATTATGCTTAAACGGCATATATTCTTTATACTTTTTTTTGTCTTGAGAATGAACATTGTTTATCAAAAACAATGAGATTGTTATAAATAGTATTTTTTTCATTTTTTATAAGTTTTTTTTGGGAATTTGAAATGGTTTATTTAATGTCTTGTCCTGAAATATGGCTACCGGTTAAAATTGAATTAAGCTGATAATTTATATACCATATTAGGTGTTTTATAATCTAAAGATAAATGTAATCTAACTTCGTTGTATAAATTAATTGCATTTTTTCTAGTTCTCTTTGCGTGTGCTTTGCTATCAAAGGTTTGGTCTAAGTAAAACTCATCTTTTAATATGCTATTTATACGTTCTTCCATTACTTTTTCGTAACAAGCGTTTTGTTCAGTAAAGAACGATGAAGAAATAATAAAAAAGGAAGCTATATGAAAGGAAAACGACAAGGTAGATATCCCCTCTTTTGGTACGCTAACCCAGTTTTTAGGCATGGCCAAAGTGAATACCCTTGGGATTAAATAAGTTAATAAGTGTATGCATCTATCCGCAACATCCTATAATCTTAAAAAGTATTTAAAATATATGAAAAATGGGCCTGAAAGTATAGCGGGACTACTTGCTTTTATTAAAAGCACCAAAAACCACCTAATAAGCGTTCAAATACTATGTTTTAAGCCACTTGCATTTTAGAGAAAGTATGGCGTATTAAAATTAAAAAGAGCTTAAAATCAAAGATTTTAAGCTCTTTTTATGCTTTTTTAAGGGGTTGTGCAACGGTTACCGGTGTTGACAACAGTTTTTTTATTGTTTAATATATTTCTTTGTTATGAAAAATGTCCTAGTGTCGTTAAACTCATTATTTTCCTTAAAGTCAATAACCCACATATTTACTTCTATACCAGTTAAAAGAACATATTCCAATCGAATAAAACCATAAATATCAGAATAAAAGCTTTTTAGTTTAGTTGAACCTAATTCTGAGTCAGCTTGGCTTTCAACGATAAAGCATTCTACTTCTCCGAATTCAGTATTTAGTTTTTCTTTACCAGTTATTTTATAACTGTAATTAAGTAATAATTGTCCAATCCACTTGCCCCATAATTTATTTCCCCAACCTTCTCCAATTAACATCGCATCTTTCCATTGTGCACCAACTTGTAAAGGTTTTTTAATATAGGGAAATGGGCAAGTCTCTAAGGAACTAAAAAATCCACTTCTAATTGGGTGAATCCATACATTTTCTGAATTATCAACTGCTCCTGTTGACGAGAAAGAACTAAATTCAGGTCCTTGTAAATATGATATTTGGGTTTGATTTTCGTTAGTCCTTGAGTCATCATCTGTCGGTCTTATTATCAAATGAATTTTGTCCACGCCTATAGAGTCATGCTCTTTCTGAACTAATTCAAAATCACCTTCTGAATTTGTTTTGAGTTTTTTTGTAATATTATTTTCAATTATTTCGTAATCAAAAACATAAACATTTCCAATTTTATAAACTTGATTATTTAAGTCAACGCTATCTTGTTCTATTAAAACAGAATCGTATTGTTGAGAAAATACTATTTGAAGAATAAATAAAAATAAAAAGAATAATTTATATTTCATTATGAGAGTTTTTTCAAATTGTTGCCAACGTTGTTCGTATAAGAATAGGTGCGTGTTTGTATGCGAGGATTTTCCGCAGGAAAATCAGTCGTTACAAACACGCAACGACTATTGATTAAACACTAAACCGCAATTATTTTTATACGGTGTTGTGTGGCGTTTTTTAATTTATAAATTCAATTTCTAATCTATCTTTAGATGTATATTCTTTTATAATTTTATGCAATTCTACTTCAACATTTTTTTTGTAGAAAATTTCAAATTTTACAGCACCCTCACCTTTATGTAGAAAATATCGAGGTTCTGGTATAAAGATCTTGGGTTTGTCATAATCTATAAACCTGGTCAAAGTAAGTATTGCTCCTAATGGTACTTCTTGCCCATCTTGGTTCTCTATACTCATATCTTCAAATCTATCTTTATTCAAATCATATTTTTTAATCTTATCACTTAATTTGGTTAGTGATACATTGAGTTTATTAACCCTCAACGTGTCAACTTCAAATTTAACAGCCTTTTTGGTAAGTGGTCTACCTATTACTTTAAGGCTATCTATTAAATTAGTATTTAATAAATTGTTAGTTAAACTTACATAATTATAATTTGGTGTGGGCTCATGTATGTCATAATTTATAAATTCCATTTTTTTTGATTCTTGACTAGCACAAGAATTAAATAATAAAAGGAAAATAGTAGAATAAATAATTTTAATCATCTGTTTTTTTTTAATGTCTTGTCCTGAAATACGGCTACAGTTTAAAATTGAATTAAGCTGATAATTTATATACCATATTAGGTGTTTTATAATCTAAAGATAAATGTAATCTAACTTCGTTGTATAAATTAATTGCATTTTTTCCAGTTCTCTTTGCGTGTGCTGCGCTATCAAAGGTTTGATCTAAGTAAAACTCATCTTTTAATATGCCATTTATACGTTCTTCCATTGCTTTTTCGTAACAAGCGTTTTGTTCAGTAAAGAACGATGAAGAAATAATAAAAAAAAAGGAAGCTATCTGAAAGGAAAGCGACAAGGTAGATATCCCCTCTTTTGGTACACCAACCCAGTTTTTAGGCATGAGTAAGGTAAATACCCTTGGGATTAAACAAGCTAATAAGTGTATGCATCTATCCGCAACAGCCTATAATCTTAAAATGTATTTAAAATATATGAAAAACTTACCAGAAAGTATAGCGGGACTACTTGCTTTTATTAAAAGCACCGAAAACTACCTAATAAGCGTTAGAATACTATGTTTTAAGCCACTTGCATTTTAGAGAAAGTATGGCGTATTAAAATTAAAAACAGCTTAAAATCAAATGTTTTAAGCTGTTTTTATGCTTTTTTAAGGGGTTGTGCAACGGTTACCGGTGTTGTACATAGTTATTTTTTTTCAACATTCCAATCAGGAAGAAAATCTTCGAAATTTTGGCTAATAATATTTTTAGATTCTAAATCAATTTTACCCTCGTAGATACATAAAACATTATTTTCATAAATAGCTCTATTTTCACTATCTATCCTGTGTTTGATTTCGTCAAGGTTATAATCTTTGGGATATTTATTCGGATAGTCATTTAAATCTACTTGTGTTTCCTTATCATAAACAGCTTTTAATCTAACTAAAAAACTTGATATAAGTGTTACTTCTGATTTATCTTCTGAATAAGTGTAGTATTCATAAACTTTTACATCAAGAATTTCAAATGAAATGTTTTTCGGTGGTTTGTGTCTATTGTAATAATCTGAAACGTAACTCGGAAAATCATCAACACTTTTCAATAAACTATTTCTGATTTCTGTTTTGTCAATTGAGTTTAATATAATTTCGTTGTTAAGAAATTTAACTTGAAGACCATAATCACTTAGATATTTTGGAATACTTTCAATTATTATTATATTTTTTATTCCATTGTCCTCGAGCATTTTTTTAAAGAAAATATTCTCTGTAAAAATCTTGTCTCTGCTAATTAATATTACTTTGTCTTTAGGGTATTCTGATGCGAGATTAATTAAGTTAAACCATATAATAAAATCTCGTGTGTTGTCCTTCTTTGATTCTCTTTTATTAGCAATTGAAAAATCAATGAGCAGTTCAGGATTTAAGTAACTTGTAGTCTGAATCTTCCAACAAGTTGACTTTAGTTTTTCTTTAAAATTTTTAAGTGCTTTTTTTTCTAAAGTTTTAGAATCGATATTTTCAATGTTATCTATAAATGGATTTGTTTTAAATCTAGTGTAAACATCTTTATGGTCATACATTAATTTTTTTAAATAATCATTTTCAAAATAATCGATTAATTCTTTATAAACTACATCTTGAAGAACTAGTTCATAATGACTTTTTTTCAAGAAATTTACTAAATAATCAAAGTTGATATTATTATTTAATGCAACTCCAAGTTCCCGATAAATATTAGTGTCAAATGTTAGAAAGTGCATTTTTTGTTTTAATTATGTACAACGTTTTGTGTAAGGATAGTTGCGTGATTAAATAATCAACTTACTAAATATGGAACGAACCAGAGGGGAATCTTTAGGATTTTCCAAGTAGGCAAGAACCAAGCAATTATTTTTACACGTTGTGTGTGCCCAGCATGGGCATCTTTTAATTTACGGAAAGGTAAATAATTAATCTAGAGGGTGCAAGTCCCTTATGCGCAGGAGTAACGTCTTGAAGCATTAGTAAGTCGCAAGGGTGGTAATCGCGAGGTTACATCTGAAGGCTATTTGTGATTGATTAATGAGCAAATACCACTACAAAACTCGGTACTGACGAACAGAAATCGTATACAGAGGCATAGTTATTCGGGTAAGCAAGCACATCATTGTAACGCCCAAACAGTAACAAAAGAGTAATTATATAGATACGGCAGTGATTGAGTGAAAGAAGATGCCATTACCTGGGGAGGTCTCCAAAGTTACGAGTTGACTATTTGGAGAAGTCAGCAGAAGTCATAGTACTTAAAGGAAACGAGTTGAGGCAATACCTCAGAAGGTCTCACAAGTAAGGAAGGACTGAACGTAATTCTCTTCAAAATTCGCATAGGAGCACTAGTGGTAGCCTATGCCTAAATTAGAAGATAGTGTCAAGGGTGAAAAGAGCTTTGGCGTGATGATTTACGAACCGCCGTATACGAGACCCGTACGTACGGTGGTGTGAGAGGCGCACTCCGGCTATTTTAGTCGGAGCCGTCTACTCGATTGTACACTGGCTTTTTAGTTATAATTCAAATTCAGTTCCATACTTCAATCCAATTTCCTTAACTCTCGACATGTGGAGATTCTAGAAATGACACAGAATATCTCTTGAGAAAAACCTCACATCTCTTTAACCTAAACTTGAACCTTGGTTGAATTACATTCAATACTTAAACCAGTCAAACAGAATAAATACACTACTTTTCCAAAAACACTATTTCGTGTAAAGATTTGGTGTTGTATGTCTTTTCCACTCCATCTCTAGTGATTGTCATTGTCTCTTTACCAATATATCGATAGGCAGATTCACTGGGTGTGAATTTAGCTTTTTCTTTCATAACCATGTGATCGACCTCAATCTTTAAGTCCATCTTAAAGTTTTTATCTTTTAATTTTATCACAATCTCATTGGCATACTCAAATCCCATATCTGGATCTTTACTAATCTTATTTAATTTAGATTTAAGTTTAAATAGTGAAGATAATATTGATGGTTCGAAAATTACACCATCCTTATCTGTAATTAAGGCAGTACCAAGAAGTATTTTACCAAATTTTAATACCATTACAGAATAATCTATTGAGATATCTTCCGTATGAACTTTACCCCAATACCAATTTTTAAAAATGTTACCCATAGGTTTAAATCCCCAATTGTGGTCGTGATATCCAGTACCCTTTACTTTGGTTTCTATGCCATTCTTGATGATAACACCTTCCACTCTACCTTGAGGAACTGCAACGGTCCAACCCATTATATTTTTTCCAGCAGGTCGAGACCAATGTGGATTTTCTGGATATAGCTTTAGCTTTGCTCCGTTACCATTAATATTTGTATAGAATTCGTAGTAACCACCTTTATCGATGCAATATTCTTCACCAAGATGAGTGTCACATTTGTCGTAGGATAGCGAGACCTCTGTTTCTTTATATTCTTTAAGTTCCCATATCTCATTCCCGTTTGCTTCATAGATATTAGTTCTTACAGATGGTCTTCTTGGTTTAAGCCTTGTATCGTTTGTAGAATACATAACAACAAGATGATCACCATTATCTAGTGCAGCATCGAAGTACCACCATTCAAACTCATTTTCTCTATCTTTCACAGGGAAAGCAATATGCATTGCATCTTCTTTAATAAAATTTTTCATCTTCAATTTATTTTTTAATGAATATAATTTTTATGCTTGTGTACAACGTTTAGTATATAGAAAGTAAGGCAGAAGACAAGCACTATCGTTTCGGTTTATAACTTAGCTAAATATAAACATTTTACTTTTCGGTTAAATGTCAAATTTTATATTTAGCGAAGTTGCATACATAGAAAAAGGCATTTGGATTAACACCAAATGCCCTATGTTTTTTATACGTTATTAGCAGTATGTTATTTACCTACAGGATCTCCGAAATACATTAATTCCCAAACCGCTTTGTTGCTGGTATGCTTCTCTATTAATTTACCTGATTTGTAAACTCTTATTTCTGCTTTTCCAGTAAATCTAAAATATGCAGGATCAATACTAGTAAGCATTTTTGCAAGTCTGAATTTAAGTCCATTACCAACTGATGCCGCAATTAAATCTACTTCAACAATAGTTTTTTCTCTAAAAAGTGAATATTCATACCTGTATTCAGTTTGAGGATCATCATAAACAAAAATTAAATCGTCACTTACATCTTTTTTTAGTGTTGGATGCTCCTTACCATAAGTTCTATATAGCGTTACTAATTCACCATCATCAACAACTGTTTCGCCATCCTTAGAAATATTAAAAGTAATTATATTGTCATTATTAAATTCTTTTTCAGATATCATTTCTGAAGCAATTACGTTATAAGGACCAATTTCAGCTCTTGACCAATACCAATGGTTAAAAATTTCCATCATAGAGACATTTCCCCAATTATGGTCGTGGTAGGCAGAACCAGATGTTTTAGTTGTTAGATCTTTGTAATCATATTCAATTTCCATTTCACCTTGAGGTACAGGTACTACCCAATTGAATTCTTTGCTTTCGTCAGCACCAAACACCATATATCCTGTTTTTGGTCTCCAGCTTTGCGTAGTTCTTTTTATTACGGCTGTTAAGTTTATATTTTCATTTTCAATGTGAATTTTGTATTCCTTTAGGTTTCCTACTACATAATTATTACCCATCTTAACATTACACGAATCTTTTGAAGCAAAAAAATCTTCTGGGTCACAGTAAATTTTTTCTGATATTTTGCTGCCATCAGCTTTATCTATACTAACCGTCAAGTATGGATTAAAAGGTTTTTTTATGGCGGTCATAAACTTGGTGTAAAACGTTATTACAACAGTACTTCCATCATGTAAATGAGCATCAAAATACCACCATTCGTAGCTTCCTTTATCTCCAGATGTTCTCATTCCGTCTTCCCATTTTTCAGGAATATTACCTTCTATTAAGTTTCTTTTGTTATAGTCGTCACTAATTTTTGCTAAGTTCTGACTGAATAAAAAAGTAGAAAAAAGAAGTGTTATAAATGTAAGACTGATTTTCTTTTTCATTTGAGTTAAATTGTGATCTATAGTTTTTGTAAACCACAAAAATAAATGTAATTTATTTGAGTTTGATGAAACTAATTTCATGTTTCAACTAGTACGTTTTATTTTACTTAACCATTGGGGTGTAACTCCCATAAATTCGGCTATATATTTAGATGGAACATTTTTAGTAATTGGATTGTGTTTTTCTAGAAGGTAGCTGTATAATTTATCTTTTGGTAGACCTATTAGTTTGGACTTTATTTGATTTATAAAAATGAGAGCTTCTATAATATGCGTATTGCAAAATTTATCAAAAGCTTTATGTTTTGAACTCAATCTTTCTATTGTATTTCTATGAAATGCAATTACTTCAGAGTTTTTGAATGCTTTTATTTGCGTATCAGAAGGCTCTTTTGAAAAATAACTTTCTGGTTGCGTCATAAATGGATGATAATTGTCAATGTGGAACGCAGTTGTTCTAAAATTTGATTTATTATCATCAAAATACTGACTTACAAATCCGCCTTTGATTACTATGTAGATATATTTACTATGTTCTCCTAAATTAAGAATATTGTCGTTTCTTTTGATTTCAATTTGCTTACCATTCAAATTTATCTCTTGAATTAAATCTTCTGATAGACCGTATTGAATACCATGGTTTATAAGGTTTCTCATTTTTTTTTAATTACTGCCAACGTTGTTCTTTACTTTATACTCATTACAAAAGTAGTTATTACTTTTACTAGGAAACAAGAGGAGAACTAGAACGTTGTTTAGAATAATAGTTCCACTATACGTATAAGTCCTCTTGTCTTTCTTAGGTTGCTTTAGGACCATTTGGAATACCAGGAATCACTTCCTAATAAAGGTGATAGTCATAGCAGCATTTATTAATCATTCCTCTTTGAGTAGGAACAATATTTAAAAATATGAAAAAATATGTAGATGTTATCGGTATTGATGTATCTAAATTAACAATTGATGCACATATTTATAATAGAGGCGTTCACCGTGTGTTTTCCAATACTTCAAAAGGTTACAAAGCACTATTATCTTGGGTCGAAAAGCATCTTGGTAAAGACCTCTGTTTTTTCTGTTTTGAGAATACAGGTCATTACTCTACAAATCTTAGTGTTTATTTATCAGAAAACAACATAGATTATGTAGAAGAAAGTCCTTTGACCATTAAACGATCTTCTGGAATTGTTAGAGGAAAAACAGATCAGCTTGATTCCGCAATGATTGCGAGATATGCATGGCTTTACAAAGAAGAGTTGACTCTAAGTAGTCCAAAAGCGCAAGATATTCAAGAGTTAGGACGTTTGTTATCCTTTAGAGAACAGTTAGTACGAGACCGTACAGGTAAGATGAGTAGTCTTAAAGAAATGCAGACCTTGCTTAGTAGTCCATCGACTGATGATTGTTGTATAATTGTCAAAAAGATGATTCATTATCTAACAAAACAAATTACAACACTTGAGCAAAGTATTAAAAAACTAATACGAAGTGATGAGTTCTTGGAAAAGAATTATCAGCTTTTAAATACCTTAAAAGGGGTTGGTTTAATATTATCTTGTCAATTGTTATACCACACGAACAATTTTAAGCGATTTGATAGTTGGCGTCAGTTTTCAAGTTATTGTGGTGTAGCTCCTTTTGAGCACAGTTCAGGAACCAGTATTTACCGGAAAAACAGAATTCATAAGATAGGAGACCGGAAAATGAAAACACTCTTAACACTTGCCAGTGTTAGCGCAATACAGTGCGATAAAGAATTAAAACAGTATTACGAGAAAAAAGTTGCAGAAGGTAAACCAAAATTGGTGGCTTTAAATAATGTTAGAAATAAGATTTTGTCAAGAGCTTTTGCTGTGGTAAAAAGAGGAACACCTTATGTCGAATTACAAAAATTTGCAGCATAGTAAAAAGGTCTTTAAATAATTAGGTTTTGACCTTGGAATACGTATATGGTTTGTTGCGTGTTTTAAGCAACTAATTTAGTAAATAATTACCGACCAAGAAAGTCCGCGAGGACTTTCGTAAGTAGGCGAGAAGCTAGCAATAAATTATATACGGTGTGTGTGCCCAGCATGGGCATCTTTTAATTTACGGAAAGGTAAATAATTAATCTAGAGGGTGCAAGTCCCTTATGCGCAGGAGTAACGTCTTGAAGCATTAGTAAGTCGCAAGGGTGGTAATCGCGAGGTTACATCTGAAGGCTATTTGTGATTGATTAATGAGCAAATACCACTACAAAACTCGGTACTGATACTTCGACTACGCTCAGCATAAACTAAACAGAAATCGTATACAGAGGCATAATTATTCGGGTAAGCAAGCACATCATTGTAACGCCCAAACAGTAACAAAAGGGTAATTATGTAGATACGGCAGTGATTGAGTGAAAGAGGATGCCATTACCTGGGGAGGTCTCCAAAGTTACGAGTTGACTATATGGAGAAGTCAGCAGAGGTCATAGTACTTACAGGAAACGAGTTGAGGCAATACCTCAGAAGGTCTCACAAGTAAGGAAGGACTGAACGTAATTCTCTTCAAAATTCGCATAGGAGCACTAGTGGTAGCCTATGCCTAAATTAGGAGATAGTGTCAAGGGTGAAAAGAGCTTTGGCGTGATGATTTACGAACCGCCGTATACGAGACCCGTACGTACGGTGGTGTGAGAGGCGCACTCCGGCTGTTTTAGTCGGAGCCGTCTACTCGATTAGCTGTAGTTTTTATTCCACTTTGTAACGAACAATGACTTCATTATCCAAAACGACATTAGTAGACCAAATAAATTCAGCACCTTTTCCACTAAATTTTTCTATGAAGTTCATATATGCTTTTTTATTATTTACTCCTATTTCATCTTCAGTATATGTGGTCGCATTTGGCCATTGGCTGTCATTGAAAGTAACGTCAAAACTATTTTCTGGAATTTTCCAATGAATACCGTAAAATGCTGTTCCATTATCAACTCCATCTGTACTGCAATTTGAAGAGATTCTTTTTTCTCCAATTTCACTTAAACAACTTAAATCACTAATAGGTGCAGTATAAAAAGTTTGTGCTTTCCATTTGCTATTTGTAATAGTCCCATCACTAAAGCTGGCTATAAAACCTCCATCTCCAGGATGAAAATCTTTTCCTCTATTATTTTCTGAACCTAAACCTAAATGTTCTTCCCAATCTATTAGTTTTACTGCAATTGTATAAGGTTTTTTTACTTTGAATTTTACAATGTTTGAATTAAATGGTGTAAAAGGTACTGGGTCAACTGCTATTAATTTTCCGTTAATGTAAAGTTCAAAATAATTATCCGCAAAAAGATAGCCTGTAATGATTTCTCCGTCCGAATCTATCTCAAAGACAGGAACGGAATTCATATCTATTTCTGAAAGATTATTTGGTGTTATAGAGTTACATTCATTATATAAATCAGAAGCTTTGGTCGATTCGTTGAAATGATTAATTCCGGGAACTGTCCAACTATTTCCTAAATCATCTTTTATTTCTCCAACTCCTGAAATTCTGCTACCTCCTTGATTACAAGAAATAAGACTTTTAATTTGTGTTTCCGCTAATCCTTGGGTTACGTTTCCTGTTCCATTGTAAATTTTTTCGTTAGTTGTTTCTTTAGGAATTGATTCATTAGTTGATGATTTTGCGTTTTTTTCCTTACAACTGATTATCGTAATTAATAGAAATAGAAATAAAATGTTATTTTTCATTATATGAGTTTTTTTTAAAATTACAGCTAACGTTTAGTATAAGAAACGTAGGGCAGTTGAAAAGCACTTCGTTTCGGGTTTTGCACTTAGCCAAATATAATATTTTGTATTTATCTTTTTTATTGAAAATGCCAAATTTTATATTTGGCGGACTTTGTAAATAAACACAGACCTTTGGAGTTAACACAAAAGCCCTATGTTTTTTATACCTTGTGTGTGCCCAGCATGGGCATCTTTTAATTTACGGAAAGGTAAATAATTAATCTAGAGGGTGCAAGTCCCTTATGCGCAGGAGTAACGTCTTGAAGCATTAGTAAGTCGCAAGGGTGGTAATCGCGAGGTTACATCTGAAGGCTATTTGTGATTGATTAATGAGCAAATACCACTACAAAACTCGGTACTGATACTTCGACTACGCTCAGCATAAACTAAACAGAAATCGTATACAGAGGCATAATTATTCGGGTAAGCAAGCACATCATTGTAACGCCCAAACAGTAACAAAAGGGTAATTATGTAGATACGGCAGTGATTGAGTGAAAGAGGATGCCATTACCTGGGGAGGTCTCCAAAGTTACGAGTTGACTATTTGGAGAAGTCAGCAGAGGTCATAGTACTTACAGGAAACGAGTTGAGGGAATACCTCAGAAGGTCTCACAAGTAAGGAAGGACTGAACGTGATTCTCTTCAAAATTCGCATAGGAGCACTAGTGGTAGCCTATGCCTAAATTAGAAGATAGTGCCAAGGGTGAAAAGAGCTTTGGTGTGATGATTTACGAACCGCCGTATACGAGACCCGTATGTACGGTGGTGTGAGAGGCGCACTCCGGCTATTTTAGTCGGAGCCGTCTACTCGATTGGCAATAGTTTTTTATTCAGTCTTTTCTCCTTTCTTTCGTTTGTAAAATGAATACCAAAAGGTTTTGTCATATTCTACACGATTCAATACTGTTTGTTCCATTTTGCGAAATTCATACTCTATTTCTTCAACATTATTTAGCTCAAAGTCATAAAGCTCGGAATCCATTTCTAAAACTCTATTCTCTATTTTGTCATCTATATTTTGTATTTCTTCATAAGATCTATTAAAATATTTTGTTGCGTAATATTTTCCATCATTAAAAATATTAGAATAAGTACAAGTATTTTCCTCTTTAATGGTAATTTGTTTTGCCTTTATAAAGCGTTTATAGCTTTCGTATTCTTTAAAGTGTTTTTCAATTTCTTCAGATTTTAAAGTTGTTTCCCAATTTTCTACAACCTTTACAATAGCAAATGTTTCTTTATCAATATAAACTCTGCCAGAATACTCTGTTGGATAAGGTTTATTTGTGTAATTCCATTTATTCCTTTCTGTTTGGAATGAAATAATATATGTAGTTTCATCTATTGGATTGTCCGATTTTACAAATTTTAAATTGAATTTTTTATATTTTCTTTTGTGTAAGATATTTGCGTAGCGAATAGCATTCTGACGATAAGAGAAAAAATCAGAAGAGTATTTATATTTTTTCGGGTTATTATTCTTGTTCCATTTTATTTGTTCGACTCTTTGTGTTATAACGAAAGGTGATAAATAACCATCGTCATAGTCTTTTGTTATTAACTCCAAATCTAATTCGTTTGTGTCATTTTTGTTTATCAAAACTTTGCCATATCTATAAAAATTAAAAGGCTTGGTTGGATGATTTATCTTTTTATTTAAAATTGCTTTCTTTAATACTGTTTTTGGAGATAAAAAGCCAGTTATAACAACTTCATTTAACGTTTGAAACTTTTGATTAAAATAGGTTTTATCTTTTAGCTCTTTTAATCTAATAGTGCGAGTTTCAAAACCCATTGATGAAATTTCGACACTTGCGTTTTCTATCATAGTTTTTTTTATTGGCAATTCGTAAAAACCATTTTCATCTGCTACTCTGTAAATTTCTTCTTTTTTTAGTATTAAGGTAGCAAACGGAATAGGTTCTTTACTTTCTTTGTCAATAAGTTGACCTTTTAGAATGACATTCTTACCTATTTCAATTTGTTCTATTTTTTCTCCAAAATCTTGTTGTTTGTTAGAAACATTTACGCTGTCAATTGGGGTTTCTAATTTTGGTAATGTCGCATTTTTAAAAAATATATAACCATCGTGTAATTGGTCTAATCGAGCATTTGTAAAATCGACAAAGTTTAATAATCTTGTTTCTTTTATTGATTGCATTTCTTCTTGATTTGAAGTTACAAACAAGTAAGGTTTATTTAAATTACTCAACTCATATTCAAATGAACTTTTTTTAATAGATGTTGAATGCCATTTTTTAGTACCTAAGTCAAAAAGAGAATCATTTGCGTGTATTGTAGCCAAACTATATGATTTGTCTTTTAATGTTTTATGAATATAAGAACCCATTGAAATAAACTCTTTTGCAATTGGTTTTTTTATACTTGAATTATCGTTGATAATATGAACATTATCTGCCCAACAAATAATTTTTTCATTCGGATTTCTATTGATGTAACTCAATAAGTTATCAGCCATTTGTTTATCTCTTATATTGTCATTTTTGTTGCCAAAATCGGTGGTGAGAATTTCTTTTTTATTGTAATAAGATTCTTGTGAACAAGCTAAAAGACTTTTAGTAAACTGTTTCCAATAATAATTAGTTTCATTAGTTTCTAATTTTTCTATTTGCTTTATGATTCTATTGACCTCCTTTTCGTAAACTTTATATTTTATATCATCTTCCTCAATGGTTACATTTTCTAAAACTCCCTCGATGATAATGCCTAAATCATCTTCGTCTAATTTTAAAGTAATATTTTGACTTTCCAAATAATCATAAAAATCTTCTACAAATTGTGAAGTATTATTTACTTGAGAATCGAAACCAATAACTTTTAAATTGTTTTTTTCTATATATTTAACAACTCTTTGAAATTCTAAAGTATTAGACCAAACTCCCCAAACTGCGTTATTAAAATCTTTGGAATTAAAACCGTTTTTGTTCATTCTCCAAATGTCGTACATTGAAGATTCCATTGCAATAGTTGTAAATCCTAACTCTTTATGAAGGTATTCCAAAACTCGTGCTTTCATCTCAAATATGTTTCCATACATATGAGTTTGTTCTCCAAGCATCACAAGTTGTTTTCCTTGTAATTCATTTTTTAGAAATCCTAAATCTGTGTATTCTTTAGATTCAGGAGGAAGAAGTTCTTCTATTTTTAATTCTTGTGATTGTATTAAGTTTACAAAAAGTATAGAACAAATAATAATTAAGTTTTTCATAAAAATATTGCATTTAAAATACAATGATAATAATCCATTTTCAGTAATAGGTTTTATTATTTTTTCTTAACAAAAGTTTATTAAGAATAACAGGTTTTGAGGTAGGCGTGTTAAATGTCTTGTCCTGAAATATGGCTACAGGTTAAAATTGAATTAAGCTGATAATTTATATACCATATTTGGTGTTTTATAGTCTAAAGATAAATGTAATCTTATTTCGTTGTATAAATTAATTGCATTTTTTGCAGCTCTCTTAGCGTGACTAACGTTATCAAAGGTTTGGTCTAAATAAAATTCATCTTTTAAAATTCCATTTACACGTTCTGCCATTGCATTTTCGTAACAATGATTTTCTTCGGTCATACTAATATCTATCTTTTTTCTTTTGAGTATTTGTGTGTATACATTGCTACAGTACTGTATTCCTCTATCCGAATGATGGATAAGTTGTTTAATGTTTTTAGCTTGATAAATGGCCTTATTAAGCGCTCTCACACATCCTTTTAATTCTAAGCTATCACTAAGATCGTAACCTACTATTTTCCTTGAATGCATATCAGTTATTAAAGCCAAGTAACAAAACCCTTTTACGGTTCTAATATAGGTTATGTCACTCACCCAAACCTGATTTGCTCTAGTAACTTCCATGTCTTTTATAATGTTATTATACTTATAAAAACGATGATAAGAATTGGTTGTTCTGGCACTAGTTTTCTTTCTAAGTGTTAGCATTTGGTGTTTTCTAAGGACATTAAATAAGGAGTCTCTACCGACTATAATATTATCTTTATTAAAATCTACATCTAATGATTTTACAAGTTTTCTCACGCCCTCTCTAGGAAGGATCTTGCGTCTTTTTCTAACGATATCTATAATTTGTTGTTCGCGTCTTAAGCGGTTATCAGCTCTAGATTTGTATTTGTAATACGCATCACGTTTAAGATGAAAACAATTAGCGATAGTAGTTAAAGAAGCAGATCCTTTAGATTTCTCTTTAGCTATGATTAAGGCTTTATACTTATTTTTTTTTTTAACTCATTGACAGATTTGTAGCCTAAGTCTTCAGCTGCTACTTCTAGATAAGAGTCTTGTACCATAGCATCTAGATCTTTTTTTAATAGTAGTTTTTTTAACTGTTCAATTTCTTTTTGAAGCGTTTTAATTCTAGATATCTCGTCTTTGGTTTCCACTTTTATTCTGGTGTTCATTAAGTCTGTACGATTGTATTTTTTGATCCATACATTGACTGTAGTAGGGGCTATAGAATAGATTTTACAAAGCTCACTCTTTGTATGCTTGCCACTACTAAGTTCTGTTAATATTTTTAATTTAAAAGGTTCGCTGTAACGTCTAATTACTTTGTCATTTTTATACATAATGTTTAAAATTATGTAGCCTTATTTCAGGACGAGTCAAAATTATTGCCAACGTTGTTCTTTACTTTATACTCATTACAAAAGTAGTTATTACTTTTACTAGGAAACAAGAGGAGAACTAGAACGTTGTTTAGAATAATAGTTCCACTATACGTATAAGTCCTCTTGTCTTTCTTAGGTTGCTTTAGGACCATTTGGAATACCAGGAATCACTTCCTAATAAAGGTGATAGTCATAGCAACATTTATTAATCATTCCTCTTTGAGTAGGAACAATATTTAAAAATATGAAAAAATATGTAGATGTTATCGGTATTGATGTATCTAAATTAACAATTGATGCACATATTTATAATAGAGGCGTTCACCGTGTGTTTTCCAATACTTCAAAAGGTTACAAAGCCCTATTATCTTGGGTCGAAAAGCACCTTGGTAAAGACCTCTGTTTTTTCTGTTTTGAGAATACAGGTCATTACTCTACAAATCTTAGTGTTTATTTATCAGAAAACAACATAGATTATGTAGAAGAAAGTCCTTTGACCATTAAACGATCTTCTGGAATTGTTAGAGGAAAAACAGATCAGCTTGATTCCGCAATGATTGCGAGATATGCATGGCTTTACAAAGAAGAGTTGACTCTAAGTAGTCCAAAAGCGCAAGATATTCAAGAGTTAGGACGTTTGTTATCCTTTAGAGAACAGTTAGTACGAGACCGTACAGGTAAGATGAGTAGTCTTAAAGAAATGCAGACCTTGCTTAGTAGTCCATCGACTGATGATTGTTGTATAATTGTCAAAAAGATGATTCATTATCTAACAAAACAAATTACAACACTTGAGCAAAGTATTAAAAAACTAATACGAAGTGATGAGTTATTGGAAAAGAATTATCAACTTTTAAATACCTTAAAAGGGGTTGGTCTAATATTATCATGTCAATTGTTATACCACACGAACAATTTTAAGCGATTTGATAGTTGGCGTCAGTTTTCAAGTTATTGTGGTGTAGCTCCTTTTGAGCACAGTTCAGGAACCAGTATTTACCGGAAAAACAGAATTCATAAGATAGGAGACCGGAAAATGAAAACACTCTTAACACTTGCCAGTGTTAGCGCAATACAGTGCGATAAAGAATTAAAACAGTATTACGAGAAAAAAGTTGCAGAAGGTAAACCAAAACTGGTAGCTTTAAATAATGTTAGAAATAAGATTTTGTCAAGAGCTTTCGCAGTGGTAAAAAGAGGAACACCTTATGTCGAATTACAAAAATTTGCAGCATAGTAAAAAGGTCTTTAAATAATTAGGTTTTGACCTTGGAATACGTATATGGTTTGTTGCGTGTTTCAAGCAACTAATTTAGTAAATAATTACCGACCAAGAAAGTTCGCGAGGACTTTCGAAAGTAGGCGAGAAGCTAGCAATAAATTATATACGGTGTGTGTGCCCAGCATGGGCATCTTTTAATTTACCTAAAGGTAAATAATTAATCTAGAGGGTGCAAGTCCCTTATGCGCAGGAGTAACGTCTTGAAGCATTAGTAAGTCGCAAGGGTGAAAACCGTGAGGTTTTATCTGAAGGCTATTTGTGATTGATTAATGAGCAAATACCACTACAAAACTCGGTACTGACGAACAGAAATCGTATACAGAGGCATAATTATTCGGGTAAGCAAGCACATCATTGTAACGCCCAAACAGTAACAAAAGGGTAACTATGTAGATACGGCAGTGATTCAGTGAAAGAGGATGCCATTACCTGGGGAGGTCTCCAAAGTTACGAGTTGACTATATGGAGAAGTCAGCAGAAGTCATAGTACTTACAGGAAACGAGTTGAGGCAATACCTCAGAAGGTCTCACAAGTAAGGAAGGACTGAACGTAATTCTCTTCAAAATTCGCATAGGAGCACTAGTGGTAGCCTATGCCTAAATTAGAAGATAGTGTCAAGGGTGAAAAGAGCTTTGGCGTGATGATTTACGAACCGCCGTATACGAGACCCGTATGTACGGTGGTGTGAGAGGCGCACTCCGGCTATTTTAGTCGGAGCCGTCTACTCGATTACCTGCCGTATTTTTTTCTGACTTTTTTATATCGTCTTTCAGATGTATTTAATATAATCACTCCACTTACTCCTTTCGTTCCATAAATCATTGCTGATTTTTCCTTGGTCATATAAGTAATGTCATAAGTTTCTGCTAATAATAGTTCTTTTAAAGGTTCTCTATTTTTTAATAGATAGCCATTGACAATGATTGAAGGTTCTGGAGGAGTGGGGTCTCCACAAAGTCGAAAATGTCTTCTAGAAGGTGAAAGATTCGCAATATTAATATATTCTATTGGATTGTATTTCAATACTTTTATAACTAAAGAATCTACATATTTATATAATTTTTGTTCAGTCAGTTTGTCAAAGTGCATAAGCTTGAGTTCTGACTCATTTTTTTTATTCAGTTCAATAATTCGGAATTTGTTAGTTAAAATTCCATTATGGTAATATTCTATTATTTGTCCGAAATCTTTTTTTTTAAATTTAATTTTTTCTTCACCAACAATTCTCTTTATTCGATTTGGTTCAGTACAAATATTTAATTCGTTTGTCTTAATTTTTCCCTTTTCAATTGACCATTCCGTTTGAAAACAACTTTTTATATTTGAATAAAATTTAATAGTGTCGGTTTTAGAAAACAATCTTTTATCCGTTTTCCATACTCCGTTTAATTCCTTTTTCTTAATTTGAGAGAAAGAGAAATTAGTTAATAAAAGAAAACCTAAAGTTAAAGCAGTTATTTTCATTTTGTATTGTTATGGAAGGTAACGTTGATGTGTATGGTTAGTTGCGTGGTTTAGCAACTAATTTAGTAAACTTTTACGAACCTGAGAATATTCCGAAGGAATATTCCAGATGAGCACTTACAAAGCAATTAATTATACACGGTGTGCCTGTTGCACAACGTGTTGTTAAAGATATAGAAATTTCGTATATTTAATAATGCAAGGCACAAAAATATATCAAGAGAAATTATTCAACAATTTCCAGTTGAGTCGTCGGGTTCCCCAAGACAATTTTTATAGACGATTATCAGAAATTTTAGACTTAGAATTTCTACGGAATCAAACAAAAATCTATTACGGAAACTGTGGACAAAAAAGTTTAGATCCCGTGGTGTTTTTCAAATTCTGTTTAGTTGGTTATTTAGAGAATATCACCAGCGATAGAAAATTGGTGTTACATTGTAGTCTTCGACTGGATATTCTGTATTTTCTTGGCTATGATATCGATGAAGAATTACCATGGCATTCTACGTTAAGTAGAACACATCAACTGTACCCAGAGTCAGTTTTTGAAAATCTATTTACTCATGTTTTCAAAATGTGCGTAGACATGCATATGGTAAGTGGTCATACCCAAGTTATCGACGCCGCACCTGTAAAAGCAAACGCTTCGATGGATAGTTTAGAGCTTAAAGTACCAGAGGAAGATTTAGAGGCTCATTTACGCGCCTTACGACATATAAGCAATAGAGATAAAGCAGTGCCACTTCGATCAGCCAAAGTTAATAAAGCCCCAAAATTGCAACAAGAATTATCAGCAAGCCGTCAGGAATTACAAGCGATAAAAAGCCGAAACAAAAAATGGTCAAAAGATCAAAACCATCGTCCTGGAGCAGGAAATAAAGGCTCACGTTATACGAGTAATAAAACGCATTATAGTCCAACCGATCCCGATGCTCGCATAAGTGTAAAACCAGGAAAAGCAAGAAAGCTAAACTATTCAAGTCAACTCACGGTAGATGCCGCACATCATGTAATAAGTGATATCAAGGCCTATCATGCCGATGGCAAAGACAGTCAGCATTTACCAGATATTGTATTGCGTGTAAAACGACGCTTATGGCAATCTGGTCTTACCATAGACACCTGTCTCGCGGATACTGGTTACAGTAGTGGCGAGAATTATGCTTTTTTAGAAAAGCAGGATATTACCAGTTACATTCCGCCACACGGCACCTTTAAAGGAGGGCCAGATGAATTTATTTATAATGAAAAAGAAGACCACTACACCTGCCCTCAAGGGAAAATTATTCCCTTTAAAAAGGTGTTTTACGAAAAGAAGAACAACACCAAAAAGAAGGCCTATAGAGGTTCAAAAAAACTTTGTATAGATTGCCCAATACGAAGCGCTTGTTTAAGCAAAACGGCACAAGAAAAGTCATTTTCCGTAACGTATTACCGCGCAGAATACCTACGGAATATAGCACGAGTTGACAGTAAAAAAGGAAGCTATATGAAAGGAAAACGACAAAGCACGGTAGAGCCTGTATTTGGTACATTAACCCAGTTTTTAGGCATGGGAAAAGTGAATACCCTTGGGATTAAACAAGCTAATAAATGTATGCATCTATCCGCAACAGCCTATAATCTTAAAAAGTATTTAAAATATATGAAAAACTTACCAGAAAGTATAGCAGGACTACTTGCTTTTATTAAAAGCACCAAAAACCACCTAATAAGCCTTCGAATACTATGTTTTAAGCCACTTGCATTTTAGAGAAAGTATGGCATATTAAAATTAAAAACAGCTTAAAATCAAAGATTTTAAGCTGTTTTTATGCTTTTTTAAGGGGTTGTGCAACGGTTACCGGTGTTGGCTACAGTTTTACTGTTATTTTTTCATTAACTCCATAAATTGGTTCATAAAGTATTATTTCATTTTCAATAGGCGCAGGTAATTCCATAATAATATATTTTCCTATTAGTTCTTCGTTCATTACTGTTTCAAATGAAAAGTTACTTTTGTAATTGTCAAGACTTAAATCTTTATCGTCTTTAAAAAGTTTATATATTTTTTCGTCAATTAGACTTGATGACATATTAAAAGTGTCAGATACTAATTCCATTTTCCCATTTTTATTGAGATTAATACATTTAACTTTTATATCATCTATCGTTAGTTTTTCATCTAAGTTAGATTTTAAGACTATTTTATTTTCGTATATGTCAATAATTTTATATTCGTTTCCACTTAATTCTATAGTTTTTCCGATATCAATTTTTGATATTTTTTCTTTGGAATAATTTGTAATAAATTTTACATTATAAGAAACTTCTCCTGTTAAATTTTTATCAAATTCAGAATCAAAACTTAATTGATTAGATTGAATAATATTTAAACCATTAAAGGAAGTTGATTCCGATTTCATTGTTTTCAATGGAATATTATTGTTACCAAATAAGTTAGTTTCTGCTATTTTAATAGAAATAACTTGAAATTCTTCTTGAACAAAATTTTTAGGAAAACTTGAACGTAATTCTATACTTTTTGTTCGCTCATTTTTTATTTCAAGTTTAGAGTTTTGTTCAAGATGTTTTATACTTGAAATAATTGACTCCTTTGTCTTGTTTGATTTTAAAAATTTTTTATCAAAGTCTAAATTTTGACTTTTAAAATCATATTTAGGTTTTTTAAATAAATCTTGTGTCATTTCAAATTTCATTGAAAGAATATAATCTTTTTGCTCTTTTGGCATTTCAGATTTCTGAGAATAGATTGATTGAGAAATAAGTATTAAAAATATTAATAAATTAAATTTTGTCTTCATTCTTGATTTTTTTTAATTGTAGCCAACGTGTTTGTGCATGATTAGTATGCGACGTTAAGCCACTAATTTAGCAAATAAAAACTAACCATTAGTGAAATTCGGCAGAATTTCACGACAATAAAAACCAAGCATATTAATTATGCGCGGTGTTAGCAACTGGTTTAATTCCGTTATTCAGCTTTCTGTTTTTTTAAAATTCAGCTTTGTCCTTTGGTTTTCTAAGTTGTTGTCTTTAAAAACAAACCGGGGAAAATCCATTTTCATAATATTCAGCCGTAAAGATTAGATTCTGTTATAATCAAACTCAGAGTTTAGCTATTTTATAAAAAGCTAAAAGCGATCTTTTTGCTAAAATTTTCGATGCAAAAATCGACTTCGGGCAAGCCAAAATTCAGAATTAATATGTTTGTCTTTTTTGATTAAACATGTGGTAAAAGAATATATTTTTTTCAGAGCGTACCAACCTGAATTCCCCTTTTTAAATAGACAATAAACTTTGGCTTAAAAACTTAGTTTGCTGATTTACACACTTGTTGCTAACGGCTCAGTGTATGAAACGTAGCGTGCAAAAAGATACTACATTTTGGATTTAGCACAGAGCTAATTTTTTATATTTTGATTTAACTTTTCAGTTTTAAAGCCAAATTAAAAATTTGGCGGTCTCAGCAAATAAAACTCAAACCTTTCGGTTTAGCACTTATTAGCTATGTTTTATAAACCGTGTTACCCAACGTTTTTTATTCTTTTTTTTATCAATCCAATAATTAGAATTACTAAAAAAACAACTCCAATTGTTTTGAATTTTTTCCAACTATTTTTTTTACAAGAATTATAGTCTTTAATGTCTAATATTTTTCTCCCTTTTGGTAACTCGATTCCGTAAACAGAGATATAATTATTCACATATGTTTTTCCTGAATTTAAATCACTTGCCTTAGCTGTAATTCTTAAATTATCTCCAACATCAAGGTTCAAAAGTTCTTTTTTGTTTATGAGGCTTAAAGAACAATCTTTTAATTCAAAATTTTGTTCATAATCGTTGTCAATCAATTTCAGATAAGCAGCAATTTCTGTAGTTGCTTTTGAGAATTCGGGTTTTACAGACAATTTTATATTCACAATCTGAATTTCAGATTCTTTTACAATTGATGGATTAAAATAGAAATACAAAACACCTAGAACGCAAATAGCAATAAAACCAAGAGTTTCTGTCATACCAATATCGTCAAAAATTTTCTTTAGCATATTCTATTTCGATATGTTTTTTAATGTTGGGTAACGGTCTTGTATAAAAAGAGTTGCGTTTTTGCGTGCGAGGATTTTCCGTAGGAAAATCAGAAGTAGCAAAAGTGCAACGACTTTTAAAATTAGTTCTAAATATAGCAATTTTTTTTATGCATTGTTAGCTACTGTTACGAGACATTTGAGTAAGCACATTTTATATATTCTGCATAAAAAGATTATTTCTGAGTGAAGTCCGCAAAGTGATTATGTTTTTTTAAAATTCCGTTTGAGTGACTATTCCGTAACTGGCTATATTCCGCAAGAGTATATTCCGAATTCGAGTAAATGATTCCGCATTATCTAATTCAGATTTTAAGTGGTTTTTTCAGCGTAAAGTTTGGTGGAATTCCGTTTGGTAATTTTTCCGAGTTATAGTAGCTAACGTTGTTGTATATGATTTGTTGCGTGTTTCAAGCAACTAATTTAGTAAATAATTACCAACCAAGAAAGTCCGCGAGGACTTTCGTAAGTAGGCGAGAAGCCAGCAATAAATTATATACGGTGTGTGTGCCCAGCATGGGCATCTTTTTATTTACCTAAAGGTAGATAATTAATCTAGAGGGTGCAAGTCCCTTATGCGCAGGAGTAACGTCTTGAAGCATTAGTAAGTCGCAAGGGTGAAAACCGTGAGGTTTTATCTGAAGGAAGCGAGACTACAAAACTCGGTACTGACGAACAGAAATCGTATACAGAGGCATAGTTATTCGGGTAAGCAAGCACATCATTGTAACGCCCAAATAGTGCTAAAAGGGTAATTATGTAGATACGGCAGTGATTGAGTGAAAGAAGATGCCATTACCTGGGGAGGTCTCCAAAGTTACGAGTTGACTATTTGGAGAAGTCAGCAGAAGTCATAGTACTTACAGGAAACGAGTTGGGAAACCCCCATAGGTCTCACAAGTAAGGAAGGACTGAACATTAAATTACGTTGTCATTCGATTAGGATGCTTAGCTAGCCTAGTTTTAGAGCAACAGGAGTACACGTATTATTAACCCTATGATTGAAAACGTATTAGCAGCAACAAACCTTTATAAAGCAACACGACAAGTGGAGCGCAATAAAGGTGCGAGCGGTGTAGATGGTATGAAAACAACGAAGCTTTCTAAATATATATTAGAAAACCGTTCAATAGTGCTATCCACCATTCGAGAAAACCGCTATACTCCAAAACCAATATTAGGGGTAAGCATTCCAAAAGGACAAGGTAAAACTAGACTTTTAGGAATACCCACGGTAGTAGATAGGTGGCTACAACAGGCGGTAAGTCAGCAATTAATGGTTCATTTTGAGTATGATTTTGAACCCGTTAGTTACGGCTTCCGCCCACAAAAGAACATCCAAAAAGCAGTACTACAAGCTCAAACGTATATCAATTCAGGTTACCAAGATATTGTAGATATTGATTTAAAAGGATTCTTTGATCAAGTAGACCACTGTATTTTACTACAACTTATTTACCACAAGGTAAAATGTCCAACCACCTTACGGTTAATCCGAAAATGGCTAAGAGTTCCCATTTTAATAAATGGAAGACTCAAAAAGCGCAGAAAAGGAATCCCGCAAGGCAGTCCAATAAGTCCTTTATTATCTAATATTATGTTAGATGTACTGGACAAAGAAATGAAAAGTATGGGCTTGCGTTATGTGCGCTATGCTGATGATTTTAGCGTTTACGCTAAAAGTAAAAGCGAGGCGAAACAAATAGGAAACAAACTGTTTGTCTTTTTAAGAGACAGACTTAAATTACCTATAAATAAAGCCAAAAGTGGGCTGCGTAGACCTGTAAATTTTGAGTTACTCGGACATGGTTTTGTGCCCGTTTATAAAAAGGGAGTGAAAGGACAATATGCATTAGTGGTAGCTAAGAACAGTTGGGCAAAGTTTAAACGTAATCTAAAAAGTATCACCAAGAAAACCAAACCGATGTCGTTGTTAGAACGTCTTGAACGGCTTAACCAAGTCTGCCGAGGCTGGATGACTAATTATCGCTTAACAAACATCTATGCAAAAAGTAAAAAGCTAGATGAATGGTTAAGAAATCGATTACGCTATTGTATTTGGCATGATTGGAAGAAACTAGAACGCAAGCGTAAAAACTTGATTCAATTAGGTGTAGAGGCAGGACAAGCTTATGCTTGGAGTAGAACCAGAATGGGAGGTTGGGCAGTAGCTCAAAGTCCTATTTTAAAGACTACTATCACAACTTCTAGGCTTAAACGAAAAGGGTATAAACCTTTGTTAGATTATATTAATAATACGCAAACTTCAATTTGGTGAACCGCCGTATACGAGACCCGTACGTGCGGTGGTGTGAGAGGCGCACTCCGGCTATTTTAGTCGGAGCCGTCTACTCGATTGTAAAACGTTTTTTATTCACTCGGAATTTTATATTTTCCATCTGTTAATTCCCAATTATTTTTCTTTTGGTCAAATATAAATCTCATATCAGGAACGTAGCCATTTGTTCCGCCACATTCTAATGCAAAATCTGCCTTTTTAAATTTCAGACCATTATTGAAATGAATTTTCCGTTTTCCAGTAATATTTACAATTCCAAAATTCACGTCAACTGTGTCAATTCCGATTATTTTATGAGTCAGACGCAAAACTCGAATTGTCTTTTTTTCTTTAATTGATAAGTCAATTAGTTCTCCATTAGTCAGGAATTTGTATCGGTCAGATACATTCAGTTTGGAAATTCGTTTTCCGTTTTCATTCAGTTCTACATATTTCCAACCGCTTGAAAGTAAAAGATCAAATCTGTTATTTAATGCTCGGACGTAAATACTATCCAATTCAATCGTATTCAGTTCGGTTTCTTGTCCAAAAGTCAAAAAACTAATTAAAGTCAATATGATTGTCAAAACATTTTTGTTCATTTTATTCGTACAAATTTTCCAGAATGTGAAATCACGTGCAAGTTCACTCGCAATGTAAAATCAATTGTATCATTTTTACAATTCGTAATCTCATAATATGGTTTTCCATTTGAGGTTAACATTTTTTGAAATTCAGTCAACGAGTCTTTTTGTTTTTCAAGAGATTTTAACCTAAAAGAATTCTCTCCAAGACTTTCAATCTGATAGCTACGATTTAATTCAGAGTTTATTTCGGTTAAGTTTTGTCCGACTATTTCAAACTCAAATTTTGGATAGTCAGAAAACTGTTTGTCATAAATAACTTTATATTTTCCGTTATTCAAACCGCAATTTTTATCAGCGCATTTAAATCCGAAACAGAATATTATTAATATGTACAGAATTTTTTTCATAATGTTTTACAACTAGTTATATGATGACTTTTGTTCCATATATCCCCTAAATATTACGGGATATGAGGAACTTTTGTTCCTGATTTTGGTTTTTATAATAGTATTAATCTATTACAAAACTTTGATTTAAACTATCAATATAACCAAGGACATCTTCTTTTCCGATGTCTTTGCTAGAAGAGGTGACAAAGTAATTGGGCATCTCTTCCCAAGTTTCTAACAAGATGTTTTTGTAAGCGTCAACATGGTTGTCAATAGCTTTTGGTTTAAGCTTGTCGGCTTTAGTAAATATGATAGAAAACGGAATACCTTTTTCTCCTAAATACTGCATAAATTCTTGATCAATAGGTTGGGGTAAGTGTCTAATGTCTACTAATACAAATGCGGTTACTAATTGTTCGCGTTGTTCAAAATATTGAGTAATAAATTTTTGAAAGACTTTTTTTGCACTTTTAGAGACTTTGGCATAACCATAGCCAGGTAAATCCACTAAAAACCATTCTTTGTTAATTGTAAAGTGGTTTATTAGCTGTGTTTTTCCTGGGCGTCCAGAGGTTTTAGCTAAGCTTTTTCTGCTTGTAAGCATATTTATTAAAGACGATTTTCCAACATTACTTCTACCAATAAAAGCATATTCAGGTAAGCGGTCTTTGGGGCATTTTGAGGCGTCAGAATTACTGGTTACAAATTCGGCAGATTTAATGTGCATAGGTATGTGTTTCTGCGAAAGCAAAAAGCGTATTTAAATTAAACAAAAAGCTCAGGCCAATACATAGTTAGCCATTAGAGTCGGTGTAAAAGTAAGGACAATAAAGTAATCAAAAAAGTTTAAGCTTTTAAAACGCTTTAAAAACTATATTTTGCGTGCTTTAAACCAATCAAATAAAATTTGATTAAAAGTATCAGGATGTTCCATCATAGCAGCGTGGCCACATTTATCAATCCAAAATAAATCAGAATCTGGTAACAACGCATTAAACTCGTCAGCAACCTCAGGAGGTGTAACGCCGTCATTTTTACCCCAAATGATACAGGTCGGTGTCGTCATTTTTGGCAAGTCTTTAGCCATATTGTGTCTAATCGCACTTTTGGCAATAGCTAAGGTCTTAATTAGTTTATTACGGTTGTTTACGGTTTCGTAAACTTCGTCTACAATGTCTTTAGTAGCCACTGCAGGGTCGTAAAAAACTTCTTGTGCTTTTTTCTTAATGACTTCGTAATCGCTACGTTTGGTATAACCGCCACCCATTGCACTTTCGTATAATCCAGAACTTCCGGTAATAACTAAAGCTTTAACTGTTTCAGGGTGCATTTTTGTATGGTATAAACCAATATGTCCACCTAGTGAGTTTCCTAATAATACGACGTTTTCAAGTTCTTTAAAAAGAATAAAATCGTATAAATATTTAGCAAACGATTTAACATTTGTTTTAAGTAGTGGCTTACTGTAAATAGGTAATTCTGGAATAATGACTTTGTACCCCTTAGTGCTAAAAAAAGTGGTTACTGCTTCAAAATTACTTAATCCTCCCATAAGTCCGTGAAGTACAATTATTGGCTGTCCTTCTCCAACTTCAATATAGTTGAATTTTCCTTCTTTTTTAAGTATTCTAGTCATTAACGATTAGTAGTTTACATCGAAAGCAAATATAAGTATTTCATTTAAAAAATCGACATTTTAATGATTTAGTTGAGTAGACTTTTTTTTAAGAAAATTTAAATTTCCTCCCACTTAGTTATTACTCTTCTAGTTAACCGATTTTATTGACTATTAATCGATTTTAAAAGGGGGTAACCTGTTAAAGTGGTAATACTTATTAACAATGTGGTAAAATGTGGTAAGATGTGGTAAAATTTTCAATATATTTGATTTTTACAAATTTAGACGCTAAAAAAAGGTTGTGAACTCATTAATAGGGACATACGAATGTAAAGTAGACGCAAAAGGACGGCTTATGCTGCCTGCTGCGCTGAAAAAGCAGTTGGCTCCCGAGTTACAAAATGGATTTGTTATAAAACGAGCAGTGTTTCAGGAGTGTTTGGAATTGTATCCAATGCAAGAATGGGACGCATTAATGCTAAAAGTAAATAAGCTTAATCGTTTTAAAAAGAAAAATAACGATTTTATTCGCAGGTTTACTGCGGGAGTAAAATTGGTGGAAGTGGATACAAATGGACGGTTGCTAATACCAAAGGATTTGGTAGGGTTTGCGTCAATAGCTAAAGATATTGTAATGTCTTCGGCTGTTAATATTGTTGAAATTTGGGATAAAACGAAGTATGAGAAAGCTATTGATGACGCAACATTAGATTTTGCCGATTTAGCTGAAGAAGTAATGGGTCAAGACAATGAAGATGACAGCATATCATAATCCAGTATTATTACATGAAACCGTGGATGGTTTGGCTATCAAAGAAGATGGGGTCTATGTAGAT
Source organism: Psychroserpens sp. NJDZ02 (assembly GCF_004843725.1). Classification (NCBI taxonomy): domain Bacteria; kingdom Pseudomonadati; phylum Bacteroidota; class Flavobacteriia; order Flavobacteriales; family Flavobacteriaceae; genus Psychroserpens; species Psychroserpens sp. NJDZ02. The sequence continues at coordinate 954,265 of NZ_CP039451.1, read as the reverse complement.
GTCACTTTTGGTGGTGGTGGACATAGTAGAGAAATTTTAAATCGCTTAGGGGAAAACGGGAGGTTATACGCGTTTGATCAAGATAAAGATGCGCTTGAAAATGCAATTGACGATCCTAGGTTTACATTAATACATGAAAATTTTAGATATATCAAGCGCTTTTTGCGTTTTCACGGTGTGAAAGCTGTGGATGGTGTTTTGGCAGATTTTGGAGTGTCATCGCATCAGTTTGATGTAGCAGAACGTGGTTTTTCAACCCGTTTTGAGGCGGTTTTGGATATGCGTATGAATCAGAATGATACATTGTCGGCATACCATGTTATTAATGAGTATGAAGAAGAACAGCTTAAACAGGTGTTGGCGCAATATGGCGAGTTAAGGTCTGCGTCTGCTATGGCTAGGTTGATTGTGGAGCATCGTAAGACTGAAATTATTAAAACTAGTGATCAGCTAAAAAAGGTGTTGCAGCAGTTTTTGTCACCTAAGCATGAAAATAAAATATTAGCACAGATCTATCAGGCGATTCGTATTGAGGTGAATCAAGAAATTGAAGCTTTAAAAGAGTTTTTGCAGCAAACGCCAGAGATTTTAAAACCAGAAGGGCGTTTAAGTTTGATATCCTATCATTCTTTAGAGGATCGCTTGGTTAAGCGTTTTATAAGGAATGGTTTGTTTGAAGGCGAGCCGGAGCGTGATGTTTTTGGTCGCTTTGAAGTGCCTTTAAAAAAAGTGGGAGGACTAATTATTCCGTCTAAAGAAGAAATTAAAATTAATAATCGAGCACGTAGTGCAAAGTTGCGTATTGCAGAAAAGGTGTAATAAATGAAAAAAAGTATCTATAGTATATTAAGAGGGACTTTTCTGGTTAGTGAAGATTCTTTTAAAAATTGGAGACTGATTCTTTTTATTTCAGCTTTAGCAATAGTAATGATTGCGAGTTCGCATAGTTTGGATAAAAAAGTATACGAGATAGCAAAGCTTAATAATCAAGTTAAAGAATTGCGATCCGAGTTGTATGATGGTAGGACCAGATTGATGCAACTGAAAATGGAATCTTCCGTTGTTAAAAAAATGAAAGAAAAAGGGTTGGCGCCTTCCGTAATTCCGCCTAAAAAAATAATTGTTAAATCACAAACCTAAGTTCACATCGTGGCAGTAAACGAAAAGAACATATTAAACAGATTGTATTTTGTCGCAGGATGTATGTTCGTCTTTGGGGTGCTTGTGGTTGTCAAATTGTTAACCATTCAGATCGTTCAGGGGGATGAGTATAGAGCGCTTGCAGATAAGCGTGCTATAAAGAATGTTGTTATTCCTGCTAATCGCGGTAATGTGTATTCTTCAGACGGTAGCTTGTTGGCAACATCAATTCCTAAATATGATATTTTGTTTGATGCGGTAACACCATCGGATAAAAATTTTAAAGCCAATTTAATTCCTTTAAGTGAAGCCTTATCTAAATATTCTGGAAAGCCAACAACGTTTTATAAAAAAGAATTAGGAAAAGCAAGAGCTAATAAAAACCGTTATTTTTTATTGGCTAGAAATATTGGGTATTCAGGTTATTTGAAATTTAGAGAATTCCCTTTATTGAAATTAGGAGCGTTTAAAGGTGGGCTGATTGTTGAACAAAAAGTAAAAAGAGAGCATCCTTTAGGTGAAGTTGCACAGCGTACTATTGGGTATGAGCGTACGGATGATGATGGTAATGTGACCAGAGCTGGGATTGATGGTGCTTTTGGTGTTGATTATTTAAGAGGGAAAGACGGGCAGCGTTTAAAGCAGAAAATAGGAAAAGGGCAATGGAAGCCTATTGTTGATTATGATCAAGTAGAACCTAAAGATGGGTTTGATGTGTATACCACTATAGATGTAAATATCCAAGATATTGCGCATCATGCTTTGTTGGAACAATTAGAATTGTATGAAGCGGAACATGGAACAGTTGTCGTTATGGAAGTGGCTACTGGAGAGGTTAAAGCGATTTCTAATTTAGGAAAAACAAAATCGGGTTACTATTATGAGAAACGGAATTATGCGGTTTATGAGTCTCATGAGCCAGGATCTACTTTTAAGTTAATGGCCTTAATGGCGGCGTTAGAGGATAAGAAAATAGATACTTCAGATATTATAGATACAGGTAATGGGTATAAAGTGTTTTATGGTAGGGGAATAAAAGATTCTCACGGAAATGGTAAGATATCTGCTGCTAAGGTGTTAGAGGTGTCTTCTAATATTGGGATGGCAACCATTATAAATAATGCGTATGCTAAGGATCCAAAGCGCTTCTTAGATATTTTAAGTCGTTGGAATTTAGATAAAAAATTAGGGATCTCTATAAAAGGAGAAGGAGAGCCGATGATTCCAAAACCAGGTGATGATAAATGGAGTCGTAACGCATTGCCGTCTATTGCCTACGGTTATAATTTAAGGTTAACGCCATTGCAGACGCTTACCTTTTATAATGCAGTTGCTAATAATGGTGTTATGGTTAAGCCTCGATTTATAAGAGAGGTTAAAGAGTTGGATAAGCAGATTGAGTCTTTTGAGAAATCAATAATTAATCCAAAAATATGTTCTGATGCCACATTAAATGCTGCTAAGGAGATGCTTAAAAACGTGGTGATAAGAGGGACAGGGCGTTCTTTGTATTCTGATTATTTTTCAATGAGTGGGAAAACAGGGACCGCAAGAGTAGAGTATTGGATGGACGACTGGGCGCGTAACCCAAGGTATATATCGTCTTTTGCTGGTTATTTTCCGTCGGATGAGCCTAAATACTCTTGTATCGTAATTATACATAAACCGAGTATTAAAAAAGGATTTTATGGTGCGGATGTGTCTGGTCCGGTGTTTAAAAAAATAGCACAAAAAATATTTACAGATACGCCTTTAATTGATCAGGTCGCGTCTTTAAATGTTGATGATAAGGCTGTGGATAAGGAGTATGAAGGCTATTATAAAACGGCTAATAAATATAAAACAATCATGCCTGACGTAACGGGTTTACCTGTTATGGATGCATTGGCTTTATTGGAAAACATGAACATTAAGGTTAGTGTTAGTTGTAAAGGTATAGGGACGATTACAAGTCAGTCTGTAAATAAGAATACTAAGTTAAAGAATAATCAAATTATAGTTTTAGAAGCCTCGTGAATTTATTAAAAGACATATTATATAAGGTAACGTTAGACGCGGTAGTGGGTAGTACTGATATTATGGTGCATAATATTCACTTTAATTCGCAAGATGTGGCTGTGGGCGATGTGTTTGTGGCTATTAAAGGTAGTATTACAGATGGGCATCAGTACATAGATAGTGCTATAAAACAAGGGGCTATTGCTGTGGTTTGTCATGTGCTTCCAAGTGATATGGCTAAACATGTTACTTATATTCAAGTCGATGACTCTAGTCGTGCATTGGCTATTATGGCTGCTAATTTTTATGGTAATCCGTCGGAAAACTTAAAGTTAGTAGGAGTTACGGGTACAAACGGTAAGACAACAATTGCATCGTTATTATATCAGTTGTTTAAAAAAGCCGGGTATAAAGTAGGCTTGTTGTCTACTGTAAAAATAATGGTGGATAATACGGAGCATGCAGCAACGCATACGACGCCAGATTCGCTAACGATTAATGGGTGTTTGAAGAAGATGAATGATGAGGGAGTGGAGTTTTGCTTCATGGAAGTTAGCTCTCACGGAATTCATCAAAACAGAACCTTAGGATTAAAATTTGAAGGCGGGATTTTTACTAACCTGTCTCATGATCATTTAGATTATCATGACACGTTCGCAGAGTATAGAGATGTTAAAAAACGTTTTTTTGATGAGTTGCCTAAAACGGCTTTTGCATTAACAAATGGTGACGATAAAAATGGGAGTGTCATGCTTCAAAATACCAAAGCAAAACAATATACTTATGCTTTAAAAACGTATGCGGATTATAAAGCTCAAATTTTAGAAAATCAGTTTAATGGTTTGTTGTTAAAGCTTAATGATAATGAAGTGTGGATTCGGTTAATTGGAGAATTTAATGCTTATAATATTTTGGCAATTTTCGCTACTGCGGAATTGTTAGGTCTTGAAAAAGAAGAAACGTTACGATTGATTAGTGAGTTAGAAAGTGTGAGTGGTCGTTTTCAGTTTTTAATCTCTGAAACAAACATTACGGCTATTGTGGATTATGCACATACGCCTGACGCATTGCAAAATGTGTTACAAACAATTAATGATATCAGAACTAAAAATGAAGATGTTATTACAGTAGTTGGTTGTGGAGGAGATCGTGATAAAACTAAAAGACCGAAAATGGGACATATTGCGTCAGCTTTAAGTACAAAAGTCATATTTACAAGCGATAATCCGCGTAGTGAAGTTCCGGAAACCATTATTGAAGATATTGAAAAAGGGGTGGAGCCTCAAAATTTCAAAAAGACGTTGTCTATTGCGGATAGAAGGCAAGCTATAAAAACCGCTTGTCAGTTAGCAAATCCTAATGATATTATTTTGATAGCAGGGAAAGGGCATGAAACCTATCAAGAAGTGAAAGGGGAGCGATCTGATTTTGATGATTTCAAAATAGTGAAAGAATTTTTAAAACAATTACAGAAATAAGTATTGTCACCTCTTAGATAAACGGAGCGTCACAATAAAAATAAAATATTAAAAGAATGCTATATTACTTATTCGAATTTTTAGAAAAAAACTACCAATTTCCAGGGGCTAGTGTGTTTCAATTTATCACATTTAGAGCAGCTTTGGCAATTATTATCTCATTGTTGTTTTCTACAATTTTCGGTAAACGTATCATATTGGCTTTACAAAGAAAGCAAGTAGGAGAGTCTGTTAGGGATTTAGGGTTAGATGGTCAGTTAGAGAAAGCAGGGACGCCTACAATGGGTGGTGTTATTATAATCTTAGCGACTTTAATTCCAGTATTGCTGTTGGCCAAATTGGATAATATCTATGTGATCATGTTAATTGTGACTATGATTTGGATGGGGGCAGTTGGTTTTACGGATGATTATATTAAAGTATTTAAAAAAGATAAAGCAGGACTTAGTGGTAAGTTTAAAGTTTTAGGTCAAGTCGGACTTGGTGTTTTTGTAGGTGCAGTCATGTATTTTCATCCAGGGATAACTATTAAGACGGAAAAAGTAAATCCTGTTTATGAAACCGAATTGATTACTCAGAACTCTGCAGGAGAATTTAATGTGCCAGAGAAATCTCTAAAAACAACCATCCCTTTTGTAAAGGATAATGAGTTTGATTATACAAATTTGGTCTCGTGGATGGGCGATGATTATGCTAAATATGCTTGGTTAGTGTTTATTCCAATTGTTATTTTTATAATAACAGCAGTGTCTAACGGAGCTAATTTAACAGATGGTATTGATGGGTTAGCTGCGGGTAGTTCTGCAATTATCGTATTTGTGCTCGCGATCTTTGCTTTTATATCAGGTAACATAGTGTTTTCGGATTATCTCAATGTTATGTTTATTCCTAATTTGGGTGAGGTCGTAGTGTTTATAGCAGCTTTTGTAGGCGCTTTAATTGGTTTTTTATGGTATAATACTTATCCGGCTCAAGTATTTATGGGGGATACGGGTAGTTTGACTATTGGAGGTGTTATAGCGGTTATAGCAATTGTAATTAGAAAAGAATTGCTGATTCCATTGTTGTGCGGGATCTTCTTTGCAGAGTCCTTATCGGTGATACTGCAAGTGGCTTATTTTAAGTTTACAAAAAAGAAATATGGCGAAGGGCGACGCATTTTTTTAATGGCGCCTTTACATCATCATTATCAGAAAAAAGGATATCACGAAAGTAAAATAGTCACTCGATTTTGGATTGTAGGGATTATTCTAGCAATACTGTCTATAGTAACCCTGAAATTAAGATAAAATGAAACGATTAGTAATACTTGGAGCTGGAGAAAGTGGTGTGGGTACTGCGCTTTTGGGTAAAGCGAAAGGTTATGAGGTGTTTGTTTCGGATAAAGGGAAAATAAAAGAAAAATACAAAAAGGTTCTTATACATAATGAGATTGAATGGGAGGAAGAGCAGCATACAGAGGCTAAAGTTTTAAATGCTGATGTGGTGATGAAAAGTCCTGGAATTCCTGATAAAGTTGCAATAATACAAGCGCTTTTAAATAAAGGGGTATCGGTAATTTCTGAAATAGAATTTGCAAGCCAATTTACTAAGGCGACTATTGTGGCTATTACGGGAAGTAATGGTAAAACAACAACTGCAATGTTGACGCATCATTTGCTAAAGCAGGAATTGGAAGTAGGGCTTGCAGGTAATATTGGAGATAGCTTTGCAAAGCAGGTTTTAGAACATGATTTTGATAATTATGTTTTAGAGATAAGTAGTTTTCAGTTGGATGGTTGTTTCAACTTTAAACCGAAAATTGCAATAATAACCAACATTGTACCAGATCATTTAGATCGTTACGATTACAAATTTGAAAATTACATTGCTTCAAAATTTAGGATTACAAAAAATCAAACAAAAGAGGATTATTTGATTTATGATGCAGATGATGAGGTGATTTTAGAATACATAAAAAACAATACTATTCAAGCTACATTAGTACCGTTTTCATTGACAAAAACAATTGAAAATGGTGCGTATTTGGATAACGATAATATAATAATAACAATTGATAATAATCAGATAATTATGCCAACAGAAAATATCGCTCTAAAAGGAAAACACAATGTAAAAAATGCGATGGCTGCTTCGACAGTGTCACATTTATTAAATATAAGAAAGCAAACGATCCGTGAGAGTTTGGAAAACTTTCAAGGTGTTGAGCATCGTTTAGAAAACGTACTTAAAATTAACAAAGTACAGTATATAAACGACTCTAAGGCAACTAACGTTAATGCAACTTATTTTGCATTGGATAGCGTGTCGTCACCAACAGTTTGGATTGTTGGAGGTGTTGATAAAGGGAATAGTTATAATGAATTGTATTCTTTTGTTAACGAAAAAGTAAAGGCGATTATCTGTTTAGGTGTTGATAACGAAAAGCTGTTGGCAAGCTTTGGAGAAATGGTTGATGTTATTGTAGAAACACAGTTTATGAGTGAAGCTGTAAAAATAGCCTATAAATTAGCTGAAGCTGGTGATACTGTTTTATTGTCTCCTGCTTGTGCTAGTTTTGATCTGTTTGAAAATTATGAGGATAGAGGGCGTCAATTTAAAGAAGCTGTAAGAAATTTATAAAGGATGCTATCATTTTAAAACAAGTAAAGGGTTGATTTTTAGAGTGGTGCAATTTAGAGTAAAAAATAAATAAATAATGACGCCTAAAAAGGGCGTACAGACGTATAATTATAAATAGAAGTGCAACAAGTATTTAACAACATAAAAGGAGATCGATTGATTTGGGCAATAGCTGCATTATTAGCTATTTTCTCATTTCTTCCTGTATATAGTGCTGCTAGTAATTTGGTTAATATTAGTGGTGGTGGTAGTACTTTTTCATATTTCGTGAAACACTTTATGCACTTGTTTTTAGGGTTTTCTATAATGTATGGCGTCCATAAAATACCATATAGGTATTTTAGAGGGTTATCCATGGTTATGATGCCTGTTGTGTTTATGTTATTGATTTTAACGTTCTTACAGGGTACAACTATTGGTGGGGCTAACGCCAGTCGTTGGATACGTATACCGTTTGTTAATATGTCCTTTCAGACCTCGACGTTGGCAGCGGTTGTTTTGATGGTTTATATTGCACGGTATTTGTCTAAGATTAAAGATAAAACGATTTCGTTTAAGGAGTCTATATTGCCACTTTGGACACCTGTATTTGTCATATTAGCATTAATTTTGCCTTCAAATTTTTCAACAACAGCAATCATTTTTGTAATGGCTTGTGCGTTATTGTTTTTAGGAGGCTATCCATTACGATATTTAATAGCAATGGGATTTGCGGGACTCCTTGGGTTAACGATGTTTGTTTTAGTGGCGAAAGCTTTTCCGGAAGCTATGCCAAATCGTGTCGATACGTGGATAAGCAGGGTAGAAAGTTTTTTGAATGGAGAGGACTCAAAAGAGGATTATCAAATAGAGCGCGCTAAAATAGCAATTGCTTCGGGAGGTATTGTTGGTGTGGGCTCTGGAAAAAGTGTTCAGAAAAACTTCTTGCCACAATCGTCTTCAGATTTTATTTATGCAATTATTGTAGAAGAATATGGTTTGTTTGGAGGGTTTGCATTAATGATCTTGTACATGTGGTTGTTGTTTAGGATAATAATAGTGTCTCAAAAAGCAGACACCTTTTTTGGTAAGTTACTTGTCTTAGGTGTTGGTTTGCCTATTATTTTTCAAGCCATGATTAATATGGCGGTGGCGGTAGAGCTGTTTCCTGTTACGGGGCAGACGTTGCCTTTAATTAGTAGTGGTGGAACCAGTATTTGGATGACTTGTATGGCTATTGGGATAGTGTTAAGTGTTAGTGCAAAAAGAGAAGAAATTATTAAAAAAGAAAAAGCAACTGACGTGGATAGCTCGTTAGACGTTTTGTCGGAAGCATTAGAAGATTAAAATATAACAGTGAATAGTAAAAATAAAACATATAAAATTATTTTATCAGGTGGTGGTACAGGGGGGCATATCTATCCTGCGATAGCTATTGCTAACGAGTTAAAGTCGCGCTTTCCAGAAGCTGAGTTTTTGTTTGTAGGTGCAGAAGATAGAATGGAGATGGAAAAAGTGCCTCAAGCTGGTTATGCTATAAAAGGCTTATGGATTACCGGTATTGAGCGTAAGTTGACGCTTAAAAATATGATGTTTCCATTTAAATTGATTAGTAGTTTATGGAATGCTAGAAAAATTATAAAACAGTTTAAGCCCGATGTTGCTATTGGAACAGGTGGGTTTGCAAGTGGTCCTTTATTGCAAATGGCGTCTTTAAAAGGAGTGCCAAGTATAATACAAGAACAGAATTCGTATCCAGGAATTACAAATAAGTTGTTAGCTAAAAGGGTGGCAAAAGTGTGTGTTGCTTACGATGGTTTAGAGCGCTTTTTTCCTTTAGATAAAATTATAAAAACAGGTAATCCTGTGCGTCAAGATTTATTAGATATTTCTTCTAAAAGAGACGCGGCAATAAAACATTTTGGTTTGGTTGAAGGTAAGCAGACCTTACTTGTTTTGGGAGGAAGTTTAGGGGCTAAAGCAATTAACGAATTGATGGTTGATGAGCTAGACTTTCTGCAAACATTAAATGTTCAAGTAATCTGGCAATGTGGTAAGTTATATTATCAGACCTATAAGTTATATGGTAATACTAAGCATGTTCAAATCCATGAGTTTATAAATAAGATGGATTATGCGTATGCAGCCGCAGATTTTATTATCTCACGTGCTGGAGCAGGTTCTGTAAGCGAGTTGTGTATTGTTGGTAAGCCTGTCGTATTTGTGCCTTCTCCGTATGTGGCAGAAGATCATCAAACAAAAAACGCAAATGCAATAGTGGATGAAAATGCGGCTTTGTTAATTGCGCAAGACGATTTAAAAGTAGATTTTAAAAATAAATTTGGACAACTAGTAGCTTCAAAAGAAAAACAAGAACAATTAAGTAAAAATATAAAAAAGTTAGCATTGGTAAATGCAACAAAAGACATTGCGGACGAGGTTGAAAAATTGCTAAAAAAATAATGAATTTAAATACTATACATAACGTTTATTTTATTGGCATCGGAGGTATCGGTATGTCTGCTATTGCGCGCTATTTTAAAGCTAGTGGTAAGCAGGTGTCTGGTTATGATAAGACGCAAACAGATATTACTACTAGTTTAGAGGGATTAGGTATAGCTGTGCATTTTGAGGATGCAATAGTTAACATTGAAGATCAATATTTAAACCCAGAAAGTACAGTAGTAGTTTATACGCCTGCAGTGCCTAAAAGTCATTCGGAACTACGCTATTTTAAAGATCACGGTTTTAAAGTGTTAAAACGTTCTGAGATTTTAGGATTGATAACAGAGCATACATTTTGTTTAGCAGTCGCTGGAACACATGGTAAAACAACGACGACCAGTATTTTGGGTCATTTGTTAAATGAATGTGATATTGAGTTAACTGCTTTTTTAGGTGGTATTAGCGAGAATTATAATTCTAATTTAATACTTAACGGAGATCAGGTTAGCGTGGTAGAGGCTGACGAGTTTGATCGTTCGTTCTTGACTTTAAGTCCCGATATGGCTTGTATCACATCTATGGATGCAGATCATTTAGATATTTATGGTGATGCTTCAGAATTAATAAAAACCTTTGCGGATTTTTCTAAAAAATTAAAACCTAATGGGAAGCTATTCGTTAAAAACGGGTTGCCTTTAAAAGGAATTACTTACGGAATAGAAGATGATGCAGATTATTCTGCTCAAAATATAAGAATAGAAAACGGGGTGTATGTTTTTGATGTCAAAACGCCAGAAACAGTATTGAAAGATTTTAGATTTAATCTGCCAGGGCGGCATAATTTATCTAATGCGTTAGTCGCTTTAGCAATGTCTTTAGAGTATGGTGTTTCTGCTTCAAAATTAGCAAAAGCATTGACGTCCTATTTAGGCGTGAAACGTCGATTTACTTATCAAATTAAAACGGATGAGTTAGTGTTTATTGATGACTACGCGCATCATCCTGAGGAGATTAATGCGGTGCGTCAAGCGGTAAGAGAAATGTATCCAAATGATAAGGTTGTTGCTGTTTTTCAGCCACATTTATTTTCTAGAACAAAGGATTTTACTGAGGAGTTTGCAAAAAGTTTATCACAGTTTGATGAAGTTATCTTATTGGATATCTATCCCGCAAGAGAATTACCTATAGAAGGAGTGACATCGGAATGGTTATTGAGCTTAATTGAAAATGATAACAAAAAATTAGTATCAAAAGCGGCACTAGTAGATACTATAAAACAAAGTGAAGCAAAAATTGTTTTAACAATAGGTGCGGGTGATATTGGAGCAGAAGTTTCAAAAATAAAAAAAGGATTGCTTAATGAAGATTAATTGGAACTATATAAAAATGGCAGTACTACTAGGTTTAGTAGTGTTTTTGTATGCGTTTTCTTCAGTAAGAAATGCTAAAAGGATCGTATCAAAGCCACATGTCGAGTTTATAGGTAATAAAAACTTATTTATTACGCATGAGGATGTTAGTAAGTTGTTAATACAAAATCAGCATTATGCTACCAACGAGTCTAAAGAAATTTTAGATTTGAATGTTTTGGAAACGACTCTAAATGAAAACCCAATTGTCGAGTTTGCAGATGTTTATGTTAGTGTGTCTGGAGATTTAATAGCTAAGGTAAAACAAAAAATGCCTATTGCCAGAGTCGTATCTAGTACCTCTTTTTATGTAGATAGTAATGGTGGTTATATGCCATTGTCAAAAAACTATACAGAACGTGTTCCAATCGTGACCGGTTTTGTGGATAAAAAGGACTTGATTAGGATTCATGAAATAGCAACAAAAATTCAAAATGACGAATTTTTGAAAAAACATGTGGTACAAATTCAACAAAACAAGAATAATACTATAGATCTTAAGTTAAGACAGTGTAGTTTTGTAGTCAAAATAGGTGATTTAGAACAATTGGATAAAAAGATCAATAATCTAAAGGCTTTCTACCTAAAAGCTACGAAAGATAAAACCTTAAATAATTACAATACAGTAAATTTGCAATTTGGGAGTCAAGTTGTGTGTACAAAAGCATAAGTTATGGAACAGAACATTGCAGTAGGACTAGATTTAGGAACCACAAAGATTGTGGCTATGATTGGTCGTAAAAACGATTATGGTAAAGTTGAAATTTTAGGTATTGGTAAGTCTAAAAGTTTAGGTATCCATCGTGGTGTTGTTAATAATATAACGCAGACTATACAATCTATACAGTTGGCTATTCAAGAAGCAGAAGCTGCAGCATCATTTAAGATTGATGGTGTAACGGTTGGTATTGCTGGGCAACATATTAGAAGTTTACAACATAGTGATTATATCACTAGACCTGATAGCGAAACTGTTATTGATGAGGACGATATAGATCGTTTGATTAATCAAGTACATAAATTGGTAATGTTGCCTGGAGAAGAGATTATCCACGTGCTGCCTCAAGAATATAAAATTGACGGTCAAGCCGAAATAAAAGAACCAATAGGGATGTATGGTGGACGTTTGGAAGCTAATTTTCATGTCGTTGTTGGACAAGTATCGTCTATTAGAAACATTGGGCGTTGTGTACAAAGTGCAGGATTAAGTTTAGATGGTATTACTTTAGAACCTTTAGCGAGTGCCAATGCGGTTTTAAGTCAAGAGGAAAAAGAAGCAGGTGTAGCGTTAATTGATATAGGAGGAGGAACAACGGATTTAGCCATTTTTAGAGATGGTATTATCCGTCATACCGCAGTCATTCCTTTTGGAGGAAACGTGATAACGGAAGATATTAAAGAAGGGTGTTCAATAATAGAGAAACAAGCCGAATTACTTAAAATTAAGTTTGGAAGCGCATGGCCAGGAGAAAATAAAGATAACGAGATTGTGTCTATTCCCGGTTTAAGGGGGCGTGACCCAAAGGAGATTACCTTAAAAAACTTGTCTAAAATAATACATGCAAGAGTTGTAGAGATTATTGAGCAAGTGTACGTAGAGATAAAAAACTACGGACATGAAGAACAAAAAAAGAAACTAATAGCTGGTATTGTTTTAACTGGTGGAGGAAGCCAATTAAAACACCTTAAGCAATTAGTAGAGTATATTACGGGTATGGATACTAGAATAGGGTATCCAAACGAGCATTTAGCAGGAGATAGTGACGACGCTATAACAAGTCCATTATTTGCCACAGCAGTTGGTTTAGTGATGGATGGTCTAAAACGTCAAGATCGTAAAAAAGCGGAAGCTATAATTGAAGAAGAGATTCAGGCACTTGAAGAAGCAGTCGAAGAAACTCCAGAAATAGAACAAATAGAGCCACCTAAAAAACAACGTAAGTCGTTTTTAGATACGTTAACAGAAAGAGTAAAAGACTTTTTGGATAACGCAGAATAATAAAAGTAAAAAGTAAGCGATGTATGTATCGTGTAAAATATTAATAATTGATCCAGTAAAATAGAATTTATGAGCAGCAACAACGAATTCGAAAATATATCTTTTGATCTTCCTAAAAATCAATCTAATGTCATTAAAGTCATTGGTGTCGGTGGGGGAGGAAGTAACGCAATCAACCACATGTTCCTTCAGGGAATTAAAGGGGTAGATTTTGTTATTTGTAATACAGATGCACAAGCACTACAAAATAGTGGTGTGCCAAATAAAATCCAATTAGGTCTTAACTTAACAGAAGGACTTGGTGCAGGGGCTAATCCAGATGTTGGAGAGCAATCTGCAGTGGAGAGTTTTGATGACTTGCAACGCATGCTAGACACCAATACCAAAATGATTTTTATCACCGCAGGTATGGGTGGAGGAACAGGTACAGGAGCAGCACCAATTATTGCTAAAATGGCTAAGGATTTAGACATTTTAACCGTTGGTATTGTAACCATGCCTTTTCAGTTTGAAGGAAAAATGCGTAACGAACAAGCTCAGGAAGGGATTGAGAGATTACGTAAAGAAGTAGATTCTTTAGTTGTAATCAATAACAATAAACTTCGTGAAGTATATGGTAACCTTGGTTTTAAAGCTGGGTTCTCTAAAGCGGATGAAGTATTATCTACTGCAGCACGTGGTATCGCAGAAGTTATAACGCATCACTACACGCAAAACATTGATTTACGTGATGCTAAAACAGTGCTAAGTAATAGTGGAACTGCTATTATGGGATCTGCGTCTGCGTCTGGTCAAAACCGTGCACATGAAGCGATTTCTAAAGCATTAGATTCACCTTTATTAAATGATAATAAAATTACTGGAGCCAAAAACGTATTGTTGCTAATCGTTTCTGGAGCTCAAGAAATTACTATTGATGAAATAGGAGAAATCAATGATCATATTCAGAATGAAGCTGGTCATGGTGCGAATATTATTATGGGTGTTGGTGAGGATGATAATTTAGAAGAATCAATTTCTGTAACTATTATTGCTACAGGCTTTGATGTCGAGCAACAAAATGAAATTTCAAATACCGAAACAAAAAAAGTGATTCACGCTTTGGAAGATGACCATAATGTGGAGCAAGATTTAAATAAAGAAAAAGAGGAAACACCTGCGGTTATTTTACCAACGATAGAGCTAGAGGTTAAAAAAGAAGCGCCTAAAGCAGTGGTTCATACTTTAGATTTAGAAGAAGATACCGATGATCAGTTGTCTGCTTTTGAAATGGCACAGGTCAATAAGCAAAGAACTGTAAATTATCAAGATTTGGATTTAATTCCGACTAGTGAGTTTATCAAAAATATAGATGTTAACTATTCTGAAGTGGATGTTATTGTAGACGAAACAGAGGAGTTTACTATTACTGATACCAGTGTTAATAATATTGAAGTTGCTAAAGTAGAAGAAGAAAAGAAGCAACAAATAACATTAAGTTTTGATTTACCATTATCAGAGCCTGTAATCGAAACTGCCGAAATAGAAGAACGTCCTGTTGTTATGAATCTGTCAGATGATGTTAACAATATAACAGTTAATGATTTTGTTGAAATTGTTCCGGTAACAGAAAATACAGAAAAAGGAGAAGTTAGATATGCGCTTGATGATTATGAAGAGGTAGATTCGGTAATTAATAAAGTAGCAGAACCTAAAGTTGATAAAGAAGTCGTTTTTGAAAGAAAAGTGGTTGAAAATGATGAGGTAAACGCCGATGCCGATGCTGATGTGGATCCAATGAATACACCTATTTCAGAATTACTTAAAAGTAGAGCTGACGAGCGAAGAAAAAAAATGAAGAATTTTAATCATAAATTCAATAGCTCAAAAATTGAAGATATAGAAAAGATTCCTGCTTATAAGCGTCAAGGATTAGAGTTGGATGATAGACAACATTCTTCAGACAATAGCATTTCTAGAACCTCATTAGGTGTTGATGACAATGATGATATACAATTAAGAAGTAACAATTCTTTTTTACATGATAATGTAGATTAGTACATCTCTAAAATTAATAAAACCCCAAATTAGTTTGGAGTTTTATTTTAAAGGATAATCCATTTTAACCCGAAAAGCCCCTCAAGCTTCTCGGGTTTTTATTTTAGATATTTTAAGAGGTAACACAAGGCCTTTTAAACACCCTAAAACTAAATACTATTTATTATCTTCGTGGCTCAAAATATAAGACATGAGTTTATCTACAGACCTAATGACTGCCTTAAAGGAGGCAATGAAAAGTAAAAATACAGTAGCACTAACAGCTTTAAGAGCGGTTAAATCGGAAATATTATTAGCGCAGACAGAAAGTGGCGCAAAACAAGAATTAACAGAAGAGCAAGAGCTTAAAATACTTCAAAAGCAAGTTAAGCAACGTAAAGATAGTGCAGCAATATTTTTAGAGCAAAATCGTGAAGATTTAGCAGCTCCAGAATTGGCAGAAGCAGAAGTTATTTCTCAGTTTTTACCGGAAGCTATGAGCGAGGAAGACGTGACTAAAGTTGTTGAGGCAGTGATTGCTAAAACAGGAGCGGCGGGTATGAAAGATATGGGTAAAGTTATGGGAATGGTTAGTGGTCAATTAGCAGGTAAGGCTGATGGAAAAACGATATCTAATATTGTAAAAGCAAAATTGTCATAAATAATTTGGCCTCGTAGTTCAACTGGATAGAATATCAGATTTCGGCTCTGAGGGTTGGAGGTTCGAATCCTCTCGAGGTCACGAATAAATAGAAAAGTTGCATGTCAAATCAAGCTCGCTTGAATTTGTAATTGCAACTTTTCTATTTTCAAAGCGGAGCTATGAGGATAACGAAGCGCAGCGAAGTAATCTAAAAGTAGGTCAAATCAAGCTCGCTTGAATTTGTAAGTGCAACTTTTTTATTTTCAAAGCGGAGCTATGAGGATAACGAAGTATAGCGAAGTAATCTAAAGTAGGGTCAAATCAAGCTCGCTTGAATTTGTGTTTAAATAGTTTCTATTATCAAAGCAGAGTTTTAATAAGCTATCGGATTAGTAATTGCGACTAGGTGAAAGCATAAAGGGCTAAATGAAGGGCGCTAGAGTAAAAAAACCAGAATTAAAGTTGAGTACATTCAATTTTAATTCTGGTTTTTTTTATGTCTCTAAATTTCTGTTTTTTAATTGTTTTTATACATAGGTGTAGCTTCTTTTAGGTTTGTCGTATAAACAGCAGGTATTTTATATATTTGGTAAAGATCATAATTATTGAGAACAAGATGTTTAATAGAGAAGCTTTAGTAAATCAAATAAAAACGAACTTTAATTGGGACGTCATTATAATTGGTGGTGGTGCAACAGGTTTGGGAGTTGCATTAGATGCTGCAACAAGAGGTTATAAAACCTTATTGTTAGAACAGGTGGACTTTGCAAAAGGAACTTCTAGCCGAAGTACAAAGCTAGTACATGGTGGTGTTAGATATTTGGCACAAGGTAATGTGGACTTAGTGCGTGAGGCTTTGTATGAAAGAGGCTTGATGATGAAAAATGCTTCTCATTTAGTAAGTAAACAATCTTTTATTATACCTAATTATAATTGGTTTGACTCTGTTTTTTATACTATTGGATTAAAAGTATATGATTTTTTATCTGGTAAATTAAGTTTTGGTAAATCCACAAGGATTAATAAACGGGACACAATGTCTAGGTTGGCAACCTTAAAAAACGACAAATTAAAAGGCGGTGTAGTGTATTACGATGGACAATTTGATGATGCTAGACTAGCCGTTAATATGGCGCAAAGTTGTATTGAAAACGGTGCAACTGTTTTAAACCATTTTAAGGTAAAAACGTTGCTTAAAAATAACAAAGGGAAAGTTGATGGAGTTGTAGCAAGCGATGGTGAGTCGGGACTAGATTATAAGCTAAAAGCAACCGTTGTAATTAATGCAACAGGCGTGTTTTCTGATGAGGTATTAAAAATGGACGATGTTAGTGCTAGAACCTCTATAAAGCCTAGTCAAGGGGTTCATTTGGTTTTTGATAAGTCGTATTTACCCGGTGATGATGCCATTATGATTCCTAAAACGGACGATGGTCGTGTTTTGTTTTTAGTACCCTGGCATGATAGGGTAGTAGTAGGTACAACCGATACGTTGGTTGATAATCATAGTTTAGAACCGCAAGCTTTAGATGAAGAAATTAATTTTATCCTACAAACAGCTAATAAGTATTTAAATAAAAAGGTAAGCAAAAAAGATGTGCTTAGTATTTTTGCTGGACTCAGACCGCTGGCAGCGCCAAAGGATAATTCTACAAAAACAAAAGAAATTTCAAGAAGCCATAAAATTATTGTGGCAAAGTCTGGGTTAATTACAATTACTGGTGGAAAATGGACTACTTATAGACGCATGGCTCAGGATACTATTAATAAAGTAATAGCACTTAAAAAGTTATCAAAAGTAAAATGTAAAACAAAAGATTTGCTAATACATGGCGCAAATGGGACAGTCGATAGATCCAATCATTTATATATTTATGGTACAGATCAAAAACATATTGCAGATTTAATTACAGATCATCCGGAATGGTCAGTGCGTTTACATCCACGTTTAGAATTTACAAAAGCAGAAGTTGTTTGGGCTGTAAGAAATGAAATGGCAAGAACTATTGAGGACGTATTGGCAAGACGTGTCCGCGTTTTGTTTTTAGATGCTAAAGCGGCAATCGAAATTGCACCAATGGTTGGAGAGCTTATCAGAGTAGAATTACAGCAAACATCAGAATGGAAAGCGAAGCAAATCTCAGACTTTGTTACTATGGCACAAGAGTATGTTTTAAAATAAAATTGATCTATATGCTGTTAGAAGTTGAGACTAAATTAGAAGAAAATCCCGTGGTAATTGAGTATGTTACTAATATTGGGATTATTTTATTGGCTATTTTTATTACTATTATAAGCTTGATTTGGTGCTTTAAATTAATAGAAAGCATCTATATCGATTATATCGGTGGTAAGCCTTTATTTCGTCATTTTTATTTTCGAGTTAGAGATTTAAAATCGAATCAAAAAAGAATTCTTGAAAGTCAGTTTAAATTCTATAATACACTTGGCATTAAGGAGCGACGCTATTTTAGACATCGCGTTCACAAATTTTTGAGTATCACAGAATTTGTCGGAAAAGAAGGTGTCATAATAACAGATCAACATCGTGTTTTGGTTGCTGCAACAGCAATAATGCTAACCTTTGGTTATCGGGATTATGCAATAAGGTTAGTTGATAAGATCTTAGTATACCCAGCTAGTTTTTATTCTAATCTTGATAAGACGTATCATAAAGGGCACTTTAATCCAGGTTTTAGAGCTGTAATATTTTCATGGGAAGATTTTTTAATAGGATATAAAATTGAAGATGATAATTTAAATTTAGGTATTCATGAGTTTATTCACGCCTTACATTTAAGTTATTTAAAAGCCGAATATAAAAATGAAGTCACTGCATATTTATTTTTAAGTGGGCTAGAAGCCGTAGTTGATTATATCAATTCCAATGAGGTGTGTAAAAACAAGATTAGAAACTCTGATTATTTTAGAGAGTATGCTTTTGAAAATGATTTTGAATTTGTAGCTGTACTTATCGAGAGCTTTATTGAAACGCCAAGCGAATTTAAAACCCAATTTCCGGAAATTTACAATAAAGTAAAGCAAATGCTTAACTTTAATTTTAAAGGGTATTAAATCTGTTTCTACTGACTTATATCATGTTTATTTAGCCTAATTACGTCTAACTTTGAGATATAATTAAAAAGCTATTATCATGAAAAAAGAACTCCTGTATCAGAAATAATGACCAAAAATGTCATTGCTTTAAATAAAACAGACGATTTAGAACAAGCAGAAAAATTATTTAAAGCACATAACATAAGGCATATTCCTGTGGTTAGTGGTGATCAGATAATAGGGATGTTAAGCTATACAGACTTACTCAGAATCAGTTTTGCAGATGCTGCAGAGGATTATGCTGTAGATGTAGAAAGTGTAGTCTATAATATGTTTACCATCGAACAGGTCATGGCAAAAAACCTAATAAGTGTATCAAGTAGTACAACTATAAAAGAAGTGGCAGAATTACTAGCCAAAAAAGAATTTCATGCATTGCCTGTTGTAGATAATAATGTTTTGGTTGGTATTGTTACTACAACAGATCTAATTAATTACTTAATCAAACAGTTTTAGAGATAATAATATGGTAATTAAGTAATTAAAAAAAGGCTCCAATAATTTGGAGCCTTTTTAGATATTAACTGTTAGCTAATGTTTTTAGATTTTTTATTGTTTCTGGCTGATTGTCACTTTTAAAAACGTGACTTCCAGCAACAAAAACATTGGCACCTGCATCAACCAGTTTTTTTATGTTTTTGTCAGTAACACCACCATCGATCTCTATAAGCGTATCTAAACCTTGATCATCAATCATTTTACGCAGTTTACGAACTTTTTGGTAGGTAATCTCTTCAAATTTCTGTCCACCAAATCCAGGGTTAATAGACATTAATAATACCATATAACATTCTGGTAAAATATCTTCCAGAACAGATACGGGCGTGGTTAAGTTTAGCACAATACCTGCTTTACAGCCTGCATCTTTAATTTGTCTTAAAGTACGATGTAAATGGACTGTAGACTCATGATGTACAGTAATTATATCTGCACCAACCTTTGCAAACTCCTCAATATAGCGCTCAGGTTTTTCAATCATTAAATGAACATCTAAAGGTTTTTTAGCATGTTTTTTTATGGCAGCAATTACAGGCATACCATAAGATATATTTGGTACAAAGTGACCATCCATAACATCAATATGAAACCAATCGGCATCACTGTTATTTACCATTTCTGTATCGCGTTGCAGGTTACCAAAATCGGCAGCAAGCATTGACGGGGCAATTAATTTTGAAGACATTTTTTTAGTTTTGTGTTGTTTTTACAAAGCTAAGGTTTTTTATTAGTGGTCGCTTAATAGCCCTTCAATTATTTCTAAAAACAATGGGCTGTTTTCATGTTTTTGCTGGTTTAAATTAGCAACAAACTGTTGTAGACTATAAAGTGTATCAAGATTTTTAATGACAGAATAGCCGATGTCAAATGTTTTAAAGCTTAAACGTGGAATAGAGGTATTTAAAAACTCAGTAATATTGGTATGTCTATAATCTTTTTTAATATCCTCGTAAACCGTATCTATAATAATAGGATTACCTTCCAATACCTGAAAAAACACATCATCTCTCTTGACTAAAAAACCTGTTATATTATGACTGTCGTTTTTTAATTGTGTTTGATTAAATAAAGCTTCAAATTCTAAAAGTTGCAATGCTTTATTTGCATCGCTTGTATAACAAATTGTTTTTAACATACCCATAAATAATAATGCGAAAAATAATAATAATATAAAGATTTAATGTCTAAAATGAGTGAACCCGAAGTAATCAGCTTCGGGTTCTTCATCAATCAAAAAACGAACAGTTATGAATAACTGTTTGTTATTGTAACCTAGGTTTTATCCTAAGTATGTTTTTAATATTTTACTTCTAGACGTATGTTTTAATCTACGAATAGCTTTTTCTTTAATTTGTCTAACACGCTCTCTAGTTAAGTCAAATGTTTCACCAATTTCTTCTAAAGTCATTGGGTGTTGATTACCTAAACCAAAGTATAATCTGATAACATCAGCTTCACGTGGCGTTAGTGTTTCTAAGGCACGCTCAATTTCTGTACGTAAAGATTCGTGTAATAAATCACGATCTGGATTTGGTGATTCACCAGAGTTTAAGACATCATATAAGTTAGAATCTTCACCTTCTACTAAAGGCGCATCCATACTGACGTGACGACCAGAATTTTTCATTGACTCTTTAACATCGTTAATAGTCATGTCTAATTCCTTAGCAATTTCTTCTGGACTTGGTGGACGCTCATGCGCTTGTTCCAAGAAAGCAAAAGTTTTGTTTATTTTATTAATAGATCCAATCTTATTTAACGGTAAACGTACAATTCTAGATTGCTCCGCTAATGCTTGTAAAATAGACTGTCTAATCCACCATACCGCATAAGATATAAATTTAAAACCACGCGTTTCATCAAAACGCTGTCCAGCTTTAATTAATCCTAAGTTACCTTCATTAATTAAATCAGGAAGTGTTAATCCTTGATTTTGGTATTGTTTGGCTACAGATACCACAAAACGTAAGTTAGCTTTAGTCAGTTTTTCAAGTGCTACTTGATCTCCAGCCTTGATGCGTTGTGCTAATTCTACCTCTTCATCTGCAGTAATTAGGTCAACTTTTCCAATCTCCTGTAGATACTTATCTAAGGATGCGGTCTCACGGTTAGTAACCTGTTTGGTAATTTTAAGTTGTCTCATCTAAAAAAGTGTGATTATTTTCTTGTGTGTAAATTGCTATCAATGATTATACGTGAGTAAGTTAGGTTTTGTTACAAAAAAGTGTAATTATTTTTATTTATTAATTTTGGCGTTACGTTTTTAATCCTGAAAAAGGCTTAAAAACGTCAGGCTGTCCATTATATCTTTTTTACTTGTTTGCGATATGTTTGCTCATGCTTCACAAAAATACTCAAACTAAAGTAAAAAAAGATGCCATTTCCATCCTTAACGCACTTACGCTTGCATCTTACTCAAAATCTAACAACTCTGTCGCTTCAATTAATTGTTTTAAAGCATTAATCTTAGCATGTAATTTATTAAAAAATCTATTGCGTTCTTTCTCTCCAGCAGTATTTAATAATTTAGAGTTTTGTAACTGTTTGGTCAAAAAACGCTCAGCTTCCTTACAAGTATGTTTATCTTCTGTCTTATAATAGGACAACAAAGTAAACGGCACATACAATAATTGGTTATTGGGCGTGCTAACCAAAACATTATTATTCATTAAATGCAATTCATTATAATATAATAAAAAGGGATGGTCTTCTGCCATCAACTTATTAAAAATAGAGATGATTAATTGTTGTAATAAATCACATAACTGCAAAGCGGTGCTAGATTTTACTTGGCCAGCCTGAAAATAAAAATGAATTTGTTTTAGCGTACTATTTACCGTTGTTATATCCCAAATCTCTTGTGTGTTAAGATTGCTGTACAAACTCCCTAATTGTTTTCCTGCGATAATTAAAGAAGGACTAGGTGCAAAATTATCAAAACTTTTATTTGCCAATTGTGGGTCTAATAATTTTAGCCAAACATAGTATTTAAACTGACTTAAAGCATCACCATTTAAGTTGTAAAATAAGGGGATGTCTTTTGCCGAATATAAGAGAGTACTGTCCTTTTGTTGTAACAAAGGCAAAAGTGACTGGTACGAATCTTCAAAGTACTGTTGCAATTCGGCTTCACTTTCAATATGTTTTGTCTTTTCAATGGTCACAAATTCGGTCGAAGTTGTTTCAAATAAGCGGTCTAAAGACAAATTGTAATATTTAGCCAACGCAATGCTTTCATCTAAGGATAATTTACTTTTTAAACTAACACGCCTATGCGCAGCATCATAACTAATATCTAAAGCGGTGGCTACTGCTTCAATAGTTGAGGTATTGGCGGGTAATTCAGTTTTTAAATAGTCTAAAAAAGTAGTTTGAAACATATTGTAAAGTACTAAAATTTGCGATAAACACAAAAAATAGTTTTATGCTATGTGATTTGCGATGTTTAAAATGTGATTATAACAATAGTTTTGAATCAAATTTAAAAATAATAGTCATGAAGACACCAATTATTCCAGGGAGAGGTCTTGTAACAAGGACAGCAACTGCTATGCGTTTAGATTTTCTTGAATCTAATAATGTTCCTACCAACCTAATTGCGGATGCTAGATTAGATCTTGACGATATTAAAAACAATATAGAATCCTATATAGGAAGTACCGAAATCCCTTTGGGCATCGTAGGACCTTTACTTTTTAATGATTCAGATCAACACGAATTAACCTATTGTGCAGCAGGGACGTTAGAAGGGGCTTTAGTAGCAAGTATGAATCGTGGCGCAAAAGTTATTAGTAAAAGTGGCGGGTTTTCTGCCGAAGTACTATGGCAAAAAATGACGCGGTCTCCGATGTTTATTTTTAATATTGACGCAGAAGCGATACGTTTTGAGCATTTTATTAAGGGTAATTTTAACAAAATAAAAAAAGTCGCAGAGTGCTATTCTAATCATGCTAAACTAGAAGAAATTAGTATTACTAGACTGGACGAAGTGGTGCATTTAAAATTTGTATACCGTACAGGTGATGCTTCTGGACAAAATATGACGACGACCTGCACTTGGCATGCCATGTTATTTATTGTTGACCAATTTAAAAAGGCCACTACTATTGTTCCTGTAGATTTTGTTATTGAAGGTAATGGTGCTAGTGATAAAAAAGTATCGCAGACTAATATAGATGCTGGTCGAGGTATTAATGTTGTGGCAGAATGTAGTATTCCTGAACAGGTCATAAAAGAGACTTTAAGAACAACGACTGATAAGCTTTTAAAATGTTTTAATCCTTCAAAAACCCAAGCCTTAAAAAATGGGATGGTTGGTTATAATATTAATGTAGCTAATGCTATTGCTGCTATTTTTGTTGCAACAGGTCAAGATTTAGCTTCTATTCACGAATCCAGTACCGGTTTTTTGCATTTAGAAAAAAGAAAGGAGAGTTTATATATTAGACTAACATTACCAAATTTAGTAATAGGTAGTGTAGGGGGTGGGACAGCTTTACCAAAACAATCTCAAGCACTAAAAATCATGAAGTGTGAGGGTAGCGGTAAAGTCAATCGTTTCGCAAAGCTTATAGCTGGTTTTGCTTTAGGCCTAGAAATATCGACCTATGCAGCGATTGTTAGTGGAGAGTTTGCTAAAGCTCATGAAAAACTAGGACGAAATAAACCTGTCAAATGGTTTTTAAAGTCAGAGATTACTCCGGATTTTATTCAATCTAATCTTAGTAACTATTTTAAAGACAAGAAAATTGTTACTGTCAAACCTAATAACGATGTGTTGTTAGAAAATGGGATACTTACTAATATCGCTTCTAAAGTCAATAAAAAGATAACGGGTTTTATACCTTTTCAAGTTAATTATACCAATGCTAATAACATTCTAGATAGTAAAAAGGTACTTGTTAAGTCCAAGCCATTAGATGACGACGTTATAAAAGGGTTACACATCATTGCAGCGTCCATTGATCCAAATTTAGCAGATGTGTTAAATGGAGCAAAAGCTAATTTGGAATATCATAGATGCCATTTAAAAGAAATCGAATTATACGACTATTTGTATCAGAACGGGTTTGAAAATAGCCCTAATTATTATGGGAAGTATGTCAACTCTAAGCGAGAAGTTTATATGATTATTCAAGAGTATTTAGAGGCTGACTCTATGCGGATAATGAATTCTGAAAATAATCCAGAGTTATGGAGTCAAGAAGATATACTTAACGTTATAAA
Source organism: Psychroserpens sp. NJDZ02 (assembly GCF_004843725.1). Taxonomy (NCBI): domain Bacteria; kingdom Pseudomonadati; phylum Bacteroidota; class Flavobacteriia; order Flavobacteriales; family Flavobacteriaceae; genus Psychroserpens; species Psychroserpens sp. NJDZ02. The sequence goes on along the minus strand of NZ_CP039451.1, from coordinate 929,695 downwards.
ATCAATATCTAGGTTTCATAAAAAAGCAAAGGTCTCAGATTTTAAACATGTGAGACAATTTGAACCATGGAAATCAAAGCCGTTTTATAAAAAAATCATGGCTATTTTAATTAGAGAATGTACAGATCAAAAAAATGCAGCTGTACTAAATGATTTATACCATCAAATAGAAGGTTTGCAAACCGAATCAGAGACGATAGTATTGAAGCAAACGGTTATTCATAATGATTTTAATCCTCGGAATATAGCAATAACAAAAGCAGGTTTGCCTATTATTTATGATTGGGAATTAGCTATGGTCGATTTTCCACATCGAGATATAGTGGAGTTTTTGAGTTTTGTTTTACCATTACATTTTACAAAAGAAACGTTCTTTTTTTATTTAAAAGCACACTATAATATATACAGCTCTGAGTCTTGGAAGGACTGGTTAAAGGGGTATAGCTATTCGCTTAAAGTTTATATTATCACTAGGCTTTCGTTTTATGAAGTGGCAGGATTATTAGTCACGTATGACTTCTCTAAAAGAGTTTTAAATACAGCATTAGCAATGTTAAATTATCTAGCAGAAGATGAGTAGTTTTTTAGAGCATATAACCGTTGTCTTAGCGCCTTTAATAGTGTCTAATATATTACATATGTTAGTTGTAAAAAGAGCGTATTTTGAATGGTTAAAACAACCTATTCTTGATAACGCATTTGGAAGTAATAAGACATGGCGAGGATTTGTGTTTGTACCATTAGTAAATGCAGTAGGATTACAAATACTAGACGTCGTGTCTAGTTATAATGTACAAAATGCTTTTGTTTTAGGTTTTATGTTGGGGTTCGCTTATATGCTGTTTGAATTACCCAACTCTTATATGAAACGAAAGTTAGGGATTAAATCTGGTCAGCATTCTAGCAAAAACCAAGTGTGGTTTGCATTGATAGATAAAACAGATTCTGCTTTTGGAGTATCGCTCTTCTATTTTTTACTTGGATATATAGATTATAAATATGGGATACTCCTATTTCTAGTTAGTAGTTTAACTCATATATCCGCTAGTTTTTTACTATTGAAATTAAAATTAAAACAATCTTTTTAAATTATGAAAAAAGAAAATATATATAATGTTCCGAATTTTTTGAGCTTTTATAGGTTACTTACTTTTCCATTAGTGTTATGGTTTATCTATGTGGGAGAAGACAATCTATTCGCTCTGTTTTTATGCATAAATTTAATTACAGATATCCTGGATGGTTTAATTGCTAGGACGTTTAATTTAAAAACAGAATTTGGAGCAAAATTAGATTCTTTAGCAGATAACGGAACCTTTATAGCGGCTTTTATAGGGATCTTTACTTTTAAAATGGAAGAATTATCCCAATCGATCTGGATGCTTTGGTTATTTATATCTTTTTTTATTTTGGGTTTACTACTCTCTTTTTTAAAATTTAAACAATATCCAAGTTTACATTTGTACACAACAAAAATTGGAGGCTACATTCAAGGACTATTTATTTTTGTTTTATTCGCATGGGGTTATAATGCTAATTTGTTTTACTTAGCCATGCTTTTAGGTTACATTTCTCATATTGAAGAAATTATAATTTTGTTACTGTCTAAAGAAATGGTCTCCGACGTAAAAGGGTTGTACTGGGTTTTAAAAGAAAAGAACAAATGAATCTGATAACGCTTTACAAAGATTCTCAATATTTTCGGATACTTATTGTAGCTATAATTGGAGCTGCTTTTAGCTTTATTACTTACGAAATTATATTTTATTTAAATCCATTTTCACCGAGGGCTACAATAAGTTGGAGTGTCGCTTTTGTAATAGGGGTTGCAAGACAACATGCATTACATCGTTATTTTAGCTTTCAGGATAAAGGGGCTTATTTTATTAGTTTGTATCGTGCTTATGTTGTTGATTTTAGTGGGTTGGTGTTTAGCGCTGCTTTAAGTTGGTTTCTATCTCAGATTTTACAGTTTAATTACAGACTGACGTGGTTGTGTTGTTTATTATCCACAGCAGTAATAAGTTTAGTGTTTCTTAAAAGATTTGTTTTTAAATCTGAATCTGCTGCATAGTTATTAATTAGTGAAAAATAAATAAATAAAGTTTAGTTATAAAAACGAGATCAATTTTAATCAAATTGAAAATTGACATCTATTAGAATTCTTTCTTTTAGTTTATTAATTTTTTGATGCATTTTATTAAAAAATAAAGTGCGATCCTTTTCTCCAGAATGGACTAATAATTTTGAGTTGGTCATTTGTCTATTAAAAAAGTCATCCATAATATTACAAGTGTCTGGATGTTCTATTTTTAAATATTCTAAAACAGTATAAGGAACAAAAAAGGTTTTTTTATGTGTGGTTTTGACCATTATAATGTTGCTCATAGTTAATAAATCACTTTTATATAAATGATAAGAAGCATTGTTTTTTGAATTAATAATACTTTGTTGTATTGTTTGTTCTTCAATATGATTAATAATTTCTTCTAAATCATCACATATTTTTAAAGCCAATGTTTTGGATAATAATTGAGATTCGTAGAAGTAAATTATTTGCTGTATGGTCCCGTTAATTGTATTATCATTCCAGAACTCGGTAATGTTTATAAAGTTATAAGTTTCGCCAAGCTGTATTGCTTTTTCTATTAAAGATTTTGGTATTGTATCAATAAATTGATCAAAAGAAATTTTGCTTTTAGTCATTTCTTTATTGGTTAGTTTTAACCAAACGTAAATTTTATAGCGTGTTATAAAAGAATCTTTTAAGGTGTAAAACAAAGGGATATCTTTTGCAGAGTATAAAATGGAAGCACTTTTTAGTTTGGTTAGTGGTGTTAAATTTTCTATAGATTTAGTAAAATAAGACTCTAAGTGCATTTCATTAGATATGATTGGAGACTTCTCAACCAAAACAGTATTTTGACTACCAACCTGATAAAGATTATTTAGCGATATCTTATAATGTTTAGCCAATAGAACGGCTTCTGTTAAGCTTAGATTTGTCTTGTTGGTAGTGCGTCTGTAGGCTGCATCATAACCAATGTCTAAAACCGAGGCTATTTCATCAACAAATGAATTGCTATTGTTTTTTTTCTTTTTTAGATATTTGAAAAAGTGTTCTTGCATATTTTACAAAATATAACTTCAATTTAATTAAAACTTGTGATATACAGTAGTTTAAGTTTTTATTTTTAGCATTATTTAACTCACACTGTTAATTATTGCAAGTAATTTAGACGTGTAACCAATAAAATTTTTAATTATGAAAACAATTAAATTAATGTGTGTCTGCTTAACTATGTTAATCATATTACAAAGTTGTCGCGTTTATCATTCCAAAACAGTATCGTTAGAAGAAGCGACTGCGTCAACGCAACGGGTGAAGATTAAAACAAAAGAAAATAAGATCTTAAAGTTTCATAAAATTATTTTAGAAGAGGGGCAGTTTTATGGAGTAAAAATAAAAGGAGAAGACATAAGTAAGACGCTACTAAATACGGAAGATTTAGAGCAGGTTAGATTACATAATAAAAATCTGTCTGTAATATTAGGAATTGCTGTGCCGATTATATCTGTCGTTGGTATATTGGTTATTGCAATAGTTAACTGGAATGGTCCGCAAATTGGAGATATCCAAACGTCAAATTTAAATTAAAAAGTCCATCAATACTTGATGGACTTTTTAGACTAATTAATTTAAAATTTATATTCTAAACCTCCAAGAACGGATAATGTAAATGTTTTTGAGTTCAACCTGTTTTCTAATGGTTTAAAATGATATTTGAACATGGGATCTACTGCAAAATGGAGTTTGTTAATTATTAAGGTGTCAAAACTTAAGCCTAAGTTAACAGACATGTTTGAGTTTTCTATGGTTTCTATTTGTAAATTATTTTGAATACCATCAGTGTATAATGCTGCTTTGTCAAGTATTAAATAGCTTATACCACCTATTATGGATGTATTTATTTTTCCTTTAATTAGTTTCTGCCTTATTTCTAAAGGAATTTGATCATAATCATCACAAGAAAATAGTACTAATAGTACTAATAGTATTGAAAATAGTAATAATAGTTTAAAATGAGTTTTCATGACCTTGATTTTTTATGTTTACCTATAGTCCGATAATTTTAAAAAGGTTGCGTCAAAAAACAAGAAAATCCCAAAAAATTTAATTTTTGAGATTTTTTATATAATAGTTTTAAGGAGTTATTTATTTTTTATCCTCCAAATCACGAGTTAACCAACCACTTCTAGCAGCTGTGGCTATTGCATAAGGTGTAATCCAGAACAGCCCGAATGTGTATAAAATGCTGTAGGAATAAGCCCAAAAACCTTGGTAAGTTTTATGCTGGTTTGTGAAAAATAATAATGAAAAGGTTGATAAGATCAATATGCTAACCAATGTAGATCCGAAGAATAATAAAGGATGGACTAAAACAAAAAATAGCATGAAAAGCATTACGGGGTAACTCATGATTAATTTTGAAAACTGACTTAAAAATAATAGTCGTGTTCCTGTCTTTTTTCCTTCTCTAAAATTTGTAAATACATATTTACCCATTTCTAAGTTTTCACGCACATTACTGCGTCCCCATCTTATAAACATTTTGTATAAACCTAAATATTCCTCAGGGACGTTTGTGTAAGCAATAGCATTCCTTTGAAATAATACATGTTCTCCTTGTTTTAAAATCATGTTTGTTAAGGCGCGATCTTCTCCAATATCAGACGGTTGTCCCATAAATTTTTGATCAATCCACTCTGGTAAACATTTAAAAACGACTGTGCTCCTGTAAGCAGCCAATGCTCCAGGTGTGCATAAAACCGAATTTAAATTACTCTCTGCAGATCTTACAAATTCAAAACTCATTACAAAACTAACATCCAACATTTTTGGAAGCATTTCTCTTTTGTTGTTTAACACTCTTATATTTCCTGCTACAGCACCACATTTGGCATCTTTTAGAAATGGACTTACTAAATTTCTTAAAGTGTCCTCTGTAACTATTGAGTCACTATCAACCGTTACAAATATCTCTCCTGACCCCAAATTGAAACCACGGTATAAAGCCTGACGTTTTCCCATGTTTTTGGGTTGCTTGTATATTTCTAGGCGGTCACCAAGCTGTTCTTTAGCATCTAACATCCACTTCCAAGTATCATCCAAGCTACCATCATCTATAGCTAATAACTGTAGTTTTTGTTCTGGATAATCACTTTTAGCTAAGCTCATCAAGGTGTCCCAAACTTGTTTCCCTTCATTATAGGCCGGTACAATAACCGTACATGTTGGTAGTTCTTTGTCTGTTATTGATGCAATTGGTTTATACTTAAAATAATTATAGGCTGTATACATAAAGAATAACACTTTGTACGTAAAAATAACAGTGGCTGTAATAATAAAAGTAAAGCCTAGCGTAGAGCTAAGTTGATTGGCATTAAAAGTTTCGAAATCGTTATGGAAAACAGAGAAAAAATAAATACCTAAACCAATCAGGAAGAAGGTACTTAATAATACCAATCTATTTTGTGGACTGCTTGTTATTCCTTTACTATGAAAAAAGCTGTTTTTTAGCTTTTTTCTTGTTGATTTTGCTTTTTTTGAGCTGGTGATTTTAGTAGCCATTATTTCTAGTGATGTATGGATTAAAGTAATACTACAGTTACGACTGAAACCTAGGTTTAGACGTCCATTATTATGTATTTAAGAAAGATTTAGGATTATGGTTTTTGGTTGTGGCTGTCAAGTGTAAAGTAAATTTGAAAAAATGGGGCATAAAAAAGCCTAACACTACTGTTAGGCTTTTTAAATTTATAAAGTTTAAAAAGAATTAATCTTCTTTTTTTCGTGTTATTAATAAAAAAAATGAAGTTATAAACGCTAAGAGGTGTGAGCGATTATGTTTGAGTGTTTAATTCTTTAAACTCTTACCTGTCCATCTCCATAGACGTAATATTTATTGGTAACTAATTGATTTAATCCTAAAGGGCCACGGTGGTGAAGCTTGTCTGTGCTTATAGCTAATTCGGCACCAACGCCCATTTGGCCTCCATCGGTAAATCTAGTAGATGCATTATGATAAACCGCAGCACTATCTACATTGTGCATAAAGGTCATCGCTTCATTAGTTTGCTCCGTAATTATTACTGCGGAATGTTTGCCGGAGTATGTATTAATTACTTCAATCGCTTCGTCTAAGGAGTTGACTTCTCCTATTAATAGTTTTAATGCTAAAAATTCTTCATGCCATATATCGTTATCAGAAATAGTTTCTTTAGTGTTTAAAATGTTAGATACTTTAGCGTCCACCACAATGTCCACGCTATGTTTTTCTAGTTTTTCTTGAAGCATTTTAAGTTTTATTTCGTATTCAGGAAGATTTTTGTTAATCAATACTTTGTCTAATGCATTACAACCAGAAATTTTATCTGTTTTGGCGTTAACTATAATATTGACAGCTTTACTCCAATCTGCTTTTTCTGATATATATAAGAAATTATTCCCTCGTCCACTGACTAATACTGCACAGGTCGCATGGGTTTTAACAAAGTTGATTAATCGCTCACCTCCACGAGGTACGATTAAATCTATTGTTTCGGTTGGGTTTTTAAGGAAGGCTTGGGTTTCTTCACGTTTTAAATGCAGTAGCTTAATCCAGTCTTTAGATAATCCATTTTCTTCTAAAGCTTCATGCCAACATTTTTCTAAGATAAGATTGCTGTGCAATGCTTCTTTTCCACCTTTCAATAAAATCTTGCTATTTGCTTTAAATGCTAAAACAGCAGCTTCAATGGTGACATCTGGACGAGATTCGTAAATGATTAGAATAGTACCAAATGGAGCAGTAGTGTTAACTATATTTAGTTTGTTTTTTAATGTTAGATTAGAAAGCTCTTTTCCAACAGGGTCATCTTGAAGCATTACCGCATTAACAGCTTCAATCATCTCGTTCACTTTTTTGTTATCCACAACTAGGCGCTCATAAAGTGCTTGGTCTTCTTTTTTAAAAGCATCTAAATCTTTTTTATTAGCTTCAATAATATGTGTGCGCTTCGTATTTAAAATCTGAAGCATTGACTTTAGAACCTTGTTTTTCAATTCTGTATTTAATAGTTTCATCGATTTTTTTAATTTTTAGATTAAGCACTAATAAATTTTGTGCCTACTTTTTTATTATTAATAATATCTACAATAACATTTTCGCGTTTACCATTGGCAATATATGTTGGGATGTTTTTGCTAGCCGTTCCTTTTGCTATTTTTAGTTTAGATGCCATGCCACCGCGACCTTCGCCTTCTTTTTTATTAGAGGCACAAACGTATTTTTCGACATTTTGGTTGGTTCTCACCTCAGATAGTTTAATGGAGTCGTCATCGTCTGGGTCTCCAGTGTAAAGTCCGTCTGTATCTGATAATATAATTAGCCGATCGGCATCTAATAATTCGGCAATCAAACTTGCTAGTTCATCATTGTCAGAAAACATAGACATTGTTAAGGATACCGCATCATCTTCATTCGCAATGGGAATGATACCTTCAGAGAGTAAACCTTCATAACAATTAATCATGTTTTCGCGATGTTTTCCTATATCAAAGTCACGTTTTGTTGCTAAAACTTGTGCACAGCGCATGCCGTAATCATGAAAAAGACTATAATAGTGACGCATCATTCTAGGTTGTCCCACAGCAGAGTACACTTGGCGTCTTATAGACGAATCTTTTATTTTTGTATCTCCTAAGATTTCTTTTCCTGCAATAGCAGAACCAGAAGAGACTAAAATAACCTTGATGCCACGTTCGTATAATTCCGAAATCTGCCGTACCAATTCTCTAAGAATAGGACCTAGTATTCTATTGTCTTTGTTTGTTAACACATTGGTTCCTACTTTTACAACTACACGTTTAATATCGTCTTCCATAATTTATTTTTCTTTTCCTAATTCTACAGCTTTATCAAAGGCAGCATAAGCAGCATCTTGGATAAGTTGTTTTACGTTATTGTCTTCCATCGAGTCTATTGCTGCTTGTGTTGTACCTCCTTTTGAAGCGACTTTATTTATCCAGCTTTCTGGTGATATGTCGGATTGGTTAAATAGTTCGATTGCGCCCTCAAAAGTATTACTAACTAGTATTTTAGAGTCGTAGTCAGAAAAGCCCATTTTTAATGCAGCTTCTAACATCGATTGCATAAAGTAGAACACGTAAGCTGGTCCGCTACCTGAAATCCCTGTTGAGGCATCTATAAAGTTTTCTGAACTTACATGTATTGAGGTTCCTGTTGTATCCAATAAATGCCTCACCATTAAAAGTTCTACTCTAGATACCGCATCGGCACCTGTATAAGAGGTGACACCTTTACCCACTTTTGCTGGTAAATTAGGCATTGTTCTAATAACTTTATCAATCTTTAGATGTTCTTGAATAGTCTTTATGGTTACACCAGCCATGAGTGATACAAAAATTTGGTCTTTATTTACTAATGGTAACATTTCTTTAAATAGAGCTTCGGAGTGATAGGGTTTTACAGCTAAAAAGACAATGTCTGATTTAGGTAAAGCGTCTGCTAAGGAGGTGTATATTGTAAATTTAGGTTCTTGTCTAAGCGTTTCAATTTTGTTTGGATCTGTGTCATAGATTCTTAATTTTTGTTTACCTAATAATGAAGAAGTTGCCATTCCTTCAGAATAAGTTAAACCCATGTTTCCTGCTCCTATTACTAATACTTTCATAATTTTTTTGATTAAAATATTAATTGTTAGTTTAGTACTATAGCCGCAATTACTATGCGGATGTGCCAAATGGAGTAGTTGATTTAAAGAATTTCGAAGTTCTAAAGTATTTGGTATGATACTTATGATATTGAAAACGGATGATGGTATTAGTTAACAATATGAAAATGAGGAAATTTTAGAAAGGGTATAATGGCGACAGTCTGTCGGTGACAAACCCGGTAACTAATGTTATTAAACAGTGATTAATACTCTTTATTCTAAGTATTTCTTTGTGTACAAAAGCGAATGCTATTACTATTAAGTGGGAATTAACTAAATTAAACCTTCATGAAATAACGGGTTACGCTCTCCTGATTGCTGTAAATAGGGGATTTGAGATTGTTATTATTTTAGATGATAAAATTAGAAGTTTTAAGGTGCTAATTGTCATATATAAAGTTTAAAAGAATAATCTTTTTTTTCTCCTATGGTTTTATATTATCGTTTAGCTATGTTATTATGATAACTACGATTTTGTTTTTTTCAGAATGTTATTAGACTCTTGGGGTTACTTTACCTAATCTTTTGGTTTTAGTAAGATGACCTTTCTAAACGTTTTTTTGTTAAGAGTTCCTGGGGCTAATCCAAAAGACTAAACAGCAAAGGTGTTTCGATAGTTTATAATATAGGATACATCTTGTATAAGCTAATTAAGGACGTGAAGTAATACTTTATATTGAAGGGCATTTAAGTGTGTTATAGAATAGTTAATATTCTTTTTTTTATCAAGTAATCAGTTTTATTGGCAAAAGGATATATTTTTCATATTTTGCGGCAATAAACTTATTTTACATTAAATAAACCCCATCTTTTATATTATGAAATATTATTTTTTGCTGCCTGTAGTATGGTTATTCTCTATTTTAGGTATAGCACAGAGTGCTAATTTGGATAGAGAAAAAGTACAAGTATCTTATGTTAAATTACCTTCTCATCCTATTCTTGAAAAAGAAAATCGGACCTATTCTTCAAATTCGTCAGCACTTACAATCTCTGGTTATAAAAGACAGTCAGAAGAAGCTGTTTTAACTGTTGATTTTGATTATCATGGTACACAAGTAGAAGACGTAAACATTAATAAAGAAAAGCATGAGAAAAAAGATAAAGAAGGTAATGTTACTTCTACGACATATACTTATGCTGCAACTGCAAACTATACATCTACAGGTACATTAATTATTAATAATTCTGTTTCAGGTGGTTCTAAAACTCAGAATTATAGCGAGAAAAAAGCTTATAAAAGTAGTGACTATTCTACTTATAATAAGGCAAGAGACTATTATAATAATAATAAAGACAATTTAAGAAATAAACAAAATGCAAGTCATAAGAGTATTATTGTTAATAATGCTAAAGCTTATTTAAATGCAACTTTTGGGTTTGTTCCTACAATTAATAAATATGAATTTTTCTGGATTTTAGGATCTAAAAAGCATCCTGAATTTGAAAATCATCATATTAATTTTGATAAATTAAAAGTTATTATAGATAACATGAAGTATGATCAACCAATTGATGAATTGGAAAAAGAATTAGAACCTGTTATTACTTATTTTGAAAATGTAGTTGAAAAGTACCAAGGCAAGAAAAAGAAATTAAGAAAAGTGAGGTATGCTAGTTATTATAATTTAGCTAATATTTACTATTATTTAGATCAACCAGAAAAGTGTGAGGCATATGGTCAAAAAATTATAGATAACGATTATGATAAAGCTGATGGTAGATACTTTATTAGGATAGCAAAAAATCTAAAGCAAAAACTAGAAAGTAATAAAGTGGATTCAAGACACTTTTCTGTAGATTATATGGCAGAGTAGTTTTTTATTATTATCTGATTTTTAAGATTTAAAGACGGGTTAATTAACACAGATCATCGATTATAAATAAGTATAATCACAAGTCTGTTTTAATTAGTCCGTTTTTTTATGTTCATGTTTTTTATTTTTCAAGGCATAATTAAGTCATATTTGTAAGCTTTGGTAATAGTTTATGAGATCATTTAAAACGACTGGGCTTTTTTTAGGTTTCTTCTGTAATTATAAAAGTTATTGTTAACCGTTGCAATTAGGTGTCTTTTACTCAAGTTAAAATTATAATATAAGCCATTAATTTTGCACATATAGATTAGAGTAATATTACAATTACAACTAAGTTAAGATATCGGTTAATAGTTTTAAAAAAAAATAGAAGTATGTGTTTTGTTGCGATCCTCAAGTGTTAAAGTACATGAGAACAAATTATGCATAAAAAAAAGCCCAACAGTATTGTTGGGCTTTTTAATATATAAAGTTTAAAAAGAATTAATCTTCTTTTTTCTCTTCTCTTGGTTTTCTATCATCACGACCTTTGTTGTCACGAGAACCACGATTATCACGTCCACCAGAACGTTTGTCATCTCTTGGTGGTCGAGCTACATAACCTTCAGGTTTTGGTAAGATTGCTTTTCTAGAGACTTTTTCTTTGCGCGTTCTTGGGTCTAATCCAAAATACTTCACATCAAAAATGTCACCCATGTTAACAACGTCAGATACATTTTCTGTACGTTCCCAAGCTAATTCACTTACGTGAAGTAATACTTCGTTTCCTGGAGCATCAATGTATTCTACAACTGCACCAAAATCTAACATTTTGATTACTTTTACTTGGTAAGTGTTACCTACTTTTGGCTTAAATAAGATAGCATCTATTTTTGCCATTACAGCATCAATACCTGCGCTACCTATACCTAAAATTTCTACAATACCTTCTTCAGTTACTGGATCTTCGTTAATAACGATAGTCGTCTCAGTTTCTTTTTGCATCTCTTGGATTACTTTTCCTCCAGGTCCAATTAAAGCACCAATAAATTCGTTAGGGACACGTCTTGTAACCATAGTTGGTGCGTGTTCTTTAACTTCAGCATTAGGTGTATCAATTGTATCTGTTAGTTTACCTAAGATATGTAAACGACCATTACGAGCTTGTTTTAATGCATTCACTAAAATCTCGTAGCTTAATCCTTTTACTTTAATATCCATTTGGCAAGCAGTAATACCTTCTGAAGTACCTGTTACTTTAAAGTCCATATCTCCTAAGTGATCTTCATCACCTAAAATATCAGATAATACAGCGTATTTTCCAGTTTCTGCATCAGAAATTAATCCCATTGCAATACCTGAAACAGGTCTTATCATTTGTACACCTGCATCCATTAATGCCATAGTACCAGCACAAACAGTTGCCATAGATGACGATCCGTTAGATTCTAATACTTCCGACACTACACGTACTGTGTAAGGACAGTCTGCAGGAATCATTCCTTTTAACCCACGTTGTGCTAAATTACCATGTCCAACTTCTCTACGAGAGGTTCCACGAATTGGTCTAGCTTCACCTGTACAAAAAGGAGGGAAGTTGTAATGTAAATAGAAATTTTCCTCACCTTCGTAAGAGGGCATGTCTATTTTGTTTGCATCTCTAGAGGTTCCTAAAGTAACTGTAGCTAGTGCTTGAGTTTCTCCACGAGTAAAAATAGAGGATCCGTGTGTTGATGGTAAGTAATCTACCTCACACCAGATTGGTCTGATTTCGTCAGTCTTACGACCATCTAAACGTAAACCTTCATCTAAAGTTAAGTTTCTAATTGCTGCTTTTTCAGCTTTACGGTAGTAGTCGGAAACTAAACCACCATAATCTGCTAATTCTTCTTCAGAAAAAGTAGCTTTAATATCTTCTTTTATTTGTTGAAATGCCGCCGTTCTTTCATGTTTAGAAGATCCAGCTTTTGCTATAGCATATACTTTATCGTATGCCATATCATGTACTTTTTTCTCTAAATCTTCATCTGTTCTTTCAGCTTCATATTCACGAACAGCTTTTTTTCCAAAGGCTTCAGCTAATCTTAACTGAGCAGCACATTGTACTTTAATCGCTTCGTGAGCAAACTTAATAGCGTCAGCCATTTCGTCTTCAGAAATTTCATCCATTTCACCTTCAACCATCATTACCGAATCAGCTGAAGCTCCAATCATCATATCGATGTCAGACTCTGCTAATTGAGCTCTAGTTGGGTTGATTACAAATTCTCCGTTTACACGTCCAACTCTAGCTTCAGAGATAGCACATTCAAAAGGGAAATCTGATAATTGAATTGCTGCTGATGCTGCTAATCCTGCCATAGCGTCTGGCATAACATTTTCGTCATGAGACATTAACTGTATCATCACTTGTGTTTCAGAGTGATAATCTTTTGGGAATAATGGACGTAAAACACGATCCACTAAACGCATCGTTAATACTTCACCATCACTTGGTCTTGCTTCTCTTTTGAAGAAACCACCTGGATAACGTCCTGCAGCTGCAAATTTCTCTCTATAATCTACCGTTAAAGGTAAAAAATTAAGATCTTTTTGCTCGTAGTTAGAAACTACGGTACATAACATCATACATTTTCCTGATGTAACAACAACAGAACCATGCGCCTGTTTTGCTAATTTTCCGGTTTCGATAGTAATTTCTCTACCGTCTCCTAGGTCTATGACCTCTTTAAAAACTTTTGGAATCATAAATTTTTCAATTCTAATTAAACAATGGTCGTTGTGTTGTGTTGTGTGGTAGTAGTAGTTGTGATGACCAATGAAAAACTGTTTACCCTGAATATATTTCAGGATCTGCTTAATCAATATTGGAGTTTAGACTCTTCCAAAACGAGTTAGTTTATACCAAAAAACCACGCTGTTAGGCGTGGTCTTTGTATTGAGATTATTTTCTTAATCCTAATTCTTTTACTATTGCACGATATCTTAAGACATCTTTCTTTATTAAGTAATCTAGTAAGCTTCTTCTTTTTCCTACTAACATTACTAAAGAACGCTCAGTGTTATAATCTTTACGATTTTTCTTTAAGTGCTCTGTTAAGTGTGCTATTCTTGCTGTGAATAATGCTATTTGACCTTCTGCAGATCCAGTATTCTTAGCGTCTTTACCGTGTTTTGCAAAAAGTTCAGCTTTTGCTTCTTTTGTTAAATACATTCTAATATTGTTGTAAATGATTGTTATGTAACCGAAAGCTTATCTTTCGAGGTGCAAATATAGTTATTTTTATTGAATAGTAAACAATAGGAATAGTATATAAAAGATGTAAATTACTTTAAATTATAAAATCTCTTTTTTAAAATGAAAAAATGTATTCATCTAATGGTATTTATACTGCTTTTTGCCAGCTGTGGGAGTCGTAAAAAGGTTATATCTAAAAGTTTTTCTGATCAACAGATTAGTAAGATTATGAGTAGTAGCGGATCAAAACCTATGCGTGTATTTAAAATAAATAATACGAAAGATTCTATTCTATTAAGAACGCAGAGTGCTTACATAAAGCCTGATCCTAATAATAAAGTTTTGAAACATTTTACGGAACGCCTTTTTGCTACGGTTAGAGACAGTCTATCTATGGGGGTTGGTATTGCTGCTCCGCAAGTTGGTATACTGAAAAATATTATTTGGCTACAGCGTTTTGATAAAGATCAAGTACCTTTTGAAGTCTATTTAAATCCTAAAATTGTTAACTATTCTCAAACAAAGCAAACCAGAAGGGAAGGCTGTTTGTCAATACCGGATCGAACAGATATTGTTAATACAAGATCTAAAGAGATTACTATCACGTATGATACTATGGAAGGACAACATGTAACCGAAGTTATTACGGATTTTACAGCTGTGATTTTTCAACATGAAATAGATCATTTATATGGTATCCTATATTTGGATCATTTAGAAGAAGAAATCAAGGATGCTAATTGATGCCATAAAAAAACCTCACGAGTTTTAAAATTCGTGAGGTTTGATATTCAATTATTTTAAAGCGCTTATGCTCTTAGAGGCTGATTAGTTATCAGGTCTATATATAAGTTGACTTTGTTTTTTAGTTCTTTACGGTGAGTAATAAAATCTAAGAAACCATGTTCTAACAAAAATTCTGAGGTTTGAAAACCTTCTGGTAATTCTTGTCCTGTAGTATCACGTACTACACGTGGTCCTGCAAATCCTATTAATGCACCAGGTTCTGCAATGGTTATATCTCCAAGCATTGCAAAAGAAGCTGTTGTACCTCCTGTTGTTGGATCTGTACATAAAGAGATGTAAGGAATACCAGCGTCTGCTAGTTGTCCTAATCTTGCTGAGGTTTTTGCTAATTGCATTAAAGATAATGCCGCTTCCATCATACGAGCACCTCCTGATTTAGATATAATCATTAAAGGTAATTTCTTTTTTAATGAATATTCTGCAGCACGCGCAATTTTTTCTCCCACAACACTACCCATAGAACCACCAATAAAGGCAAAGTCCATACAAGCAATGACTAAGTCTTTACCTTTTGATTTTCCAACGGCACAACGTACAGCATCTTTAAGGTTTGTTTTTTCTTCAGCTGCTTTTAAGCGGTCTGGGTATTTTTTAGTATCCTCAAATTTTAAAGGATCTTTAGAGGTTAAATTTTCATCTAACTCTTTAAATTTATTGTCGTCAAATAATATTCCAAAGTATTCTTTACTTCCAATTCTTACGTGGTAACCATCTTCAGGACTTACGTAAAAGTTTTTTTCAAGTTCTTTAGAGTCTACTATCTTTCCGGTTGGAGATTTGTACCACAAACCTTTCGGGATGTCTTTTTTCTCTGCAGTTTCGGTAGTAATACCTTTTTCTTTTCTTTTAAACCAAGCCATATTGATTTACTATTTTGGGATTAAGATTTTAGATATATTCTAAAAATCTATGTTTTTGTTAGTTATTAGTTTGCTTTAAACAAGCGCGTAAAATTACAGTTTTTATTAATCAAACTCAAAAATAGTGGTCGCTATCTGTTTGTTGATGTCGTTTAAATAAGAAAAAATTCCGTTTAAGTCCTGATGCTAGTCAGTTTAAACGGAATTTTTATTTTAAGAAATAACCTTGGTTTGCGTTAGGGATGGAGCAATTGTTGGAGCACATCTGTGATTGCTACTTGTGAGAGCCCGACCCTTGGGTAACGCCAAAATTATTTTATAATGTATTAACGTTGTTAAGGTCTTCGAATGCTTTTTTAAGACGCTCTACAAAGGTAACTTCTCCTTCTCGTAACCATTTTCTTGGGTCGTAATATTTTTTGTTTGGAGATTCTGGCCCGTCTGGACTACCAATTTGTGATTGTAAATAGTCTGTCTTTTCAGCCATGTAATCTCTTACACCTTCCATAAATGCATATTGCATGTCTGTATCAATATTCATTTTTATGACGCCGTAACCGATAGCTTCTTGGATTTCTGCTTCCGTAGAACCTGATCCACCATGGAATACAAAATCAATATGATTGTGTGGTAAGTTGTGCTTTTTTGATAAAAACTCTTGAGAATTTTTCAAAATTTTCGGCGTTAACTTTACATTTCCTGGCTTGTATACACCATGGACGTTTCCGAAGGCAGCTGCAATAGTAAATTGATCACTAATTTTAATTAACTCCTCATACGCATAAGAAACTTCTTCAGGTTGTGTATAAAGTTTAGATTCGTCAACATCACTATTATCTACACCATCTTCTTCTCCTCCTGTAATACCTAATTCGATTTCTAAGGTCATACCCATTTTACTCATTCTAGTAAGGTATGTTTTACAAATTTCTATGTTTTCTTCAAGTGGCTCTTCACTTAAATCAATCATATGTGAGCTGTATAATGGTTTTCCTGTGTCTTTAAAATGTTGCTCACTAGCATCTAGCAAACCGTCAATCCATGGTAATAATTTTTTAGCGCAATGGTCCGTGTGCAAAATTACTGGTACACCGTAAGCTTCGGACATTAAATGGATATGTTTAGCTCCTGCAATACTTCCTGCAATTGCTGCTTTTTGTCCGTCGTTACTTAAACCTTTTCCAGCGTTAAACTGTGCGCCTCCATTTGAAAACTGAATGATTACTGGAGCATTTAAAGCTGCTGCTGTTTCTAAAACACCATTAATTGTGTTAGATCCAATAACGTTAACTGCTGGTAATGCAAAACCTTTTTCTTTTGCTAATTTAAAAATTGCTTGAACTTCTTTTCCTGTAGCAACTCCTGGTTTGATATTATGAGCCATTTTATTTTTTTTAGATGATTTTGTATAAGTTCAAAAGTACTAAAAAATGCTAAATTTTGTGAAGTTTTACAGATAAAACAACGCAAACGTTTTAGCTAAAATGCTTGTTTTTATTAGAAAGGATAGTTGATACCGATGTTATAAACGGCGTTTGAAAAGTTGTAATCATTAAACCAACGATTACCTAATGTGTATTGCGGATCATAGGTTTTAAACCCAATATCTCCACGTAAGACAAAAAAGTTAAAGTCATAACGTAACCCAAAACCTGAACCTACAGCAATGTCTTTTAAAGAATCTAAACCAGAGAAAGTCGCTTCTTCTTGAGTGATATCATCAAAAACATTCCAGATATTTCCTGCGTCTACAAAGAAGGCGCCATTTAAAGGTCCAAACAGATTAAAACGATGCTCAGCACTTAAAGCTACTTTAAGGTTAGCTTCATTAAATTCGTCGCTAGAATTTAAACTTCCTGGGCCAAGACTATATGCTGACCACGCGCGATTATCATTAGCTCCCCCTGCAAAAAAACTTTTTGTAAAAGGAATGTTTGTTGAGTTGCCATATGGTATTGCTATACCAAAAAAGGTGCGTATTGCTAAAACATTTTTGTAACCTAAACTCCAATGCTTGATGTAATTCAGTTCTGTTTTTACGTATTGCGAAAACGCGACGTTAAACATTTCGTATTTACCATCTTCGTTTTTTTCTAAACCTAGTATTTTGGAGGTTGCAGAAAACAGGTTGCCAGCGACTTCTAAACGTGCACTAAATATAGAAAAGTCTTCGTCAGCTAAATTATCTCTGCGATCTTTAGTATAGCTAAAGTTAGTGGAAAAAATAAGATTGTCTTCTGTTAGTCTTTGTTTTCTTTCGTTAATAGCATTAGCTGATTCTAAGTCGTCTGTGGATAATACACTGTCATATGTTCCGTTATCCACTAGATTTAAAAAGGCATCAGCACCGTTTGGAATTCTTAAGTCTTCTGACGGATTAATATAGCCGCTAGTTTGCGCTATGTCATTTAGAGAATCGTATGAATTGGTGTAAACGTTAAAGTAATTTGCTGTATTCAAGTTTTTGACAAACTGAATGTTGAATAAGTCTAGCTTATTAGTAACCATAGTGTCAGGGTACCATTTATAGTTAAACGATCCTGTAAAGGTTTGCTTGTCTAAACCAATATTTGTTTGACTAGAAGTTGCAGCTGTTAAACTGGTGTTAGGGAACATGTATTTTGGTATGATTTTCTCTGTATTAAAGGGTGAGAATAGTCTAGGAATAGTTAGTTTAAAATTTATCCCCAATTCATTAATATCAAAAAATTCGTCATTAGTATTGTTGCTATCTTTGGAAGCACCAATAGAGGTAAAGCCAGAAATTTCTAAAGTCTCGGCTGCGTTAAATACATTTCTAATTAGTAAGCTTGGGCTTATAGAAAAGCCTATAGTCTGTATGTTACTTTGTAATGCTTCTGTACTAAATTCTAGCTCAAACTTATTTAAGGGTGTTAAGTAGATGTTTGCTGTAAGTGTCGTGTCAGGATTTTCTAGGTAATCTATGTTTGGGTATTTAAAAGTACGTAAATCACTGATTTTTCTTGACGTTAAAGGTCTGTTGTTGTCTTTGAAGATGGTGTTTGGTGTAATAAAAACAGCATTAGTTAAAGCTCTAGGTTTGTATTTAAGTTTACCTACACTATAAATAGTGTAACCATCATAGGTAGTGGTGTCTGTAATAGAAAGGTTTCTGTCTTTAAAAGAATTGTTAGTATAGATATTAACGTCTTTTACATTATAAACTTTAAATTTTTCACGCCTTGAAACGTCTTCCTCTCTAATTAACCTATCTTCGATTATGGTTTCAATATTTATTTTGTGATTACCCAAAATACTATCTCCCTCAAAACTTACATAGTCTTGACTAAAGTGATACACCCCATTGTCACGCATAAGATCTACAATACGATCCTCTTCGCTATATACTTTAGAGATGCGGTATTGTTCTCCTGATTTTAATAAACTTTGGTCTTTGTATTGATTGTAGATTTTTTCGACTTCTGGCGAACCAATTTTGGAATTAACTGTGTCTAGTTTATAGGCATGACCTGTCGTTATATTGTAGTCAATAGATGCTTTTTTATAATCTTCTTTATTGATTTTGTATTCTGCTTTGGCATTAAACCAACCATTGGCTTTGTAGTAATTTTGTATACGCGTAATAGATTTATTGGCAAGAACGGTATCTACAATTACGGGAGCTTCTCCGGTACGTTTTATCCAATTATTAAAACTGGCTTTAGACTCCAATCGTTTGATCAATTGTTTCCTTGATAAGAAGCGTGATTTTTGCTTCATTTTTTCTGGCTGACTGTAATATTTTGCGTTTAAAATAGAGTCTATATTTGGTCGTGCGGTATTGTAAAAGTAAAGCCTTAAGGGGATACTAGTAAAAGGGAGTGGTATTGTTGTATTCGGTTTTTGATACAATAGATTTGATATCGTATCATTGGTTACTTTCTGGTTATTTATGGTTAATGTGTTCTTTGTTAAAAGTTGCTGATTATCTGCAACACGTTTTACGGTGTCACAGCCATTAATTAGTAGTGTTAAAACTAATAAGACGACTATTTTAAACTGGAGATTTTTCAAATGAATTGTTTAATAATACCAACGGTTATTGCAAATATGATGCCTAAAAAAGCATGATATTCAAAAATACAATATTTATCGTACAAACAAATTTTAAATAAATAGAAACAGACAAATGGTAACTGCATTTTTTTTGTTTTCTTTATAAAAAATAATAATTTACTAGTGATTTCTAAAATTCAAATTAAAAATATAACGCGTTTAAAGCAAAAAAAATATAGACAACAGGACGGTTTGTTTATTGCTGAAGGCGGAAAAGTAATTAAAGAGTTTTTAAACTCTACTTTTCAGTTAATAGACTTATTTACAACGGAAACATTTAACGTTGTAAATGAAACCATTATCTCTGAGAAAGAGTTGCAGAAAATCAGTTGTTTAACTAACGCAAATACGGCATTAGCTATTTTTAAAATCCCCGAAACTGTTGCGTTAAGTACTGACGGCTTGATTTTAGCATTAGATAGTGTCCGCGATCCAGGAAATTTAGGGACTATTATTAGATTGTGCGATTGGTTTGGTGTTAAACAATTGGTTTGTAGTTTAGAAACCGTGGATTGTTATAATCCAAAAGTCGTACAGGCTACTATGGGGTCATTAACTAGAGTTAAGGTATACTATACCGATTTAGAGCAGTATTTAAAAGATATCAAATTACCTGTTTTTGGTGCTTTTATGGAAGGGGAAAATGTGTACCAAACAACGATGCCTAATGAAGGCGTTTTAGTTTTAGGAAACGAAGCTAATGGTATCTCAAAAACTATTGAAGGCTGTGTGACAGATAAAATAAGTATTCCAAGATTTGGAGCACTTCAAGCAACCGAAAGTTTAAACGTGGCTACTGCTGGAGCAATTTTGTTAAGTGAATTTAGAAGAGGATAGTCTTATATTTTTGATGAAAGCATTAAAAGATGAATCTGGAATTGTAAAAACAAGCAGATTAGTGGCTTTATTGTCTTTTGTGTTTGGGTCTATACTTTTTTTGTTGTTTTATTTCACTGAAAACACAATGTTTATACTTTTGGGAGTTGTTTTCTTTTTTGCGGCAGTTTTAATAAATAGTATGTTTTTTTAAGTAAGTTGATTTTATAATACCCTAAAAATGAAGATAAAAAGGGTGTTAAATTTAGTGTAATACTTATACTCTAGAATATTCCAATAGCATATTGTTACTATTTGTCAGCAACGCATGTTTTTAGCAGAGTACTTGAATTTTTGTAGTAGACGTTACTGTACAGTAAAGTTAATAAAAACCCCACGTGTTTGCATTTGATTGATGTTACTCGTCCAAGGACTATTAGGGTCTTCATCTCTAATAAGTTCGTCTTTCATGGCAAATACACCTCTAATAGATGGTGTAAACTTAAAACGGTCTAAATAGAAATCTATCCCAAAACCAAGTTCGAAAAACTGCATGTTTTTGACCATTCTAAAATCTCCAGAGGAGTTGTCGTCAGGGTTTTTCTCGTTACTGGATAGGTTTATAGCAGTGGATACTCCGGCTAAAACAAATGGTTTAAAATTATTAACACGTTTGGTTGAAATTTTTAATAATAGAGGGAAATAAACATATGTAGATTTTATTTCACGTAGCAGATCTGAGTCTGAAATGTCGTCTTCAAAATCGGCAAAATAGTTCTCTTGGTACAGTAAGTTTCGTTGAGAAATCACCAAGCCTGGCTCAAGACGTAAATCTAAATAATCATTAATACGAAAATTCCCTAAAAGACCAACATTAAAACCTGTTGTGCTTTCGGTCTGGATGTCACCAATATTACTGTTGTAGTCAAACTTAAAATCTAAGTTGTTAAACCCTAAGTAATACCCCCAACTAATGGTCGCTTTATCTACAGTTTCTAGGTTTTTAATCTTTTCTCTAGAAAAAAGTTGTGCTTTGGAGGCTGTTACAGCAAATAGTGTAAACAGTAAAACGTAAATATGTTTTGTATTCATTATTGTTTTGATGCTTTGTAAATTGTAGCTACACCAAATGTTTGAGGCATATCTGTAACATTAATAAACCCAATATTACGTAAAATATTGTTCAACGCTTCTCCGTAAGGAAATGCGTTAGCACTTTCGCTTAAGTATTTGTAGGCTGTTTTGTCTTTTGAAAACAATTTTCCAACTGTAGGTAAAATAACCTTAGAATGGAACTTATAACCTTGTTTAAAAGGGAATTTGGTTGGAACAGACGTTTCTAGAATCACAAAAATACCGCCTGGTTTTAAAACTCGTAAAATATCTTTTAATCCTTTTTCTAAAGTTTCAAAATTTCGAACGCCAAAGGCTACAGTAATCGCATCAAACGTATTATCATCAAAGGGCATGTTTTCAGAATCACCAATGACCATATCAATTTTTTGATCTAATTTTTTGGTTTTTATTTTCTGTTTACCAACGTCTAGCATTCCGCTACTAATATCTAATCCTATTATCTTTTCAGCACTGGTTTCGGCTAGGTTAATAGCTAAGTCGCCAGTACCTGTAGCGATGTCTAAAATGTTTTTAGGGTTAGTTGCCTTTACTAAGGCGACGACTTTTTTACGCCATTTGATATCAATCCCGAAAGAAATTACTCGGTTTAGACCGTCATATTCTCCAGAGATGGTATCAAACATTTTGGTGACTTGTTCTTTCTTACCTAAGTCGCTATTTTTGTATGGATTTACTTTTGCCAAAATCAATTTTTTTACAAAGATAATGCATTCATTATAGTCTATAAAACTTCAAAAGAATAAATAATTGAGCCTTAAATCTTTAAATTAAGTACCTTTGTATTCTCTTTATTAAAAATTTATGAAAATAATTATTGCTGGAGCTGGTGAAGTAGGATTTCATTTAGCAAAATTATTGTCTTACGAGTCTCAAGAAATAACACTTATTGATACAGATAGAGACAGTTTGTCTTACGCGGATAACCATTTAGATATTAAAGTCTTAAAAGGTGATGCCACATCTATTGCAATTTTGAAAGAAGCAAAAATAGATAGAGCAGATTTGTTAATTGGTGTTACAGCGTCGGAGACTACAAATATTACGGTTTGTGTTTTGGCAAAACAATTAGGTGCAAAACGTACGATTGCTAGGATATCAAATACTGAATTTATTACACATAAAGATGAGGTCGGATTTACCAGATTTGGTATTGATGAACTTATTTCTCCAGAAAGTTTGGCGGCAGCAGAGATTGAATTGCTTTTAAACCAATCTGCTTTTAAAGATAGTTACGAATTTGAAGATGGTGCGTTAACCATGGTTAGTCTTAAATTATCTAGGACAGCTGGATTTGTTGGGAAAACGGTAAAAGAAGCAGCGGAGTTGTTTTCTGAAATACATTTTGTGCCCATTGCAATTCAGCGTTTTGGAACACAGTATACAATCATACCAAGAGGAGATACCGAGTTTAGAGAAGGTGATAATGCAGTGTTTATAACTTGTGCAGGTGGTGGTGAAGAGTTGTGCAAAATGACTGGTAAAACCAACACGCCTGTAAAGGATGTTATGATTTTGGGAGGAAGTAAAATTGGTTATAAAACCGGGAGAGACTTGTCTGCTAATGGTTTTAATGTCAAGCTAATTGAAAACAATAAAGAGATTGCTTTTGATTTAGCAGATGATTTACCAAAAGTATTAGTCATAAATGGAGATGGTAGAAACGTCGAGTTGTTAGAAGAAGAAAATATTAGTGATATGGATGCTTTTATTTCTGTGACTGGTAATTCTGAAACTAACATCATGTCTTGTTTGATGGCTAAATCCAAAGGCGTAAAGAAAACGATCGCATTGGTTGAAAATATGGATTATTTTGAATTATCTCAATCTATCGGTATTGATACATTGATTAATAAAAAGCTTTTAGCTGCAAATAATATATTTAGATATATCCGTAAAGGTGAGGTTGTGGCAATGACTAAGCTTAACAACATGAATGCAGAGTTGTTAGAGTTTAGGGTTAAATCCTCATCGAAAATTTGTAATAAATTAATAAAAGACGTTAAATTTCCTAGATCTGCTATTGTCGGAGGCGTTATTAGAAACGGTGAAGGTTTAATTGCGTTGGGAGGTTTTAGAATTGAGGAAGGCGATTATATCGTGGTGTGTTGTTTACCAAGATCTATAAAAGAAGTGGAAAAATTATTTTTATAATGAGAAAACGTTTACGTCTTAACTACAAAATAATATTTTATTTTTTCGGATTATTATTAGTGTTTAACGGTGGTTTTATACTGTTATCAGCATTAGTGAGTCTTATTTATCAAGATAATGTAACGCTTGAGTTATTTTTATCTGGTTTTGGGGTATTGAGTTTTGGTCTTTTTGGGATGTTTAATCATCGGGATCATAATAAAGAGTTAAACAAGCGTGAGGGTTATATTGTGGTGTCTTTTGGATGGATCGTTATGTCTTTATCTGGTGCGATACCCTATTTAGCTACGGGCGCTATTCCAAGTTTTACAAATGCTTTTTTTGAAACCATGTCTGGTTTTACAACCACGGGAGCTTCTATTTTAAATGATATTGAAATTGTTCCAAAAGGGGTTTTGTTTTGGAGGAGTTTAACCCATTGGATTGGTGGTATGGGTATTATTGTATTGGCGGTGGCTATACTTCCTCTTTTAGGTATTGGTGGTATGCAGTTGTTTGCTGCAGAGGCACCAGGACCAAGTGCGGACAAATTACATCCACGTATTACGGATACGGCAAAGCGTTTGTGGCTAATCTATTTTGGATACACAGCAGTAGAGACCATTTTGCTTAATGTCGCTGGAATGAGCTTTTTTGATGCTATAAATCACTCGATGTGTACACTGTCTACAGGAGGTTTTTCGACTAAAAACGCAAGTGTTGCCTATTGGAATAATAAACCAATAATACAGTATATTATTATCTTTTTCATGTTTTTAGCGGGGTCAAACTTCGTGTTAAGTTATTTTGCTTTTAAAGGAAAGGTGCAGAAAGTAATTCAGGATGAAGAGTTTAAACTTTATTTTAAGTTTGTGGCTATATTTACTATTGTGTCAGCTTTAATTATTTATTTTAAAGCAGATTTAACAACATCATCTATTGATCATCCAATGGTTTGGGGAGCAGGAGAAAGTGCTTTTAGACATGCATTATTTCAGGTTATATCGGTAATAACCACCACGGGGTTTGTGACTGCGGATTATACTTTATGGACGCCTTTTTTAGTTGTACTCTTCTTCGGTTTAATGTTTTTAGGGGGATCAGCAGGTAGTACATCAGGAGGTGTTAAAGTAGTGCGTCATATGGTGTTAATTAAAAATGGTTTTTTGGAGTTTAAAAGAACATTACATCCTAATGCCATTATACCTGTGAGATATAATAAAAAAGCAATCTCAAAAGAAATTGTATTTAATATTCTAGGCTTTTTTATCTTATATATGATTTCTTTTATTGTTGGCGCGTTAGGCTTTTCAATGATGGGTATTAATTTTGAGTCCTCCGTGGGGATTGCAGCATCAAGTTTAGGAAACGTGGGGCCTGCTTTGGGGCAATTTGGTCCAGTTAATAATTATGCAGCTTTACCAGCAATTGGTAAATGGTGGTGTAGTTTTTTAATGTTAATTGGTAGATTAGAGCTGTTTACAGTGCTTATTTTGCTGACGCCTTTCTTTTGGAGAAATAGATAAAATGCTGTTTTTTAGTGTTGTTTTGTGTTGAACTGTAACATTTTACAGTTTTATTCGTCTTTATTATATAACCAACACATCAACCATTATGAATGCATCAATCAACACACAATCATTTAAGCAAGATTCAGTTATTCACTATTCAGGAATTTTGAATTCTAATTACAAATCTATTGTAAAACAGAATTTTAAAAATTTAAAAACCACCTCATTATTTAGTAGAAAGCAACATTTAAAAAGTTGGACGTATAATAGAACATGTAGTATTGTTGCAACGTCTCTTAAAGTGTTCTTGTTTATAGGTTTAACGCTTCTCGCTATTATATAATTTCAATTAGTCTTTTGTTATTTCTTTGTAAAAGAATGTAACATTTTATAAAAAGCTGCTACTTATATGTAAAGCAGCTTTTTTTATGGAATAATTTTAAGGTGGTTGAAGCGTATTCAGCCGTTAAAAGATTATTAGTGTTTAATTTCTGAAATCATTCAGACTAATATTTAAGATTATGGGAGGGGAAGGTGCAATGATGGCTGCGAATCAGTCTTTGAAAAGTAATAGAAGTATGCTAAGAAAACGAAGAGAGAAGTCTTTTAGTTTTGTGAGTAATTCTACCGAGAAAACAGAGTATAATTTACCTGAAATTTCAGAAAAAGATATTTTACTATTGCGTAAGAAACTGCAACAAGAACAAAAGGAAAGACGTATTAAACAGGTTGTGCTTCTAAGTGTAGTTATGATGGTTTTGATTTTCACCTTTATTTATCTGTTTATTTAGCATAAAAAAAGCTTCACACATGTGAAGCTTTTTATTTATATAACAGGGTTAACTAGCTAACCACTTCTTTAATTCTTTTAATTGCTTCTATAATTTCTTTCTGCGATGCTGCATAACTTATTCTAATACAATTAGAGTTTCCAAAGGCGTCTCCGGTTACGGTAGCAACTAAGGCTTCTTCTAATAAGTATAATGAGAAATCTGTAGCATTGTGTATTGTTTTTCCTCTTAAGGTCTTTCCGAAAAAGTAAGATACATCTGGAAAAACGTAAAAAGCACCTTCTGGTGTGTTAGTTTGAAAACCTTCAATATTACTTAATAGGTCTAAAACTAAATCACGACGAACTTTAAACTCGTCAATCATAAATTTAACAACACTAGGGTCTGCATTTAAAGCTGTGATTACAGCACGTTGTGCAATGCAATTTGCGCCACTAGTAATTTGACCTTGCATTTTGTTACAGGCACGTGCAATCCAATCTGGAGCACCAATGTAGCCAATACGCCAGCCCGTCATAGCAAATGCTTTAGAGACTCCGTTTACTGTAATGGTATTGTTAAACATACCATCGATACCAGCCATACTTGCGTGTGGTTTTCCAGTGTAATTGATGTGCTCGTAAATCTCGTCAGAAACAACGTATATATTTGGATGTTGTTTTAAAACGACAGCTAGAGCTTCTAATTCAGCTTTGCTATATAGTGATCCACTTGGGTTACAAGGGCTACTAAACCAAACCATTTTTGTTTTTGGAGTAATAGCTGCTTCTAACTGTGCTGGTGTCATTTTAAAGTCTGTATCAATACTTGTTTGTACTTCTACAGGTACTCCTTCGCTAAGCTTTACAATATCAGAATAACTAACCCAATAAGGACATGGTAAAATAACCTCGTCTCCTTTGTTTAGCATAACAGCAGCTATATTTGCTAAACTTTGTTTAGCTCCTGTAGATACTACTATTTGTGGTAAAGTATAGGTTAAGTTATTATCACGTTTAAATTTAGTAATAACAGCTTCTTTTAATTCTACATAACCATCAACAGGAGAGTAAGAATTGTAGTTGTCATTAATTGCTTGGATGGCAGCATCTTTAATAAAATCTGGTGTATTAAAGTCTGGCTCTCCTAGACTTAATCCAATAATATCTTTGCCTTCACCTCTAAGCTCTCTTGCTTTTGCTGCCATAGCTAAAGTGGCAGAAGTGGACATGTTTAAAATGCGGTCAGATAATGGTTGGCTCATAAGTGTGTGTGTTGTTTTGTAATGCGAAAATTAATTAAGCTAAATTAGGTTTTTGACCTAATACTTTTAGTTGTCTGTAGTGTTCTCCTATGGCTTTCCACATCGTGTTGTATTCGTTGTATGGTAAGCTAAACTCATGAGCAGTATCTTTTACGATTTTTGCTATGTGCTTGTAGTGGACATGACTAATATTTGCAAATAAATGATGTTCTACTTGTCTGTTCAAACCTCCAGTATAAAATTCTACTAGCCAGCTTTTAGGCGAGAAGTTAGAAGTAGTAAATAATTGATGAATAGCCCAGGTGTTTTTCATGTTACCATCTTTATCTGGTATTGGTGTGTCAGTATTAGGCATAACATGTGCTAATTGGAAAACAACGCTTAATATGATTCCTGCAGTATAGTGCATAATAAAAAAGCCTATCAATACTTGCCACCAAGCATATCCTAATGTTATTGGTAAAACCACCCAAATAGCATAATATAATATTTTACCAATAATTAGTTTAGTCCATTGTGTTGCTGGTTTAGGGAAATCACCGTAGGATAAATTTCTCTTTAAGTAATTATAAGTCTGTTTAAAATCTGTTGTAATTGCCCAGTTTACAGTTAATAAACCATATAGTAAAAAAGCATAATATTTCTGATATTGATGAATTTTTAACCATTTAGAATGTTTAGAAAAACGGATAATACGTCCTGCATCAATGTCCTCATCATGACCTTGAATATTCGTATACGTATGATGCAATACGTTGTGTTGTACTTTCCAGTTGTAATCGTTACCAGCTAAAATGTGTATGCTACTTCCCATTAATCGGTTAACCCATTTTTTACTAGAAAAAGAGCCGTGATTAGCGTCGTGCATCACATTCATACCTACACCAGCCATTCCAATTCCTATAACCATTACGGATATAATTTGAAGCCAAGTTGGTAAATCAAGAGTTAATAATAACACTAGAGGACCTAGTAATAAGGTAAACATTACTACTGTCTTAATGTATAATTTCCAGTTTCCTGTTTTTTTAATATTGTTTTCTTTAAAATAATTGTTAACACGTTTATTAAGTGTTTTGAAAAATTTTGCAGAATCTATTCGTGAGAATGTTACTGTTTGCTTTGTCATTGTAATTGTATTCTTTTTATTGTAACGTAAAAAAACGTTAAATAATATTTATTACAAAGATAATTAATTAAGCAAAACAGAAGCTCCCTTTTTTGTGTTAAAATGTATATTTTTGCCGAAAATTATAAAAGACTATGGAGCTGATTTTAAAGTATTTTCCTGATTTAACACCTTTACAAATAGAACAATTTACTAAGCTTGAAGCGTTGTATCAAGATTGGAATCTAAAAATAAATGTAGTATCTAGAAAAGATATAGACGAGTTGTATTTACGTCACGTATTGCATTCTATTGCTATTGCTAAAGTGATTCAGTTTAAGGATGGAAGTTCTATGATGGATGTTGGTACTGGCGGTGGATTTCCTGGTATTCCTTTGGCTATTTTATTTCCTGAATGCGAATTCCATTTAGTAGATAGTATTAATAAAAAACTAAACGTAGTGAGAGATGTTGTTGCTGGTTTAGAATTACAAAATGTAAAAGTGACACACAGTAGAGTAGAAGATATAAAGGAAACTTACGATTTTATTATTAGCCGTGCTGTTGCTGCTATGCCAACTTTTGTACATTGGATCAAAGGAAAAGTAGCTAAATCGCAACAAAACGAATTAAAAAACGGAATTATATATCTTAAAGGTGGTGATTTAGCAGAAGAGTTGCAAAATTACCAAACTGCTAAAATTTATGATATTTCAGATTACTTTGAAGAAGACTTTTTTGAAACAAAAAAAATAGTGCATTTACCAATTAAATGGAAAGCACAGTATTAAATAAAAAAGCCTCTCAAATAATTGAGAGGCTTTTTTATATTAAAAAGGAGCGGATGTTATAATCCAAACTCAGCTTTTACTTTATCTACGTAGTCTAATTTTTCCCAAGTAAATAATTCAACATCTAAAGTGATGTCTCCTCCATTTGGTCTTGAAAATGTTTTAGATACAGTTTCGTTTTGTCTTCCCATATGTCCGTATGCAGCAGTTTCGCTATACATTGGATTACGTAATTTTAAACGGTCTTCAATAGCAGATGGACGCATGTCAAATATTTTAGATATTTTATTAGCAATCTCTCCATCAGTCATATTAAACGGGCAAGTTCCGTATGTATCTACAAAAATCCCCATTGGTTCTACAACTCCAATAGCGTAAGATACTTGTACTAAAACTTCGTCAGCAACACCTGCCGCAACTAAGTTTTTAGCAATATGTCGTGTTGCGTATGCAGCACTTCTATCTACTTTACTTGGGTCTTTTCCTGAAAAAGCTCCACCACCATGGGCTCCTTTTCCTCCGTAAGTATCAACAATAATCTTACGACCTGTTAATCCTGTATCTCCATGTGGTCCACCAATAACAAACTTTCCTGTTGGGTTAATATGGTATTTGATGTCGTCATTAAATAACGCTTGAATAGTTTCCGGTAACTTAGCAACTACTCTTGGTATTAATATCTCAACAATGTCTTTTCTGATTTTAGATAACATCACGTCATCAACAGTATCAAAATCATCATGTTGTGTAGATACTACAATGGCATCAATACGTTGTGGTGTATTATCATCACTATATTCAATAGTAACTTGACTTTTAGAGTCAGGTCTTAAGTAAGTAATGTCTTTGTTTTCACGACGTAACTCAGCTAATTCAATTAAGATTTTATGAGATAAATCTAAAGCTAAAGGCATGTAGTTTTCAGTTTCACGAGTGGCATAACCAAACATCATTCCTTGGTCACCTGCGCCTTGCTCTTCTTTGCTGTCACGATCAACACCACGATTTATATCGTCCGATTGCTCATGTATTGCACTAAACACACCGCAAGAATTACCATCAAACATGTATTCGCTTTTTGTATAGCCAATTTTGTTTATCGTATCTCTTGCTATTTTCTGTACGTCTAAATAGGTGTTAGATTTAACTTCACCTGCTAATACCACTTGTCCAGTGGTTACTAATGTTTCGCAAGCTACTTTACTGTCTTTGTCAAACGCTAAAAAATTGTCTATTAGAGCATCACTAATTTGATCTGCTACTTTGTCTGGGTGTCCTTCAGACACACTCTCTGATGTAAATAAATACGCCATATTTGTTTTTTAAAATGTATATAATAGATTTGACGAAAGCGTCTAAGGAAGTTTACACTGCCTTTAGCATTTTTTAATGAGGTTGCAATCAGTCAAATCCGTCCTCTAAATTTATTGAGGTGCAAAAGTAAGAAAATAAAGTAGTTTCTAAGGGTACTTAGAGTTAAAAATAGTTAATTGATTAATTTGAATCAATATTCAAGAATGAGTAAAAGTCAGTAATGTAGTTTTAAATTATGTATTTCTTATTAAGAAAACGATTTAGTATGATAATTTGTAAAATCTTGGCTTTTAAGATTGTCTTAAGCGATTGTTACTTAACTTTATAAATTAAATAAACTAAACGAAAGTCATGTCTTTACAACCTAAATTAACACGTTTTAATCAAAATGTATTGTCAAAATATCAAATATATAATGGTATTTTTATGACACTGCCTTTCGATACTATTACAAAAACAGGCGTATTACTTCCTTTGTTTCATGAAACCTGTAAAAACGGATTTGACAGTGGAGATAATCCTACCGTGATTGTCGATACTTTTTTTAAAAAATATCAGGCAAGACGTTCTGACAAAAGTAAAATAGATTTATTATTTCGTTTTATTCAATATATAGAACGCCAAGTTGTATTATTTGACGCTATAGAGGATGCTGCATTTCCTGTTGTTAATAATATGGATGGGATTGGTACGCTTCGTAGTTTAAAAGAGAGCGCTGCTGCGGAAGGCAAACTGGATAAGTTACGTGAGTATTTAGAAGATTTTAAAGTTAGGATTGTGCTAACGGCCCATCCAACACAATTTTATCCTGGAGCAGTTTTAGGAATCATTACAGATTTAACGGATGCGGTAAAACAAAACGATTTATTAAGAATCAACGATTTACTGGCTCAATTAGGGAAAACACCATTTTTCAAGCATGAAAAACCAACACCTTATGATGAAGCGGTTAGTTTAATATGGTATTTAGAAAATGTATTTTATGAATCCTTCGGAACAATTTATGACTACATCCAACAAAATATTTTTGATGGTCAACATATAGATAACGAAATTATTAATATTGGATTCTGGCCAGGAGGAGATAGAGATGGTAATCCATTTGTAACACCAGAAATTACAGTGAAAGTAGCCAAAAGGTTGCACGAAACTATTATAAAAAATTACCATAAAGATATTAGAAAGTTAAAACGTAAACTAACTTTTCAAGGGGTAGAAGCACGTGTTTCTAAAATAGAAAGCGAATTATACAAAAAGATTCTTAACGAAAAATCTAGTATTACTTTAGAAGGTTTTGTTTCAGAATTAAAAGACATTAGACAAATTATAATTGATAAGCATCAATCTTTATATGTTACGGAGATTACAAGTTTGCTTAATAAATTACATCTGTTTGGATTTCATTTTTCAAGTTTAGACATACGTCAGGATAGTAGAGTGCATCACTCAATATTTACAACGATGGTGGATGCTATGATAGAAAATGGAAGCAAAGATATACCAAGTAATTATCATGATTTACCAGAAAAGGAGCAAGTAAAACTATTGTCAGAGGTAAAAGGAACCGTTGATTTATCTTTAATTAAAGACGAAGAAACACTCAAAGCGCTTAATACGATAAAAGCATTAAAGTCTATTCAGCAGACCAACGGAGAGTTGGCCGCCAACCGTTATATTATAAGTAATAATCAAACCACTTTACACGTCATGCAATTATTTGCTATGCTTAAATTGGTTGCTTTTCAGGATAATTTAACTGTGGATGTAGGACCGCTTTTTGAAACTATTACGGATTTAGAAAATGCACATTTAGTAATGGAAGAGTTGTATACTAACCCTGCTTATGCTAAACATTTAAAAGCTAGAGGAAATAAGCAAACGATCATGTTAGGGTTTAGTGATGGGACAAAAGATGGGGGGTATTTAATGGCTAATTGGGCTATTTATAAAGCAAAAGAGCGTTTAACAGCTATTTCTAGAAAATATGATGTTACTGTGATATTTTTTGATGGGCGTGGTGGGCCACCTGCACGTGGAGGTGGAAAAACACATAATTTTTATGCGTCTTTAGGGCCAACAATAGAGGATAAAGAAGTACAGTTAACGATCCAAGGACAAACGATTAGTTCTAATTTTGGTACGTTAGATTCGTCACAATATAACTTAGAGCAGTTAATTAGTTCTGGGATTTATAATAGTTTAAGTGATACAGATTTACGTATGGTACCGGAAAATAGAGTGGTTATGGATAATCTTGCAAAGCTTAGTTATGAGGCTTATGTCGATTTTAAAAACCACCCCAAGTTTATATCGTACTTAGAACATATGAGTACCTTAAAATATTATGCAAAAACTAATATTGGAAGTCGACCATCAAAACGAGGGAAGGCTGAAGGGTTAGTGTTTGAAGATTTAAGAGCGATACCATTTGTTGGATCTTGGAGTCAGTTAAAACAGAATGTCCCAGGATTTTTTGGTGTGGGTACAGCGTTAAAACATTATGAGGATGCTGGCGAATTTGAAAAAGCACAAAAATTATTTCAGACGTCCAGTTTCTTTAAAACATTAATAGAAAACAGTATGATGTCTTTGTCAAAATCATTTTTTGACTTGACAAAGTATATGAGTGAAGATCCTGAATATGGCGCCTTTTGGAATGTGATTTATACGGAGTATAAAACAACAAAACGTCTAATTTTAAAACTTACTGGTTATACGGAACTGATGGAGGAAGAACCTTCAGGAAAAGCATCTATAAAAGTTAGAGAGTCTATTGTATTGCCATTATTAACCATCCAACAATTCGCTTTAAAGCAAATTCAAGAATTGGAAAAAGCGGAGGATAAGGATACAGAACTAATTGCTGTTTATGAAAAGTTAGTGACACGTTCGTTATTTGGAAATATTAACGCCAGTCGTAATTCAGCCTAAACTCTCGAATAAAGGTTTTGATTGTATATAAAAAAGCAAGTTTGAAATTATCAAACTTGCTTTTTCTTGTTTTAGCCGAATATATTTTTGTTTAATTCGTGTTTAGTAGAATTATATTCTGTTTTATTGATTATTATGTATTTTATTAGAAAATTATTCCGTTTTACTTGTTTGGGAACAATAAATTTTGCAATATTTGCCTATACAAAGTTCAATATCTTACTGAAAAGGAAATTTTTAATTTAAAAGTTTCCGTAATGTTATCAAGAAAGGCGGAGGGATAGACCCATCGAAGCCTTAGCAACCCTTAGACTTACTAAGAAGGTGCTAAATTCTACTTAATAGTCGATTCATTAATCGCTCTATTGGATAGATAACTAAAAACTAATTACTCATTTGTAATTGGCATATTTCTTTTTAACATTTTTCTATTAAGTACGCTTCTAACGAGGCTTATTTGACTTTTGGTTTAATTTATTAATTCAAAAACTAGAAAAATGAGTACACAAAAATTCGCAACACAAGCGTTGCACGCGGGACATGACACAAGTAAAACAGGAGGAACAAGAGCGGTTCCTATTTATCAAACATCATCTTATGTTTTTGATGATTCAGATGACGCCGCAGGACGATTTAATCTCTCTGTTCCAGGCTTTATTTACACGCGTTTAAACAATCCAACAAACGATATTTTAGAACAGCGTATCGCAGCACTAGAAGGTGGTATTGCGGCAGTTGCAACAGCATCTGGTACAGCAGCAATTTCTACAACATTATTAACCTTGTTAAAAGCAGGCGACCATATTGTGGCATCCAGTAGTTTGTATGGCGGAACGTATAATTTATTAAGTGTAACGCTACCAAGACATGGTATTACTACTACATTTGTAGATCCTTCAGATCCAGAAAATTTTAGCAAAGCAGCACAAGAAAATACAAGAGCAATTTTTGTAGAGTCTTTAGGGAATCCAAAATTGGACGTGTTAGATTTAGAGGCTATTTCTAAAGAAGCAAAAGCTGTAAAAGTGCCATTAATTGTAGATAATACTGTGGCAACGCCTTATTTGTTAAACCCAATTGCGCATGGAGCAAACATTGTAATTCATTCTTTAACCAAATATATTAATGGTAATGGAACATCGCTTGGTGGTATCATTATAGATGCAGGAACATTTGATTGGACTAATGGGAAATTCCCTGAGTTTACAGAACCATCTGCTGGTTACCATGGTTTAGTTTATAGTGAAGCTATTGGTGCAGCTGCATTTATTGCTAAAGTTAGAATTGAAGGTTTAAGGGATTATGGTGGGGCATTAAGTCCGTTTAACGCTTTTCAAATCATTCAAGGATTAGAAACATTGGAATTAAGAATTTTAAAGCACTCTCAAAATGCTTTAGAACTAGCAAAATGGTTACAAGAACAACCAGAAGTAACTTGGGTGAATTATCCAGGATTACAGACTAGTAAATATAATAGTTTAGCTAAAAAGTACTTGCCAAAAGGACAAAGTGGTGTGGTTACTTTTGGAGTTGATGGTGGTTTTGAATCAGCTAAAAAAATAGCAGACACCACAAAATTATTCTCGTTATTGGCCAATATTGGTGATACAAAATCATTAATCATTCATCCGGCAAGTACTACGCATCAACAATTAAGTGATGAGGCGCAACAATTAACAGGAGTGACTAAGGATTTAATAAGACTATCCGTAGGAATCGAAAATATAGAAGATTTAAAAGCCGATTTAAAAGAAGCTTTTGCAGTCGTTAAAAAAACAGTTTTAGCTTAAGACGTTACTTAATTAAAATTCGGAAAAGATGAGTGATTTAAAATTTTCAGTAGCAGGAGTAAGCACATCTGCGACGCAATTTGTTGGAAAAGCAAGGCAGTTTAAATTAGTAATAGATGAGCCCGAAGCTTTAAATGGTGCAGACGAAGGCGCTAACCCAGTAGAATATATTCTCGCTGGATTTGCTGGCTGTGTTAACGTTGTTGGTCATTTAGTGGCGAAAGAACTTGGTTTTAAAATTGATAAATTGAACATAGAAGTGTCAGGAGATATTAACCCAGGTAAGTTTCTAGGGACATCAAATAATGAGCGTGCAGGTTTTAAAAATATAGAATTAAAACTAGTGCCAGAAACTACTGCAAGCATTGAAACATTAGTTAAATGGTTAGAAATTGTTGAAGCACGATGTCCAGTTAGAGATAATTTATCTAATAATACACCAGTAAAAATCTCAGTACAAAAAGAATACAATCTTAATTAATGACAGATTTACAATACATAGACAGTATCGATTATGTTACTCTAAGTGGTAAGGCAACTAAAATAAAGTTGTCTTATCAAGTGTTTGGTAAAGCATTACATACAGCTCCAATTGTATTGGTAAATCATGCGCTAACGGGTAATAGTAATGTTGCAGGAGAAGATGGTTGGTGGTCAGATTTGGTTGGCGATAATAAAGTTATCGACACTAAACAATATACTGTTTTAGCGTTTAATATTCCAGGAAACGGATATGATGGTTTTTTAATTGAAAATTATAAAGATTTTATTGCTAGAGATATAGCAAAACTATTTTTAATAGGATTAGAAAAACTAAACATCAACTCGGTTTACGCTATGGTTGGTGGCTCTCTTGGAGGCGGAATTGCATGGGAAATGGTCGTTTTAAAACCCAATTTAGCAACCCACTTTATTCCTGTAGCAACAGATTGGAAAGCAACAGATTGGTTAATGGCTAATTGTCAAATACAAGAACAGTTTTTGGTCAATTCTAAAAACCCAGTACATGACGCTCGCATGCATGCTATGTTATGCTATCGTACACCGGAGTCTTTTAAATCAAGGTTTCAACGTTCTAAAAACGAAGACTTAAATCTGTTTAATGTCGAAAGTTGGTTGCTGCATCATGGTAATAAATTGCAAGAGCGTTTTCAGCTGTCGGCTTACAAGTTAATGAATCAATTATTACGCACAATTGATGTTACTAAAGGTCGGGAGCCAAATACAAATGTGTTAGATGTTATTCAATCTGAAACTACAATTGTTGCAGTAGATTCTGATTTGTTTTTTACTGCTGAAGAAAACAGAGAAACACAAAAACAGTTAGCGTTAACGCATTCAAATGTGACTTACAATGAAATTAATTCCATTCATGGTCATGATGCTTTTTTAATTGAGTTCGAGCAACTCGAAAACATAATTAAAGGCATTTTTAAACCTGCATTAAAAGAAAAGAAAATGAAGATATTAAAATTCGGAGGAAAATCTCTAGCCAATGGTGAAGGTTTAAATCGCGTTATTTCTATTATTGAAAATAAAATTAAAGCCGAAGAAAATATAGCTGTTGTTGTTTCTGCAAGAGGAAAAGCTACAGATCAACTAGAAAGTATACTTGAAAAAGCTGTAAAAGATGAGGCTTATGCTACAGATTTTGATGCTTTTAAAAAGGATCAAAAAGGAACGATTGTAGTAGATTTTGAAACAGAATTTTTAAGATTAGAAAGTTTGTTTGCAGGTGTGCAATTGTTAGGGGATTATAGCCCGAAAATTAAAGATGAAGTTTTAGCGCAAGGCGAATTGATTTCAGCTAAATTAATTACAGCATTATTAGTGGATAAGAATATTAATGCAAAAGTGGCAGATGCTAGAACGTTTATAAAAACAGACGATACCTTTGGTAATGCAAAACCAATAGATGCGCTGTCTAAGAAAAATGTAGTTGCTTATTTTAAACAAAATAATGGCACTACAGTAAATATTGTAACTGGTTTTATAGCGTCTAATAGAGATAATAAAACAACAACTTTAGGTCGTAATGGTAGTAATTACACTGCTGCATTATTGGCTAATTATCTTGATGCTGAAGAGTTGCAAAACTATACGCATGTTAATGGTATTTATACCGCTAATCCAGATTTGGTAGCAGATGCTAGAAAAATTGAAAGACTGTCTTTTACAGAGGCAAACGAGTTGGCCAATTTTGGGACGACCATTTTACACGCAAAAACTATTATTCCTTTAATAGAAAAAAATATTCCATTACGTATTTTAAACACATTCAATCCGGAAGATAAAGGCACAATAATAACGGCTCAAAATAAAGATAAAGGTATCCGTTCGTTATCTGTTTTAGATAATGTGGCTTTAGTAAATATCGAAGGTCGTGGTTTATTAGGTAAAGTAGGTGTAGATGCTAGGATTTTTACTGCTTTAAGTAAAGAGAATATAAGCGTTAGTATTATTTCTCAAGGCTCGTCAGAGCGTGGCATTGGTTTGGTCATTGAAGCCGAACACGCAAATAGAGCCGTTATTGTTTTGGAACAAGAGTTCGAGAATGATTTCTATTCGCAAGACATTAATAAAATTAGTGTTATAGACGATGTGTCTGTCATTTCAATTATTGGTCAAGAGCTAAGCACGTTTCACAAACCATTTAATACCTTAATTAAAAACCAGATTATTCCTATCCTTTTCAATAACACAATTACTGGCGAAAATGTGAGTATTGTGGTTAGAAAAAAGGAACTTCATAAAGCCTTGAATGTTATTCATGGAGAGATCTTCGGAATCTCAAAAAAGATAAATCTAGCCATTTTTGGACATGGTTTAGTTGGTGGAGCTTTAGTGAATCAAATTATTGCTTCAGCTAAAGATATCGAAAAACGTAAAGGGATTAAGCTTAATATTTTTGCGATTGCCAATTCCCAAAAGGCATTATTTAGCAAAAACGGAATCGATAAAAACTGGAAAAACACATTAGAAACTAACGGTGAAAATTATAAGATTGAAGATGTCTTTCAGTTTGCAAAAGACAATCATTTAGAAAACTTAATAGCTATAGATAATACGTCAAGTTTAGAATTTGTATCTAATTATATTAAGTTGGTAGAGCAAGGTTTCGATTTAGTTTCGTCTAATAAAATAGCCAATACTATAGATTTAGAATTTTATAACCAATTACGTAATACTTTAGAGAAACATCAAAAAAGTTATTTATACGAAACTAATGTTGGTGCAGGTTTGCCGCTAATAGATACTATTAAATTGTTGCACCTTTCGGGTGAAAATATTGTGCGTATTCGTGGTGTGTTTTCTGGATCGTTAAGTTATTTGTTTAATACATTTTCTTCGCAAGACACCTCGTTTGCAACCGTATTACAGCAAGCTCTGGATAAAGGGTTTACAGAACCAAATCCAAGAGAAGATTTAAGCGGAAACGATGTCGCAAGAAAACTATTAATCTTAGCGAGAGAATTAGATTTACATAATGAAATTAGCGATGTAACTATCGAAAACCTAATTCCAGAACCGCTTAGAGAAATTGAAACGGCTCAGTTTTTAGATAGTTTAGATGAAATGAATACTGTTTTTCAAAAGATAAAAGAAGCACAAAAAGAAGGTCACGTATTAAGATATATTGGCGATTTACACGGTGATTTATCGCAAGAAAATGGAGCGCAATTAGATGTTAAACTGGAGTCTGTGCCTAGTCAATCGCCTTTAGGAGCATTACAAGGGGCCGATTCTATTTTCGAAATATACACAGAAAGTTATGGCGAAAAACCCATTGTTATTCAAGGTGCAGGAGCAGGAGCATCAGTAACAGCAAGAGGTGTTTTTGGAGATATTTTAAGACTAACAGAAAAAAATAATTAAATAAATGTCACGCTGAGCGCAGTCGAAGTGCTTTAATAGTTGATTTTAAAAACAAATTAATGGATTCTAATAATTTTGAAACCCAGGCCATAAGAACACAAACAGAGCGTTCTCAGTATTTAGAGCATTCTACACCTTTGTACTTAACATCTAGTTATGTATTTGAAGATGCCGAAGATATGCGAGCCTCTTTTGCAGATGAGAAAGAGCGTAATATTTACAGTCGCTATTCTAATCCAAACACATCAGAGTTTATAGATAAAATCTGTAAAATGGAAGGTGCAGAAAGTGGTTATTCTTTTGCTTCGGGTATGTCTGCTATATTTTCAACATTTGCAGCTTTATTAGATGTAGGCGATCATATTATTTCATGTAACAGTGTGTTTGGTTCTACACAAACCATGTTTAAAAATATTTTACCAAAGTGGAATATTTCTACCAGTTATTTTAAAATAAATGAACTTGATAAAATTGAAAGCTTAATTCAACCAAGTACTAAGGTTATTTATGCAGAAAGCCCAACAAATCCAGCAGTAGATATTTTGGATTTAGAAGCTTTAGGTCGCATTGCTAAAAAGCATGATCTTATTTTAATTATCGATAATTGTTTTGCAACACCTTATTTACAACAACCTATACAATTTGGAGCAGATTTGGTAATCCATTCGGCAACAAAGTTAATAGATGGTCAAGGTCGTGTACTTGGTGGTGTTACAATTGGTAGAGCAGATTTAGTTAAGAAAGTCTATTTATTTTCAAGAAATACAGGTCCAGCATTGTCACCTTTTAATGCTTGGGTATTGTCTAAAAGTTTAGAGACTTTAGCGGTTAGATTAGATAGACATTGTGAAAACGCATTAAAAATAGCAACATTTTTAGAAGGACATGATAAAGTAAATGTTGTAAAATATCCTTTTTTAAAATCGCATCCACAGTACGAATTGGCTAAAAAACAAATGAAAGCTGGTGGTAATATTGTTGCTTTTGAAGTTAAAGGTGGTATTGAAGCAGGACGACAGTTTTTAAATAACATTAAGCTACTATCGTTATCTGCAAACCTTGGTGATACTAGAAGTATTGTCACGCATCCAGCATCAACAACACATGCAAAATTAACTGAAGAAGAAAGATTGTTAACGGGTATTACTGGCGGTTTAGTACGTGTTTCGGTAGGATTAGAGCATCCCGATGATATTATCAAAGATTTAAATCAAGCGTTAGCGCAATAAAAAATAAAACACAAGTTATGAGTAATAATTCAGAATTTAAAAACATTCAAGAGTATCTAGATAAAGGTGCTGTAATATTAGACGTTAGAACGGAAGGTGAGTATAATGAAGGTCATGTAGATAATTCATTACATATCGTTTTAGATGAATTGGAATATGAAATAGACCAACTAAAAGCGCTTGATAAGCCAATAATAACATGTTGTAGAAGTGGAGCAAGAAGCGAAAGAGCAAAAGAACTTTTAGAAGACAATGGCTTAGATGTCATTAATGGAGGACCATGGGAAAATGTAGAATCTTATTTGTAAAATAATAAAATATTTACATCGATTTGTCATTCCTGCGCAGGCAGTAATCTAGTATAAAGATTGAAGTAAAAGACAAGAGTAAATAAGTAACGTCAGTTCGAGTGATTTTATGACGAAGGAATGAAATAGTATCGAGAACAAATAATAATAGTACTTAAGGTTTTCTTAGGTGTAGTTGAAATATAGTATTAAGGATGGCAAATATTAGAGAAGAATTAAAAAAACGAATTTTAGTGTTGGATGGTGCTATGGGTACCATGTTACAGGCTTATAAATTTTCTGAAGACGATTTTAGAGGCGAACGTTTTAAAGATTATGCATCGCCATTACAAGGAAATAACGATTTGTTATCCATCACGCAGCCAGAAGCTATAAAAACCATTCATGGTAAATATTTTGAAGCTGGTGCCGATATTATAGAAACCAATACCTTTTCTGGGACTACTATTGCAATGGCAGATTATCAAATGGAAGATTTGGTGTACGAGCTAAATTACCAATCGGCTAAAATAGCTAAAGAAGTGGCCGATGAGTTTACTGCAAAAGAACCGCATAAACCACGCTTTGTGGCAGGTTCAATTGGGCCTACAAATCGTACGGCTAGCATGTCTCCAGATGTAAACGATCCTGGTTATAGGGCAGTAACTTTCGATGAGTTGCGTATAGCTTACAAGCGACAAGTAGAAGCGTTAATAGATGGTGGAGCAGATTTGTTATTGGTAGAAACGGTTTTCGATACCTTAAATGCAAAAGCAGCTTTATTTGCTATTGAAGAAGTTAAAGACGAAAGAAATATAGAGGTTCCTATTATGTTAAGTGGTACCATTACAGATGCTTCAGGTAGAACATTGTCTGGACAAACAGCAGAGGCTTTTTTAATTTCTATATCGCATATTCCATTATTATCTGTAGGTTTTAATTGTGCTTTAGGTGCTAATTTATTACAACCACATTTAGAGGCTATTGCTAGTAAAACGGACTTTGCTATTTCGGCACATCCAAATGCAGGATTGCCAAATGCTTTTGGAGAATACGATGAAACTCCAGAAGAAATGGGAGAACAAATAGAAGAATATTTAAAAAAGGATTTGATAAATATTATTGGAGGTTGTTGTGGTACAAGTCCAGAACATATAAAAGTGATAGCTTCTATTGCAGCAAAATATAGTCCGCGTCGTCATTCTGAACTTGTTTCAGAATCTCACTAAAACAACAGAATGAAGATGAAAATTAAACAAACAAAGTACATGAAATTGTCTGGTTTAGAGCCTTTGGTTTTAAGCGAAAACATGAACTTTATAAATATTGGTGAACGTACAAATGTAGCAGGTTCGCGTAAGTTTTTACGATTAATAAAAAACGAAGAGTTTGACGAAGCACTAGATGTTGCACGTCACCAAGTAGATGGAGGCGCACAAATTATCGACATTAATATGGACGATGGTTTAATAGATGGTGTAAAATCCATGGTTCGTTTTTTAAATCTTATTGCAGCAGAGCCAGATATCTGTCGAGTGCCTATTATGATTGACAGTTCTAAATGGGAAATCATAGAGGAAGGTTTAAAAGTTGTACAAGGTAAGTGTGTCGTAAACTCTATTTCTTTAAAAGAAGGCGAAGAAAATTTTATCTGGCAAGCCAAACAGATTAAGCGTTATGGAGCAGCCGTTATTGTTATGGCTTTTGATGAGGTTGGGCAAGCAGATAATTACGACAGGCGAATAGAAATTGCACAACGTTCTTACGATGTTTTAGTAAATAAAGTGGGCTTTCCTTCGGAAGACATCATTTTCGATTTAAATATATTTCCTGTAGCAACAGGA
The DNA here is from genome assembly GCF_004843725.1 of Psychroserpens sp. NJDZ02. Classification (NCBI taxonomy): domain Bacteria; kingdom Pseudomonadati; phylum Bacteroidota; class Flavobacteriia; order Flavobacteriales; family Flavobacteriaceae; genus Psychroserpens; species Psychroserpens sp. NJDZ02. The sequence goes on along the minus strand of NZ_CP039451.1, from coordinate 887,341 downwards.
ATGGATGAACACCGTAGAAATGCTATCGATTTTATTGAAGCAACACGATGGGTAAGAGAAAACTTAATAAATGCAAGTGTAAGTGGTGGAGTAAGTAATGTCTCTTTTTCTTTTAGAGGAAATGATGGTGTTCGCGAAGCCATGCACTCGGTGTTTTTATATTATGCTATTCAAGCAGGTATGAATATGGGAATTGTAAATCCAGCCTTATTGGAGATTTACGATGATATTCCTAAGGATTTATTAGAACATGTAGAAGATGTTATTTTAGATAGACGCGACGATGCTACCGAACGTTTATTAGATTTTGCAGACACTGTAAAAGGATCTAAAAAAGAAAAAGTAGCTGATTTATCTTGGAGAGAAAATCCATTACAAGATAGAATTACACACGCTTTAGTAAAAGGTATTGATGCTTTTATTATTGAAGATGTAGAGATAGCAAGACAAGAAACTGCTAAACCTATTGAAGTTATAGAAGGTAACTTAATGGTTGGTATGAATGTGGTTGGAGATTTATTTGGTGCAGGGAAAATGTTTTTACCACAAGTGGTGAAATCTGCTCGTGTCATGAAAAAAGCAGTATCCTACTTAAATCCGTTTATTGAAGCCGAAAAAGGTGAAAAACAAAAAGCTTTAGGTAAGGTGTTAATGGCAACTGTAAAAGGCGATGTGCACGATATTGGTAAAAATATTGTGAGTGTTGTTTTGGGTTGTAATAATTATGAAATTGTAGATTTAGGTGTTATGGTGTCGCCAGAAAAAATAATAGCAGCTGCTATTGAAGAAAATGTAGACATTATTGGTTTGAGTGGTTTAATTACACCGTCGTTAGACGAAATGGTGTATTTGGCTAAAGAAATGGAACGCCAGAATTTTGTTGTTCCGTTGTTAATTGGAGGTGCAACAACCTCTAAAGCGCATACCGCTGTAAAGATTGATACGCAATATAAAAATGCAGTTGTACATGTTAATGATGCCTCTAGGGCAGTAACTGTTGTTAGTGATTTATTGAATCCTAAAACAAGTAATTTATATGTTGCTAAATTAAAGAAGGATTATGACGAGTTTAGAACCAAGTTTTTAAAACGTGGTAAAGAAAAATCATACATCAGCATTGAAAAAGCAAGGGAAGAGAAGTTTAAAATCGATTGGAATACAAGTCATATTGTAAAGCCAAAAACACTAGGTGTTCAAACGTTAGAGCAGGTTAGCTTAAAAGAAATTCTGCCATTTATAGATTGGAGTCCGTTTTTTAGAAGTTGGGATTTACATGGAAAGTATCCAAACATTTTAACTGATGAGGTTGTTGGCGAGCAAGCCACTATTTTGTTTGAAGACGCTCAAATTATTTTAAAGGAAATTATAAACAAGCAGTTATTAAAACCGAAAGCTATTTTTGGTTTGTTTGAAGCAAATACTATTAATGATGATGATATTTCTATTCAGAAAAAAGGAGAAGAAATAGCTGTTTTTAGAACGCTACGTCAGCAATTAAAAAAACGAGCAGGAAAACCAAGTTTTGCGTTATCAGATTTTATTGCGCCTAAAGAAACTGGAATTACCGATTATATGGGCGCTTTTTGTACTGCTATTTTTGGAGCAGACGAGTTGGCTAAAAAATATAAGGATAAGGAAGATGACTATAATGCCATAATGGTTCAGGCAATTGCAGATAGGTTTGCTGAAGGCTTAGCTGAGTATTTACACAAACAAGTAAGAATAAAACATTGGGCTTATGGTGCAAATGAAGACTTAACAAACGAAGATTTAATTAAGGAAAATTATAAGGGTATTCGTCCAGCACCTGGATACCCAGCGTGCCCAGATCATTTAGAAAAAGAAACGATTTGGGACTTGTTAAAAGTAGAAGAACAAATAGGTGTAACGCTTACCGAAAGTTTAGCCATGTGGCCAGGAGCTGCAGTTTCTGGATATTATTTTGCAAACGAAGAAGCGAAATATTTTGGATTGGGTAAAATTACAGACGATCAAGTAAAAGATTTTGCACTAAGAAAAAATATCACATTAGAAAAAGCAAGAAAATGGTTGCATCCTAATTTAACAGAGTAAATTTCTGAGAAGACAGGAGGCTATTAATAGATGAGAAATATAGTTTTTTAAAGCTGAAAAATGACTGATAAGTGCGTTAGGGATTACGCGTTCATTCTTATTTGATTAAATAAGAATTCGTGATTGCTTCACGGTTGAACGGTGTGTTTGAGTTACTCGAAGAGAGCGAGTAGTGAAAGCCCGACGTTTTGCGATCCTGCAAGGCGAAGTGCCAAACTTGTTTTGGTATCTAAAACCTGGCAGGTATGAGTAAAACGAAACGCCCGGAAAATACATAATAATTTAATAAAACACCCATTGTCACGGGGAGATACATGAAAGTAACAGAACACATCACAAAGGGGGAAGGGAAAACACAATTTTCTTTCGAGATTTTACCACCATTAAAAGGGCAACACATACAGTCGGTTTTTGATAATATTGATCCGTTAATGGAGTTTAAACCTCCATTTATTGATGTGACTTATCATCGGGAGGAGTATGTCTATAAGGATTTGGGTGACGGTTTACTTAAAAAACAAGTGGTCAAAAAGCGTCCTGGAACAGTCGGTATTTGTGCTGCAATTCAGAATAAATATAATGTGGATGCTATTCCACATATTTTGTGTGGTGGTTTTAGTAAAGAAGATACAGAGAATTTTTTAATCGATTTAGATTTTCTAAACATTGAGAACGTGATGGCTTTGCGAGGAGATGCTGTGAAAACAGAAACTTATTTTACACCAGAAAAAGATGGGAATGTTTTTGCTAGTGACTTGGTTAAACAGGTTTCGGAACTTAATCATGCTAAGTATTTAGATGAGGGTTTACTTAATTGTAGCGCTACAGATTTTTGTATCGGTGTGGGTGCCTATCCCGAAAAACATATGGAAGCACCAAGTTTAGATAGTGATATTCATTTTCTTAAAAAGAAGATTAATAATGGAGCCGAATATATCGTGACACAAATGTTTTTTGATAACGAGAAGTATTTTCAGTTTGTTGATAAGTGCAGGGCAGAAGGTATTACAGTGCCTATTATTCCAGGTTTAAAACCTATTTCTACAAGAAAACAACTAAATATTATTCCGCATCGTTTTCATGTCGATTTACCTGAAGCTTTAATTAAGGCTATTATTAAGTGTAAAACGAATGCAGAAGTCAGGCAAGTGGGTGTCGAATGGTGTATACAACAGTCTCAAGAACTTAAAAAATCGGGTCTCCCGTTATTACATTATTATTCTATGGGAAAAAGTGATAATATAAAAGCGATTGCTGAAGCTATTTTTTAGTAAAAAAAACGCTTACTTTTGTAATATGCTTTCTAAAAAAACAAAATACGGAATTAAGGCGCTTACTTTTCTTGCAAAACAAGAGACGCATGTGCCGGTTAGAATTGCTACCATTTCGGAAAGTGAAAATATTTCTTTAAAATTTTTAGAAACTATTTTATTATCGCTTCGTAAAAGTGGTTTTTTAGGCTCCAAGAAAGGTAAAGGCGGTGGATATTATCTACTGAAAGACCCAAAAGCTATTCCGATGACGGAAGTTATGAGAGTCTTGGAAGGGCCAATAGCTATGGTGCCTTGCGTAAGTTTAAACTTTTATGAAAAATGCCAAGACTGTCCAGAGGAAGACGTTTGTGCAGTCAATAAAATTATGCTTAAAGTACGAGATAGTACTTTAGAAATTTTTAGAAACACGACACTTGCGGATTTGTGTAATTAACAGATTCTCAGTAATAACTTTTTATTTTTTCAGAATTCTTATTGATTTATAACATATAATTATATAGATTTGCATCATTACCCTACTAAGTCTATAGGGTATTAGAAATAAAAGTAAAATACTGTTATGGGAAACGTGATAAATTCGCAAGTAAGGTTGGAGAGAGAAGAGGTTTCAACTTCAGAAAATATTAAAAGGAGTTTAGTTAAAACGATAAGTTGGAGAGCAGTTGGTACTATTACAACAGTAGTAATCTCTTATGTAATTACTGGTACAATAGCTTTAGCTTTTTCGATTGGAGGAATAGAATTAGTCTCTAAAATGGTATTATACTTCTTTCATGAACGTGCTTGGGAAAAAATTAAATGGGGAAAATAATGAGCTTAGATTTAGATAAAATTAATAAAGAATTAGAAGGTAAAACACCTCAAGAGATTGTGGAGTGGGCTATTAGTGTAGCAGAATCGCCTGTTGTAACCACTAATTTTAGACCTTATGAAGCGGCTATTTTAAAAATAACAAGTGCAACTAAAAAGGACATAAAAGTGATATGGTGCGATACGGGTTATAATACACCAAATACATATAAACATGCAGAAGAGGTGATTAAAATATTAGGCCTTAATGTTAAATTATATGTTCCAAAACAGACTACAGCACATCGCGATGTTGTTTTAGGAGTGCCAAGTATTGAAGATCCTAAGCACGCTGTGTTTACAGAGCAAGTAAAATTAGAACCTTTTAAGCGTGCTATGGCCGAGCATAAGCCAGACGTTTGGTTTACTAATTTACGTAAAGGTCAAACCGCTTTTAGAGATAGCATAGATATTGTATCTCAGGATAAAAACGGGGTTATAAAAGTAAGCCCATTTTATAATTGGACAGATAAAGAGTTAGATGTCTATTTAGAAGAAAATAATTTGCCTAATGAGTTTAAATACTTTGATCCAACAAAACAATTAGAAAATAGAGAGTGTGGATTACATGCTTAAAAAGATAGAAATGATAGATACTTCAAATATAAATCCGTTAGAAAACGAAGCCATATACATAATGCGAGAAGTCGCTGCCCAGTTTGAAAAGCCTGTGCTTTTGTTTTCGGGTGGTAAAGATTCCATTACATTAGTGCGTTTAGCTCAAAAGGCGTTTTATCCAGCAAAAATTCCGTTTCCATTAATGCATATAGATACAGGTCATAATTTTCCTGAAACTATTGAATTTAGAGACCGGTTAGTAAAAGAATTAGGTTTAGAGCTTATTGTTAGAGATGTTCAAGATTCTATAGATGAAGGTAAAGTAAAAGAAGAATCTGGCCGTTACGCTAGTAGAAACCAATTGCAAACCACAACACTTTTAGATGCTATCGAGGAGTTTAAATTTGATGCTTGTATTGGTGGTGCCCGTCGTGATGAAGAAAAAGCAAGAGCCAAAGAGCGTATATTTTCTGTCAGAGATGATTTTGGACAGTGGGATGAGAAAAACCAAAGACCAGAATTATTTGATATGTTAAATGGTCAAATTGAATTAGGGCAAAACGTACGTGTTTTTCCTATTTCTAATTGGACAGAGTTAGATGTGTGGTCTTATATTCAGAAAGAAAACATTGAGATTCCTTCTATTTATTTTGCACATACAAGAGCTACTTTTTTAAGAGATGGGTTAATCTGGTCAGCAGATGATGCTGTTGTTTATAGAGATGAGGAAGAAGAGGTTGTAGATAGAATTGTTCGTTTTAGAACGGTAGGAGATATGAGTTGTACGGCAGCAGTATTGTCTGAAGCAGCGGATATATCAAGTGTTGTTCAGGAAATTAGAGAATCTTCTATATCAGAACGAGGTGCAAGGATTGATGATAAACGATCTGAAGCAGCAATGGAAAAACGTAAGCAACAAGGTTATTTTTAGAATGTTCTTTAAATAATACAGCGCGTTAGGTTTGTGGTTTTAACCATCAGCAAAAAATTGAATATATAATAGAATTAAAAAATAAGGTTATTTATTAGTAGCTAATCGCTATATAAATGACTAACAGCCCAAAAATATGGACGTTTTAAAAATAGCAACAGCAGGAAGTGTAGATGATGGTAAAAGTACTTTAATCGGAAGATTACTTTACGATACTAAATCACTAACTACAGATAAGTTAGAAGCTATAGAGAAAAAGAGTAAACAACTAGGTTACGATTATCTTGATTTTTCTTTAGCAACGGATGGTTTAGTCGCAGAGAGAGAGCAAGGTATTACAATAGATGTGGCACATATTTATTTTTCGACAGCAGCTAAAAGTTATATTATTGCCGATACACCTGGTCATGTTGAATATACTAGAAATATGGTCACTGGTGCCTCAACATCGCAAGTAGCAATTGTGTTAATAGATGCAAGAAAAGGGGTGATCGAGCAAACTAATCGTCACTTTTTTATCAATAATCTGTTACGCATAAAAACCGTAATTGTAGCGATAAATAAAATGGATTTAGTTGATTTTTCTGAAGAAAGATATAACGAAATCAAAGCTGACTTTGAAGCTTTAATGAGCAAGCGAGATTATCAAGATCAAAGCATTACATTTATTCCAGTTAGTGCGTTAAAAGGAGATAATGTTGTTAATAAATCTGATAATACACCGTGGTATTCAGGAGAAACATTGTTAGAACATTTAGAGACTATTGATCAAAAAGATGTGTTTAATGCTGGGACACCAAGATTTCCTGTGCAATATGTTATTCGTCCAAAAACGGAAGACTATCATGATTTTAGAGGATATGCTGGTAAAGTGTATGGAGGTGAGTTAAGTGTTGGTGATGATGTTGTCATTTTACCATCACAAACTAAATCTAAAATTAAAGAGATTCATTTTTACGATCAAAAAGTACAAACGGCATCACGTCGTTCTTCAGTTTTAATTACGTTAGAGGACGATGTTAATATTAGTCGTGGTGATATGATTGTAAAAGCAAATGATTTACCAATAATAGATAAACAATTTACGGCAACTATTTCTTGGATGGATTCTCAGAATTTAACAGCAGGTAATAAGTATGTTATACAGCATGGTGTTAATAAAGTATTGGCTAAAGTAGATACGATTCACCATAAAATTAATCCAGATTATTCAGGGATAGAGGAGTCTATTGCGGGGTTAGGGATGAATGATATTGCCACTGTGACGTTTAAATTAAACAAACCGGTGTTTTATGATGCTTTTAAAGACCATAGAACAAATGGGTCATTTATTATCATTGATACTAAATCCAATAATACGGTAGGAGCAGGGTTTATTCAATAGAAATATTGAATACCCAATGCGCTTAAACTAATAAATTTATTTTCATTACCCTATTAAGTCTATAGGGATTATATATAATTAAATGCAAAGCTTTAGAACCGAAATTGAGAACCCTTTAGTACAAAAGGATATAATTGAATTAGCCAATAAGATTGAGCTATTTAATAACGGAAAAATTGATGAAGAAAAATTTAGAAGTTTACGTTTAGCACGTGGGGTTTATGGGCAACGTCAGGACGGTGTACAAATGATTCGTATAAAACTACCTTACGGAAAAGTATTAAGTAACCAACTCCGACGTATTGCTGAGGTATCTGATAAATATTCCAGAAGCAGATTGCATATTACGACGCGTCAAGATATTCAAATTCATTATGTAGATTTAAACAGAACGCCAGAACTTTGGGCAGAATTAGAGCGAGATAATGTCACACTAAGAGAGGCTTGTGGGAACGCAGTTAGAAATGTAACAGCAAGTGAAACTGCAGGAATAGATATTAACGAGCCTTTTGATGTGTCGCCTTATGCTGATGCTGTTTTTAAATTCTTTTTACGTAATCCAATTTGTCAAGAAATGGGTCGGAAATTTAAAGTGTCTTTTTCTGGAACGGATGAAGATACAGGCTTATCATACATGCACGATTTAGGATTTATTGCTAAAATTAAAAATGGAGTTAAAGGTTTTAAGGTGATGCTTGGTGGTGGATTAGGGTCTCAACCAAGACATGCAGATTTATTTTACACTTTCTTAGCTTCTGATAAAATTATTCCTTTAATGGAAGGTGTTTTGAGAGTTTTTGATCGTTATGGTGAGCGTAAGAGTCGTGCGAAAGCGCGATTAAAATTTTTAATCAAAGATATAGGTTTAGAAGCGTTTAAGGTTTTAGTTGAAGAAGAGCAAAATGCAATAGCATTTAAAACGGTTACTATAGACGAAGCAAATTATACGACCTCAATTCCAGTATCGGTTTCAGTTCCAAAGGTTATATTAAAGGATCAAGTTGCTTTTGATTTATGGAAAGCAACTAATGTCATTCCGCAAAAGCAAGACGGCTATTTTGCTATTGGGATTAAAGTGTTATTAGGTGATTTTTATACTGATAAAGCCCGTTTATTAGCAGATTTAGTGGAGCAATATGCAGCAGGTGAAATTAGATTAAGTTTAAGACAAAATATTGTAATCCCATTTGTAAAAGCAGAGTTGCTGACTTTTTTCTATACCGAATTGGAAAAACTAGGATTTACAGAAATTGGTTATAATAAAGCAGTAGATATTACAGCTTGCCCAGGAACGGACACCTGTAATTTAGGGATTTCTAGTAGTACAGGAATTGCTGAAGAATTGGAACGTGTTATAAAAACAGAATATCCTAGTTATTTAGAAAACGAAGATTTAGTGATTAAAATTAGTGGTTGTATGAATGCTTGTGGACAACACAATATGGCAAATATTGGTTTTCAAGGGATGTCTATTCGTACAAAAGATAAATTAGTAGCACCAGCTTTACAAGTGCTTTTAGGAGGTGGTAATTTTGGGAATGGTAATGCTAGTTTTGCTGATAAAGTGGTTAAAGTCCCAAGTAGAAGAGGGCCAGAAGCATTGCGTCGTATTCTTAATGATTACGAAGCTAATGGCAAAGGTTTAGTGTTTTCAGAATATTATAAAGTAAATGGAGAGAAGTATTTCTATGATTTATTAAAAGATTTATCTAATGTCGACAATTTAACGCAAGAGGATTTTATTGATTGGGGTACGGAAGAAGCATATGTCAAAGCTATTGGAATTGGGGAGTGTGCCGGTGTTGTTATCGATTTAATTGCAACATTGTTTCTTGAAAGTGATGAGAAAATTGAAGAAGCAAAACAGTCTTTTGATAACAAAGTGTATTCCGGAGCTATTTATGAAGCGTATCGATCTATGGTTAATTCAGCGAAAGCGATACTAATTTCTGAAGACATAAAAACGAATACACAAGCAGGAATAATCAGTGATTTTGAAACATTGTTTATTGACACTAAAAAAATAGACTTGGAGGTTTCTTTTGCAGATTTAATTTATCAAATAAAAGTGTTTCCTCCAACGGAAGCTTTTGCAGCACGATATATAGAAAATGCAGAACAATTTTTAGAAAAAGTAAGAGGTTTTAGAGAAAAGACAGTGGCTGCTGTATAATACTATTAAACATTAAGTTTCATGATACATCCAAAATTAACAGTTGTTGGCGCAGGACCAGGAGATCCAGATTTAATAACACTAAAGGCAATAAAAGCGATACAATCTGCAGATGTTATTTTGTATGATGCGTTGGTCAATGCTGATTTGTTAGCGTATGCTTCAAAAACGGCAGAAATCATTTTTGTAGGAAAACGAAAAGGATGTTATGCCTATCAGCAAAGTCAAATAAATCAATTAATTATTGAACGTGCGCTACGATTTGGTCATGTGGTCCGATTAAAAGGGGGGGACCCATTTATATTTGGGCGTGGTGCAGAAGAACTGGATTATGCTAAGGAATATGCTATAGAAGTGGCAGTGGTGCCTGGTATATCATCATCTGCAGCCGTGCCAGCTTCTCAAGGAATTCCTTTAACAAAACGTAATGCTTCTGAGAGTTTTTGGGTAATTACCGGGACAACCAAATCTCATGAAATTTCAGGGGATATTGCACTAGCAGCAAAATCAACAGCAACAATTGTAATTTTAATGGGCATGAGCAAATTATCAGAAATTGTTTCCATTTTTACAGCAGAAGGTAAAGCTGATACTGCAGTTGCAGTTATTCAGAATGGAACTAGAGAGGATGAGAAAGTTGGCATTGGAACGATTAGTACTATCGGAGCCATTGTTGAAGAAAAACAATTGTCATCCCCAGCAATTATCATTATAGGCGAGGTTGTTAATCAGCGTGTTGATTTATCTTCAATGTACGAGCAATCAAATTTAGCTTCTAAATTTACACTACCTATTTCAGCTTAAAATTTATGGAAAGAAATAGTTTATATCCCGTTTTTTTAAAGGTAAAAAATCTTGAAGTCCTTATTATTGGTGGTGGTAATGTCGCTGAAGAAAAACTAACATTTTTATTAAAGTCTAGTCCAGATGCTAATGTCACAATGGTGTCCCCGATGTTTAGAGAAGGCACTATTGCGGTTGCTGAAAAGGGGAACGTTACAAGGGTTAACGATACGTATAACGTTAACTATTTAGAAGGAAAACATATGGTGGTGGCCACCACAGATATTCCAGAGGTTAATGTGCAAGTTTATAACGATTGTAGAGCACAAAGCAAATTAGTTAATGTGGCTGATAATCCGCCTTATTGCGACTTTTATATGGGAGGTATAGTCACAAAAGGTAATGTGAAAGTCGCGATTTCGACTAACGGAAAATCACCAACAACAGCAAAACGATTACGTCAGTTTTTTGAAGATGTAATACCAGAAAATATAGATGATTTGGTTAAAAATCTTAATGTCTATCGAAAGACTATAAAAGGAGATTTTGAACAAAAAGTAGAGACTTTAAATGAATTTACTAAAGGTTTAATTAATTAACGTCATTGCGAACATAGTGAAGCAATCTTTTTATAAAAGGGAGATTACTTCGTCATTCGTCCTCGTAATGATCAAAAGAAAATAATATGATTAAAACAGATATCTTAATAATTGGAGCGGGACCTACCGGTTTATTTACCGTTTTTGAGGCAGGATTATTGAAATTAAAGTGCCATTTAATTGATGCATTGCCTCAGCCAGGAGGTCAGTGCTCCGAATTATATCCTAAAAAACCTATTTATGATATTCCTGGTTTTCCAGAAATACTAGCAGGAGATTTAACGGGTAATTTATTAGAGCAGGGGAAACAATTTCAGCCAGGATTTACTTTAGGAGAACGTGCCGAAACTATAGATAAACAAGAGGATGGTAGTTTTATTGTAACGACAAATAAAGGGACACAACATCATGCTCCGATTGTAGCTATTGCCGGAGGTCTAGGTAGTTTTGAGCCAAGAAAACCTAAGTTGGAAAATATTGAGAAATACGAAGATAATGGGGTTAATTATTTTATTAAAGATCCAGAATTGTATAGAGATAAAAAAGTGATTATTGCTGGAGGAGGAGATTCGGCACTAGATTGGGCAATCTTTTTAGCGGATGTCGCTTCAAGTGTTACGCTAGTGCATAGAAGAAACGAATTTAGAGGTGCATTAGATTCTGTAGAGAAAGTTCAAGAATTAAAACTCGTAAATAAAATAAACTTAATTACTCCTGCTGAAGTTACAGCGTTACATGGTGTAGATCATATTGAAGGGATTACTATTAGTAAAGAGGGGATAGAATCGATTTTAGAAACGGATTATTTTATACCGCTATTTGGGTTGTCACCAAAATTAGGACCTATTGGAGATTGGGGGTTAGAGATAGAAAAAAATGCAATAAAAGTAAACACTGTAGATTATCAAACAAACATCCCTGGCATCTTTGCTATTGGTGATGTTAATACATATGAAGGGAAATTAAAATTAATTCTTTGTGGATTTCATGAGGCAACACTAATGTGTCAATCGGCTTATAAAATATTAAATCCAGGCAAAAAGTTTGTTTTAAAATATACAACAGTAAGCGGAATAGATGGTTTTGATGGTACGCGTAAAGAGTCTCCAAAAGCAGTTGTAAAAGCTATTGTTTAATAGCTAAAATAGGAATATAAGCTTGTAATTGGTAATATTATAACTGATTAAGTTGTTAAATTCTTGTTTAGATATACTGCATGTTTTAAAAATAGAATTAGCTTTAACCATTGTAAACAATATTATAGTATGCAGGAGACATTGCAAATTCCATTTAGGTTTAAAGAAAAAGTTGAAGATCTTGCAAAAGAGTTATTCTATTGTGCATTAGAGGTGCATGATAAACAAGAGGAGCTTTTAAAAAATATTAAAACGGCTTTCTTTTATGTTTCGGAAGCTCTGGATTGTGGGCTTTGTAATACCAAATGGGAACAATTTATTGCTGAAATAAAAGCTTTAAAACCAAAATTGCAACTAGATGCTGAAGCAGCTTATAATAGTGATCCAGCAGCAAAAAGTGTTAAAGAAGTCTACTTAGCATATCCAGGGTTTTATGCGATTGCTATGTATCGTATTAGTCATATTTTATGGCAATTAGGTATTCCAATATTACCAAGAATGATTTCTGAGTATTCCCATGGTGTCACCGGTACAGATATTCACCCAGGTGCAACTATTGGTCATTCTTTTTTTATAGATCATGCGACAGGTGTAGTTATAGGAGAAACAGCTGTGATACATAATAATGTTATTATTTATCAAGGAGTTACTTTAGGAGGAATTAAAGTTGAAAAGGAACTAGGAAATACCAAAAGACATCCAACTATTAAAAATAATGTTACTATTTATGCAAATGCAACAATTTTAGGAGGAGATGTGGTCATTGGCGAAGGCAGTATTATTGGTGCTAATGTATGGATTACTAAGTCTATTCCAGAAAGCTCATTAGTCACTTATAAGTCAGATATAAAAATAAGTAAAAGATAAAAGCATGAGTATTTTAGATCAAATAGGAAATACACCTTTAGTGGAAGTGTCGCATTTGGTGTCTAAACCAAACGTGAAATTGTATCTAAAATTAGAAGGTAATAATCCTGGCGGAAGCGTTAAAGATAGACCTGCGTATAATATGATTGCCGAGGCAGTCAAACGCGGTGATATTAAAAAAGGAGGTCATTTAGTAGAAGCGACTAGTGGAAACACAGGTATTGCTTTGGCCTATGTGGCTAGTTTATTTGGGATAAAAATATCCTTAGTGATGCCTGAAAATTCTACTGTAGAGCGTGTTAAAACGATGCGTGCTTATGGCGCTGAGGTTATATTGACTAGTGCAGATAAAGGTATTGAGGGATCTAGAGATATTGCTTTTCAAATGCGAGACGATAAAGGGTATTTATTGTTAAATCAGTTTGAGAATGACGATAACTGGAAAGCGCATTATAAGACTACTGGACCAGAAATTTGGAGAGATACAAAAGGAGAAGTTACCCATTTTGTATCTGCAATGGGAACGACAGGGACCATTATGGGAACATCAACGTTTTTAAAAGAACAAAATAAAAATATTCAAATTATTGGGGCACAACCAGCAGATGGCGCAAGAATACCTGGGATTAGAAAATGGTCTCCAGACTACGTGCCTAGTATTTTTAATCCTTCTAAAGTGGATCAAGTAATAGAAGTTAGTCAAGAAGAAGCCACAATTATGACAAGACGCTTAGCTAAAGAAGAAGGTGTTTTAGCTGGAATGAGCAGTGGAGGATCGGTTGCTACTGCCTTAAAATTGATTGAAACCATAGATCAAGGTGTTATTGTTGCTATAATTTGTGATAGAGGTGATCGTTATTTGTCTTCTAATCTTTTTGAATAGTAATTCTTCAATAAGCACTTCATGCTTTATTTAATTTAAGTACTTTTGTTAACTAATTTTTAGTGTTTAATGAAGTCTTATTTTAGTTGCTTACTCTTTTGTTGCATGTTCTTTGCTACAGCCCAAGAAGAAAAAATTCCGTTTACGCTTGATGCCGATTTTTTCTATGGAAATATAGCCGAACACAATAGTGACATCTCTCATTTGATAAAAGGACACCCAACGGGTTTTATTTTAAGTTATAATCAAAAAACATTTGGTAAAAAGGCTTGGGAAAGTCGATTTAATTACCCTGATTACGGGGCGTCCATAATTTATCAAGATTTAAAAAATGAAACTTTAGGTAATAACTTTGGCGTTTATGCGCATTATAATTTCTATTTTTTTAAAAGAAATTTAATGTTTAGAATCGGTCAAGGTTTGACTTATAATAGTAATCCATATGATAAGGTAGATAACTATCGTAACAATGCTTTTGGTACACAAATTTTAAGTAGTACTTATTTAATGCTGAATTATAAAAAAGAAAACATCTTTAAAAATTTCGGAATACAAACAGGTTTATCATTAATACATTACTCTAATGCTAATGTAAAGGCGCCAAACAGTTCTATAAATACTATTGCTTTTAATTTAGGTGTGAATTATACTTTGGATGCAGAAAATACGCCTGAATATATAAAACACGTAGATGAGAAGTTTACGGAAAAAGTAAAATACAATTTTGCTTTAAGAACGGGTGTTAACGAGAGTGATATTATCGATTCTGGCCAATATGCTTTTTATGTAGTATCTGCTTATGCAGATAAACGCTTAAATCATAAAAGTGCGATACAAGTAGGAGCAGATGTGTTTTTCTCTAACTTTTTGAAAACTCATATTAGATATAAATCTGTTGCTTTTCCAGAAGATAATGTGTCTGGAGATGAGGATTATAAACGTGTTGGTCTATTTGTGGGGCACGAATTATTTATTAATAAAACGTCTTTAATCACACAATTAGGGTATTATGTGTATTATCCGTTTGATTTTGAAGGTCGCATGTATAACCGAATAGGTCTAAAACGCTATTTTGGGGATAAAATGTATGGTGTATTAAGCTTAAAGTCGCATGGTGCAAAAGCAGAAGCAGTCGAATTTGGAATAGGAATACGTCTGTAATTATTGTTTCGCAGATGATGCAAAACCTTTTTATTATTTAAAAACACACCGCTTTCGCGGAAATTATATGAAAAAGTTATTACTTGTTTTAACTACAGTTTTTCTGTTAGGGTGCAATTCTGAAAATGCGCCTGATTGTTTTCAGAGTACAGGGGACATTATCCAAAAAGAGATTGGCGTTGCTTTGTTTTCAAAAATCATAGTGTATAAAAATGTCGAATTGTTTGTAAAACAAGGATTGACTCAAAAAGTCGTTTTGGAGACCGGTGAAAACTTGGCTAATGATATCGAAGTTTTTGTTGAAAACGGAAAATTAATATTAAGAGATAATAATGACTGTAATCTAACTAGAGATTATGGGGTTACAAAAGTATACGTTACAACTCCAGATCTAACCGAAATTAGAAATAGTAGCAACCTAGACGTGCATAGTGTTGGTATTTTAAATTTTCCTGAATTAAGATTGCTGTCAGAAGATTATGGTGGCGATTATTACAATGTTGGTAATTTTAATTTGGAACTTAATTGTACCAATTTAGCATTGGTAATTAATAACCTGTCTACAAGTACAATTTCTGGAACAACTGAAAACTTAAATATAAATCATGCCTCTGGAAATGGGCGTTTTGAAGGACGCTATTTAGTCGCTCAAAATGTTAGCATTTATCATCGCGGAACAAATGATATTATCGTAAATCCACAACTCAGTTTAATCGCTAATTTAGTAAGCACAGGAGATGTTATATCCGTAAATACGCCACCGATGACAACTATCACAGAGTTGTTTGATGGTCGTGTTATTTTTGAGTAATTAACTAGTTAGTTCTCTAAACAAACTCTCTAAACTCGCGTTTTTCTGATTCAATTGCAAAATCTTCAATTGGTTGTCATGTGCAAAATCAAACACGTGGCTACGCATATCTTCGGAAGTAGTAAATGTGATTTCATATATAAAATCATGTGTGTTTTTTACAGTCTTAGCGTTGGGAAGCTTCAGTAAAAAAGCATCTTCCACTCTATAGTCAAATTCAACAATTACAATTTGCTCTTGTCCATCACGCAAATCTTTTAGTTTTTTGTTAGCAACAATTTCACCTTTATTAATAATAATAACACGATCACACATGGCTTCAACCTCTTGCATGATGTGTGTCGATAAAAAGACGGTTTTGTCTTTTCCTAAGTCTTTTATTAGGTTTCTGATATCAATTAATTGATTTGGGTCCAAACCAGTTGTTGGTTCATCTAAAATTAAAACTTCTGGGTTGTGCAGTAAAGCATTGGCTAAGCCAACACGTTGTCTGTATCCTTTTGATAGTTGACCAATAGTTTTATGCGCTTCTGGTGTTAATCCTGTTAGTGTAATAACCTCTTCAATACGTGCTTTATCAACATTATAAACATCGGCATTAAAGCTTAGGTATTCTCGCACATATTGTTCTAAATATAAAGGGTTGTGTTCTGGCAAGTAGCCAACACTTTTTTGAACATTCTTAGTGTTGGTTAAAATATCATGACCATTAACCTGTGCTTGTCCTTCAGTAGGATTGATGTAAGTGGTTAGAATCTTCATCATAGTTGATTTTCCGGCACCATTTGGGCCTAGAAAACCAACGATTTCTGGTCTATTAATTTCAAAAGAAATATTGTTTAAAGCTTTTTGTGAGCCGTAAATTTTAGTAATGTTTTCTACCTTAATTGACATACTTGTAATGTTTACTCAAAAATAGACATTCTGTAATTTAAACCATAGATTATTAATAAATCTTTAAAACTTTACTAAAAAGCGTAAAAATAGATACTTAGTATTTTGTTATGTCATTTAATTAATTACTTTAGCAGTATTATTACAAACATGAGCACAATAAACACTACATATTTTAGCTGGTATTATTTCTTTTTTAACAAAAGGAACGAGACGGTGTATATGTAATTTTATAACATATATTTTTAAAAAAGTCTCGATATATATCGAGACTTTTTTTTGTTTAAAGAAGTCCTATTGAATTTAAAACGAGTGATTTAAAACGATTCAACATAAGTTGAAAAGGAATAAAAAAAATAGAAATTTTGATAAAATCAGTAGCCATACAAGGTATTAAAGGATCGTTTCATCACATTGTGTCTCAAAATTATTTTAAGACTAATGTTAGTATTGTGCCATTTATGTCTTTTGATCAAACAGTAGACAGCGTGCTTAAAAAGGAGACAGATGCAGCTATAATGGCTATTGAGAATTCCATTGCAGGCTCTATTATTCCTAATTATGCCTTAATAGATACTAATAATTTGCATATTGTTGGCGAGTATTATTTAGATATTCAGCATAATTTAATGGCGCTTCCCAATCAGAAGATAGAGGATATTACAGAAGTGTATTCTCATCCTATGGCGTTACTACAGTGTAAAGCCTTTTTTAAACAATATCCTCATATTAAACTTATAGAAGATAAGGATACTGCTGAGGTTGCGGAGCGTATTCATATAAAACAATTAAAAAACACAGGAGCTATTGCTAGTGCTTTAGCTGCAGAGATATTTGAGTTAGACATTTTAGCAAAAAGTATTCAGACGATTAAACATAACGAAACCCGTTTTGTTATTGTTAAAGAAGATAATTCTGAAATCGCTGAAGCTGAAATAAATAAAGCATCTATCAAATTTGAATTAGATCATAAAAGAGGAAGTTTAGCAACCATTTTGAATGTCATGAGTGATTGCAAACTAAACTTAACAAAAATACAATCCTTACCAATAGTTGAAACCCCTTGGAAATATGCCTTTTTTGTAGATGTTACATTTCAGGATTATCAAGATTTCAAAAAAGCCAAATCAATAATGGATATTATGGCCACACATTTTAAGGTTATTGGTCAATATAAAAATGCAAAAATATAATGGAAGTAGCTAACAGATTACATAGTGTAGAGGAATACTACTTTTCTAAAAAGTTAAAGGAGGTTAATGCTTTAAAAGCAGCAGGGAAACCTATCATTAATTTAGGAATTGGAAGTCCAGATTTAAAACCGTCAAAGCAAGTTGTTGCAGCATTAACAGAAGGTTTGTTAGATGCTAATGCGCATAAATATCAAAGTTATCAGGGCTTACCCGAGTTTAGACAAGCTATTGCAGCGTTTTATAAAGTGCACTATCATACACACATTAATCCAGATACAGAGGTATTACCATTAATGGGAAGTAAGGAAGGGATTATGCATATTTCTTTAGCTTTTTTAAATGAAGGTGATGGCGCGTTAATTCCTAATCCTGGATACCCAACGTATGCAGCTGTGACTAAATTGGTGCAAGCAAATCCTATCGCTTATAATTTAGATGAAAGCAATAATTGGTTACCTAATTTAGAGGAGATTGAAAAATTAGATTTAAGTAAAGTTAAAATTATGTGGACCAGTTATCCGCATATGCCAACAGGTGCTAAAGCCTCTAAAACGGATTTAAAAAAGTTAGTGGATTTTGCTAAAAAGCATGATATTTTACTAGTAAATGATAATCCTTATAGTTTTATTTTAAACGATAAGCCGTTAAGTATTTTAAATGTTGAAGGCGCAAAAGAAGTTTGTTTGGAGTTAAACTCTCTAAGTAAAACTTTTAATATGGCTGGCTGGAGAGTAGGAATGGTTTTAGGAAGTCCAGAACATATTAATGCGGTTTTAAAAGTAAAAAGTAATATGGATTCGGGTATGTTTTACGGGATTCAGAAGGGAGCAATAGCTGCATTAAATAGTCCGCAAGATTGGTTTGATAAGTTAAATACGGTGTATACAGAACGCCGTAAATTAGTTTGGCAGTTAGCGGATAAATTAAACTGTACATATGATAAAGAAGCTTCAGGTTTATTTGTTTGGGCAAAAGCACCAGACGGTTATAAATCAGAAACATTTATAGACACGTTGCTACATGATAAAAGCTTATTTATAACACCAGGAACGGTTTTTGGAACACAAGGGGAAGGATATGTAAGATTTTCGTTGTGTGCAACGACTGAACAAATAGAAGACGCAATAGCGAGAGTATGATACAAAATATATACATAATTGGTGTAGGATTAATTGGCGGTAGCTTGGCTTTAGATATAAAAAATAAACGTCCTGAAGTAACCATTTTTGGTGTTGATAAATCCGAAGACCATATAAATCAAGCTTTGGAGCTTGGTGTTATTGATCATAAAGCCACTTTTACAGATTTAGATAAGGCAGATTTGGTCATATTAGCTATTCCAGTGGATGCTTCTGTTAGTGTTTTGCCGGATGTGCTTGATAAAATATCAGATTTTACGTTAGTTGCTGATGTTGGTTCGACTAAGTCTGATATCTGTAAAGTGGTAGAGAACCATCCAAGACGACGTAATTTTTTAGCAATGCATCCTATTGCGGGAACTGAGTTTTCTGGACCAAAAGCGGCCATCAGAGATTTGTTTAATCAAAAGACAAATATCATTTGCGAAGTAGAAAAAACAGCCTTTAAACTACAGGAAAAAGCAGTCGGTTTGTTTACAGAGATAGGCATGCGTATGCGTTATATGAATCCGGAGTCGCATGATAAGCACATTGCTTATGTGTCACATTTGTCACACATAAGTGCGTTTATGCTTGGGAAAACAGTCATTGAGAAAGAAAAGAACGAACGTGATATTTTTGATATGGCAGGTTCGGGATTTGAAAGTACAGTCCGATTAGCAAAAAGTAGTCCAGCGATGTGGACGCCAATTTTTAAACAGAATAAAAGTAATGTAGTCGAAACTTTAAATGATTATATCTCCAATTTAACACAGTTTAAAAATCTTATTGAAAAGGACGACTTTGATGGTGTTTATAAAGAAATGAAAGACACCAATTATATAAAACAAATATTAAACGGAATACAATAAATAGTAATACCTCCAAAAAAATAAATAGTTTTGAGGCTTTAGATTAGAAGATTATGGAAAACAAAAAAGAAATGAGAAACTGGTTGGATGACATGAAGTTAGATCATCCTTTAGTAATCGCTGGACCATGTAGTGCAGAGACAGAAGAGCAAGTATTAAAAATAGCACACGAGCTAAAAGATACGGATGTTAGCTATTTTAGAGCAGGTATATGGAAACCACGTACTAGACCAGGAATGTTTGAAGGTGTTGGTGCTTTAGGTTTAAATTGGCTTAAAAAAGTAAAAGAAGAAACAGGTATGAAAACCTGTACAGAAGTTGCTAATGCGGCACACGTAAAATTGGCAATCGAGAATGATGTGGATTTACTTTGGATTGGAGCACGATCTACAGTTAGTCCATTTATCATGCAAGAATTAGCAGATGCATTAGCGGGAACAGATAAAATTGTATTGGTTAAAAATCCAGTAAATCCAGATTTAGCGTTATGGTTAGGTGGTATTGAAAGATTATATACTGCAGGTATTAAAAACTTAGGAGCAATTCATAGAGGGTTTTCTACTTACGAGAAAACTAAATATAGAAATATTCCAGAATGGCAAATTGCTATTGAGTTTCAAAACAGATTTCCAGATTTACCATTAATAAACGATCCGTCGCATATTACAGGAAAACGTGATATGGTTTTTGATGTCTCTCAAACAGCATTAGATTTAAATTTTGATGGGTTAATGATTGAAACGCATACAGATCCTGATAATGCATGGAGTGATGCTGCACAGCAAGTAACGCCTAAGTCTTTAATTCAAATGATGGTAGATTTAAAAATTAGAAAAGAATCTGATCCAGAAACAGAATACAATAATGAGTTAACTAACCTGAGAGCACAAATAGACGTTGTAGATAATCAAATTATTGAGTCTTTAGGTAAACGTATGAAAATTGCTGATGGTATTGGAGGTCTTAAAAAACAGAAAAACGTTGCAGTTTTACAAAGCAAACGTTGGAATGAGATTTTAGGAAAAATGGTATTAGAAGGAGAGTCTAAAGGCTTAAGTGAAGAGTTTATCTTAAAAATGTTTAAAGCGATACACCAAGAGTCTATTAATCATCAAGAAAAAATTATAAAAGGATAACGAAGGATTTGTAAGTTTTAATAATAAGTTTATTTTTGGGGTCTCTTTGTTTACACAAAGAGACTAACCAAATTAAATTAAATTAAAATGAAAAATTTTTTATTAGCCGTATTATTAGTTTTTACTAGTTCTTTTGTAAATGCTCAAGAAGCAGAAGCAGAAGCAGAAACTACAAAAGTAAATCAAATTGACGAAGTCTTTAAGCACAATGGAGAAGTAGTTAAAGGTAAGGTTATTAGAGTAGAGGAATATACTATTGTATTTATCTACGATGGTGAAGATACGGAGTATACTATTGGGAAATATGCGGTAGAAAAAATCAAGCATAACAGTGGAAGAGTAGAAGATGTAACAGAGAAAATTGTTGTAAATAGTAAAGACGACTGGGAGAAAGTTGTTATTTTAGAAGACAAAAGTTACATAGCAGGTTTGAAAAAGGGATCTGAAGTAAGAGGTAAAACTGGACTTGTTAATTTTCAAACAGGTAATACAGGAGATAAGAAAGCAGAGAAAAAATTGAAAATGGCTGCAGCTAAAGAAGGATTTCCATTTATTTTATTAACAGCAGACAAAACAACTGTTGGTGCTGGTTCTAATAGATTAGGAGGTTCTCAAGCTATCAAAAAAGGGATTTCTTATAAGTACTAATTAATTTTACTTAATTATATAGAAAAGACTACCATTTGGTAGTCTTTTTTTGTTTTACTTACTAATATTAATCATCTTTGTAATAATGACAGGACGCGTATATAAATCTACAGGAAGCTGGTACACAGTAAAGACCGAATTAGGTCAAACGTACGAATGCAGAATAAAAGGTAAGTTTAGACTAAAAGGCATCAAAAGCACAAATCCAATCGCGGTTGGAGATTTTGTGGACTTTGAGTTGGACACAAAATCTGATGTAGAAACAGGAGTGATTGACAAAATTCATGATAGACAAAATTACATTGTTCGTAAATCTGTAAACCTGTCTAAACAAACGCATATTATAGCGTCTAATATTGATTTAGTCTTTTTATTAGTCACAATAGATAATCCTCCAACATTTACAAGTTTTATTGATCGCTTTTTAGTTACAGCAGAAGCATATGATATAAAGGCGGTGTTGTTATTCAATAAAATTGATACTTACAACGAAGAAACTTTAGACGAAGTTAGATACTTGGCTCATGTATACCGACAAATTGGTTATGAGTGTATAGGGATTTCGGCGAAGACCGGAAAAAATATAGACAAAGTTAAAGCATTAATGGAAGGTAAGGTAAGTATGTTTACAGGGCATTCTGGTGTTGGTAAATCGACATTGGTTAATGCTATAGAACCTACTTTGGACCTTAAAACAAAAGCTATATCGTCTCAACATATGCAAGGTCAGCATACCACAACTTTTGCAGAAATGTTTGATTTAGGTTTTAATGCTAGAATTATCGATACACCAGGAATTAAAGGTTTTGGTGTTGTAGATATGGAAAAAGAGGAAATTGGTGATTACTTTCCCGAGTTTTTTGCCTTAAAACAAGATTGTAAATTTAATAACTGTTTGCATATTGAAGAGCCTAAATGCGCCGTAAAAGATGCTTTAGAAAAAGATGAAATTTCTGCTTCTCGATATAAAAGTTATGTGCAAATTATAGAAGGAGATGAGGAGCATTACAGAACCGATATTTGGGAAAAAGAATAAATGAAAGCAGTCATCCAACGTGTTAGCAAAGCAAGTGTTACTATAGATGAAAAAAAGGTAGCTAATATTGGTCATGGGTTATTAATATTAGTTGGTATAGTAGCAGAAGATACGGAAGAGGATATTAAATGGTTGATTAATAAAATTGCTAATTGTCGTATTTTTAATGATGATAATCAAGTCATGAATTTATCTTTAATCGACACTAAAGGTGATGCTATTGTTGTTAGTCAATTTACACTTCACGCCAGTACTAAAAAAGGAAACAGACCAAGTTATATAAAAGCAGCAAGACCTGAAGTGGCTATGCCTTTGTATGAGGCGTTTGTAAAAACAATACAATTAGCTTTAGGAAAGTCCGTTCAAACTGGTCAATTTGGAGCGGACATGAAAGTTGAGCTGATAAATGACGGTCCTGTTACTATTATTATAGATTCTAAAAAGAGAGACTAATTTATTGTGTTGTTGGTTTACACAGTGATTTAAACAATAAGGCTATTCCCGCTTTCTAAATCCATCGAACAGTTTTCGTTTTCATCATATAATTTCTATATTGTAGTCTAATTAGATGTAATGCCTACAAACACATTTTTAAAAAGTATAATTTGTATACTTTTCTTTTCCGTAAGTGTATTTTCTCAAGATAGTTACCAAGCTATAGTTTTAAGTCCAGAGTTGCAATCAAATGCCAATGCCATTGTCCGCTCTAGTGCAATAGATGTTAGTATTGAATCTAGGAATAAAATAGTTATTAAAGAGCAACGCGTTGTTACTGTTTTAAACGAAAGAGGTCAAAGGCATATTGGAGCTGTCGTGTATTATGATCAGTTAAAATCAATTAAAACATTAGAGGCTGTAGTTTTTAATGCTTTTGGAAAAGAAATTAAAAAGTTCAAGAAAAAAGATTTTATAGATGTTAGTGTTGCTGACGGCGTATCTATTTTTACAGATAATCGAGCGCGCTACATTAATTATATACCTGTTTCTTATCCTTACACTGTCGTATTTGATTTAGAAGTGGTGTCTTCTAATACTGCTTTTATACCACAGTGGTTTCCTATTGATGACTATTACTTAAGTGTAGAAAAAGCATCATATAAAATACAAAATCATACAGATATACCTTTAGATTTTAAAGTCAGCAACTTAGAAGCATTTAAAATTGAAAAAATGTCCGACTATAATTATCAAGCTAATAATCTATCAGCAATAAAAAAAGAGGCTTATAGTCCATCCTTTTATAATGTGGCACCTTCAGTCAAATTTGCGCTTAAACAATTTAGTATGTTGGGCGTTGAAGGGGACAATAACAGTTGGAGTGATTTTGGTAAATGGATGAGTGATAAGCTAATTGATGGGACTCAAGAACTTCCGGAAACTGTTAAAGTAGAAATTAAATCTCTTACTAAAGATGCAAAAACAGATTTAGAAAAAGCTAAGATTGTATATCAGTTTATGCAAAACAAAACACGGTATATAAGTGTGCAAGTTGGTATTGGAGGGTGGAAACCAATGCTTGCAAGTGATGTAGATAGATTGGGATATGGAGATTGTAAAGGGTTGTCCAATTACACAAAAGCACTTTTGGATGAGGTTGGCGTTACCTCTTTCTATACAATTGTTTATGGAGGAGAAGATTTACGAAGTATTGATGCCTCGTTTTCGTCTTTACAGGGGAATCATGCTATATTATCAATACCTGCTAATGACAGTTATATTACTTTAGAATGCACTAGTCAGTCCACACCATTTGGGTATAATGCTAATTTTACAGATGATAGAGATGTTTTAATTGTTACACCATCTGGAGGGCAAATAGTTCATACAAAAATATATAGCACAAATGAAAACAGTCAAATAATAAACTCAGATATTACATTAGATAGTTTAGGTGGTTTTAAAGCCAAATTAAATATTACATCTAAAGGGACGCAATACGATAAATACAGTCATATTGAGGTGCAAACAGAAAAAGAAAACAAGCTATATTACAAGGATGTTTTTTCGGATATAAATAACCTGCAAGTAAATAGCATGCTTTTTAATAACGATAAAAATAATATTGTTTTTAAAGAAGATTTAGACTTACAAGTTGATAAGTATGTTACCAAAGCAGGAGATAGGTGGTTGATGCAACCTAACTTTTTTAATAAATTTAAAACAGCACCACCAAGATATAAAAACCGAAAATTGCCTTTTGAGATTGATAGAGGTTTTGTGGACGAAGATCACTATCAAATTACGTTGCCAGATAATGTTAAAGTAGAGGCATTACAGGACGATGTTGTAATTAAAAATAAGTTTGGAGAATATCACTATTCAATCAAACAAATAGATGACAAAAATTTAGTATTCAAAAGAAAAATCATTATTAATAAAGGTCAGTTTTCAAAAGAGGATTACGGTGCTTTTAGAAAATTTAGACTCGCTATTGTTAAACACGATAAATCAAAAATAGTATTAACCACTACTAATTAAATAAATGAAAAAACTAACCATCCTAACGTTTATGTTTATGTCCGTTTTGGGGCAATGCCAAGATTTTAAATTTGGAAAAGTCAGTAAAGAAGAATTAAAAGAAGCCAGCCATTCAGTTTATCCTGAAGCAAATGCAGTCGTGTTGTTTAAAAAACAACATACTAGTTTTCCTTTTTCAAAAACAAATGGATTTGAACGAGAAACTGAATATCACGAGCGAATAAAAATATATAATAAAGAGGGCTATGAGTGGGCGACAAAGAGAGTTGACTTATATAATGAGAGCAATGCCATGCGCCAAAACCTTGTCGGTCTAAAAGGTTATACTTATAAACTTGTAAATGGTAAGGTCGAAAAAAGCAAACTCAAGAATGAAAACATTTTTAAAGAAGATAATAATAAATACTGGAGTTCTAAGACTTTTACAATGCCTGGTTTAGCAGAGGGGTGCATTATAGAATTTGAGTACAAAATCAAATCAACTTTTTTATCAATAGATGATGTTGTATTGCAATATGATATTCCTATTAATAAAATTGAGGTAGATATTATTACTCCTGAATATTTTAACTACAATAAATTTGTAAGTCCAAGAGCTTCTTTTGTACCAAAAATTCAAGAGTCAAAAAGGGATAGAAAAGAAACTGTTACAACTAAAGAGAGAAGCGGAGCTCGTACAGTAAGTACAGAATTTAAAAAGTCTAGTTTTAATTTTGAGGAGAATGTAGTCAAAATATATATGGAAGATTTACCTGCTTTGGTAGATGAGCCGTTTACGGATAATATTGATAATTATAGAGCTAAGGTAGTCTTTGAATATGCTTTTTACAAAGGTCCAGATGGAGCAGTAAAAAACTATGCTACTAGTTGGGACAAAGTAATTAGGAATATTTATGATAACGACGATTTTGGCGGGCAACTTAGTAAAACTAATTATTTTGAAGACGATATTAATAACTTGATTAAAAGTACTGCTTCGGATACGGAGAAAATCCAACTAATTTTTGACTTTGTAAAAACTAAAATTAAGAAAAATGATTTTATAGGTTATACCTCAGAAAATGGTGTTAAAAACGCATATAAAGAAGGCTCTGGTAATACGGCAGATATTAATTTAATGCTAATTGCTATGCTTCGATATGCTAAAATAAAAACGAATCCAGTATTGGTAAGTACAAGGAGTAATGGTGTGCCATTATTTCCAACAAGAACAGGTTTTAACTATGTTATTTGTGCAGTGGAGACAGAGGGTCAATTACAGCTTTTAGATGCGACGGAGCAATATACGACGCTTAATGTTTTACCTAAAAAAGCTATTAATTGGCAAGGACGATTAATTAGAGAGGGCGGTACTTCTACTTGGGTTAGTTTATCTCCAAATGTTGTTTCAAAACAATTAGTTTCAGTAAGTGTGAATTTAGAGGAGGACCTTTCTTTTAAAGGAAAGATAAGACAGGTGTTTACCAATTATCAAGCATATAATTACAGGAATAACTTTGCTAATAAAAGTAAAGAGGATTTGATTTTAAATATAGAAAAGAAAAATTCAGGGCTTGTTGTGACCGACTTAGATGTGAAAAATGTAGAATCATTAGCTAATCCAGTATCAGAAATTTATAATTTCTCTTATGACCAATCTGCAGAACAAATAGGAGATCTTATTTATGTTTCACCATTATTGTTTTTGAGCCAAGAAGAAAATCCTTTTATCCAAGATTCTAGAGATTTCCCCATGGATTTTATATATCCAACATTAGAGCAGCAGACGATTACTATTATAATACCGGATGGTTATAAGGTGGAATCACTTCCTGAAAGTTCTAGGCTAGATTTTAATGATAAATCTGTTAGTTTTTCTTATTTAATAAAGCAAACAGGTAATATTGTTCAATTAGCGAAAAAAATGGAGATAAATAGAACTATCATTTTGCCAGAGTATTATGCCGATTTTAAAAAATTTCATGAATTTATAGTTGAAAAAAATCAAGAAAAAATAGTGCTTAAAAAAATATAAGTGGTAGTGATATTTATAATTTAGAGTAAATTCAATCAAATAGAGTATTAGTTGTAGTGCGTTTTATAAAAAATTAACAATAGAAAAAAAATATTATTTTCGATCAGTTTTTAAAAGTTTGTTTAGAAATTGACCTTTATTACTTTTAATTAAGAATAAAGATGGTTTTAATTTGTTGGTTTGTACGTTGATGTATAGTGTTTTGTTGTTTTCTTTCGTCTTTCACTGAAGGCTATCAATTAGAGTCGTTACCAGAAAGCGAAACAATAAATTTTAATACAGACGCATTAACTTTTTCTTATCTTACAAAACAAATTGGCGATAAAATTCAAATAGTTGTAAGTTTGGAAATTAATAATACGTATATATTAGCATCTGATTATAGTAATTTTAAGGAGTTCTATAAAATTAGAACAGATAAAAAAGCTGAGAAAATAGTGCTTAAAAAAGAATAAAAATGGACATCAAAAACGCACAATTAGAAGTAGATAACTGGATT
The DNA here is from genome assembly GCF_004843725.1 of Psychroserpens sp. NJDZ02. Classification (NCBI taxonomy): domain Bacteria; kingdom Pseudomonadati; phylum Bacteroidota; class Flavobacteriia; order Flavobacteriales; family Flavobacteriaceae; genus Psychroserpens; species Psychroserpens sp. NJDZ02. The sequence goes on along the minus strand of NZ_CP039451.1, from coordinate 859,971 downwards.
AATGCTCATGGCGTTCGTTATTTTAACGAGCTAACCAATATGGCGCAACTTACAGAGGAAGTTGGAGAAGTGGCGCGCATTATAGCTAGGCGTTATGGAGAACAAAGTGAAAAAGAATCTGATAAAAACAAAGATTTAGGAGAAGAACTTGCTGATGTTATGTTTGTAGTATTATGTTTAGCAAATCAAACGGGTATAGACTTGCAAGAAGCGTTTGATAAAAAGTTAGATATAAAAACAAAACGAGATCACGACAGACATCATAATAATCAAAAATTGAAATAAATTTAGTTACATCAGAGCAAGGAATCCATTAGAATATGAATCTACATTTAAATAAATCGGCAATACATAAAACGTCTTCAATCCAAATAACCGGATCAAAAAGCGAGTCTAATAGATTATTATTGCTACAAGCCTTATATCCAGAAATAAAAATAAGTAATGTGTCTAATAGTGATGACTCTGTATTAATGTCAAAAGCATTAGCATCTCAGGACAAAATCATAGATATACACCATGCAGGAACAGCGATGCGATTTTTAACCGCATATTTTTCTACGCAAGACGGAAGGGCTATCGAGTTGACAGGTTCCAAACGCATGAAGGAGCGTCCAATCGCTATTTTAGTAGACGCCTTAAATCAATTGGGAGCAGAGATAACATATAAAGAAAACGAAGGCTTTCCGCCGTTATTAATAAAAGGGAAAAAGCTAACTAAAAATAAAGTCACTTTAAAAGCAAATGTTAGTAGTCAGTATATTTCGGCATTACTTTTAATAGCTCCTAAATTAGAAAACGGAATAGAATTAACGCTTGACGGAGAAATTACATCGGTACCATATATTAAAATGACACTTAGTTTGTTAGAAGAGATTGGTGTTAAAACTACATTTGAAGGCAATCTAATTACTATAGCTCCTAAAAAACAATCGGAAGTTAGCGGACAACAATTAACAGTAGAGAGTGATTGGTCTTCAGCATCCTATTTTTATAGCATTGCCGCCATGTCTGCTATTGGAACAAGTATTATGTTATCTTCATATAAGCAAAATAGCCTGCAAGGCGATTCCGCTTTAGCGACAATTTATAAGTCCTTTGGTGTGACAACAACATTTAAAGATAACAGTGTTACGCTTAAAAAGGAAGAAGAAGTTGCTTTGGATACCCAAATTGATTTCGATTTAAAAAATGCACCAGATATTGCGCAAACTATTTCGGTAACCGCATTTGGTTTAGGTTTAGAGTGTCATTTAACAGGATTGCATACTTTAAAAATTAAAGAAACAGATCGTTTAATAGCCTTAAAAACCGAAATTGAAAAATTAGGAGGAGAGGTTGCCATAACAGATAATAGTTTAACATTAAAAAAAGCAACCAATAGACAACAAAATATTGCTGTTGCAACTTATAATGACCACCGGATGGCTATGGCATTTGCGCCTTTAGCATTAAAAACGCCTATAATTATCGAAGATTATAAAGTGGTTTCAAAATCTTACCCAACATTTTGGGATGATTTAGCTGCTTTAGGCTTCATTTTTAGCGTTTAATAAATAATAATTGCTCATTTACTTGACAAGGCCTATCTCCAGATTGTATATTTGCAATCTTGTTAACTTAACAACTATTTAATAAATGAAATTATCACACTTCCATTTTGACTTACCAGATGAATTATTAGCAGAATATCCTGCTGAAAACAGAGACGAGTCTCGTTTGATGGTATTAAATCGAAAAGAACAAACTATTGAGCATAAAATGTTCAAAGACATAATCGAATATTTTGATGAGAAGGATGTGATGATTCTTAACAACACCAAAGTATTTCCAGCACGTTTATTTGGTAACAAAGAAAAAACAGGCGCTAGAATCGAAGTGTTTTTATTAAGAGAATTAAATAAAGAACAACGTCTTTGGGATGTTTTAGTAGATCCAGCTCGTAAAATACGTATTGGTAACAAATTATATTTTGGTGATGACGAAACGTTAGTAGCAGAAGTTATCGATAATACAACCTCTAGAGGACGTACTTTACGTTTCTTATATGACGGATCTTATGAGGAGTTTAGAAAAAAGCTTCAAATGTTAGGAGAAACACCTTTGCCTAAATATATTAAAAGAGAGGTAGAGCCAGAAGATGAAGAGCGTTACCAGACAATTTATGCAAAAGAAGAAGGGGCTGTAGCAGCACCAACAGCAGGGATGCACTTTTCTAAGCATTTATTAAAACGTTTAGAAATTAAAGGAGTTGATTTTGCAGAAGTAACACTACACGTTGGATTAGGAACCTTTAACCCAGTTGAGGTTGAAGATCTATCTAAGCATAAAATGGATAGCGAAGAGCTTAAAATTGAAGCGGCAGCAGTAGAGATTATCAATAATGCTAAAAAAGAAAAGCGTCGTATTTGTGCAGTAGGTACAACAGCAATGCGTGCTATAGAAAGCTCAGTATCTTCAAGCGGGACATTAAACGAAATAGAAGGATGGACAAATAAATTTATTTTTCCTCCATACGATTTTAGTATCGCTAACGCTATGATTACTAATTTTCATACACCAAAATCAACATTAATGATGATGGTCTCTGCATTTGCTGGACATGACTTTATGAAAAAAGCATACGAAGAAGCAGTAAAAGAAAAGTACAAATTTTACAGTTATGGAGACGCGATGTTAATCATCTAATCCTTCCACTATAGATAATTAAAACCTCTTTTCGCTGTAATCAGTAAAAGAGGTTTTTTTATGGCATTACCCAAAGGTCGCGCTCTCGACAGTCGCTTTGCATTTGCCTAAATAGCAAAAGCAAGAGCTTCAACAAATGTCTCCATCGCTAATGCGTTAGCTTAACGTTGGTTATAAATTTAAGTAAAGTAAATCATCAGTCGTCATTCATCATTCAAAATCACTATTTTTGCAATCCAATGGACATTAAGAAAAAAGACATACGCGCATTAACTAAAGAGCAACTTAGAGAATTCTTTGAAAAAGAAGGAGATAAAGCCTTTAGAGGAAATCAAGTTTACGAGTGGTTATGGAGCAAAGGAGCTCATACATTTGAAGATATGACAAACCTCTCTAAGGAGACGCGTCAAATGCTAGAAGACAACTTTGTTATAAATCATATCAAAGTAGATGTGATGCAACGTAGTAGCGATGGGACTGTAAAAAATGCGGTACGATTACATGATGATTTAATAGTCGAGTCTGTTTTAATACCAACAAAAACTAGAACGACAGCTTGCGTGTCTAGTCAAGTAGGGTGTAGTTTAGACTGTAAGTTCTGTGCAACATCGCGTTTAAAACGTATGCGTAATCTTAATCCTGATGAGATTTATGACCAAGTAGTCGCTATAGATAGAGAAAGTAGGTTGTATTTTGATAGACCTTTAAGTAATATTGTGTTTATGGGTATGGGAGAACCTTTAATGAACTATAATAACGTTCTTAAGGCTATTGATAAAATAACATCTCCAGAAGGATTAGCAATGTCACCAAAGCGAATTGTAGTCTCTACATCAGGGGTGCCAAAAATGATTAAAAAAATGGCAGATGATAACGTTAAGTTTAAATTAGCAGTGTCATTACATTCTGCAATTGACGAAGTCCGAACATCTATTATGCCATTTAATGCAACGTTTCCATTAGCAGATCTTAGAGAAGCACTAGTGTATTGGTATGAAAAAACAAAAAACCGTATTACTTATGAGTATGTTGTTTGGGATGGCATAAACGATAAACGTAAAGATGTAGATGCTTTAGTTCAGTTTTGTAAGTTTGCACCAAGTAAAGTTAATATTATAGAGTATAATCCAATTGATGATGGTCAGTTTCAGCAAGCAAGATCAGAAGCTATTGATATGTATAAAAATGTATTAGAAGATAATAATATTACTGTTACTGTAAGACGAAGTAGAGGTAAGGATATTGATGCGGCTTGCGGGCAATTAGCGAATAAAGAAAAATAAATTATAATTTTTATTGAAAAAAAGCGCCTTTCGATTAATTGAAAGGCGCTTTTTTGTGTTTTAGTAAAGATTACTCTTTAATAAATTTTATTGTTTTTTCTTGATTTCCAGCAAGGATTTTCATGAAGTAAACCCCGTTTTTTAAATCGTTAATAGCGATGGAGTTGTTAATTACTGCATTAGCATTAAGTTGCATAACACGTTGTCCTAATTGGTTAAATATTTCAACAGAATCAAAACGTGTATTTGATTTTATACTAATACTATTTTTAGCAGGGTTAGGATAAATACTAAAAGTAGTGGTGTTAAAGTTAGTAACGGATAGTGTGTTGTCTGCTTCTGTTGTAAAACTCCAAACAGAAGATCCCGTTGCTTGTCCTCCAATATTTTCTGCGACTACAGACCAATAATATACAGTATTGTATTCCGTACCTGTAATATCAACAGATGTGTTATTAATATTACGTAAATAGACTAAAGTTGTTGGAGACTCTCCTAGGTAAAAGTTATAAGTAATTGCAGGGTCTCCAGTTGTCGATTCAGACCAAGAAAAAGAAACTATATTATCTGGGATATTATCTGAATCTGTATCAGTTGGGTCAATTGCGACATCTGTTGCCGTATCAGAAGGGGTGGGCGTGGTAACCGCATTTGGAGGGCTAGCATATTGGTTTACTAAATTAACATTATCTATAAACCAATAATCACCATCATTTTGTGCTAATACAAAAGCAATGTAAACTGTAAGTCCTTCGTAAGCAGATAAGTCTACGGTATATGAAGAAAATGTGGCTTCGTTTCCCGCTGTTACAGATGTTTCGGTTTGCGTATCTATAATAGTAAAATCCGCATGTGTTGTTTGTGATGATCCAGTAGAGACTCTTATAGTGTATTCAGAACCATAATCGGGTAGGAAAGCATCCGTTTGGTCAAATTGTAATAATGAATTAGAGGTTGTAATAGCAATAGATGGAGTTACTAGCCAGTCTTCGGATAAGGTTGGTACGGCTTCATAGGTAACTCCCATGTAATCTCCAACATTTGCCCAGTTTTTAACTGTTCCTTCTCCATTAGTTCCAATAAACGTAGTCCAATTTGTTGGGATGCTCGTGCCATTAAAGCTTTCAGGGAATTGTGCATGACTTAAAGTTGTCATTGTTAAATAAATCAATAATAGCAATGTAATTTTTTTCATGAGTTAAAGTTTAGAAGATTAGGGTATTAAAGATAATAAAAAAAGAATTGCTCTGTTTCTCACATATTAAAAATGCGAATTGTTAATATTAAGGTCTATTAGTTTATTCGTATTTTTGCAATCATAAAAATTAGACCTTTCTTTTGAAAATAACAGAACAGATAAAACAGCCAATTGCTTTTGAAATGGAACTTTTTGAAAAAAAGTTTCGACTAGCTATGTCATCAAAAGTAGCTTTGCTTAACAGGATTACTTATTATATCGTTAATAGAAAAGGGAAACAAATGCGACCGATGTTTGTTTTTTTAGTGGCTAAAATGGTGTCGAATGGAGAGGTTAGCGAGCGGACCTATCGTGGCGCATCTGTTATCGAATTGATCCATACAGCGACTTTAGTACATGATGATGTGGTTGATGATAGTAATAAACGTCGTGGTTTTTTCTCTATTAATGCACTTTGGAAAAATAAAATAGCCGTTTTAATTGGTGATTTTTTATTGTCAAAAGGACTGTTGTTATCTATTGATAATAATGATTTTGATTTATTGAAAATAATCTCTATTGCCGTTAGAGAGATGAGTGAAGGTGAATTACTTCAAATTGAAAAAGCGAGAAAGCTAGACATTACCGAGGACGTTTATTATGAGATTATCAGACAAAAAACAGCCACACTTATCGCAGCATGTTGTAGTCTTGGCGCGGCTTCTGTTAAACCTAATTCTGTTGAGGTGGAGAGTATGCGTAAGTTTGGAGAACTTATTGGAATGGCATTCCAAATTAAAGATGATTTGTTTGATTATGGGACGCAGAGTATTGGAAAACCAACAGGTATTGATATTAAAGAACAAAAAATGACATTGCCTTTAATTTACGTGCTTAATAATTGTTCTAAAAAAGATAAAAAATGGTTGATCAATTCGGTTAAAAACCACAATAAAGATAGAAAGCGAGTGAATCAAGTGATCGATTTTGTAAAACAAAATGGAGGCTTAGATTATGCTGTATCAAAAATGAAATCCTTTCAAGAAGAAGCATTATTGTTGCTTAGTAGTTTTCCTAAATCAGAATATAAAGATGCTCTTGAATTAATGGTTAATTATGTTATTGAACGGAAAAAGTAAGTCTTAAACGCTTCGTATAATTCCTGTTATATCAATTAATTAGATGTTTTTGTGTGTTTTATAATTTGTATTATTTAACTTGCGCCAAATCTAAATTTAAAGCGTATTGAAAAAGATTACCTACCTCGTTTTAGTAATTCTAATCTGTTATACTTCAAAAATAAATGCACAATGTAATGAGCAGGAGACTGTCGTTATTTGTGATATGACAACTATTGATAATAATAATGATGGGATTCCAGATGGAATAATAAATTTGTATGAGCAATACAATAGTGTTACAGGAGGTGCTGTTTCAGCTGCTACCAGTACTTGGTTTGATCCTGATTTTAATTTTGCGTTAGATCCAGCTACTGGTGATTTATTCTTATGGGATTTAGATGACTCTTCAGTAGCAATAACAGATTATCAGTTTCAATTAATTGATACTAGTTCTGCTTGTGCAGATGGTATTATAGCTACTGTTAATTTAGTTTTAGGACCTTTTGAAGGTAATCCCTTACCTCCACAAGGTGTTAATGACGCTAATATTACAATTTGTGAGAGTATATTATCAACTTTTGATTTATTTCAGGTCTTTGAGTCACAACCTTCTCCTCATAAAAATGGTATTTGGGAATTTGTAGGTAACTTAGGGGATCCTTCAAATTTTTTAGGATTCGGACCAACACCAAGTAGTTTTAATGCTACTATACCCTATGTGCCTTTTGGTAATTTGATAGAGTTTGATGTTTTTGAATTTACTTATACCGTGCCAGGTATTACTCCATGTAGCCCAACTTCGGTTTCAAATATTAAAGTAGAAGTTATTAGAGATGTTTTTTCGGGTAATGCAACAAACTATTTTATTTGTGAAGATGATATATTAGCGGGACTTTGGGATAATGATATTAATTTAACTGATGATCAGTATTTGAGCGGAGAAGATGTGGAAGGGCTTTGGTCTGCAAATAATGATCCAACCGGTCAAATTTCCAATCCTTTGGATGCTATCGTCAATATAAGAGAGATTTATGATTTTTTAAAGGCGTCAAATCCAATGTTCGCTTGTGAGACTTTTACTTTTAATTATACGGTTGAAGCACGATCTTCATTAACTAATTGTTCTGATAAGACAACAGGGATATCTTTTTCATTCTTCGAAACCATACGATTTTTCGAACAAGAAGATCCTCCTCTGGAAATCTGTACTGACGATTTTCGTCCATATTCAATAAGTTTATATGATCAATTACTCTTTACAACAGAGAATGGAATACTGTACGAATACCCTAATTCTATTTATACAGAGTGGACTTTGGTTTCTGGGCCTTCAGATTTAAATATTCAGGAAAATGGTGAAATTATTTTATACGATCACCAGATTTTAACAACAGAAGGACTTATAGATATAGCAGGAATTACTAATGATGATGTAGGAACTTATGTGTTTAGTTATAGCGTTTCTTCGGATTCGACATGTTTAGGTAGTCCATGCGCAAATCGTAGCGCAGAGGTGACGCTTATTATTCATCCAACTTATTATGCAGGGGAAGACACTATTGATTTAGAATTTTGTGAAACAGATCCTATAGGTGCTTCTCCTTTAGATTTATTTACTTTATTAACGACTAATGGTATTGAAGACCCAATTTATCAAGGTGATGCAGGTCGCTGGTTAGACAATACAGGAGCAGTAGTAGTAAATCCTATTACTTTACCCGATATTGATGGCAGTCAGACATTTAATTATGTGTATTCTACGCTTACGGAGGAGGGGTGTTTAGATAGAGCAAATCTATCGTTTACTGTTTTTGAAGCCTATGATCCAGGTGAAGATGGTGTCGTTGAAGTCTGTGATACCGATGAGATATTTAATTTGTTTGATAATTTAGGTGGTACCCCAAGTACTACAGGGACTTGGACAGGACCTAATGGGTATGCAACGACTGGTCATGAAGCAATTTTTGATCCAGCACTGTCTGAAGGAGGTGTATACACTTATAGTTTGCCTGATAATACAAATACAGAAAATATAGTTTTATGTCCAGGAAGTGAGTCTATAGTTACAGTCACTTTATTTCAAAGCCCAATACTTGGAGAAGGTGGGTTGTATACTGTATGTCAAACTGAATTACAAATTGATTTATTTGATTATTTAGATGCTACAGCGGATACTAGTGGGGATTTTTTCGATATTGGTGTGACAGGAGCTCTGACAGGTAGTGTCCTTGAGGTATCGCAATTAAGTGAAGGTATATATGATTTTAGATATCAAATACAAGGTAATCCACCGTGTGATTTATCAAGTATAATTATTTCTATTTCGGTAATTGAAGTGGAAGCACCTATTACTGAAAATCAAACATTTTGTGCAACAGATGGAGCGTCTGTAAGTCATTTGATAGCCAATAACGGACAAGATTTTAATTGGTATGATAATGCAACAGATACGGATCCATTAGATGCGGATACAATATTGGTGGATGGTGCTGATTATTTTGTTACAGCAACAGATGGTAATGGTTGTGAATCTTTTCGAGTAGCTATGACAGTCACGTTATTGCCTTACGGGAATCCAGATTGTGAGGATTGTATCAGTGATGGTGTATCTGCAAACGGAGACGGGCAAAATGATCAGTTTGATTTGTGCAGTCTACCAGCGACCTTTCCTAATTTCGAAATTGATATTTTTAATAGGTATGGTACTATTGTTTATAAAGGAAATCAAAATACTCCTTTGTTTGATGGAGAATCAAATGTTGGTATTGGAAAAACACTGCCTTCAGGGGTGTATTTTTATGTTTTTGATCCAAAAGATGGCATGACAGATCCTTTTCAAGGTGATTTTTATTTAAGTAGATAATTTTAGAATGAGACAAAAATTACTAATACTTTTGATTCTATGTAGTTGGTCTACATATGCACAACAAGAACCTCAGTATACACAATATATGTATAACATGAGTATCGTTAATCCAGCTTATATGCTAAACGAACCTGGTGTTATTCAGGTTGGTAGTTTATATAGGACGCAATGGGTGGGGATTGATGGCGCACCAAGAACAGTTAATGCTTTTGCAAACATACCTTTAAACGATAGAATAGAGTTAAGTGTGAATTATTTAAATGATAACATTGGTGATAATGTTAATTTAAGTGAAAACCTATTTAATATTGATGCGGCTTATAAGGTTAGTCTTAATGATGGATTAAACCTTTCTTTTGGTTTAAAAGCAGGATTTGAGCATATTAATATTAGTGCAATCGGAAGTAACGTTGCTGGAGATGCTGCCTTTGGTAATAACAATAAAACGTTGTTGAATATTGGAGCAGGTGTGTTTTTGTTTAATGATGATTACTATGCAGGGGTGTCTTCGCCAAATTTAATTCCAGCGAGTTTAGATATTGAAGATGAGACGACGTACACTAACAAACCTCATGTTTTTTTAATTGGGGGTTATGTTTTTGATGTCGCAGATAATTTAAAATTGAAGCCGTCAACTGTTGTGAAATATACGGGAGGAGCGCCACTAACTTTTGATTTGTCGGTTAACGCGTTATATAATGAGAAATTTGAACTTGGAGTCTCTTACAGATATCAAGATGCTATTGCTGGTTTAGCAGGGTTTAATATTTCTTCCAATTTAAAAATAGGGTATGCCTATGATTTCAATACAAGTAAACTTAATGATTTTAATAGTGGAAGTCATGAGTTTCTTTTGTTGTACAGATTTGATTTACTAGGATTAAGTAAAAAGTATTCATCTCCAAGATTTTACTAAAATGATAAAAAGATTAAGTGTTATTATAGCTCTATTGGTTTTTCAAGTAAGTTTAGCTCAAAAAACAAGAGCAGATCGGTTTTTTGAAAAAGGAGATTATTTAAATGCAGCAAAGTATTACGAAGCAGAATTAGGTAAAGAGCGTCATAAAAAGGCATTACAGAACGCAGCGACTGCATACTACAATACTTTTCAGTATAAGAAAGCGTCGATTTATTTAAGGCAACTTGTAAAAGGGCAGTTTGGAGAGAAAGACAAAAGTTATAATAATCAGTTTAATTTTAAATTATATCAAGTCTTATCTGCTTTAGGAGATTATGAAACAGCGTTAGATTATTTAAGATTATACAAAGAAAATGAATCTGTAAGTATTGATAAAGTAGAGTTAATAGATACTATAGAGGCCTTTAAATTAAAGACACCGGACTATACTGTTGAGAAAACACAGTTTAACTCTGATGCTTCAGATTTTGGAGCAGTACGGTTAAGGGATAGTGTTTATTTTGTTTCAGATAGATCGACGAAGCGACTGTTATCAAAAACTTATAAATGGACTCATAAACCGTTTTTAGATATTTACGTCACCAAAGTCAATGATAAAAACGATACATTAGGATTGGCTAATGCTATAACAAAAACTATAAATTCTAAATTACACGAGGGTAATTTTTGTTTTAGTAACGATGGTAATACGTTGTATGTGTCACGAAGTAATACTGCAGATGGTAAAAAAGAATTTAGTGATGATAATAACAACAATATCCATATTTATAAAACGATAAAAGTGGAGGGTAAGTGGCAAAAATTAGAGAAGTTGCCATTTAATATAAACGGTTTTTCATTTCAACATCCTGCTTTAAGTCCTGACGGTAAGCGTCTTTATTTTTCTTCCGATATTAAAGGTGGTTTTGGAAGCTTTGATTTGTATTATGTTATCTTAAACGTAGATGACACAACTAGTGATCCTATAAATTTAGGTAATGTTATTAATACTGAGAATAGAGAGCATTTTCCATTTATTTCTGAAAAAGGGAATTTGTTTTTTGCATCAAACGGACATGTGGGTTTAGGATTTCTAGATAATTTTGTTTCTGAAAATAGTGATGGCGAATTTACAGTACCGGTTAATTTAGGAGCGCCTATTAATTCGCAATATGATGACTTCAATCTTAATTATTACAATGAAAGTGAAGGTTTTTTTGCTTCTAATCGTAATAAATTAGATGATAATATTTTTCAGTTTAAACAAGTTGGAGAAATTTTTATTAGAGAATATAATAATTCTTTTGAAGTTAGAGATTTTGAAACTAAAGCATATATACCTAATGCTAAAGTTGTGTTGTTAGATAAAAAAGAAAATCAAATTTATTCAAATACTTTAGGCGATTCAGCAATTTTTAATAGTAATTTGTTAGTTGGTAAGTATCAATTTCAAGCAGGTAGTGAAGGGTATTACTCAGATAGTATTGCAGTAATTACAAAAGAAAAAGAAGACCAAAAGCATGTCTTGTATTTAAAACAAATACCACCACCAGAACCTATCGTTGTAGCTCCTGTGGTTGTGCAGCCAATAGATCCTATTGAAGCTGTTATTGTAGAGAAGAAAATTGACAAAAAACTTAAAAGTGAAGACCCTAAGCGTTTTGAAATGTTAACCGATCTAGAAGGACCTCCAATTGTTGAAAAAGATGGTAAATTATTCTTTCAATTGAAACCAATATATTTTGACTTTGGTATGTGGAGTATTACTTCTGAATCAAAATTGGTTTTAGATGAATTAGCTTCTAAATTAGAGCGTTATCCAAATATTCATTTAAAAATAAGTGCCCATACAGATAGTCGTGGAACTGTAAGATATAATCAGATTTTGTCGGAGAGACGCGCGGAATCTACTAGAAATTATTTAGCGTTAGTGAGTTATATCAATGCACGACGCTTAATGTTTGAAGGTTTTGGAGAGCTATCTCCAATAGTGCCATGTCCAATGTTAGACTGTACGGAAGACGAGCATCAATTGAATAGACGAAGTGAGTTTGAAATTGTTAAGTATTAAATAGAATAGACTTGTACAGTCCTTGAGTTACTTATTCACTTAGTTAATACAAGGACTTTATAGTAGTTATCTTAAAGTCATGCTGATTTTGTCGTTACTCATCTTATTGCTATAATTTTAATGTCTAATATTGAATAATTAAGATCGTTTTGTGTGGTGAAATTAATACTTTATTCGAAGTGTTTACCTCTCCTTAGTATGTTTGATTCTTTTATTTACATATAGTTTTGTTATTTTTTTATAAATTCATTTATACTTAGGTAAGCAGTGTATCTCTTTGTTTACGGGTGTTATAATGGGTTTTAATGACATTGCTACAAGTGTTATTAGCTGTGCTTTATTCATTTACTTTTTATTTTTTCTTATTGAGGCAACCTTTTGTATAACTTTTGCGTCTTTATAAATAGAAGCGCTAACTAAATAATACTTTTTGTGAAAGTCGTAACCTTATTTAATAACGAAGCCAAGCTTATAAAAAAAGCAGCTAAAAATAATCGTGAAGCCCAACACGTATTGTTTGAAATGCATGCACCTAAAATGTTAAGTGTCTGTCGTTATTATGTGAAAGATTTACAACATGCAGAAGAAGTAATGCTTAATGGGTTTTTGAAAGTCTTTACAAATTTAAAAAGTTTTAGAGGGGACGGTAGTTTTGAAGGTTGGGTTAGACGCATTATGGTTAGAGAGTCTATTTCGTTTTTGAGACAGAAAAAAACAATTCAATTTGTAGAGGACGATTATCAACATTTCGAAATCGAAGATGAAAGCTCTCAGCAATATGATGTAGCACAATTACAAGAGTTGGTTGATGATTTGCCAGAAGGTTACAAAATGGTGTTTGTTATGTATGCCATAGAAGGTTATAAACATGCAGAGATTGCGACGCTTTTAAATATAAGTGTAGGGACATCTAAATCTCAACTGTTTAAAGCGCGAAAATTATTACAGAATAATATTAGAATACTTAATACCAAGGAATATGGCACCAAATAAATTTGAAAAGCAATTAAAAGATACTTTAGAGCGTCGTACAATTGCACCAAGTAAAACAACTTGGAGTCAGTTAGACACACTATTAGAGCAACGCCAAGATAAACGTAAAGTGTCATTATGGTGGCTGAGTATTGCTGCAACACTTGTAGGTGTTTGTTTGACAGTGTTTGTTTTTAAAAATCAGTCAAATAATATTAATGGCGTTGTTGAAGAAGTGAAAAATGAAATACATATACCAAGTAAAACACAAACGGTACAATCGGATATAATTGTTAATACAGAAGACACTAATGACGATACAGTAAAAGTGGCACAAGAGCAAACTCAAAAACAAAATAACAACATTGTTATTACTCAACCAGCAAAAAAAACTGCTACAAAAAATGTAGTTTCAGAGAATTTAAAACCTGTAGTTATAGAAGATGAGGCTATTGCTTTAAATACCGCCTCTAGTAATGTGGTTAGTAATGTTAATGAAGAATCTCAGTTAGAGGAGACAGTAATAGTAAATAATCAAATTATAAATAATGAGGTAGACCAGCTTTTAAATAAAGCCTATGCCAAAGTCAAGGCAGCAAATACGGGTTATAAATCCGAGAAAATAGACGCGAATTCGTTACTAGATGAGATAGAGATGACATCAGAAAAGTCTCTAAAAAACAGATTGTTTCATGCTGTAAAATCAGGCTATGAAACTTTAAGAACGACAGTAGTAGAGCGCGATAATTAAATTAATTAATCATTAAAAAAAACGAACAGTTATGCAAAACATTACAAAACATTTAGTGTACTTGTTTTTATTGTTGGCCGTAAGTCAACTTAAAGCACAAGTAAAGGATTCAATACCAAGAATAGAATCCATAAAAGAAACCATTACTACGGAAGAGCGTGATGCCTTGAAATTAGAAATTGAAACAATCAATGATCAATTAGAAGAAGATGAGATTACTTTTGAAGAAGCAGAACAATTAAAAAAAGAAGCTGCGGAAAAAAGAGCATTAAATATTGAAAATAGAATAGCTATTGCCATAAATAGAGTTGAATATTTCAATAGAAATAATCAAGTTTTTGATGAAAACACAAGAAAAACAGTATTTTCGTTGAAAATTGGTGATGACGATAGGGAGCTTTTAGGAATTCATACAAGAAAAGCTCCTCCAAAAAAAGATAAACGAACAAATGACCAAATGCTTTTTGCAATGGGTTTTAATAATACAATAATTGATGGTGTTAGTTTAAGTGATTCACCTTATAAATTAGGTGGTTCTGGATTTGTGGAACTTGGATGGTTATGGAATACTCGCGTATTAAAAGAGTCTAATTTTTTGCGCTTTAAATATGGACTTTCTGTACAGTGGAATAAATTAGATATAAAAGATGGGATGTATTTTGTTCAAGACGGTAACCAAACAACATTACAGTCTTTTGATGGCGATTTAAAACGTGCTAAGTTTAGAACCACTAGCTTAGTTATTCCGATGCATATTGAATTTGGTCCATGGAACAAAAAAGACTATAAAGATGGTCGCGTCCGTTATTTTAATGATAATAAGTTTAAAGTAGGATTGGGAGGTTATTTTGGTGTAAATGGTAATGCAGTACAAAAATTAACTTATCAAGAAAACGGAGATCGTGTAAAGGAGAAGATTAAAAGAAGCTTTAATACCAACACATTTACGTACGGTCTTAGTGGATACATCGGAGTTGGAGACTTAAGCTTATATGTAAAGTATGACATTGCGCCATTGTTTAAAAATCAAACTTTTGATCAAAACAACATCTCTTTAGGTATACGAGTAGATTTGGATTGATAATTATTGTATTTTAAGTTAAAACACCTCCGTAAGAGTTATTGCGGAGGTGTTTTTGGTTTTTATAGTGCTGTAATTATGTTTGTTATCAGTGTATTAAATATTTTTTATTTTTTTAATAAAAAAGTTTTTAATTGAAAAAAAAGTATTTCATTTGCAGTATAATAGCTGAACACTTTGAACTCTGTTTCTATGTTCGGGCTTTTGAAAATTAGGAAGTCATATTCAAAAGCAGCTTACAGATTAAGCGACCGAATTCTAAAGCTAACTTCCGCTTTCACTTCGATATATGCTAGCCAGCATCAGTTTGGCTTTGCGCCTACTTACGACCTTAGAATTCAAATTTGATAGTCACTTTGTTATATTTTTTTAACAAGTATTTTTAAACTATTTATATTTCAATTTTAACGTTTTAAACAAAAATGAACACAAAGTACATAGACTTAATCAGTCAAACTTTTGATTTTCCTCAGCCAGAATTTAAGTTAGAGGACAAGACATTACAATTTCATGATATTGATTTAATGGAGTTAGTGGAAGCGTATGGAGCACCTTTAAAATTTACATACTTACCGCAAATTTCTAATAATATTCAACGTGCAAAAACATGGTTTAGAGACGCCATAAAAAAGCATGATTACAAAGGGAACTATAACTATTGCTATTGCACAAAAAGCTCGCATTTTAAGCATGTTTTAAATGAAGCTTTAAAAAATGATATTCATATTGAAACATCATCTGCTTTTGATATTGATATTGTTGAAAATCTTAAAAAAGAAGGTAAGATAACTGACGAAACTTTTATAATCAGTAATGGTTTTAAACGCGAGCAATATGTGACTAACATTGCAAGGTTAATTAATAATGGACAGAAAAACTGTATTCCAATTATTGATAACTACGAAGAAATAGATTTACTTTCAGACCAAATCAATAAAAAGTTTAAAGTAGGCATCAGAATTGCTTCGGAAGAAGAGCCTAAATTTGAGTTTTATACGTCAAGATTAGGTATTGGATATAAAAATATTATTCCTTTTTATAAAAGTCAAATTAAAGATAATCCAAAAGTAGAGCTTAAAATGCTTCACTTTTTTATCAATACAGGGATAAGAGATAATGCGTATTACTGGAACGAGCTTTTAAAATGTTTAAAAGTTTATACGAGTTTAAAAAAGATTTGTCCTAGCTTAGATAGTTTAAATATTGGAGGTGGATTTCCTATTAAAAACTCGTTAGCATTTGATTTTGATTACGAATATATGATTGACGAAATCATCAATCAAATCAAACAAACGTGTGAAGAGGAAGAAGTCGATGTGCCAAACATTTTTACAGAATTTGGAAGTTTTACAGTCGGAGAAAGTGGTGGTGCTATTTATGAAGTGTTGTATCAGAAGCAGCAAAATGATCGTGAAAAGTGGAACATGATAAATTCGTCTTTTATTACAACATTACCAGATACTTGGGCAATTAACAAACGTTTTGTAATGTTAGCGATAAACCGTTGGCATGAGTCTTACGAGCGTGTTTTGCTTGGAGGTTTAACCTGTGATAGTGATGATTATTATAATAGCGAGCAGCATATGAATGCTATTTATTTACCAAAATACAACAAAGACAAACCATTGTACATCGGCTTTTTTAATACAGGAGCATATCAAGAGACAATAGGTGGTTTTGGAGGGTTACAACACTGTTTAATACCATCTCCAAAACATATTTTAATAGATAGAGATGAAGATGGAAACATCACAAAAACATTATTTTCCGAACAACAAAAAAGTGAAGACTTACTTAAAATTTTAGGCTATGCAAACTAAAACTTATGCTGGAATTCCAGAAGAATTGGCAAAATTAGAAAAAGCAAAAATCGTGTTAATTCCAGTGCCTTATGACGGTACTAGTACATGGCAAAAAGGGGCAGATAAAGGTCCTGAAGCTTTTTTAGATGCATCAGAAAATATGGAGCTTTATGATATCGAAACCGGTACAGAAGTTTATAATCAAGGGGTGTATTTAGCAGATGCTGTGACTGAAAATAGCTCACCAGAAGCTATGGTAGAAGCCGTGCATCAGGCGACTAAAAAGTACATTAAAAAAAATAAATTTGTTACTATTTTTGGAGGAGAGCATTCTATATCTATTGGTACAATACGTGCCTTTAATGAGATGTTTCCAAGTTTAACAGTCTTGCAATTAGATGCGCATGCTGATTTGCGTAAAGAGTATGAAGGGACGACTTGTAACCATGCGTGTGCTTTATATGAAGCAAGTCAAACAACTAACTTGATTCAGGTTGGAATACGCTCTATGGATGCGATTGAAACGACGGTAATGGACAAGGACAAAACATACTTTGCGCATGAGATGGCTCTAGATACGACATGGGTAGATAGTGCAATTGATCAAATGACGGATAATGTGTTTATCACAATAGATTTAGACGCCTTTGATCCTTCAATTATGCCAAGTACTGGTACGCCAGAGCCAGGTGGTTTATTTTGGTACGAAACTTTAGAATTTTTAAAGCAAGTATTTGAAGAGAAAAACGTGGTTGGATTTGATATTGTCGAATTATGTCCAAATAAAGTGGATAAATCTTCAGACTTTTTAGCGGCTAAATTGTATTATAAAATGCTAAGCTATAAGTTTTTAAATCAAGAGGTAGAGGACGATTACGATAACACATACGAGAAAGACACAAAAAAAAATAACACTTCTAAATTCAACGAAGACGATGAGTACTAAAGGACCAGTTTCACAATTTATAGAACACCATTACTTACATTTTAACGCAGCAGCTTTAGTAGATGCAGCAAAAGGATACGAAACACAATTAGACAATGGTGCTAAGATGTTAGTCTCTCTTGCTGGCGCTATGAGTACTGCCGAGCTTGGTAAAAGTTTTGCAGAAATGATTCGTCAAGATAAGGTTCATATTATTTCATGTACAGGTGCAAACTTGGAAGAGGATATCATGAATTTGGTAGCACATTCACACTACAAGCGTGTGCCTAACTACCGTGATTTAACACCTCAAGAAGAGTGGGATTTATTAGAAAAAGGACTTAACCGTGTAACAGATACTTGTATTCCTGAGCACGAAGCGTTTAGACGTTTACAACATCATATTGAAAAAATATGGAAAGATGCCGAGGCTAATGGAGAACGTTTTTTACCACATGAGTACATGTATAAAATGTTGTTGTCGGGCGTTTTAGAAGAGTATTATGAGATCGATTTAAAAGATTCTTGGATGTATGCTGCAGCAGAAAAAAACTTACCAATAGTATGCCCAGGTTGGGAAGACAGTACTATGGGTAACATTTTTGCAAGCTACGTGTTAAAAGGAGAGCTTAAAGCTAATACCATGAAATCTGGTATCGAGTACATGACGTTTTTAGCAGATTGGTATACTGAAAACTCTCAAAACGGAATCGGATTTTTCCAAATTGGTGGGGGTATTGCAGGAGATTTTCCAATATGCGTAGTGCCAATGTTGTATCAAGATATGGAGCGTACAGACACACCATTTTGGAGCTATTTTTGTCAAATAAGTGACTCTACAACTAGTTACGGATCATATTCTGGAGCAGTACCTAACGAGAAAATTACTTGGGGGAAATTGGATATTGATACACCAAAATTTATTGTGGAGAGTGATGCAACAATAGTTGCTCCGCTTATATTTGCTTATATATTAGGCTTATAATTGCTTTCGTAAAAAATGAAAAAACCAGACAATTTAAAACGTGTCATAGTAGACTTTAAAAAACTAACACCTGAAATATTAAAACTGTTAGTAGAGAGGTATCCAGAAGGCTATGACGAAGACCATGTTATCGAGTTTAGAAATGCTAAAAACGAGTTAATAGAGGCTGTAGAAGTGACCACAGAAGATACTAAGTATTTAGTCAAAGTTAGTACCAAATTGGTAAAAACTATGGAAAACTATGACGTCGATGATTATGAGGATTTTGAAGAGGATGATGCAGAAGCAGTTCAGGATCCAGAGTCAGAACCAAGCGAAGAGCAAGATCACGACGATTTCTAAGCATGTATACTGTAGTTGCCTATCAGGTAGCTAGTACTATCAACATAAAACAATGTAAACAACAACTGTCTTGGCAGTTGTTGTTTAATGATAGTGACGAGCTGTATTACAAATGCGACGATAATGCATTTGTGTACATTTTTCAATATGGAATAGTAAGCTTTTTTAATATGACCACTCAGTCTATTAAACAAGTGCTTGCTAGTATGGAGCCATTCTCCAATAATTATTTGTCAGAAAAACTATCTGAAGAGGTTAAGGTGCTTATCAAACCCAATAGTTTAAAAGTAGATTTCAATCATATCGAACTGCCCGAATTAAACGATGATAGGATTCGTTTGGTCATGCTTAACGTATCACAAAGTGTGGCTTTAGATCGTTATTCTGATATCACATACGATCTTTTGGAACAAACGAATAAGCATACGTTGTATTTAGAACAAAAAGGTAAACTAGATATTTCTGGAAATAAGCTAAAACGTTTTATAGGTCGGACTTTGAATATTAAAAACCGAATTTCAGAAAATCTGTACATCTTTGATTCGCCTGATAGTACATGGGAAAACGAACAATTAAATCAGCTTAATCAAGATCTAAAACAGACGTTTGACTTAAAAGATAGATACCGATTAATACACGATAGAATTGAAATTATAAAAGAAAACCTTGAGCTTTTTAAGGATATAATGGACCATAAAGAAAGCAGTAGGCTGGAGTGGATCATTATTATTTTAATTGTAATTGAGGTGTTTGATATGTTTCTTACTAAATTAATGTAATCTAATTAAGACTTTTATACGTATAAGCTATATACCACGCGTATTGCAAAAGAAAACAATACTAAAAGCAGTTTTGGACTTGAGGTGGCAAACTTCCGAAAAAACAAACAATACAATAACTTTATAAAATTTTTTTAAAATGAAAGCAAAATTAATTATTATCGCAATTGCATTTTTAAGCTTAACATCATTTACAACAACAGAAACTTTAGTAGTTTCAGGTGTTTACAAAGGAGTAGTAGAGTATGATTATGTATTTGCAGTGGCAGAGGAAGGCGCTAAGGAAAACATGTTATTCCAATATGTGTCTGAAGAAGCTTTAGAGTCTTTTGATTTAGAATCTGATGATTATGTTGGAAGTCAATTTACAGTGACTTACGAGAAAACGACAGAAATGAGTGAAGATGAAGAAGGAAACGAAATTGAAATTCAAGTATTAACCATAACAGGGTTAGAGCTTAACGATTAAAAAAAGTTTAATTATTGAAATAAAAAACCGGAATGTATTCCGGTTTTTTTTTGTTTAATGTCTGTTGTCGCAATAAATCCATAGATTTTGTATGGATTTATCAATAAAATGTATGGAAGGACAGCCAAACGATATAAAGTAAAAACCGAAAAGAACTGGCGGTTTGTTTTTTAAAATTTGTCCTGTCCATTGGTAAGTTTCATTATCACTATCATTAATAAAACTTAAAGGAGCTAGAGATCCAGATTCGCCAATATCTTCGTAAATTTTATTATAAATAATGTGTTGGTTTTTTGAATCCATTATAATGAGGTGTCTAGCATCAAACGTATCATCGTCATTACCTTTTAATAGATGAATGTAATAATTTAACGTATTCGTTGTAAATATATAAGATCCCGTAATGGTTTTGTTTTTTAATAGGATATCATCGGTATGGCTCAGTTTTATAATAGGATACGCTTTGTCGTTTATTTCACGCCAAATAAGAGGTTTTATATTACCAGTAATAAAAGGATTGTTTTTACCAACAAACACAAATGTATTATAATAAGAAGGCCAATTTTTAATATTTATTTCATCTTCTAAATCAAATCCAATTAAATAATCTGATTGGTTAGAATTACCACTATAGGCATTAGCATAGGCTATTATAGGTAGTTTCTTTACGGGGTATGTAAACACAGAGTCTTTGGTGTAATTATATACAAATACGCTATCTGATTCTGATATTTTCACCTTTGCGAGAAATTGCGATCTGTAGTCTTTACTTAAGGTATGATAATCAGATCCTAAATAGGTATTAGGGAACTCTAAAGAATCTCTGCCTGTACTCCATTCAAAATTTCCTGTAAGCGATACGAATCCAACATATTTAGCGGTGTCTTTTTGTAAAGCTTCTAAGGTGTAAAGCTTTATGTCTTTAGATTGTGAGAATAATGAAAAAGAGATGAGGGATAGTGAAAAAAAGAGAGTGTTAATTTTCATTTTGGATGTTATTTTTTGATAAAACGTTAAAGAAATCATTTGTATTCTAAGGATTAAAGCTACTAAATAGAAAATAGAGAAAGGTCTTGTTCTATAAGGGGTGATATCTGTAAATCACGAGCGTTAACAAGCCTTTATGGAATAATAAAATAAAATTTTAAGCCTTATTATTGGTTTTGTTCTTAAAAAAAATAAAAGCAAAGTATATAGTATAATAAAGTAATGTCGTTTATAAAGTTAGACTAGTTTTTCTAGATAAATCAATAAGAGCTTTAATTTATATTCAATGCTGTTGTTATGTTAATCTCCTTAGACGAATTCTTGTCTTTTAATTTTGCAGTTAATTGACACGGATTATTTATTTTTCCATCCGGAAAGGTGATTTTTGCTATCAGTTGTTTTAAATCAGTTAAATTAACACCCTCTTTTTCAAATTTACTTAATAGATTGGCTTCGGAAAGTAGTTTTTTTCCTTTGTTATCTATTATGTCAAGTGAAAAGACAGGAAATACTTTACCATTTATCAATTCTAGACCTTCTATGTTTTCAAGGATTAGTATTAATAAATGGTCAGCATTTATCGTGCTTTCAAAAATAGGTTGTTTCAGGGTTTCGTCCCATAAGTATATGTTTGAATATGCAATTCCGTTGTTTTCTATTGTTAGTAAGTCATTTTGCTTTACTGTGAAGGGTAATTCGTAAGTAAATGTACCCTCACCTTTTTTATCCCATATTTGAACATAAGATTTGTATTTCTCGTTGTTTTTGTAAGGCAATGCCGTTCGGAATGAGGAGCGTAGTTGTAGCGGAGTAAGATCAGTTCCGTTGTCTAAGTTGCCTAATAAATTAGGTTCAGAATACACGGTGTCTTTATTGTTTTTGATAATGTGCATGGACAATCCAGGATAGGATTTGTTGTCGGATTTAATTAATCCGTTAATAGTATTGAAAACAAGGGTTACGTTTTCTCCATAAACAAATTCATTTCTTTTATCCTCTTTACCATTAATTTCTATATAGACAGCATCACAGTCAATACCATCGCCTCTAGAGTAAGCTCCAGTTGTTAAATCTGTACTGACGGATTGATTAAATTGACAAGAGCTAAAGGTTATAATTATTATTAGCAGACTTATTGTTTTTGTTTTTAGCATTTTTTGTAATTAAGAACTATGGTTGTAGGGTTATTTAATATCGTTTGATAACTAAATTTAATTTATGCTAAATATATTAAATTTATCTAATGTCATTCTTTTTAATGATCATAATCGGAACTTTTGAACCACTTATCGGCTTTGTTTTTTATCATTAAAAGAAGTTAAAAAATTATACTTTAAAAAAGGTGTCAACTTGTTAAAAATTTAACGACTAACAGCTATAATGCGTATTTTTGCGTATCTTAAAGAATACAATGATCGATTTAAACGACAATATAAATTTACCTTTTTCGTTGCAAATTAGTTTTAATAAATTAATTGAGCGCTATGAAGAGTTGGCAAAAAGTGAAGATTCATTTGTTGCGGCAAAAGCTACTCGTATTTTAAAAATGCAAGAGGCTAATCCTATATTAAAACAAGGGTTTAGTAAAGTGTCTGTTTTAAAAGAACACGAGGAAGAAATTGAGGTTTTATTACAAGATTCCTTTAGTGAAATTTTAAGTTTAAATGAGATAAAAACGGCGAGTGTACCCTATCATAATTTTATTTTTAATGCCTCTAAACGGTTTGAGAATATTATAGAAACGGCGGGTCCAGATTTTGAGTTGGAAATTAAAAATATGCCTGAAAACGATTGGTATATTTTAGGTTGTACTATAATTATGAGTTTCTGTTATAATTATAACACTAACTTTAAACGTCCTTTATATTATGAGATTCCGGATGCGAATGGCATTATTAGAATTTATAAAATCACGTATAATGCAGATTTTATGGAGATTGTTGCTACCGATGAGGCGCCTAAATTAACTCAGGATGATTTTGATCAGTTATTAGATAATTTTGATAACATAGACTTATGGAAAGAAAAATTCCCGCCGAATAGTTATGTGTCTAAAGGATTTGTGATTTCTAATATATTTGATGTTACAGACGATCAAGCTATATCCAATATAAAAACAACCTTAATAGGAAATAATAAACGTAAAGACGAAACCTTTATGGGTGATTTCCAAAAGGTGTTCAGGTCATTATTAAGTGTTACTGATTTACAAGTTGGTTTTTCGATATATAACAAAGAGGAAAATACGTTGATGAAAGTTCATGATTCTAGCATTAATAGTTATTTATTAAAAGCAAAGGAAGCATTTAAGTGCGAAAATTTATTTTGTCATTTCAGTTATGAGAAAATTTTACGAGAGAAAACAAATTTTGCAATATCTGATGTCGATAAAAGTTTTAAATTATCTGGAGGTGCGTCGCCTCAGGTTACTGTTTTAAAACAGCAGGGTATAAAAAGTGCTATTTTTGCACCAATAGCAGAAAACGGAGAGTTGTTAGCTGTTTTAGAATTGGTTTCTAAAACACCTAAGGCTTTAAATAGTATCAATTCTAATAAATTGGCAGACGTGATGCCTTTTATTTTATCTGCTGTAAAGCGTTCTAAAAGAGATGAGGAAAATTTAATTCAGGCAATTATACAAAGAGAATGTACATCTATCCATCCAAGTGTGAAATGGAAATTTGAGCGTGCAGCAAGGCAGTTTATGCAAGAAGAGTTTGACGGCATGGCTAATCCGACTTTTAATAAGATAAGCTTCGAAAATGTCTACCCTTTATTTGGGCAAATAGATGTCAAAGGATCCTCTGAAGCTAGGAATAATGCAACACAAAAGGATTTGTTATTGCAACTTAAAATGGTGGAGCGTATTGTTAAAACGGTTTATAAAACAGAAAAATTACCAATATTTGAGCAGCTATTGTTTCAAATAGGGGCTTATAAAAAAGCGTTGAAAACCGATTTTAAAGTGGATAGTGAGCAAAGGGTAACACACTTTTTTAAAAATGAAATTGTACCACTTTTTAAATTTCAATTAAAATCGAAACCTTATATAAAAGAAGATGTTGAAGATTACTTTAGTAAGATTGATAGCGACTTAGATGTTATTTACTACTACCGTAAAAATTATGATGACACGATAAGTTTGATTAATAAAAACATGTCCTCTTTATTAGATAAAAAACAGATTGAAGCGCAAGCTATGTATCCTCATTTTTTTGAGCGTTACAAAACAGATGGTGTAGAGCATAATATGTATATTGGAGAAGCGATAACTAAAGAGGATTCGTTTAGCCCTATTTATTTATACAACTTACGTTTATGGCAATTACAGGTCATGTGTAAAATGGAAAATGTATTCTATAACAAACAGCATGAGTATCCGATTGGCTTAGATGTAGCATCTATGATTCTTGTTTTTAACCAACCGTTGTCTATTAGATTTAGAACAGACGAGAAACATTTTGATGTGGACGGAACCTATAATGCCAGATATGAGGTAGTTAAAAAGCGAGTAGATAAAGCTAACATAAAAGGTACTTCAGAGCGTATAACAGCTAAGGGGAAATTAACGATTGTCTATTCTCAAAAGGAAGACGAAATCGAGTACTTACAATACATTAGTTTCTTGCAATCTAAACACCAAATAGGCGATCAGGTCGAAATTTTAGAACTAGAAGATCTTCAGGGTGTAACGGGTTTAAAAGCGTTACGTGTAAATATACTGTACCAAAATGATTCTAATAAAAAGGAGTTTTATACGTATGATGATTTAATGGACGCTATTAAAGCGTAATAGTCTAAACAGCAGTAAATGGTTTAGGTATTATAGATTGTATATATGTCGTTGTGTCTAATACATCTTGGATGTTAACGCCAGGGTTATTTTTAACAGCAAGTCCAAAAGCTAGAAGGGAGACAATAATTCCAATCATAAACACCGTATAAGTTATTCTTAATAATCTGTATTTACGTTCTAAAACAATACCTAAAAAGTATAAATCCTTAGTTAAGGATTTGTAGATGTATTCCTTGTCACTAATCATTTCGTTAATGGCCCATTCAAATTCTTTAAGTCCCATTTTATGGAAGTTTCCAAAAAAAGTAAGGTTAACTTCCTTATTTTTTACATCTTCCTTAGTAAACTGCCCGCTAGTTACATTTGGACGCGTAGCTATTATGGACATAACCATGGAGATGACACTAAACAGTGTAAAAATGACTGTCGGCCAAGTTAAATACGGGTTGGTGTCTAGTTTTGAAATTAAATTAGCCAATACTACAGAGATTATAATGGCATTTACCGATAATAAGATGTTGGCTTTTGTGTCTGCGATATCACTTAGCTTTATATGGTTTTTTAAAGCCGTTCTGTAAAAAGACTGAATTGCACGTTCTGGGCTTTCGTTTTTATATTGCGCTTTGTATTTGGCTTTAAGCTCTTCCGTTTTAATTTTTGTCTTTTGTTTTCTTTTTTCTTTTATAAGCTTTGCTAAGTTTTTTTCTTTTCGTGATTGCCAATTTTTTAGAGCATAGTCAGTATAATAACTGTGTTTTTTTGATAGGACTTTAATGTTTTCATTTAACCATTCTGCTGGTGTGTAAGTTGCTTCTCCTGCCAATTCCAATTCTTTTCTTAAAAATTCGCTTGCTTCAGGGAAATATTTTTTTCCAAAATGAGAACAATCAGCATCACGTATTATTTTCTCTAATTCATTTTGTGGCTGTGCATCAAACTGTGTTGCTAGTATGCAACTTTCTACTGTGTCAATAATGTGCTCGTTTGCATTTTGAGCGGTTAAAAAATCTCTAGCAATTTTAGCACTTATAACTTCATGCCCATTTCTAGTTTGCGTGTAACCAACATCGTGTAATAAAGCAGCTAATTCTAGTATTTCGGCATCATTAACATCAATTTTAGAGTTTTCTATAATTTCTTTTGTACTTTTAAATACTCTTAGGGTATGCGTATGGTTGTGATAAACTATAGTGTTTGGGAGCTCGTTTTTAAGGAGTTCAAATACAAAAGCTTCGGTTTTTTCAACTAGTTTAGACATAGGTATGTAATTATTCTTATCCAAAGTACTAAAAAAATAAAACTCTCAACCTTTAATGACAAAAAATAACATATTTCTAACGTTTACTTTCGCTTTTCTACTAAGTAATTGTGCCTCTTTTGAAGCGCAGTATAGAGATGAAATTTCGACTCAAGTCGAATTGCCTAATAAAAAAGTTCACAAAACATTTTATTTGGTTGGTGATGCTGGTATTTCTCCTGATAATGGTTTTTCTAAAGGTTTAACAGCGTATAAAAATTTTATTAAGGATAAAGAAACAAAAGACGATTATACAATATTTTTAGGAGATAATATTTATCCTGCAGGTTTGCCAAAAAAGGATCATGAGTCTTACGACGAAGCTAAAAATAACATTCAAGCACAAGTTAATTCGGTTAAAGGTTTTGATGGTAAAGTTTTGTTTATTCCGGGTAATCACGATTGGTATGCCAATGGTTTACATGGTCTAAAAGATGAGGAGAAATTTATCGAAGACGCTTTAGGAGAAAATACATTTCAACCAGAAAATGGTTGTCCATTAGAGGTTGTGGAGGTTAGTGATGCCATCGAGTTAATTATAATTGATACCCAATGGTATCTAGAAAATTGGAATAAGCATCCAACGATAAATGACGAGTGTGAAATTAAAACAAGAGAGCGTTTTCTTTTAGAATTAGAAGGCGAATTTAAAAAAGCGCAAAATAAAACAGTCATTGTCGCGATGCATCATCCAATGTATACCAATGGCTCGCATGGTGGGTTTTATTCTAAAGACAAACATTTATTTCCATTTCAAAGTAATTTGCCTCTACCAGGTTTAGCGTCTCTTTTTACGCAAATTAGAACGCAAGGAGGTGTGTCTATTCAGGATCGTTTTAACGAGCGTTATAACAAAATGATGAACCGTATTAAGACCTTAGCGTTAGAGTATCAAAATATTATTTTTACATCCGGTCACGAACATACATTACAGTACATTGAAGATAGTGGGATAAAGCAAATTGTATCTGGAGCTGGGGCTAAAGGGTCAGGAGCATCTTTAAGTAACAATGGCTTATTTGCTTATGGAAAACAAGGTTTTGCGATATTAACTATATATGAAGATGGAAGTAGTTATGTTAGCTTTTATGGCGAAGAGAATGAGCAAGCAAAACTATTGTATACGAAACAGGTTTTTGATAAAAAAGCACCGGAATATGACCTATCACAATTACCAGATAGTTTTCCTGTGACAACACAGGCTTCTATTTATACAAAAGAAGAAACGGATAAAACAGGGGTTTATCAAGCCTTGTTTGGAGAGAAGTATAGAGACTTATATAGTCAAAAAGTTGAAGTGCCTGTAGCAACTTTAGATACTCTTTATGGTGGTTTGGAGATTGTAAGAGAAGGAGGAGGGCATCAAACAAGATCTTTAAGGTTGCAAACCAAAGATGGCCGTCAATTAAATATGAGAGCCTTGCGTAAAAGTGCAACGCAATATTTGCAGACGGTATTGTTTAAAGAAACCTATCTGAGTGATGATTTTGATAAGACTAAAGTAGAAGATTTAATTTTAGACTTTTATACAGCAGCACATCCTTATGCCTTTTCTGTGGTTCCTGATTTATCTCATGCGGCGGATGTGTATCATACCAATCCAAAGTTATATTACATTCCAAAACATAAATATTTAAAGGATTATAATTACAATTATGGAGGCGAATTATATTTAATTGAAGAGCGTCCTGAAGATAATTATTCTGACGAGAAAAACTTTGGTTATGCTGATGATATCGAAAGTACACATGATATTATTAAGAAAATACGTAAAGACGAAAAATATAAAATAGACGAAAATGCATTTGTAAGAGCGCGTTTATTTGATATGCTTTTAGGAGATTGGGATAGACATCAAGACCAATGGCGATGGGCACAATTTAATCAAGAAAACGGTGATAAGTTGTATAAGCCAATACCAAGAGATAGAGATCAAGTGTTTTCTAATTTTGATGGTGCGATTTTAGATATTATGCGTTTTATTTCTGGATCTACAAAGCAATTACAAGTGTATGATGCGGAGTTGAAGGATATCAAATGGATGAATAGTGCTGGTATAAAGCTTGATAAGGTTTTAATTCAAAAATCAGATAAGTCTGTATGGTTAAAGCAAGCACAATATTTGAAGGAGCATATTACCGATGCTGTGATAGATGAGGCGTTTAGTAAAGTACCAAAAGAAGCTCAAGACGAATCATTGCAAGAAATTAAAACCTTTCTGAAAGGGAGACGTTCTAATTTATTAGATATAGCTGAACGTTATTCTGATTATTTAAACGAATTAGTCATACTTACCGGAACAGATAAAGATGATTATATAGAAGTTAAAAGAATTGGTGATAATGAAACTCAAGTCATTATTTCCAGAATTAAAAAAGGAAAAAAAGCAGATGTAATTGTTGATCGTACTTTTAATAAAGATATCACTAAAGAATTATGGATTTATGCATTGGATGATGATGATATAATTGAAGTTACAGGAAAAGCTAATAATTTAATATTTACAAGGATTATTGGAGGTCAAAACAATGACGAGTACATTATTAATAACGGAAGACGTGTACGTATTTATGATCACAAATCGAAGCCAAACACGATTACTAAAAACGATGGCGCAAAAATAAACTTCACAGATATTTATAATAATAACTTATTTGATTTTCAGAAAAACATAGTAAAAACGAGTGTAATTACACCTAGTTTAGGTTATAATCCAGATGATGGTTTTAAAGTTGGAGTTGGTTTTAATTATACAGTTAAAGGATTTTCTCGTAATCCATACTCGCAACAACACCGTTTTAAAAGTGGTTACTTTTTCGCGACTAGCGGATTTAGTTTAAATTATGATGGAGAGTTTGCTAATCTTTTTGGAGATTGGAATTTACACGTCTCTGGACAACTAACCAGTGAGAATTTTACTAACAACTTTTTTGGTTATGGTAATCAAACAGCTAATAATGATGATGTTTTAGATTTAGATTATAATCGAATTAAAACAAGTATTTACGCCGCAAGTGTAGGGGTTTTGAAAAAAGGAGATTTCGGGTCGGATTACGGCGTTAAGGCATTAGTAGAAGCTATTGAAATTGGAGAAACGCCTGATCGTTTTATTGAAACTTTAGAGCCTTCTGCAATTAGTACTGATTTTTATGGAAGACGCTTGTTTGCAGGAGTAGAAGGGAATTTTAATTATCATAGTTTTGATAATGCTTCTAATCCAACTAGAGGTATGACTTTAGGTCTTGATGTTGGAGCAAAGACAGAACCAGAAGATACAAAATACACCTATGGTTATATAAATTCAGAGTTAGGGTTTTATAATGCTTTATCTACAAACAGAAAGCTAGTCTTAAAAACAGACTTACGTTCTCAATTACGTTTTGGTGATGATTTAATTTTTTATCAAGCAGCAAACATTGGTGGCAATAACGGTTTAAGAGGGTATAGATTACAACGTTTTACAGGGCAGAATAGTTTGACAGGTAGTGCAGACGTTCGTTATAGTTTTAATCAATTTAAAACACGAGCATTACCGTTACAATTAGGAGTGTTTGCGGGAGGAGATGTAGGACGGGTTTGGACTAAAAATGGAGATTCTAAGGTGTGGCATAACGATTATGGTGTTGGTTTTTGGGTAACTGCAGCCGATAGTGTTTCGGGGACGTTTAACTTTTTTAATAGTGAAGAAGGTTTACGTTTCTCTTTTGGATTTGGCTTGAATTTTTAATAACCAAAACATGAGAAATATTATAGTCAATGGTTTTGAATATTTAAAAAAGTTAGAAAGCAAAATAGCCTTTTATCCAACGGTATACAGTCTGTTTGGTGTGATCTTTGCCTTTTTTATGTATTACGTAGAAAATAAGGGTATTTCTGCTTACTTAATGGATCATGTTCCTTTGCTGGTTATTAATAATACGGCAACTGCTTTTAATATTTTAACCACTTTTATTGCAGGGCTAATATCAATTATGGTATTTAGTTTTTCCATGGTTATGGTTTTGCTTAACCAAGCATCAAGCAATTTTTCGCCAAGAGTACTGCCTGGTTTAATTTCTAATAAACGTCATCAAAAAATATTAGGGATTTATAATGCGACTTTACTGTATTGTATATTTACTATGGTTTCAATTGAGCCAGACGGTGATAAATACCAATTACCTGGTTTTTCAGTGTTGTTGGCTATTGTTTTAATGGTGGTGTGTTTGGGCGCTTTTATTTATTTTATTCATTCTATTTCTCAAGAAATACAAGTGCATAATATAATGCAACGTATTTTTTCTGAAGCTAAAAACAGATTAGATAAACTTATTACTTCAGAAAAGAATAGTAGTAATAAGTTTCCTGAGACTGAGAAATGGACAACTTTCAAGTCGGTGTCAACTGGTTTTTTACAAGATATAATATTAGAACCTGTATTAGAGTTTGCTAAAAATAATGAGTGTAAATTTCATGTGTTAGCAGTAAAAGGGCAATATGTTTATAAGGATAAACCGTTGTTTAAGTGTAGTATGAAATTAGAAGCGGAAGCGCTTGAAGATGTGTTGAGCTTTTTTCAATTTTCTAGAGACGAAGTCATTGATGATAATTACGTGTTAGGTTTTAAACAAATTACCGAAATTGCAGTTAAGGCTATGTCGCCAGGGATAAATGATCCAGGAACGACAGAGATTGCAATAGATTATTTGACAGAATTATTTGAAAAAAGAATGCAGAAGCAAGATGTCAGTATTTTACAGCATAATAATGACTCTTTGGTTAAGATTAATACTGTAAGTTTTAAAACTCTTTTGTTTTTTGTGTTAGCTCCAATACGGACTTATGTCAAACACGATGTTGTCGTTGTTATTAAATTAATACACATGCTTAATCACTTAGCTTTTAACGTGAATAGTAAAAATAATAGCTATGTTAATGCAATCAAAGTAGAAGCTAGTAAGCTTTTTGAAGACGCTAAAGGAGCGATTAGTAATGAAGCGGATCTAAAATTAATCACACAACATTTAAGTGCTTTTAATTTATAGTTTCAAGCTGTAAATATGGTTGTCTTCTTTTCCAGAATCCTCATCAGTAATATAAACGGTTGTATTGTCTTTAAAACAAATGCCCTCTTTTTGGCTGTCGTGTTTTAAATCTATTTTAGTGACAACACCTTCAAAAAAGTTATCCGTCTTAAATTTGGTTAAAGTCCAAATACGGTCGTGATTTAAAAGCACAACAGTTTTTCCGTCAGGACTAATGTCTGCAGAGGTTACACGTGTATCTTTGCCTTTTAATTCGTATTCTGTAACATAAGTAGCAACATGTTCTCCTACTTGGTTAGGGACCTTAAGAAGCATTGTTTTCTTGTTTTCTTTGCTAAAAATATAAAAGTTGTCTTTCCATAAAAAAAACGATTCAAAATCTTCTGACTTAACAGATTTTGGTAATGTGAAGCTGATCGTTAGTGCTTCCGTTTTATCATCAACATTTGCTAAATTTTCGATTTTATAAATAAAGAAGTTTTTTCGTTTTCTAGAGTTGTTCCCAAAATCACCAATATATAGACTGCCCATGCTATCGCTAGTTAGGTCTTCCCAGTCTTGGTTTTTTATATTGCTAACGTCAATATCTCTAATGATGTCTCCTTTTAGGTCTAAACCGTAAACATTGTTTTTATTTCCTGCATCTTCAATAGTCCAAACTAAATCAGAATTACTAATTAATTGCGCAGCAGAGGCTTCTTCTAAATGACTATCTATAGACCCAATTACAGTTAGTTTTCCTGTATTGCAAGACATAAAAAGTAATGCTGAAACTAGTATTGGTTTTAAATGAAATGTCATAAATTGTGATGCTTTTAAATTCAATTAAATATAAACATATATCAATGCAAATCTAACTTTGGAATCTTAAAATATTGATAAAATTTATGAATAAAATTCTTAAAATTGGTCATAGAGGCGCTAAGGGGTATGTCGCCGAAAACACGCTAGATTCTATAAAAAAAGCTATGGCTCTTGGGGTTGATGGTGTCGAGATTGATGTGCATTTATGTAAAAGTGGAGAGGTGGTTGTTTTTCATGATTTTACATTGGATAGAACAACAAATGGAACAGGTCGTATTGGCGATTTTTCTTTAAGTGAATTAAAAAAACTTAAAATTGATAAGCAATATGAAATACCGACTTTACTAGAGGTGTTCGATTTAATAGCCGATTCTATTATCATTAATATTGAATTGAAAGGTGATAATACAGCACAACCAACGAGTGATATCATCAATTATTATGTAGCCAATAAAGGATGGTCAATGGCTCATGTGTTAGTGAGTAGTTTTAAATCGTCCGAATTAATGGCTGTGTTTAATTATAATTCAAACATTCCATTAGGCGTGTTAACAGAAGGAGCTTGGTCAGAGGCTTTAGTGTTTGCAAAAACTATAAAAGCAAAAGCTATACATCCTGATTTTAAGATGTTAACTAAGGAAAATGTTAGAAAGGCTAAAGCGCTTGGGTTACAAATTAACACCTGGACGGTAAATAAAAAACAGGACATAGAAAAAATAATAAGTTATCAAGTAGATGCTATAATTAGTGATTTCCCAGACAGAATATGAAACAATACGATGTAATAATTATTGGAGGTGGTGCAGCAGGTTTTTTTGCTGCAATTAATATAGGAGAATTACACCCAAATTTGAAAGTCGCCATTTTAGAACGTGGTAAAGATGTGCTTGGTAAAGTCAAAGTCTCTGGCGGAGGACGCTGTAATGTGACGCATGCCGAGTTTGTGCCTCAAGAGTTAACAACATATTACCCTAGAGGCGAAAAAGAATTGTTAGGGCCCTTTCATACGTTTATGACAGGTGATACCATGGGGTGGTTTGAAGATAGAGGCGTGGCGTTAAAAATTGAAGATGATGGTCGTATTTTTCCTGTTAGTAATAACTCTCAAACTATTATCGATTGTTTTTTAAGTGAGGCGAATAAGCATAAAGTTGAGGTGTTAACTAATCAATCTGTGCTAGGTTTTAAAAAAACAAATGCGGATTGGGAGATTGAGACTAAAACAGATCATTTTTTGGCAAACAAAATAGTAGTAGCGACTGGAAGTAATCCAAAAATATGGTCTTTTTTACAAGAACTAAATCATACTATAATTAAACCCGTACCCTCTTTATTTACGTTTAATATTACAGATGATAGGATTAAAGATATACCAGGCGTTGTTGCACAAAATGTTACGGTAAAAGTAGCTGATTCCAATTTGGAATCTTCTGGGCCATTATTAATAACGCATTGGGGGATGAGTGCACCTTCTATTTTAAAACTGTCTGCTTTTGGAGCTTTGGAATTGGCCGAAAGGGATTATAAATTTAATATTGAAGTTAATTTTATAAACCAGGATAATGACGTTGTGCTTTCTAGTTTAAAAGATATTAAACAGGAGTTGTCTAAAAAAACCGTGTTAAAAGCAACACAATTTGATTTGCCAAAACGTTTATGGAAAACACTAGTTATGGCTTCAGATATTACAGAAGAAACAAGGTGGGCTGATCTTAATAAAGCACAATTAGAAGCTTTAAGTAATCAATTAACTAAAGCTGTTTTTAAGGTGGATGGTAAAAGCACTTTTAAAGAAGAGTTTGTTACAGCAGGAGGAATAGATCTTAAAGAGGTCAATTTTAAAAATTACAAAAGTAAGTTACATGATAACTTATATTTTGCTGGCGAAATAATTAATGTTGACGCTGTGACTGGTGGTTTTAATTTTCAGAATGCATGGACAAGTGCTTATATTGTCGCTAAAAATTTAGATAGTTAAATAGTGAAAATAGAAGGCTAATTAAAGGGCCTTTTGAAAAGCGGTCCTTTTAATAAACATGAGAGCCAGGCTAGCTATTTTACATTAGTGTATACTAAAGTTAGTAAAACACAAAAAGCAGTCGTTAGTCAGGTTGTGATTTTCCGAAAGAAAAATGTAACCTAACTAACGACTGCAAGTGTTTGTATTCCAATATAAGATTTGGTGACTAAAGCTAATAATATTTTTTTTGAGAAAAATAAAAAGCGCACCAAACATCAGAAATTTTAAAACATTAAATAAGCTTTTAATGCTTACTAGTTAGTTTTGTATTTAACCGAATCCCACGACATTTCTAAAGCAAAATCTATTTCTTGTTTAGTCATTTCTAAATCTTCGGTAATCTTTAAGCGCATTGCAGAGACTACATCTCCAAAAATCATTTGTAAAATTAATCTAAGTGGGACGTTTCTTAGCTCTTTATCCAATATGCCTTGCAAAAAGAAATCTCTAATATTACCTATGTAAGGTATTCCTTTTTTTACAATCTCTTTGGATATAATAGGAGGTACGGCAACATATTCAATAAATTGAAAAGCTAATGGGTTACCAACAAAATAGTTGAATAAATTTAACCACATGGCGTCGTATTTGTCTTTGAAACTTCCGTTTTCTGGAAGATTTGCCATTAAGACAATACCATAATCTTTTATGATCATCAAGTAAATTTCCTCAATAATTTGATTTTTAGTTTCAAAATAATGATAAATTGTACCAACAGCAACATTTGCTTCTCTGGCAACTTGAGACATGGGTGTAGCGTGTACACCTTGTTTTACCACTAGCTCTAGCATAGTGATAATAATACGTTGTTTTTTGTCCATAAGGAATAGACTTTGTTTTTTAAAGGTAAAAAGCAGTGAAGCGTAGTTTTAGGGAACTTTTTTACCTATCAGTTAACTTATTAAATCGTTTGAATGTACATTTATCACGTTTAAAATCAGTGTTGTGAATGTTCATTCGGTTGCAAAATTAATAAAATAGTTTAAATATTAAGGTTATCTTTGCATAAATTTAGCTTTTAAATGAACTTAAAACATTTTTTGGTACATAATTATCAGTATTCGCCTTCAAATGGGGTTGTTTCTTGGTCATCACCAAGTAATATTGCCTTAGTCAAATATTGGGGTAAAAAGGAACATCAACTGCCTGAAAACCCCTCAATAAGTTTTACTTTAGAGTCTTGTAAAACAATTACAGAACTTATATTTGAAAAAAGAGAAGGTACAACGGATGGTTTTTCATTCGAAGTTTTTTTAGATGAAGAATTCAAACCTGATTTCCATCCTAAAATTGAAACTTTTTTTAAGCGTATTGAAAGTTATTTGCCTTTTTTAAAAGATTTTCATTTCATTATAAAAACAAAAAACACATTTCCTCACAGTTCAGGAATAGCATCTTCTGCTTCCGGAATGAGTGCTTTAGCGTTGTGTTTAATGAGTATAGAAAAACAAAAAGATCCAACAATTTCTGATTCAGATTTTATTCAAAAAGCGTCATTTTTGGCAAGATTAGGTTCTGGTAGTGCCTGCAGAAGTCTTGAAGGCGATTTAGTCGTTTGGGGAGAACATCCAGGAATTGAAGGTAGTAGCGATTTATTTGGTATTAAATATCCCTATAAAGTACACGATAATTTTAAGAACTATCAGGATACCATATTACTAGTGGATAAAGGCGAGAAACAAGTTAGTAGTACGGTTGGTCACGATTTAATGTATGGGCATCCATTTGCGAAACAACGTTTTAATCAGGCTGTTGATCATATTTCTACTATCAAAAACATATTAGAAACGGGAGACCTAGATGCTTTTATTGCTTTAGTAGAAAGTGAGGCATTAACACTGCATGCGATGATGATGACAAGTATGCCTTATTTTATTTTAATGAAACCCAATACATTGGAAATTATAAATAAGATTTGGAGTTTTAGACAGGATACGGGTTTACCCATAAGCTTTACTTTGGATGCTGGTGCTAATGTCCATGTACTGTATCCTGAAAAAGATGCAGTTAAAATTTTAGAATTCATTAAATTAGAGTTGGTTGCATATTGTCAAAACGGTCACTATATTTGTGACAAAATTGGTTTTGGAGCAAAACAGTTGTAACTTTATAAAATCAATGATTAGATAGCATATGAAAGGCCCCTTATTTTATTCAAAAATATTATTGTTCGGAGAATACGGAATTATTAAAGATTCTAAAGGTCTCTCGATACCTTATAACTTTTATAATGGCGCACTTAAAACAGAGGAAAATCCTTCTGAAGAGGCACAAAAATCAAATGAAAGTTTGCAACGTTTTACGGAATATCTATCTAAAATAGATAATAATTTGGTTGTTTTTGATATTGAACTATTAAGAAAAGATGTTAATGCAGGTATGTATTTTGACTCATCTATACCTCAAGGATATGGCGTTGGTAGTAGTGGTGCATTAGTAGCTGCTATTTATGATAAATATGCACAAGATAAAATAACGGTTTTAGAAAATTTAACTAGAGAAAAATTATTATCTCTTAAAGCTGTTTTTTCTGAAATGGAATCTTTTTTTCACGGAAAGTCTTCTGGTTTAGATCCTTTAAATAGTTATTTAAGTTTACCAATTTTAATAAACTCTCAAGAAAATATTGAAGCGACAGGTATTCCAACGCAAAGTAGTGATGGACTTGGTGCTGTGTTTTTATTAGATTCTGGTATTATTGGTGAAACAGCACCAATGGTAAGTATTTTTATGGAAAACATGAAGCAAGAAGGCTTTAGAAAAATGCTTAAAAATCAGTTTATAAAACATACGGATGCATGTGTTGATGATTTCTTAAAAGGAGATATCAAGTCGTTATTTAAAAACACAAAACAATTATCTAAAGTCGTACTTAATCATTTTAAACCTATGATTCCAACTCAGTTTCATGAGTTGTGGAAAAACGGAATCGAATCCAACGATTATTATTTAAAATTATGTGGCTCTGGAGGTGGAGGCTATATTTTAGGATTTACACCAGATATTAAAAAAGCAGAACAAGCACTAAAAGATTATAAGCTTGAAGTCGTTTATAATTTTTAATTATAGTCTTAAATATTTTCAGAATTAAATACTAATGTCAACCAGAGAGCAAAAACATCTTTTCTTAAAGTTTTTTAGTATGTTTTCTGTGGTTCGGGGCTACAATATTCTGGTGATTGTAATGGCTCAGTATTTGGCGTCCATTTATATATTCGCTTCAGATAAGCCTTTAAAGCAGGTGTTGTTTGATGTTAATTTATTAATGTTGGTGCTAGCAACTGCTGCAGTTATAGCTGGTGGCTATATTATCAATAATTTTTACGATTCCGAAAAGGATCTTATTAACAAACCCAACAAGACTCATTTAGATAAATTAGTAAGTCAGAACACTAAGCTGTCGTTCTACTTCGTTCTTAATTTTTCTGCAGTAGTTATGGCTAGTTATGTTTCATTTAAACCGGTTTTGTTTTTTTCGTTTTACATTTTTGCTATTTGGTTTTATTCACATAAATTAAAAAAAATACCGATAGTTGGTAATGTGGTTTCAGCGATATTAACTTTAACGCCGTTTTTTGTCATTTTTGTATATTACTATAATTTTAGGTCTGTTATATTTGTACATGCTACATTTTTATTTTTGATAATTTTTATCCGTGAGTTAACTAAGGATTTAGAGAATATTAAAGGTGATCTAACACTTAATTACAGAACAATACCTATTGTTTATGGAGAGAACACCTCAAAGAAAATAATTACATGTTTGGTGATATTAACGCTTTTTCCGGTATACTTTTTAATCACTAAATTTGATATTGGAGAAATGTATATGTATTTTTATATGTGCGAAATTTTACTAATAACGTATATTTTGTTGCTATGGAAATCCACGACAAAAACACAATACTTATGGTTGCATAATATTTTAAAATTTATTATTGTGGCTGGCGTTTTTAGTATTTTATTAATAGATATAGATTTAGTTTTAAACCGAATACTTTAAATTTATGGAACACACTTTAAAGGTGGCCATTGCGCAAATTACACCTGTACTTTTAAATAAAGAAGAAACACTAAACAAGGTAGAGCAATCTATAATTGATGCCGCTAAAATTGGATCAGAGTTAGTCGTGTTTGGAGAAGCATTGGTGCCAGGGTATCCGTTTTGGGTCGCTTTAACTGGTGGGGCCGAATGGAACACTAACGTGAATAAAGAGTTACATGCGACTTACGTTAAAAATTCAATTCAAATAGAGGCGGGCGAGCTAGATGCTATTTGTAATTTGGCAAAACAGCATACTATAGCTGTTTATTTAGGAATTATGGAACGTGCTAAAAATAGAGGCGGACATAGTATTTATGCGTCTTTGGTGTATATTGACGCTACCGGAATTATTAAATCAGTACATAGAAAATTACAGCCCACTTATGATGAGCGTCTAACTTGGGCACCAGGAGATGGTAATGGGTTGCAAGTCCATCCTTTAAAACAGTTTACAGTAGGAGGTTTAAATTGCTGGGAAAATTGGATGCCACTGCCAAGAACAGCTTTATATGGGTTAGGAGAAAATCTTCATATTGCAGTATGGCCGGGTAGTGACCATAATACTAAGGATATTACACGTTTTATTGCTAGGGAGTCCAGAAGTTATGTGATTTCTGCTTCAAGTTTAATGACTAAAATAGATTTTCCAGAAAACACACCACATTTAGATAAGATATTAAAGGCTGCACCAGATGTGTTGGCTAATGGCGGGAGCTGCATTGCAGGGCCAGATGGAGAATGGCTTATCGAGCCTGTATTGCATAAAGAAGGCTTAATTACGGCTACATTAGATTTTAATCGCGTGTTGGAAGAGCGACAAAATTTTGATGTTGTAGGGCACTATTCTAGACCGGATGTAACCAAACTTACAGTTAATAGACAGAGACAATCTACAGTAGAGTTTAACGATTAATAATGTTTTTAATTTATTATCAAAAAAACATTGTAAATTTGCAAAAAATTATATCATGAGTAAAGCACGCGAAGGAAAGGATA
The DNA here is from genome assembly GCF_004843725.1 of Psychroserpens sp. NJDZ02. Lineage (NCBI taxonomy): Bacteria > Pseudomonadati > Bacteroidota > Flavobacteriia > Flavobacteriales > Flavobacteriaceae > Psychroserpens > Psychroserpens sp. NJDZ02. The sequence goes on along the minus strand of NZ_CP039451.1, from coordinate 820,792 downwards.
AAGGAAAAGGAAAGGCGAAGCCAAAAGCACCTTTTAGACCTAAAAAAAGAGTGAAAGATGATGCTGTAGTATCTGCTAAGCCTGCTTTTGATAAAAAACCTAGTCAGAAAAAAACATCTAATCCAGGCGAAATACGTTTAAATAAGTACGTCGCTAATTCTGGGATGTGTTCTCGTAGAGAGGCAGATCAACATATTGCTATGGGCTTAGTCGCTGTAAACGGTAAAATTGTTGTGGAAATGGGGTATAAAGTCAAGTTGGAAGACGAAGTACGTTATGATGGTGCAAGAATAAATCCAGAAAAAAAGGCTTATGTGTTATTAAACAAGCCTAAAGGGTTTGCTACAACAACAAGTGAGCAAAAAGGAAAAACGGTTATGGACTTGGTTGGAAATGCAACGAGTTCTAGAATAAAACCTATTGGACGTTTAGGTCGTAACTCTACAGGTTTATTATTATTTACTAATGACGAGAAAATTGTTGAACGTTTTACAAATTCGAATAAAGGAATAGAGCGTTTATTTCATTTAGAGTTGGATAAAAACTTAAAAATGGAAGACATGAAAAAGATAAGAGAAGGTTTTAAAGTAGAGGGGAAGTCCGTTAGAGTGGAAGAGATAGATTACGTTAATAATATTAAAAACGAAATTGGAGTAAAAATCAAAAACACGGGTAATACCATTTTACATACTATTTTTGAACACTTAAAATATGAGTTAGTAAGAATTGATTGTGTACAAATTGCACACTTAACTAAAAAGGATATTCCAAGAGGAAATTGGAAAATTTTAACAGAGCAAGAATTGAATACGCTTAAAATGTTATAGTTAGAAGATTTTTAATGTTATATCAAAATATTAAAAAAAAAAGCAAAATCCTATTTTAGGATTTTGCTTTTTTTTGTTTAAATTAATAAGTTGTTATACGAGCGCACCATTGGCGCCAATCACTTGACCAGAAATCCATTTAGAATCGTCGCTTGCTAAAAATAATACCACTTTTGCAATATCTATTGGTTTGGCAAGTCTATTAAAAGCATTCATGCCACTTAGTTTGTCGATAAACTCTTGAGATTTTCCTTTTAAAAATAATTCAGTTTCAGTAGCTCCCGGAGCAATAGCATTAACTGATACGCCTCTACCTATCTCTTTGGAAAAGACTCTTGTCATTTGTTCTACAGCAGCTTTTGACGCAGAATAAAGCGCATAGGTTGGAAACATTAATTTAACAGTACTCGAGGATACGTTTATTATATTACCATTGTTAGCTAGTTTGCTTTCCGCTTCTTGTAACGTGTTAAAAACACCTCTGACGTTAATGTCAAACTGCTTGGTAAAGTCGTCTTGCGTATTGTCTTTAATTTTTTTGGAAATCATGACTCCAGCATTGTTTATTAGAACATCAATTTTTCCAAAATGGGCAATCGCTTTATCAAATAGTTGCGTGACATCTTCTTTTTGACTTACATCTGCTTTTATGGCAATTGCTGCACCACCTGCTTTTATAATGCTGTCCACAGTTGATTCTGCTTCTTCAGCGCTATTGGAATGGTTTACAATTATTTTTGCTCCATTTTTGGCTAGAAGTAATGCTATTTCTTTACCAATTCCTCTAGAGGATCCTGTTACTAGTATTACTTTATGGTCTAGTGTCATGTTGTTTTGTTTTTGGATTAATTAATTGGTTTAATCTGTATAGTGATACTAAAGTTAAAACGATAGCTATAATCACCAGTACTATTTTGGGTTCAGGTCTTGCAAAAAACTCTAATAGTAGTGCAGAGATCATGGTTGTTAGCAAAAAAGCAAAGGCTATTTTTCCAATAGTTTGATGACCTTTTATTGCAAAAAGCAATAACAATAGGGCTAGAGCTAGCTCGGAAATCCCTGTAAAAATTCTAAAAATATCTGCATTCAAATGGATGGCATTTTCAAACTGTTTGAAGCCTGCGATACTTTGGGGTTTTGCTAATAATTTAGGAATAGCAAAAAAGACCATAACTAGGATAATAACTATATTTATGATTTGGTTTTTCATTAGTTTAATGACCTAAAGCTATTAATTTATCTGTAATTAGTGCTAAATCAGAGGCTATTATTTCTGGTTTATCAGCTAAAGGATATAATTGTGCACCAGGTCTACTGATAAACGCGCCACGCCAATTAGCCCAAAGTGCACCAGCTATGTCCCAACCATGTGCGGCTATTAGCAAGCATTCTTCAGGTTTTATTTTCATTTTTCTTGCAGCCCATATATAAGTGTCAGTATGTGGTTTAAATTTTCCAATATCTTCTACACTTAAGCGCTCATCAAAGTAATCTAATAAGCCTGAGTTTTTAAATTGTGTTTCGACACCTTTATTAGACGAGTTGGTAAATGATACTAATTTGTAACCGGCATCTTTTAATTTTTGAAGAGAGGCTTTCACTTCTGGATGTGCAGGTAATGATCTAATGGGACCCAAAATAGAGTTTTTTGCTTCTTCTTCTGTAAGTGTAATGCCATTGTTAGAAGCTACCATTTGTAAGGCTGCAGCTCCGATAATACCAAAGTCATGGTATTGATTGGCTACGGTGTTTACTAGAGAGTATTGTAACATTGTTGTAAACCATAATGGTAATAAATCAGATCGACCTCCTAGGACTTTTCCAACACTATCCTTCATTGCTGTCAGATCTAATAAGGTTTCATTAACATCAAAGAATAATACTTTTGGACGTATCGAAATTTTGGGTGCTTCTGTTGTGTTTTCTGTTGCGCTAGAAAAGGCTAAATGTGGCGCCACTAAACTAGCTAATGCGGCTTTTTTGATGAAATCTCTTCTTTTGTTTGTCTCTTTTTTCATAGGTATATATTTTAAAACATACTAGTCGGTATGTTTTAGGTTAAAAAAAATTATGCTTTTATTTGTTGGAAGTATAAAGATAGGCCTAAAATGTAGTCGTCAAGAATATCGTCATTATCATAAAGCTTTCTGATGCCTCTAATCCCTTCAAAGGCACTTATTAAGTAGGTCGCAACAGCTTTACTGGATACTTTTTTGCTGATCGTGTTTTCTTTTTGGCCTCTATCTATTAAATGGATCAGTGCCACTTTCCAATCTTCTATTATATGTCGTAATGCTATTTGGTATGCTGCTTCAAGATCACCAACTTCATTAATAAAATTGTTCATGGGACATCCATGTTGTTTGTCGTATAATGGGAATGATTTTAGGCGATCTAAAAAGGTGGATTCTAAAATATGGATTGCGTTTCCTGGTTTGTATAGAGGAGCAATCATTCCGTCATGCACTCTTTTTTGAACTTTTAGGCTTATTACTGAAAGGCCGAGTTCTTTTTTGTTTTTATAATGATGATAAAAAGCGCCTTTAGTAAGTTTAGTCGCTTTCATTATGGTGTCAACACTTGTTGTCTTAAAACCATTTTCATAAAACAGTTTAAACGATTCATTTAAAATGACTTGCTTAGTAAGTTCTGATTTTTGATTTTGTAACATCTTACAAATGTAGACCTAAAAGATACTATCAGGTATGTTTTAGGTGTTAAACTTAAATTAAAATTGTAGTTAGGGGTTTACTATGGGGTAGTTCTGATAAATTTATGTTCTTTCGTAAGTTAAAAAAGAAAACTCAAAGTCATGATTTTCATCTTTTTTATGAAACGTATTAGCCGTTTCTTTCCAAACAGATAGGTCTATTTCAGGGAAAAAGGTATCTGCGTCAAAATTAGCGTGTACGCGTGTTATCTCTATTTTAGACGCATAGGACATGGCGAGTTTGTATATTTCTCCACCACCAACAATAAAGGGTTGCGTATCTTTTTTGCTTATAGCAATGGCATCTTCTAAATTACTTACAACAATAACACCCTCTGGAGCGGTGTAATTTTCTTGTCTAGTAATAACAATATGTGTACGATTAGGTAATGGTTTTGGGAAGCTTTCAAAAGTTTTTCGTCCCATGATGATATGGTGACCAGACGTTAGTGTTTTAAAACGCTTTAAGTCATCACGTAAGTGCCAAATCAGATCGTTGTTTTTTCCAATTTCGTTGCTTTCTCCAGCAGCAACAATCATAGTTAGATTGTTAACTATTTTACTGTTAGTGTTTTTAAACACTTTACTTTCGGCAATATGCAGATCTTCCTTTTCTAATTGAAACTTAAGTTTTTCAATTCTTACGTTTTGTTTATTGACTAGTTTTGCTAATTGTTTGTCTTCCCAATCCTTACCCATGAATTTAGAAGTAACAAATACACTAAAGAAGTGGTATAATAGAAAAAATAACCATGCCATTATAGCTAAGACAAACCAATCAATTCCGAAAAATTTAATCTCTTTACCTGTGTATAAAACTGTACTAATTACTATTAACAATGCAGCGCCAATTAAGAATATTACAAAATGGGTATACAATCGTTTTTTTTGTTTTATTCTACGTTGTGCATTTTTAATTAACTCTAATTGTTCTTTATCTATTTGAGGGGTCTTTTTTTTCTTTAATCCAAACATAAGTTGTGTTTATAATGTAAAGTTAATGTTTTTATAAGATTTCTATTTAAAATTTAACGTAAAAGCACTACTATCTGATTTATAATATTTTAGGGTCTGGTTATTGTAATTATTATTAACAATTTAAAAGCGTTAAATTGTTAATAACCAAATATTTAGTTCTTAAATTTGATAATCTGATAAAAGTTTAAAATTAATTATTTTTTAATTTGAAGAGTGAAAAAATCTTGACTAATTTTATATAACTAAACAATAATATTATGGCTATTAAGAAACAATTTTTGAAAAGCAAACCCCTTTGTAAAGTTACTTTTACTGTTCCGGCAGCAGAAGCAAAGCAAGTGACTGTTGCAGGTAATTGGAATGAATGGAATACCGAAGTCGAACCATTGAAAAAGTTGAAAAACGGAACATTTAAAGGGACTGTAAATCTAAAAGCAGGTCAGGCTTATGAGTTTAAATATGTTGTTGATGGAGAATGGCAAAATGAGGTAGAAGCAGATGACTATACTTGGAATGCTTATGCTGCTGCGGATAATAGTGTCCTAAAGTTGTGAGTCTTTTTAAAGACTTAATGTTAGGCATATAAAAAACTTTCTTGCGGAAGTTTTTTTGTTTTTAACCAATCTGTATTTTACAATTATAATTAATAATAGGTTTTTTTTGCATTTCATCCGCTAAATAGAATAATTAAACATATATGTGTTTTGTTTTTTCTTTAAAATGATATATTTACGGCTTAAGTTGATTTTGCTTTTAAGCATGTGATGCTTTTTTTTTGTGATTTTTTTGATCTACTCCGCTAATAGTAGGTCAAAATAGTGTCTCAAATTAAAGCGTATGACATCAAATCAACTAATATATAGTGACATAATATAAATATAAAAAACATATTTTTAAATGCGATCAACCAAGCTTTTAATTAAATTACTCTTACCTGCTGTTTTCTATTTAAGTACTGCCAATACCGATTTACATGCTCAACGTGATAATAAAACTATAGATTTTATTGGAGGTTATTCTCAAGATGGAATCGGGTTTAATTTAAATTTGTAGAGGTCAGTAGTTAGTTACATATAATTTGTTTATGACTAACTTTTTCTTTTTCGACCATTTTGGTTATTAAGTTATTGAATATTGTAGCTTTGCTTTGAGAGCGATTAATTCTAAAACAAAATTCATTAAAGTATCTATTAATATTAGAATGACTTACCCAAGAATATGTTGTTCTTATCCATGATTTTATTTGATGTATCATGGTGTGAAGCGCTTTAAAATTCATTCCTCCATTACTTTCAATTTGTGTAATATTATAAGCTTTTGCAATAGGTCTGTAACCTCTCCATTTATCGGTTATCACTTTAGCTTCTCGGCTAATATGATTTACAAAAATATATTGAAGCGAACGTGCTGAAAAATCTTCAATTTTCATGGCGTACATTCTTTTTACTTTCCCATCATCAGTTAACTCAATAGCTGTGATAGCCTTTTTTTTCTTCGCATTATAACTTCTACCAACTTTATCTTTTTCTTGTCCGCCAAGCACAAATTCATCAACGTGCACAATACCAGTCATGGGACTATTTCCACTACTTTGCATAGCTTCTCTGATTTTAAGCATAAATAAACGAGCGGTCTTTTCAGTGACACTAAAGCGAACGGCAACATAGCTTGCCGAAAGACTTTTGGTACTGGTGCTCATTTCAAAAACAATAAAAAACGCCTTTCTAATACCAAATTTTACTTTGTGAAATAGTGTGTTTGAAGTTGCTGATTCTTGATGCGAACAAATATTACAAGTGCGAGAAAAATCCTTTCTTATCTGAGCTTTTTTATGGTTACATTTAGTACATATAAAACCATCTGTCCATTTAATATCTGCTAAGTATTTCTTACAATCTAGGTCTGTTTTAAACCGATCGGCAAACTCTAGAAGGTTTTGTCCTTTAAATATATTCATAATAACACTGTATTAGTTGACTTCTAAGGTATGAATTTACATACCTACCTCTATAAATTTGAATTATTTTGTCGATCGAGAGCAATTTATTCAAGGTGGTATTTATTATTCTAAAGGCGTAGTTAAAAATGGAAATATTGAAGTTCCGTTTAACGTTTTTGCTTTTAATGCAGGCTTTTTTCAGGATGTTTTCGCTTCACGAATAAGTTCTTTCAAATTTAGTTTAGGTGGTGGCGTATTAGTTGGTTCTGAAATTGTTAATAATGGAGAAAACCAATTGCCAAGTGGAATTACCTTAAAGGATCGGTCTAAAATTATTTACGGTGGCTATTTAAGCGCAGAAATGGAATTGTATTTGTCTAATGAATTAAGCTTTGTACTAAAGGCTAATGAAAATTATCATATAAATAGTGATTTAGGAGAATTGATACCTTTTTTCGGTGCTGGTTTGAGATACTTTATTGATTAAAATACTAATTACAGGAATAAACTTATATTATGAAGAAAGTACATTACATAGTTTTAGCAGTCTCAACATTAGTGATGACATTTTTTGCTTGTACTAAAGAAGCCGAATTTTTATCTGATTTTTTTAGTATTACAGAAACCCATAATAGTATTGCTACTATTAATTATAAAGAACCGACCTCTATACGTATCATTCCTAGTAATATGGTTACTGGGGATGTCTATGAGTTTAGTTATGCTGTTACAGAAGGGGATGGATATTTGAGATATGCTAATCAAAATCAATTATCTCAAAATACGCAGCACGTTTGTGAAGATTTAGCTTTAGAATTAGAATTTGTTGGAACAGAGATAGGTTTAGCAGTAATCGCATTTACTGTTACGGACTATACTGGAGCAAGCGAAGAGATCTTGTTACCCTATAATGTGATTCATAATACTTTTGAATGGAATGCTGACCCTGAAGTTACAGAGGTTGGACTAAATCAGGAAACACCTCTAAGCTTAGTTTTAAATAATACAGGTGTGGATCAATCAGTGGCCTATGTTTCTCAAATTACGTTTGTACAAGGTTCAGGTATTGTAAAATTAACGGACGATACAGGAAGCTCAACGACTGCAATAGAGCAAGGAGAATCATACGCTATAGCGGATGGACAACATCTCTATAATTTAACTTTACAACAAATAGGAGTAACCATTATAAAATTTGAAGGAACCGATTCTAATGGACAAATTAAGGAAGATATAGTCACTTATAACGTGGGTGAAGTTGATTTTACGCTATCTACAGCGGGGGATGGTTCATTGGTTTTGAATACACAAAAAAACTTTGCTACAATTATAACACAAGACACGCCTGATCCTTCAATTACTTATAATGTAACCTTTACTTTAGTATCTGGTACAGGATCTGGAGAAGTGTACTTAAACAATGCTCTAGTACCGCTTGGCGTAGCTCAAACAGTTACTGCAGGTAATACGTCATTTCAATTTTTAGGAACAAGTGTTGGTAACGTTGTCTTATTGGTTTCAGTTGTAGATTCTAACGGAAATCCTGTGCCTGCCTTAACCTCTCAATTAAGCTTTATAGTTCAGGAATCAAATGCATCTAACACAGACCCAACGGTTGTGATAGACCAAGGTGCTTATTTTGATATCGCAGAAGATACAATAGACTCTATTTTTAGTGCCACAGCAACAGATGCTGATGGGGATAGTGTAACCTATTTATGGACTGTAGATAATGCGGATGTGATATTAGGTACGATAACTTCTGAAGAGGTCAGTATCAATACAACAGGTGTCGCAGGAGGGACAACATTTGTATTAACAGTTACAGTTTCTGATGGTAATGGTGGTACTAGTAACGATTATATAGTTATTACTTTAGATGAAACAGGAGACCCATCAAATACAGATCCTACGGTTGTGATAGACCAAGGGGACTATTTTAATATCGCAGAGGAAACAACAGATACTGCTTTTCATGCTACAGCAGCAGATGCAGACGGAGATACTGTAACATACTTATGGACCGTAGATAATGCAAGCGTCCTATTAGGTTCGACGACATCTGAGGATGTTAGTATCAATACAGCAGGCGTAGCTGCAGGGACAACATTTATTTTAACGGTTACCGTTAGTGATGGTAATGGCGGAACAGCGACTGATTTTATTATAGTTACTTTAGACGAGGTATCAAATAATCCCCCTACAGTAAGTATTGTTGATGATACTTACTTGGTTAATTCTGGAGTAACCAATTTTGCAATTAGTGCTGTTGGTAACGATGTTGATGGAGATGTGCTAACTTATGCTTGGACTACAAATAGTACAGCTGTCGTGGTTAGTAACCCAGGAGAAACAGAAGCCAATTTCGATGTTAGTAGTTTGTCAGCAGGAGATTCTTTTGTAGTTACTGTTACAGTTACTGATGGCAATGGTGGTACAGCAAGTGATACTATACTGGTTATTTTAGAAGAAAATGTACTACCAACAGTTACCATTGTGGAAGGACAATATTACTATATTCCATTTAATGAAGTATCTAGTGCGTTTACTACAGTAGTGGATGACCCAGATGGAGATGTGGCTAATTTACAGTATTCATGGACTTCAGATGATGTTAATGTCATTTTTGAAGCAGATAACCTGCAAGATGTTAATGTTGATGCTACAGGTGTAGCTACCGGAACAATATTTATTGTCACCGTTACCGTAACGGATGAAAATGGAGGAACAGCTAGTGATTATATTGTTGTAGTTAAAGAGGAATCGAGTAATAGTGTAGCACTAGAGGTTACAGGAGGGAAATGTACTACTGATTTAGTAGGGGCTGTCTGGGAGACTGTTTATGTCCCAGAAAACACATTAATAACTAATGGAGTTACATTATATAGTAATGCAGGATTAACCCAAATATATGATGGTACTGGCTTTAAAAGAATCCGAACAGCGGATGGGTTATTGTATAATTATCATTATAGAATAGATACTACTAGTCCTGGTGTTCTTGCCTCAGAAACTGAATGTCCAGACACGACTCCAGGTGGATGTACGGAGCTAACCATTAATAGTTCTCCTCCGGCTAGTAACGGAGGTGGATTTAATGGTACTTTAGATTTTTCATGTGGAGAACCTGATGAAGTATTATATCTTAATTTTCAAATTGTAACTACTTCGGGAACGGCAGTTTTTCAGTCGATTGACTTTATGTATCCTGTTACAGTACAATTTTTAGATCCGATTCATGAGTGGAGAACTGGAAGAGTTCAGTTAGATTCAAGTGGTAATGCCACAGCTGATTATATGATAACAGATCATACTGCGAGTGGTATTTATTTAACAGTAACGATTACAGGAAGAGATTCTAGTGAACCAGTACCTTCATCCAACTCGACCGTAATAATTAGATAAGTGTTACGGAGGCAATGTTAAGGTTGTTGTACTTTGGGGATATTATTAATTTGGATATCTATAATTAAAACTTGATGTAATCTAAGGTTAAACTAAAACAGGCACTAAATTAAGTGCCTGTTTTAGTTTATTATTTTTCTTTCTTGAGGACTGGCTTTTTATTGGTTATAGTATCTGTTGGAGTCGTTGTTCCAACATTACTAAAAACGATAGGGAAACTATAGTTGGTGGCTGCGGGTCTGCCTCTATGCATTGCTGGGGCGTACATTTTTGGAATTAATTGTATAACGCGGATCGCTTCGTCTTCCAGTTTAGAATGAGGGGCTCTGGCTTTTACATCTACAATTTCACCTTTTTGATTAACCTTAAACATCGTGTTTATTTTAATACGTCCTGATGGCAACTCTAGGGAGTCACTAATGCTTGTGTTAAAATTTTTAGACACATGTTTGGCTATCAATTTTGAAAAACAATGGTTCTTGGCATTGTTACCACTCAGGTCTTGACAACCGTCATATATAGGAGGGGTTTCTACTACCGCAAATGGAATATCTACGTTTTCTTCGTTAGTTGGCAATTTATCATCGACGTCTTCAATGTCTTGAGCAAATGCTATTGGGGTTAACAGTATAAAATATAATAGGATTATTTTGTTCATCGGTTAATGTTTTAAGACGGTTATTAGGTCTGATGTTAAATGTACTTATTAAACTACTTTATACAGCAACAGCACCTTTAATATGTGGATGAGGATTATAATCTTCTAAAGTGAAATCTTCAAATTTAAAATCTAAAATATCTGTTATTTCAGGATTAATTGTCATGGTTGGCAATGGTCTCAGCTCTCTAGATAATTGTAATTCTAATTGTTCAAAATGATTACTATAAATATGAGCATCTCCAAACGTATGAATAAAATCACCAGCTTCATAACCACAAACTTGTGCCATCATCATGGTAAATAAAGCATAAGAAGCAATATTAAACGGTACTCCTAAAAAAGTATCAGCACTACGTTGGTATAGTTGACAGGATAATTTACCGTCTGCTACGTAAAATTGAAAAAAGGCATGACACGGTGGTAAAGCCGCTTTACCATCAGCTACATTTTCAGAAAAACTTTTAGAGTTATCTGGTAAAACAGACGGGTTCCAAGCCGAGACTAACATACGTCTGCTGTCTGGATTGTTTTTTAAAGTATTAATAACGTCTTTAATTTGATCAATCTCGTCACTATTCCAGTTTCTCCATTGGTGTCCGTAGACAGGACCTAAATCTCCGTTGTCGTCAGCCCAAGAATTCCATATTTTAACGCCGTTTTCAGTAAGGTAGTTAATATTGGTGTCTCCTTTTAAAAACCAGAGTAATTCGTGAATAATGGATTTTAGATGTAATTTTTTGGTCGTAACCATTGGAAATCCTTTACTTAAATCAAAACGCATTTGGTAACCAAAAACACTTTTTGTTCCCGTTCCTGTGCGATCTCCTTTCTCGTTTCCGTGTTCTAATATGTGTTTGACTAGATCGTGATATTGTTTCATAGTGTATTTGTAATATGATAGACTGTTCTTTTTAAGGATTTTTTGCTATGCGCCTTGTAGTGCAAAATATTTCAGCAAAATTAATAAAAAAAAAACCTATTTAGTTCAGGATTATTCATGATATCCTATAAAGTAGGTTTTTAGTTAAAAATTTAAAAGCTCATATTAATCTAATAATATGAGCTTTTAAGTAGTTCTAATTTGTTGTAATTCTGGTTTTGATTATCCAATAATCATACCTGCAATAGTAGCAGATATTAACGAGGCGATAGTCCCTCCAAGTAAAGCTTTCATTCCAAATTTAGAAAGTGTTTTACGTTGTCCAGGAGCTAGTGATCCAATACCTCCAATTTGAATACCTATAGACGCAAAGTTGGCAAAACCACATAGCATATAAGTAGCCATGATTATTGATTTTTCGTACATTAAATGTGTAGAATTTGCGGCATTTTTTAAATCTGCTAATTGGATGTATCCAATAAACTCACTGGCAGCTAGTTTAATACCTAACAATTGCCCCATTAATGCCATATCTTCATAAGCAACACCAATTAACCACATTAAAGGTGCAAAGATGTAACCCAAGATTAATTCTAAAGATAAGGCACTGTAAGCTGTATTGGCTGCAATCCATGCGTTTAGAGAGGTGACATCTCCAATCCAGCCTAGAATTCCATTAAACATAGCTATAAAAGCAACAAATACTAATAACATAGCTCCGACATTTACGGCTAGCTTTAAACCTTCAGTGGTTCCGTTGGCTATAGCATCTAATATATTAGATCCAATTTTATCTTGTGATACTGAAACATCAGTATTAACATCTTCTGTTTGTGGAAATAATATTTTTGAAATCACAATAGCACCAGGAGCTGCCATAACAGACGCTGCTAATAGATGCTTTGCATAAAACAATCTTAAAGCTTCATCATCACCACCTAAAAAACCGATGTAAGCGGCAAGTACAGCACCAGCAACAGTGGCCATACCTCCAATCATGACTAAAAGCATTTCTGACTTATTCATTTTTTCTAAATAAGCTTTTATCAAAAGAGGCGCTTCTGTCTGGCCTAAAAAGATGTTTCCGGCAACACTTAAACTTTCTGCTCCAGAAATTTTCAAGGCTTTGGATAATAACCAAGCCATTGCTTTAACGACTTTTTGAATAACACCTAAATAAAATAATAGAGAGGTTAAAGCAGAGAAAAATAGTATCGTAGGAAGAACTTGAAAGGCGAAAATAAATCCGTAAGAATTGATATCAATAACACCTCCAAATAAAAACTCGCTACCAGCTCTTGTAAAGTCTAAGATATTAATGAATACTTTTCCAATACCTTCAAAAATATCTTTTACAAAGCTGATTTTTAAAACACAAACGGCTATTAATAATTGAAACGTTAATCCAATACCTACAACCCTCCAGTTAATACCTTTACGATTACTACTAAATAAAAAGGCTACAGCGATTAAAGAAAACATTCCTAGCAAACCTTTCCAGATACTAGTAAATGTATAGCCTGTACTTTTTATTATTTTATCTTGACTGGTTACTTGTTGTAAAAAATCAGGATGGTCTTTAGAGACAAATGTTAAGACTTCGTTATCTCCTTTTTTTAATTTTAAAATATTTTCGGAAATCTCTAAAATAGTATAGTATACGTCAACTGTGGTTGGTACTTTTTGCTTAAAAACTAAGAGTTTGTTGTTTTGTAAATAATAGCCTTTATTAAAACTATTATTAAGTATTGAAACATAGGCACCGCTATCAAAAAATTCGATAAATTCTTTACCTTTTGTGAAAGTAATATTTGATTGTACTTTGTCTGGAAATTTATTTAAGTTTTCATAAATAACATGACTAGATAATTGCCAAGCTTGTAGTTTATGATCTTTTTTTTCTATTTGAAGCTGCTCTGTTGTTATAATTGATTCTGTACTTATTGTCAACGAGTCTAAAGCTATTATTTCTTTTACTGGTTCTTGAGCGATAATAGGATGTAAACCAAAAAAAAAGGCAATAACTGCTATAAAAAAATATTTCATTGTAAAGGGATTAACGTTTAGAGATTTCGTCTCTGATCTTTGCTGCTTTTTCATAATCTTCATTAGCAACAGCGTCGTCTAATAGGTTGTGTAGTTCTTCTATAGTTTTCGCGCTATAGCTGTCGTCCGTTATTTCTAACTCAAACTCATCTTGTAGTAAGTCGTCAATTAAAATATTATCTGGATCTTGTTCTTGGGTCGGATCAACTTTAAGGAATATTCCTGCTTTGTCCAATATGTTTTTGTAAGTAAAAATTGGAGCTTTAAAACGTAAGGCTAAAGCGATAGCGTCACTAGTTCTGGCATCAATGATTTCTTCAATCTTATCGCGTTCGCAAATTAAAGACGAGTAAAATACACCATCTACTAATTTATGAATGATCACTTGTTTGACGATAATATCAAAACGATCTGCAAAGTTTTTAAATAAATCGTGTGTAAGTGGTCTTGGCGGTCTAATTTCTTTTTCTAATGCGATGGCAATGGACTGCGCCTCAAATGCACCAATGACTATTGGTAGTTTGCGGTCGCCATCAACTTCGTTTAAAATTAGTGCATACGCACCATTTTGTGTTTGGCTGTAAGAAATACCTTTAATATTTAATCGGACTAAACTCATAGTGTATAAAAAACAAAGAACCGTTTAAATTAGGACTTTACCAAACTACCTTAAGTAGTTTTTTGTACATAATTTAAACAGTCCTGTGTTAATAAGAACTTATATTTATAAAAACTTATGCGTTTGCTGCTTTAAACGCTTTTAATTTCTCAATTAATTGCGGAACAACTTCAAAAGCATCTCCAACAACTCCATAATCTGCTGCTTTAAAGAAAGGCGCTTCTGGATCTGTGTTAATAACTACTTTTACTTTAGAGGCGTTAATACCTGCTAAATGTTGTATCGCTCCAGAGATTCCGATAGCAATATATAAGTTAGAGGCTACAGGTTTTCCTGTTTGTCCCACGTGTTCGCTATGAGGTCTCCATCCTAAATCAGATACTGGTTTAGAACATGCTGTTGCTGCTCCTAAAACATCTGCTAACTCTTCAATCATTCCCCAGTTTTCTGGTCCTTTCATTCCACGTCCTGCAGATACTACTATTTCTGCGTCAGCAATTGTAACTTTGTCCGATGCTTTATCAACAGATTCTACAGTAACTCCGGTAGCAGGTAAGCTTGGTGCAAAATCTTCTGCTGTCGCACTTCCTGTTTTTTCTACTAAGCCAAAAGAATTGTTAGAGACTCCAACAAGTTTTACATCTGTATCAATAGTGGTTAAGTTGAATGCTTTGTTTGTAAACGCTGTACGTTTTACTGTAAAAGGAGCAGTAGAAGTAGGGACTTCCATAACATTAGAGGCGTAACCAGCTTCTAAAGCAACTGATAAGATTGGTGCTAAATATTTGCTATCTGCACTTTGACTAACGATTACAACTTTAGCGCCTTCATTTTTTACTGCTTGTGCAATTGCTGCAGCATAAGATTTGGCATTAAAATTAGTTAAAGACGCATCAGATACTTTTAAGACTTTATCGACGCCGTATTGTCCTAATTCTGAAACATCATTTGCGTTTACTGTTACAGCTGTTACAGTTGTTCCCATTTGGTCGGCAACTGCTTTTGCGTAAGAGGCAACTTCAAAAGCTGTTTTTTTGAAGGCTCCATTTTCTGATTCTGTATATACTAAAACTGACATATTTTTTTGTTTTTTTAACCTGAACTAACGCTAGGTTGTTATTAATGATTTTGTAAACTATAAAAGATCCCAAAACAAGTTTGAGAGTCATAGTTTATAACTAAATCACTTTAGCTTCGTTATGAAGTAATTGAACTAACTCGTCTAAGTTATCTGGAGCAACTAAAGTTACTGCACCTTTAGGCGCTGGCTTTTCAAATTTTACTGAAGATGTTTCAACAGAAGCACCAACCGGCTCAACAACCGTTAAAGGTTTTTTACGTGCCATCATAATTCCTCTCATGTTTGGGATACGTAAATCACTTTCTTCAACTAATCCTTTTTGCCCTCCAATAACTAAAGGTAATGACGTTGCAACAGTTTCTTTACCACCATCAATTTCTCTCATAGCTTTAGCAGCAGTACCATCTACTTCTAAGCTAATACAATTGGTAACAAAATTAGCGTCAACCATTTCTGCAATCATACCAGGTACCATTCCTCCATTGTAATCGATAGATTCACGCCCTGCAATAACCAAGTCATAACCACCGTCTTTTACTACATTAGCAATCTCTTTAGCAACTTGGTAACCATCTTTAGCTTCCGTATTAACTCTAATGGCAGTATCTGCACCAATGGCTAATGCTTTACGTAAAGTCGGTTCTGTTTCAGGACCTCCAACATTTATAACATCTACAGAAGCGCCTTGCTTTTCTTTAAACCACATAGCACGTGTTAAACCAAATTCGTCATTTGGGTTAATTACAAATTGTACTCCAGTTGTGTCAAATTTTGAATCTCCATCGGTGAAATTAATTTTTGATGTCGTATCTGGGACATGACTAATACACACTAAAATTTTCATATTATTTTGTTTTTATGAGTTCTATAACGTTAGATTTTGATAACTATAACGTTATAGTTGATCTAACTTTTATTTAAATTTTGATAAAATTAAGGTTTTAAAACAGCGCTTAAATCTTACGGTTACGAAGATAATTATTTATTTTGAAAAAATACTATGCGTGCATAGTAAATTTTAAATAATTCTTTAGTCTAAAGTTTTTGATTTATTGTTATTTTTGCTTTTCAAATTATTATTTAGATGAAGACAATTCAATTTAGAGAAGCTATATGTGAAGCCATGAGCGAAGAGATGCGCAGAGATGAAAGCATTTTTTTAATGGGTGAAGAAGTAGCAGAATATAATGGTGCCTACAAAGCATCAAAAGGGATGTTAGATGAGTTTGGAGCAAAGCGTGTTATTGATACACCAATTGCAGAACTTGGTTTTGCAGGTATAGCTATCGGATCGACTATGACTGGTAATAGACCAATTGTAGAATACATGACGTTTAACTTTTCGTTAGTTGGTATTGATCAAATTATAAATAACGCAGCTAAAATCAGACAAATGTCTGGTGGACAATTTAATTGTCCAATAGTTTTTAGAGGTCCTACAGGATCTGCTGGACAATTAGGTGCAACGCACTCTCAAGCTTTTGAAAACTGGTTCGCTAATACTCCTGGTTTAAAGGTGGTTATACCTTCAAATGTATATGATGCTAAAGGGCTATTAAAATCGGCTATACGTGATAATGATCCTGTGATTTTTATGGAGAGTGAGCAGATGTATGGTGATAAAGGAGAAGTGCCAGAAGGAGAATATACAATTCCATTAGGAGTTGCTGAGATTAAAAGAGAAGGTACAGATGTAACCATCGTCTCTTTTGGTAAGATAATTAAGGAAGCTTATATCGCGGCAGACCAGTTAGCTAAAGATGGTATCTCTTGCGAGATTATCGATTTACGTACTGTGCGTCCAATGGATAGAGAAGCTATTGTTAAGTCTGTAAAGAAAACAAATCGTTTAATCATTTTAGAAGAAGCGTGGCCGTTTGGTAACGTTGCGACTGAAATCACGTATTTAGTACAAAGCGAAGCATTTGATTATTTAGATGCACCAATTATAAAAATAAACACTGCAGATACACCTGCACCTTACTCTCCAGTATTATTAGCAGAATGGTTACCAGACCATACCGATGTTATTACTGCTGTTAAAAAAGTAATGTATAAATAAAGAAATAGTATTTTCTATTTATTAAAAGCTTCATTAGCACGATTGTTGATGGAGCTTTTTGTATTAAATGCCTAAATATGAACAGTAAACTTTTTGGTCTCTTTTTTGTCTTCGGAAGTCTTTTTGCAATAGCACAAACTAAGGTTAGTGGTGTTGTTTATGACGAGTATAACCAACCGATATCTTTTGCGAACGTTGTTTTTAAAAACTCTTCTGTAGGAGTAATAACCAATGAGGAAGGTCGTTTTTATCTAGAAGATGATAATGCTTGGGACACACTTGTAGTGTCGTTTGTTAGTTTTCAAACACAAGAAATTAAACTTGATAAAAAAGTAAATTACGATTTAAAGCTTGTTTTAAAAGAAGAAGTGGCGGCACTAGATGAAGTCGTTATTATTTCAGGTAAACAATCTAAAAAAAATAACCCAGCAATTGATATTCTTAGAAAAATTTGGGCCAATAAACGTCTTAATGGTCTAAAAAAATATAAGCAATATCAATATGATAAGTACGAAAAAGTAGAGTTTGATCTTAACACGGTAGACAGTTCTTTAATGCAAAGTAAACTGTTTAGAGGTATGGAGTTTGTGTTTGAGCAAGTCGATACATCTAATGTTACAGGAAAGACTTACTTACCAATGTTTATTAATGAGTCTTCTAGCCAGGTATATGGTGATAATGAAATTAATGCTAAACGAGATGTCTTAAAAGGAAACAAAAACTCAGGGTTTAGTAATAATCAAATTATAATTGATTTTGTGGACGACTTGTACTCCGATTATGATGTGTATGATAACTATCTTAAATTTTTTGATAAAAGTTTTACAAGTCCAATTTCAAGAACAGGGATTCAGACTTATAATTATGTCTTAGCGGATAGTAGTTTTATCGATAATAAATGGTGTTATAATATTATTTATTACCCGAGGCGTAAAAACGAATTAACCTTTAAAGGTGATTTTTGGGTGGCAGATTCAACCTTTGCTATAAAGGAAATTAACATGCAAGCCTCTAAAAGTGCAAACATAAATTGGGTAAAAGAGATTTATATCGAGCAAGAATTTGAAGTGCTTAATGATTCTGTATTCTTAATAAAACGAGATTACTTTATGAGTGATTTTGCTTTTAATAAAAAAGAAAAATCTCAAGGGATTTATGGTAAACGGACCACGTTGTACGATAACTATAAATTTAATGAGAAAAAAGATCCCAAATTTTATAAAGAAAAAGTCTATAGTTTTGATCAAGACCTCTATAATCAAGACGAGACTTTTTGGGATAAAAACCGCATGGAAACCTTAAGTAAGGATGAAAAAGGGGTGTATGTCATGTTGGATTCTTTAAAAAACACACAAAAGTTTAAACGACTGTATAATTTAGGAAGCATATTAGCTTCTGGTTATGTAGAGTTTCCCCAACTTAATTTAGATTACGGACCAATTTTTTCCACTTTTGGTTATAATGCTGTGGAAGGTGTTAGGGTAAGAGCAGGAGGACGTACTTATTTTGGACAAAATGATTTATGGCGTATTGAAGGATTTACAGCGTATGGTTTTAGAGATGATAAATTTAAATATGGTTTGTCAGGTAAATGGTTAATCGATAAGAAAAGTCGATTAATTATTTCTGGAGGAAACCGTCGTGATGTGGAGCAAATTGGAGCTAGTTTAACAACAAGTACGGATGTTTTAGGTCGAAGTTTAGCTAGTAGTTCTGTCGTGGGTACAGGAACAAATGATAAGTTAACTAACTTAAATTTAAGTACATTGGCTATTGAAGCGGAACCCTTTAGAAACTTATTAACGCGTCTAAGTATAAGTTATAGAACTTTAGAATCAGCTTCTCCTACTTTTAGTTTGGATTACTTTACGGATGCCACACAAACCGCAATAAAATCTGAAGTTAAGCAGTACGAAACGGCGTTTTCTATGTCCTATTTTCCAAAACGAGAAATGACTGGATACGGGGTAGAACGTCGTACAAAAAATGATGACTTTGCAAGGCTATTTGCACAAATATCTGTTGGAGATAATACTATTTTAGATAGTGATTTTGATTATACTAGATTGCAATTTTCATACACGCAACCATGGGCTTTAGGCGGATTTGGTAGATTGTTTACCACTATTGAGGCTGGGAAAACATTTGGAGAAGTCCCTTTAGGATTACTAAGTGTGGTACCTGGTAACCAGAGTTACTTCTCTATTTATAATACATTTTCTAACTTAGATTTTTACGAGTTTGTAACCGATGAATATGCTACTTTACATATAGAGCATAATTTTAATGGACGCTTGTTTTCGCGTATTCCATTTCTTAAAAAGTATAATTTAAGAGCAATAGTGGGTGCAAGAGGTGTTATTGGAGATGTTTCTGAAGATAATAGAAATATAAACGCGTCTGGTTTGGTGTATACAGCACCAAAAAAGGAGGCCTATTATGAGTATAGTGTTGGTGTTGGTAATATTTTTAAGGTGTTTAGGATAGACTTAAACTTTAGAGGGAATTACTTAGACCCAATTGCTAATCCGGATGCTAGAAAATTTGGTGTAACGGGTAGTTTTGGTTTTTACTTCTAAAAACCGAAATAATAAATTAACGATTTCAATCTTATGCTTTGCGTACTTTATTAGTGTGCATTGTATTTCAATTTAAAATATATATGGCTGTATCAAAAGCAGAAGTAAATGGCGTAACGGAGTTAGATCTTAATAAGCCAGACATAATTGTTTCGGATAAGCAGTTAATGTTATTTAGCAAAGGAACGGATGTTAAATTAACAATAAAGACTTTAGAAGCAGGGCATCCTGTATTAATAACTGCTTTTTACAGTAATGGATTAACGTTATTAAAAGAGTTAAAAGTATACTTACATAAAAAGTTACCTAATAAGTCTTTTAAGGAGCAACGCGAATACAGAGCACAATATAACAAGTTGTCAAGTCTTATTTTGATCGAAGTTATTGATCATAAACTTGCCGTTAAAAAAGCACCAGCTATTGGTTGGTTAGAAAAATTATATCCAGATACTAGCAATTTTTTATTAGCATTTGTTAAAGTACAAGGATTAAATAGCGCTTGGCAATGGTATGAAAACGGAATTACTATTCCTGTCTTACGTAATAAGATACATCCGTATTACGGCACGTATTTTCCGACACGCTTTGACCATTTAATACTTTTTGATAATTGGTTAAAACGTTATGAGGGACCAAAAAAGTCAGCAGTTGATGTTGGTATCGGAAGCGGTGTGTTATCTTTTCAGATGATAAAACATGGGTTCCAAACGGTATATGGTACGGATACTAATCCTAATGCTATTTTTGGATTAACCGAATCTATGAAGGATACAAAACTATCAAGGAAAATAACGTTGGAGTATGCTAATCTTTTTGGTACGTCAGAAAAACAAACCGAATTGATTGTGTTTAATCCACCATGGTTGCCAACATCTAGTCGTTTAAATAGATTAGACGAAGCTATTTACTATAATGAAACGTTGTTCCCTGATTTTTTTGAAGGTGCAAAACAACAGTTATTACCAGATGGTAAATTGGTGTTATTGTTTTCAAACTTGGCAGAGATTACAGAGGTGTCTAAAGTACACCCGATAGAAAAGGAACTTGCCGAAGGAGGACGATTTGTTTTAGAAAAGTGTTTAAAAAGAAAGGTTAAATTATCTTCGGATAAAACAAAAAGAGATCAACATTGGCGTGCTTTGGAAGAGGTAGAACTTTGGATATTAAAGCATAAATAAGGTTTTGATTTATAATGGATTGTTTTGGTTTGAATAGGTTTCGGTTATTTATATTTAAAGTTTAACAAAGTAAATTGTTTTTTTTAGATAAAGTTTAGTTGATATTGTCATATGACGTAAAAATCAGTACGTTTCTCTTGCTAGAACCTAAATAATCTCGTACTTTCGCATCCCGAAAAAGTAAAAAGTAATATCAAATTCCGCTTGACGGAAACTAAAAATAAATAATATGAGTCCAGGAGGAAAATTAACATTTGATGTATTAATAGAGATACCAAAAGGAAGCAGAAATAAATACGAATACGATTTTGAATTAAATAAAATCCGTTTTGATCGTATGTTGTTTTCTTCAATGATGTATCCAGGAGATTACGGTTTTATTCCAGAAACATTAGCGTTAGATGGTGATCCATTAGATGTTTTAGTTATGGGAACTGAGCCAACTTTTCCAGGTTGTGTAATGGAAGTTAAGCCAATTGGTGTATTCCACATGGCTGACGAAAAAGGACCAGACGAAAAAATTATCTGTGTACCAACTACAGACCCAATTTGGAATAGCTATAACGATATTGATGACTTAAATCCTCATAGAATTAAAGAAATCACTCACTTTTTCCAAGTTTATAAGGATTTAGAAATGAAAAAAGTAGATATCGGAGCATGGGGTGATGCAAAAGAAGCCTATGAGATTTTAAATACATGTGTGGAGCGTTACGAGAATAGCGAACACAAGAAAAATGGTAACTTTACTATCTAAGTACTACTAAGCCTAAAAATATTAAAACCCTTTTACAAATGTGTATTAGGGTTTTTTTTGTTTAATCCCAAGGTACTGGTTTAAAGGTTTAACCTAAAGATTCGGTCGTTATGTAGCATTTATATTTTATTAGATATGCGTTAATGGATTAATTACGGCTGTATTTTTTTAAAATTGTTAAAGCTTTATTGAAATTGCAAATTAATAAGCTCCTAATATATTTAGTAGTTTTTTTTTACACTATATTTGAGTAATGAGTTGGTTTAAGAAAGATCCCTTACAAATTATTTCGTTTTTAAGTTACGGTACGTCCAGTCACTTTTATCATCGTGGACGCGCTTTAGAAGATGAAACTATTGATTTAGACCAGAAAAGCTTATTTAATCTTATCTTAAATACTTGGAAACGTTTTGAAACTGATGAAATCAAACATACCAAGTTAAAAATTACATTACCAAACAACAAAGTCTTTTATACAGAAACCGATAAAGATGGTTATTACAAGATAGATGAAACCATTTCTGACCTTGATAATTTAATAAATACGGAAGGTTGGCTAAATTTTGAAGTATCTTATAATGAAGCGACTTTAAAGCGTACAATACAGAGTCAAAATAGATTTGCTGCCGAGTTGCTAATTCCGAATCAGAATTCAGATTTTGGGGTCATAAGTGATATTGATGATACTATTTTACATACTGGTGTGGTATCGGTTTTAAAATGGCGTGTGCTTTATAATACGTTTCTAAAACATGCGCAGAATAGGATTCCGTTGGAAGGTGCTGCCGAGTTTTACCACATGTTGCACAGAGGTCCAGCTGGTGATAGAGCCAACCCTATTTTTTATGTTAGCCACAGTCCTTGGAATTTATACAGATACTTAGAGTTTTTTTTAAGAACTAATAATTTTCCTAAAGGACCTATTTTATTAAGGGGCTTTAAAACCATTTTTAGAAAGAAAACGGCATCGTGTAAGCCGGATAAACAATTGGAAATAGAAAATATTTTAAAAACATACCCTAGTTTACCTATCATTTTAATTGGTGATAGTGCAGAGCATGATCCTGATATTTATCTAGAACTGGTTAATGCCTATCCGCAGCGGATTAAAGCGGTCTATTTGAGAAGTGTTAATGATAAAAAGAAAACAAAACGGGTTAAAAACTTACTTGGTGATTATAATACAACACCCGTGTTATTAGTAAACTCTAGTAAGGAGGCTATTATCCATGCTAAAAGTCATGGTCTAATTAAGTAATCCCGCGTTAGTGATGGTAGTGGCATCCTTTTTTTGCTGCCATATATGGCAAAAAAAGATATAACGGACAGCACGACCTTTATCCTGAACTAAATTCAGGATAAAGGTAACGTCAAAATAGATTTAAAATAACCCGTTTATCTCCGCGTCAATTTTATTTATAATGATTCCTAAATCTTCGGGGTTAGCAACAAAATCCATGTTATCGACATCAATAACTAATAAATTACCTTTTTTGTAACCGTGTATCCAAGCTTCGTAACGCTCGTTAAGTCTACTTAAATAATCGATGCTTATAGAGTTTTCGTAATCACGTCCACGTTTATGTATTTGAGAGACTAAGTTTGGGATAGAACTGCGTAAGTAAATTAATAAATCAGGACCAGCAACAAAACCTTCCATTAAATCAAAAAGGGATTTGTAGTTTTCAAAATCACGATTAGTCATCAGGCCCATAGCATGTAAATTAGGTGCGAAAATATGGGCATCCTCATAAATGGTTCTGTCTTGAATAATGTCTTTTCCACTTTCGCGAATTTGAGAGACTTGTCTAAAACGACTGTTTAAAAAGTAAACCTGTAGGTTAAAACTCCAACGTTCCATTTGATTATAAAAATCGTCTAGGTAAGGATTGTCTACAACGTCTTCTAATTGAGCTTCCCAGTTAAAATGTTTAGCTAATAATTTAGTCAGCGTCGTTTTTCCTGCGCCTATATTTCCTGCTATGGCAACGTGCATAGTTAGTCTGTTTTAAGTTTGTATTGAAATAGTGATTTACGATTGTAAATATAAAGGATTTGGTTGGTTACAAAAAACTGACTTATTAACATATTTTGTAATGCGATAGGCATCAGTGTTTTGGTTTTATGATTGTAAAAAATTAATGCTTCGTCTTTCTGAATAACTAAATCTTCATTAGCCGCCTTTATTTTTGAATACCCATCATTTTTGATCTTGTAGACTAAACTTCCAAAATAATTGTAACAGTACAAGTTGTTTTCTGTAAGTAACCAACAATAGTTGTAATTACTGGTAAGGTCTAATACTTTAGAGGCTACAGGTATTGTCTTGTATCGCGAGGTTTGTGTTTTGTAGTCGTAAAGTTCTAAGTATTGAAAGTCCTGATTGAATAGCCAAATAGTATTGTCAAATCCAGTGGTGACATGAGAGACGTTTTTGTAAGGTTGGATGGTGTTAAAGTCAAGTTTAGAGACTTCAGCTAATCTATTGTCTAATATGATTACAGTATTTAAATTAGCATAAAACACATTGATTTTTAAAGGATTAAAGGTGTGTACAGATGCAATTTTACCTAATTGGATATTACTATAGTTTGAGGATTGTTTGTCGGACGTTTTTATCAAAACGTTGTCTTTGATAAAATATACGTTTTCAAAATTATTTTTGGATATAAATATATCAGCGTCTATGCTGTCCTTTTGTTCCAAAGTCGTTGTAATACTGTCTTGCGCTAATAACGAAAAAGATAAAAAATATAATAAAATTAGTAGTGGTTTCATGGGGTAACAATGTACAAAAACTAAACCAAAGGTTTAAAAAAATCCATATTTAGTGACGATCGATTTTTATAGAAAAGTATTATTCGATTTACATTAAACTATTTACTCATTTTGTTGTCTTAGTTAAGTATAACTCATTAATTATAAAATTTATCAGAATGACACTTAAAACGACTATTAATAATCTAACTATCTTAATAGTTATGATTGTATCATCTACAACTTTTGCGCAAAGTAGCTTTCAGGGCCAGGCGACTTATATGTCTAAAACAACCATGGATATGGATAATTTTGGAGGTCGAGAGCTTAGTCCAGAACGTAAAAAAGAGATTATGGCACGTATGAAAAGTAGTCTCGAAAAAACATTTGTTTTAGATTTTAATAAAACAGAGTCGTTATATAAGGAAGACGAAGCTTTGGAAGCACCAAGCGGGGGACGAGGTGGTTTTAGATTTGGAGGTATT
The DNA here is from genome assembly GCF_004843725.1 of Psychroserpens sp. NJDZ02. Lineage (NCBI taxonomy): Bacteria > Pseudomonadati > Bacteroidota > Flavobacteriia > Flavobacteriales > Flavobacteriaceae > Psychroserpens > Psychroserpens sp. NJDZ02. The sequence continues at coordinate 795,828 of NZ_CP039451.1, read as the reverse complement.
GCTTCAGGAATAATCTATAAGGATGTAAAATCAAACAAGTTGTTTCAGGATCAAGAGTTTTTTGGAAAGCAGTTTTTGATTAAAGATAGTTTGGTTAAGTTGGAATGGAAAATGAGTGGTGAGTCTAAACAGATTGGGAAGTATACTTGTTTTAAAGCTACTGCTACTAAAAAAGCTGATCCTAACGATTTTACCAATTTTAGAAGAGGAGGAGGTAATGATAGAAAAGAGGATAAAAAGGAAACCGCAGAAGTTAAAAAAGATAGTACACATTCTGATAAATCAAAAGACCCTTTTGATGAGATAGAAATGCCTAAAGAAGTTGAAGTTACCGCGTGGTATACTATGGATATTCCTGTTAATAATGGTCCTGCAGACTATTGGGGGCTTCCAGGTTTGATTTTAGAAGTAAATTCTGGTAAAACAACTATTTTATGTACTAAAATAGTCATGAATCCTAGTGAGAAAAACGATATCAAGCAGCCTACTAAAGGTAAGGAGGTTACTATGGAAGAGTATCAGGATATTGTTAAGAAAAAAATGAAAGAGATGCGCGAAATGTTTAGATCTCGAGGTGGTCGAGGTGGACGTAATTAATTTGGGATACAAAACAACCAACCAATAAAAAAAACAGATGAAACATATATTTACAGGCCTTCTTTTATTAGTAATAAGTACGTCTTTTGCACAAGTAAAATTTGAAGGTGTGGTCAAAGATAGTACGGGGGTTGCTTTAGAGTTAGCAAACGTGGTGGCTATAAACAAGGCAGCTAAAACGTTAGAGGCTTATGCTATAACTAACGATAAAGGACGATATAAGCTTAATTTAGAAGTTAATCAGAGCTACAGTATACAAGTTAGTTATATAGGTATGAAACAGATTTCTAGTATAGTTAATACTAAGGAGAGTGACATAAATAAAGACTATACAATGTTTATAGATAATAGCTTAGATGAAGTAGAGATTACTTATGAAATGCCAGTAACCATAAGTGGTGATACGATTACTTACAACGCGGATTCTTTTAAAAATGGAACAGAACGAAAACTTGGTGATGTTTTAGAGAAAATGACTGGTGTCGAGATTAATGATGATGGAGAGGTTGAGATTGAAGGGAAAAAAGTTGGTAAAGTCATGATTGATGGTAAAGAGTTTTTTGATGGCGATACTAAATTAGCCACTAAAAATATACCTGCAAATGCTATTGATAAAGTTCAGGTTTTAAAAAATTATTCTGAAGTAGGTCAATTAAGTGGCGTGACTAATAATCAAGATAATATTGCTATAAATATTAAATTAAAGGAAGGGAAGAAAAACTTTTGGTTTGGTACCGTTACAGGTGGTTCTGGAAACTCTGAAGATAGTGAGTTATATTTATTGCAACCAAAACTATTTTATTACAGTCCTACGAAGAGTATAAACTTTATTGGGGATTTAAATAATATTGGAGAGCTGGCTTTATCACGTCGTGATATTTTTAATTTCTCAGGTGGTTTCCAACAACCGAGTCAGCAAAGTGGGACTAATATTAGTTTAGGTAGTAATGATTTAGGGTTTAAACAACTTCAAAATAACCAGGCAAAAAGTATTAATACTAAGTTTGGAGCTGCTAACTTTAGTTATTCTCCAAAAAGCACTTTAGATGTTAGTGGGTTTGCCATTTTTGCTAGTAGCAGAATAGATTTGCAAGAAAATAGTAACGTATTTTATACAGATCAAACTTTTGGTATCCCTGATGAAAACACAACTAGTAACACCCAACAAAAAAGTGATCTTGGGTTAGTTAAGTTTAGTGCAAAGTATAAACCGGATGGTAATAATCAATTGGATTATGATATTCTGGGGCGTGTGTCTAAAGACGAACAGTTAAATGGGACTTTCTCAAATGTTGTTGGTCCTATTGATCAAAATGAAGAAACTAATCCTTATAAGATAAATCAAAACCTGAATTATTATTATACAATGGACGAGGATAATATTTTTGCATTATCTGTACAACATCTATTGCAAGATGAAGATCCATTTTATAATGCACTCTTGCTAAATGATCCTACCAATAATTCTGAATTAGATCCTGATAATAGAGATCCTTTTGATGACACAGCTCAAGATTTGGGGTTAGATGGAACTCAGGTTACTTATGACGTAAATCAACAAAAACGGGTCAAAACTAATCAGTTAGATGCTAAGGTAGATTATTGGAATATTTTAAATAAAAAGAGCGATATCAATTTTACTGTAGGAACAATTTATAGTAATCAACAATTTGATTCTAATATTTTTCAAACATTAGATGATGGCAGTGATTTAGAGACTAATACTACAATATCAGGCTTATCTGATGTTAATGATATAAAATATACTTTTAATGATATCTATTTAGGCGCGCATTATCGTTTTAAAACGGGTAAGTTTACAATTAGTCCAGGGGTTTCTGCTCATGCTTACAGTGCAGTTAATAGTCAGTTTAATACTAAAACGACAGATAATTTTTTTAGAGTATTACCGGATTTAAACATACTTGTACAATTAAAAGGTACAGAAACTTTAAACTTAACTTATAAAATGCAAACACAGTTTACAGATGTTAATCAGTTTGCGCAAGGTTTAGTTTTGAACAACTATAATTCTACTTTTCAAGGTAATCCTGACTTAGAAAGTGCTTTGTCGCATAATATTAATTTAAGTTACTTTAGTTTTAATATGTTTAATTATACTAACGTCTTTGCGTTTATTAATTATTCTAAGAATATTGATAATATTAGAAATGTATCGGAGTTTCAACCAGGCTCTGTCATTAAAACGAGTACACCTTTTAATTCGGGGTTGGATGATGAAAGCTTAAATGTTAGTGGACGTTTTCAAAGACGCTTTGGTAAATTACAAGCTAGTTTAAGGGGTACGTTTGGATACACTAAATACAATCAGTTTATCAATAGTCAGGTTTCCGTTAACGAAAACTATAGCCAAAGTTATACTGCAGAATTTAGATCTAATTTTAGAGATGCACCAAATTTTAAATTACGTTATACGTATGGTTTAAGTGATAATGACCAAGGGACAAGACGGACTAAAATATATACTAATGCGCCATCAGCAGAGTTTGATGCATTAATATTTAAAACCTTTACTTTTAAAACAGATTATACATATAGTCGTCAAACGTTGGATGGGAATAGTAATAGTTTCGGATTATGGAATGCTAACTTAGCGTATAGAAAAAGTAGCGATAGTAAGTGGGAGTATGAGTTAAAGATGACCAATTTATTAGATACAGCTTCAAGAGTACAAAATAGTAACGATGCGTTTTCTGTAAGTACTAGTGAGTATTATATACAGCCTAGATTTGTAACGGTTAGATTTATTTATAATCTTTAAGATGAAATAGCATAAAATTTAAAATCCCTTTTAACATTAAGTTAAAAGGGTTTTTTTTAGGCTTAAGGTTAATCGAAACACTATTTTTTAAATTGTTTTAGTGTAACTACTTTTTATTAAATATGGTGTTTTTAAGATTAGGTAAAGGCTTACCACTCATTAATACGATTGGAATCTAATTTTATAAAGATAAAAACAAGGATGGTGAATCCCCATAATCCTGAACCTCCATAACTAAAGAAGGGTAGTGGTATACCAATCGTTGGAATTAATCCCATTACCATTCCGATATTAATCAAAAAGTGTAAAAATAATATTGCTCCAACAGCGTAACCATACATTCTGCTAAATTGTGTTTTCTGTCGTTCGGCTAAAATAAGTATTCTTACAATTAATAGTAGAAATACGATTACCGTTAAAAAACTACCAATAAACCCCCATTCTTCCCCTACCGTACTAAAAATGTAATCCGTGTGTTGTTCCGGTACAAAATTTCCTGTTGTCCGTGTCCCTTCTAAAAATCCTTTTCCTTTAAAACCACCACTACTAATTGCTTTTTCAGACTCGTTGAGGTTATATGCGACTGTTTTTTTCATGCGCTCTAATTTTTCTGGATCTTTTTCTAGACTCAGCCAAATAGTAATACGGTCTTTTTGATGCGTAGGCAGAATGTTGTCATAAAAAAAACGAACACTAAAAGCTAAAGATGTACAAAGCAGTATTACTGTAAGTGGTTGCAGTATTGAAGGTCTCTTTTTCCTTGTAAAGTAATACGTCAGTACGACAATTGCAGTAACTAATAGTGTGCTAACAGCTCCAAGTTTTAAAGCGAATATTGAAAGTAATATCAGTAAAACGCCAACAATTAAATAAACATGAGGTAAACCCTCTCTATACAATACAAAGAAAAAAGCACCGTACACTATTGCACTTCCTGCGTCGGGTTGTAACAATACTAATAAAGCAGGAAGGACTATAATAGCAAAGGTTTTAAGTTGATCACTAAATTGTTTTATATCAGTATTTAAGTCACTGACATATTTAGCAACAGCAAGAGCTGTTGCTACTTTAGCAAATTCGCCTGGTTGGAATGTAAAAGATCCAATAGGGTACCATGATGTTGCTCCGTTTATATTTTTTCCAAAAACAAATAAGCCAGCTAAGGAAAATAGTGCTATAATGTAAATGACACTTGAAAATCTTTCGTAAAACTTGGCTTCTATGGATAGTACTAGTATTATTAATAGTACAGATAGTCCGATAAATACTAATTGTTTACTGTAAAAATGAGAGAAGTTAGAAAACTCTAAAGCCTCTCCAGAATGTGAAGCAGATATAATATTTATCCAGCCAAACATGACTAAAATGAAATATAATAGTATCGTTAGCCAATCAAATTTAAAATGTCTATCAGTTTGTCTTAACATCTAAATGTATTTGATTTGATCTTGTTTTTAAATTTTTATATTCTTCAGGAGAAACAGTTTGCAATTGTGTTTGACCATTAATACTAAAAGGTTGATTGGAAATGGGTTTATCATATTCATTTTGTAAACTGTGTGATAAAATCCAATCTTCGAGATCTGTTCTTGAGATGTCTCCTTTAATGTGTTTCTCAATCATTAAACTTGCTATTTTACCAGCAAATCGACTTCCCCAATATCCGTTTTCTACAAAAACAGCAATGGCAATTTTTGGATCATTTTTTGGGGCAAATGCAACAAAGATAGAATGATCGGTTAATTGTGTTTTCACACTGTCTATGATGGCAAAATTTTCTACAGTTCCTGTCTTTCCGCAAATTTCGATATCTTTTACCTGTAAAGAACTGGCAGTACCTTTTTCATAAACACGAAGCATACCTTCAATAACGGGTTCAAAATGTTGTTTGCTTATTGTTGTATATTTTGGGGTTGTAAAATTATCAGAGATAGTTTCGTCTTCGATAGATTTTATGATGTGTGGCGTTATGTAATAACCTCTATTGGCAATAGCAGCAACCATATTGGCTAATTGTATTGGTGTTGTTGCGACCTCTCCTTGACCAATAGCATTAGATACGGTGTAAGTAGAGTAAAACCTGTTTGGATATATTCTGCTATAATAATCTCGATCTGGGATTCTACCTTTTTGTCCTACAAATAGATCATTATTTAAAAAATTACCTAGTCCAAAGCTTTTGACATGATTACTCCATTTGTCTATACCAATTGATGCATTATCATATTTATCTAGAATACGTCTATAAGTCGTTAAAAAATAAGAATTGCAAGATTTTTCAATACCAGAAAACATATCATTTCTAGTTCCGGAAGCGCAGTGACATTTCATGAATCGATTCCCGTATTTGATTCCGTGATGGCATGTTATTTTTTCAGTAGTGGACATGACATTCTCTTCAAGTGCAATTAAAGCGTTCATTAATTTAAAAGGAGAACCAGGTTCATAAACACCTTGTAAACTTCTGTTAAATAAAGGTTTTGCAATAGAATCGTTATATAATTTGCTGAAGTTTTTAGAGCGATCTCTACCAACTAAACTATTTGGATTATAGCTTGGAGCAGTAATCATTGCTAAAATTTCTCCAGATTTTGGATCTAGTGCAATAATTCCACCACGTTTATTGGTCATTAACAGTTCGCCATAAGCTTGTAAAGTGGCATCAATAGTTATTTTGATATCTTTTCCTGCTTCAGGTATTGTATCATGTATTCCGTCTTGGTAAGGACCTAAGTTTCTATTAAATCTGTCTTTTTGAATAAATTTAATACCTTTTTGACCGCGTAAAGTCGCTTCGTACGACGCCTCAACACCAGCTTTACCAATTAAATCTCCAGATTGGTAATAGTTGTCGTTTTTTATGTTTCTATCATTAACCTCTCCTATATCTCCTAAAACATTAGCGCCAATAGTTGTTTCGTATTTTCTTAAACTTCGTTTTTGAATATAGAAACCTTCATATTTTCGCATTTTTTCTTGTAAAATGGCGTAATCTTCTTTGGATAAATGGGATACAAATACAAAAGGCAATCTAGGCGATCGTTTTTTTGCTTTAGCGTATTTATCTTTAAAGGACTGTTTTGTGATTTTTAATAATTTACAAAACTCTATGGTGTCTAGCGGTTTTACTTCTCTTGGTATAACCATGACATCGTAGGATGGTTGGTTGGAGACTAATAGTTTTCCGTTTCTGTCATAAACAAAACCCCGTTTAGGATAGTCAAAAACTTTTCTAATAGCATTATCCTGATACAAATTTGTAGATCTCGCGTTATAAACTTGGAGGTAGAAAAGGCGACCAGTAAAAACAATCCCGACGATTATTACAGATAAAAGAAGTAAAAGTTTTCTCATTTAGTTTTCTTGCTAAAAATTGACGTTATTAGGATGCAGAGTACAATAGTGAATATACTAGAAAACAACGTGTTTTGTAACACAAAAATTACTTTGGAAATGTTAAAAATTTCAAATAGAAAATATACAAAGGTATGGACAAAAGTTAAAATAGAAATATAGGTTAGTTTTTGACCAAAATCTATATTGTTAAATTTAAGCGCTTGATGCTCGTAAACCGCACCAAAACTAAACTTTAAAATAGCTGGTCTTATAAAGGCAGTGACCAAAGCAGCACTTGCATTAATACCTCCTGAATCCATAAAGACATCGATAATTAAGCCTAATAAAAAGCTAAGAAATAAAAACAGAATTCGGTTGTTTTTTACCGGAAACAATATGATAAATAGGATATAAACGTGGGGGTTTATGTAGCCTAAAAAGTTTATTTTATTAAATAATAATACTTGTAGTAAAATAAGTATTATAAAACGTATGGTATGTATGGATAGAAGGTTATTCATTAGATTTTGATAAAGCTTCTATTAAGGGTTTGTCTTTGTTTTCAATAACGCTAACATGTTCTAAATTAGTCATGTCATTAAATAGTTGTACCTCAATTTCAAAAAAGTTTTGTGTAACGTCTAATTTGAATGTTTCAATTGTACCAACCAAAATACCTTTAGGGAATATTGAAGAACGTCCTGAAGTAACAATAGTGTCTCCTTTAACTAATTTAGCATTTTTTTGGATATCAGTTAATTGTACAAAATGTGGTGATTCTCCATTCCAGCTTAAAGTCCCAAACTGATTTGTTTTTTTTAGTTGTGCACTAATTTTATTTGTAGTGTTTAAAATAGAGATTACAGTTGCAAATCTGCTATTACTGTTGTCAATAATACCAATGATTCCTTTGGACGAAATGACACCTAAATCCTCTTTAATACTATCCCTTTGACCTTTATTAATAGTCAAGTAATTGTTTTGAAGCGAATAGCTGTTTTTTATAATTTTAGCAGTTGTAAATTTATATTTTGTGTCAAAAGAAGTAGAATCAATAAATACTTCTGATACCTCTTTTTGATTATACAATAAAGATCTCAACCGCGTGTTTTCTTCGTGTAGCTTTTCGTTTTCTGCTTTCAAACCAAAATAACTACTTACTGAATTGCTAGCATTATAAACGCTTCCAGTAATACTGTTAGCTGAGTTTATAAATTTGCTTTTATGGTAAGAATGTGATTGTATGGTAAGTCCGACAGAAACGCAAAGCAACAACAAGAAAAACAAAAAGGCTTTGTTTTTAAGTATAAAGTTTACAATTTGTTGCATTCAGTTTTTGTTACTACTTGATCAATACGCTTTTGTATTTTCCTAGATTTTTTAAAGTGATTCCGGTACCTCTAACTACAGCACGTAAAGGATCTTCGGCGATATAAACAGGTAAGTCTGTTTTTTGAGACAGGCGCTTGTCTAAACCACGTAGCATAGATCCACCACCAGCAAGATAAATACCAGTATTGTATATGTCGGCAGCTAATTCTGGAGGGGTTTGTGATAATGTTTCCATTACAGCATCCTCAATACGTAAAATAGATTTGTCTAATGCCTTGGCAATCTCTCTATAGCTAATTTGTACTTGCTTAGGTTTTCCCGTTAATAAATCACGTCCTTGAACGCTCATATCTTCTGGAGGAAGATCTAAATCTTCAGTAGCAGCCCCAATTTGTATTTTAATTTTCTCGGCAGTACGTTCTCCAACATATAAATTGTGTTGTGTACGCATGTAATAAATAATATCGTTTGTAAAAACATCACCTGCAATTTTTACAGATTTGTCACAAACAATACCACCTAAAGCAATAACTGCGATTTCAGTAGTACCACCACCTATATCCACAATCATGTTTCCTTTTGGTTGCATAATATCAACCCCAATACCAATCGCAGCAGCCATTGGTTCATGTATTAAATAAACTTCTTTTCCATTAACACGCTCACATGATTCCTTAACCGCACGCATTTCTACTTCTGTAATCCCAGAAGGAATACAAACTACCATGCGTAAAGCCGGTGTAAATAATTTCTTTTTTAAAGCCGGTATATTTTTAATAAATAAGCTTATCATTTGCTCTGAGGCATCAAAATCTGCAATTACACCATCTTTTAAAGGTCTAATGGTTTTAATGTTTTCGTGAGTTTTACCTTGCATCATGTTGGCTTCTTGTCCAACTGCGATAATTTTTCCCGAAATACGGTCTCTTGCAACTATAGATGGCGCATCAACAACCACTTTGTCGTTATGAATAATTAGTGTGTTGGCAGTCCCTAAATCTATAGCGATTTCTTCTGTCAGGAAATCAAAAAATCCCATGCGTTATTTGTAATTATAAGGTGTTATTAAAAAGATACTGTAAAAGTAATAAAAGTATGGTAATATAAGGATTTTATTGTATCACAATTTTTATTAATTGTCTTACGAGTAAAAGATACGTTTAAAATTTAATTTTGGACGTTTTATGCTGTTGTAGAAAAGTATCTTACCGGTATAAAAAAAGCTTCGGTGTAAGTACCGAAGCTTTAAGTTAACTGTTTAACAATTGTTTATCTCCAACTGTTATGTGCGTTAATTTTATTATAAAAAAGTTTAATGTTTAAAATGACGTGTTCCAGTCATAACCATTGCAATGTTATTAGCATTACAGTAATCAATACTTAATTGATCTTTAATAGAGCCTCCTGGTTGGATTACGCTAGTTATTCCTGCGTTACCTGCTATTTCTACACAGTCTGGGAAAGGAAAAAAGGCATCACTAGCCATTACGCTGTCTTTTAAATCAAAGTTAAAAGATTGTGCTTTGTGTATGGCTTGGTTTAAAGCATCTACCCGGCTAGTTTGTCCAGTTCCACTGGCACAAAGCTGCTTGTTTTTAACTAAAACAATAGTGTTAGATTTTGTATGCTTACAGATTTTTGAAGCGAAAATCAAATCGTCAATAGCAGCAGTTGTCGGTTTGCTGTCTGTAACGTATTTTAAGTCGTCTATGGTATCTGTTTTGTTGTTTTTGTCTTGTACTAAAACACCGTTTAAACATGTTCTAACAGTTGTTGCTGCAAAATCAGTGTCTTTTAAAATTAATAAGATTCTGTTTTTCTTACCTTTTAAAATGCTTTCAGCTTCAGCTGAAAAAGAAGGCGCGATAACTACTTCACAAAATAAATTATGAATATCTGTAGCTGTTGCTGCATCAATTTCTGTATTACTTATTAAAACACCACCAAAAGCAGAAACAGGGTCTCCTGCTAAAGCATCTGTATAGGCTTGAGATACGGTGTCACGTTGCGCAAATCCACAGGCGTTATTATGTTTTAATATAGCAAATGTTGGTTTTTCGCCTTTAAATTCTTGAATTAAATTTACAGCAGCATCAACATCTAAAAGATTGTTGTAGCTTAATTCTTTACCATGTAATTTAGTGAAAAGGGCATCGAAGTTTCCAAAGAAAAAACCTTTTTGATGTGGGTTTTCTCCGTAGCGTAATACTTTACCATTGGTTTCACTTATTTTTAAAGCAGGAATGTTGTGGTCTGCATTAAAGTAGTTAAAGATTGCGGAATCGTAATGTGATGATACGTTAAATGCTTTGGCTGCAAACCCTTTTCTGTCGTCTTCAGATAAATCACCTTTTTTGTTGGTGATTAACTCTAAAAACTCAGAATAATCATCTACAGAAGATACACAAATGACGTCAGCATAATTTTTAGCTGCAGCTCGGATTAATGAAATACCTCCAATGTCTATTTTTTCAATAATGTCTTGATTAGGAGCTCCAGAAGCTACTGTTTTTTCAAATGGATATAAATCTACAATAACCACATCTATTTGTGGTATGTCAAAGTCTTTCATTTCTTTGACATCACCTTCATGGTCTTGACGGTTTAAAATACCACCAAAAACTTTAGGGTGCAATGTTTTTACACGTCCGCCTAAAATAGAAGGATAAGATGTCACATCCTCTACAGGAACGACAGCAATACCAAGATTTTTAATAAAAGTTTCGGTTCCACCAGTAGAATAAATAGTGACACCTTGATTGTTTAGTTCTCTAACAATAGGTTCTAACCCTTCTTTGCTAAATACCGAAATTAATGCAGATTTAATTGTTTTGTTGCTCATTATAGTTGTGTTAATAAGCAAGCAAATTTAAGTAAAAGTAAATTGGTATAGATCAAAAAAAATAGCGCTTTTTCAACTAAAGGAGTAAGTTGTTAACAAGCAGTGTAAAACGTGAAATTCCGATTACGATTAATTTTGATAATTAACCCTAATCGGAACTTTTATAATTTGTTTTATTTAATTTTATAAAAGAGTTGCAACTTTAGCGCATACAAATTCTAAAAAACGCTCGTCTTCTTCTGTAAAAGGGTCGGGAGTATTAGAATCTATATCTATTTGTCCAAGATTTTCTCCATTAACAAAAATAGGTATTACAATTTCTGCTTTTACTGTGATGCTACATGCAATATAATTGTCTTGAGCTGCAACATCAGGTACGACAAAGTTTTCGTTACTTACTGCAACTTGTCCGCAAATACCTTTTCCAAAAGGAATTATTATGTGATCTGTTGGTGCCCCAACGTAAGGTCCTAGCTTAAGTTCATTCTTGTCTCCATTTTTAAAGTAAAAACCAACCCAATTATAATAAGATATGTTCTCATCCAATAATTGACAAATTTGTAATAATTTATCGTCTGTAGGTAACGTTGTGTTAGAAACTATAGTTTCAATTTGAGGTTTTAGAGTTTCGAAAGTCATTTGTTTGAAAATTTTGGTAAAAGTATTTAAAAAGACGTAATTTCAACCCTTAAAAAATCTTAAAATTCATTCTTTTTTAATTGAAGGCATTACTATTAAAATATAAACCCGTTATAAAATTCATAATAACCTTTTTGGCCGTTTATGGGGTTTTAAGTATGGGGTATAATTTCTATTTAGATTTATCTAAGGTTGGCACTTATTATCCAGATTATATTACAAATTTAGTCGCGGTGCAAACCCAAAACTTACTTGAGGTTTTAGGTTATAATACTCAAATGCTGCCTCATCCTAACGAACCTTCTATAATGGTGGTTGTAGAGGGTAAGTATTTGGCAAGAGTTATTGAAGGTTGTAATGGTACGAGTATTATTATTTTATTTGTATCTTTTATAATTGCGTTTGCAGGACGATTTAAAACAACCGTTTTTTATGTTATTGCAGGTAGTGTTTTGATATATGTCGTTAATCTTGTTAGAATCGTAATTTTATCTATCGGTTTGTATCATTATCCGTGGCGTGAAGAAGTATTACATACTGTTATTTTTCCTGGTATTATTTACGGGATGGTATTTTTGTTGTGGATGTTTTGGGTGAATCGTTTTTCTCATATAAATAAGTAGATGGGTAAGTATTCTAAATATATAGGGATTTCTGTTTTAGTTGTGCTGCTTGCTTTAGTACGTTGGTTTCAGAACGACTTGTTTTATGATCCTTATTTATTGTTTTTTGAAAATGATTACCTGTATATAGACTCTCCAAGACAGGAAACTTTAAAATTGGTAGCCAATACAATGTTTAGGTTTTTTATAAACACAGTGCTTTCGTTATCTATTTTATATGTGTTTTTTAAAGATTGGAGTATTGTTAAGTTTTCTGCTTTGATTTTCTTTTTTTCTTTTTTAATTTTAATGATCCTTTATTTGTATTTTGTATTGGATCCTAAGCAAGAACAGTATTATTTGTTTTTTAATGTTAGACGTTTTTTAATTCAACCGATTCTATTGTTATTGTTGTTGCCTGCTTTTTACTATAATAGATTAAATCAGTAGTTGTAAATTTTATATATAGTTTATTACCAAAGCTTATAAAATAAAAAAGCCTCAACATTTGTTGAGACTTTTTCTATTGTAATAGATATTATATTTATTACATCATTCCTGGCATACCGCCACCCATTGGCATTCCGCCTCCAGCTGGTGCAGCTTCTTTAATGTCCACTAAAGCACACTCGGTAGTTAAAATCATACCAGCAACAGAAGCCGCATTCTCTAATGCAATTCTAGTTACTTTTTTAGGGTCAATAATACCTGCTTTAAGCATGTCTACGTAAGTCTCAGATTTAGCATCATAACCAAAGTCTTTTTTACCTTCCATAACTTTAGAGACAACCACACTACCTTCTCCACCTGCGTTTTCAACAATGGTACGTAATGGCGCTTCAATAGCACGTGCTACGATTTGGATTCCTGTTGTTTCGTCTAAGTTTTCTGTAGTAATTTTGTCAAGTACAGATTTAGCTCTAACTAAAGCAACACCTCCACCAGCAACAATACCTTCTTCAACTGCTGCACGAGTAGCATGTAAAGCATCATCTACACGGTCTTTCTTCTCTTTCATTTCAACCTCACTAGCAGCACCAACATAAAGTACAGCGACACCACCTGCTAATTTAGCAAGACGTTCTTGTAATTTTTCTTTATCATAGTCACTAGTCGTTGTTTCAATCTGAGCTTTAATTTGATTAACTCTATTTTTGATTAAACTCTTATCTCCAGCACCATTGACCACAGTCGTGTTGTCTTTATCAATACTAACGCGTTCTGCTGTTCCAAGCATCTCTAAAGTCGTGTTTTCAAGTGTAAAACCTCTTTCTTCAGATATTACTGTACCTCCAGTTAAAACGGCGATATCTTCTAACATTGCTTTTCTACGATCTCCAAATCCTGGCGCTTTTACAGCTGCAATTTTTAAAGAACCACGTAATTTGTTTACAACAAGAGTAGCTAATGCTTCTCCATCTACATCTTCTGCAATAATTAATAATGGTTTTCCTGATTGTGCAACAGGCTCTAAAATAGGAAGTAAATCCTTCATTGTAGATACTTTTTTATCATACAATAAGATGTAAGGATTTTCTAAATCTGTTACCATTTTATCACTGTTAGTTACAAAGTAAGGCGATAAATAACCTCTGTCAAATTGCATACCTTCTACAATATCAACATAAGTTTCAGTCCCTTTTGCTTCTTCAACAGTAATAACACCTTCTTTACCTACTTTTCCAAAAGCCTTAGCGATTAAATCTCCAATAACGTCATCGTTATTAGCAGATATAGAGGCTACTTGTTTTATTTTCTCAGAAGAATTTCCTACTTCTTCTGATTGCTTAGCTAAATCGGCAACAATGGCTTCTACTGCTTTGTCAATACCACGTTTCAAATCCATTGGATTTGCACCGGCAGCAACATTTTTTAAACCTTCTTTAACTATGGCTTGTGCTAATACTGTTGCAGTAGTTGTACCATCTCCAGCTAAATCATTAGTTTTAGAGGCCACTTCTTTTACCATTTGTGCCCCCATATTTTCTAGAGGGTCTTCTAATTCTATTTCTTTTGCAACACTTACACCATCTTTAGTTACTATTGGAGCTCCAAAAGAACGACCGATAATAACGTTTCTTCCTTTTGGTCCTAAAGTTACTTTTACTGCGTTTGCTAATGCATCAACACCACGTTTTAAGCCGTCACGTGCTTCCACATCAAATTTTATATTTTTTGCCATTTGTTTTTGAATTTGTATTTAGCTAGCTGCATTTTGCTGATAGCTAAAAAATTGAACTGTTATTATTTTATTTAAGCTAATAGTATATAGCTAAAAGCTATTTAGATAATAGCCATGATGTCATCTTCACGCATCATTAAATACGCTTTACCATCTAATTTAATTTCTGATCCAGAATATTGACCATAAAGTACTTTGTCTCCAACTTTAACGGTTAAAGGTTCGTCCTTTTTTCCGTTTCCGACAGCAACGATAGTTCCTTTATGTTGCTTTTCCTGAGCTGTATCTGGTATATATAAACCAGAAGCTGTTTGTGTTTCAGCAGGTAATGCTTCTACTAGTACACGATCTGCAAGAGGTTTAATGTTTAATTTACTCATAGTATATATGTTTGATTAATTATAAATGTAATGCTGTGTAATAAGCTAAAAATGTGCCAATAGATTACAACTGACAAACTTGCAGAAACAAAAAATGCCAACTCGAAGAGTTGGCATTTTTTGTTATATTTTAATGATCTGAGCTTATTCTTTAGCAGCAGGCTCTATGACCTTAGTCGCATCATCTGTTGTAGGTGCTGCAGCAGGTGTTGGTAACTCTGCATTATCACTTTGATATTTAGATTCTCCAATTTGACCATTTCTGTCAATACCTAAGCTAGAGGTTAATATAAGTACTAATAATATAGTTGCTAATATCCAAGTACTTTTATCTAAAAAGTCTGTTGTTTTTTTAACACCACCTAATTGTTGTGCACCACCACCACCGAATGAAGACGATAATCCTCCTCCTTTAGGGTTTTGTACCATAATTACAACTATTAGTAGAAATGCTACTATTACTATTAAGATCAAAAAGATTGCAAATGTGCTCATTATAATTGTTATTTATTCTTGTAATTTATCTATTGCTTTAATTTGGTCTGCAAAGAAACCACTTTTTTCTGGATATTTCAAACTTAAAATTTTATAAGATTGAATGGCTTTTTTAAAGTTTTTCTGTTCGACATAAATACGCGCTAATGTTTCTGTCATCAAAGCCTCCGGCTGTATCATCTGAGCTTTAGCAATGTTATGAGACGAAACTTTAGCTTTTTTTGCTTCAAGTTTTGGGTTTTTAGTTATAAATTTATCTATTAATTCAAACTTTTTGGCGCGTTCTAAATTAGATTCTTCGTCTAAGGAATCTTCACCGTCCCTTTTAATTGGCTTAAATTTAGAGATATTTAGCCATTCATTAAAACTATGAGTTTCTGATTTATTAAAATGAAATGGTTTACCTATGTTTAAAAATGATTCTATCTCCTTTTTATCTAAATTAGAGATAGATACCTCTTTATTACTAATTACTTTTTGTTCTTCTTTCTTTAATTCTGGCTTTTCAGTGACTACATCATCCTTTTTAGGTTCAAATAAATCAGGATCAAGTATGACTACAGTATCTTCAATATGTTGCTTTAACGTCTTGTCAATATGTCCAGTGGTGTCCACTGAAATATCTTCCATCAAAACCTCTAAACTATTTATATAGTCTGCATTTTGTTTGATGTATTCTGAAATTTCATTTTGATTAAAAGTATCACTTGTAATAAAATCAAATAAAATACTTCTGTCGGAAGTATAGGCAGCAGTCACTTTTAAAGCTTTATTGTATTTAAAACTTTCTGTGTTTTTTAAGCCCTTTAGGAACATGGCGCGCGCAGACTGAAAGTAAGGAAACTCGTCTAGGAGATCGCTAAGCATGTAAGTTTGCTTTGGGCTAACTAATTGAGGTGTCTGTAATAAGCTTGTTAATTCTTGACTAGTCATTGATTTTACCAGTTTGCAAGTGATGCGTTGAAAATATCTTGTGTTAAGCGTTCAAAAATTTCGTCGTGGGCTGTTGTTTTTGTTGTTCCGGATAATAATTCGCTACCAGTATAATCATAGAAAAATGAAAAAGATTTTTCAAAATCCTTTTCGCTATCCTTTCTATTGTAAAATTGAACTTTTACACCTATCGTTAAACGGTTTTGTGCTGCTGTACTATTTGCAGTGGCTGTTGTTGGAGAAACACGGTAAGTTGTTATTTCGCCTTCATAAATTAAATCAGCACTAGAGTTAACTAAGCTAAGACTGGTTTGATTTTGAATTAAATCTTGTAATGCTCTAGTAAAATCTAAGTCTAATCCAGGTTCTATTAAGGTTGATGTATTCTTAAAATAATTAACCTGAAAGGTCTCGGCTGTTCCAATATCTGCTCCCGTAAAAGAATACGCTCCGCAACCTAATAAGGTAGAGGAGATAAAAAGTAATAAAAGGTATTTAAGCTGTTTCATTATAGTTTTGTTTAGAATTACAACGTGATTTTATAAATCAAATTGTTTAATTTTTCGGTAAAGTGTACGCTCGCTAATACCAAGTTCTTCTGCTGCTAATTTTCTTTTTCCTTTGTGACGTTCTAAAGATTTTTTGATTAATTCTAATTCTTTATCGTGTAAGGAGAGTGTTTCCTCTTCTTCAATTTCTTCAGCAAAATGATATTTATCTTGAGTGTTTTCTGAAATCAAGGTGTTGTTAGATTCTCCTGAATTTTGAGATATTGATAAAACTTCCATATCTTCAATATGTTCATCAAATTCGGCTTCACTTTCATTTTCGCCATAAATCTTTTCAATCAAGCTTTCATTTTCTTTTTGGACCTCTTTTATATTACCTGTTTTCATTAGTTCCATGGTCAGCTTTTTTAGATCGTTTAAATCGGCTTTCATGTCAAATAATACTTTGTACAAAATTTCACGTTCGCTGCCAAAGTCGCTTTCTGACTTAGTGGTATTAATTACTGCTGGTAGATTGCTGCCTGTAGGTAAATAACTATTTAATGTTGCTGCGCTAATAGTTCTGTTTTGTTCTAAGACAGAGACTTGTTCTGCAACATTACGTAACTGTCTTATGTTTCCGCTCCAGCGGTATTTTATTAATAATTGTACAGCATCATCTGTTAATTTGATAGTTGGCATTTTATATTTTAATGCAAAATCACTAGCAAATTTTCTGAATAATATATGTATGTCTTCTTGACGTTCTCTTAGAGGAGGAAGGTTTATATCTACTGTGCTTAAACGATAAAATAAGTCTTCTCTAAATTTTTCTTTTTTAATAGCATCAAACATATTAACGTTTGTTGCAGCTACAATACGAACATCCGTTTTTTGTACTTTACTAGACCCTACTTTTATAAATTCGCCATTTTCTAAAACACGTAGTAAACGGACTTGTGTTGTTAGGGGAAGTTCTCCGACTTCATCTAAAAAAATAGTACCACCATCTGCAACTTCAAAATATCCATTTCTAGTAGCTGTTGCTCCTGTAAAGGCTCCTTTTTCATGCCCAAAAAGCTCACTGTCTATAGTGCCTTCTGGTATTGCACCACAGTTTACAGCAATATATTTACCATGTTTTCTGTGCGATAATTGGTGTATTATTTTAGGAATACTTTCCTTTCCAACACCACTTTCTCCAGTGACTAAAACAGAAATATCTGTTGGTGCAACTTGCATTGCCTTTTCGATAGCACGGTTTAAAGTTGGACTATTTCCAATAATCCCGAAACGCTGTTTTATAGATTGTATTGTTTCCATAGTAAACTCTAAAAGTGTTTAGTTTGCGTAATTAAAAGTTGTGTCTTCTACCATTATCTGTTCTGTTTTAAGAGTAGATAATAGGTCTATTGATAAAAATAAAACGCTTATTTTTTATGATGCTTAATTGTTGATTGATTTTCCAATAGCTTTACCTATAAGTGTTGCTTTTGTGCAATCTGTTACAGTGACGTTTACAAAATCACCAATATTATAATCCCCTTTAGGAAATACCGCCACAATATTTTGCTGTGTACGACCAGACCATTCTTGGTTAGATTTTTTAGATTCTTTTTCTACTAAAACTTCAACCGTTGTATTTAAAAACTGTTTAGTTCTAAACTCACTATGCTTTAGTTGTAACGCTATAATTTCGCTAAGACGTCTGCTTTTTGTTGCTTCTGGTATATCGTCTTCAAATTTACGTTCTGCTAGAGTTCCTGGTCTTTCAGAATACGTAAACATATAACCAAAATTATATTTTACATACGCCATTAGGCTTAAGGTATCTTGATGATCTTCTTCTGTTTCTGTTGGAAAACCAGTAATCATATCTTGGCTAATGACACAGTTTGGAATAATTTTTCTAATATTATCTATTAAGGTAAAATATTCTTCACGGGTGTGTAAACGATTCATCGCTTTTAGTATTCTATTACTACCACTTTGGACAGGTAAATGGATGTGATTACAAATATTATCATGTTTAGCCATCATTTGTATCACTTCAAGATGCATGTCTTGTGGATTAGAAGTGCTAAAGCGAATACGCATTTTTGGTTGCGCAGTAGCACATAGTTCTAAAAGTTTTGCGAAATCTGTTGCAGTTGCTTTTTCAAAATCAGAAGCTTTGTCAAAATCTTTTTTCATACCACCACCATACCAAAGGTAACTGTCTACGTTTTGACCTAGTAATGTTATTTCTTTATAACCTTTAGACCAAAGATCATTAATTTCTTCAATAATACTTTGTGGGTCACGACTACGTTCTCGTCCTCTTGTAAAAGGAACCACGCAAAACGTGCACATATTATCACAACCTCTAGTTATTGAGACAAGTGCTGTAACACCATTGGTATTTAAGCGTACAGGACTGATGTCTCCGTAAGTTTCTTCTTTAGATAGTACAACGTTTATAGCATCATGACCGCCTTCAACTTCTGCAATTAAGTTAGGAAGGTCTTTATAAGCATCTGGACCTACAACCAGGTCTACTATTTTTTCTTCATCTAAAAATTTACTTTTTAAACGTTCTGCCATACAGCCTAGAACACCCACCTTCATTTTAGGATTAATGTCTCGCTTTATAGCATTATATTTTTCTAGTCTTTTTCGTACTGTAACTTCAGCCTTGTCTCTAATAGAGCAAGTGTTAACTAGTACTAAATCTGCTTCTTCAAGGTTTTGTGTGGTATTAAAACCTTCGTTTTGCAGTATAGAAGCTACTATTTCACTATCACTAAAATTCATAGCACACCCGTAGCTTTCAATAAAAAGTTTTTTGGTGTTTTTATCGTTTTTAGCAATAACCAATGTTTCGCCTTGTTTGTTTTCGTCTATTGTCTTTTCCATAAATATATTGAAATCACTCATCTCCAATAAGCACGCAAAGATAGGATTATTTTAAAATTATGACAATCTGACAGACTTAAAATTTTAGCTAAAACTTATAAAATTAGGATGATAAATTTTTTTTGATATACCTTTGCACTCATAAAAATCGAAGAATGGCGAAGAATTTAGTAATAGTTGAGTCACCTGCAAAAGCAAAAACAATTGAAAAATTTTTAGGAAAAGACTTTAAAGTCGAATCCAGTTTTGGGCATATCTCTGACTTACCATCTAAAGAATTAGGAGTAGATGTAGAGGGAGATTTTGATCCAAAATATGAAGTCTCTTCCGATAAAAAAGCACTAGTAAAAAAATTAAAACAACTTGCCAAGAAAGCCGAAATGGTTTGGTTAGCAAGTGATGAAGATAGGGAAGGAGAGGCTATTGCATGGCATTTAGCAGAATCTCTAAACTTAGATAAAGATAAAACAAAACGTATTGTTTTTCATGAGATTACTAAAGCAGCCATCCAGAAAGCAGTTGAGAATCCAAGACAAATTGATTACGATTTAGTAGATGCGCAACAAGCCCGTCGTGTGTTAGATAGAATTGTAGGTTATGAGTTATCTCCCGTTTTATGGCGTAAAGTAAAAGGAGGTTTGTCAGCAGGTCGTGTACAATCTGTATCTGTTAGATTAATTGTAGAGCGTGAACGCGATATCCAAAACTTTACACCTGAAGCATCGTATAGGATAGATGCTGAATTTTCAAACGAAGCTGGGCAGTCGTTTAAAGCTAAATTGCCAAAAACATTTTCGACTAAAAAAGAAGCATTAGATTTTTTAGAAAGTAATGCGAGTGCAGATTTTAAAGTCGCAGACTTAACTAAAAAGCCAGCTAAGAAATCTCCTGCCGCACCATTTACGACGTCAACATTACAACAAGAAGCATCACGTAAATTATATTTTTCTGTTAGTAAAACTATGACGATGGCGCAACGTTTATACGAAGCCGGTTTGATTACTTATATGAGAACAGATAGTGTCAATTTATCTGATGAAGCTAGAAAAGGAGCAGAGAAAGAGATTGTAGCAGCCTACGGTAAAGAATATAGTAAAGAACGTAATTTTAAAGGAAAGTCTAAAGGAGCGCAAGAAGCTCACGAAGCGATTAGACCGACAGACTTTACAAGACACAGCGTAGATATAGATTACGATCAGGCGCGTTTATATGATTTAATTTGGAAACGTGGTATTGCATCACAGATGAGTGAAGCACAATTGGAACGTACTAACGTTAAGATTGAAGCTAATACACATAATCAAACCTTTACAGCTAATGGAGAGGTTATTAAATTTGACGGATTTTTAAAAGTTTATTTAGAAGGGACAGATGATGAAGATTTAGAGCAAGAAGGCATGCTTCCTGCTATGAAGAAAAACGAAACGTTACTTAATAAATATATCACAGCGACAGAACGTTATAGTCGTGCGCCATATAGATATACGGAAGCCTCTTTAGTAAAAAAACTAGAGGAGTTAGGTATTGGACGTCCGTCTACTTATGCTCCAACAATTTCGACCATTCAAAATAGAAACTATGTAGAAAAAGGTGCTATAGATGGTGTAGAACGTGAGTATACACAATTAGTATTAGAAGAAGGAACAGTAAAAGATAACATGCTTTCTGAAAAAGTAGGGTCTGATAAAGGTAAGTTAGTACCAACAGATATTGGTATGATTGTTACAGACTTTTTGGTTAACCATTTTGAAAGTATATTAGATTATAATTTTACCGCTAAGGTAGAAAGTCAGTTTGATGATATTGCTGAAGGTAAAGAGGACTGGAAAAAAATGATGAAAACCTTCTATAAGAAGTTTCATCCAGTAGTTGTAGATGTTCAAGAAAATGCAGATAGAGAATCTGGAGAACGTATTTTAGGTAAAGATCCAAAAACAGGTAAACAAGTTAGTGTGCGTCTTGGTAAATTTGGACCAATGGTGCAAATGGGAACGGTGGATGATGAGGAAAAACCAACATTTGCAAGTCTAAGTCCTGATCAACAATTAGGTAGTATTACCTATGAAGAGGCAATGGATTTATTTAAGTTGCCTAGGACTTTAGGTAAGTATGAAGATGAGGATATTGAGGTTAACAATGGTCGTTTTGGACCTTATGTAAAATACGGTAAGAAGTTTGTGTCTTTAGCGCCAGGTCAAGATCCAATAAGTATTGAGTTTAAAGACGCTATTGAATTAATTAAAGAAAAAGAAATAGCAGATGCACCCGTTTACAATTATAAAGGACATGGTGTAACTAAAGGTAAAGGACGTTTTGGACCATTTATTAAATGGAATGGGTTGTTTATCAATGTGAATAAAAAATACGATTGGGATACTTTAACTAATGAAGAAATTGAAGAATTAGTAGATGCTAAAATTCAGAAAGAAATAGATAAAGTTATTCATAATTGGGAAGATGAAGGTATCCGTGTAGAAAAAGCACGTTGGGGTAGACATAATATTTTAAAAGGTAAAGTTAAAATAGAGTTACCTAAAACAGTAGACGCTGCCGCTTTAACTTTAGAGGAAGTTAAGGATATGATAGAAAAGAAAGCGCCTAAAAAGAAGGCTGCTGCAAAAAAGAAAGCACCGGCTAAGAAGAAAACTGCAGCAAAGAAGCCAGCGGCAAAGAAAAAAACTACAGCAAAAAAGAAATAGTACTATAAATGAATTTTAATTTTCTTTCTCCAGTTTCAGATACTGTTTTAGCGCATAATCAATTATTGTCGCCTTTGTGTTTAGGGCAAAAAATAAAAATACATTCGGAACAACAAGGTATTCCTGATTTAGATGATGTTAAAATTGTTATTCTAGGAGTTTTAGAAAACAGAAATGATGTCAATTATATAGGTGAAGATTTTAATCTAAACGAAATTAGGAAATCATTGTACACACTATATCCTGGTAATTGGTCTACTAATGTTGTTGATTTAGGTGATATTGAAAAAGGAGAACGTGCAGAAGATACTTATTTTGCTTTAAAAGAAACATTGACTCTTTTAATTGAGAAAAGAATCATACCAATTATAATTGGAGGTAGTCAAGACTTAACGTATACCACGTATCGGGCCTATGATAGTTTAATTCCAATGGTTAATATTGTGAATGTTGATAAATCTTTTGATTTAGGAGATACGTCCAAAGCAATAAATAACACTAGTTTTGTAGGTAAAATCGTTCTTGATGAGCCGTACAACCTTTTTAATTATTCAATCATCGGATATCAGACCTATTTTAATAGTCAGGAGGAGATAGATTTAATGGAACGCTTATATTTCGAATCTTACAGATTGGGAGAGGTATCGAATGATATCACATTAGTGGAGCCAGTAATGCGAGATGCAAATATCGTGACTGTAGATTTAGGTGGATTAAAGGCGTCCGAAGTTAGTTTAAGGCAAAAGGTTTCTCCTAATGGGTTAGATGGGAAAGAAATATGTGCAGTAGCACGTTATGCAGGAATAAGTAATAAGGTAAGTTCGTTTGGTATTTACGAGTATAAACCTTCTCAAGATGATGAAATAACGGCAATGCTAGTGTCGCAAATGATATGGTATTTTATAGAAGGTGTTAACTGTAGAGTTAACGATGATGATTTTTCTATTGACGATAATCACCAAAAATTCATTACATTAGCAGAATCGCATGAGTTAATTTTTTATAAAAGTATAAAGACAGGACGCTGGTGGATAGAAATTCCATTTTTAGCAAATGTTAATAATAAATTAAAAAAGCATACGTTATTACCATGCACGCATCAAGATTATTTGGATGCTTGTAATGATATTATACCGGAAAGATGGTATAAAGCCTATCAAAAAAATAGCGTTTAGTAGTCTAGAATTTGCTGATAAACGACATTTTAAATCGTTCAAATGCAAATTTTTTACGATTAAATGTATTTTTTTTTGGTAAAAAAGTTGTTTTTTAGGAAATATATAAATATGTTTACGCTCTTAAAAAATTTAAGAGTTTTAAATTAACCTCGAGTTTTCAATGAATATGAAGAAGTTTGTATTATTAACAGCGGTTTTCGCACTATTAGTAAGTTGTGGATCAAAAGATAACGGACAACTAGTTGGTGCTAAAGGAAGGAAGTGGCATCCAGAAAAACCTTACGGAATGACATTAGTCCCTGGTGGAGCATTTATAATGGGTAAAGCAGACGACGATCTTGCTGGAATCCAGGATGCACCTGCTAAGACAGTTACTGTTGCATCATTTTATATGGATGAGACAGAAATTACCAACAGTGAGTATCGTCAGTTTGTAGAATGGGTAAGAGATTCTACTATTCGTACCAAAATGGCTATTCTAGCTGATGAAGTAGGTATGACATCTGAGGATGGTGGTATTGGAGAATTTGCATTTAAAGATGCGGATACTACTGATTCATCTGCTTACGAAAAGTATATGATGGATAACTATAGTGGTTTAGGAGAAACTGGTTATGAAGGAAGGAAACTTAATTATGACGTTGACTTGATCTTTGATACCTCAGAATATCCTGATGAATACTATGTAGAAGTTATGGATACCATGTATTTGCCATTAGAAGAATCTTATAATGGACAACGTACTTGGGATGTAACTAAATTTAAGTTTCAGTATACTTACATGGATATTGCTAAAGCAGCAAAAAACAAAAACTTAAGTCGTAAAGATGTAATTATTAGAGAAGAAGTAGAAATCTATCCAGATACTACAGCTTGGATTAGAGATTTTGCATATTCTTATAATGAGCCAATGCATAACGATTATTTCTGGCATGATGCTTATGGAGATTATCCAGTGGTTGGCGTATCATGGCAACAAGCTAAGGCGTTTTGTGAATGGAGAACAAAATACCATAATGATTATAGACGTTCAAGAAAAATACATAACGTAGCACGTTACAGATTGCCATCAGAAGCGCAATGGGAGTATGCCGCTAGAGGTGGTTTACAAGCAGCGACTTTCCCTTGGGGAGGGCCTTATGCTAAAAACGATCGTGGATGTTTCATGGCTAACTTTAAACCATTACGTGGTGATTATGCAGCAGATACAGCGTTGTATACTGTAGAAGCTGATGCTTTTGAGCCGAATGATTTTAATCTTTATAACATGGCTGGAAATGTATCAGAATGGGTAGACTCTTCTTATGATCCAGCATCTTATGAGCATGCATCAACTATTAACCCAAGTGTAAATGATCCAAGTAACAAACGTAAAGTTGTACGTGGAGGGTCTTGGAAAGATGTCGCTTATTATTTACAAGTAAGTTCTAGAGATTACGAATATTCAGATTCAGCGAGAAGTTATATCGGTTTCAGAACTGTTCAAGATTATATGGGTACAGATATGACAGCTAATTCACAGCAATAAAACTTAATAATATTAACCAAACTAATAAAAACTTAACAACTAAAAACTTAGAAATTATGGCACAAAAAGGAAAACTTTCGACGATGAATATGGTTTATGGATTGGGAGCAGCAATCGTAATTATTGGAGCTTTATTTAAAATTCAACACTGGCCTTATGGATCACTTATTTTAACAATAGGTATGATCGTAGAAGCTGTCGTATTTACATTATCTGCTTTTGAAAAGCAAGGTGGCGAATTAGATTGGTCATTAGTTTACCCTGAACTAGCAGGTGGTGCTTCATTAGGAGCTAAAAAAGCTACAAAAGAAGAGCCTAAAGATGCTGAAGGTTTATTATCAAAAAAATTAGACAACTTATTAAAAGATGCTAAAATTGATGGAGAATTAATGGCAAGCTTAGGAAATAGTATCAAAAATTTCGAAGGAGCTGCAAAAGGAATTTCTCCAACTGTGGATTCTATGGCTGCAACTAAAAAGTATGGTGAAGAAATGACCCTTGCTGCTGCACAAATGGAGTCTTTAAACAGCCTTTATAAAGTACAAATGGAAAGCGCTAGTCGTCAAGCATCAATTAATGAAGAAGCTGTAGAAAATGCAACTAAATTAAAAGAACAAATGCAATCTTTAGCATCTAACTTATCTTCTTTAAACGGAGTATATGGTGGTATGTTAACTGCAATGAACAAAAACTAATTAGTGATTAATATCAACTAATATTAACAACTAAAAAACTAATTAGACATGGCAGGAGGAAAACAGTCCGCAAGACAAAAGATGATTAACCTAATGTATTTGGTATTTATTGCAATGATCGCAATGACAATGTCAAAAGAAGTATTATCTGCATTTGGATTAATGGATAAAAAATTTGATAGAGCTAACGAATTGGCTATAGCATCAAATAATGGTATTTTAACTCAGTTGAAAACACAAGCTGAGGAAAAGCCGGATGAATTTGGTAACGCAAACAAATTAGCTAATGATATTAGTGAGATTTCGGATGAGTTTTATAAGTTTTTAGGAACAGTTAAAGCTGAAGATATCGTTAAAAGTGGTCATTATGAGTTAGAAGAAAGTGGCGATTTACCTTACGAAGAAATGGATAAGGGAGATAAACTTGACGAGCTGTGGTTTACTGGTGACAGATTAACAAAAAGAGGACAAGAAGTTTTAGATAGAATAGAAAAGTATAAAACGGACATTAAAGCTGTTTTACCTAATGAGGGAAAATGGCAACCAGTAATTGAAAGTTTTGAAAAACGTTTTAGTACAGCTGCCGTAAAAGATAATGATGGTGTAGAGAAAAAATGGCTAGATTATCATTTTCAAGGATTTCCAGCTATTGCATCTTACACTAAGTTAACTGCAATGCAAAATGATGTAAAGGCTACTGAAACTAATATCTATAATGGGTTTTTAGGTAATCTTGTTAGTAATGCAACGTCTTTAAAGAATTATAAGGCAATTGTATTGGCTGATAAATCTGCATTTTTTGCTGGAGAAAAATTTCAAGGTAGAGTAGTGTTAGGTAAGTACGCTAATGTTGTACCTACAAAAATGAGTGTAGGGGAAAAAGAAATTGATTTAACTGAAGCAATTGATTCGACAGGAGCGGCTAAATTAGATTTTAATGTAGGTAACGTTGGAGAGCACAATATTGATGGTAAATTTACTTTCGTAGAAGACGGTAAGGAATTAGAAATTCCAATAATTGGAAACTATGTTGTGGTACCAAGACCAAATTCTGCTACTATTTCTGCAGATAAAATGAATGTTGTATATAGAGGTGTACCTAATCCGATGACTATTTCTTTCGCAGGAGTACCTGATAACAAAGTTAATGCTAGTGGATCTGGTTTATCTAAGGCGAATGGTATTGGAAAATATACTATGAAACCTGGATCGGGTAAAGAGGTTACAATTAGTGTAACAGCTAAACTTGATGATGGTTCTAGTGCTTCTGATAGAGCAGTATTTAGAATTAAAGATATCCCTAAGCCATCTGGTACTATTGCTGGAAAGTCGGAAGGTTCTTTACCAAGAAATAACATTGAAATAGGGACTATTAAAGCTGTATTGGAAGATTTTGATTTTGATTTGCCTTTAAGAGTAACATCATTTAAAATTAAAGTACCTGGACAGTCTACAGTAAATGTACAAGGTAGTAAGTTAAATGGACAAGCAAAAACAGCTTTAAGAAAAGCTAGACGTGGAGATGCTATTCAAATATTTGATATCAAATCTAAATCGTCAGCAGGAGTAAGAATTAAGCCAGCAAGTCCAATTGCTATTGAGTTATCAAACTAATCAAAACATATTTGATTAATTAAATTATAAAAACAATTTTCAGATGAATTATAAATCTTTATTAGCAGTTGTATTCGGAGTATGTTTTGCATCTCAGGCAGTTGCTCAATCTAATATTCTAAATGCTAAATCTCCAAAAGAGATTGGTGTAAGAACAGAAGAACAAATAGCGTTAGATAACGACAACCCTCTAGAATACGGATATGTTGATGATAGAGATATTATGTTTGCAAAGATGACTTGGGAAAAAGTTGTTTTAGACGAACGTGTGAATTTTCCTTTGTACTATCCTGTGGATACTAATAATATAGGGAAAGAAAGACGTTCTTTATTTGATGTCTTAACTAAAGCTATAGATGAAGGTAAAATTAAAGATGTCTACAACGATTCTTATTTTACTGGAAAACGTACTAAAAAAGAGTTAGCTCAAATTAGAACAGCTGTAGATACGATGGATATCGGTTACGATCAGTTAAATGCTGATGGTTATGTAGATCCGGAATATATTACGACTACAACTATTGCATCTTATGATGTTGTTGCATATTTTATCAAAGGACTGTGGTATTTTGATAAGCGTCAAGGAGAATTAAAGTATAGATTATTAGGTTTAGCACCTGCTGCACCGGATGTTAATTACGTTAATTCTAATGACGAAGCAAATAAAGAGCCTATTCCTTTATTCTGGATTTTTTATCCTGATGCACGTGAAGTGTTGCATGAATCTAAAGCTTTTAATGCTAAAAATAGTGCTATCCCTTTTTCTTTTGATCATATTTTAAACTCTAGACGTTTTAATAGTGTGATTTTTAAAGAGGAGAATGTATTTGGAGACCGTAAGGTTGAAGAGTATATCGCTGAAAACTCGTTAATGCAATTATTAGAGTCTGAAAGAATTAAAGAAAAAATTAGAAACTTTGAGTTAGACATGTGGTCGTACTAAAAGAATTAAATTTATTATATTAAGAAACGCCCACTGTGAAGTGGGCGTTTTTTTGTTTATCTACTCTAGTAATTATCCACAGATATAGTATACTTTTGTGATATGAAAGTAGACTATATAATTGTTGGTTGTGGATTAGCGGGGATTTCTTTTTGTGAAAAACTTAAGGAAAATAATAAGACATTTATTGTTTTTGATGATAACTCTCAGCAATCTTCTGTGGTTGCAGGTGGTTTATACAACCCTGTAACTTTAAAACGATTTACACCAGTGTGGAAAAGCGAAGAACAACTTGCTACTGCTTTGCCTGTCTACAGTAAATTAGAAGAGGTATTAGGTGTTAATCTAGATTATAAAATACCAGTTAAACGTCGGTTTACTTCATTAGAGGAACAAAATAATTGGTTTGCTGCTTCTGATAAAGAGGGATTAAAACCTTTTTTAAACACTTCTCTTTTTGAAAATACGAATACAAATATAGAGGCAAGTTTTAAATTAGGAGAAGTATTACACACAGGAAGGTTAGATACAAAACAACTTATAGAAAGTTACAAGCCATATCTTTTGGATAAGAATTTGCTTATTACAGATCCTTTTGTTCATGATTTAATAGAGATAAAGAATGACCAAATAGAATACAAGGACATATCTGCTAAGCAAATTGTGTTTGCCGAGGGGTTTGGTATTAAACAAAACCCTTATTTTAAAGAGTTGCCATTGGGCGGTACCAAAGGACAGTTGCTTACTATTCACGCACCAGATTTAAAACTAGACTATGTGCTTAAGTCTAGTGTCTTTGTTATTCCGTTAGGACAAGATACTTATCGTGTAGGTTCTACTTACGAGCAGAAAGATAAAACAAATACGATTACAGAGGAAGCAAGACAAATGCTTTTAGATAAGCTTAAAACGTTTGTAAAATGCGATTTTGAAGTACTTAGTCAAGTCGCAGGAGTTAGACCAACAGTAAAAGATAGAAAACCTTTAGTTGGAAGACATCCCATATCTAAAAATATATATTTGTTTAACGGTTTAGGATCGAGAGGAGTTATGATTGCGCCTTATATGGCAAATCAACTGTTTAATTTTATTGAGAACAATGGTGTTCTTGATAAAGAAATAGATTGTCTTCGTTTTTTTTAAGACAATTTAGTTATTTTTTAGTTTCTAGTTTATCATTTTTAGAGGCTAACTTTTTATCGTAACTCATAAAAATATTGATCCATATATTTCTCGATAGTCTTACGATTATTGGATAAAACACTATTAAGGCACCTACAATTGCTATAAACGCGACGTTTGGTGTGCTTCCTAAAAAGAAATAGCTAATAACAAAAGCAGCGACAGCAAAAGCAATTCCGACACCATAACTAACATACATAGACCCATAGAAAAAAGAAGGTTCAATTTTATATTTAGTGTTACAGTGACTACAGCGCTCGTGCATACTAAAAAGTTGACTTACGTGATAAGGGTTAGTATCTGTGTACATTGATTCTTTATGACACTTTGGGCAAGCACCTGTAAATATAGAGTATAATTTAGAGCCTTTTTTAAACATAATAATTGTGTACTTTTGCAATTCAAAAAAAAGAGTGTTGAAGTTTAGACTTCAAATACAAATTTAAGTTTTATTCTTTCAACCATAAGTAACATAAGTCACAATTCATGCTAAATATTCATAATTTATCAATTTCATTTCAAGGAGAATACCTTTTTGAA
This sequence comes from Psychroserpens sp. NJDZ02, assembly GCF_004843725.1. NCBI lineage: Bacteria > Pseudomonadati > Bacteroidota > Flavobacteriia > Flavobacteriales > Flavobacteriaceae > Psychroserpens > Psychroserpens sp. NJDZ02. The sequence continues at coordinate 765,946 of NZ_CP039451.1, read as the reverse complement.
GATATCACTTTCAAACTAGGAAATGGGGATAGAGTCGGACTTATAGGTAAAAATGGAGCGGGTAAGTCTACGATGCTAAAAATTTTGTCTAAAGAATTAGAACCTGATTCTGGACAAATTGCAGCAGATAAAACACTTAAAATTGGATTCTTAAAACAAGATATTGATTTTGTTTTAGGACGAACGGTACTTGAAGAATCGTATCAGGCCTTTACGGAAATTAAAGAAATCGAAGGGAAGATTGAGTATATCAACACACAATTAGCAGAGCGTACGGATTACGAGAGTGAAGCATATCACGATTTAATGGTCGAGTTAAGTGATATTCAGCATCAATATGAAATCCTTGGAGGGTACAATTATCAGGGAGAAACTGAGAAAATATTACAAGGACTTGGTTTTAAACGTGAAGATTTTGAAAAGTTAACCGATACTTTTTCTGGTGGATGGCGTATGCGTATAGAGTTAGCGAAGTTATTATTGCAAAATAATGATGTACTACTTTTGGATGAGCCAACAAACCACTTGGATATAGAATCTATTATTTGGTTAGAGGGATTTTTACGAAATTATGCTGGAGCAGTCGCTATTGTATCGCATGATAAAATGTTTTTGGATAATGTAACTAATCGTACTATTGAGATTTCTTTAGGACGCATTTATGACTATCCAAAACCATATACAGAATATTTGGTTTTAAGAGAAGAGCTTAGAACACAACAGTTAGCGTCTCAAAAAAATCAACAAAAGCAAATAGAGCAAACCGAAAAGTTAATCGAAAAGTTTAGAGCAAAAGCTAGTAAAGCAACGATGGCCCAGTCTTTAATGAAAAAATTAGACAAAATTGACCGTATCGAAGTCGATGAGAATGATAATAGTGTGATGACTTTAAATTTTCCGGTATCTATTACGCCTGGAAAAATAGTTGTAGAAGCTAAAGATGTGTCTAAAAGTTATGGAGATAATCAAGTCTTATCAGGTGTAGACTTGTTAATAGAGCGTGATGTTAAAACCGCGTTTGTTGGTCAGAATGGACAGGGTAAATCGACTTTGGCTAAAATATTAGTAGGAGATTTAAAGCATGATGGACATTTAAAACTAGGACATAATGTGCAAATTGGGTATTTCGCGCAGAATCAAGCGGAGTATCTAGATGGTAGTAAAACGGTCTTAGATACTATGATAGATGCTGCAAATGAAACTAACCGAAGTAAGGTTCGTGATATTTTAGGATCCTTTTTATTTAGAGGTGATGAGGCAGAGAAATATGTTAGAGTATTATCTGGGGGAGAGCGTAACCGTTTAGCTTTAGCTAAATTAATGCTACAACCATTTAATGTTTTAATAATGGATGAGCCAACAAACCACTTAGATATAAAATCTAAAAATGTTTTAAAAGATGCCTTAGAGCGTTTTGAAGGGACTTTAATTTTAGTCTCTCATGACAGGGACTTCTTAAAAGGCTTAACTAATACTGTTTTCGAATTTAAAGATGGTAACATTAAAAAGTATTTAGGTGATGTAGATTATTACTTAGAACAACGTAATGTTGAAAATTTACGTGAAGTAGAAAAACGTACAATTGTAAAAAGTCAGCCTAAAGAAACTCCAAAGCAATCTTACGAAGATCAGAAAAGACAAAAATCTTTAAATAATAAACTAAGTAACTGCGAGTCTAAAATTAACCAGTTAGAAAAGGAAATTAAAGACATTGATCTTATGATGGCAAATAACTATGATGAGACAGTTGCAAAACCTAATTTTTTCGAAAACTATCAATCTAAAAAGGATCAGTTAGTCAAGTTAATGCAAAACTGGGAGGATATTACGCTTCAATTGGAAGCGTTTTAATTACTTCTTTTAAGTTTTTTTTAACGTTTACCCTCTAAACTATAGGCTAATTTTGCGGTCATACTATCAAAATCAAATACATGCGCAAAATTATACTATCCATTTTAGGTGTTTTATTTATTATTGCTTCTTTTATTTTTGCTAAAAATTTAATAGATAATAAAAAGAAACCAAAACCTGTAGCTTCTAAAGTTATAAAAACGGTATTTATAGATACGGTTCAAAACGGAACAATTCCGATTGTTATAGCGGCAAATGGAAATTTGACAGCGAAGCAACGCGTAGAGTTGTATTCAGAAGTGCAAGGTGTATTTCGTAATGGAAGTTATTTGTTCAAACCAGGCCAAACCTATCGCAAGGGGCAAACATTAATTCGTGTTGATGCTTCCGAGTATTATGCAACGGTACAGTCTTCAAAAAGTAGCTTGTATAATTCTATAGCAGCTATAATGCCAGACTTACGTTTGGATTTTCCTGATGTGTTTCAAAAATGGCAAACGTATTTAAATGGTTTCGACTTAAATAAAACGACTCCAAAATTACCGGAAATCACTTCTGATAAAGAAAAATATTTTATAACAGGTCGTGGTATTATTACAAATTATTTCAATGTAAAAAATTTAGAACAACGGTTATCTAAATATACTATATCAGCACCGTTTTCAGGTATTTTAACAGAAGCTCTGGCGACAGAGGGTTCTTTAATTAGAAATGGACAGAAGTTAGGAGAATTTATAAATCCTTCGGTTTACGAAATGGAAGTTGCTATTAGTAAAAGTTTTGCTAATATTTTAAAAGTTGGAGAATCAGTAAGCTTAAGTAATTTAGATAAAACAGAAAGTTATATAGGTAAAGTTTCTCGTGTAAATGGAAGTATTGATGCTACCACACAAACCATTACAGCTTTTATAGAGGTCAAAGATGACAATCTAAAAGAAGGGATGTATTTAGAAGCTAATTTAAATGCCAAAAGTGTTGCTGATGCTATAGAGATTGATAGAAACTTACTAACAGATAGTCAAGAGATTTATGTCATAAAAGATAGTTTGTTAGATGTTATTCCGGCAAAACCCATTCATTTTTCAGACACTAAAGTAATCTTGCAAGGTGTGCCAAACGGAACTATTATTTTAAAAAGACCGGTACCAGGTGCGTATTCTGGAATGTTAGTACAACCATTTGTAGAGCAATCTAAATCTAACAATAACGCGGAGTAATGAGAAAAATAATCACTTATTTTATTAAATACCACGTTGCTGTTAATGTTTTTATTTTAGCATTTTCTGTTTTCGGAATCTTGGGGTATTCATCTTTAAAGTCATCCTTTTTTCCTTTAACAGAATCTAAAATAATCAACGTTAGTATAGCTTATCCAGGTGCTTCTCCTCAAGAAATTGAAGAAGGTATTGTGCTTCAAATTGAAGAAAATTTAAAGGGGTTAAAGGGTCTAGATCGTGTAACTTCAGTATCTAGAGAGAATAGCGGAACTATAACAGTAGAAATTGAAAAAGGTGAAAACCTTGATTTTATGCTGCTTGAAGTTAAAAATGCTGTAGATCGTGTGGCTACTTTCCCTACAGGAATGGAACCTTTAGTCGTGTCTAAGCAAGAAGCGGTTAGAGAAACTATTTCTTTCGCTTTAAGCGGAAAAGATATTCCATTAGCAACATTAAAACAATTAGGTCGTCAGGTAGAAAATGATTTACGTGCAATTGACGGGATATCTCAAATAGAGGTTTCGGGATATCCACAAGAGGAAATTGAAATTGCAGTTAACGAAGGTAACTTGCTGGCTTATGATATTACTTTTAGCGACGTCGCTAATGCCGTTAGTGCATCCAATATATTAGTGACTGGTGGTAATATTAAAACAGATGCAGAAGAGTATTTGATTAGAGCGAATAACAAAGAATATTACGGAGACGAAATGTCTAATATTATTGTTAAAGCTTCGGCAGACGGAAAAGTCATTCGGTTAAAAGATGTAGCTATTATTAGAGATCGTTTTTCAGAGACGCCTAATGCTACTTATTTTAATCAGCAATTGGCTGTAAATATTTCGGTGACTAGTACAAATAATGAAGATTTAATTACTTCTGCTGAAAAAGTAAAGGATTATATAGAGGCTTACAATCAAAAGCATAACAACGCACAGTTAGATGTGGTTAGGGATTTATCTGTAACATTAAATCAACGTACAGATTTATTAACGGAAAATGCTATTGTTGGGATGATATTAGTACTAGTTTTTCTATCGTTGTTCCTTAACATGCGCTTGGCATTTTGGGTGGCTTTTGGATTACCTATTTCATTTTTAGGAATGTTTATTTTTGCAGGTCAGTTTGATGTGACTATTAATGTCTTGTCATTATTTGGTATGATTATCGTTATTGGTATTTTGGTAGATGATGGAATTGTAATTGCCGAAAATATTTACCAACATTACGAAAAAGGAAAATCACCAAAGCAAGCAGCTATTGATGGTACCATGGAAGTTATTCCTCCTGTCGTTTCTGCAATTATTACAACGTTATTGGCTTTTTCTCTTTTCTTGTTTTTAGATAGTCGTATTGGAGAATTTTTTAGCGAAGTGTCCGTCATTGTAATCTTAACATTGGTGGTGTCTTTAGTAGAAGCGTTAATTATTTTACCAGCGCACTTGGCACATTCAAAAGCATTAAGACCTCCAGTAGAAGAAGAAAATCCTTCAAAATTAAAGCAGTTTTTTGCTAAAATGAGATTTATAAATAGGGCAGGTGACAAACTAATGTCCTTTTTAAGAGATAGAATTTATTCGCCAGCTTTAGATTTTGTTTTGGAGTTTAAAATATTGTCTTTAGGGATTTTTGTAGCACTTTTAGTCTTGACTTTTGGAGCAATGGGTGGTGGTGTTATTGGTGTGACTTTATTTCCTAGTGTGGCTAGTGATAGAGTGTCTATTACGCTAGAAATGCCTAACGGAACTAATGTAAGGGTCACAGATTCTATTATTTCTTTAATTGAAGAGAAAGCATTTATTGTTAATCAAGAATTATCAGAAAAGTATTTAAAAGGAACAGGTAAAGAGCTATTCGAAAACACCATTTTGACTATTAATAGTAGTTCTAGTGCATCACTTAGATTAAATATGTTACCAGGAGAAGAACGTCCTGATGCTATTAAATCGTCAATGGTGTCTAATCGACTAAGAGAATTGGTTGGTCCGGTTATCGGAACAGAACGATTGATTTTTGGTTCAGGAGGTAATTTTGGAGGTAGTCCAGTATCTGTCTCGTTATTAGGAAATAACATTGGGGAGCTAAAAGCTGCTAAGTTAGAAATGAAGGCATATTTAGACACCAATCCTTTACTTAAAGATATAGAGGATAATGATCCTGCAGGGATTAAGGAAATTAGATTAAAACTAAAGGAAAGCGCTTACTTATTAGGGTTGGATTTACGTACAGTTATGAGTCAAGTGCGCTCTGGTTTTTTCGGAGCACAAGCACAACGTTTCCAACGTGGACAAGATGAGATTAGAGTTTGGGTCCGTTATGATAGACCAAACAGAAACTCTATTAACGATTTAGACGATATGCGTATTTTAACTCCGACAGGAGCGCGTGTTAATTTAAAGGATATTGCAAGTTATACTATTGCTAGAGGGGACGTTGCTATTAATCACTTAGAGGGATTAAGAGAAATCAGAGTCAGTGCAGACTTAAAGGATCCAAGTACAAGTACAACGGATATATTAGATGATATTAAAACCGTGTTTATTCCTAATTTACAAGCTAAATATCCAACAATCTCGGCTTCTTTTGAAGGTCAGAATAGAGAAGCAAGCAAGCTTTCTAGTTCTATCGGTAGTGCCGGTACAGTTATTTTATTGCTTATTTACATAACTATTGCGTTTACGTTTAGAAGTTATAGTCAACCTATTTTGTTATTGTTATTAGTGCCTTTTAGTTTAACAGCAGTAGCCTGGGGACACTGGTTATTAGGTTTTCCTGTAAATGTATTGTCCTTATTGGGGATTATTGCATTAATAGGAATTATGGTGAATGATGGATTGGTATTAATCGGAAAATTTAATAGCAATTTAAAAGAAGGGATGACCTTTGACTCAGCATTGTCAGAAGCAGGTAAGTCCCGTTTTAGAGCTATATTTTTAACCTCTTTAACCACTATTGCTGGATTAGCGCCTTTACTTTTAGAAAAAAGTAGACAAGCACAATTTTTAAAGCCTATGGCAATCTCTATATCATTTGGTATTGCTTATGCAACCATATTGACACTGTTAGTGTTACCATTATTTTTGTCTTTTAGTAATACTATTAAACAAAAATCAAAATGGTTAATGACAGGTAATGAAGTAACCAAAGAAGAAGTAGAACGCGCTATTAAAGAACAAAATGAAGAAAATGAACATTAAATATAATTTAGTTGTCTTAGCTGCATTTTGTTGTACTGCAATAGTAAGTGCACAAGATGTTGTAACGCAAGAGCAAGCAGTAAAGTTAGCATTAGAAAATAACTACGGAATTAAAATTGCTAAGCAAGCAGTTGAAGTTGCAGAGAATAATACAAGTGTCCTTAATTCTGGATATTTACCAACTTTAACAGGAGCGGCAGGCGCAACTTATAATTTAGATAATACTGAAGCACAATTTTCTGATGGGTCATCAACAGTTTTAAATGGGGCTGAGAGTGATAGATATAATGCTTCTGTAAATTTAAATTATACGCTTTTTGATGGATCAGGAAGACAGTATAACTATAAAAGTTTAAAAGAACAATACCAATTATCGGAGCTTCAAGCGCGCGAAACAATAGAAAATACTGTTATTCAGTTGTTTTCGGTATATTATTCAGTTGCACAATTAACAGAGAATTTGGACGCATTACAGGAAACCCTGGAGGTGTCAAAGGATAGGTTGGTACGTGCCCAGTATCAATTTGACTATGGACAAAATACAAAGTTGGGCGTTTTAAATGCTGAAGTAGATATTAATAATGATAGCATTAATATAATTTCATCATTTCAAGACTTGAAAAATGCAAAACGTGATTTAAATGTGGTATTAGGTAATGCTTTAAATCCTGAGTTTACGGTTAACACGAAAGTTGATTTTACGCTTCAATTTCAAAAAGAAGATTTGTTAGAAAAAGCGAAAACACGTAATGTAGCGTTACTGCAAACGGAGAAGAATATAGCGATTAGTCAATTAGATATTAAATCTAATAAGTCTGGTTTTTTGCCAACTATTGGATTAACGGGTACTTATGGCTGGAATAAGAATAATAATAATGGTGCGTCATTTGTGTCTGTAAGTACAAATACAGGGTTATCTGGAGGCTTAAACTTAAGTTGGAATTTATTTGATGGAGGAAGCACAATAATAAATGTTAGAAATGCTAAAGTTAATCTTGAAACTCAAAAACTTCAAAAAGAAAATATTTTAATAGGGATCAAAAGAGACTTTGAAAATGCTTGGGAAGATTTTGAGAACAAGTTGAAAATTTACAATATTCAACAACAAAATATTATTACCTCACAGAATAATTTTGAACGTACTCAGGAAAATTTTAAAATTGGTCAAGTTAATTCAATCGAATTTAGGCAAGCGCAACTTAATTTATTAAATGCAGAATTAAGTCGAAATCAAGCCAAGTATCAAGCCAAATTAGCGGAGTTAGATTTACTTCAATTAAGTGGGGAATTGCTTAATGTAACCTTCTAACTTATTGTGTTTTAGCGCTGTGTTTTATCGATAGTGTCAGAATGATTTTATTTTAAATACGTGTTTCCCGACTAGTAACGTCTTTTTTTATATGAAATGTTAATTTTATTGACACTTAATCGAAACTATTTGTTTTTGGTCTCCTTTCGACCTATATTTGAGACAGTTAATCCCCAAAACTGTTAACATGAAAACCATAAAACTAACCCTACTAATGTTTCTTTTTGCTTGTGTATCTTTTGCAAGTGTATCAAATTCTGAAAAAGAAGCTTTAATCGCGCTTTATAATAGTACAAATGGATCAGAGTGGAACACAACTTGGGATTTAGATAAGTCAATAGACACATGGCACGGTGTAGTAATTTTGGACTCTAAGGTTGTTAGTTTAAATTTATCATTTAATAATCTAGTAGGAACGATACCAGCGGATATAGGTGAGTTAACTAATCTTCAAGTTTTAAATCTTAGTTTTAATACACTTAATGGAGATCTACCAGAATCTATTACTAACATGAAAGAATTATATTCTCTTCAATTGTTTTTAAATCAATTTGAAGGAGAAATTCCAAATTGGATTGGTAACATAACTAGCTTAGAAGCATTAGCTTTGTATAGTAATAAATTTACAGGGGAGATTCCAGAATCTATTACAAATTTAACTAACTTAAAAAGTTTAGAGCTAGGAAGTAATTATTTGACAGGAAGTATTCCTTTTAATATTAATAATTTAAAGAAACTTAAAAAGTTAAGTCTTTTAGATAACCAATTAGAAGGTCAAATTCCAGAAAGTATAGTTGAATTGACTAATCTTGAAGAGTTAGTGTTATCTAGCAATAAACTGTCAGGAAGCTTACCTTTTGAGTTATCTCAATTGTCAAGCCTTAAATTAGTTATGGTTAGTGATAACCAATTAAATAATGACTACGTTACAGTTGTAGGAAATACACTAAATAAGATGTCATTGTTTTTAGAAGATACAGAAGTGTTGGCTAGTAATAAAGAATAAATAAGTGTTAAAAATATATTTAAAAAGTCAACCTTTGGTTGGCTTTTTTTTTTTTTATAAAAAATATTTATGTTCGAGCACGATTTTCAATGCCCTTATTGTTGGGAAACCATTTCAATGTTACTTGATCCTAGCGTTTCAAATCAAACATATGTAGAAGATTGTGAGGTTTGTTGTAATCCAATACAAATAAATCCAGAATTTAGTCAATCTGAACTTGTTGGTTTTGAAGCTGTTAGTATTGAACAGTAAAAAAAGATAAAATTATGCTTGTTATATCTAAAAAGGTTTGTATATTTGCAGTCCGAAACGGTTATGTCGCCATTATGAAGCGAAAGTTAAAAGCTAAGTTAAGCATTCGGAATTTATATCGCGGGATAGAGCAGTAGGTAGCTCGTCGGGCTCATAACCCGAAGGTCACTGGTTCGAGTCCAGTTCCCGCTACTAAGTAAAAGCTTCACAGAAATGTGAAGCTTTTTTGTTTTACAGAAGGTCTTAATCGACTTGAGTGTTGTAAAGCTTAAATTAGAGATCATAACAAGCGTCTAGATTGATTAACTATATCTGTAAAGCATTATCTTTTCAAAACAAAAAAAAACCGAAGCAAATAGCCTCGGTTTTTGAATTCTCAAGATTGTATTCTAATTAATCTTAACCTTTTATTTAATAGCTTTAAAAAAGGAATCTATAAGTACTTTAGGTGATTTGTCGTGCTTTGTGATTTTGGGTATTTCTAAATCGATATGTAATAATTGATAGACTGGAGTTCTTGTATTTGAGCTATAGGTTTAATTTAAATTTTTATATTTTAATTAATTTATACTGTTTTGTGTTTAGCGCAATACAGCAAGGGGTTTGCGGTAAAATGAATTTTCAGATTTATGACAAGACAAGTGTTTTGTAACTATTATTTTGATTTTCAGACGTCTAAAACATGTTGAAAAACGTATATTAGGTACTTAAACTTAACTATAAAACGCTTAAAAATAATGTCATTTATATCAAAATTATATGTAGATAGTGCAACTTTTAATGTTTTAAAAGCCGAATATTTTATAAAACAAAGTATTGATTCTAGGGGGATTCCAGATGGGCGACCTCAAGGTGGACAAATAGAACTTTTTTTAGAGTCGACCATAGATGTGGATTTCTTTGATTGGGCAGCCCAAAGTGATGCAACCAAAGATGGTAAGGTTACCTTTTTTAAAAGAGATAATATTTCTAATTTTAAGACTTTAGAGTTTAAGGATGCTTATTGTATAGAATTTAGAGAAATGTTTGATGCAGAGAATACAGATCCCTTAAAATTTAAAATTATACTGTCGTGTAGAGTGTTAGAAGTTAGAGGTACTAAGTTCGAAAATAAATGGCCTCAAAAACAATAATTTTAATTTAATTTATAGATATTATGTCATCACATGCTAATATTACTGCTATAATAGGAGGAACTACCATTTCTTATATCAACGATTTCTTTTTGGAAGAAACAGTGGGAGATCATGCTAATTTTTCATTTAAGGTAAGAGGAGATTATTTAGAGGATAGTTTATCTGAAGTTTCTGTTTTAAATAGTTCTAAAGAGTTTCTTGGAGAAAATTGTAGTTTAGAAATTAAAAATGTAGAAGATAATGGTGAGAAAACACTTTATTTTAAAGGTGTTATTACTAATGTACAAGGTGTTAAGGGGGATGATGAAAAAGGTTTAGCTGATATTATAATTTTAACAGGTAAGAGTAGTAGTTTTCTATTAGATAATTTTAGTGTAATAAACTCTTACAAAGAGCAAACGTTGTACGATATTATTGATCGTTCATTAGGCGCCTATAATAGAGCATCGCTGGATGTTAGAATTAATCCAGAAGATAATAAATCATTGTTTTATAGTGTTCAGAATGGACAAAGTGCTTTCGAGTATTTACAGTTTTTAGCTGCAACTAACGCCGAATATCTTCTTTATAACAATGAAACATTATATTTTGGAAAACCAGATTTAGGAGAAGCTACCGCGCTTGTTTATGGGTTTGATTTGAAGGATTTTAAATTAGGATTAGAGATTCAATCTTTAAAGTTTCAATATGGTAATAATGATTATTTTACAGATAATCATGTTAGTTCATCTTCAAATTCTAGTGCTTCAAGTTCAGGATACACTGCATTTACATCTAGAGTAAGTCATCAAATGCAAGTTGCAAAGTCAGAGCATATTTTTCCTACCTATGAGGATCAGGATGTGCGAGGGCGTTTGGATAGAGCTGTAGAACTACAAAAAAAGGTAAAAGAACAAAGCCAAGTAAGTTTGCAGGGCATAAGTACAAATACAGGAGTAACGCTAGGGGGGCTCGTAAATATCAAAAGCGAAACAGATTCATTTGGTGAGTTTCGTGTGGTTAAAGTGTCACACCATTGTAGCGAAAATGGTAAGTATTCTAATACTTTTGTTGCTGTATCTACAGAGATTGATATTTATCCTCTGACTAATATTGGAGCAATAAATAAATCTGACTTGCAAATAGGTACCGTGTTTAACACGGTCGATCCAGAAGGCATGAGTCGTGTATTGGTGCAATTTCCTTGGCAAAAATCAAGTAGTGAAACAACACCGTGGTTGCGTGTTGCCACACTTTATGCGGGAGGAGATCGTGGTATGCATTTTATTCCGGAAGTAGGAGACCAAGTCATCGTCGCTTTCGAAAATGGTAATGTAGAACGTCCTTTTGTACAATCTTCTCTATATACAAATGCTAACAAGCATAGTAATTGGCAAAGTGATAGTAATAATTATAAAGGTATTACTACTAGAGTTGGTCATATTATAGAATTAAATGACACCAAGGGAGGAGAAATGATTACCATTTCAGACCCTAAAGGGAATATGATTTGTTTTGATACTGTTAATAACAACGTTACCGTTACGGCAATAGAGAATATGATTTTTAATGCTAAAAATTTGGAAATTAATGTTCAGGAGAACATGGATATCACAGTAGGGGAAAATTACACGTTAAATGCTAAAAATAGCAATGAAAATATAGACCAAAATAAAACGATAGATGTAGCAGAATCCTATTTGCAAACCTCCTCAGAAGCTACAATTGTAGCATCCAATGGAGATATGAATATTGAAGGCGCAGGAGTAGCGACATTTCAAGGAGGTTCAGATGTTAAAATTAGTAAAGGCTAAATGAGGTTTCTAATTAATGATATTGAGTTAAAATTACAATTGGCAGCTAGTTCAGAAAGCTATCTACAGAAGATAACATCTGAAGTGTTTCTTAATGGTAAAACCACAATCAATAGTTCTGAGAAAACATTGAGTTTAGAAATTAGCAGAAAAAAAAATCAATTACCGCAAATTAATATAAAATCAAAAAACCACGCTATTGCGTTAGCGCCTTTATTAAAAAAACAGGAAGCAATGACCATTAAAATGGCAACATTGACAGACAGCGTTATTTTAGGAATAGATGCTAATGGAGATATTGATACGATACATAATCATCATATTATTAAGCAAAAATGGGACATTCTAAAGAAAGAATTAGCTAAGCAATATGAAGGCGATATTATGGAAATCTATTGTTTTGGTATTGATAAAAAAATAAATGACTCTAAGAAGTTAATTTCAGATTTTAAACAAGCACGATTGTTTGGTTTACTATGGGATAATTTATATGGGGATTATACAGATGACAAATCAGTTATAAAAAAAAGAACTAAACGTATAGATAATTGTGTAAACCATATTCCAATTATTATAAATGAAGACATATTTTGCAACCTAATTGATGATAATAACGGAATTGTTGAATTGCAAATTAAAGGACAGTTAAATAAAGAAGAAACCTATATAAAAAAAATAGAAAATCATTTTATTAGAGAAGGAGCAAAAAAAGAAGCGCGCTTTGCACTTTCTAAATATAACGGTTTATTTCAATTTGATATTAAGTCTGGGCTTTTAAAAAAAGGCTCTTTGTTAATTGAAACTGTCTTTGGAGAATATTATAAGAAAAAAGAACAATTTGATATTCAAAACATATAAGGGTAAAAAGTATGAGTGCTAAAAAATATGTATGTAATCAAGCAAAAATAGAATGCCAAATGTGTACCAACCCGCAAGGGACACTTATGGTTACTTCTAACATGATTAAATTACAAGGTGAAATTTGGGCTACAGAAAAAGATAAGGAGAAAATAAACCTTATATTTCAAGGTAATTGTAAGAAAAGTCCACATCAAGCTGTCCCTTGTATTGCAGTAATGCAAACAGGACAATGGCAAGGAACTGGAGATATATCTATACAAGGTAGCAAACCTCTATTGGAGAGTTCTACTATTATGTGTAATTATGGAGGCGGAACTATTAAAATTAAAGACGATTTACAAAAGTCGCAACCTTCTTCTTTATTACCTACAGCAGTAGATGGTATTACTCCAGATGTACCTGTTTCGAAAGTGTTGGTTTCTTCTGCTTTATCAGCAAGTTCAAAAAACGACCCTGATGATGACTATGTAGAAACCTCTCAAAGTGACATTAAAAAAGAAGAAAAAAAGAAAGAAGAGGAAGAGAAAAAAGACACTTACTTTCTGTTTTTAAAAAAAGAATCAATGAAACCAATTTCGGGATTAACTTTTTTTGTGCAGACTTCAGAAAATAAAAAAATTAAAGGAACAACGAATAACAAAGGGTATTTTAAGATTTCAAGTGATGAAAAACCACCATTTAAGCTTCTTGGTCATTATTACGGAAAAATAACTAAAAGTGATGACAAGCTCTCAGATATAGGAAAAGACATATACACCTTTGAAAAACAAGAAGAAAAACCTATTACTTATATAAAATCTTTAAAATATAAAAGCCTTAATAGAGATAAGAAATTATTAGTAGGTACTACCAAAGTTAAAGTTAAAACAGGAGACACCTTAGAAAAATATTTCAAAAAGTATCTAAAAACATTAGATACAAAAAGCAATAGAGGCTCTGTTTTAATGGACTTTAACTTTGGGAACTCCATAAAAGGAACCTACAAAACATTTGATTTGGGCAATAAAGGAGAAATACTCATCCCTAAATTTGATGGAGAAATTAGTGACTTAAAAAAGGAATTAACACATATCTTTTACCTTACTAAAATTGCAAGAGAGTCCTTAAGTCAAAAAATGCTTAATGACGCCAATGTTATCAAAAGAAATAAATGGACAAAGCAAGCATTAAATACCTATGATATTCTTAATCCTACATTAATAAATAAGAAAAGAACACCTATTGAGTTTGATTGGAATTATGATACAATTGTACTACATAATTCGGGAAATGCATTTGATACTAAAGTAGGGGAATTGGAAGATTACCATTCTTTAGATCATCAATGGGAGGATGTAGGATACCATTTTATTATTGGTAGATGTGAGAATAATGAATGTAAAATATATGAAGGGAGACCATTAATTTTTAAAGGGTCTCATGCAAAGTTAAATTCAAATAAAATAGGTGTCTTAGTTGAAGGAGATTTTGAACATCAGATACTCGATTTTGACGATGATGTAGAAGCAACACAAGTTGTCTTACTGAAAAAGCTAATAAAATCTTTAACCAACAATTTTCCTATCTTAAATTTAATAGGACACTCTGATGTTGATAACTTGAAACCTGGAGACGGATGCCCTGGAGAGGAATTATATAAATACATTCCTATGTTAAGGGAACAATTTAATTTGAAATAATGATAAATAAAATAACGAAAGGTCTATTGATAGTGGTTATTCTTTTTTTATTAATAAAAGTTAGCTGTGTAATATTGAGACCAAGAGGAGATGCACGAGTATTTTTAGGATTGAAGTTTAATCCATCACAAGAAAATATTATAAATCAGTATGATGAAGAAACTGAAGGAAAATATCCGATACTATATTCTGATGAAATAATGCTTAGAGGAGAAAATATTTTGCTATTCATTTTTAAAATTCCTTATTTACTTTACCTAAGTATCATAGGAATATTAATTATTATAAAATTTAAGTTTTTAAAGAATAAAAACACGCTTTAAACAAAATGGTTTTAAAATTTGAACAAGATAAAATTAAAGTAACCTTTACAACTGAAGAAGAAGTAAAAGCAACAACCTATACCGTAAAAGTATTTGCCAAAAACAAAAGTGATGGTGGTAGTGAACAACATGTATATACGTCTCCCAGTTATACAATAATAAAGAAAAAGGAAAATATTTGGTTTCTTGTTATAGACTATATGTTTTACAATGCCGTTGCAAAGAAAATTAAGACTTCAGGCAAGCCATTACCTAACATTATAGACTTTTCTTTTAAAATTCTAATTAATGAAACGGAAAGTGAAGTATCAGAAATTTTTTCAATACATTTTGTACGTTATATGGCACAACTTATGGATGTTTTAAAATGGAAAAATGCAGCAAAATTGCAAAGATTATGGTTTACAAAAGGATGTAATAATGAAAAAAAGAATGTTCCACCCGAAATAGATTTTATAGATATTAATTGGGTCTTTAATATTTCATCTCACGCAAAAATAATATGTGACAATTTTCATAAAGGCAATTTAATGTCTTTTAAAAGCGCCTGGAAAAGACCCGTTAATGAGTTTTTTACTCCAATAGTTAAGAACTCTTTTAAGACTGAAATTAAAGACCAAATAGAAGACAAAGAAATTGAAGTGCCTAACGAAAATAATACTAAGACTACTTTTGGCTCTTTTGATTTAAAAAAAGTAAAAGATAAAAACGGCGAAAAAATGCCATTAATAGAAAAATATTATTTCAATTCTCACTCTTTTGGAGGAGATGGGGGTAAAGATGGAGTAATGCACATTTTAGGAAACGGTTTAGAATTAGATGATTTATTGGGTAGTTTAGCTAATTTTAATTTTCGTGTAGCTGCTCAAGGGCATTTAATTTATGAAAATAACACAGTAAACGTTAACATTAAAAAATTACTGTACTATATAAAAGATAATTTTGATTATGTAGGAGATGAGCAAGAATTAGGTTATTGGAGTATTGGAAATGAAATAAGAGTTAGGGCGCCAGAATTAGGGGCATTTACAGATGATGATGAATTTTATAATATAAAAAACAAAGATTTTTCAGATTATAGAAACGATGTAGGATTAGGCTATGATTTTCACGTATATTCAACGATCCATACAATAGATGTAAGTAACAAAAATATAAAATTTGATTTGTATGAATAAATTTAAAATAGCTTTTTCTATTACTTTCTTCTTCTTGTTTTGTAGCTGTTACAATCCGAAAGGAGAATTCTACACTAAACACGAAAGCCCTAAAGGAGAATACGTTTTAGAAGTATATCAACTAAAATTATCATCTAGTTTTAGAACACATGGAGACTCTCCAAACGCTTACGTTATTTTAAAAAATAAAGAGGGGAAAATTATTTCAAAACCTAGTATTATAAATAAATGCAATTTTATATTGAATGATTTATCTGTTGAATGGTTTAAACATAATGAAAACAAAGTACACTATACCAATATTAGTTATATAGACATAGATTTAGGTGAAATGATATGCTTATAAGCATAGATAAAGAAACCATAGCCGTTAAAAAAGAACCTGTATAGCAAGGCTGAATATTACCAAATCACTAATAAAACATATAGAGATTATAGAGACGATTATAATATGGGGTATAATTTTAATTTGTATTCCTCTATTTTTAAAATGTTAACCTTAATAAGTCTTAAATTGTAAAAAAAAATATGTTTAAAAAAGTCTTTTTTATTAAAATATTTGCTTTGTTTTATCTGTTTTTATTGCTGTTATATGCTATTCTTAAATATGGATTTAATCACGATTTTATGGTTAAATTTTTATTTGGAGTCAGTAGTGTTTTAAACACTTATT
Source organism: Psychroserpens sp. NJDZ02 (assembly GCF_004843725.1). Lineage (NCBI taxonomy): Bacteria > Pseudomonadati > Bacteroidota > Flavobacteriia > Flavobacteriales > Flavobacteriaceae > Psychroserpens > Psychroserpens sp. NJDZ02. The sequence goes on along the minus strand of NZ_CP039451.1, from coordinate 749,471 downwards.
TTTATATTTACTTTATTCTAATAGCGCTAGCATTTGCAATAGCTAGTACTTTTCTTTTTAAATACTACATACGTAAAAAAGTGCTGTTAAGAATATTTGCTTTTTTTCCTTTAATAGGTTTATTAACTTCTGTTATAGGTGGTTTTTTATGCGGAATATTATTTAGTATTCATGATATGCTAGCAGGCTTTTACCCCGGAAGCGGTCGATTTATAAGCAAAATGTTTGGATGGGGAATAGAAACGAGTTTTACAGGAATTTTATTAGCCTTTAATTCATTTGCAATTTTTACTGTATTACTCATAGCATATGCATTTGGCTTATTAGAGTTTTTTAGAATAATTTTCATTAAACGATCACAACAAAATGGCTGAAGATTTAATACCACATAGCGAAGTACAAGAAGGAGCTGCAATTGTTCCTAACACAACGTCACCAGTAGTAGTTGAAAATAATCATGTAAGCGCACCAAATGCTAACGCTAACTATGTAACTCCTGTAACTAATGGAACTACAGAGATAGAGGCAAAAGCTAAAAATAAAATAGCATCTATAGCAGTAGATAAAAGTACTATTAATCCTTACGATATAGTAACTTATACTGTAAAGTTAGATAAAAAATTTCCAGACACCTTAGAGAGTGACCTAACAAAAGTAAAGTTTAGTTTTTGGTTACAAGATAAAAACAAGAAAACCGTTTCATTAGAAGTTGGTTCGGGTAAAGCTGCTATAACATCTCATAAAACAAATAAAGGAGCCATTCAAATTGTAAAAAAGGGTAATTTACAATCCGAAGATAAAACATCAGATTTTTTTGTTCTAAAAGAGAATCAGAATTTAACCAGCAATATTAAGTCTAGTAGTTACTATTATGCACTCATATTGGTAGATAAAGAAAACAACCAAGTAACTTTACAGGTAAAGTTTTCTAAATGGTTAGATACTTTCAAAGTAAGAACAGAAGCTTATTTAAACGGTGATAAAATAAAAGCAGATGGCTTAAATACTACGGCATCAAGAACTGTAAAAGCACAACCCGAAATTATAGAAGCCTATTGGCTAAATGCAGCAGGCAGAAAAATAATTTATGCTGGTTATAATCAAGATGCTTATTTATATCTAAAAACATTAGGTTTGCAAGGCCAAACAATTGAAATACAAGTTTTTGATGCAGATACATACCCAAACTCAAACCAGCATGTAAGTACAGAGACAGACGATAAAATAGATTGGAAAAACAATAAAATTAAAATAGAAAGTAGAGAAGTTATTAAACAGTTTAAGGTTGGCAATATAAAGCGGTATGAAACTGCACAAGCAGATGAAGGTGCCGAAGATAATATAATTGGATTATATAATTTTGACAATAAAAAAATAAACGATTTAGAACTCTACATACACATAGCCAATAGCAAGACCTTAAAAATTGAAAATATAAAACCTAAATATGGAAAGCTAAAACTAATTGCTGATGAGAAAATTATAAGGGCCTTTTTTGCCAAAACAGAAACAGAAAGGGTACAAGCCGATGCGCCCGAAATAAAAACTAAAAAAGGAACAAAACTACCCCCAAAAGACAAAGTGCCATATTACGAAAAATTAGACAATGGCATAATAGGGCAAAAAATACAATTAGTAGCCGAGTGTGCTAATTTAGAGGGTAAAGAAGTTGTTTTTAAACTCTATGAGAAAGAACCTTTATTGGTAGATAAAGACATAGAATTACCAGTCTTTCAAAAGAATAATATAATTACTGAAGTTAAAGCAACGGTTACAAATGGATTCGCTATAGCTGAAATAGAGTTAAAACATTGTAAGGAAGAAGTTAATAATGAAGATTGGACTAGACTTTTATTTCCAAATACAGTAAAAAATATTAAAGAAATTAAAAACTCTAACCTCTATATAGAAACTAATTTTGTTAATGAGATGGGTAGTGTTTCAAAAAAACAATCACTAAGAAATGACCTATTCAAATTAACTACTAAAACTTGTGGTTGCCAAAAATGTATAGACTATCAAGATGTTTGGAAGAGTCCAACAATTAATACACAAAGTTATGAGAATAAAAATCGATTCGAAAAAGTATTAAGGTATAATAGTAGCCATCCAAATGGCTATTATCACAAAGGAACAGATATTCTTACGGGCTCAACTTATAAAGAACTTCATTCATTGTTATGTGGAGTAGTTGTCTATACAAAGGATAGCTTCATTACTAATAAGTATGCCTCTGGTAGTCTTGGGAATATAATAACCGTTAAATCCTTTGATAAGGATGGTAATAAAATATTTATTATGTACTGCCACTTAGATAAAATCTATGTAAAAGAAAATGATACGATAATACACGGTCAAAAAATTGGTTTATCTGGTTCAACTGGTAATGCCTCTGATCAAGATGAACCAAATGGTACAAAAAACAAAGGTATTGATAAAGAATTTTGGCATGTTCATATTGAAGCTGCAACAACATATGGAAACGCTGCGACTATGTCAGGTCAAGCTAGAAAAGACCCTGAGTTATTTATGAAATCAAAATTTGATAAAGATGGAAAATCTATTTAAGAAAATAATTTTAATCGCTTTTACTATATCTCTTGTTTCTTGTAAAATAAAAGATTCTAACGACCATATAAAAGAGAGTTTAAATACTACAAAGATTGTTAATTCAATAAAAAAAGAAAAAACAACTACTAAAAAAAATATATTAGATATTTTAGATGTGGACTCGATAAAGATAAAAGGCTTTAAAACAAATATTAATATTGAAAAATTTAAACTTAATTGGAAAAATTCTGATTCAATTAGAACTTATATTCCTGATTGTGGTCCTATGGAAGGAAAAAAAATTAAAGAGTTTTATTTTAGGGGCACCATATTTGAACTTTCTGACAAAAAAGCAAATTTAAAAGAGGTGGATTTTACAAAAAATGATAATGAAATAAAACATCCCAGAATAATATTGAATAGACATACATCCATAAAACAAATAAAAAAATTTAAAAATTCATTTTTAAATAGAAAAGAATATAACATAAGAACTGATAAATACGTTAAAATTAAATTTTTGACAAAAGAAGGGTGGGATGACCGAATAATTTTAGTATTTAAAAATGGAATGTTAGTAGAACTCTATTTTTCTGATTTACCTTGTTAAATAAAAAAAAACAGAAAGCGTACAAGCCGATGCGCCCGAAATAAAAACTAAAAAAAGAAAAAAACTACCCCAAAAGCCAAAGTGCCATATTACGAAAAATTAGACAATGGCGTAATAGTCCAAAAAATACAATTATTAGCCGAGTGTGCAAACTTAGAAGGAAAAGAACTAGTATTCCAAATCTTTGAAAAAACACCAGCACTAACCACAAAGGATACCGCTTTAAAAGTAGTGCAAGGTGGTAAAGAAGTAGATGAAGTTATTGCTAAAGTAAAAGATGGGTATGCGGTTGCAGAGTTTGAGCTATCTAAATTTGATTCTTCAACATATAAAATTAAGACAAATTCTTTTTTAAGTAATTAGTACAAACTGGTATGAGCCTGTTTAAGTAGCTCTTATGGTTTAGATGTAGATGCTGATTTAATAGAGTTTGTAATGTCTTTGTTCAAGTGAAGAGATAGCTAGGGCTAAAGTATAATTTATGACTTTGAAAAAGTATCTATTTGAAGTATCTTTATGTTATTCAATTGGCAGATTTTATATAGATGGCACGAGTTAAATTGTTGATTATTAGGTGTTAATTTTAATGGTTTTCTGGCTCATAACCCGAAGGTCACTGGTTCGAGTCCAGTTCCCGCTACTAAGTAAAAGCTTCACAGAAATGTGAAGCTTTTTTGTTTTACAGAAGGTCTTAATCGACTTGAGTGTTGTAAAGCTTTGATTAGAGATCATAACAAGCGTCTAGATTGATTAACTATATCTGTAAAGCATTATCTCTTCAAAACAAAAAAAACCGAAGCAAATAGCCTCGGTTTTTGAATTCTCAAGATTGTATTCTAATTAATCTTAACCTTTTATTTAATAGCTTTAAAAAAGGAATCTATAAGCACTTTAGGTGATTTGTCGTGCTTTGTGATTTTGGGTATTTCTAAATCGATATTTAATAATTGATAGACAGCGGTTTGAGCAGCTCTTACAGAATATTCCACAGTAAATACAACATCGTCAGCAAGTTCTACAAACTGGCTCACAAAGGCTAAGTTTTTAGAGCTTTCAGGAACAGGTTTTGGTCTATCATTGTAAGCACGTGGCATAAACATAGACGTTATGTATGGCATTCTGCAAGGGACGCAAATAGCGTCTTCAAAAACACTGTCATCAAAATTAAAATGACCTGCTAATTCTTTAAGGATGTCTTGTCCGTTACTTTCTACCATTGTTTTTGGAATAAAATCACCGACGCGACTACCGTGTAACGCATAGCCCCAAAGGATATAAACATCATCCGGTTGATCGATAAAGTGCGGTTGATTATAAAGTACAACAGACATGAGCCAGTTGGAATCTTTAAAGGTTACTAAACCTCCTGTTCCTGCTTTGTTACCTGTCATTTTTTCAATTTTATCGAAAAATTCAGAAGATTTGAATGTTACTGTAAACGATTCCCAAAAAGATTCAGGAATACTGCTGTTAAAAGGCGCTGGATTTCCAAAATCAGGTCTTCCTTTAGCTAATTTTTCCCAAAGTGTCCATCCTTTACTATCTGCTTTTGTCTTTTTAATTGGAGGTTCTGTCATAGAGCCAATACTTGAAGCATCAACCATAGAACCATTTTGGAAAATAACAATATCATCAGGATGTACAGTAACCTGTTTTGGGCTTTCGTTTTTAATTACTGTCAGAGAAGTAACCGTAACTTTTCCATCTATATCTTCCACGTTTATATCATCGACAGTAGTCGCTAATTCAAAATTGACACCTTTATCTTTAAGCCAGGCAATAAGCGGGACTACTAGTGAATCATACTGATTATAAATGGTTCTTTTTACACCACCAAGTGTGTTGATTCTTGGAAACTCATTCATAAAACGATGTAAATAACGTTTAAACTCTACTGCGCTATGCCAAGGTTCAAAAGCAAACGTGGTTTGCCACATGTACCAAAAGTTGGTGTTAAAAAAACCAGGTGATAACCAATCAGTAATTTTTGAGGTCCCTAATTTTTCTTCCGAAGCTTCAAGAAGTTTTAAAAACTCGAGTCTATCATGCATATTAAATCCCATGGTAGAGGTATCTACAATATGACAGTTTTTATCAACTAAGCGACCTTGTGAGTGTGCAATATGTTTTTTATTAAAGGCAATCGTTTCATCTTTTACAGACATACCTTTGTTGTTAATTGAAGGGATATCTTTAAATAGGCCCCAAAAGCATTCATAAGCATCTGTGGTTAACATTCTGCCGCCTCGAAGGGAATAGCTCCCATCCTTAAGGCGCGCACCATCTAAACAGCCTCCTAGTGTTGGTAGTTTTTCGAATATAGTTATTTGATGTCCTAAAATTCCGCCATCACGGATCATAAATACAGCGGCAGATAGGGAGCCAAGTCCACCTCCTAAACAGTAGGCTTTTAAATTTTTAGTTGTCATATTTTTAGTTTTTATATTAAATAATGTCGTGTCCCACAAAATTAGAGTTAGCAGTACGTTACAGAAATGATTTAGGTCAGTCAGTGTGCTTATTAATTTTATACTTCTAGAAAGACACTGTTTAGAAGTGTTAACTATCCTGTGTTTAATATTTTAAACTGACCAAGGTCATTTTACACAATTCCATTCCTTTTTATATTTACTTTTTAAAACTTTATTAATATGAGCGATTTTAGACACAGACCAAAAGACAACTATAGTCACGAAGCTACTTGGGAGCAGTTATATGTGCTTACAGGGCATTGGCAATCGGATATATTGTTTTACCAAGAGGATTTAAAATTTTTGCATCACTTAATAGATAAGTATTTTTTATATCTCACAAAAAAAGAAAATATTGATGTCATACTTGAAATTGAAGTAAACCTATTGGACGTGGAAAAACAATGCAATACATTATTGGACAGAATAAACAAACATTTACAGCATTTAAGTGAGTTGGTAGATGATCCTTTTACATATGTCTCAGATAAATTTAGAGACGAGCATGAACAATTGGAAGATGATTTAGCTCAGTTTTTAAAAGATTTTAGACAAAACAGAAAAGAAGTATTTGCAATAACCGAGCATATGATTGGTGGAGAAGAATTGATCAAACAGCTTAATGTTTTACATAATAAGAATAATTAATTATAACTATAAAATAGAGTCCTATATATGAAAGACCTTCAAAAAGTATTAACAGAGATAACACAACTTACCGGTAATATTGAAACCAACTATCCTGAACTTTATCGGTCATTAGATGAGAATCCTTTAACCTTACCAATCAGTAAACATCCTCATATGGATAAAAATGTAATGACGGACTATTTAGAAAGTTTAAAGCAACTTTTAAAGCGTTATGTAGAGGAAGAAAAAATTAAAAAACAATAGGTTTTAATAATCAAAGTATGGGAGAAATTGCGACATCAAAAAGACAAATAACAGTCTATTATAATTCAGAATCGGTAAGAGCAAAACAAGCATTAGCTTATGCTATAGCAGATGGATTTAAGGTAGAAGATATTGATATATTAAAAACAAAATTGACAGGCACGCAACTAGTAGAATTAGCAGAGCGCTTACATATCGAGGTGGCAGATCTTGTTAATCAGGATAGTCCAGCGTATCAATCCAGTTTTGAACCTCATAATTTATCAACCGATGATTGGATAAAAATAATACAACACAATCCAAAAATCATGAAGCAACCAATTGCTTTGCGTGGCGATAAAACTATTTTAGTAGAAACACCAACAGATATTATAAAAATATAAGTAATTGTTTTACTAGACTGACCTAAGTCATTTCAAAAACGATGGTAAAAGATAACCTTTGTGGTATAATTTAAATAAATAATTATCATGGAAAAAGAAATCATATACAATTCAAACATGCACTTTGAACACGAACAATGGAAAGGCGAATTGGCTTTCTGGAAACAAGAGTTGCAATTTTTTAATAACAAATTAAGCGAACTAGTAACCCGTTGGACAAATAAAGACGTGTTAGCACAATTAGAGCATTATCAAAACGAGTTTATTCTTCACGGTGGAGTTATAGAAGATTTACTAGAAACCATAGAAAAGCACGAAACACGTATCGCGGGACAAAGTCTAGAAGGGGAAGATGCAATAGATGTCCGTTTGGCAGAACAACATGTGGAGTTTAGAAACAAAATGGAAACACAACGTGAGATATACGCAGACCTTAAAAAAGAATTTTTTAGGTTTTTAGAAAAGTACATGTAAAATTAAATGCAAATACAAGAACAGATAAATCAGCTCGTAGGATCTTATATTCTAGGGGTCTTAATAAGCTTAGGGATTGGTCTTATACTTGGTCTAGAAAGGGAGTATGACAAACTCAAAGAAGACACAGGTATAGCAGGTATAAGAACATTTCCTATAGTGACTATTCTTGGATTTACATTAGGCAATCTGACAACAATATATACCGTATGGCTCTTAATTATTAGTTTAGGAGCCTTTATTTTGTTTTTAGGATTCAATCAATATGCCCAAAATAAAGAAGGGCCCAGTCAAGATTTAACAACTAATTTAGCCTTAATAGCAACCTTTGTCTTAGGGGTAATGGTTTCGGCAGGATATTATAGAGACGCAGTGGCAACAGCCGTTATTATTGTCACTTTACTATCGCTTAAAACAAGGTTTCGTTCTGTCATTCAAAACATTACTTCAATAGAGCTTTTTGCATTTATAAAGTTTGTAATCATTGCCTTACTGATACTTCCGTTTCTACCAAATAAAACCTATGGTCCAGATAACCTATTAAACCCATTCGAAATTGGATCTATAATAGTCATCGTGTCCTTCTTAAATTTTATAGGATATTTTCTGGTTAAATTTATCGGTTCCAAAAAAGGAATCATACTAACAGCAGTGCTTGGTGGACTTATTTCTAGCACAGCAGTAGCCTGGAATTATGCGTCTAGTAGTAAAGCGTCTCCAGAACTTTCCAAAAAATATAGCGCAGGAATCATCGTAGCTTCAGCCATTATGTTTCCAAGATTAGCCTTTCTGGCCTACATTTTTAATAGCGCTATATTGGTTAATTTAATAGTGCCATTTGGACTATTAACGGCCATCTGCATTGTAGCAACCTTGTTATTAATGCGCAAGGATGATCCCAAACCAGATACCAATATCAAATTAGGCAACCCCTTAAATATGTTAAATGCTATTGGCTTTGGTGCGGTCTATGTTGTTATTCTCTTTGCTGTTTTTTATAGCAATCAATTTTTTGGAGAGCGCGGTTTATACTATTCTGCCTTAATCGCGGGATTAGCGGACACAGATGCCATTACAATCAGTATGTCCAAATTTGCTTTAAATCAAGACAAATTAACACTAGCATCTTCCGTAATAATTGCAGCTACCATCAGTAATATGTTGGTTAAATTAGTCATCTCTTTATTTAAAGGCTCCAAAGCTACAGGTAAACTTGTTGGTTATGCTTTTGGAAGTGTTATTCTGGTGGGTATTATTTACATTCTTATTATTAGAAGTTAATTATAGTTTAATTTTTAAAAGTTGGGCGTGACCACAAGGGTCAGGCTTTTCGTTACAATTCCTCGCACCTCCTGCGTCGGGCTGTGGGATTTCCTCTGCAATCCTTCACGCATATACCTAATAACAAAACAAAGTAAATAAATGCGACTTATTTTTTGTACTCTGACCTAGGTCAGTGTGTCTTGTCTTATAACACTCTAATTTTGAAGTGTAAAAAAGAGTTAGAAAAAAAAATAAATAGTTATGGACACTAATAATAAAGATAAAAAAGCTTACTTCATAGGTGGTGGAATAGGATCATTAGCGGGAGCAGCATTTTTAATTCGTGACGGAGGATTCTCCGGAGATAATATTACAATCTACGAAAGTCTGCCTGTATTAGGAGGTAGTTTAGACGCGGGAGGAAATCCAGAAGACGGATACACGTTGCGTGGCTCTCGTATGTTTACATTAAACATTTACGAATGTACTTGGGAATTGTTCAAATCCATTCCATCACTTACAGATCCTAACAGGTCGGTAACCGATGAGACTATTACATTTAACGAAAAAGTAATATCAAATTCTAAAGCACGTCTTATAGATAAAAACCGAGCAATTGTAGACGCCTCTAAATTGGGGTTTTCAATGTCAGACCGCGCAGAACTTCTTAAATTAAGTGAGGCTAGCGAAGAAAAATTAGGTAATAGTGCCATTTATGATTGGTTTTCGCCTTCATTTTTCGAAACTAATTTCTGGTTTATGTGGCGTACTAGTTTTGCGTTTTCACCTTGGCATAGTGTGGTAGAGTTTAAGCGATATTTACACCGTTTTATGCAAGAGTTTCCTAATGTAGAAACAATGACAGGTGTAAAACGTACCGTTTACAATCAGTACGATTCTATGATTCTTCCATTGGAAGTTTGGTTAAAATCTCATGGTGTTAATTTCAAAAAAGGAAGTACGGTTACTGATATCGACACAACGTATGCTTTAGATCCAAACACAGAAACCGAAAAAGTAGTTGTAAAAAAACTAATGTATGATACTGCAGGTAATTCTGAAACCGTAACAGTTAATGATGGTGATCTAGTTTTCTATCAAAATGGTTCAATGACAGATGCGTCTAGTTATGGATCAATGACAAGTGCACCACAACACTTTACAAAAAAAGACAGTCAAGGCTGGATGTTATGGGAAAAATTAGCTAGTAAATATCCTGGATTTGGTAGACCGGAAGTCTTTAATACTAACATAGCAGAATCGTTTTGGGAATCGTTTACAGTAACATTAAAAGACACCGCTTTCTTTGATCAAATGGAAAAATTTTCTGGAAACAAAGCAGGAACAGGAAGTCAAGTCACTCTTAAAGATTCTAATTGGTTTATGAGCTTTTCATTAAACGAACAACCTCATTATAAAGACCAACCAGACCATGTGCAAGTGTTTTTTACCTATGGATTACATCCAGACCGCGTGGGTAACTTTGTAGGGAAACCAATGACGGAATGTACTGGAGAAGAAATTCTGAAAGAACTTTGTGGACATTTAAAATTTGATTATGATGTTGTGTTTGCAAATGCCATTTGTATTCCCTGCAGAATGCCATACATCACCAGTATGTTTATGCCACGTTTAAAAACAGATAGACCGCTTCCTGTACCAAAAAATTCAAAAAATTTAGGCTTTATCAGTCAGTTTGTAGAGATTCCAGATGATGTTGTCTTTACTGTAGAGTATTCAGTTAGAGCAGCTCAAATGGCAGTTTATGAGTTGCTAAATATCGATCTAGAGATTCCTCCAATCACAAAATTTGATAAAACACTTAAAGTAGAACTCCAAACAGTTGCTAAAGCATTTCACTAAATAAATATTAATTTTTAAAATCTATAAAAATGGCAAATATCATAGTTATTCCTTTTAAGGAAGAAGACAAAGCGATAGAAGCTTTACACAAAATTAAAGCATTGGATGCATATGGTGATATTACATTGTATGAGCATATGATGATTCGTAAAAAAGAGCACAATCAATATCAAGTGTTAAAAGATCAAACCGATGGAGAAGGTTGGAGGGTTTTTACAGGTATGGCGCTTGGTGGGATGGCAGGTGCTTTAGTTGGCCCTCTTGGATTTGTTATTGGGTTGTACACAGGAACTGCGGTAGGTGCGGTTTGGGATGTTAGTCGCTCTAATTTTGAAGCAGAATTTATTAAAAATGTAAGTAAAAAAATGACTATTGGTACTATTGCAATTGTTGCAGAAGTAGCAGAAGATAGTTCTGTGTTTATTGACGAAGCACTTAACGGGTTAAGCTCAGAAATTATTAGAAGTGAAGCAGGTATAGAATTCGATGATTATGTGGATGAACAGGTAGAAAACTTTGAAGATAGTATAGAGGATGAACGCGAAAAACTGAGACAAGCAACAGCAAATGAAAAAGATAAGATTAAGGCTAAGATTACAGATTTAAAAGCAAAACGAAAAGCGCATATCGTCGCGTTAGAAGCTAAAAGAAAAGCCACTTTAAATAAGATTAAAAGCCAAACTAAATCTCGAATTCATAAGTTAGAAACACGTTTGGATGGTTTTGAGCATTCCGTGACGGATGCATACGCTAAGGCTAGAAAAAACAGATTGAGCAAAAGAATCAAAAAGGAAGAAGAAAAATTATATCAATTACACAGTGCTTTAGGTGAGGATATTGTGGATTAATAAGTAATAAAAAACGTAGTAATTAACTTAAATAGTTTAGATATGAAAGCAAAAATATTAGCCTTAGCTGTAATTGTTATTATGGCAGGAAGTACATTAATTAGCTGTGGGCAATCTTCTAAGCAAGATGCTAAAGCTGTTAAAGAAGATGCTAAAGCACTCGGTAAAGATCTCAAAAAAGGAGCAGTGGATACTAACAAGGAGATTAAAATGACAGTGAATTCGAATTGGAAAAAATTTGAAAATGCATCTCAGTCAGCTATCGAAGCAACAGACACTCAAATTAAAGCATTGAGAACTAAAATTGAAACAGTAAGTAAAGCAGAAAAAGAAAAGTTAACAACAGCTTTAGATCAGCTAGAGCAAAAAAACGAAGCGCTTAAAGACAAATTAGCAAAAAAAAGGAATGAGTTTAAAGAGGGAGTCATCTCTTTTAATGAAACAACCATAGCTAACGAACAAAAGTTTGAACGTGAGTTTACGCATGATATGGACGAGCTTGGATCTGCTTTAAAAGATCTTTTTAAAAATAATGTCGATTAATAATTTAAAATAATGAGGTTATGGAAACTAAGGTTTTAAGTACAGTGAAAAATTGGTGGATTTCTCTTTTAATAGGGGTGCTTTATATTATAGCGGGTATTTGGGTTTTTCAAACACCATTAGCTAGTTATGTGTCTTTAAGTATTATTTTTAGTGTGTTTATCCTGATTTCAGGAGGCTCTCAAATTATATTTTCTATTTCTAATAGACAAGAGATCAGTAGTTGGGGGTGGTATTTAGCAGGTGGTGTTTTAGATCTTATAATAGGGGTATTGTTAATTACGCATCCGTTAATGACTATGGCAATTCTACCTTTTTATATTGGGTTTTGGTTGTTGTTTCAGGGGTTTATGGCCATTGGGTTATCCTTTCAGATTAAAACCTTTGGGCTTTTATCTTGGGGGTGGTTGCTATTTTTTGGATGCCTTATTATCCTTTTTTCGTTTCTGCTATTAGCTAATCCTATTATTGCAGGTTTAAGTATTGTATATATGACAGCTTTAGCATTTATTTCTGCTGGTATTTTCAGAATTGCTTTAGCATTCAACTTAAAAAATCAAAATCACAATTAAAGTAGTGTAAAGCATCGCTGTAACTGGAAAGGCGTGGTAGTTTTAGTCTTTGATTATAGGTCCAAATAATATAACTAATTTGAAGAAAACGACTAACAGTTACTGCTTTGCTTTTTAATTATTATATGTAAAATCATGAGTAAAACAAAAAATAAAAATCCAAAAGAGGCTAAGATATATCTTATTGGAAGCGGTATGGCATCGTTGGCAAGTGCAGTCTATTTAATTAAAGATGCTGGAGTACAAGGTCAGAACATTCATATTCTAGAAAAAGCTAAAATTGCTGGTGGGGCGCTTGATGGTGCAGGTAACAAAGAAGACGGTTTTGTAGTCAGAGGAGGAAGGATGCATGAAAGACATTACGAGTGTTATTGGGATTTATTATCTCATATCCCATCCTTGGAAGATCCTGAGGTTTCGATAAGAGATGAGTCTTTTGAGTTTAATGAGAGATTTGTTTCAAATGGAAAAGCAAGGTTATTAAAAGATGGAAAAAAAATGGATGTTTCCTCTTATGGTCTAACGCTTAAAGAGCAAGCGGATTTATTAAAACTAATAATGACATCGGAAACGCTTCTAGAAAATAAAAGAATTGAAGATTGGTTTGATCAATCGTTTTTCGATACTAATTTTTGGTACATCTGGTCAACAATGTTTGCGTTTCAAAAATGGAGTAGCGTTGCAGAGATGAGACGATATATGAAACGTTTAATTCATTTGGTGGATGGGCTTTACCGTTTAGGAGGTGTCATGCGTACAAAGTATAATCAGTACGATTCCGTGGTACGTCCAATAAAAAAATATTTACAAGCTCAAGGGGTTAACTTTGAGATGGAATGTGAGGTTGTTGATATAGATTTTGATTTGTCTTCAGATAAAAAAACAGCGACGGTATTGCATTTAAAAGATAAAAATGAAATAGTATTAGGGGACAATGATTACGTTTTTATTACTAACGGTTCTATTACGGACAGTACAGATAATGGCGCATGGGATAGACCTGCAAAACTTAAAGGTGTTGAAGCATCAGGCTCTTGGGGATTATGGAAAAATATAGCCAAAAAAGATAAAGCTTTTGGTAATCCAGGGGTGTTTTGCGATAATATCGATTTGCAAAAATGGTATTCTTTTACAGTAACTTTAAAGGATAGTACATTTCAGGATTATATGGAAAATTTTTCAGGAAATGTTGATGGTACAGGTGGGCTGGTAACCATGACTGATTCTAATTGGTTAATGTCCATAGTTATTGCGCGTCAACCCCATTTTCCTAATCAACCAAAAGAGGTTAAGATTTTTTGGGGATATGGCTTGTATCCAGATAGAAAAGGAAATTTTGTCAATAAAACAATGGCGGAATGTAGTGGAGAAGAAATTTTAGAAGAACTGTGGTATCATTTAAAAATTCAGAATTTAATGAAGCCTATCGTAGCTGCTGGAAAAGTAAATTGTATTCCAACAGCCATGCCTTTTATTGATAGCTTGTTTATGCCAAGAGCCTATGGAGATAGACCAGAAGTACTGCCAAAAGGAGCGACAAATTTTGCTTTTTTAGGACAATTTGCTGAGGTGCCAAAGGATATAGTATTTACAGTAGAGTATTCCGTTAGAACGGCACAAACAGCGGTGTATGGATTGTTTGAAACAGGGAAGAAAATTATTCCTGTTTATCCTTCTATTCACGAAGCAAAATCACTTATTAAAGCAGCTAAATCTATTAGTAGATAGTTGAAATTTAATTTTACATTAAATGTAAAGCATCGTTTTTAAATGAAATTATATAGCAGTGTTATAACTGTCATCGGACATAAGCTTTTTTGGATTAGTCTCTTCTTTGGTATCCTATGGGTAAATTCCTTAATGGGTACAACGGATATTAAGAATTGGTTTATAGAAAATACGTTAACGGTTATTGCGCTGCTTTTTTTAATTTTCACCTATTCAAAGTATCGTTTTACTGATTATAGTTATTTTGTAATTTGTGTTTTTCTTTGTTTACACGTGTATGGCTCTAAATATACGTATGCAGAAAATCTGTTTGGTTTTTGGTTACAAGAGGTGTTTCATTCTTCAAGAAATAATTATGACAGACTAGTACATTTTAGTTTTGGCCTACTATTGTATTATCCCCTACAAGAATGCATTTCAAAATGGCTTAAAATTCAGGTAAACTTAGCATTACGACTGCCTATTTTAATCATTTTATCTGCAAGTGCATTGTATGAAATTCTAGAATGGCTAGTTGCAGATGTCTTTTTTGTAGAAGAAGGAATATCGTATTTAGGAACGCAAGGGGATATCTGGGATTCTCAAAAAGATATGGGATTGGCCTTTTTAGGGGTTGTATTTGCAGCAGTCACCTTTCATTTTTATTCTGCATTAAAAAAATCTAAAAAAACGACCAAACTGACCTAGGTCATAAAAAGTGTTTGAGACATCCAATACCTTTACTTAATAATTAATTAAAAATCATAAAGATGAAAACACCAAACATAGGTATTTCAGCAGAAAACAGACAAGCTGTAGCAGATCAGTTATCTAAAATATTAGCAGACGAATTTGTATTATATTCTAAAACTTTAAATTTTCATTGGAACGTTGAAGGTCCAGATTTTCATTCGGTGCACCTTTATCTAGAAACCTTGTATGAAGCGCAACAAGATGTTGTAGATACAGTCGCAGAAAAAATACGCATGTTAGGTCATTATGTACCTGCAACATTAGAAAAATATTCGCAATTAACGCATCTTACTGAAAAAGTAAAAGGTAAAAATGATAGTCAAAGCATCTTTGCAGAATTACTAGAAGATCACGAAAGCATTATCATTTTTATTAGAGAAGAAATACAGCCTATGGCAGATAAATGGCAAGCAGATGGTATTAGTGATTACATAACCGGACTTATGGAACAGCACGAAAAAACAGCTTGGATGTTAAGATCACACTTAAAATAAGTTAGTCAATTATTAGTTAAAGTGACCAATTTAAACCCAAGTAGCTACACGGCTATTTGGGTTTTTTTATGTGTAAATTTTGAATTGCACAATCCATAATTGTGTTAAAATTTTTAAAATAAAAAGTAAGACTGATGTAGGTCAGTGTCAGTAGTTTATAATCTGGATATCTTTAATGTATATTAATTGTTTAATTTAAATCATTAAAATTATGAGAACAGATTTAAGTATTAAAGAAGACATCTTAGACGAATTAGAATGGCAACCAAGTATTGACGAAACTCAAATTGGAGTTGTTGTAAAAGATGGTATTGTAACACTAACAGGAACAGTGGATAGTTATGTTAAAAAACGTGAAGCAGAAAAAGCAGCTAAAAGTGTTGTAGGTGTTAAGGCTGTAGCCGAAGAGATTGAAGTGCAATACAGCGAAACCTCTCACAAATCGGATACAGAAATTGCTACCGCTGCTGTTAATGCATTAAAATGGAATATTTCTGTACCTTCTAACAAAATCGAGGTTAAGGTTGAAGATGGCTGGGTCTATTTAAGTGGTGATGTGATGTGGGATTTTGAAAAAACTGCAGCAAAAAAAGCAGTTGAGAATCTACAAAGTGTAAAGTATGTAGTAAATAATATTGCATTAAAAAACGCGGTGAGAGCAGAAGACATTAAAAATAAAATTAAAAAAGCATTTGAGCGTTCTGCAGATATTGATGCTAAGGATATTACTGTAAAAGCTGAAGGTCATAACATTAAATTGACAGGTAAAGTACATTCATTAAAAGAAAAAGATGATGCCAGACGAACTGCATTTTACGCACCAGGAGTATGGAGTGTAGACAATGAGTTGGAAGTAGAGTATTAATTTTTTTTATTTTTATAAGACATAATAAATTTATGGTCTTATAAGAAATCACCCTAACACATGGTATTGTGCTAGGGTGATTTTTTTTTGAGACTGACGTAGGTCAGCGCATAGTATAATTAAGAGCAGTAATTTTATATAGTATTAAATAATTTGAAACTTATAGAATATGAAAACAGATTTTGAACTTAAAAATGACATTTTAGAAGAATTGTCATGGTTGCCAAATATAGACGAGACTCAAATTGGTGTAACCGTAAATAATGGTATTGCAACGCTTACAGGAATTGTAAGTGATTTACCAAAAAAAACAGCTATTGAAGATGCTATAAAGTCTCTTGCTGGAGTAAAAGCTGTAGCCGAAGCAATTAAAGTAAAATATGGCAGTAGCGATAAACAGTCTGATATAGAGATTGCAAAAGCAGCAATAAATGCTTTAGAGTGGAATGCATCTGTACCATCAGAGGATATTATTGTTGAGGTGGAAGATGGTAGGGTTTATTTGACTGGCGAATTAGAGTGGCCTTATCAAAAAAGCTTCGCCAAAAGAACTATTGAGCATTTATATGGTGTAAAAGAAGTGGTTAATAATATTCATTTAAAACCAAAAGCAACACCTCATAATGTAGAACAGCTCATTCAAAAAGCATTTAAGCGTTCGGCTAATATTGACGCTAAAAATATTAAAGTAGCGGTTAATAATCAAACGTTAACATTAAGTGGAACCGTGCATTCTATTAAGGAAAAAGATGATGCAGAAATTGCAGCGTATAATGCGCCAGGAATTAATAACGTAATCAATCAATTGCAAGTCGATTATTACCCAATGTATTTATAAAAGCAAATAAAAATTATTACAATGAATTATAAAAATGTAACCATAGCAGGAAGTGGTGTTTTAGGCTATCAGATCGCTTTTCAAACCGCATTTCATGGATTTAATGTCACCGTTTATGATATTAATGATGCTGTTTTAGATAAAGCAAAAGCTAAATTTGAGAACATGTGCGACGTGTTTAAAAGGGACTTAAAAGCAACACAAGAACAGTTAGATCAAACGCGTCAAAACCTAAGTTATACGTCTGATTTAGCAGAAGCCGTAAAAGAGGCAGATTTATTAATTGAAGCCGTGCCAGAAAACCCAAAAATCAAAGTAGAGTTTTATCATAAATTAGCAAAAGTAGCTCCTGAAAAAACAGTGTTTGTAACCAATTCTTCAACATTATTACCTAGTCAGTTTGCAGAAGCAACAGGGCGTCCTGAAAAGTTTTTAGCATTGCATTTTGCAAATAATATTTGGATTCATAATACCGCAGAAGTTATGGGTCATGCCACTACAGATTTACAAAATTTTAATGATGTAGTCGCTTTTGCTAAAGCTATTGGTATGTTAGCTTTGCCACTACATAAAGAGCAACCTGGATATATCCTTAACTCTTTACTTGTACCGTTATTAAGTGCAGCCACTAACTTATTAGTAAATAAGGTTGCAGATGTCCAAACTATAGATAAAACATGGATTAAGGCAACCGGAGCACCTGTTGGACCTTTTGGTATACTAGATGTTGTGGGGATTACTACAGCGTATAATATTAATAAAATAGCAGTAGAAAAAACCAATGATCCTTTAAAAATCAAAACCGTAAAATACTTAAAAGAACATTTTATTGATAAAAATAAATTAGGTGTTGCTACGGGAGAAGGGTTTTATAAGTATCCAAATCCAGCGTTTATGGATCCTGATTTTTTAAAATAGGAGTTTGTTTAACGTTATAAGTAAGGAAGCCAACGGGAGTAAATCATAGTAAAAATACTTATGAAAAAACATAAAAAACTAAGCGAATTAGCAGCAACTGCTATTAGTGGAAATGACATTAGTTCATCCGTTTTATATGTGTCTGCGTTAGCAATTGCTTTTGCTGGACAATATGCTTGGATTACCTTACTAATAGTATCGTTAGTTCTTTTTTTATTCAGAAAAATTTATGGAGAAGTGGTTGGTGCTTTACCTTTAAATGGAGGTGCTTATAATGCTTTATTAAATACAACAAGTAAATTTATGGCGTCGTTTGCTGCGACGTTAACCTTGTTGTCCTATATGGCAACTGCAGTTATTTCGGCTAATGAGGCTATTCATTATTTGCATCATATTGTGCCATCTATTTCCATTATAATGGCAACTATTATTCTACTTAGTTTTTTTGGAGGGCTAACTATTGTAGGGGTTTCAGAATCGTCCAAAGTTGCTATTGGTATTTTTCTATTCCATTTATTCTCTTTTGCGGTATTAAGTGGTTTTATTATTTTCTTCTTGTTTAATAATGGTATTGGCTTATTTATAGAAAACTGGTACTTTCCTACGACTTCAGGAAGTATTACTAAAGCTATTTTTCTTGGTTTTGCTGCATCTATGTTGGGGGTTTCTGGATTTGAAAGTTCAGCAAATTTTGTTGAAGAACAACAAAAAGGGGTGTTTCCAAAAACACTAAAAAACATGTGGGTTGTAGTAAGTATATTAAATCCGTTAACGGCTTTATTTGCGTTATCGCTATTTGCAATACCATTATTACAGAGTGAGGCATATCAAAATACACTTTTAATAGAAATGGCATCACATGTTGGCGGTAATTGGTTAGCAATATTAATTAGTGTCGATGCGTTTTTAGTGCTTAGCGGAGCAGTGCTAACAAGTTTTGTTGGTGTTTCTGGATTGTTGGAACGCATGGCTTTAGATCGTATTTTACCTCAGTTTTTTCTAAAGAAAAATAAAAGAGGAAGCTCGTATCGTATTATAATTGTGTTCTTAATGCTAACTATTTCTGTTTTGCTAATTACCAAAGGGGATGTCAAACTATTGGCTGGTGTTTATACCATTTCTTTTTTATCTGTAATGACATTATTCGGCATAGGAAATGTGCTACTTAAAGTAAAAAGAAACAGTTTGCCACGTCCCGAAAAAGCAAGTTGGATGGCAATACTTGTTGCTATTACTGCTGTTATTATCGCGCTGATTGGTAATGTTGTTATGCCGCCCATAAAAGGAGGAGCTAGTAATGTAACCGTCTTTTTAGATTATTTTATTCCTGCCATCGTTTTTACATCCATAATGCTTAATAGGACGGTATTATTAAAGTTTGTGTTAAAAATAATACATACGGTGTTTGATCCTGTTCGTAGTTTTGTAATGAAAACAGATAGTAAAATATTGAATGTAATAGATATGATAAATTCTCAAGAGTTTGTTTATTTTACTAAAGATGATGATGTGGAAACATTAAATAAAGTGTTATTATATATTCAAAGAAATGAGCATACTAAAAAACTAAAAGTAGTCACTGCAACTAAAAACGGAAACTTAATTACCACGCAATTTAGGACTGATATCGATGTGGTAGATAGAGAGTATCCTTTAATTAAAATCGAATTTGTAGAGTTAGATGCTAGTTTTGGTCCAGAGCTAATCACTAAGTTGTCTAAAGAATGGAATATCCCAATTAACTTTATGTTTATTGGTTCTCCAGGCAATCGTTTTCCTTATAAAATTGAAGAGTTGGGTGGCGTACGATTAATTATTTGATTGGAGATTTAGTGGTATAATATCCAAACTATAAAGGCTAATGTGTTAAATTTATAAAAAACCACGATTCCATAATTTTAATGCAAACAAATAATTTTAACATAACAGGATTATCCAATAAAGAAGTGCTAGAGGCACGTTCAATATATGGATATAATAAATTGGAGGCTAAAAAAGAGTATTACTTTTTAGAAGCGATCAAAAGTTTAGTAAAAGAGCCGATGGTTATTTTACTATTGGTGGCTTCCTCTATTTATTTTATTAGCGGAGATGTGGGTGATGGTATTTTTTTGACTTCGGCCACAATATTGGTTGCAGCTATTTCTTTGTATCAAGATTCTAGAAGTCGTAATGCCTTAGAGAAGCTTAAAACTTTTTCAGAACCTAATTGCAAAGTCATTCGTGATGGTAAAACAATAGATATAAAAAGCGAATTATTAGTTGTTGGAGATAGTCTTATAGTAGAAGAAGGCGGTACCGTAGCAGCAGATGGTATTATTGTGCATTCTAATGATTTTTCAGTAAACGAATCTATTCTAACCGGAGAATCGCTAACGGTTTATAAAGACAAAACAAAAACAGATAATAAAGTATATCAAGGGACTTTAGTTTCGGGTGGATTAGCTATTGTTACCGTTACTGCTATTGGTAATACCACGCAATTAGGTAAAATAGGAAAAAGCTTAGAAGGCATCCATAAAGAAAAAACACCTTTAGAATTACAGATCAACAATTTTGTAAAAAAAATGGCTATTATTGGAGCTGTTGTTTTTATGATTGTGTGGGGGATTAACTTCTACCATTCTCATAATATCTTAGATAGTTTACTAAAAGCGTTGACTTTGGCGATGAGTATTTTGCCAGAGGAAATTCCGGTAGCTTTTGCAACGTTTATGGCTTTGGGCTCATGGCGATTGATGAAGTTAGGTGTTATTGTTAAGCAAATTAAAACGGTTGAAACTTTAGGAAGTGCGACTGTGATCTGTACAGACAAAACAGGAACTATTACAGAAAATAAAATGAGTCTTGCTAGACTGTATACCTTATCTTCTAATTCTATTTTTAAAATCGAGGATAGTTTAGGTGCAGCAGAGAATGAATTGATTAGAATAGCCATGTGGGCGAGTGAGCCTATCCCTTTTGATCCAATGGAAATCGCATTGCATAAAGCTTATAAAAAGACAACTAAGATAGATCAACGTGCCCAATTTAAACTTGTACACGAATATCCATTAGGCGGAAAACCACCTATGATGACTCATGTGTTTGAGAATAATCAAGGCAAAAGGATAATTGCTGCAAAGGGAGCTCCGGAAGCAATATTAGCTATTTCAAATCTTTCAACAGAAGAAAAAGAACGTATAAACAATGCGATTAAAACCATAACAGCAGAAGGTTATCGTGTGTTGGGCGTGGCAGAAACGCATTTTAAAGGGGATGCTTATCCAGAAAAGCAACAGGATTTTGAGTTCGATTTTAAAGGAATCGTCGCTTTTTATGATCCTCCAAAAAAAAATATAGTAGCGGTACTTAAGGATTTTAGTTTAGCAGGAATTAAGGTTAAAGTTATTACTGGTGATAATGCTTTAACAACTAGGGCTATTGCTAAAGAAATTGGTTTAAACGGTTTTGAGAACAGTATGTCTGGAGACGAATTAATGCAGCTTACAGCAGCTGAATTACAGCAAAAAGTAAAAGAGACCACTATTTTTACAAGAATGTTTCCTGAAGCAAAATTAAAAATTATTAATGCTTTAAAAGCGAATAATGAAATAGTAGCCATGACCGGAGATGGTGTTAATGATGGTCCAGCTTTAAAAGCAGCACATATTGGTATTGCTATGGGTAAAAAAGGAACCGAAATAGCTAAACAAGCAGCCTCATTAATATTATTGGAAGATGATTTATCAAAAATGGTCGATGCTATTGCTATGGGAAGGCGGATTTATGCCAATCTTAAAAAAGCGATTCAATATATTATTTCAATACATATCCCTATTATTTTAACCGTGTTTATTCCCTTAGCATTGGGTTGGGCTTATCCCAATATCTTTTCTCCAATACATATTATTTTTTTAGAATTAATAATGGGGCCAACATGCTCTATTATTTATGAAAACGAACCGATAGAGAAAAACACGATGTTTCAAAAGCCACGTCCGTTTACGGTTACTTTTTTTAATGGAAAAGAATTAACGACTAGTATCTTGCAAGGTTTAATGATTACTTTAGGTGTGCTGCTTGTTTATCAATATGGTATACAACATAATTTTAATGAGGCATTAACACGTAGCATGGTGTTTACCACGTTAATTAGCGCTAATATCTTTTTAACTTTGATTAATAGGTCTTTTTATTATTCAATCTTAACGACCTTAAAATATAAAAATAAGCTAGTACTCTTAATAATTGGTATCACTATAAGTATTACGATAGCATTGCTTTTTATAACACCATTTGCAAAATTCTTTGAGTTTGAGGCTTTAAGCTTTTTTCAATTATTTAGTAGTGTAGCAACAGGTTTTATAACAGTAATTTGGTACGAAGTTGTAAAATGGAACAAACGTAGAACAAGTCAACTATAGCACTCATTTATATTGGGTTTAAAGGCTTTTTACACCTCTGTTTTTGTAATTAAAAGCGGTGTATTCTGAATATAAAAATTAAGTTATTTAACCCTAAAAAATAGACTTTATGAAAATTGTGTCTTGGAATGTTAATGGAATTAGAGCTATGGTGAAAAAAGATTTTTTTGAATCTATAGCAACTTTAAATCCAGATATTTTATGCCTGCAAGAAACAAAGGCTCAGGATAATGAGGTTGAAAAGGCTTTGGTGTCTATGAGTGGTTATAAACAATATTATAATTCGGTAGATAAAAAAGGCTATTCGGGCACAACGATATTAAGTAAATCAAAACCGTTATCTTTTAGTAATGCTATGGGGATTGAAAAGCATGATGCGGAGGGAAGAGTACAATGTGCAGAATATGATGGTTTTTATTTAGTAAACGTGTATGTTCCTAATTCTGGACAAAAATTAGAGCGTTTAGACTATAGAGAAAAATGGGATGCCGATTTTTTGACCTATTTAAAAAAATTAGAAAAGACTAAGCCTGTTATTGTTTGTGGTGATTTTAATGTTGCTCATAAAGCAATCGATTTAAAAAATGACAAGTCTAATTATAATAAAACCGCAGGTTACACACAAACTGAAATTGATGGGATGGATAAGTGTATCCATTCTGGATTTGTAGATGTATATAGAAGTAAATATCCCGATACTATTGCGTATACCTTTTGGAGTTATCGTTTTAAGTTTAGAGAACGTAATGCAGGATGGCGCATTGATTATTTTTTGGTAAGCAATACGCTAATAGATAAAGTCAGAACGACACAAATATTATCCGATTACTATGGTTCTGATCATTGTCCAATTAGTCTTGAAATCACTTAAAGAAGCAGGCTAATTAATTAGTGCACTTCATTAAGAAATTCTTTTAAAACATCTACTTGAAAACTTCCTACAAGTGGTAGGCTTTTATCGGCATTCATTATTACCAATCCATATCCCAAATGTGATAATTTACAATCCTGAATAATCTGTTCGTTTATTCCACTGTATACAGGCATAAAATGCTTGCTTGTCTCAATATTAGACGTTTTTGCAATGGTTAAGGCTGTTGCTACTGCATCTGATATTTGATCAGGAGATAATCCTTTTTTTAAAAGATCACTAGCTAAATGTGTCATATGTAAGCTATGGTATAAATCCATAAAATTATTAATTACATCAGCGTCATTATATGTTTTAGTATATAGGGATAATTCCATAGTCATGGTGTTTTAGTATGTTATGTTTAATAACTACTGAAGACACGGTGTTTAAAAGATAATACTAATGTCTCCAGTAGTTGTGATAATTATAAACCTTTTGAGTAGTCAAAAACTACTTTTTTAAACGTTTTAAAATCGTTAGTAAAAGTGTTGATTCTTGATAAAAGTTGTGCATGTTTTTCTCTGTAATCATTATCAGATAAGCCTTTTTTTGCAAGCTCGATATTTGATAATAATTGTTCGTGTTTTACCACGCTTTCTCTTAAATCATTAAATACATCAGCATGCACCTTATCTAAGTTTTTTAGCATGCTTTCATATTCTGAATTATTTTTATCTGAGGCTTCTTTATGCTTTAATAAATCATTAAAAAATCTAATTTCATCTTTCCAAAAGTCAATGGTGTCAAGCCATTCTCTGCTTTCAAAGTGCAACACATCTAGTCCTGCACCAAGTAAAAATTCTGTTTTTGGGTTTGAAGTTACTGTATTCATAATAGTCTGTTTTAAATTGTAATTATTCTATTTATTGGTATATCTATTGAAAAAACTAAGTTGTAGCGCGTTTTTAGCATCTTTTAAAAGTTGTGCCACTTCCTCAACCGTATTATCTCTTATTTCAGCAATTTCTTCTAGACTTAATTCTTGTGTTGTAAATAATTCAAAAACATTACGCATAGCAGATGGTAGGTTGTATAACACCATGGCAATGTGATTTTTAATGTCTTCACCACTTAAGTCTTTGTCAATTTTTTCAATCCAACCTTTTTCTTTATTTTCAATAAATACATGGTTTAAGGTGTAGTCGTTATGGTTGTAAGAGCTATCTGAAAATTCTTCAATTAGTTTTGTATGACCATCTCCATCAGCATCAGAACTATACTTCTCTTGCATGGCATCCCATTCTGGTTTAGAATAGTCGTCGATATTTTTAAAGAATAAATCATCAAATTCTTCGTTGATACTAAGGTCTTCTAATAGTGCATTGGTCTTTTTATATAACCATTGGTAGAAGTGTTCTTCTTTTTTAACCTCTTCAATATGATCGTAAATTTCGACAAATAGCTGATCTATAATATCGTCTGCCTTATACTTGTTTTTTGAGAAATGCCCTTTGCTAATAGCGACATTTAATTGTGTATTGACGTACTGTCGTATTTGTGGCATTATTTGTAATACTAAGGCGTTAAAAGACGTTTGGTCTCCTTCTTTTTTTAGTTTAATTAAATTTGGAAAGGATTTAGTAACTAATAAACGGAACTCCTTTTTATTTTCGAAATAAGAAACATTTGTTTGCATGATATAGGTCTTAATAAATTATATGTAAAGATGTAAACTTAACGTTTGATATAAAATGACTTAGGTCAGTTACTAAGAAAAAGATAAACTGTCGATTGGTGTGGTTATTCTATAATACTTTAATAAGTAATACGGCATTAAGAATTGCATTTTGCATACTATAAATTATTCCTTTTTGTTTTGATTTATTAGGGCTATAAATCTATTTTAGAAGATTTTGTCTTTTAATAAAGGATTAGAACATCTTATCATATTTAATAATAGGGTAGTAGATTATAATAAAAGTGCCACTTTAAAGTTTTGCTTTACTTTTGAATGAAAACATGGTTTTTATGAAGGCTTATCACTGAAAACCGTGATAAATTATATCATATAAATAGTAATTTGCACTCTTAAATAAATCACTATAGTTTAGTAATATCAAAAATAATTTCATGACTCATTTGGAAAAATATTTCACGCAAACCATTAACAATACTGTCCATTATTTTCTTATAACATTAGAGAAAAATTATACCATTGTAGTTCATGGTGTAGGTGAAGAAACGCCTTTGATAAAAATAACCTCTTTCGAAAATAAAGAAACAGCAGAGAAAGCAGTCAATACTATGTTTTTGGCTAAACAAGAGGAGCAGTATAAAGAAGTTGAGAAACCAGAGGAGGTTTCTATTTTTTCAATAGCAATGGCGCAGTTAAAAAGGGATGATTTAGTTGTGTTTGAGAAAGGACTTGTTACTTTAAAAACACTAGTAGATATCTATTATACAAGAGATAAACATCCTTTTGTCCAGTTTCTAGGAGTAAAGATGAAAGACGAAAGTTTAGTGGTGGTTTCCATTTTAGATGAATACCTTCAAAAACATAGAAATAAACTTTCATCGTCTGTGTTGATTTCTGTTTTTCAAATGACATTGCAGAACATTTATTTTAATTTTGAAGCGACTAGTTTTGTTGTGGAAGAAATTATTAAAAGAAAAGACTTAACGGCGCAATTGGCTATTGTAACTCAGTTTTATGAGGCTTGCGAATATTATGATGCAGGGCATCGCTTCTGGAGTAGAACAAACCAAGACGTACTAATAGATACCTATTTTCCTAAATTTGAATCGGAAGCTTTACTAAAATTACTATCAGAAGCATCAGGCGATATGCTTAATAACGATGGAGGGGATGGTATGGACGACCTTTTTGCACCTGCATTACACAATACTGAAGATCCTGTTCTTCAGCAAAACATACTAGATGTCCTAGAGGCTTATAAAAAAGAATATGAGGAGGCCGAATACGTAGAAGAAGACTATTTTGAAGCGTTATTAGATGAGATTTTAGAGTCTGCCTCTGAGTATGTAGAAAAAGGTATTGATCTACTTAAAAAGAGAAAAGAAAACAGAGAAATATTATCTGCAGCAATTGAAGACGTTAATCTAGAAAAAATTGAAGAACTTCTAAACGATGGTGCAAAACTGGACAAAGGTCTTACAGAAAATGTTATACAATATACATTAGAACATAAAAACTTATCTATTATTAAACTATGCAAAAGTAAAGGTGTAGCATTTGATGTTAAAGAATTGCTTTTTGATGCAGAAGAACATGTAGATGTAGTAATAGATTGTATTGAATCTGGTATTATAGATATTAATTATATAGATAAAGAATCTAACAAAAACTTATTATTTTTTGTTTCCGAAAATAAAAATCTTCTAGAAGTATTATTAAAAAAAGGTGTAAATGTAAATCAAAGAGATATTGACGGAAACACGATTTTAAGTAAAGTATGTTATTATGCAAGAGCTAATAATAAAAAATATACGGATGTCGTAAAATTACTTTTAGAATATAATGCAAATCCTAATGCCTCAAAAACTACTGATGAATTGCAGAAAGGCGAAACAATACCTTTACTTTCTGCAGTAGATAATGAAGCGGTAGAAATTACTAAAATGCTAATTAATGCTTCTGCAGATGTAAATGCGATGCATAAAAATGGTAATAATCCTTTAATAATAGCGCATAGTAGAAATAATACTGTTTTAATAGATTTGTTAGTGCAAGCAGGCGCTACTGCTCCTGAAAATATATTACTTAAAATTAAGTTTTTAAGATACGCTGCCAAGAAGGAATGGGGACAAGTAATAGAAATGGAAGATGCTATTATTTTAGCATATCCAAACGATTTTAATGTGATTCTTAATTTAGCACAAGGTCATTATTTTTATAAGTCAAATTATACTCAAGCAGTTATTTATGCAAAACAAGCGTTACAGTTAAAAGCAAATAACAGCTCTTTAAATATTCTTTTTATGAGTTTAATACGTCTTGGGCAAGTTCAAAGCACCATTGATATATTTACAAAGCATAAAAAAGATTTTAGTCCAGAAAGAATACTTGCAGATAATATTATAGGAAATCTTGTTGTGGCTTATTGCGCTAGTGGACAATTACAAGAAGGTCTTGATGTCTTGAGCCCATATTTTAGTAAAGTTGAAGAATCTAGAAAATCTAGAGGGGTAATGAGTTTTAATATTGCTTGTATGTATGCATTATTAAACGATATACACGAAATGTTACCTTATGTTATAAATGCGTTAGAACGAGAATATACAAAAGCAGATTTTCTTAATGATAGCGATTTTGCTAACTATCATACCAATGAATTGTTTTTATTTATCTTAAATCAGGATCATAAAAAAAATATAGAGTTAGAAGAATACATAGAGGATAATGAAGCTAATACTTTTAAGAAGTTAAATGTAAAAGCTTTTTATAATACAGGATCATTTTCTTTTGAAAATGATGATCATGAATTTACATGGCAAACAGGTACTATTGGTGAAAAAGGAAAAATGATCAGTAGATTATACGTTTCTAAGGCGCAGGCTTTAACGGTGTATTTTAATAAGTTAAAAAATAGGACTCCGGAAGGTAAAAACATGTATTTTGTTTTAGAGGAAGCCAATTCATCAGGGACTGATGTTGTGTTAAAAGTGGCAAACAAAGAATATGATGGCTTAGATTTTCTATCTGGAAAGAAAATAGCAACAGGTTTAGATACTCCTATAGTAATTACAACTAATGCAAAATCTGGAGATGCAATACTTGATTTTAATGATGGTAACATTCCTGTAATGTCTAAAAGGTTTATTGATTTGCTGACAGAAACGGGCGTAACGGGATTGCAAACGTTTCCTGTAATTATCAAAAGTCAGAAAGATGACACGGTGTGGGATGACTATTTTGCGGTAAATATTATAGACGTAGTTGCTTGTGGTGCTTTTCCTGCATCTCTATTTAAAGAAAAGAAACCAAAACATGGTATTCGTTGTGAGTTGGCCTTAGATACGTCAAAAATTGACGAGACATTATTATTTCGTTTGCAAGAGTATTTACCAACTATTGTCTTACATCGTAATGTTGTTAAGCATCTTATAGATAATGATCCTGATGAGGTTTTGACATGGGAATTTAAAGGTATTATTCACTAAAGAAGAACAGGGTTACTTAGTGCAGTGTATCGCCTTTGTTTAATAACACTGCGTGATACGAGGAAGTAAGCGGTTATAAGTTGATGGGTAACAGGTAGATGTTACCAATATAATAAATAAAAAACCTCAGAGTAATCTGAGGTTTTTTATTTATTGAATTATAAGATTTATATTATAAATAACATTAAAAAAGGGTTTAGTTTTAATGAGTAATGTTATCTCTAAATTTAAATAAAATCACTTTAAATCACTTTAAATCACTTTAAATCACTTTAAATCACTTTAAATCACTTTAAATCAGCTTCAAATTGTTTTAATTCGTTTTCAAAACCTCTAATAATCATTAAGTAATCTCCTTTCTGTAATGCTTTTAAAGATAAGTAAGCACTTTCTTTATCTATCCCTAAGCCTCTTAAAATACCATAAGGGCCTGTTAGCATCGCGCCAATTTCTTTCAGTTCTATTTCTTGTAAAAACATAGACACTAAAAATCCTGTTATAAAAAGAGTGCCAATGTCTGGGTTTGACAGGATGCCAAAGTCTATTGGGTATTCAAACAAAGCTTTGCATTTTGTTTCCATGTCCTCTTCTAAAGCAATTAGTGTTTTGGTGTCATCCCAATGGTCTTCATTAAACTTACCAATAATAGAAATTTGCAGGTTATTGTTATCGGATACTTTAAGGGCTTCTATTGCTTTTTCGATTTGCTGAAATTTTGAGTAAGATTTTAAGAAAACGCGCTTTTGGTTTGTTTCTTTAATTTTAGATTTCATAGTAACTTCATATTGTAGGTCTAATGTAACGTGCTTATTATAAAAGAGTAATGACCTGTATCATTCCGTTATTTTTTTTACACAGTGACCTAGGTCATTCTAAATAACCTTTAGTTACTATAATTTTGTAGTGTAGAAACTAATGTATTAATCTTTAAAATATAAAATTATGGCAAGTACTAAAGAAAACACACTATTAGCGTTATTAGCTGGAGCTGCTTTGGGAGCAGGGATAGGCGTTTTATATGCTCCTGATAAAGGAACAAAAACAAGAAAAAAAATTAAACAAAAAGCAGACGATACAAGACATGATATTTCTGAACGCGTATCTCATGCTAAAGCCGATTTGACAAGATCTGTAAATGAGAAAAAAGAAGAAATGAAAGAAAAGTTAGATGAAACTATTTCTCATATGAATGGTAAGGCCGAAGATATTATTTCTAGCTTAGAGCGTAAGTTAGAGGAGCTTAAAAAAACGGAGCCGCAAAAATAATAATTATGGCTTTTGAAAAATTAAAAGAAAACGTATTAGATACAGATGTTAATATTCATGCTTATTTAAAAAGTAGTGAAGATTATATTAAGCTTAAAAGTTTTAAAGTATTAATGTTAGGGGTTACTTATATTACTAAAGTAATCGTTATTGGAGCTTTAACTTGTATAATGTTACTAATTTTATCTTTTGCAGTAGCGTTTAGGTTAGCACAGGTTTTGGATGATACGTTTTATGGTTTTTTAATTGTAGGCTTGTTTTATGCACTAGTTGTGATGGTTGTTTATTTTTTAAGAGATAAGTTTAATGGACCATTATTAAGAAAATTTTCTAAATGTTATTTTATAAAAAATGATCCCAAATAGCTACAATTCGTTTGAAGACATAGATAATCAGTTAAAAATTATTAGTCTTCAAAAACAGATTTATAAACAACAGATAAAACAGCATTTAAGAAGTTCTAAAGCTAGTTTTAGTGCCACTAGTATTAAAAGTGAGGTTAAAAACACGTTACAAATCAAGTTGTTGGAATTTATAACGACTAACTTGATTAAAAAGTTCAGATAATAAAAAGGAGTTTTGCTAAATATTTGTAGTAAAACTCCTTTGTTATTTATTTCAGATTATCCAAAGTCTGCTATTTGTTTTAGTTCTTCTTTGTTTACTATTACAAGTCTTCTGTTTGATTCTACTTCAATTAATCCTTCATGTTTAAACTCGGTTAGCATACGGATAGCAGTTTCCGTTGCGGTACCAATTAGTCCTGCAAAATCTTCTCTGGGAATACTAATTCCTTCATGTTTGTTATCTTTAATCAAGCCTTTTTGATCTAATTCTAATAAGGCTTTGGCTGTTCTTTGTCGCACAGTAGAGTAGGCCATGTCTACCAAATGCTCTTGCATGTCTATTAAATTATTTGAGATGATATCTATAAATTTGTTAGACACCTCTTTATTGCTATATAAAAGTTTAGTAAAATCTGCTTTTGGGATACCACAAATCTCGGCATCTTCTAATACACTTGCGGTTTCTACATACAAACCTTTATGACCTAGTAATGATAATTGTCCTATAAAATCTCCTGGTCCATAAAATCCTGTCACAAATTCTTTTCCAGATTCTGTTGTTCTATAGGTTTTAACGTTTCCGCTTTGTATAAAATATAATTGATGTGCAGCGTCTCCCTCTGTAAAAATACAATCTTTAGTTTTATATTTTTCAAGGTTACGATCTTTAGAAAGTTCTTCTAGTTTTAAATACTCCGAGGCGTCGTTAATAAATGCACTAAGACCTTCCATATTTTTGGAGAATTCTTTCTTTAAAAAGATATTCTTTTTTAGGCGACATGTTATCGCATCTAAAAGTTCGTCTTCTTCAAAAGGTTTGGTTAAATAGTCATCGACACCAATATTCATTCCTTTTCTGATATCTGTTTTTTCTGATTTGGCAGAGAGGAAAATAAAAGGAATGCTTGCTGTTTTAGGGTTTTTACTTAAGCTTTCAAAAACACCATAACCGTCCAAGACAGGCATCATAATATCGCAAATAATAATATCGGGACTATGCGCTATGGCTTTTTCAACACCTATTTTACCGTTTTCTGCGGTAAAGACAGTATAGTTCTCTAGTTCAAGAATATCTGCAGTATTTTCTCTTACGTCTTGATTGTCTTCAATTAATAGTATTTTATTCATCTTGTTTTTGGTTTAAAGGAAAGTCAATGTAGAAGGAGGAGCCTTTATTTATTTCGCTTTTAAAGTGTATAGTCCCATCCATTAATTCTATATACTGTTTTACGATATGTAAGCCTAAACCAGTGCCTTGAATGTTTGACACATTATCTGCACGATAAAAACGTTGAAACATATTGTTTTGATCCTCGATTGGAATCCCAATACCTTGATCTTTAATTTCTATGCAGATCCCTTGTTTTTTAATAGCTATGTTTATAAATATATCCTGATGTTCTTCAGAATATTTTATAGCATTAGAGACTAAATTGTATATGATGTGCTTTAATAATTTTATATCTAAGAATACAGAAATAGTAGTCTGTTCGCATTGTAGATTTATATGCTGTCCTGTTTTTTTAATACCCTCAAATTCATCAATTAATGTGTCAATAAAAGTAATTAAGTTGAATGTTTCAGGATGTGCAATGATTTTTCCTTCCTGCAATTTGCTCAAAGACAAAAAGTCGTTTAGTATGACAACTAGATTTTTTACATTAGCTCTGATTTTAGAGACATATTTAATTCTTTTGTTTTCTTTTCCGGCGCCATTTTGCTTTTCAATTAATATAGCGGAAGATAGAATAGCACTTAATGGTGTTCTAAATTCGTGGGAAGCCATGGAGATAAACCGCGATTTTAATTCGCTTAATTCTCGTTCTTTAGTTAATGTATTCAGAATGTCTAGTTCTATCTGTTTTTGCTGGGTGATGTTATTATTTACTAATAAAATCTGTTCAATTTGATTTTCGTTATTTAATAAAGGAGTAGTATTAACTAGGTAAGACCTATTCTGAATATTTATTTCAAAAGAACAATGCTCTCCTTTAAATGTTTTTTTTATTTCTTTTATTAATATATCTCTAGTAACTTCTGTAATTCCGTTTCCATCATATATCGTTGCATTTATATGTGCGAGGTCGCTAAAGCCTAATGCTTCTACCTCTTCACCATCTATAAAAACAATGTTTAAGTTAGTGTCGACAACCACTACAAATCCTTTTGGAAAGTTTTTAGTAATGTTTGCAAGGACTTGTTTGCTATTAAGAGCGATATTTTCAGCTTCTTCGGTGATTAATATTTGATCTTCCAAATTAAGGTTTGATGCCACTAATTTTTGCACAACGCTGGTTAATTCTTTAGTGCGCTCTGTTACTTTTGCTTCTAACTCTAACGTATAGTTGCGCAGTTTTTCTTCACTGTCTTTTAGCTTTTCTTCTGCTAACTTCTGTTTTGTAATACTATTGGTTACACCTATTATACGTTCTGGTGTGCCATTAGAATTTTTAAAAACCTTTCCTTTTTCGTGCAGCCAATGTACAGATAAATCAGGGTGCGTTATTCTGTATTGTATTGTGTAATTACTGGTGGTTTTTATGGCTTCGGTTATGTTTTTTTTTACAGCGTCTCTATCTTCTGGATGAATAGAATTTAAAAAATCGTGATAAGTGGTTGTAAACTCTTTTGCTTCCAAACCAAATAACGCATTTTGGTAGGTGTCTCGAATTATTTTATCAGAAAGTAAATCCCAATGCCAAGAGCCAAACTCACCTGCTTCTAAAGTTAATCTTAAGCGTTGTTCGTTTTCTAGAATCTTTTTTTCGGCATTTTCACTTTCTGTAATATCACGGATAATGCACAAAAAATTATTGGTTTCCGTTTTAACTATTCGAGATTCAAAATGTATCAACTTACCCATGATAGTAAGGGTGTATTCTACAATTTGGTTTTTTTTAGTTTTTTCGCAATCAGCAAAGCCTTGTCTTATTTTTTTACAAACGTCTTTAGGAAGTATTTTGTCTATGTTGTTGCCTATATGATCGTGATAAGGTGCTACAAGTTGATAGTTTTCGGGAGAATGGACCTCTAAGTGATTGCCGTGTTTGTCATACAAAATCATGACGTCTGGTAAGGCTTCTAGTATGGCTTGTGTTTTTTCTTTGCTATTTTTTAATTTTAATTCAATCTCTTTATGCCTTGTAATGTCTTGGATAGTGCCGTATATTTCTTTTGGTTTTCCATTTGTATCATAAATCGTTTTGCCTTTTGATAGAAGGTGGCGTATTGTACCATCTGGTCTAATAATTCTGTGTTTGTGTTTATACTGTGTTTTGTTTTTTATGGCGTCGTCTATGGCTTGTATTGTGGTTTTTTTATCTTCTGGATGAATAAATTCTCTAACAGATTCTGAGTTTAATTTTTTGTCTCCTGGAATAAGACCTAGGACTCTATAAAACTCATCCGACCAACTTCTTTGGCCTGTTTGGATATTCCAACTCCAATTACCGACATGTGCAAGACGCTGGGCTTCGGCCATTCTACTTTCGCTAATAATTAAAGCTTGTTTTTCTGCCATCCTAGTGGTGGCGTCAATTATAAAAGCGATAACCATTTGTTTGTTGTCAATCTCGGCGGGACTTAAACTAATTTCTAAAGGAAACTCCGTGCCATCTTTTTTTAATCCCCATAAATCCAAATTTTTTCCCATACGCCTTGACGTGGGGTTTTTAGAAAAATAACTATGATGCGATTTATGATTATTTTTGAACTTATTAGGAATAAGAATGTCTAGTTTTTCTAAAATTAATTCGTCGGTATTATAACCAAACATGAGTTGGCTAGCAGGATTAGCCTTAATAATAATGCCAGAATCGTCAACAACCAAAATGCCTTCGACTGAAGATTGGAAAATGCTTTTAAAAAGAATGTTGTCTTTCAAATCGTTACTCATTTTTATGACTGTAAATTAGTTATAGAGTTAATTGCTTTATATAGTTTAATGCTTTTTCTGATAGATTATTGGTGTAATTACGGTGTTAATATATTTTTATTTTCTTCTAGGGCTTTTTTAGTTGCGGTATAACCTAAATTAAAAATGGCATCTATGCTATTCATGTCAAAAGTGCCATAATTAATTAATTCTTCTGGTGAAATTACCAAATCACAACTTGAAAACTTGAGCATAGACTCTGATGCAACTTTAATTTTATAGGCTCTTTCTACCACACTATAAGAATGTTTTAAATCTTTAATGCTAATTTTTTTTAAGGGATTAACATAAACGCCTATAATTTTGTCGCAGTCTTTTAGCAAAGGTTCTACAGGGAAATTATTTAAAGTCCCACCGTCGATATAAAATTTACCATTAATCTCAGTTGGTGTAAAAACACCAGGGAAAGAAGCGGAGGCAATTACAGGTTTTATAAGTTGGCCTTTACTAAATATTTTGAGAGAACCGTCAATAACATTTGCTGCAGTAACGAATAACGGCTTTTTTAAGGCGCTAAAGTCATCAATAGGAAGATAGGTTTTAAGGTCATCATAGAATTTAGCAGAATTTATAAACCCTGGTTTATTACGCGCATATCTAGTCGTTTGAAATATAGATATGTTTTTAAAAAAGTCTAACATTTCAGACCAACTGATACCAGCTGCGTATAAAGCACCAATAATAGCGCCCGCACTTGTTCCTGCAATGTGTGTTGGTGTAACCCCAAACTCTTCCAATGCTTTTATTGCTCCTATATGTGCAGCACCACGAGCGCCTCCTCCCGAAAGGACTAAACCTGTATTCATTTTTTAGTTGTATTAGTTAAAGTAAAGATATTACGTTGCTTATATAAAAATAATGATTATTATCAGTTGGTTATAATACTGGACTAAATACTTTAGCGAGTCCTTCTTTTAATCGTTCTGTTTTTGGTCTTTTAAGATGGTGTTGATAGTCCATTTGACTACTTTTATTGCAATCTCTTAAAAAATCTTGCTTTAGGTCTATCGTTATTTTGCTATCGTAAATTAGGGCGTTTACTTCGTAGTTTTGCTCAAAGCTTCTAATATCTAGATTGGCAGTTCCAATGGAAGTTAGCGCATCGTCAGATATAATTACTTTACTGTGCAAAAACCCATCCGGATATAAGTAAATTTTAACACCTGCTTCTAATAGGTCTTCAAAATAGGCACGCACATTCCATTTGACTAAAAAACTGTCGGAGTTGGTGGATAACAAAAGCCTAATATCGATACCGCTCATGGCAGCCACTTGCATTGCTTCCAATATAGCTTCTCCTGGAATGATATACGGATTGGTTATGTACACATAATCTTTAGCGCTATTTATTATAGAAAAATAGAGTTGTTGTACAGAAGAAAAATCAGAATCAGGGCCACTAGCAACAATTTGTGCTATAGCGTGTCCTGGAGCCGTGTGTTTTAATATATATTTAGTGCTTAGTAAATTATCTGAGCCACTAGCAAAACTCCAATCCATTGCAAATACCGATTGTAAACTATTAACAACAGTTCCTTTTAATTGCAAATGCATATCGTACCAGTGTCCCAAAATAGGGTCTCCAACGACATATTTGTCAGAGACATTGATACCACCCGTAAAACCAATACGACCATCTACAATTACAATTTTGCGGTGGTTTCTATAATTAATGGAAGAGAGTAGGCGTCCAAATGTCATGGGTAAAAAGGCAAAAACTTCTATGCCTTCCGTTTTAAGATTATTAATGTAGTTGTTGCTTAGTGTTCTGCTGCCTAAAGCATCGTATAATAAACGAATCTCGACGCCTGCTTTAGCTTTTTGTATTAAAATGGATTTGAATTGGTCGGCTAAATCACCATCCTCAAAAATATAATATTGAATATGAATAAATTTTTCAGCTTGCTTGAGTGCTTCAAAAATAGCATCAAAAGTTATTTTTCCATTTTTTAATGGACGTAACTCGTTGTCCAAGGTTGGCGTAAACTTAGATCCTTTAGTTATTAGTTTAGCTAACTTAATGTGTGTTTTAATGGCTTTTGGGATAGTCGTGTTTTTATCATTATCTAATGTGCTATAGTACGCTTCAACTTTTGCATAGTATTCAGCGATCGCTTTAGTTTTTTTAAGTGTGTAGAATTTGTTTTTTCTTCTATTTCGACCTAACACAAAGTAAAACAGCATGCCTCCAATAGGGACCGTGAAAATAGCAAGTAACCAAGCCAATGTTTTCGTGGGGCGGATGCCATAAATTAATAATTTCCCCATTAAAAAAAAAGCTAAAAGAAAATATAGAATAATGGCTATGGTCATAGTCTAATGGTTGCTTTTTCTGATAATTTCAAACTTAACAAGTCCACCATCTATAGTAGCTTTGGTTAAAAGTCCATTTTCGTAATAGTATAAATTTGCATTGTTGCTTGCATTCACTTTTTTATAAACATGATTTCCCATGGCTATTATGGTATTATAATTGCCATTTTGTTCCGAATAGCACTTAGTAATGTTTTTTGGTTCTTCAAAATAGAGCTGAACAGTAGCGTAGGAGATGGCGTTAGTAATTGTAGCTTCATCCTTTCCGTTTTTAACAACTTGGTAAGCATTGTCATCCCATTCAGTAATGGTCTTAGCATGTGATTTTTCATTTACTGTAATGTTTACATTGGATTGCTCTAATAAGTCAGAATCAAAAATGACGTTGTATTTATAATT
The DNA here is from genome assembly GCF_004843725.1 of Psychroserpens sp. NJDZ02. Classification (NCBI taxonomy): domain Bacteria; kingdom Pseudomonadati; phylum Bacteroidota; class Flavobacteriia; order Flavobacteriales; family Flavobacteriaceae; genus Psychroserpens; species Psychroserpens sp. NJDZ02. Next base: position 712,507 of record NZ_CP039451.1, on the reverse strand, counting down.
GACTCTAATTTCTTTTATGATTTTAGCGTTAATACTAGTCGAACTTTTATAGTAAGTTTTAGAATCCTTGATTGTTTTCGTTGCTTTTAGACTACCAATTACTTTTTCGTTGCGTATAACATCAAATAAAATTTTTTCTTCGGAAGTATTAAAATCGCTGCCTAAGGTTATAAAAAATATAATGACTACTAAGTTCTTAATCATAAAATGGTGCGTCTAAATTTTTAACTAAAGGTTTAAGTGGCAAATTAACAAATTAAAAAACAAGTATAACTGACTTGTATCATTTCAGGAGGCTATTACTCTTTCTACCTTTGTCTTTGTTGACACTTAATAATACAGTAAACGTATTAAAAACAACTCCTAAACATAATATTACACTTATTTTTATGAAACTACTATTAAATAAGACAACCTATTTGGTTTTAACGTTATTGATTTTTTCATGTAACACTTCGAAAAAAGAAAAAACAAAAATAAGCGATGCTGAAACCGTAAAAGAAGAGCATTTATATTCTATTGATACAACAGGTGTGTCGGTTTTATGGACTGCATATAAATTTACTGATAAACTTGGGGTTAGTGGTCAGTTTGATAATTTTAAATTTTCGGGACCTAATAAAGCATCGTCTATTGAAGCATTACTAAAACAAGCAAAAATAGCAATACAAACAGCTTCTGTTAATTCTAATTTAGAAATAAGAGACACCAAATTGGTCGCTTCCTTTTTTAAAGTATTTAATACCGATACTATTGAAGGCACTGTAGTAGAAGCAGGTCAAGGTAAAGGGGTTTTTAGTTTAAAGATGAATACGATGAGAAATCCTTTAAATTATACCTATTCGTTTAAAAATGATACTATAATTATGTCTGCAAAAATTGATTTAAAGATATGGAAAGGGGATGAAGCCATGCAGTCGTTAAATAAAGTGTGTTATGATTTGCATACAGGAACAGATGGGATTTCAAAATTGTGGCCTGATGTAGCTGTGCAAATCAAACTTCCTGTTAACACAAAGTAAGGTTTTAATTAGTCTTATGTAGGAAATATAGTTACCTCTAATTTTAATAGAAAAAACATGAAAACAGAAAAAAACTTAGGAATTTGGATGGATCATTCCAGCGCAAATCTGATTGATTTAAATACCAAGAAAGAGAGTCAAACCATAGATTCCAAATTTAATTTTGACACCAAGGAAGAGGCATTGAGTAAAAGCGAAAGTCTAATGCATAATAAACGGCAACAGATGAATGACGCTTATTATAAGGAAATTGCAAATGCTATTTTAAATTATAATAATGTGCTTTTGTTTGGTCCAACCAATGCGAAAACAGAATTGTATAATGTCTTGAGAAAAGATTTGCATTTTAAGGATGTTAAAATTGATGTTGCCCCAGCTGATAAGATGACAAACCACGAGAAAAGTGCCTTTGTAAAAAAACATTTTGAATAGAAGATGCTATTTTAAGTGCTATAGAACCGTATGTTTTAATAAAAAAAAACCGATAAAGACAACTTCATCGGTTTTTTTGTATAGTATGTTAGCTAGTGTTTTAAGTTAGCTTACTTGACTTCATTTATTTTAAAGTAATAGGAAACTCAGCAACTGTAGTATCCCAACCTATTTTTAAATGAACTGTGTTTTTAGAAGCTTCGTAAAGAGAAATTGATAAGTTTTCAATCACTTTATTGCTTTTTGAAACCGGTACAGTTACACTAGCAACATCTTTACTAGCATCGTATCCGTAATTTCCCCAACCATCTAATTCTGTGTTTAATTTTAAAGTCCATTCTGTAGCAGTAGGAATAATAATTACAGTATAACGTCCAGCTTTAATCTCTTTTCCACCAAAAGTAACATCGTTATTAAATAAGATTTCAGTAGACTCGTTAGCTCCAACTCTCCAAGCTTCACCAAATTTTAATAATTCACCAAAAACAACTCTTTCATTTTTAGAAGGACGTGAATAGGTTACACGTATTTGTGGTTCTAAAGCTTTTTTCTCAGCTTCATCTTTTTTAAAGGCTCTTTTTGTTGCGTTTTCAGGATAGTAAGCACGGTCCATTGTGCTTTTGTCCATTTTTGCAAATTCTTGAGCGTTTACAGTCGATCCTGTTAATACAATTGCGATAATAAATAGTAGTTTTTTCATTTCTAGTTTTTGTTTAAATTAATTATGTTCTCGGTTTTTATTTTTGAAAGTTCTTTTAGCTTTTCGGCTTCAAGAAGTTTTGGTAAATCTTTTAAAGGTGTGCCAACTTCAGCTTCGTAATTAATATAATCCTGAAACGTTATGCCATCAATAACTCTAGAGTTGTAGGCGCTTCTAAATCTAACACCACCATCATTCACTTTATAACTGTAAGCTAGGTAATCTACCTTTTTAGTATCTTTGTTTATCCAATAATAAAACTGATCGTCGTGGTCTTCTCCGCCACCAGCTTCATTAAAAGTAATTTCTATAACAGCATAATTTTTGTTTTTAATGGTCGTGCTTTCAATGTATTTAACATTAACGGCGCTGTCGTTTAGTTTGTAAGGAAGGGTTGCAAAGTAAATGACAGAGTTTATAGCACCTGTAGCGCTTGCTTTTGCTTTGTCAGAAAGGGTTACTGGTTTATCATTAACGGTTCTTGAAAAGGTGTCATTCTCTAAAATATCTATTGTTATAGTTTTACCTTTTTTAACCGTTTTTGTGTAGGTATAATTAGTGCCTTCATTTTTAAATTGATAGTTATTATCTCTAAATGTAAAAGCATAATTCGCGGAGTTGTATAAGTCTCCACCGTGCGCAAGAATAGTTTCATTTAAAACCGTTTGTCCTTTGTCCAGTTTTTCAACTTTAGGAGTGGTAGTTGGTTCCTGTAAAATAGTTTCAGGTTTATTTTTTTCTACCGTATTACAAGAGGCTAATAACGTTATAGATAAAACGAGTATAACCGATTTAAGTGTTGTCATTTATTAATTTTTATATGAAACTACACATTTTGTCGTTTTTATGTCAAGACCTTTCAGTTAATTAATAAAACTTTAAGAGATCTCAATCCATTGATATAATTTAAGGGAGTGTTTGTAATTTATATAAAAATTTTACTTTTGTAAAATGGTAGATAATTTTGAAAATGAATATTTTGGTATCGGTATCCAAAATGGTAAAACACCAGAAAATTTGGGTGTACTATGGCGTACAGCTCAAAACTTAGGTGCTAGTTATATTTTTACTATTGGTAATAGGTATGCAAAACAAGCTTGTGATACGCACAATGCGGTAAATGCAATGCCTTATTTTCATTATGCTACTTTCGACGATTTTTATAATAATATTCCTAAAGGGGCTAGATTGGTTGGTGTGGAGTTGGACGATACTGCGGTAGATTTAGAAACGTTTCATCATCCTAGACGTTGCGTTTATTTACTAGGAGCGGAGGATCATGGATTATCTAAACAAGCGATAGCAAAAAGTCACTTTTTAGTTAAATTTAAGTCACCTTTAAGTTTAAATGTATCCGTTGCAGGAAGTATTGTGATGTACGATAGAGGAATAAACAAACCAAGGTCGTAACTTTGCGGTCTATTAAATAAGATTAAGATGGCACATAAAGCAGGTTTTGTAAATATTATTGGTAATCCAAATGTTGGTAAATCAACACTTATGAATGCATTTGTAGGCGAAAAACTGTCTATAATTACTTCTAAAGCGCAAACTACAAGACACAGAATTCTTGGAATTGTAAACGGAGAGGATTTTCAGGTTATATTAAGTGATACACCAGGGATTATCAAACCCGCATACGAGTTGCAAGCCTCTATGATGGATTTTGTAAAGTCCGCTTTTGATGATGCAGATATCTTAATTTATATGGTCGAGATTGGTGAAAGAGAATTGAAAGACGAAGCGTTTTTTAATAAAATCACCAATGCTAAAATTCCAGTCTTATTATTACTTAATAAAATAGATAAATCTAATCAAGAGCAATTAGAAGAACAAGTGCAATCTTGGGCGACTAAAGTTCCAAATGCAGAGATTATTGCAATTTCTGCTTTAGAAGGCTTTAATGTGAAAGAGGTTTTTGATAGGATTATTGAATTATTACCAGAATCACCAGCCTTTTATCCAAAGGATCAATTAACGGACAAGCCAGAACGTTTTTTTATAAACGAAACTATTCGCGAAAAAATCTTAATGCATTACAAAAAGGAAATCCCTTATGCAGTAGAGATTGATACGGAAGAGTTTTTTGAAGAAGACCAAATAATCAGAGTAAGATCTGTAATTATGGTAGAACGTGAGACGCAAAAGGGAATCATCATTGGTCACAAAGGAAGTGCGTTAAAGCGCGTCGGAGTAGAGGCTAGAAAAGATTTAGAGAAATTCTTTGGAAAACAAATTCACTTAGAACTTTACGTTAAAGTAAATAAAAATTGGAGAAGCAATCAACGTCAATTAAAACGTTTTGGTTACAATCAATAGTAATTGGTAATGTAATCGTTGCTTTGGCTTAACTTTAGGTTAAAGGTTATGTCTCATTTTTAGGGTTTATAAAAAATCAATCTAAAAATGAAACATTTAAAAACAGCAGTATTACTTTTTTCTACTTTATTATTTCTGCATTGTGCAGATGATGACGATAATACAGTGGATCTACCAACGGTAAATACCACTGTTAATTTTACGTATAAAACCACCATTAATGTTGGAGGGGAGGCTGCTGCCGAAATTTCAGCATATGATAAGATTATAAAAAAGCTATTTGTAACTAATGCTGAAAGTAATGAGATTTCGATTTACAACCTTTTAGATTTAGATAATCCTATTCAAGAAGCTTCCATTAGTTTAAGTGCTTTTGGATCACCTAACAGTGTGGCTGTGTTTGATGGTAAGTTGGCTGTTGCTGTTGAAGCACCAATCAAACAAAATGCTGGACAAATAAGAGTCTATAATACTTCTGATAGTTCATTATATAATCAATATACCGTCGGCGCTTTGCCTGACATGGTAACGTTTTCTAAAGACGGCAATTTTATTCTATCCGCTAATGAAGGTGAACCTAATGCTGATTACACAGACGACCCAATGGGGACGGTTAGTATAATCGATTTAAATACTGATACGGTAACCACTTTAGATTTTACAAGTTTTAATAGTCAAGAAGCTGCGTTGGAAGCGGATCACTTTAGAGTTACAGGTTTAAATGCAGACTTGGCAAAAGATGTAGAACCAGAATATATTACCATTTCTGAAGATTCGCAGACGGCTTGGGTTTCACTTCAAGAAAATAACGGAATTGCAAAAATTAGTTTATTAACTAAAACAATCGAAGCTATTTTTCCTTTAGGTTATAAGGATCATATGTTGGCAGAAAATAGTTTGGATGCAAGTAATCAAGACGGTATAACCGAACTTAAAAACTGGCCAGTTAGAGGATTATATCAACCGGATGCTATTGTGTCTGTTAGAATAAATGGAGCTGATTATGTTATTTCTGCAAATGAAGGGGATGCCAGAGAATATGAAGGAACACCGGGATACACTGATATTGACAGGGTAAAGGATTTAACTTTAGATGCTACGATGTTTCCAGCGTCAGAGGAGTATCAAAATGAAGCTAATTTGGGACGTTTAAATGTGATGTTATCGGAAGGTGATACAGATAATGATGGCGATTTTGATTATTTATATAGTTATGGTGCGCGTTCTTTTACCATTTGGAATGGTAACGGTGGTTTAGTATATGATAGTGGTAATAGTATTGCTAGAGAAACTTTAGCAGCAACACCAGACCGTTTTAACGACGAAGATAAACGTAGTGATGATAAAGGTGCCGAGCCTGAAAGTGTAGATGTTTTAAATATAGGAGATCAGCGTTATATATTATTCGTTGGTTTGGAACGTACAGACCAAGTGATGATGTATGACATCTCTAATCCTAATGCTCCAGTGTTCTTGTCTATTTTATCACATTCAGGTGATGAGGCTCCAGAAGGTTTATTAACAATTCCTGCAATAGACAGCCCAACCGGTAAAGACCTGCTAATCGTGTCTAACGAAGATAGTGGTACGGTCAGTTTTTACGAAAACCAACAGTAATATAAAATTAAAGACTACAATAAAAGCTCTAGTGTTAACTGGAGCTTTTTTTATTCATCTAAAACACGACTCATAAACGCGTATAAATCTGTCATTTCTTTCTGGTTAGAACTTTTGCTCATTCGTCCTGCAAAATAAAGGACAAACCATATAATCGTCATGCCTATTAATCCCCAAACTTGTAATTGGTAGTTTACTTTTAAAGCATAATTGGAGTATGCCCAAACACAAAAGGCTACAAATAATCCAGCAACTATAAAATGTAGAAACATAAATAAAGTCCAAACGGTTGGGTTAGGTCCAAATAAACCATACAACTGACTTTTGTTGTTTTCTAGGTCGTTAATCTCTAAATGGAGTTGCGGAGACCAGAAATGTTGTTCTGCTTTTGGGAGTTTAATAAATACATGATCGTCGATTCTAGAGACAATAAACTGACTCTGATTGTGTTTTTTAGCTTCAAAAGCCTCTAAAACAGACGTGTGTTGTTTATTTAATTCTATTTTGAATCGTGGACGTAGCACGACTTCATTTAAATTTTCATTCATAATTATCTCATAATGAAAGTAAAATACTATTTTTTCTCGAACTAAACACTACCTTTGCACTCGCTTACAGGATATGTAATGCATAAAAAGATAAATTATGAGTAATATAGTAGCAATAGTAGGAAGACCTAATGTAGGGAAATCAACATTTTTTAATCGTTTAATTCAACGTCGTGAGGCAATTGTTGATGCGGTAAGTGGTGTAACAAGAGATAGACATTACGGAAAAAGTGATTGGAACGGAAAAGAATTTTCGTTAATCGATACAGGAGGTTATGTAAAAGGAAGTGATGATGTTTTTGAAGCTGAAATTGATAAGCAAGTAGAATTAGCTATTGATGAAGCAGATGCTATTATCTTTATGGTTAATGTAGAGGATGGTGTTACAGGAATGGATGAGGATGTTGCACGTTTATTACGTAAAGTAACAAAACCAGTATTTTTAGTAGTTAATAAAGTAGATAACGGTAAGCGTGAAGAAGATGCTGTTGAGTTTTACAGCCTTGGATTAGGAGATTATTTTACCATTGCAAGTATAAATGGTAGTGGAACAGGAGATCTTTTAGATGCTGTTGTAGAAGCTTTGCCAGAAATAGAAGAAATACAAGAAGAAGATCCTTTACCACGTTTTGCGGTAGTTGGTCGTCCAAATGCAGGAAAATCATCTTTTATTAATGCTTTAATAGGAGAAGATAGATATATTGTTACTGATATAGCTGGTACTACAAGAGATTCTATAGATACTAAGTACAACCGTTTTGGGTTTGAATTTAATTTAGTTGATACTGCAGGGATTCGTAAAAAATCAAAAGTAAAAGAGGATTTAGAATTTTATTCTGTAATGCGAAGTGTTCGTGCTATTGAGCATGCTGATGTGTGTTTATTGGTGGTTGATGCTACTAGAGGTTTTGATGGTCAAATTCAGAATATTTTCTGGTTAGCACAACGTAACAGAAAAGGAATTGTAGTTTTAATTAACAAATGGGATTTAGTAGAAAAAGATCATAAGTCTACTAACGAGTTTGAAAAACATATCAAAAAACAATTAGAGCCATTTACAGACGTGCCAATTGTATTTATTTCAGTATTGACAAAACAACGTATTTTTAAAGCTATCGAAACTGCTGTAGAGGTTTATAATAACCGTTCTAAGCGTATCAAAACAAGCGAACTTAATGAGACGTTACTTCCAATTATAGATAATTATCCGCCACCAGCTTACAAAGGTAAGTTTGTTAAGATTAAATACATCATGCAGTTACCTACACCGCAACCACAATTTGCATTTTTCTGTAACTTACCACAATATGTACGTGAAGGTTATAAGCGTTATTTAGAGAATAAATTACGTGAGTTATATGACTTTAAAGGGGTGCCTATCAGTGTATATATGCGTAAAAAATAATGATTCTAAATTAGTTTTAAGTTTTTATTAAGACTAAAAATAGTATCGCAAGGTTATTTTCGTTGAAAATTATTAGCTGTTAATCAGACTTTTAAAATCAACCAAAACCAATGCGTTACCTAATCTTTATTGTCACACTTTTGTGTGCATTCACCTCATTTAGTCAATCCAAAGAATTTGTTATAAAAGGTCAGGTGTTTGATGACTTAGATCAAACACCTCTTGAAGCAGCTACAGTATATCTGGAGCGTGTTAAAGATAGCAGTTTGGTTACGTATACCATAACAGAAAAAGACGGTGCATTTAATATGGAAGATGTGACCGGTGAGGACAATTTAAACTTATTGGTGTCTTATGTCGGTTATAAGGCTTACAAGAAAAAAATTGCAATTAAAGCAGGGATTATAGATTTAGGCGCTATAAAACTACAAATTAGTAATTCTTTAGATGAGGTTTTAATTAAGTCTTCAGCACCCGTAACCATTAAAAAGGACACGTTAGAGTTTAATGTTAATTCTTTTAAAACTAAAAAAGATGCTACGGTAGAGGATTTATTAAAACAATTACCTGGAGTAGAAATTGACGAAGAAGGTAAAATTAAAGTAAACGGTAAAGCCGTTAATAAGATATTGGTTAACGGAAAACCGTTTTTTGGTAATGACCCTTCTATTACTATAAAAAATCTTACCAAGGAGATTATTGAAAAAATTCAGGTAGTAGATACCAAAACTAAAAGTGAAGCTTTTACTGGAGAGGAAGGAGACAAAGAAAACAAAACGATAAACCTTACTATTAAAGAAGAAAATAATAAAGGTGTTTTTGGACGTATTGCAGCTGGTATTGGTACAGATGATCGCCACGAGTTTGCAGGAATGTTTAATCGATTTGATAATGATCAACGCATAAGTGTTTTAGTCGGTGGTAATAATATCAATTCTCCTGGTTTTAGTTTTGGCGAAATCCAAAAAATGTTTGGTAGTGGAGGAGGGCGTTCGTTTAGTAGTAATGGTTCCTTTAGTCTTAATGGAAGACAGTTTGGAGGTGGTCAAGGAATTACAACGTCTAAATTAGGAGGCGTTAATTATGCAGATGCCATAGGAGAAAAAACAGAAGTCTCTGCAGATTATTTTTATTCGAATAGTAATTCTGAAAATGAATCGGCATCACAACGTGAGACCATTTTATCCGATTCTAGATACTTTTCAAATTCAAATTCACGTTCTAATAACGATACAGAAAGCCATTCGGCGAATTCTGATTTTGAAATAAAAATTGATACGACCTTTTTTATTAATATAAAACCCTCATTTTCTAATTCAACGAGTACAACAGATTATAAAAGTGAAGATGAAACATTAGATGAAGACAGAGTGTTGACCAATCAATCAACGTTAACTTCCTTTGTAGAAACTAAGGTTAATAATTTTTCAAATGAAATTAATGCCACTAAAAAGTTTGGTTCTAAAGGAGCCTTTTTAAAATTTGGTGTTAATAATAGTTTTAATAATAGTGAAAGTGAAGATTTTATAAATTCCAATACAGAGGTTTTTGGGTCTTCTCCAGAGTCCATAAACAGAAATCAATTAACGGATGGTGATAATAATAGTAATAACCTGAAGACAGATGTTAGTTATAGGTTACCTATTAAAGAGAAAGAATTTTTCGTAAATTTTAATTACGAATATCAGTTTAATAAAGATTATAATAAAGAAAGTACATTTGACTTTAATACTGTTTCTAATGGTTATGATACCTTTAATGAAGCTTTAAGTACAGATTTTGAATATACAGACGAAAGGAGTTCTCCTGGAATAAGTTTAAGCTATAGGAAAGAAAAATGGTCCGCAAGATTTGGTGCAGATTACGTGCTTAGAACTTTAAAAAATCAAGACGGATTGCGACCTGAATTTAATGTAGAAAGAGATTTTACTGCGATCGAGTTAAATTCGCATTTTGATTATAAATTTAGTAAGAAAGCATCCGTCTATGCTAGTTATAGATTATCTAATAGGCCTCCGTCTTTAAGGCAATTACAGGCTTTTGAAGATGTGTCTAATCCATTAAATACAATTATAGGTAATCCTAGTTTAGAGCCGACTAACGAACATAGTTTATATGTAGGTTTTAATGCTTATAATTGGCAAGAGCGTACTGGGTTTTATATGTATGGAAGTATTCGTAAAAAGGAAAATGCCGTAATATCTAAAACAACTACCGATTCAGAAACTTTAAAACGAGTAACAACTTATGACAATGTGAGTGGTAATCAAGATGGTTATTTTGGTATGGATTACAGCAAGAAATTTAAAATAGACTCCTTACAGTCAGTAAGGGTGAAAGTGGGTAACTGGTCTAGTTTTTCCAAGAACATTAACTTTAATAATGATGTGCAATACGCAAGTAATGTGTTAGTGTTTACTCCTAATGTGGGGATTGATTATATTTATAATGATGTTTTTGAATTTAAACCGCGCTACCGTATCACGTTAACAAATAACAAATATGATATTGATGCCTTTGAAGATCGAAATTTCACCTCTCATAATTTAGATTTAAATACGGCCTTTTTCTTGCCTAAAGGACTAGAGTGGCGGAATGATATTACCTATAATTATAATGCTAACATAGCAGATGGTTTTCAGAAAGATGCTTGGTTTTGGAATGCTAGTATTGCTTATTCTGTTTTAAAAGATCAAGGATTAGTGACTTTAAAAGTGTATGATTTACTAAATCAAAATACTAACGCGAGGCGCACGGCAACACAAGATTATATACAAGATACGCAGAGTACGGTATTACGTCAATATTTTATGCTTAATTTTAGTTGGAAGTTCAATAGTTTGGGATCTAAAGGAGAGACAAAAGGTAATGGTATGCACTAAATGGATTAGTTTTGTCATTGCGAGTTATGTCTGTTAATAGATTGTATCGGTTAATCTAAAAAAAAAAGCAACGTCTTAGTTGCTTTTTTTGGTTTAGATAGGTTATCTATTATTCGTTTAGACTAATGTAGTTATTAACTATAGTGTCATTTTGGTGTGTATGATACAATGTGTTTTCATAAATAATGAAGCTTATTTCTCAATAAAAATGAATAGTTAAGAAGTGTTTTTAAGATGAGTTAGTTACCAACCACCTGAAGCACCTCCACCACCAAAGCCTCCACCTCCGAAGCCACCACCAAAGCCTCCGCCTCCAGAAGAACCACCGAAACCGCCTCCTCCAAAACCACCAGAGCCACTTCTGTAGCCTCCGCGACCAGCATTACTTAGTATTATAGCTTCAAGTATGCTTCGTGATGTATTGCGTCCACCTCCAAAGTGATCCGTGCCATTACCACCTCTTCGATTTTTAGATATAGAAATTAAGATAATTATAAAGATGATACCTAAAAAGAAAATGACTCCTACTGGAAAGTCTTCTGAAGTATCATTTTGACGTGAGCCTTTATACTCACCTTTCATAACTTCAAAAATAGCGTCAGCACCTCTATTTAAGCCTCCGTAGTAATTGTTTTGCTTAAAGAAAGGTATGATGTCTTGATCTATAATACGACGCGACAAGGCATCGGTTAATAGGTGTTCAACACCATAACCGGTGCTAATGTTTATTTTTCTGTCATTTCTGGCTAGCAAGATAAAAATTCCGTTGTCCTCTTTTTCTTGGCCAATACCCCATTCTTGAGCCCAATTAGTTGCTAAGTAATTAATGTATTCGCCTTGAGTAGACGGTATAATGGCTACGACTATTTGAGTGGAAGTCGTGTCGGAGTACTTGATAAGTTTAGTCTCTAATGCGTTTTTTTGAGCTGTAGATAGTAATTTAGCATAATCGTAAACACTAGTTTGTCCTCCATTAGCTTTATCTGGTTTTGGTGGAATTTTAAACTGAGCAAAGCCTGTGCTAAAGGACAGTAGAATAGCTAATACAACAAGTTTTAGTGCATTGTTTTTTATCGATTGCTTACTGATTATTGAAGACTGCATTCTGAATATCATCCTTTAGAAATAGTATTGCTTAATTCATTAGTGTCATCGTCTTTGATAGGGAAATGAGTTTTTAGTTGTTGTCCAGCATGTAAAATGCCATCCACTAAACCCTGTTTGAAATCGCCTGATTTAAAATGGTTTTCAATGATTGTTTTAGTATCATCCCAAAAAGATTTAGGGACCAGATTATTTATACCTTCGTCACCATATATTCCAAATTTATGGTCGTCAACTGCAACATAGATTAAAACGCCATTTCGATCCCTAGTATTGTCCATTTTTAAATAGGAAAAAACCTCTAATGCACGAGATTCTAAATCGGCATTACAGGTTTTTTCGATATGTACACGGATTTCTCCAGAGGTATGGTCTTCTGCTATACAAATAGCGTCAACAATTTCTTGCTCTTCAATAGTGGATAAAAACGATTCTACTTGTTCTTGCATAAATTAAAATTGGACTTTAGGAGCGTTTTCACTTCCTGGTGATGCTTTAAATAAACCAAGCGCTTCTTTATTAATGTAGTTTGCAACGTAGCTAGTAGGGAATTTAGCAATAAAGATATTGTAAGCTCCTGCTAAGCCATTAAATCTATTACGCTCAACGTTAATTCTATTTTCTGTACCTTCTAATTGACTTTGTAATTCTAAAAATCCCCTGTCAGCTTTTAATTCAGGATAACGCTCTACAGAGACTAATAATTTTGATAAAGCACCGCTTAATCCTTGTTGCGCTTTTTGGAATTGAGCAATATTTTCCGGAGAGATAGCACTGGCATCAACATTAATTGTTGGTTTTGTAGCTTCTGCTCTAGCTTTTATTACAGCTTCTAATGTTTCTTTTTCATGATTGGCATATCCTTTAACGGTAGCCACAAGATTAGGTATTAAATCAGCTCTTCTTTGGTAAGAGCTTTCTACGTTAGCCCATTGTGCTACTGCAACACCTTCTTTTTCTATAATTTCGTTGTTGACACCAATGCCCCATTTGAATATTATAAAGGCCAGAATTCCAATAATTATGATAGGTATAAGTAATTTCTTCATGGTAGATGATTTTTTAGTGTTGCCTTCTGGTAGTTGTTTATAGTTCATTTTTTAATTTTATTAGTTGTGCTTTGACTCCTTCTAATTTAGTTATAATTTCAAAGTTATCAAGGGTTTTCTTTTTTTCTTCTTTTAAATGTGTTTTTGCACCGTCTAAAGTAAAACCGCGCTCTTTTACCAAATGATAAATTAGTTGTAAGTTTTTTATATCTTCAGGGGTGAATTTTCTATTTCCAGTTACTGTTTTTTTTGGTTTTAAGACATCAAATTCTTTTTCCCAAAACCGAAGTAATGAGGTGTTTACATCAAACGCTTTTGCCACTTCACCAATGGAATAATAGCGTTTTTCTGGAAGGTCAATAATCATTAATCTAAAGATTGGTTTTCTACCGAGGCATGTCGCAGAAGTTTGTTAAATTCTTCAGGAGATAAACTACCGTAGTAAAAATTCATAGGATTAATACGTTGCCCATCCTTAAATATTTCATAATGGACATGTGGTGCCTGAGAGCGTCCTGTACTACCAACAAAACCTATTAAATCCCCTCGTTTTACTTTTTGATTTTTTTGAGCTACAAATTTAAACATATGTGCATACAGGGAGATGTACCCATAACCATGATCTATTCTAATGTGGTTTCCATAACCAGCAGAATTATTATCAGCACGCACTACAACACCATCTCCTGAAGCGTAAATAGGAGTCCCTCTGGGAGCTGTAAAGTCCATACCCCAGTGCATTTTTCTAAGTTTAGTAAAGGGATCGGATCGCATACCATATCCTGAGGCCATTCGGCTTAAGTCCTCATTACTTACAGGTTGTATCGCTGGAATAGCTAATAATAATTTTTCTTTTTCTTCAGCTAAAATTGCAATTTCGTCTAGTGATTTTGACTGTACAACTATACGTTTAAGGAGTACGTCAATGCGTTTATTGCTGTTTACAATTAGTTGAGAGTTGTCATAGCCTTCTAATCTTTTATATCTATTTACACCTCCAAAACCGGCTTTACGTTGTTCTTCTGGAATGGGGTTAGCCTCAAAGTACAAGCGGTAGATAGCGTTGTCACGATCTTCGATGTTTGCCAAAACCATTTCGGCTTCTTCCATTTTCTTGTTAAGTAAATCAAACTGTAAATCTAAGTTAGCTAATTCGCGTTTTAAAGCTTTTTCTTTTGGCGATTCAAAATAGTGCCCACCTATAAAAACAAATAGAAAACTAAATAAGGCAGCAGCAATTAAGAATAAAGATATAAACTTAAATGTGCGTCTTTTTCTGCGCTCTATCTTTTTATAAGAGAGCGTTTCAGAATCATAATAATATTTTACCTTACTCATTATCTAAAATATTCTATTTTTGCAATTATAAAAGCTGAATTTTCAGCAAATAAAAATAGTTAACGAATAACAAATATATAAATTGTTTTATTAAGCTTTAAGTTTAAGTAAACAAGATTATTAACATAGGCATATGAATTCTCAAGACGTACGCGCAACTTTTCTTAAGTTTTTCGAAGATAAAAAGCACAGCATTGTGCCTTCCGCACCAATGGTGTTAAAGGATGATCCAACATTAATGTTTGTAAATTCTGGGATGGCTCCTTTCAAAGAATACTTTTTAGGGAACGGAAAACCAAAAAATAATAGACTAACAGATAGTCAAAAATGTTTACGCGTTTCGGGTAAACATAACGATTTGGAAGAAGTTGGTTATGATACTTACCACCATACGTTATTTGAAATGTTAGGTAACTGGTCTTTTGGTGATTACTTTAAAAAGGAAGCTATTGCTTGGGCTTGGGAGTTATTGACGGAAGTGTATAAAATAGATAAGGATATTTTATATGTTACTGTTTTTGAAGGAAGTGATGATGCGGATAACCTTGAAATGGATACCGAAGCTTATGATATTTGGAAACAATATATTAATGAAGACCGTATCTTAAAAGGAAATAAAAAAGATAATTTTTGGGAAATGGGTGAACAAGGACCGTGTGGACCTTGTAGCGAAATCCATGTGGATATCCGTTCTGCTGAAGAAAAAGCAAAAGTCGATGGTAAAACGTTGATTAACGAAGACCATCCTCAAGTTGTAGAAATTTGGAACTTGGTTTTCATGCAATACAACCGTAAAGCTAATGGGACTTTAGAAGGCTTACCAAATAAACATATCGACACGGGTATGGGGTTTGAGCGTTTGTGCATGGTCTTGCAAAATGTGCAGTCTAATTATGATACCGATGTATTTACGCCTATAATAAGAGAAATTGAAACCATTACAGGTAAAGATTATAATAAAGACGAAAAAATAGATATTGCTATTCGTGTTATTTCTGATCACGTACGTGCAGTAGCCTTTTCTATAGCAGATGGGCAGTTGCCTAGTAATACGGGAGCAGGTTATGTTATCCGTCGTATTTTACGTCGTGCAGTACGTTACGGCTTTACCTTTTTAGATAAAAAAGAACCATTTATTTACCGTTTAGTTAATGTGTTAACTGAAAAAATGGGGACTGCCTTTCCTGAGTTGAAAGCGCAAAAACAATTGATTGAAAATGTTATAAAAGAAGAAGAAACCTCTTTTTTAAGAACTTTAGATCAAGGTTTAGCTATTTTAGATCGTATTGTGGATAATGCAACAGATAAGCAAGTGTCGGGTTCAAAAGTGTTTGAGCTTAAAGATACTTATGGTTTTCCTGAAGATTTAACTGATCTAATTTTACGTGAAAAAGGATTCTCTTATAATAAAGGTGAATTTAATAAGCGTTTAAAAGAGCAACAGGGTAGAGGTCGAGAGGCATCAGAATTAAAATCTGATGATTGGACTGACCTTATTGAAGATGAAGAACAAGAATTTATTGGTTACGATCAATTAGAAGCTAAAGTAAAAATTACAAAATACCGTAAAGTCGTTTCTAAAAAAGATGGAGAAATGTACCAATTGGTATTTAATTTGACACCTTTTTATGCCGAAGGTGGTGGACAAGTGGGTGATAAAGGCTATATCCAAGCAACTAACGGTGATGTGTTTTATATTGTGGATACAAAAAAAGAGAATAATATTATTATTCACTTAACTAAAGAGTTACCACGTGATGTAAATCAAGTGTTTATCGCAAAAGTAGACGAGAAGCAACGTTCTAGAACGGAATGTAATCATACTGCTACGCATTTATTACACCAAGCGTTACGAGAAGTCTTAGGTGATCATGTAGAGCAAAAAGGAAGTGCGGTACACTCAAAATATTTAAGATTTGATTTTTCACATTTTTCTAAATTAACAACAGAGCAATTACGTGATGTTGAAAATTTTGTAAATGCTAGAATAGAAAGTAAATTGCCATTACAAGAAGGACGTAATGTGCCAATGGAAAAAGCTATAGAAGAAGGTGCTATGGCATTATTTGGCGAGAAATATGGTGATGCTGTACGTACCGTTAGATTTGGTCAGTCCATAGAATTATGTGGCGGTACGCATGTGGATAATACCGCAGATATCTGGCACTTTAAAATTGTGTCGGAAGGTGCCGTAGCTTCAGGAATACGTCGTATAGAGGCGATTACAAATGATGCTGTTAAGTCGTATTATCACGAGAATAATAGATCGTTTTTCGAAATGAAAGATATGCTTAACAATGCACAAGAGCCTATTAAAGCACTTCAAAATTTACAAGACGAAAATACAGGTCTTAAAAAGCAAATAGAACAACTATTAAAAGACAAAGCGAAAAATATTAAAGGCGAACTTAAAAATGAAATTGTGGAGGTTAACGGCGTTAACTTCTTAGCGAAGCAATTAGATTTAGATCCTTCTGGTATTAAAGATTTATGTTTTGAATTAGGTAGTCAATTTGATAATTTATATTTACTGTTTGGTGCAGAGCTAGATGGGAAGGCTATCCTATCGTGTTATGTGTCTAAAAACTTAGTAGAAACAAAGTCGCTTAACGCAGGAACTATTGTTAGAGAGTTAGGTAAATATATCCACGGAGGTGGAGGCGGACAACCCTTTTTTGCAACAGCAGGAGGTAAAAATGCTGCGGGTATTAAAGAGGCTTTAGAGGCTGCTAAAAGTTATATTGCGTAATTGTAATATTCTCTTAAGGTCGAGAACTAAAGTGTTTGATTTTGACTTTAAGAGAATATTCTCAGTTGCTGAGTCGTGAGGTAGGGATGAGAAGGCTATAACAAAAAAAAGGGTTGATAAAAAGTGAACTAATTGAATCTAAGAACCAAAATACCATTAAAAAAACAAGCTCATAATCTTATAGATTATAAGTCCAAAGTATTCCTTTTGGGGTCTTGTTTTGCTGAAAATATTGGGGATAAGTTTGAGTATTTTAAGTTTCAACATTATGTCAATCCATTTGGTATTTTATTTCATCCTAAAGCGATACATAATTTAGTCACAAATGCCTTAGATGGTAAGAAATATTCAGAGGATGATGTGTTTATTAATAATGAACAGTTTCATAGCTTTGATGCACATTCCAAAATAAGTCAACATACTAAAAGTTTATTGTTATATCAATTAAATGCTGCTTCTCAAAAAACGAGTCATTATTTAAAACAAAGTTCTCATA
Organism: Psychroserpens sp. NJDZ02; assembly: GCF_004843725.1. NCBI lineage: Bacteria > Pseudomonadati > Bacteroidota > Flavobacteriia > Flavobacteriales > Flavobacteriaceae > Psychroserpens > Psychroserpens sp. NJDZ02. Next base: position 694,846 of record NZ_CP039451.1, on the reverse strand, counting down.
TTGTAATAACTTTAGGGACCGCTTGGGTCTATCGTTTTTTGAAGACAGATAAGATTGTCGCTAATTGTCATAAAATTCCGCAGCAGCAGTTTCAAAAGGAAATACTAAGTGTTGATGCTATTACGGCAGCGCTTCAATCTATAATAACGCAAGTTAAAGCTGTGAATCCTGAGGTGAGTTTTATTTTTACAGTGTCTCCTGTCAGGCATGTAAAAGATGGTTTTGTTGAAAATACACAGAGCAAAGCACATTTGATTGCAGCGATACACAAGGTTTTAGATAGTCAATCGCATTATTTTCCGTCTTATGAAATTATGATGGACGAGTTGCGTGATTATCGTTTTTATAATCAAGATTTATTACATCCAAGTCCATTGGCAGTTGATTATATCTGGCAACGTTTTAAGGATGTTTGGATGGCAGATTCAGCAACAAAAATAATGACTGATGTGGATACCATTCAAAAAGGGTTGCAGCATAAACCTTTTAATCCTAATTCTGCTGCGCACCTTAAATTTGTCCAGCAATTAATTGAAAAACAGATGGTCTTAAGTACTCAGTTTCCAAATATGAAGTTTGATTAGCGTGTAATATTTAGATTTCTAGTAAACAGCATGTAATGATGACTTATGGCTTATTACTTGTCTTTTCAAAAAAACATAATATATTTTATAATAGATTTAGTTTAATAAGCTACTGATCAATATGTCAAACTAACACCCAATAATACACGACTAATGTAGTCTTTAAATTAGTGTTTTTAAAATAATATTTTAATGTCACTTTTTTAGATAAATTCAGAATCTAATAGTACTTTTATATCATGCGAAAAATAATTATAGGTATAGTCATAGCGTTTGTTTTGTCTTTCATTTTAAAAAAATGTACAGCAGGTAGTGCGGACAAAACAATTATTAGAGAACACTCTGCTTTAATAGAAAAACAGATAAGTAATGTTGGTAAGTTAGTGGTTACTGAAGGTTATTTTAGTGACGCCTATAGTTATAAAAGTTCTAAAGCCTTATTTGCTAATTTAACCTCAGACAAACAAGCTTTGGTTATTGTTAATGCTGAAGTAACGGTGGCTTACGACTTAAGTAAGATCGAATTTGAAATAGATAGTATTAATAAAATCTTAAAAATTAAGTCTATTCCTAAAGAAGAATTAAAAATCTATCCACAGTTAGAGTATTACGATGTGGAAAGCGGGTATCTCAATGCTTTTAATCATGATGATTATAATAAAATACAAGATATTGTTACAGAGCGTATCAATAAAAAAATAGAAGCTTCTAATTTGCGAATCAATGCTAAAAATAGGTTGGTTAGTGAGTTGTCTAAATTTTATATTTTAACCAATAGTTTGGGGTGGACCTTGGAGTACAACGATAGTAAAATAGATAATCAGGACAAGCTCGAAAACTTCAAACTGTGAGGTATTGGAAAGATTGGCGTTGAATAAACTATAGTTTATTGCTTAGGCTTTGCCATCCTCCACCATTCATAACTTCGACACCATTACTTCGTAAAATAGCTGCGGCACTGCCGGATCGCATACCACTAGCACAACAAGTAATAACAGGTTTGTCCCATTTTTTTATTTGATTGACCTTAGCCTGAATTTGTTGTAATGGGATATGTTTTGAGCCAGGAATTGCACCAGAGTCATATTCTGCCTTAGAGCGTACATCTAAAATTATGGCACCTCTATCTGTAAAGTCTTTTATCTTATTGGCTTTATTTCCGAAAAGAAAACTAAAAATTCCCATAGTGTAATTGTTTCTTACAAAGCTACTAATTTGAAACTTAAAAATCCTTAAATTTGTGTAACTTCAACTTAAAAATAAGAGCAAATGTCTCAAGCATACGTCAAACAAACCATTGAAAATAACATAGGTTATATCGAGTTTTTTACACCAGAACATAATGCGATGCCTAGTCCTATTTTAAAAGAATTAGAATTAACTATAAAAGCAGCGGGACAAAATGATAGTATAAAAGTGATTGTTTTAAAAAGTGGAGGAGACCGCACGTTTTGTGCTGGCGCAAGTTTTACTGAGCTCGTAGCTATTAAGAATTTACAGGAAGGGAAGCAATTTTTTTCCGGTTTTGCAAACGTGATTAATGCTATGCGTAAATGTCCAAAATTAATTATTGGACGTGTACAAGGTAAAGCAGTTGGAGGAGGAGTAGGTTTAGCAAGTGCAACGGATTATTGTTTAGCAACTAAATTTGCAGCAATTAAGCTTAGCGAAATTAGTATTGGTATTGGACCATTTGTTATCGAACCTGCAGTGACTAGAAAAATGGGGCAAACTGCTTTTTCTCAAATGACCATTAATGCAGAATCCTTTTATGATGCAGCGTATGCAAAAACAAAAGGCTTATATGCGGAGGTCTTTGAAACGGTTGAAGCGTTGGACGACGCTGTAACTGTTTTAGCGCTTAAATTGGCGTCTTACAACCCAGAAGCTTTATTAGAGCTTAAAAGAGTGCTTTGGGAAGATACTAACGAATGGTGTGTATCGCTTCTAGAACGTGCTGAAATTAGTGGAAGACTTGTGCTTAGTGACTTTACTAAGGAGAAGTTGAAGAGTTATAAGTAATTGTTTTTTTTGTAAACAAATAATATACTAACTTATATCTGTATTTTAATGTGGTCATTAGTATACAGATATAAGTTAATAATTAAGTTATTACCCTTAATGTCGTTTAAATTTAAACCGCAATCTCCTCACTTGCAATCTTTATACCATCATCAATTAAATGCCCAATTTCTGGTCTGTTTTGTTTGATCGTTTCTAAATGTTCAAGAATAGTATGACGTAATTCATTTTCATTACCTTTTTTCGCTAATTCAAACAATTCAACAGGTAGTAGCCAATCCATCGGAAAACGGTTAATTAACTGTTCCAACACTTTGGTTCTAGAAATAGTACAGTTAGTGCCTTCTCGATAATCACGGACTTGTTTGTATAGATCAATCAATTCTAATTTTTCGGCAGAATGCTCAACATGTATTGTTGTGCTGCTTACTTTATGGGTAATCAAATCAAAACTGTGTAAATCTGCAGGGCCCGAATACCCCGATAATACTTCTTTACCAACAGCCATGTCATATTGTCCCCAAGAAGGTTCAAATAAAATAGTGTCTTTATGTGTTACAGTACAGTTTTTAAAACTAATCAAGATAATTTTACCTTGTAGGTTTCTTGTTCCCGTAATAATCTCTCCAGTTACAATAATATCATTTTCAAACTCTAAAGTAACCGTTTCACCTTCATAAATATCATAAGCACGTAAATCACGTGGCGACATGTCTTCAATAGCAAGATTAATACCTCTTAATTTTCCTATAGGAGATCCAAAACCATCCGCATGTTCTAAAGTACTGTGTCCAACCAATTCTTTATCTCTGTTAGCTAATGCTGTTTTTCCGGTGGTTTGTATATAGCTTACCTTACCGTTGTGTTCAATCATGTTAGTAAACACGCCTGAAATTTGCAAACCAGTACTAAGCTCAATAGTACCCAAAGCTTGACTGTGTATTAATTTTTTAATAGCACTTGGTCCACCAGTGCGGAGCGCCATAGTATTAGCAAAAGACTCTAACACTAAACTAAGGTGCGCAAAATCTGGAGTCACATATAATTGAGGTTGTGGTTTTGTAATGTCAAAATTCTGAAAAGTAGAGTCTATCGTATAAGGTAATTTCTTTACCTTATCCGTCATGCACCAAGCGCTTTCTCCAATAGAGGATAGTAAACCAGCACCATAAATTTTGGGATCTGCAATGGTTCCAATCAAACCATATTCGACGGTCCACCAATGTAAGTTTCTAATTAAAGCCATCTCACTTGGTTCACCCATATTATTTTGTAAATCTTCCACCGTTTTTTCAGCTAAATCAATTTGATCTTGCGGCGTATTAGGCGCTTCCTTAATAATAGATAAATGGCGTACAGCTTCATATAATTCATAATCCTTAGCAGAACTAATTGCTTTACAACCAATTTCTCCAAAACGCCTTAAATACTCGGCATATTCAGGATTAGCAATAATGGGTGCATGACCAGCACCTTCATGGATAATATCTGGAGCAGGAGTATATTCTATATGTTCTAATTGTCTAATATCACTAGCGATAACTAATACGTTATACGCTTGGAACTCCATAAATGCATTAGGTGGTATAAAACCATCTACAGCAACAGCAGCCCAACCTATCGCTTTTAAAATGCGATTCATCCCATACATATTAGGGATAGCATCAACACTAATTCCTGTTTGTTGTAAACCTTCTATGTACGTGCTATGTGCTACTGTGCTTAAATAGTCTACGTTTTTACGCATAGCATAACGCCAAACGGCTTGATCAATTGCAGAATAATCCGCATAATCCTGAGGCTTAATAAACTGCCTTAAATGCTTAGGTAAACGATCCAAAATTGGATTAGACTCAATAGTTTTAAACGCCATAGTTTTGTGTTTCACTTGATGTAAAAATACAAAAAACAACATAAAAGACTCTTAAAAAAAAGAGTAGTTTATTCAAACAATCAAAACAACTTAGTATATTTGTACCATGATACAATTAGCAACATTTTTATTTATAAGCGGAGGAGAAATATTTTTCATCCTGCTTATCGTTGTTATGGTTTTTGGAGCTAAAAATGTTCCTGAAATTGCAAAAGGTTTAGGTAAAGGTATGCGTCAACTTAAAGATGCAACCAATGATATTAAAACCGAAATCACAAAATCTGCAGAACGTAACGGTTTGGACACAAGCATCACGGATGGTGTTAATGAAGAACTTAAAAAAGTTAAAGACGATCTAGAAGAATTTACTGGATCTGTTCGTCGTAAATTATAATTCAAAAACACTACTTATTTTTTGGGCGTTACCACAAGGGGCGCGTCATCCGTTATATCTTTTTTTAATTTTTATAAAAGAGGAACAATTTTCTAAATCTTATATTTATTAAAGGCTTTTTAAGGTTTAATTTCATCTCAAAAAAGGATGCCACTACTACCGCTAACGCAACATAGCGCATTTTAAAATGTATTGATTTGTAATTTTACGTGTGTTTAAATTGTTAAATCACTAATTTAATTAACTTTTTTTTAAGAAAAAGTTATATATTTAACTATTAATCCTTAAACTATATATAAAATGAAAAGACCATTATTAAAACTATCAATGTTATTGGTAGCTTTTACAATTTTTAATGCATGTCAAAAAGATGAAGCTTTAGAAATGCAAGAAGAATCAGTCATTAACGACGATCAAAAACCAGCATTAACCATCCCTGAAATTAATGCTATAATTAATCAAAGTCTTACAGAAACCGGAACTTTTGATTGGAAAGATGTTACACCGCATACCCTTTGGAGTGCTGTAATTAGAGGTAATAATATTTTAACTATTGGATATGGAGCGGAAGGCGAAAGTTTTGCAGAGGTAAAAACAGAAAGTCTTAAAGCAACCTTATCTAACATTGTGCAACTTGTTGAAGATAACGAAGATTATAAAAAAGGTGATAAACCAGTTGTTGAGCATGACATTATTAATGTGATAGATATGGAAGTTGCTAACTTTTCTACTATTAAACAATTGCTACAGTCTGACGGAGTTAGATATTTAGAGCCAAACGGTTATAATCAGTACGAAACAGTAAATAATGGGCGTTCAAGTTCTGGGTGTGATAAAGATTCAAATACTATAAATTCGGCACATTATACAACGATCGCACCAAACAATGCGCAAGTCTCTTGGCATTTTTACAAACATAATATTCCACAAGCTTGGAGTCAAAGTACTGGAGCAGGTGTAACTATTGGGTTAATAGATACGGGAGTTTCTGCGTCTCAGACCTTATTAAATTCATCAGGAATTAATGACGGGTATTCAACGGGTCGTTTTGTTCAAAAGTATGGAACCTTTATAGACTCTTCTTGGTGGTGGTCAGATAATTACGATGGTATTCATGATAAATGTGGACATGGTACGGCTATGGCCTCTACTATAGCAGCACCACGTAATGATAATGGGATGCCAGTTGGTGTAGCATATAATGCAAACTTAGTAGCGTATAGAGCAACAGAGGATGTATTACTTAATGATTATCATGAGCGTAAAGGGGTGTCTGATGCATTAACGCAGTTAGGGAACAGGAGTGATGTCAAAATTATCTCTATGTCTATTGGTTACTTATGGTCAATTGGTAATATAAAAGATGCCGTAAAATATGCATATAGCAAACAGAAATTAATTTTTGCTGCAGGTGGGACTTCGACTAGTTTTACAAACGGTTATGGAGTTATTTTTCCTGCAACTATGAGTGAGACGGTTGCGGTAACAGGAGTAGATGATGGTTCAAATTATGACCGATGTGAAGTATGTCATACCGGAGATAAAATTGATTTTACAATTATCATGGAAGGTGATAATAATACAAGTAAGGCACCACCAGTATTAGGATTTTATGATGGTGATAGACGTTATACTGGAGGGTCATCTGTAGCAACAGCAACAACAGCTGGTATTGCGGCTTTAATATGGTCTAAATACCCTACATGGTCTAGAACACAGATCCTAAATAGGTTAAAACAGTCTGCAGAATTCTATCCAAACAAAAATTCAAGTTTTGGTTACGGTAATATTGATGCGTTACAAGCGGTACAATAACAGGAAGAAGTGTTAATTTAAAAAGCCTCTCGTTTTACGAGAGGCTTTTTTTTATGATTTGTATTTTATTTATTTATGTTTCACAGTTATATTCTGTTTCCAGTAAAGGCCACTAATATCCGTTATCTTGATAGTGTACTCGCCAGTCGGTAATTTTGTTAGTTGGTCATTTTGTAAATGTAGTGTTGCTTTTGCGCCTAAAGGGACAATCAAACTATGTTTACCAGGTTTTATTTTAGCGACATAAAAGTTTGAAATATTTTTAGGTGGTAAGCTTGATAAATCCTCTTGTGTGTATTTCATTATTATGTTATTTTCAATATCTAATAATTCGATACCAATAACCCAAGAACCATACACATCAACACCTTCCGTTCTAAAAACATCAAAAGATAAAGTGTGGTCTGTAATTTGTCCTTTAGTAATCTCTAATTTTGGTTTTACAGATTTATTATGAAGCGTACCCCATAAGCCACCATGAAATATTTGGTTGGTCATTAAGGTCATACCTAAAATGGCTAACGATCCAATAAGCACAATCTTAGGAAATACACTGTCTTTAATTGGTAGCGTGCCAGAACCTAACCAAGCAAACCATTTCTTTTTAGTAAATGTATAATGACGCGCCATTACATAATTGTCCAACGAGTATTTTCCACTTCCAGTTAAAAATAAAACAAAACCGCTAGCAATTCCTAAGACGCCTATTTGCCATTCGTCAAGACAGGTTGTGCCAATCCATCCTGAACCTAAAAGTATTCCCATGGCTAATCCAAAAACACCAATACTCATAAGTCTAGTAAATAACCCAAAGAGGATAAATAAGCCTACTATGCCTTCAATTATTGTAAATATTACCATGTTTAACCAAAGTATATCTGGGTTTTCTACTAGGTATTGAATAATAGGTTTTATACCTAAAGCATTTGGCAAGAAATGGTTGAATTTTTCGCCAATGTAACCCGCCACTTCTGGATCTAGTTTATCTGCTAAGATGGTTCGTCTCCAAAAGGCTGAAAAATAAGTCCATCCAACGACCAGCCTTATTGCTAACGTTAATAGACCGGCATCATTTTTTATGTTTATAGTTTTCATTTTTAGACAATTATATGGTTAGTGAAAGGAATCCTTTTTTTATAAGTTGAAAACCATATAGAATACCATTTTCTGTAACTGCTATATTATCAGGTAATTGTTTAGGAGTTATATTGAATTTTTTAAGCGAAATTCCACATGTAAATACTTTTATATTTAGGAGTTTAGCTTCTTCAAGAAGCGCGTGAAACTCTGAATTGTCAGAGATGTCTTTTACGGTTTTACCACATATAATCACGTAAAAATCACCATAATCCTGTCCGTCTTCTCGCATTAACGATGTTGCGGTTAGTAGTACAGGTTTAAGTTGTTGTATGTTTTTAGAAAGAATTAAGTAATTGTTTTTTGTAGGGTTAAATTCTTGTGCTTGTAAATGTTGCGTTCCTAATAGGAAGCTGAGTAGTGTTGTGAAAATTAAGATTGAATTTCTCATCAGTTTTATATTTTAAATTCGAGAAAAAACAAGAGGTAATGATATGGCATAAGTTGCCATAGCTAAAATTAGCAATAGTGCTTTCTTGAAATTTCAGTTTTGATATCAATTAATTAGTACCGGTTATCGTTGTTTACTGATACTTTAGACTAGAAAATGTCTAATTATAGAAAATCTTTAAAATTTTGATATAAAATATACAGCGGAATTTTAGAAACCGAGTTGGTTCCTACTTGGTCGGGCTGTATATAACTTTTTGAAATATCAGATACAACAAACGCGGTATTAAAATCACGTAGTATCGCAATAGTGTTTGCAGACGACGTGCTTTTTTTAATACTATTATCGGTAATTTCAAAGTCATTACAGTCGGAATAACCTATAGTGGATTGACTTTTATTAGAAACCTCTGTTTGTGTTATGCCAAGTTCTACTTGAATAAAGTTTCTAACCTTACATGGTGAAAGTAGTAACAGTAATACTAATCCCAATAAAGGAAGTAAAGTATGTTTTGTTTTAATGTTTAATTTTTCTTTCACGACTCAAATTTACACAAACTTTATATGGTCAAATGTTAATCTTTATCTAATAAATAGATACAATTGGGTATGTTTGACTTGATAAGTATTTAAGGCGTGTCTTTTCAAGGATACTCTCTAACATTCTCTAATAATGCATCGCTTAAATTAGTATTGTTATTAGGGGAGGATTTATGTAATACAGATATGTCTCCTGTGGATTCCAAAACAACAGCTTCAACTTGTTTAAAATCTAAAACATTAGCTTCTCTAAGTTTAGCTATTAATTGTGATTTTTCTATTCTAGCATGCTTTAAATTGTCATGTAAAATGGTTTCCCCTTTCATTAATAATAAAGGTTTATTCGAAATTATAGCACTTAAATTGGGGAGCTTTTTTTGTAAAAGAGAAAATATATAAGTTAAAAATAGTAGGCCTGCAATTGCGATACTTCCATGAGTAACGGAAGTACTTGAGGTTAAAGTTGATGATATTATACTACCAATAGCAATAGTAAACGCAAAGTCGTAAGCTGTAAATTTCGCAAACGAGCGTAATCCTATAATTCTAGTTAATATAATAATAACGATAAATAGTATAAGGCTACCTGCAAATGTTTCCCATAAAGGGTCGCTTAAAGAATATATCCAATCCATGATTTCGTTTTAAGGGTTATTCATTTATTACCATAAAATTCGTAAAAATAAGTTGGAAAATAAAATTTTAGTTAAACGATGTTAAAAGTCAATGTTGCAAATCAATGTTGATATTTAAGAGGAGTAATCTTATATTTTATTAAGGTTGATGTGCAGTTTCACCCTTAAATCAATATATTGTTTTTATTTTCGCATGGAATTAAAATAAAGGATGAGATGTTGGATTATGTAGTAATTGGAGGAGCACAAGCGGGATTAGCAATGGCTTATCATTTAAAACAAATGAATGCTAATTTTATAGTTTTAGATGGAGAGGCAGAAGTTGGTGCATCGTGGTTAAACCGTTGGGATTCTTTAAAATTATTCACACCAACAGAATATAATCATTTACCAGGTTTAAAATTTGATGCCCCTAAAGGGCATTACCCAACTAAGGTTGAGGTTGCAAATTATTTTAAGACTTACGTTGATCAATTTGAAATTCCAATTCAATTAAATACATTGGTGACTGCTGTTACTAAAACTGCAAAAGGGTTTCATGTACAGCATAAAGATGGCGAAATTGAGGCTAAAAATGTAGTTGTTGCTACCGGTCCATTTCATATCCCTTATACACCCCCTTGTCATACTAAAATATCAGATAGTACACTTCAAATGCATAGTAATTACTATAAAGGTGTTAAGCAATTACAACAAGGTGATGCTTTGGTTGTAGGAGGTGGGGATTCTGGTTATCAAATATTAAACGAGATTTCTAAAGACAGGTCTAGGACGGTTTATTTTTCTGGAGATACTAGTGTAAAATCATTACCTCAAAACTTTTTAGGTAAAACTCTATGGTGGTGGTTTACCGTTGTCGGTTTTTTAAGTTATAGTAAGTATAGTTGGGTTGGTAAAAAAATTAACTCATCAACACAACCCGTTATTGGTACGGATGTAAAAGAAATTTTATCTCGGGAAAATGTTATAGCGGTCGGACGTACCAAAGATGCTTTAAACGATGATATCTTTTTTGAAAAAGAAAAAAAATCAACTATTAAAAATGTGATTTGGGCAACAGGATACCGTCCTAATTTTAAATGGATACAGGGTTTAGAGTTGGATGCTAATAGTTACCCTAAAAACTATAGAGGCGTTAGTAATATTGATGGTTTATACTTTATTGGTTTACCTTGGATGTATACACGTGGATCTGCAACGTTGGGAGGTGTGTCTAAAGATGCTAGTTATTTAGCAGGTATTATGATGAGTAGTAAATAAGATAGGGGCCAATACCTACTTTAGCACTAATGCGCTATTACATTTCTTATTTTGGCTTGTCTTCTGTCATTATAATATTGTTTATTTAGAGTAAAGTATCTGTTTCTTCACACAAAACATAGTTTTTAAAAATAGATTCTAGTTCTTTTTCGGGATCGTTTGTTAATCCAGAATGGGTTTTAGAGCTTTGTATAACAGTACTTCGTGCAGCTGCTAGCCATCTAAATCTATCAGACACTTCAAATTGACCAATAACGCCTGCAGAAGGATCTCCTTTGCAAATTAGTTCCCAAGATTTTAGATAGCTATTCAAAGCTTCTAAGTCTAAGTTACAAGCAAAGGCTTTTAATTTAGCATCGCTAATTTTATATTTTACACCAACAAATTTTTTACGTTTAGAGTATAAAATAACGCCGATATTAAAAAATTCTTCACGTTCTACTTTAGGGACAAGCCTAATAATCGCGTATTCAAAAGTAACTTTATCTTGCATTTTGAGCTTCTTTAACTAGTGAGTCTATCATAGCGATTTTAGCGTCTAAATACTCTATATACGCGTTTCGTATTTCCGATGGTGTTAGACTATCAGCCTCGTTTATCAACCAATCTTCTGGAATAGTATTTATAATGTTTTTAATGGTAGTTTTATCTAAAGCTTTAATTATTTCTTTTGAAGCATTATCCAAATCTGTAGCACGACTTAAAAGCACGTGATCTTTTATTAACGGAAATGTTCTTGTTAAATGGCTTTTCCAAGTCTCCCAATTATGATGAAAATAAAAACTAGCACCATTATCAATAACCCATAACTCTTTATTCCAATTTAGGATATTCGGATTTTTAGAAGTCCTATCTATATTACTAATAATACTATCTAAAAGCACTACTTTAGAAGCTGTTTTAGCATCTGCAACGGAGGCTAAAGGATCAAAGGTTATACTACCACTTAAATAATGTAGTCCTAGGTTTAAACCGACGCTAAACTTAAGTAAGTCTTGTATTTCTTCATCGGGTTCCATTTTACTAAACGAGTCATCCAAATTCATAAAGACTAACTCTGGAACTTTTAAACCAATAGCTCGTGCTAATTCGCCACCAATAAATTCGGCAATCAATGCTTTTTTTCCTTGTCCTGCACCTCTAAACTTTAAAACGTATAAAAAGTCGTCGTCTGCTTTTACAATTGCGGGTAAAGAACCACCTTCTCTTAGAGGTGTGATGTATTGTGTAACATCAACGGTTCTTATATCTAATTTACTCATTAGTAATATTATATTTTTCGGCTAATAGTTAAGCCATCTCTAATAGGTAATAAAACGGTTTCGATTCTTGGATCTTCTTTTAAAAGTGTATTAAATTCTAAAACGGCATTGGTAGAAACGTCTTTTGGGTCTACAGGTTCAATCACTTTACCATGCCATAATACATTGTCCGATAATATGATTCCGCCAGGTCTTAATTTATCTATTATTAAATGAAAATAATTAACGTAGTTAGGTTTATCAGCATCAATAAATACCAAATCAAAGGATTTATCTAGATTTGGAAGTATATCAATAGCGCTTCCTAAATGTTGATGTATTTGCTGCCCAAATTCTGATTTATCAAAATATTTACGCTGAAAATCTTCCAACTCTTCATTAACATCAATAGTATGTATTTTACCTTCAGGATGTAACCCTTCCGCTAAACATAAAGTAGCATAGCCTGTAAAAGTCCCTAGTTCTAAAACAGATTTTGGTCTAATTAATTTAGAAATCATACTTAGTACGCGACCTTGATAAGGTCCGGACAACATAATAGGTTGTAATATTTTTTGATACGTTTCTCTAGTTAATTGTTGTAATAATTCGGGCTCATCTTGACTGTGTGCCACAACGTAGTCGTCTAATTTTTCTGGTAAAAAATACATTATCCTAAAATACGTTTAACAAGTTTATCTTTAGCAGCTTGGTCATCTCCACATAACCATTGGATTACGTTGTCTTCCCAAATAGCATCACGTTCTGTTTCTGTAATAATTTTTCTGTCTATGGCTAAATCTAAAATTTTTCCAGGGTAGGAGCTTTGTTTTTCGCTTTCCATTTCCCCTAAAGGGTAAGGGTCATCAAGTCCCATTAAAACCTGTTTAGAACCTTGGTTTTTTAATAACAAATCCAATCCGCCAGTATCATGCACTAACGTGTCAAAAAAGATGTTTTTATGTCCCACAGCTTTTCTTGGATGACTTTTACCTTCAAATAAATCGGGTCTACCATCAAAACCTTGAATACGTCGTCCTAAGTTTATTTGTGCTAATTGTCCACCATGTGCAAAGCAAGTACGCATATTAGGATACTTATCTTGATAACCATTTAAAGTTAAAAAGTGGTAGGCATCGGCACATTGTGCCAACATCCATATCAAGTGAAAACGCCAAGACGTGTTTTCTAATTTTATAAATTTTTCTCCATCGTAAGGATGAATTTCTACAGCCAGATTATACTTGTTAGCCATTTCAAAAATTGGCTCATTTTCTTCGTCAAAAATACAACGCCAAGTTCCAATAGTATCCATGTAATGGGTTGGTAAGCATAATAGTCGTAAACCTAGTTCTTCTACACAACGTTCAATTTCCCAACAGGCACCTCTAACAAAACCAGGATGTACTACAAAACCACAAGTAAATTTACTTGGGTTTTCACGCTGTACTTTTGCATTAAAATCGTTCTGAAATTTAAGCGCTTGCTTCATTTCTTCCACACGCAATCCGTTACCGTATAATTGCGATAAGTTTAAAACGACTGCATGGTCAATTTTAAAACGTTCCATCCAAGCTAGTTTTTCATCTAAAAAGAAACTAGAATCGGTAATTGGTCTGTTCCAATCTTTTTGAAGCATAAATTTTCGGTCTTTATCCACCCAAAAGATTTCTTTGTCTTGCATAAATTGAGGGATTTCCTCTGGATATGGCAATAAGTGTGAGTGACCGTTAATTCTAAGTTTGCGTTTTTCCATATGTTTTGTCATTGCTAGTCTTAAGACGTGGCAATCTTTGTCTTAAATTATTTATTTTATTCATTTTGCTTTGATGCAAAACGAACCAAAAAATCAAATTGAAATGAGGAAATTCCTGCGGAACATTCATTCTCGGAATTACGTGCTTAAAGCTTCGCTTTGCAGCTTCATTCCTTCATTAATTATTTCTGCATTTCAATGTTCAATTTTACAAATTGAATGGGGACTTTCAATTAAGTTAATGTTATTTTTAATCCTGGCTTTTATTTTCTTTAGCTAACTGCTAACTAGTTTTCTAGTTTTATTTTTTGTGGTGGTTGCATGATTGCCGAGCAGTTTGGACATGTACGTTTGTCTAAATCGCCATAATATTTATCGAATATTTTTGGCATATCGGTTTCAATATTTTTTACCGTAAAATCTTCTTCGTACAATTTAGTTGTGCAATTTTCGCAAAACCATAATAAGGCATCTTGCACACCTTTTTCTCTTGGGTATTCAATGACTAAACCAACCGTGTTGGCACCACGTTGTGGTGAGTGCGGTACTTTTGGTGGTAACAAAAATATTTCACCTTCTTTAATATGAATATCTTTTGGCATACCGTCTTCAATAATTTTTAAGACAATATCACCTTCAATTTGATGAAAAAACTCAGGTGTCTCGTTATAATGGTAGTCCTTTCTATTGTTTGGTCCACCAACAACCATAACAATAAAATCACCATCTTTCCAAACCACTTTGTTACCAACGGGCGGCTTTAAAAGATGTCTATTGTCTTCAATCCAAGCTTTAAAATTTATAGGTGGAAATAATTTACTCATTGTATAATATTTTGGGCGTTACCCTGAAAAGGGTCAGGCTTTTCGCTGTATCTTTTTTTTAACTTGTTCTCGATACATTTTGTTCATGCTTCACAAAACACTCGAACTGACGTTTAAAAAAAAGGATGTCGCTTCAAACCTTCAGGTTCACGAAATCAATATTTTAAAATATTAATCTGTGAGTAATCCTTAACGCGGATTCATCAATGCAATAAAATTAGTGATAATTGAACAGATTGCCACGATTTTTTAAAAAGAAAAAAATCTCGCAATGACAGATAGAATTATAAACTCTTTGTTCTTCCACCATCAACTGGAAGATTAATTCCGTTAATATAACTGGCACGTTCGCTTGCTAAAAAAGTAATTGCATCAGCTAGTTCTTCGGGCTTTGCAAAACGTTTTGCAGGGACAGCACTTTTCATAGCATTTGCAGATTCTTCTTCGGTATTTCCGGATTTAGCAGATTTGTTTTTAATAATTTCAGCCAAACGATCGGTTCCTGTGGCACCTGGCAACACATTGTTTACAGTAACCCCAAATTGACCAAGCTCGTTAGCCAACGTTTTACTCCAATTGGCAACTGCACCACGAATAGTATTACTCACACCAAGACCATCTAAAGGTTGTTTAACAGAAGTAGAAATTACATTTATAATTCTACCATAACCTTCGCTCTTCATAAAAGGAACTACTGCTTGTGCTAGTACGTGATTGCATTTTAAATGCTGAGTAAAAGCAGCTTCAAATTCATCAACTTCTGCCGAAAATACAGGTCCTCCTTTTGGTCCTCCTGTGTTATTTACTAATACATGAAACCCATGATTTGTTTTTATGTAAGCTTCTACCTTTTCTTTTAATTCCTTTGGGTTGGAAAAATCAGCAACAATATAATCGTGATTTCTATGCTGAGGTAATTCCGTTAAGGTTGCTTTTAACTTGTCTTCATTTCTAGCAATAAGGGTAACTTGTACACCTTCTTCGGCTAAAGCCAAAGCTGTTGCTTTACCTATTCCTGCTGTGCTTCCGCATACTAATGCGAATTTGTTATTTAAGTCTAGATTCATATTTTTAAACTTTATTGTTGTTATAGCGTATTCTGTAAGTTCTTAATAAATTTTCTAATTTACTAGGACTTATGTTTAAGTTCTTAATTTCTATTTTAGTATAGTTGTAATCTTCATCGCAAAAAGTTAAAAAATTTACGACATTACTACCATTTGTATCTGTTGTGACTTTTTCTTCATAAATGTCAGCCCAACATAAAAACTCATGTTTGTTTATGGTAATTCCATCATCATTTAAGGTAACTTGAGGCTTTCTGTTAATTAATTTCTTACTCGATTCTTTTAGCATGTAGAGACACCCAACGCCAAGAAATAAACCAATATAAAATTCTTTTTCTTCATAATTAAACATTAAAAATAGACAAGAACAAACGCCTACCAAAAGTGCAATGGAAATAAGTAATGTTGTTGTAAAAGCGAAGTGTATTTTATTCTGTTTTGATGTTTTTACATCGGCTTCATAAATATCTTCAATGTTAAAACGATCTTCAAGTGCTCTTAGTTTTAATTTATCTTTTTTAGAACAAAGTGGATTTTTTTGAAATATAGATCCTGTTTCAAATAGTAGTTTTTGTCTTATGGAGTGACGTCTCAATTCGTGTACGTTTCTAACGTTGCTAAATGCCCAAATTAGCCATTTAGTGATTAGAAGATATCGGATAGTTATCGTTAATGTTATACCAAAAATAACACCAATAATTAAAGCTGTATTCTCCTCTAAGATATCTAATTCTCCTAAGATTATAGAGAAAATTATTGTGGACATAAGAACAATAATTAATGGCAGGTTAACAAATATGATGCCTCTAATAATCGCTTTTTTTATAGAAAGATTTTGTTTCACAGCAATAGTTTTCAATTTTAAAATGTTATTAATATTTTATACAAACATTCTTAGCCTCAGTAAAAAAGCGTAACGCTTCAAAACCTCCTTCACGTCCAACTCCAGAAGCTTTAACGCCACCAAAGGGTGTTCTTAAATCTCGCGTCATCCATGTGTTAACCCAAACTATTCCAGCTTGTAATTGGTTACTCATGCGCATGGTACGTTTTAAGTTGTTGGTCCATAATGTTGCTGACAAACCATACTTTACTTTGTTTGCCATTTGTAAGACGTCGTCTTCTGTATTAAATGGCATAATGGTAACCACGGGTCCAAAAATTTCTTCTTGATTTACGCTGCAGTCATTGCTTTGTACTTCTATAACAGTTGGTTCTAGATAGTAACCATTTTCATAACCTTTTACAGTGACTTCATTTCCACCACAGAGTATTGTTCCGTTTTCCGCTTTAGCGATATTAATATATACTTTTACTTTTTCAAGATGAGGTTTTGAGACTAATGCACCAATGTTGGTAGATGCTTCCGATGGATGTCCAACTTTTAAAGCTTTTACTTTTGCAACAAAATCTTTTTTGAATTTCTCATAGATAGAGGCTTCTACAAATATTCTACTTCCACATAAACAAATCTGTCCTTGATTAGCAAAGGACGAACGTACGGTTGTGTCCAACATATCATCATATTCACAGTCCGCAAAAATGATATTTGGATTTTTTCCGCCTAATTCTAAAGATAGTTTTTTAAACATTGGAGCTGCTACTTTTGCAATATGTGCTCCTGTTGCTGTGCCTCCTGTAAAACTAATAGCTTTTATGTCTTCATGTTCTATAATGGCTTGTCCAGTAGAACCTCCTAAACCATGTACAATATTTAAAACGCCTTTTGGGAGACCAGCTTCGTTACAAATCTCGCCTAATAAATAAGCGGTCATTGGAGTGATTTCACTTGGCTTGGCAACGACGCAGTTTCCTGATGCAATTGCAGGAGCAATTTTCCATGTAAATAAATAGAGTGGCAGGTTCCAAGGAGAAATACAACCGACAACACCAATAGGTTGACGTAAAGTGTAATTTATAGCTTGTCCAATGCTTTCGTGGCTTTCGCTAGCAAATTGTGTTATGGCATTTCCGAAAAAACGAAAATTACTTGCTGCTCTTGGTATGTCTACTGCTTTTGCTAAGCTAATCGGTTTTCCGTTGTCTTTACTTTCGGCTTCCGCAAAGCGTTGTAAATTGGCTTCTAATAACTCTGAAATCTTTATTAAAATTCTACTACGTGTCTCTATACTAGTTTGTGACCAACTTGGGAAAGCTGATTTTGCAGCGATATATGCGTTTTCTACATCCTCTTTTGATGAGTTTGGAATTTGTCCGTAAATAGCTCCATTACTAGGATTGTAGTTGTCTATCCAATGGTCTTGCAATGGATTATGGAATGCTCCGTTAATGTAGTTTTGAATGTTCATTTATTGTTTCTTATATGCCATTACCTTAATTTCCACAACTAAATCGGGATGTGGTAATTGATGCACAGCAACCGTCGTTCTGGTTGGTCCTGTTTCTTTATCAAAAAATTCTGCGTAAGCTTTATTATAATCTGCAAAGTCATTCATGTTTACTAAAAATGAAGTCACATCTACGATGTCTTTTAAACTGGCACCAACTTTTTTAAGATTGGTGTTTATGTTTTTTAAAACTTCCTGCGTTTGTGTGTAGGCGTTTAGTTTTTTTGTTCCCATTTCGTCGATGATATCAACTCCAGCGATACTGTTGTCTGCTCTACGAGAACTTGTTCCTGAAACGAAAATGAAATCGCCAACTTGTTTTACGTGAGGATAGGCTCCTCTTGGTGTTACTTTAGTTCCTTCGTTCATTAGTTTTATGTTTTTGCGTCATTCTGAACTTGTTTCAGAATCTCATTATTCTTTCTTCTTTCTCTTTGTTCATTTTGCCTTGATGCAAAACGAACCAAAAAATCAAATCAATCTGAGGAAATTCCTGCGGAACATTCACTTTCAAAACTTCATGTTTGAAGCTTCGCTTCGCAATTCCGTTTTTTCGTTTTTTATTTCTGCAGATTGATGGTTTCGATTATATCGAAATTTGGGACTTTTAATTTATATAATTATTGTTTCTCCCAATGTTTTTTTCAATTTTGCTAACTGCTAACTGCTAACTGCTAACTGCTAACTGCTAACTGCTAACTGCTAACTGCTAACTGCTAACTGCTAACTGCTAACTGCTAACTGCTAACTGCTAACTGCTAACTGCTAACTGCTAACTGCTAACTGCTAACTGCTCAATGCCAACTATTTTAATCCTGCTATTCTATCGTCTTTCAAAATTGCTTCCGTTTCTTGTTG
This sequence comes from Psychroserpens sp. NJDZ02, assembly GCF_004843725.1. Lineage (NCBI taxonomy): Bacteria > Pseudomonadati > Bacteroidota > Flavobacteriia > Flavobacteriales > Flavobacteriaceae > Psychroserpens > Psychroserpens sp. NJDZ02. Next base: position 676,102 of record NZ_CP039451.1, on the reverse strand, counting down.
TACTTTTTTAAAGATACTGTTTAAATCTTCGGTTGTTGTAATGTCTTTATTTACTAATAAGTTTAAAATCGCTTTGTCTTGTGCTCTTCCTTTTGTCATTGCGGTATAATACGGTATGTCTTCTTTGAAGGTCACCATTGAATATTTGGAGAAATAATCATTTGGAAATTCTTTTTCTAATGCCATTTCTATGACTCTTTTTTCTTTAAAAATAGGATTGGCAACATGATCACGCATTTCGTAATAATTGTCTATTGCTAAATCGGCAATAGCGTCTGTGTCTTGTTTTCTAGTTTTTTCGTATACTTTAAAGATAGTTTCCCAATCGCCTTCGTGTTGTTCTAATATACTATCAAAAACAGTGACATCCTCGAAAGACGCGTTCATACCTTGACCATAAAAAGGGACAATAGCATGTGCTGAATCTCCTAATAACACATTTTTGTTTTGGTAATGCCAAGGGGAACATTTTACAGTTCCTAAAGCACCTGTTGGGTTGTTCGCAAATTCTTCTACTATATTTGGTATTAAGGCTAAAGCGTCAGGGAATTGCGTGGTGAAAAAGGCTTTTATTGTGTCTTCTGTCGTAAGATTATTGAAATTGTATTCGCCTTCGTCATAACTTAAAAATAGTGTTACGGTAAAACTTCCATCTAAATTTGGTAAGGCTATGAGCATGTATTCTCCTCTTGGCCAAATGTGAAGGTAATCTTTACTGATAAGATGCGTTCCTTCAGCGGAAGCGGGAATTTCTAACTCTTTATAACCGTGTGTTAAATAGTTTTGCGAGTAGCTAAACAAAAATTTACGTTCTAGATAATAACTTTTTCTAAGCGAAGATCCCGCGCCATCCGTGCCAAAAAGAACGTCGCCTTTTACTGTGAATTCTTCTTTGGTATTATAATCGTATAAAGTCGCAGTATTATTTTCGATATCTATACCGTTACATTTTTTGTTGAAATGAATAGTTAAGTTATCGTATGAGTCGGCTTCGGTTAGCAATAATCCATTTAGATCTCCTCTAGAAATGGAGTTAATATATTCGTTATCTCTTCCTGAATAATTAGAAGGAAAGGTGTTGCCTTCTGCATCATGTACCAAGCGTCCGTGCATTGGTATACAAAGTGGTTTTACTTTGTCTTCAACGCCAGCTAATCGCATGGCTTTTAGCCCACGGTCAGACAATGCTAAATTGATAGATCGTCCCGCAGAAATATCTGTGGTACGTAAATCTGGTCTGCTTTCGTAAACATTTACTGTGTAACCTCTTTGTGCTAAACGTAAGGCTAGGAGTGAGCCGCAAAGTCCAGCTCCAATAATTAGTATGTTGTCTTTTTTGCTCATATTAGTAGTGTTGTCTTCGACTTTGTATTAGGTTTCGTTATCCTGAACTTTATTCAGGATCTCATTATTTATTGGTTTTCTTCTATTGTAAAATGTCACACTGAGCGCAGTCGAAGTGCTTCTTTTGCAATTTATTTTGTCTAAATACAAAACCAAAAGATTGTATTGAAATGAGGAAATTCCTGCGGAACAAGCTCTTTCGGAATTACGTGCTTAAAGCTTCGCTTTGCAACTCCAGTCTTTCGGTCATTATGTTTGCATTTTAATGCTCAATTCTGCGAATTGATTAAGGATAAAACTCGTTGTTTAGTTTTGTAATTATTGGTTTAATATCTCTTTCAGCTTCTCCACCATTCTATACACATCTTTAAAGGTGTTGTATAATGGCACAGGAGCGCAACGTATTACGTCTGGCTCTCTCCAATCTGTAATGATATGTGCTTCGGTTAATTTTTTATGTAAATTTTTGTCAGCATCCTTGACCTGAATGGATAATTGGCAACCGCGTTCTTTGGGGTTAGATGGTGTTATGATTGTTATTTTGTCGTTATTCAATTCGTTAATTAAAAACTCGAAATAACCAGTTAGCTTTTCTGCTTTAGTTCTAATAGCGTCCATACCAACATCATTAAACATATCTAAAGATGCTTTTATGGCAGCCATAGATAATATTGGCGGATTACTTAATTGCCAACCTTCTGCTCCTGGAATAACGTCTAATGGTTGACGCATGTTAAATCTAGTCGATTTATTATGGCTCCACCAACCAGCAAAACGTTTTAATTCTTTATTGTGTGCATGTTTTTCGTGTACAAAAACGCCACCCAAACTTCCGGGTCCAGAATTTAAATATTTGTAGGTACACCATGCAGCAAAGTCAACACCAGAATCGTGTAATTCGGGTTTTATATTTCCTGCGCCATGTGCCAAATCGATACCTACTTTGCAGCCTTTTGCATGACCAAGTGTTGCTATTTTCTTTAAATCTAAATACTGACCAGTGTAATAGTTAACACCTCCAATAAGTAGTAATGCAACCTCGTCGCCTTGTTCTTCAAGAATAGTGTCTAGATCTTCAATATTTAAAAGCACTTCTCCTGGTCTTGGTTTCCATTCTATAACACCATCACTAGCATCAAAACCATGAAACTCTAATTGGGTTTGTACCGCGTATCTATCACTCGGGAAGGCATCACTTTCTATTACAATTTTGTATTTGGTTTTTGTTGGTTGGTAAAAACTGACCATTAATAAGTGCAAGTTAGTCGTTAAGGTATTCATTATAACCACTTCAATTGGTTTTGCACCAACAATTTTCGCCATAGATTCTGTTAAGAATTCATGATAAGGCATCCAAGGATTTTTTGCTTCAAAATGACCTTCTACACCAAGGTTTGCCCAATCGTCAAGTTCTTGATTTATATAGTCTTTGGTTGCTTTTGGTTGTAAACCAAGTGAGTTTCCTGTAAAGTATAACCAATCGTTTCCTTGTTTGTCTTTTGGTATATGAAATTGAGTTCTGTATTGTAACAATGGGTCATTTTGATCCTCTTGCTTAGCGTAATCTAGACCTTGTTTGTAGTTGGACACGATGTGTAGTTTTTCGGGTTTACACAAAAATAAGAATTATTAATTTAGAAATGAAGGGGAAATATAGCGCATGAAAAAGGGCTAAATAAATTAAATTTAAGAAGCCCTTCAAAATTTATGTTGTCGCTATTTAGCGGGATTACAAGATATACGTTTAGATTGTATAGTTTGGATGTTTGGTTAATCGATTTTTATAGAAATATTGGTAAAATATAAATTCCAATGGCCTTCTGACTTTTTATGATCTTTGGCTATTTTAATTCCGTTAAAATCTTCGTAATTCTCGAAAGACGTTATCATTGATGGTGTGGCGGTATTTCCTTTTCTGAAAATCCATTCTTTGATCATATAATTATTGTCGTAATAAAAATCGTAAGCATCTCCTGGTGTATAACCACCAGAATTGCCATACACCAATGTTAATTTATTTAAAGAAGCTTTGCTTATGGGTGCAATTTTGTTTGTTGAATCCGAAATTTTTGTCCCTTGGTCCCAAACCAATTGAAATGGTGCTAATAGCCAGTATTTATCGTTAATAAATCCTTGGTCTGTTTGTATCGTTAAACTATCTATTTGACTTCTGTTGTATGTTATTGTGTCTTTGTCAACAATAAGCGACACTTCGTTTAGTTTTGGTTTCCATGACCATGAACGTTCAAAATGACTGCTATCTTTATCAACATTAAATGTGAAATCTATTTGATTTATTGTATTCCAATTAGTCAGTCCGTGTGCATGGGCTATTTTTTTAGCAGTAGAGACTTTGTTCTCTTCCATTTTTATTTCTTTTTTACAAGAGAAACAAGTGATTGCAATAATGATAAGTAATAGTTTATTCATCTTAATATTTTTTGCAAAGATAGGGAAGCATTTTTTCTTTAAAATAGAAATAGTAAATTAGTGACTTAATGAGGATTGTATGAAAGAAAATTACTTCGATGTAAATAAAACAACTTGGAATGAGAAGGTTAAGGTTCATGTAGCAAGTCAGTTTTATGATATGCAGTCTTTTAGAAAAGGTAATAGCTCTTTAAAAGAATTCGAGTTACGCGCGCTTGGTGATGTTAAAGGGAAATCCATGTTGCATTTGCAATGCCATTTTGGGCAAGACACCTTAAGTTGGGCTAGGTTAGGGGCAAATTGTACAGGTGTAGATTTAAGTAATGAAGGCATTGACTTAGCGAAGACGTTGAATAAGGAATTAAGTTTAGATGCTGAGTTTGTATGGTGTAATGTTTTAGAGACGTCTAAATATGTTAAAGAGACTTTTGATATTGTTTTTACCAGTTATGGTGTTATTGGTTGATTGCCAGATTTAAAACCTTGGGGTAAAATGATTGCTGAAAAACTAAATAAAGGAGGTAGTTTTTATATGGTCGAGTTTCACCCGATAGTTTGGATGTTTGATTATTTAGAAGGTATACCAATAATTAAATATGGGTATATGCAGGAGGAAGTGATTTATGAAGAATATGTAGGGACTTATGCTGATCCTAATTCAAAAATGATTAGCAAAGAGTCTACATGGAATCATGGTTTGAGTGAAGTCATAAACGCGTTAACAGAAGCAGGATTGCATATCGAGTTTTTAAATGAATATGACGACAGTCCATATAATATATTGCCAGATTTAGTCGAAACCCAATCTGGCAATTATATATTAAAGAATAAATTATATCCTCTTATTTTTGAAATTAAAGCGACTAAGCTTTAGTTTGAATGTTTAGTGATTACTCTTAAGTAGCTCCGGCATCTTAGTTTTGAACTTATTTAACCTTGGAATAGATACATTTTGAATGTATGGGTTTTCAGGATGTAAACGTTCGTAATTTTGATGGTAATCTTCAGCTTTCCAAAATTTCAGGAATGGATATACTTCTGCGGCTATAGTCGCGTTAAGTTGTTTAGCTAAAGCTTTTTTCTTTGTTTCAATAATTAGTTTTTGCGCATCGTTTTGATAGAATATAATAGATCGGTATTGACTACCTCTGTCTGGACCTTGTCCATTAGCTTGGGTAGGGTTTTGAGAGGCGAAATAAACATCAACTAAAGTTTCAAAACTAATAACTTCCGGATTGTAAATAACTTCTACTGCTTCCGCATGGCCCGTACGGCCCGTATTACTTTGCTCGTAAGTTGGTTTTTTTGTGTGTCCTCCTGAATACCCATTTATGACTTCTTCAACGCCTTTAACGCTTTCATAAACGGCCTCAACACACCAAAAGCAACCACTTGCGAAATAGGCTTTAGCTTGTCCGTTGTCTAATGCAGCGCTTACAGGTGTTGCTGTTTTTATAGCGTTTTGTTTTGGGTTAGTTTGTGCTTGATTATTGCAACTAAACAATAGCGATAAGAATAATACTGGAATTAATTTTTTCATTTTCTTTTTCTTTTTTATTTTGACGTATAAAGTATCGAAACCTTAATTAAGAAAGTGATAAATATATCTTAATATTTTTTAGAATTTGGGCATAAAAAAAGCCTTTACAATGTAAAGGCTTCTTAATATAATTTAGAAAGTGCTTACGATAATTTTGAAAACAATTTTTCCATTTTTGCTTTTTGCTCTTCTGCTAATGCAGCATCAACAAGGATACGTCCACTGTGCTCATCCGTAATTATTTTTTTACGTGCTCCAATTTCCATTTGTACTTGTGGTGGAATAGTAAAGTATGATCCTCCTGAAGCTCCTCTTTCGATTGGCACTACAGCTAAACCATTTTTAACGTTTACTCTGATACGGTTGTAAGCTTTTACTAAACGTGCTTCGATTTTTTTCTTGTAATCGTCAGCCTTTTCAATAAGTGCTTTTTCTTCTTTTTCAGTTTCCTTTAAGATAGCGTCTAATTCGCTTTTCTTATGTTTTAAGTGCGTTTCACGCTGTTTGTTATGTTCTTTTGTTTTAGAAATAACATCTTTTTTCTGATCTATCTGAGCTTTAAATTCTCTGATATGTTTTTCAGCTAATTCAATTTCTAACTCTTGAAATTCAACTTCCTTAGTTAAAGAGTTAAATTCTCTGTTATTTCTAACATTTTTTTGTTGCTCAGAGTATTTTTTAATTAAAGCTTTAGCTTCTTCAATTAAATTTTTCTTAGAATTAATATCTGCATCTACAGAGCTTAAGCTATCTTCTAACTTTGCTAATCTGGTTTTTAATCCTGCAACTTCGTCTTCTAAATCGCTAACCTCTAAAGGTAATTCTCCACGTACGTTTCTAATTTCGTCAATTCTAGAGTCTATTAATTGTAGATCATATAATGCTCTTAGGCGATCTTCTACAGTTGCTTCTTTTGTCTTTGCCATATATTAAAAATACTTAACAGGATTGGTATTTGTGTTCGATAAAATAAATGCAAAATTAGGGATTTTTTTGTTAAGTATGGCTACTAATCCGTTTTTTGTGAATTGTTCACTTTCATAATGCCCTATATCTGTTAATAGTATAGTGTCTTCTGCTTGATAAAAATCATGATATTTTAAGTCTGATGTAACAAAAACATCAGCACCTGCAGCTTTTGCGGCTTGTATTGCAAAGCTACCAGACCCTCCTAATACAGCTATTTTTTTTACAGGTTTATTTAATAATTGTGAGTGTCTTATTTGCGAAACATTCATTTTTTCCTTTAAATAGTTTAAAAAGTCAGTTTCAGATTGCGGGATTTCTAATTCTGCGATCATTCCCATGCCTATATTTTGATTCGTGTTTTCAATGGTTATTAACTCATAAGCTACTTCTTCATAACTATGTGATTCAAAAAGAGCTTTTAATACTTTGCTTTCAAGATGTTTGGCAAACGTAATGTTTATTTGAGTTTCGGGTTCATTATGGTTTTTTCCAATAACACCAAGTGTGGGGTTCGCGTCTTTGTTGGCTGAGTAGGTTCCTATACCTTCTGTATTAAAACTGCAATTGTTGTAATTACCAATTTGACCTGCACCTGCATTAAATAAAGCATTTCTTAAAGCTTCTGCTTCTTCTTCTGGAACATAAGTGGTTAGTTTTTTTATAGTTTGCTTTTGTGGGATTAAAATCTGTTGGTTTTTAAGATTCAGTTGGTTACATATCATCGCATTTACACCGTTTTTATCATTGTCTAAAGCGGTATGTATGGCGTAAATGGCAATATTATTTTTGATCGCTTTTAAAATGGTCCGTTCTACGTAGTTTTTTCCAGTAATACTTTTTAAACCTTTGAATATTATGGGGTGAAAACTTAATATGAAGTTGCAGTTTTTTGCAATTGCTTCATCAATAACGGCTTCTAATGTATCTAAAGTGACTAATACATTGGTAATTATAGTGTTTTTATCACCGACCAACAATCCGACATTGTCAAAATCTTCTGCATAATTAAGCGGTGCTATTTCTTCAAGATGACTAATCAGGTCTTTAACTAACATACTTTTTTGTCTTTATTATTTAAAACAAATATAAAATATTTACTTTCGTTACTATTAATCTTGCTAGCATTTCATATTTAAATAAAATGTAGCAGTCTTGTGTAATAGACTATAAATTATTTTAATGAAATTTTTGCGTTTTATATTATTTCCTATTGTTCCAGTTTATTTTGTTGTGACATGGTTTAGAAACCTAATGTATGATATGGGTTGGAAAAGTTCTAAAAGTTATGGTTTTCCAATACTATGTGTTGGTAATTTAAGCACAGGCGGTACAGGAAAAACACCTATGGTCGAATATATAATTAGATTACTAAAGGATGATTTGAGGTTAGCGACGCTAAGTAGAGGCTATGGTAGAAAAACCAAAGGGTTTGTGCTAGGAAATCGGTCTTCTAATGCTGAGAGTTTAGGGGATGAGCCATTTCAATTTTACAATAAGTTTAGTGCTAATGTTTTAGTTGCTGTAGATGCAAATAGGCAAGAAGGGATAACGCAATTAATTAAGAGCGAACCAAAACCACAATTAATAGTGTTGGACGATGCTTTTCAACATAGAAAAGTAACCGCTGGTTTTTATGTGATGTTGACAACATATGCTAATTTATATACCAAAGATTTTGTTTTACCGAGTGGTAATTTACGAGAACCAAAGAGTGGTGCTAAACGTGCGAATATTATCGTAGTCACTAAATGCCCCAACGATTTAACTACTGCTAAAAAACAGGCTATTATATCGGAAATTAAACCGTTAGAATATCAGAGTGTCTTTTTTAGTTCGATTAGCTATAGTACGATTTTGTATTCTGAAGATAAGTCAGTTGGTTTAAATGAGCTATCCAATTTTAAGTTAATCACTGGGATTGCTAATGCAACGCCGTTAGTCGATTTTTTAACTGAAAAGGATTTGGATTTTGAACATATAGCTTTTAAAGATCATCATAATTTTAGTCTTCAAGAAATTGAGCGTTTCTCTCAATATGATTGTATAGTAACTACCGAAAAAGATTATATGCGCTTAAAAAATGAAGTGTCTTTGATTGGTAAATTATATTATCTTCCAATAAAAGTAGAAATCGATAATGCTGAACAATTTAACACGCTAATTAAGGACTTTGCGTTACACTAAGACAGGTTTTCTTTTTTTGTAAGCATTAAGGCATTAAATAGTTTTTTCTCAAACTCTTCTTGTTTAAAAGGTTTAGGTATAATATCCGTAAAACCAGCGTCATCAAATTCTTGCATTTTGTCCTCGATAGTTACGGCAGTAAGCGCAAAAATAGTCAGTTCTTTATCAAATTCTCGAATTAATTTTGTGGCCTCCATACCGCTTATTCCTGGCATGTGTATATCCATTAAAACAACATCGTAGTCTATTGATTTTACTTTATCGACAGCGTCTTCTCCGTTGTCTACGACGTCACAATAGAGTTTCATTTTATTCAAGATCTTTTTAGTAATCATTTGATTAATCTTATTATCCTCAACGACTAATATTTTTATATTACTTAGTTCCAATTCGTCAATTTCATTAAAATAGTTAGCTTTTTTCTCAACGATAATTTCATTACTTTTTTTCATTGGTATTTCAAAGAAAAATGTTGTTCCTTTTCCTAATTCGCTTTTCATGTAGATTTTTCCTTTTAAAATATCTATTAGACCTTTAACGATAGAAAGTCCAAGACCAGTCCCACCATATTTTCTGTTAATTTGTATAGAACCTTGAGAGAAGCTTTCAAACATATTCTGTTGTTTTTCTTCACTTATACCAATTCCATTGTCTTCAACTTCATATTTAACATTAAAGTTATCGCCCTCTTTATTTTGTTTAACAATTCTAATCCAAATATCCCCATCCTTTGTGAATTTAATAGAGTTCCCGATTAAATTAATTAATATTTGCGAAATTTTTAATTGATCAGCATTAAAGTTAGTAGGTAGGTCTCTATCGTATTCTAAATGTAATTTTGTGTTATTGTCCGAAGCAGAGTTGTTGAGTGCAGATATTACATTTTCTACTTTCTTTTTTAAATTGAATACTTCAGGTTCTATATCTACTTTATTAGCCTCAATCTTGTTAATTTGGAGGATGTCATTTATAAAAGTTAATAAGTAATCTCCAGAAAATTTCAGTGACTTTAAATGTTGTATTTGTGCGGGTTTTGGATTTTCTTCCAATAGCATATTTGTTAACCCTGTTACCGCATATAAAGGCGTTCTAAGTTCATGGGTTACTGTAGATAAAAAATTAGCTTTAGTTTTGGTTGCTAACTCAGCTTTCTCCATTGCTATTGTTAATTCTGCATTTTTTTTGTGCAAAATATTATTAGATTTTAGTCTAATATTATTGTTTTTGTAAAGCGATAAAGTCAATAAAGATAATATTGTAATTAAAGCAATACTTAAAATTGTAGTTAGCTTTTCTAACCAAGTAGAACTAGCTTCTTTTTGTAAATCGGCCTCCTTTTCTTTTTGATATTCTATAGGGTTACTATAAAGTTTGTCTAATCTTTTTTCAGGTGATAGGTAGCTGCGTTTGAGCTGCAAAAGAGAATCGTTAAGTGTAAGATGTTTTTTTAAATAAGAATTTGCATTTTTATAATCTTCTTTTTGACTGTATAGATCACTTAATGCGGCATAAGCTTTATTAATAACACCAGGATATTTGTTTTTTTGAGCAATGGAAAGCCCTAGATTTAATGTCTTTTCGGCTTCATTTAAATCGCCTAGTTTTGCTATAGTATTACCAAGACTTAAATAAGTACTACTTAAAATTCTCTTGTCTTTATAGCGTTTGGATAATGCTATTGCAGCATCATACTCTGCTTTCGCTTCTTCGAATTTTCCTAACTTATAGTTGGCGTTACCCTTATATAATCTAGTTTCTGCCTCGTGATCATGTAGGTTTTCATTTTCAAATGCTTGTTGAGCAGAGTTAAAATAGTCTAAAGCTCTGCTGTATTCCTTTCGGCTCATAAAGACATTTCCTATAGTTTTATAGGTTTCAGCAATATTAATATGATCTTCAGCAAAACGTTGTTTTTCTACAGCTTTAAATAAGCTTTTCAAAGCATCAACAGGCTCTTCAGTGATAAATTGGATTTTTCCTATTTTACTGTATATTAATCCAATACTTCTATTGTCTTTTATTTCATGAGCTAGTGCAAGCGCTTGGTCAAGATCGCTTTGTGCTTTGTAAAACTCATTATTGTCTATGTTTTTTTGTGCTAAACTAATGTTGTAGTTAATCTTGCCTTGTATGACTTCTGTTTTTTTGTCAGAAAGGTCTTGTGCTTGCAGATTTAATCCTGCAATAAAGAACATAAAATAAGTGAAAAATTTTATAGTTTGGGACTTCATTTTTTACATTTATTCTAACAAATATAAATATTTATCCGTCATAAGTTATTATTTTTCCGACAAATTGAAAATCAAGTCAATGATTCTACTGGAATACCCAGTTTCATTATCGTACCAGCCAATGATCTTTACCATATTGCCGATTACCGAGGTCATTTGGGCGTCAAAAATACAAGAGTGCGGATTGCCTACAATGTCAATAGATACAATAGGATCTTCTGTGTATTCTAGAATCCCTTTATATTTTTCTTGAGATGCTTTTTTAAAAGCTTCGTTAATTGTTTGGATGGTTACAGATTGTTTTACATTAAACGTAATATCCGTTAATGATCCATTAGCAACAGGGACTCTAATACCACAACCACCTATAACTTCTGATAGTTCTGGAAAAATTTTAGTTAATGCTTTTGCAGCTCCAGTAGTCGTAGGTACTATACTTTGTCCTGCAGCTCGAGCACGACGTAAATCTCTATGTGGTTGATCGTGTAAACTTTGATCTGTAGTATAAGAATGAATTGTTGTGATGTAAGCTTGGTTTATACCACATAACTCATTAATAATATCAATCATTGGAGCTGCATTGTTTGTCGTACAAGACGCATTAGATATTATGGTTTCAGTACCATCTAATTCGTTTTGATTAACACCTAAAACGATAGTTTTAATATCATCTTCAATTGCAGGAACACTTAATATTACGCGCTTTGCGCCATTAGTGATATGGTGCTGTAAATCTGAAGTTGTTTTAAATTTTCCTGTAGACTCTATGACAAAATCAGGAGAAAATAAAGACCAGTCAATACTTTTTGGATGGTTTTGATTTAGTAAAGGAACAGCAACACCATTAACAAGTATGGTGTGATCTGTCGATGTGATATCTGCAGGGAATACACCATGTATACTGTCATACTTTGCTAGATGAGCTAATGTTTTGGCATCTGCTAAATCATTAATGGCAACAACCCTAATTTTTGGATTATTATAAAGTAGTCTAAAAACACGTCGTCCTATGCGTCCAAAACCATTAATGGCAACTGTAATCATATTAATTAATGTGTTTTTGAGCTTTGTAAGAAGAACGCACTAAAGCACTACTTTCTACATGTCTAAACCCTAATTTAAGCCCAATCTCTTCGTATTCTTTAAACTCGTCTGGTAGTATAAAGCGTTTTACAGGTAAATGCTTTTTACTAGGTTGTAAGTATTGTCCAATAGTAACAACATCTACATCATTATCACGTAGGTCATGAAGTGTTTGTATAACCTCTTCACGTTCTTCTCCAAGACCTAGCATAATACCAGATTTAGTTCTACGTTGTCCTTGTTGCTTTAAGTATTTTAAAACACCTAGACTTTTTTCGTATTTTGCTTGTATGCGGACTTCTCTTGTTAGTCTTTTTACAGTTTCTATGTTATGAGAAACAACTTCAGGAGCGACATCGATAATGCGATCAATATGCATTTCTACGCCCTGAAAATCTGGAATTAAAGTCTCAAGAGTCGTTTCTGGGTTCATTCTACGAACAGCCTTAACTGTTTCTGCCCACATAATACTTCCCATATCTTTTAGGTCGTCTCTATCCACGCTTGTCAAAACAGCATGTTTAATTCCCATTATTTTAATAGAGCGTGCTACTTTTTCTGGTTCATCCCAATCCACATCTTCCGGGCGTCCAGTTTTTACACCGCAAAAACCACATGATCTAGTACAAACATTTCCTAAAATCATGAATGTTGCAGTACCTTCTCCCCAGCATTCTCCCATGTTCGGGCAGCTTCCTGATGCGCAAATTGTATTTAGGCTGTATTTGTCAACTAAACCTCTTAATTCTGTGTATTTTTTACCAGTAGGTAATTTTACACGTAACCATTTTGGTTTTGGTTGTCTTTTTGGTAATATATTAGATGCAGTTTCTGTATTCATAAGTGCAGTTTTCTATAAGCAAAGATACGAAGTATTTTGTTTAAAATTTAAGGCGAAGCTGTAAAGTAAGGGTGATGGAAAGCTACTTTTTCCGAATGACTTCTGCTAATAATTTTTTAGCGCGAAGTAATTTTACTTTGATATTATTTATAGGTTCTTTTAATTCTTCAGAAATTTCTTTGTAACTCAATTCTTGAAAATAACGAAGGTTTATAACTTCTTGATAGTGAGGTTTTATTTTTTTTATATCTTTTAGTAATTTGGCCAGGTTTTGTTCAGTAATTAATTTGTCTTCAGCAGAAGGGCTTTCGTCTGCGACTTGATAAACGTCATTCTCATTTATTTGAGAGATGGCCTGTTTAATGCTGTTTTTTTCTTTTCTAATAATATCGATATGGATATTTTTAGAAATAGTAATTAACCAAGTGTTGAAAGCGTATTTATTATTGTAAGATTCAATTTTATCAAATGCTTTAGAAAAGGTTTGGATGGTGATGTCTTCAGCGTCATTTTCATTCTGAATACGTTTTAACTGAAACCCATACACCTTATCCCAGTAATTATTTAGTAGATAGTTAAACGCTTTTTGATCGTTTTTTTTAGCTCTTGTTATGGCTTCGTCTATTTCCAATAATTTGGTTTTGATATTTGATTAGTTATAAAGATACTAAATTGTAGTACAATCAAAGTGATTTCTAGAAAAGGTAATAGTAATATTGTATCTAATTCGTTTAGTTTTTTTGCTGAATACCCTAATGTTAAATACTGAAATAAAAACCTTAAAAGGATTAAGCCTAGTACAAATGGCCACAAGTAAGTGGTTGCTAGTAGTATTATGCTTAACACATAAAATAACACTTGTGTGATGTAAAATAGAGCTAACAAAAATTGATGTTTAATTTTATAATGTTTTGCTGTAGATACATGTCTGCGTTTTTGTTTTATCCAATCTTTTAAAGTTGTTTTTGGAATGGAGCTTGTAAAACTTTGTGGCGTAATGCTAATGGTTGTGTTTTTTGAATTAGCAGCTTCATTTATAAATAAATCGTCATCACCTGATCTAATCTGTATGTGCTTTATAAACCCATTAGTTTTAAAAAACTCATCTCTATGATACGCTAAATTACGACCGACGCCCATAAAAGGAATTCCTATTTTTGCAAAAGAAAAATATTGGGTTGCTGTTAAAAGTGTTTCAAATCTAATCAGCTTGTTAAGTAAAGAGTTTTTGACTTTATTATAAGCACCATAGCCTAAAATAATGGTTTCTTTTTCAGAAAAATTAGCACTCATTTGCTTAATCCATTGATTGGATAATGGTTGGCAATCTGCATCGGTGAATAAAAGATGGTCGTATTTAGCAGCTTTAATACCAAGTGATAAAGCGTGTTTTTTATTTCCCCAAAACGCCTCGATGTTTTTAACATCTACAATTTTGATGTTATTATGGCTAGATTTAAAGTTTTCAAAAATAGCCAAGGTATCATCAGAGGAAGAATCGTTGATTAAAACAATTTCAAAATTGGCATAGTCTTGTTCTAAAATACTAGGAAGTAATTTTTTAATATTCTCCGCTTCATTTTTAGCACATATAATTACGGAAACAGGAATAGTATTGGTAGGCTTTTTTGTGTTCTTTGAAAAAGCGAAGCTACCAAATAGGACAGCATAAAATAATACTTGAATGACAACCACAGCCGCAAAACTGTAGAATAATACCTCAAGTATTAGCATGTGTTAAGAGTGTTGTGTTTCGTTACAATTGTCAAATTGATCTGGAGATTTACCGCAAAATCCACAAGATTCTCCTTCTGTATTTAACATAGGGTTTTGACTGGCACATGTTCCTGCAAATTTACCGTCTTTTTTTGCCCAAATTTTAATTGCAATTCCTGCAAATCCTAAGCCTAAAAGGCCAATAGTAAGTAATAAAAGTTTCAAAATAAGTTGCTTTTTTAGTTTTACAAAGATACTAAATTTTAGGAAAAAGAGCTTTGATTTTAACTTTTCAAAAGTATTGTTTCATTTTAATGACCTTGAAAAGTGTATTTCATCGAAATTCTTATTCTAGACACAGTGAAATAGTAAAATCAATCTGTTTTTTTTATAATTTGATAGTCTAACTTTTAAATATTAAAAATATGAAAAAATTATTTGCAGAGTTTTTTGGAACCTTTTGGTTGGTCTTTGGTGGATGTGGTAGTGCTATTTTTGCAGCAGGATTCCCAGATTTAGGAATTGGTTTTGTTGGTGTTGCATTAGCGTTTGGACTAACTGTTTTAACGATGGCTTTTGCTGTGGGGCATATTTCTGGAGGTCATTTTAATCCAGCTGTATCTCTTGGGCTATGGGCTGGTGGTAAGTTTTCTGCTAAAGAGTTGCCAGGTTATATAATAGCGCAATTAGTTGGAGCTATTGTAGCGGCTGTAGCTTTATTGTATATTGTTTCTGGTAAGGCAGGGTTTGTGGATGCGGGTGGATTTGCAGCCAATGGTTACGGGGACTTATCTCCTGATGGGTATTCTATGATGTCTGCTTTAGTAGCGGAGTTTTTATTGACGTTATTTTTTCTATTAATAATTTTAGGTAGTACTAGTGAAAAAGCTCCTAAAGGATTTGCCCCAATTGCTATTGGTTTAGGATTGACGTTAATACATTTAATAAGTATCCCAATTACAAATACTTCTGTTAATCCTGCTAGATCTACTAGTCAGGCATTATTTGCAGAAGGAGGAGAGCACCTTGCGCAATTATGGTTGTTTTGGGTAGCTCCAATTGCAGGAGCTCTAGTTGCTGGTGTAATACATAAAAAGGTATTGAGTAAAGATTAATATTTTATTTTAAGACAATAAAAAAAAAGCCTCACTTAATTAAAAGTGAGGCTTTCTTTTTCTAAATAATTTTAGTTGATATTTAATCTCCTATTTTTAAGGATATTTCAGCAACTGGTGTATCGTTAGATCTTACTTGACTACCTCCTTTAGGTTCTATTGATATACTTAATCCTAAAGCATCTTCTGTGTAAGGAATCTCTTGAAGACGTCTATCTGCTTCGCTTAACACGCCTAAATTGACCATTTTACCTTGTAATTCTGCCCATATTTGGTAGACTTTGTTATCAGGTAATTGAGGTAGTGAAACCACATCAATCATAGATTTTTTGTCTTCAGGGTTAATGTAGGCTACAGTCTTTAAATTTTTTGCTCTCGTATTTCCTTTTAAAACATACTTTTCTGTTTCAGGATTATTTAATTGCTTGAATTGATCTAAAAGTAGGTTTAGAGTGCTGTTGTTGTTTGCAATATCACCTCTTAAATCAAAAATTTCATCCGCAATAGTTTGGTTCTCGCTTGATAGTTGTTTGTTCTTATTGAAAAGATAAAAAGAACTTGAGGCAAACAATAAAGCGGTTACACTAGCTGCAATAGCTAAGCTGTACCATTTTTTTGTTCTTTTTGGCTTTAAAGCAATTACAGGTTTTTCATCTAAAGCATTTAATACATTGTCAAGTATTGACTTAGGTGCTTTTACTGAGCTTAATTGTGCAGTAAACTCTAATTGGTCTTGCAGCGTATCATATGCTTTTGCTATTTCTGGGTATTCAGAAATATAATGTTCTACTTCCAATGTTTCAGAAGCTGTGGTTTGGCCTATTAAATAATTATTTAATAAGTCAGATTTTAAAAATGTAGTTATTTTATCATTCATCTCTTTTACAATTTAGGGTTGTAAATTTTCTTCAATTCACGTAACGCAATTTTTAATCTTGATTTTATTGTTCCCAATGGGATGTCTAGTTCTTCACTAGCTTCTTGTTGTGTCATTCCTTCAAAAAATAAAGCGTTAATAACAATCTGATATTTTGAATCGAGTGTGTTTAGGTGTTTTTTTATGTCTAAAACATCCTCGTTTAAACTATTAGTTGTCAGCTTATATACGTTTGAATTCTCGATTTGGACTTCTTTGATAGATTTTTTATTTACAGATCGTATTTTATCTATCGCAGAGTTGTAGGCAATACGATACAGCCATGTAAATAATTTAGCTTTATCGGGATTGTAGCTTTTACCTTTTTTCCACACTTTTATAAGTGTTTCTTGCAGGACGTCTTGTGCTAAGTCATCGTCGGATATTACCTTTTTTATAACGCCTAATAAGGCATCTGCGTAATTTTCGTACAACAGGTTTATAGCTTGTTTATCACCGTTTTTGAGATGTGCTATAATATGTTCTTCTAATGAAAAGTTCAAGCTATTGTTTATCGTTTGTTAGTTTAACTGTTTTAATTTGAAGTTATTATATTTTGTTAGAAAATATTAACTTCAGCTTCAATTGAAATATTAAAGATACGATAAATAGTATCTTGTATTAATTTTGAAAGATTTAAAATATCCTCTCCTTTAGCGTCACTGTAGTTTACCAAAACTAAAGCTTGGTTTTTGTGTACACCATAATTGCCAAAGGTTTTACCTTTAAAACCCGCAGTTTCAATTAACCAGCCCGCGGGGACTTTAATTTCTGTCTCAGAAATCATATAGTGTGGAGGATCAGGAAAGTTTTTTTGAAGTACGGAAAATGCTTCACTTGAAATGACGGGGTTTTTAAAAAAGCTCCCTGAATTACCAATCTTTTTAGGGTCAGGTAATTTACTTTTGCGAATAGCGATAACAGCATTTGATACGTCTTGGACTGTTGGCTGCTTAATATTTAAATGTTCTAATTGCGAAGTTATCGCTCCGTAATTAGTATGTAAAGTGTGGTTTTTAGTGCTTAACTTAAAAACCACACTAGTAATTATATATTTTCCTTTTGCTTCTTGTTTAAATATAGAGTTACGATAACCAAAATTACAATCTTCATTATTAAAGGTTTCTAACTCTAAAGTTTCTAAATTTAAAGCTTTACAAGAATAAAAGTGGTCTTTAAGCTCTACACCATAAGCACCAATGTTCTGTATAGGGCTAGTGCCCACATTTCCTGGTATTAGAGATAAATTTTCTAAACCTCCAAAGTCTTGTTTTAAAGTCCATAAGACAAATTCATGCCAATTTTCGCCAGCCTGAGATTCTATTAAAACGTAGTCATCTGTTTTGGATACAATTGTTTTTCCTTTTAAATTTAAGTGAATAACAAGTTTGTCTACTGCTTTAGTCAATAGCATATTGCTACCTCCACCAAGGATAAACTTATCGGTATCTTTTTCAGTCGAATAAATAGATTTTAAATCTTCGATACGCTCAACCGATACAAAATGTTTAGCATTAACATCAATACCAAATGTATTGAAAGGCTTTAATGATATGTTGTTTAGAATAGTCACTAATCTTTGTATACTTTAAGCGCTTCTTTTAAAATATGTACAGCTTTTTTTAAACTATCCGTGTTTAGTACATAAGCAATTCTAATTTGATTTAAACCAACACCAGGTGTGCTGTAAAAACCAGCAGCAGGTGCCACCATAACAGTCTCTCCGTTAACATCAAAGTCTTCTAAAAGCCATTGTGCAAAAGTATCACTGTTTTTTACAGGTAACTGTACAATGCAATAAAAAGCACCTTTAGGGTTGGCTACTTGTACACCTTCAATTTTATTTAATTCTTCAATTAAGACATTTCTTCTTTCTACATATTCTTCAATAACATCATCAAAATAACTTTGAGGGGTGTCTAAAGCAGCTTCACTAGCAATTTGTGCCAATGTAGGAGGACTTAATCGTGCTTGTGCAAATTTTAATGCAGTGGCGATAACGGCTTTATTTTTAGAAACTAAACAACCAATACGTGCGCCACACATGCTGTAACGTTTAGAAACAGAATCTATTACAATAGCGTTGTCTTCTAAACCATCCACTTGTAAAATAGAATAATGTGTTGCTCCGTCATAAGCAAACTCACGATACACCTCGTCAGCAATTAAAAACAAATCATGCTTTTTAACAATGGCAGCTAGTTTTTGTATTTCTTCTTTAGAATATAAATAACCGGTCGGGTTCCCAGGGTTACAAATTAAGATTGCTTTTGTCTTAGGTGTGATTAGTTTTTCAAATTCTTCAATTGGAGGTAAAGCAAAATTATCTTCAATTTTAGAAATTACTGGGACAACCTTTACGCCGGAAGCAGTTGAAAATCCATTATAATTAGCATAAAATGGTTCTGGAATAATAACTTCATCATCCACATCCATAATACTACCAAAAGCAAATAATAACGCTTCACTACCACCTGTAGTTACAATAATGTCGTCATGTTTAACATGGATGTCATTTTTTTCGTAATAGTTGGCTATTTTTTTTCGGTATTGTTCTGAGCCTTCAGATCTTGAATATGATAATACATCTATATCCGCATCTTTAACAGCTTGCATTGCTATTTTAGGTGTTTTAATATCTGGCTGACCAATATTTAAATAATAAATATTTTTACCAGCTTTTGCTGCTTTTTCAGCAAATGGCACTAATTTTCTTATTGGTGACTGTGGCATTAACTGCCCTTTATTAGA
Source organism: Psychroserpens sp. NJDZ02 (assembly GCF_004843725.1). Lineage (NCBI taxonomy): Bacteria > Pseudomonadati > Bacteroidota > Flavobacteriia > Flavobacteriales > Flavobacteriaceae > Psychroserpens > Psychroserpens sp. NJDZ02. The sequence goes on along the minus strand of NZ_CP039451.1, from coordinate 656,982 downwards.
AATCTTTGGCATTATAAATTATTTAGATTGCAAATTTGCGAAAATATTTGGGAATTTTCTTCAAAAAAAAATATTTAAAAAAAGGTTTTCATACAAAAGATTTGTAAATTTCACAGAAGCATAACTTTTATACTATTGGATGAATTATAATAAATTTATTTTACTACTGCTATTACTGTTTTCTATTGCTACTTTTTCACAAAGTCAATATCGTTTGAAGACGGGAGTGAAATCAGAAAAAGTTAGATTCGAGTTAGTTAATAACATAATCATTATTCCTGTTAAAGTCAATGGGATTGATTTAAAATTTCTTTTGGATACGGGGGTAAATAAGCCAATAGTTTTTAATTTTTATAAAGCCTTAGATTCTTTGAGAATTTTAAATTCAAAAAAAATTAAACTAAAAGGTTTAGGGGAGGGTGGTTTTGTTAATGCAGTAAGGTCTAGCCATAATATTTTTGAAATAGGTAATGCGGTTAATATGGATCAAGCTTTTTATACTATTTTTGATTCTAATTTAAATTTTGCTCCAAAATTAGGAGTACCAATTGATGGGATTATTGGGTATGATTTATTTAAAGATTTTGTTATAGAAATCGATTACGTAAATAAATATATCCGACTTTTTAATCCTTTGCATTATAAATACAGGAAATGTAAGAAGTGCGATATAATTAATTTAGACATTATTGGAAATAAGCCATATGTTGAGGCTAAAGTCGGTATGGACAGCCTTGCGGTGCCTGTTAAATTATTGATTGATTCTGGTAGTAGCGATGCTTTGTGGATGTTTGAAAATAAAAGCAAAGGGTTATTTATTAATGATAATTATTTTAAAGATTTTTTAGGAGCAGGTCTTAGTGGTGATGTTTATGGTAAGCGCACAAAAGTTAAAGATTTTAGTATTGGTAAATTTTCTTTTAATAACCCTAAAGTGGCCTATCCAGATTCTATTATCGTCAAAAATTTAAAGAAGAATAAAGATAGAGATGGATCATTGGGAGGCGAAATATTAAAGCGATTTAATTGTGTGTTTGATTATCCAAATTCAAGAATTCTACTTAGAACAAATAATTTATATAAACTTCCATTTAGCTATAATCGAAGTGGTCTTCAAGTAGAGAATGACGGTGTTAGATTAGTCATGGAATTAAGTACAGAAGAAGGAGGAGGAGCATTTATCGTGAATAAAAATAATAAATCAATAAATTTTCAAACTATTGTTAAGTCTAATTATAAATATCATAGTAAGCCATCCTTTTCAATTTCAGTTTTACGAGAGGGATCTCCTGCTGACCTGGCAGGTTTAAATGTGGGGGATGTCATAACATATGTCAATGGTAAAAGTACGCATAACATGAGTTTAAACCAGTTAGTGGGTTATTTTTATAAAAAACCAGGGACTAGATTAGAGTTGAAAGTTTTTCGGTTTGGGAAGGAAAGAATTTTTAGTTTTGAACTAAAGTCACCAATTAAGTAATTTTTTTTTTAAAAAAAAAGCCAAAACATTTAGTTTTGGCTTTTAAGTTATTAAAGGGGAATGGTTTAATTTTCCATTACACTTTTTTCTTTTTTCTCAAGGACACTAGTTTTAGAAGGATCAATAACTTCTCCTTTTATTTTAAGAGAAACAGTTGGTGTTGTTGCGTTAGATAAAACAGTAATTGTTTTTCTAATAGGCATCACTCTGTTAGTATCGTATTTAACTTCAATTTCTCCAGTTTGTCCAGGCATGATTGGTGCTTCTGGCTTTTTAGGGACAGTACAACCACAACTAGAGCTAACTTTAGATACAATTAATGGTGCATCTCCAGTGTTAGTAAATTCAAACGTTCTAATACCATCGGCACCTTTATTAATGGTTCCGTAGTCAATAGTCGTGTCTTTAAATTCTATTTTAGCCGTTTTTTCTTGAGCATTCATCGATAAGCTAACTAGTCCGATAAATAATATTGTAAATAATTTTTTCATTGTATTATGTTTTAATTTGGTTTGTAAATTTAATTACTTTTTATTCCTCATGCAAAATTATTAGATGTAATACATAGTTGTAAATGCTTATAACGTATTTAACTATACATTATTCATCGTTATAATTTCACGAAAACAGAAATATAAGTACTTTTGTAATATATATTTCAAAAACTATTCCAAAGTATGCAAATTCCATCAAAATATAATGCTATTGAAGCAGAAAATAAGTGGTACGACTACTGGATGAAAAACAATTATTTTCATTCAGAGCCGGACGATAGAGAACCTTATACCATTGTAATACCTCCGCCAAACGTAACAGGAGTCTTGCATATGGGGCACATGCTAAACAATACAATACAAGATGTTTTGATTCGTCGTGCACGTTTACAAGGTAAAAATGCCTGTTGGGTTCCTGGTACAGATCATGCATCTATTGCTACGGAAGCTAAGGTTGTTGCCAAATTAAAAGAACAAGGTATTGATAAAAATGACCTGACAAGAGAGGAGTTTTTAGCACACGCTTGGGAGTGGACAGAAGAATATGGAGGAGTAATCCTAGAACAACTTAAAAAATTAGGATGTTCTTGCGATTGGGACAGAACTAAATTTACAATGGACGATGACATGTCTGAGTCTGTAATTAAAGTTTTTGTAGATTTACATGACAAAGGCTTAATATATAGAGGGTATCGCATGGTAAACTGGGATCCTGAAGCAAAAACAACCTTGTCTGATGAGGAAGTAATCCATGAGGAGCGTCAAGGAAACTTGTACTATATCAATTATAAAATTGAAGGTAGTGTTGACACATTAACAATTGCAACAACACGTCCTGAAACTATTTTTGGGGATTCGGCTATCTGTATTAATCCAGAAGACGAACGTTTTGCACACTTACGTGGAAAGAAAGCCATTGTGCCAATTTCAAATCGCGTGATTCCTATAATCGAAGACGAATACGTTGATATCGAATTTGGAACAGGGTGTTTAAAAGTAACACCAGCACATGACGAAAACGATAAGAATCTTGGTGATAAACATAATTTAGAAGTTATTGATATCTTTCATGAAGATGCTAGTTTAAATAGTTTTGGATTACAATTTGAAGGTCAAGATCGTTTTGTGGCTAGAAAAAATGTGGCTAAAACATTAGAAGAAATGGGAGTTTTAGTGAAGACTGAAACACACTTAAATAAAGTAGGTACGTCAGAACGTACCAAAGCAGTTATTGAGCCAAGATTAAGTGATCAATGGTTCTTAAAAATGGAAGAATTGGCAAAACCAGCTATCGAAGCTGTTTTAGGTGAGGATTCTGAAATTAAATTATTTCCAAAGAAATTTGAAAATACATACCGTCATTGGATGGAGAATATTCGTGATTGGAATATCTCACGTCAATTACTTTGGGGGCAACAAATCCCAGCTTATTTTTATGGCGATGGAAAAGAAGATTTTGTAGTTGCAGAAACTATTGAATTAGCACTAGAAAAAGCTAAAGCAGTAACGGGTAAGTCAGAGTTAAAAGCGGAAGACTTAAAACAGGATACAGATGCTTTGGATACATGGTTTAGTTCTTGGTTATGGCCAATGTCAGTGTTTGATGGCATTAGAAATCCAGAAAATGAAGAAATTAAATATTACTATCCAACAAACGATTTAGTAACAGGTCCAGATATTTTATTCTTTTGGGTCGCGCGTATGATTGTTGCTGGTTACGAATATAAAGGAGAAAAACCATTTAACAATGTTTACCTAACAGGTTTAGTGCGTGATAAACAACGTCGTAAAATGAGTAAATCCTTAGGGAACTCGCCTGATGCTCTAAAGCTAATAGAACAATATAGTGCAGATGGTGTGCGTGTTGGAATGTTGTTTAGTAGTGCTGCAGGAAACGATTTAATGTTTGACGAAGCATTGTGTCAACAAGGAAAAGGCTTTGGAAACAAAATATGGAACGCCTTTAACTTGACTAATTTATGGGAGGTTAATGATACAATTGCGCAGCCGGACTCTAGTAAAATAGCTTTAGAATGGTATGAAGCCAAATTTAGTAAGGCTTTAGTAGAAATTGAAGACCACTTTAGTAAATACAGATTAAGCGATGCTTTAATGTCTATTTACAAATTGATTTATGATGATTTTTGTGGTTGGTTATTAGAGATAGTAAAACCAGCATACCAACAACCTATAGATGCGGTAACCTATAATAAGGTCATGTCTGCTTTTGAAGATAATTTAATAATATTACATCCATTTATGCCTTTCTTAACAGAGGATATCTGGCAGTATATTGCAGAACGTACACCTGAAGAAGCTTTAATAGTAGCAAAATGGCCAGAAATAAAGGTTGTAAATGAAACTATTATCTCTGAATTTGATTTTGCTTCTGAAGTTATTTCAGGAATTAGAACCATTAGAAAAGAGAAAAATATTGCTTTTAAAGAGGCGATTGGTTTTTCTGTAATAAATAATGAACATTCAAATACGGAGTTTGATGCTGTAATATCTAAATTAGGAAATCTAGAAGCGATTACCTATGTTGCAGAGCCTGTAGAAGGAGCGTTAACGTTTAGAGTAAAATCCAATGAATATTTTATACCAATGGATGGTGCAATAGATATAGAAGCTGAAATAGTAAAGCTAACGGAAGAATTAAGTTATACTGAAGGTTTTTTAAAGTCCGTGCAAAAGAAGTTGTCTAACGAGCGTTTTGTTGCAGGAGCACCAGAACAAGTAATCGCTAACGAACGTAAAAAAGAAGCTGATGCTTTAGCTAAGATCGAAACTTTAAAAGCTAGTTTATCTAGTTTGAAGTAATTAAAGTCACACTAAGTACAGTCTAAGTATTGTATAAATTTAAAAAGCCTTTCCAGTTTGGAAAGGCTTTTTTGGTTGTTGATCAATAGCGTTATTGATTAATTTTTCCCTTAATAAATAACTAACTACTTATAAGTCTCTGAAGTGTTGAATTTGTTACCCTTTTTAATGATTTTTTTTATTGAATGCTTATTTAATGGTTTTAGGGTGTAAATAACTTAAGAGATGGAGAGTTTTTGTTTGGTCTGAAGTGGTATGTTAGTTTTGTTCCTAGCTAAAAGAGGTTAGCAAAAAAAAAGAGCCATCAGATATTTTTTTTGTCTCTAAAAACAAATGAAGTTATTTCACACATGTATTATATTTCGGGGTGTGAATTTTGAGAAGTAAAAAGAGTAAATTATTTTGGTTATGATTAAAGTATAAAATTTAGTTTTCTTGTTTATAATAGTAACATTATATTTAAAAAGCCTTTCCAAATTAGGAAAGGCTTTTTCTCAAAAAGTAGAATTGTTAATAATTCTCTAAGAGGCTTGTTTTGGGCTTAACAGCTCACGCCTTCTTTCGGGTGAAACATGCATATTCCTCCTCTAATAATACAAGATGTTTCAAATGAAGGAGGGCAGGCAGGGTTGTAGTAGCAACAGAAAAATTGACCACCTGTAATCGTCTGTTGTTCGGCTTTAGTTAAAGCTTTTCCTAAATTTTTTAAATTTTTCATAATTATGTGGGTTTAAATTAAATTATTACAATGATCATTTAAAGACACTCAAAGTATATGTCTATTTCCTCGCGAGAGAATGCTTTTATTTAAATATATCTTTTACTTGATAAAAGAAACGTTCTGTTAATCTCAATTTTTCGGTTATTATCTCAGCAGAACCTCTCATTTCTTGTTTGAATTCTATAGGTTTTTTGTAGGAAGTAATTAAGTTGTTTGGAAGCTTGGCGCGTATTAAATAGTAGCCTTCTTGATCTGGAATAAGTGTGATGTGATTGACTTTGGCTTGTAAAGTTCCAAACTCCGCTTCTGGATAGTTTTCTAATTTTATATTTACGGTTTGACCAATTTTTAGTTTGCCGGAATTGATGGCAGGTGTTTTAAGTTTTGCTATAAACGTAGAGCTTTTACTGGGGATAATAGTAAATACTAAATCCCCTTGATTTACGGTTTGATGAGTGGACCAGTAATTAGAAAAAGATACTTTTCCGTTAATATTAGATTTTAAAACATAATTAGTTTCCCAATCTCTAATGGCTTTTTTAAGTTGTCTAAAAGATTGAATGACACTTTTTAAAAGGATCATTTCTTCTTTTGTTTTGTTTATTTCTGTGCCTTTAGAAGATTTATTGGCATTACCAATAGATTCTCTTAATTGAGATATTGAAGATTCAAAGCTTTTTAAGTTTTGCTCGGCTTGAAGAAATTCTATTTGCTTATTTTCATATTCTATACGCGCAATGGTTCCTTTTTCAAATAGGGTTTTATACCTCGTTAAGTCCTTTCTTTTTAGGGCTAATTGAGAACGATTTAAGGCTAGTTGTTCTTTGTTGCTTTTAAGTCTCCTGTGTAATTCGGAAATAGAAGTCTTATGCGCTAAAGCTTCATTTGAGAAAGGTTTCAAATCTTTATTTAGCGTATATTGAATGTAGTTGTTTTCAAATAACGCATATTGCGTGTCTATATCTCCTAAAAACAAAACAGGTAATTGGTCGACAGGAAAATTAAAAGATTTAGTGTTTACTTTAATAGTATCAACTATTGATTTTAGTTTATAAACATCTGCAAAATTCGAGTTGTTTTCTATAATGGCTAAAGGGGTGTTTTTTGCTATTAAGTCGTTATCTTTTATTAAAATGTGGTTTAACTTTCCTGTGCTTTGAGCTATTAATTTTTCGGGAGGTACTTGTGTTGTTAATAAAGCTTCTGTAGTGATAACATCGGGATATTTAATTAACCAGCTTAAACTGAAAAACAAAATGATTAAACCTAAAAACAAGAGATTACCATAACGTATCATCCAGTGGGGGACGTAGGATAATATATCTTGTACTTGCTCGCTTCTTAATTTTATTTCTTCTAGTTTTTTTGACATAATATTTTTTTTAAGGAAGTTGTTGATGTGACAACAACTTCCTTTGAATTTTAAAGAACGTTATTAGCTTCCACAGTTTCCATCTGAAATATAATAAACATTTGGTATTTCACATCTATTGCATTCTTCATTCCAATTCCTTCCACTTGCCAAACACTCGCAGTATGCTGATAATGGATGAGGATTGCTGGTTGTTGGGTCAGTCGTGCAGCCATTTCCTGAATATGAAAGGCGTCCACCGTTAATTGTTTTCTGTTCAGCTTTAGTTAAAGTTTTTCCTAATTTTTTTAAATTTTTCATAATTAATGATAATTCTAAATTTAGTTTAAAGTGATCATTTAGAGATAGTCACAATTTCTATCTATTTCTCGCGAGAGAATTTATTTTGTCATTGAGAGTATAACGAAGCAATCTTTTTAATTAAAGAGATATCTTCTCGTTTCATTCCTTGTTAGGACATTATTTTTTGTTTACAGTTTGAGAGGTTTCGACTGTGCTCAATCCGATATTAATTACCTAGTTCTAATTGGTTTTTCACTAGGTTGTAATAGTTTCCTTTTTTTGCTACTAATGTTTTGTGGTTGCCTATTTCTACTATTTTTCCGTGTTCTAAGACTACTATTTGGTGTGCGTTTTTAACGGTGCTTAATCTGTGTGCAATAACAACTACTGTTTTGTCTTCAAAAAAGGTATCAAGATTTTCCATGATTACTTTTTCGTTATTAGCATCTAAAGCAGAGGTTGCTTCGTCAAAAAATAGATAATCGGGGTTTTTATATACAGCTCTAGCAATAAATAAGCGCTGTTTTTGTCCAGTACTTAACCCTGTGCCTTCTGCTCCAATTTTTGTATTGTAAGCTAGTGGAAGTGATTCTATGTGGTCTCTAATATTAGCGACATCTATTGCATGTGCTAATCTTTTTTTATCTACGATGTCTTCTCCAATAGCGATGTTGTTTGCTATGGTGTCATTAAAAATGTAACCTTCTTGCATGACTACGCCGTAATGGTCTCGCCATGATTTTTGAGACACATGTTGTAAAGAAGATTTATCTAATAGTATATCACCTGTATTGGGTTTGTAATAGCCTAAAAGTAATTTCATTAATGTTGTTTTTCCACTTCCACTTGTACCTACGATGGCAGTTGTTTTTTTTGCAGGAATAGTTAAGTTTAATTCTTTTAAAACATTTATGTCAGATCCTGTATATTTAAAGGATAGATTTTCGATTATAATTGCGCCGCTTTTTGGAAGGTCTTTAATTTTATTTTGAGGATCAATTTCTTCATTTTCCATATTATGAATTTCACCTAAACGGTCTAAAGAAATTTTGGCGTCTTGTAGCTCTCGTACAAAATTGATAAGTTGTTGTACAGGGCTATTTAGTTGGCCAACGATGTAAGAAATGGCTAGCATCATACCTAAAGTAATATCTCCGTCAATGACTAATTTTGCGGATAAAATGGTGATGAAAATATTTTTTAATTCATTTATAAAAGAGGAGCCAACACTCTGTGTTTGTTCTAATGTTAAACTTTTTATGGATACTTTAAACAGTTTGGCTTGTGTGTGCTCCCAAGCCCAGCGTTTTTGTTTTTCGGCATTATGTAGCTTGATGTCTTGCATACCATTAATAAGCTCGATTACCGTACTTTGTTCTTGGCTCATTGCAGAAAAGCGTTTGTAATCTAATGTAGCGCGCTTTTTTAGAAATATTTTGATCCAAAGAAAATACAAAATACTACCAACTAAGAAGATGGTGAATATTTGTAAGCTATAATAGGCTAACACGAAACTGAATACTATAAAATTAACCATAGAAAACAATACGTTTAATGATGAGGTTGTTAAGATTTGCTCAATACGTTTATGGTCATTAATACGCTGTAATAGATCTCCTGTCATTTTTACATCAAAATACGAAATAGGTAGTAACATTAATTTGATAAAGAAATCTGAGATTAAGGAGATGTTTATTCTTGTGCTGACATGCAGTAGTATCCAACTTCTAATGATTTCTATAGCTGTTCTTCCAATAAATAAAGCGATTTGTGCAAATAATATAAGATAGATAAAGTTAAGGTCGTTATTTTTAATACCAACATCTACAATGCTTTGTGTTAAAAATGGAACAACTAATTGCAATAAACTGGCTGCAAGTAATCCAATGCAGAGTTGGATAATAAAACTTTTATATTTTATTAAGTATTTTGAGAGATAAGTAAAGTTGAATTTTTGTGCTTCATCTTCATCAAATTCGTTATTGTAAAATTTAGGGGTTGGGTCTAATAGTAATGCAATACCATCTTGTGTGTTTTCTGTAGCGTTATTGCCAATCCAGAATTTTAGAAATTCTTCTTTACTATAAGTTATTAAACCATGTCCTGGATCAGAAATGTAATACGTATCTTTTTTTATCCTATAAAGTACTACGTAGTGTTCTTTATTCCAGTGTAATATACAGGGTAAAGGCGCTTTTTTTAATTCTTCTAAAGTTAGTTTGACTCCCAGTGATCTAAAACCAATAGCTTCTGAAGCGTCACTTAAATTAAGCAGTGTGCTACCTTCTCTAGTGGTTTCGCTGATGTCTCTAATTTGATTGATAGACAACGTTTTGCCATAATGTTTTGCAATAATCTTTAGGCACGTTGGTCCGCAGTCTTTGGATTCTGCTTGCTTATATGTTGGAAATTTTTTCAATGAATAGTGTTTGATGAATAATAGGCAATAACAGAAAAGTTATTGCCTATTTTTAATTGTCATATAGACTTATTTTAAAGCTTTAACGGATTAGCATTTACATTGATTTTTTAACCAAGAGCATCCGTGATTTAAGCAATCTGCTTTTAACCAGTGTTCTGGAGCTGATAAACTATTAGTTTGAGCTCCTGATAATGTTGTTATTGCTCCAATTCCAACGGTAGGTAATGTGTGAGAAGTGTCTCCAAAACTTCCTCCACTACCACTACCAGTAATTTTTTTTTGTTCTACTTTACTTAAAGTTGTTCCTAAGTTTTTTAAATTTTTCATAATTAAAATATTTATAAATTATATTTGCTGCTAACATTTTAAGACACTTGCAGTTTGTGTCTATTTTGTTGTATTAATCAGCACAGCAAATACAATGTCCTTGAAGTGGATGTGGGTGATATCCTATTTTGCAACTGGTTTCATTGTTAAAATAGCCTCCATTACAAATGACAGGAACTGTTTTACCTCCATTAACTTCTTTTTGCTCATCTCTAGATAAAACTTTACCTAAGGTTTTTAAATTTTTCATAATTAAAATATTTATAAATTATATTTGCTGTGAACATTAAAGACACTCACAGTTTGTGTCTATTCTTCGCGAGAGAAATAGTGTTTAAACAGTAAATCCTAGTTATTAGGGTTTACTGTTTTATATCGTGTGTTCTAAATGATTGTGATTTTTTTATTTCAAGTTCATTTAGCTCTTCAATAAAGTAAGTTAAATCTTGTTTTTCATAAGTTTTTGGGTACGATTTACCGTTAATTAAAACTTCTGGTGTAAAGTTGATATTGTTTTCTAAACACCAGTTGTGTTCTGTTTCTAAGATTTCTTTATAGATGTCTATATTATCGGATTTGTTCCAAGTAGATAGCCATGACTTAGCATCTGTATTATTATAAATATCGTGCATTGCTTTTAATGATTCTGTTTCTCCTTCATTATGGAATAATTCTAATAACCTACTAGAAACTAAGACATCGTGGTTATTTGGATTACTTGTGTTTATATTAAATCGAATAACAATATTTATATCATTTTGATTTGTCTTTAAAAGAGATTCAACTAGAGTGTGAACATTTTTACAATGTCCGCAAAAAGGATTGGTTATAATGGTAATGTTTAAAAGCGCATTTTTATTACCAAAAATTATTTCAGGAGTATTAGAAAGTGTTGTGTCGACGGTTTTAGATTGCAGTAAGAGTGTATTAAATAGATTGAAGTCTCTCTTAAATTTATTAGACTCTATTTTAAATTTTTTAAAGTCTTGTTCTTTTTTCATTTTAGGATTAATAAATAACCAGATAGCGGCGGTAGTCGTAAAAGAACAGGCTATTAATAGTGTAGATTCAAAATTTAATAAAGGTGAATTATAGTTGGTGAAAAAGAAAGTTAATGCTTGCAATATTAAAACGGATACAATACCTAAACATAATAGGCACCAATTTTTAGATATTTTTATCTGGTAGTAAATGGAGTATATAACTACTGGGGTTGATATTAAGCTTATTATATATAATGTGTTTAAAGCTGTGTTTGTTATGTTTAACAATAATGAAGCAATACTAATAGATGTAAAATAGATTAGACTGACGTCGCTTAATTTTATATTTTTATAAAGTGTTGCGCCTTTAGAGTTTAAAACGGCGTTACAATTTGTTGTTTTACTTTCTTGAGAGCAAATGCTATCTATTATTTTGGAACTTACTCCTAAATCATGCTGTATGATTAACAAGCTTATTCCGACACCTATTAGAGATAAAATAAAATAAATGGATGCGCTTAGATTGGGACTATAAATAAAAAATAATAGGGTAAGTAGTACTAGTGAAAAAGCAAACAAGGGCTTTTGGAGTTGTGTTGAGTTTGTTTGTACTGTGGTTTTTGAGTCATCTTTTTCAATCGCAACGATAATACCTGTAAATTGTTTTAAAAATGTTGTTTCAGAGTAGGTTTTATTTTCCTTGCTACTAAATATTGTTTTGTAGTTTTTTCCTTTTTTTATAACTAAAACAAAATCAGTTGTGTCATTGCTTTTAATTTGAGCAATAAAGCTAGTTGGTAGTTGTTCTAAAGTGTCTTTGTTTATTGGTACTCTTATTGCAATATTATCTATGTCAAAATGGCTTAATACTCCGGTTATAGCGTGTAAACTCGGGTAGGAAGGATGGCTTTGTATTTGAAAGTCTAATTCTTCACTATCAATTTTGATTTTATTTTTTTGAAGTAATGATTGTACTAAAAAGGATAAAGTATCTTTCAAATTAATTAAGATTTTGTTAGTTTCTTAATTGTTCCTGAAGTATCAGATATGTTACCCGTTATTTTTTAAAATAAAAAACAATAGGATTGATAGTAAGACACTTAAAATGATGTAAAACAATGAGTTATTTGTGAGTTTTAGCGCGGAATCATCACCTATTAAAATTAATGAGGACCAGTAGTAAGGAGAGGCTTCGCTTAGACTATGTGTGTCGAGGTAATCTAGTTTTGCTTGTCTGAGTGCTGCGCTTTTAGATTGACCATCCTTTAGATATTTATAAAAAGATAACGTTATTTCGGTATTCGATTTGTCATTAACATTCCATAAAGAGGAGATGACACTTTTAGAACCGGAGTAGAAAAAACCTCGGGCTAAGCTAAATACTCCTTCACCTTCTTTTATATCACCTATAGATGTTTTACAAGCATTTAATACAACTAATTCAGCTTGGTTTTTGGAGGTATATAGTTCATTGAGGTATAGTTTTTCATTTTTAAAAGCTATCCACGGATTTATGGAGTCGCTAACGTCTGCGTGGGTAGAGAGGTGTATTATTTTATAATTATTTAAGTTTGTTAAAAATTGTACTTTAGTCGCGTTTTTCTCTTCAAATAAATCGCCATTAAAATTATTAATAATAGTAGTCGTTTCATTTATGCTTCTTGGTAATGAAGGTAGGTTTAGTTGACTAAAAGAATGTGGAGCAAATCCAATTATGCTTTTTTTTGCCTGTCTGTGTATTGAATTATTTTCTATTAAAAAAGAGGCTGAATAAGCATAACTTATTTCATTGGAGTTTATTAATAATGCGTTTGTTGTGTTGTTAGTAATTAAAGCTTCAAATGGAATATTAGCCAACTCATTGTCTGGTATTATAATGAGTTTTTTGTTACGTATTTTTGATTTTATTTCTAAGGGAAATAAATCTAAGTATAGTAAGTGTGCTACTTCTTGGTGTTTTTTTTGATCATTTGTTGTTGTAATAGGTTTTGATACTTGTGTTTTATATTTAAGAACACGTTGATTAAATCCTTTTAAGTCTTCTATTTTGAAAGAATTTGAGCTGTTTTTAGTAATTATTATACCATAAAGTGCGTCAAATTGGTTCTCACTTTTGTTCCATAAATAAGAAATGTAACAAGTATTGGTATCTTTTATTTTATTTTGAAATTCTTTTAGTGGTAAAACTTGTGCTAAATTTTTATTGTTTTTTATATAATTGGGATATTTTGATTTTAGTGATTGAAAGTAAATATCTAGCTCTAATTTTTTCTCAAAGAGTTTATTTTGTGATTTATTTTTGTTTTCAAGTGTTAATAGATTCTCTAAATGATAAATTTCTTTTCTTATACGAACTTCTTTATTTTTAATGCTGTCAGGAATTTTAATAGTTCGATTAAGTTTAGATAAGGTAGTGTTGTTTAGTAGTAAGAGTGCTTTGTTTTTTTCGGTAAAGTAAAAAATAGTTTCAGTATCATTTAATAGGTGGCTAATGTGGACTCCTAAAAAATAAAATTTAGAAGCTCTTTGTCTCCAATAGGTTTTAGTCTTTTCTTCTTTAGCTTCAATAAATAAAAGATCAATGATTTTATCGGCAAGTTTAATGGTCTTTAATCCTTCTTCAAGAAACTTATTTTTTTTTTCTTGTTCAGCATATTTGATCCATGCGTATGTTTTTTCAAATAGTACATTTAATAAGTCTCCTTTTTTGTTGGAATTTTTTATTTGTTCATATGCTATTGTTTGGAATTTATTATAACTAGTTTTTCCTAGTATTATTTGTATTGCTTTATTATGATTGTTGATTGCTTTTTGATATTTTTTTTTCAAATAGCTTGCGATGCCTAAATTTAAGAATAAGCTGTAATGAGGTTTAGGGTTGTATCTTAGGGCTTCTGTAGAGTAGTATTCTAGTCTGTTTAAGTCTTTTTCAGTAGAATTAATATTCAAATAAAGAGCTCCTATATTGGAGTACGATCGGGCTATTTTAATACTGTCTTTATTTGCTTTAGCAATACTTAGTGCTTTTTTATGATGAAATAATGAATTTTCCTTTTGCTGTAATCGTTTGTAACAATTAGCTAAATTGTTATGAATAATGTTTTTTGTGTCGTCGTTAATGTTTATTAACTTATTTATTTCGAGTGCTTTTAAGAGGAAGTTGATTGCTTTTGTGTAGTTTTCTCTTTTTTGAATTTTTTTATTGACTAAGGCTATGTTAATATAATTATCAAGGAGGCTGATAGTGTTATTAGTCTCCTTGCTTATTTGTATTGCGATATTAAGGTATTCTAGTGCTTTGTATAAGTTTTCAGTTTTTTCATAGCACTTAGCAACAAGGTTTATTTTGTCAATGTCATAATTATTAGCGTTGTTTTTTAAGTGCGCATCAATAATTGTTTTATAGTTTCCTTTGTTATACTCTATTTTAATCTGTTCTTTTGATAATTGATTGTTTTGGGAAGAGCAAATAAGAGAAGTAAGAAATAATAATAAGGCAATTGTTTTTTTCAAATTAGTTTATTGAATTTTTTGTGTTGATAATATATGGGGTGATCGGTTTGTGGTTCCTGTGCCATCGTCTTCTTGACTTAAGCAGCAGTTTCTCATGATCCATATTTCACAATCAGTACCATTTAATATAATATGCATTAAATGTGAGTATGTGCTTCTTATTATATTTTTATTATTTTCATTAGTACTCTCGCTGTAACAAATTTTGTTGACCACAATATAATCTGGATTATTTTGGTTAGGTAGGTCTTGGAGATATGCGCAAAGTAAGCATATTCCAGTATCCGAAGTTTCAAAAAGACTGTCTATGGCTGCTTGATTTGCTTCATCATAAATGTAAATTAATGTATTTTCGTCTATTGTTATTGGTGTTTGGTGAAGAGTCTGTTGTATTTGACTAAAAAAGATATTGTTAAAATTAGCTCTATTTGCTTTTGGTTTAAAAACTATTTTTAAATACTTTAATTTAGTAATATTTGTAGTATTGACTCTGTTAGTGTTAATGGTGTTTTCGTTTTTTTTATAACTAGTAGTGTAATCACTATTTGGAAAAATTTCTTCTGAAGCAGATTCATTTTCAGAGCAACTATTTAGTAAAGCAAGGTTTAAAAGTAGTAATAGAATTGTTTTTATCGGTTTAATTATTTTCATTATGATTTGAATGTATGTTAATACGAAAACGTTCATAAATATATATATTTGTTACCCAATTCCAATACTATTCTCATGAAACCATTTTAATTGTATCTTTTTAGTTGTGGTTTTGATTACTAGTAATCAGCTAATCTTTAATTTTAATGAAAAAAACAAATTACTTTATTAATGGTTTGAAAACTAAAAATGAAAAAGTAATATTAGAAATCTACAAGACTATCTATCCAAATGTTAAACGTTTTGTGCTTCAAAACTCGGGACAAGAAGCCGATGCCGAAGATGTTTTTCAAAAAGCTATTGTACAAATTATGGCTAGGGTACAAGTCCAAAACATAGAAATTAATTCCACATTTGATGGGTATTTATTTACGGCTTGCAAGAATTTATGGCGCAGAGAATTAATTAAATCAAAACGGATGGTAACAATTGATCAACCTATTGAACGTAATAGTGACGCTAACGACATGGCAACCGCTGTTTTAGAGCAAGAACGATGGGAGTTTTTTCAAGAAAAGCTTGAGTTAATCTCTGGTAATTGTAAAGAGATTTTAAAACGTTTTTTTAAAAAAGTGGCTTATAAGGACATTGCTATAGAATTAGATTATAATGATGAAAATGTAGTGAGACAGCGTGTATTTAAGTGTAAAAAGAAATTAATAGAGATGATTACAAAAGATAGTCGTTTTAAGCAACTAAAGACATTATGAGTTTATCTGAAAACCTACTAAAACAAGCAGATAAGTATTTGGAGAAACTTATGTCTGAATCAGAAAATGCTGCTTTTGAAATAGAATTATCTAATAATACTGAGTTACAAGAGTATTTGGCGATAAACAAAGAGCTAGGGATACAGCTTGACAATAAAGACTGGCAGTTTGTTGATGCTTCAAAATCACCGCAAGTTAAAGATTTAGAAGATTACTTTAAAAGTGAAGAGGCGCAATCGTTAAAAACAGTGTTGAGTAAAGTTGGGGACAATTATAAGGACACCTCAAAACCTAAGAGTAATAATAATATAAAACGCTATACATTTTTTGCGATAGCAGCTTCAGTAGTATTACTTATTGGTTTGTTCTTTTTAAATAATAATCAGAATATTTATAATGATTATAATTCTTGGCAAGAGTTGCCGTCCTTAATAGAAAGAGGGCATTCTGAAAGCGCAACATTGCAAGACGCGGAACAAGCTTTTATAGCCAAAGATTATGTGTCAGCCAATAGTTTTTATAGCAAATATCTAAACGAAGCAGAGGTGATTAATGTTAATGTGTATCTATATCTTGGAATCACACAGCTAGAACTGAATCAAAAAGATAAAGCGTTGTCTACTTTTGATGCAGTCTTAACCAGTGATAGTATCGATTTCTCTAAAGGGTATTGGTATAAGACTTTGGTGTATCTAAAAGCTAAGGATAAAAATAACGCCATTAAGCAATTAGAGTTAATTGTTAAAGATTCTACTAATTATAAATTTTCTGAAGCAGAAAAGATTTTAAAGCAGCTTAAAAATTAAATAGATTTAGTGTAATGTTCTTGTTTGAAAAGACTTACATTTTTTGAACATTTTGTGTAAAGGTTGACGTTAAAACGTATTTTTATTTCGTTTTAACGATAAAAAAGAGCATCTCATCGAGTTGTTTTTCATTTCGTCGTATATAATTGCATTTCGTGGACTTATTTTTCCTATATTCGTCGCGTGTTTAAATGTTAGAATAATTATGATTAAAAATGTCTCTTTAACAATAGTATTGGCATCAGTCTTACTATTGCCTAATTTCTTATTTTCTCAAACTGGTCCCGGTGGTGTCGGTGATTCCAGTAATCAAGTGTTATGGTTAAAACCCGATGCTTTCTCTGTTGCTGACGGTGCAAGTATGGAAACCTGGAATGATGATTCTGGAAATGCTAATACGATGTCTCAACCTGATGTTGCCTTTCAGCCAATAGTTATAAATAATAATGTAAATAGTTATGATGTTGTTAGATTTGGAACGGGTAATAGAAGGTTGAGAAAAACTAATTTCACAACTTTCCCGACGACCCAAATTACTACTTTTTATATTAATAAAACGGGTGATAGTAATGACGGTGTTCTGTCTTACGCATCAACCGCTAGTGATAACGATTACCTTATTTATAGGAGTAATAGTTTAGAGTATTATCGTAGCAATCAAACAAATATGAATATTACGGCTAACGATGGTCATTGGCACATGATAGATATGAGTTGGAATAGTGCAGGAGTGGGGTTAACGTCTTATTTAGATGGGACGTTAAGAAGAACAGATGGTTTTAAGCTTGGTACCTCAATAACTCCCGGCGGTAGTTTAGCATTAGCTGGGGAGCAAGATTCTGTAGATGGCAATTATGTTGCTGATCAATCACATCAAGGTGATTTTACTGAGGTTATTATTTTTAATGAAGTCTTAAGTACCGCTAAAAGAGTAATCGTTCAAAATTACCTTACTGCAAAGTATGGTTTAGTATTAAATAGTGCTGTAGATTTTTATACGCAAGATGATCCTGCAAATGGAAATTTCGATTTTGACGTTGCAGGAATAGGTCAAGCTGCAGACGGTAGTTATCATACCGATTCTCAAGGAACTGGAATTGTAAGCGTTAATACACCTTCAGCATTATCCAATGGTGATTTTTTATTTTGGGGAGAAGAAAGTAAGGATCCAAGTTATGGTTTTGTCACCAATACTTCTAATTATAGTGATGAGCTTAATTCTAAATGGAGAGTCGGCAAAGTTGGAGATTTAGGTACAGTAAACATGTCTTTTGATATCTCAGGTATGCCTATCGCAGTTATTTGTGGAGGTTTACAATTAGTAGTGGATAACGATAGTGATTTTAGTAGTCCTACAGCGTATAATTTGACCGTTTCAGGAACAACAGCAGCTGTCACAGGTGTGTCATTTTCCGACGCAGATTATTTTACTTTAAGATATACAGACCAAATTGTTTGGAACGGAACTGCTTTTTTTAACGGTTCAGGAGCTTTAAATGCACCAGATAACACCGATGCTTGTTTAAAGTTGACCGTTAAATCTGGAAGTACAGCCATTTTAACTGCGGATGCACATGTTAGAGAGGTTGAGGTGGAGCCGGGAGCAACATTACAAGTCAATGATGGTGTCTTATTAGAAGTGGAAAATGGAATATTTAATGAAGGAGTCATAGACTTATTAGGAGAAGCACAGCTAATCCAAAATCATACAGGAACCTCTTTAAATACAGGAAGTGGGGATTTAAAAATTAGACAAGAAGGGACTCCTAATTTATATAACTATAATTATTGGAGTGCACCAGTCCATAGAAGTGGTGATTGGCAAGTTAGCTTTTTGGAAACAGAGTCTGGACCTGTTGGATTTACTACAGCTTATGATGCGGATCCTTTAGCGAGTCCAATAGCATTAAGTAGTTATTGGTTGTATACATTTAACGATTTAATAGATAATTATTATGGTTGGAATTCAATAACGCCAACTACGGCAATAGCACCAAGTATGGGGTATCTCATGAAAGGTTCAGGTAATACAACACCCACACCAACGACCGATCAGACCTACGTTTTTAGAGGGACAGCAAATGACGGGGATTATAACGTGTCTGCAGTTAGCGGTAATCAAGTCTTGGTTGGAAACCCTTATCCATCGGCGATTAGCGCAAAAGAATTTATTGATGATAATTCATCTGTAATTCAAGGCTCTATATATCTTTATGAGCATTTCCAGGAGAATAATACACATATACTAGCTGATTATCAAGGAGGGTATGCTACTCTTAATAACCTTACTGGTGTAGAGGCGCCATCATTACCCGCTACAGGTAATGCTTCTTCAAAAGGAGCACCTGAAGATGGGGTTGCTGTAGGGCAGGGTTTCTTTGTGAAAATTGAAAATACAGGGACTATCCAGTTTCGCAATAGTCAACGTGTGTTTGCTAGAGAATCGTTAGGTGAATCTACGTTTTTTAGATCTGCACAGGCCGCTCCTGCAGATGATAGGATTATATTCTGGCTTAAATTTAAAGATCATCAAAATAACGAATCTACAATAGCTTTAGGTTATGATACTAATGCAAGTGTGGATTATGATAATGGTTATGATAGCGAGTCTTTTAATGAGCTGCCAAACGAAGTGTATTGGCCAATAATTGACAAGAAAATGTGTATTCAAGGATTAAATAGTTTTGATGTTTCTGATGAAATCCCATTAGGTCTTGCTATTACGAATTCAGGAGATTTTACTTTTGACATTGATAGAGCATTAAATTTTCCTACTAACGAAACTATTTATTTAAAAGATAATCAAACTAACATGTTTTATGATATAAAATCTAATCCTGTAACGTTAGCTTTAATTGAAGGTGAAGACGAGTCTAGATTTTCAATCGTTTATAAAAATGCCGAAAGTTTATCTACACACGATTTTGGGGCACAAGATGTATCACTATATTACAACGTCGATAAAGATATGTTAGTTTTTGAAAGTTTAGAGTTGCTAAATAACACGCAAACCTTAAGTGTTTATAATGTATTGGGACAGAAGGTAAAAGCATTAGATGTTATAGAGTCAAGTGAAATTGATCTTTCTATATTAAATTCAGGAATTTACATTGCTGAAATTATTCAGAATTCTGGCCAGAAAATAACACTTAAATTTGTAAAGCGTTAATATGTATTACGAGTAGCTTGTTAAGCTATTTTTTAAGGAATTAAGCCATTTGAAGTAAAATAAAGCCCTATAAGATTTTTTGAGTCTTATCTAGGGCTTTTTTATTTGGAGAAGACTATTTTATTTCTTGGTTAATTTAATTGATACTAAAATGGATGTGATAATAATGGTGTAAGGCCTACGTGTAATGTAGTATTTATGAGTAGCTAAATAAAGTAAAGATTTATCATGATAATAGTGTCTCAATAACAAAGAATAGTCCGGTTTTTTATCTTTTTTGACTCTGAATTTTGTTTTCTTAAGCCCTTTGAACAGTATCAAGTGTGGTTTTAACCACAGTGGTCGGATGTATTTGACCTTTTGTCGATTAGAGTGCAAATCCTTAGTTAAATTCTTCTAAAAAGAAGATTGTTTAGCTACATTTGGGCTCCCTAAATAACTAAATTAATGTTTAAAAGTACTTTATTATCAATAGCGCTAGTGTCGTTATTGTTCTTAACACCCGATTATTTATTTGCTCAAACAGGACCTGGAGGTGTTGGTAATTCTTCAACCAATGGACTGTGGCTAAAAGTTGATGATTTAAATTTGGCAGATGGCGCTCCTGTTTCTAACTGGCAAGATGCTTCGGGTAACAGTAATGATGCAAATCAAATTTTAAATTCTGAAGAACCTACTTTTCAGAGTACATCTTCCTTTAATAGTTATCCTAGTTTAAGTTTTGATGGTACTAACGATTGGTTAAAGGTAGATGATAGTGATATCTTAGATGGTGCTAGTGCTATAAGCTTTTTTACCGTAGTACAACCAAAAGGATTGAATGGTAGTGGAGATACTGTTCAAGCTATGGTAAGTAAACGAGACGATTATAATACTAATGGTTTAACTTATTCTTATACCTTCTTTTTTTATAATAATAGATTGTCAAATGATATTGTAACAGGAAATAACCGTTATGACATAGGAGGATCTTTTTCGAATAATCAAAATTATATTTTGGGTTTCGATTTTGATGGAACTCTGCCTTCTAGTGCAAGAAGTTCTATGTTTAGAAACGGTAGTGTTTTAAGAACAGGAGCAGAGTCTTCTACTGGTTTAAATAATTCTCCTGCTCCTTTAACAATTGGAATATTGGATGTTGGAGATGGTCGTTATGCAAAAAGTGAAATGGCAGAAATCATTCATTATAACTATAAGCTAAATCAAGCTGAGACCATAATAGTAAACAACTATTTGTCTGCAAAATATGATATTTCTTTAGTGGCAAATGACTTTTATATTCAAGATAATACTGCAAACGGTAATTTCGATTTTGACGTTGCAGGAATAGGTCAAGCTATAGATGGAAGTAATCACACAGATTCTCAAGGAACAGGAATGGTTAGGATTAATACACCTTCAGCATTATCTGATGGTGATTTCTTATTCTGGGGAGAGGAGCGCAGAACTCCTGCTTCTGCTTTTGTAACAAACAACTCTAACTTTTCGGAACAACTGGATTCTAAATGGAGAGTCAGTAAAACCGGAGATTTAGGTACGGTAACAGTTGCTTTTGATATGTCTACTTTATCTGTAGGTTCTATTTGTAGTAATATGCAATTAGTGGTGGATAATGATAGTAACTTTAGTAGTGCGACGTCTTATAATTTGACTGTTTCAGGTACAACTGCGACAGCAACTGGAGTATCATTTTCTGACGGAGATTATTTTACTTTAAGATATACGGATCAAATTGTTTGGAGCGGTAGTGCTTTTTTTAATGGTTCAGGTGGCTCAAATGCACCGGATACTACAGATTCTTGTTTAAAGTTGACAGTTAAAGCCGGAAGTACAGCTGTTTTAATTGCGGATGCACATGTTAGAGAGGTTGAAGTAGAGCCAGGTGCAACATTACAAGTTAATAATGGTGTCTTATTAGAAGTGGACAATGGCATATTTAATGAAGGAGTCATAGACTTATTAGGAGAAGCACAGCTAATCCAAAATCATACAGGAACTTCTTTTAATACAGGGAGTGGTGATTTAAAAATTAGACAAGAAGGGACTTATAATTTATATAACTATAATTATTGGAGTGCACCGGTTAACAGAAATGGAGATTGGCAAATAAGCTTTTTGGAAACAGAGACTGGGCCTGTTGGATTTACTTCTGCTTATGATGCAGACCCTTCAGCTAGTCCAATAGAGTTAAGTAGTTATTGGTTGTATACTTTTAACGATTTAATAGATAATTATTACGGCTGGAATCATATAACACCAACTACCGCAATAGCGCCAAGTATGGGGTATCTTATGAAAGGTTCAGGTGATACAACACCCACACCAACGACTGATCAAACCTACGTTTTCAAAGGGACAGCAAACGACGGAGATTATAGTGTGTCTACAGTTAGCGGTAATCAAGTTTTGATTGGTAATCCATATCCATCGGCTATTACAGCAACAGCATTTATAAATGATAATTTGTCTGTAATTGAAGGGTCTATATATCTTTATGAACATTTTCAGGAAAATAATACACATATATTAGCTGATTATCAAGGGGGATACGCTACTCGTAATTTATTAACGGGTGTAGAAGCGCCATCATTACCTTCTACAGGTAATGCTTCTTCAAAAGGAGCGCCTAAAGAGGCTGTTGCAGTGGCACAGGGTTTCTTTGTTAAAATTGAAAATACAGGGACTATTCGTTTTCGTAATAGCCAACGTGTATTTGCTAGAGAATCAGCAAGTGAATCTACATTTTATAGATCTGCACAGGCCACTCCAGTAGATGATAGAATTATATTTTGGCTTAAATTTAAAGACCAATTAGACAACGAATCTACAATAGCTTTAGGTTATGATACTAATGCGAGTGTAGGGTTTGATAAAGGTTATGATAGCGAGTCTTTTAATGAGTTACCAAACGAAGTGTATTGGCCAATAATTGACAAGAAAATGAGTATTCAAGGATTGCATAGTTTTGATGTTTCGGATGAAATTCCATTAGGTATCGCTATCTCGGAATCAGGAGATTTCACTTTTGATATTGATAGAACATTAAATTTTCCTACTAACGAAACTATATATTTAAAAGATAATCAAACTAACATATTTTACGATATACAATCTAATCCAGTAACGTTAACGCTAAGTGAAGGTGAAGACGAGTCTAGATTTTCTATTGTTTATAAAACTTCAGAAAGTTTGTCTACAAGTGATTTTGATACTGAGACATCGGGAGTGTATTATAATGTCAATAAAGACGCTTTGGTTTTTAAAGCTCTAGAGAATATAAATAATATTGAGGCTATAGCTATTTATAATATGTTAGGTCAAAAAGTAAAAGTATTAGAAGATGTGGATTCTAGAGAAGTTAACCTTTCGTTTTTAAATACAGGTATTTATATTGCTGAAATTAATCAAGATTCTGGTCAGAAAATAACACTTAAATTTATAAAACCTTAAGTAGTTTTGGGTACAAGGTTTAGGGCTGGTAAAGTCTTGTAATTGATGCAAATAAGAGTATGGGTACAATAACGGATAGTTTGTAAGTGTTTGTTATTGTGTTGAGTGATAGGATGATGTCGTTAATAAAATCAAAGACATTAGTCAAGACTATTCTATGCAGCCTGTTTTTTTGTTTAAAGAGTAAATTATGGTTGGTCTTTATTTCATCGATTTTATTTACGTTTTGTCGGTTTTTGTTAATGGTTAGATTAAAAATATCTAATAATATTTTAGTTTGCATATATTCGTATTGCCCTAAAACTATTATTAGCATGTTAAAAAAATCTTTATTATCAATAATGCTCTTCGCATTTTTATTACCTACATATTTATTTGCTCAAACCGGTCCAGGTGGAGTTGGATCCGATGATGGTAGTTCAAGTTTAATTATATGGTATCGTCCGGATAATGGTATTTCGACTTCAGGCTCATTAATAGATACTTGGTCGAATTCAGCAGGAGTTGCAGCTTTTGATATTAGCGAGACGGGGACTCTTAGACCCACATTAAATATAGCTACAATAAATGGTTATAACGAAATAGCGTTTAATGGCGCTAATAGACTTAGAACAGGATTAACGTTAACCACATCAAATTTTGTTACAAATCAAGCCTCTTCGTTTACGGTTGCAAAGGCTAACAATACCTCTCAGAGGTCAGTGGTTTATACTACAGATCCATTAGTGGGTTCTACTAGGTTTTCTAATCATATCCCTTGGAATGGTACTGTTTATTTTGATATAGGTGCTTGTTGTGGTACCGATGGACGAATCCAGGTCGGAGGCTTGACTGGCTTATTAGATTATTCTATATGGTCTTATGATGCACATCCTACAACAGGTAAGCAGTTGTATCGAAACGAAGATTTACTTGCTACAGTTGCGGGAAGTTCTACTTATAATTCTCATAGTTCTCAAAGATTTAATTTAGGAGGATATACAACAAGTACTAATGGTTTCTCAGGTGGTATTACAGAGGTCGTTGTTTTTAAAGAAAAAGTAAATGCATCACAACGTATTATTATAGATAATTATTTGTCTTCAAAATTTAATCGGTCATTAACAAGTAACGACTTTTATACTCAAGACAATCCTGCAAACGGAGATTTTGATCATGACGTTGCAGGTATAGGTCAAGCGACAGACGGGAGCAGTCATACAGATTCTAAAGGAACCGGTATTGTAAGAATTAATACACCTTCAGCATTATCTAATGGTGATTTTTTATTCTGGGGAGAGGAGAGTAAGGATCCAAGTTATGGTTTTGTCACCAATACTTCTAATTATAGCGATCAACTTAATTCTAAATGGAGAGTTAGTAAAGTTGGAGATTTGGGCACAGTAACCATGTCTTTTGATATTTCAGGTATGTCTATCGCAGCTATTTGTGGTGATTTACAATTAGTGGTGGATAATGATAGTAACTTTAGTAGTGCGACGTCTTATAATTTGACTGTTTCAGGTACAACAGCGACAGCAACTGGAGTATCATTTTCCGACGCTGATTATTTCACATTACGATATACGGATCAAATTGTTTGGAACGGAACCACTTTTTTTAACGGTTCAGGTACTTCAAATGCACCGGATACTACAGATTCTTGTTTAAAGTTGACGGTTAAAACCGGAAGTACAGCTGTTTTAACTGCAGATGCACATATTAGAGAAGTCGAAGTAGAATCGGGAGCAACATTACAAGTTAATGATGGTGTCTTATTAGAAGTGGACAATGGCATATTTAATGAAGGAGTCATAGATTTATTAGGAGAAGCTCAGTTAATCCAAAATCATACAGGAGTTTCTTTAAATACAGGAAGTGGTGATTTAAAAATTAGACAACAAGGGACTTTTAATTTATATAATTATAATTACTGGAGTGCACCAGTGCATAGAAGTGGTGATTGGCAAGTTGGTTATTTAGAAACCGAAGCTGGACCAGTTGGATTTACGGGAGGATATGATGCTAATCCATTGGCTAGTCCAATAGAATTAAGCAGTTATTGGTTATATACTTTTAACGATTTAATAGATAATTATTATGGATGGAACCATATAGCACCAACGACTGCGATAACTCCAGCAATGGGATATCTTATGAAAGGTTCAGGTAATACGACGCCAACACCAACGACAGATCAGACTTATGTTTTTAGAGGTACAGCAAATGACGGAAACTATAGTATCTCTGCCATTAGCGGGAATCAAGTTTTGGTTGGTAACCCTTATCCATCGGCAATGAGTGCAAAGGAATTTATTGCTGATAATTCAACTATAATTGAAGGGTCTATATATCTTTATGAGCATTTTCAGGAAAATAACACACATATATTAGCCGATTATCAAGGAGGTTACGCTACTCGTAATAACCTAACTGGTACAGAAGCGCCATCATTACCTTCTACAGGCAGCGCGTCATCCAAAGGAGCTCCTGAAGATGCAGTCGCAGTTGGGCAGGGTTTCTTTGTAAAAATTCAAAATACCGGGACCATTCAGTTTAGTAATAGTCAACGTGTATTCGCTAGAGAATCTTTAAGTGAATCTACATTTTATAGATCGGCACAGACCACTCCAGTAGATGATCGCATTATATTTTGGCTTAAATTTAAAGACCATCAAAATAACGAATCGACAATCGCTTTAGGGTATGATACTAATGCTAGTGCGGATTATGACAACGGTTATGATAGCGAGTCTTTTAATGAATTGCCAAACGAAGCATATTGGCCAATAATTGAGAAGAAAATGTGCATTCAAGGCCTGCATAGTTTTGATATTTCAGATGAAATTCCATTAGGGATTGCTATCACAAACTCAGGAGACTTTACTTTTGATATTGATAGAACATTAAATTTTCCTACTAACGAAACTATTTATTTAAAAGATAATGAAACTAACATGTTTTATGATATAAAATCTAATCCTGTAACGTTAACTTTAAATGAAGGTGAAGACGAGTCTAGATTTTCTATTGTTTATCAAACGGCAAAAAGTTTGTCTGCAGGTGATTTTAATACTGAGGCAGCGGGATTGTATTATAATGCAGATAAGGAGGCTTTAGTTTTTACAGCATTAAATAATATTGAAGCTATAACTATTTACAGTATATTAGGTCAAAAAATAAAAGTATTAGATGACGTAGATTCTAAAGAAGTTGATCTTTCATTTTTAAAAACAGGCATCTATATTGCTGAAATAGCTCAAAATTCTGGTCAAAAATTAAAGCTTAAATTTATAAAGCAATAATGTCTAATAAAACTAAATACTCTTTATTAACGGCATTAATCATAATAGCGACTTACGGTACAAAAGAATATTTAGATGTAAGAGATCAAACGGAAGTTGTCGAACAAGGCGCTACTGTAAAATCTGATACAAACGAATACTTTTTACCAACAAGCACCACGGGGCAAATTGTGCATCATGATGGTTATAGTTTAAGTTATAGCGAACCACACGAGCAAGCAGAGTGGGTGGCTTATGAACTTAAAAAAAGCCATTTATCAAAGAACGACTTTAAAAGACCTTATTTTGAAGTGGATAAAGCAGTAAAAACTGGAGCAGCACACTGGCGTAACTATAAAAAATCAGGGTATGATCGTGGGCATTTATGTCCTGCAGGGGATAGAAAATATAGTAAAGCAGCACATGACGAAACTTTTTTAACGAGTAATGTTTCTCCGCAGCGACATGATTTTAATGCTGGTGTTTGGAACAGGTTAGAACAAAAGACACGGTATTGGGCCAGTAAGTATGATGGTGTTTTTGTAGTTTCTGGAGGAATTCTAAAAGGAGAAATGAAAACTATTGGAACAGAAAAAGTAGCTGTACCTAATCAATTTTATAAAGTATTAATAGATAATAATTCTGGTAAAACTAAAGTTATCGCATTTTTAATGGATCATCAAGAATCTGATCAGCCGTTATATAAATTTGTAACCTCAGTTGATACTATTGAGGATTTAACAGGCATTGATTTCTTTTCAGAATTAGATGATGTTACAGAGAATAGATTAGAAGCTTCAAGTGATTATAAAGGCTGGAGTTTTTAGATTGTTTTAAAAGTATAAGGCAAAAGAGAGAAGGTGAAAGGTTGAAGCTGTTAAAAAAAAACTTTAAAAAATGATGCTTTCACTATTTAATTGACCTTCAGTATTGTCAGATCAACGTTTTCTAAAATAATTTTTTCTTAACACCAGTCCATCTTAGGTTTCTGATAAATTGACCTTCTTTAATTGATACTAGTTGTTCGGGTTTGTTTCTGGAAGCTTTTAGATAGCCAATAATATAATCTTTAAAGTAGCGAAAGCTTTTCTTTTTTAAGCCCATTTTTAAGGCTGTTATAAGTGTCAGTGTAAAACCGTAGCGCATTTTGTACATCGCTTCACCTTGCAAGTATTTTGCACCTTTATTGTAGCTTGCACCTGTAGGTTTTAAATGTTTGACGTGTAATGTGTCGTCCAGGACAATATCATACTTATTATATTTCGCTAACAACTCGTCAATAGTATCCCAGCCCATCTCTCTTTTAAGTTGTCCGATAGCTTCAAAACAATCTTTTCGGTAAGCTTTAAGTGCACCTCTAATATGGTCTTTTCCTGTAATAGATTCTAGAACCCAATCGTTGTTTTTTTCAATATAACAATAGCCAGCAACCATTCCAATGGTTTTACTTTTATTAAAATGAAGGGCTAATGTTTCTAAATAATTTAAAGGAAATATAAGATCGGCATCAAATTTACAAAGTACATCGTAATTGGTATTCAAAACCTCATAACCTTTGTAAAAGGCATTGATTATTTTAGTACCTGGTAAGTGTTTGTTTGATGACGTAACGTTAACTAAAGTGATACAGTCATATTGTTTCTGAAAGTCCTTTACAATCGTTTTGGTATTATCCGTAGAGTTATCATTAACCACCACAATTTGTTTAGGAAGTAACGTTTGGTCTACTAAAGACTGTAGCGTTAATCCAATAGAAGATTCTTCGTTATGTGCTGGAATAATAATGCTGAAATTCAAGGTCTAGTATTTAAAATTCAAAGTTAAATGATTTTAATTTAATGAAAAGATTGCTTCACTATGTTCGCAATGACTAGATTTTCTTAAGTTCTTTCGGCATAAATAATATAATATCGAGGGGTAAACCATCTTAAAATAGGTCTAATTCCTAGTTTTTTTGTTGGATTGGTCCATTTTTGTCTGTCTATAATTTTCCATCCCGTTTTTTCTAATAACCAATCTAATTGCCAATCTTCAAACTCGTGATAATGTCTATCCCATTTATCCGTTTTACTTCTGTAAGCAGAAGCAAACCATAATCTAAGCGGAACACTTATCACTAATTTGTCTGCTTTTATACTTTGTAAAACAGTAAAAGGATTTAATAGGTGTTCAAAAATCTCAAAAGCTGTGACTACTGTTGCATCTGAGTTTTTAATAGTAGCGGTGTCAAAATCTAGATCTTCACCTTTAGTATTTTCAACTACAAATGCATTGTCTTTTAAAATTTTGGTAAACGGGTTTTCGACACCTAAATCTAACACTGTCTCGGATTTAGAAATATGTTTTTCTAAAAATTGATAGGTTAGTTTAAAGCGTTTATGCGGAAAGGTTTGTTCGTACACAAAAATAGAGTTTCGTCTGAAACGGGTTCAGCTTTTTATTGTTTATAAACTATAGCATTAATATTCATACCTGCACCAACACTAGCAAAAAGGATTACATCCCCTTTGTTAATCTCTTGGTTTTCTAATTGACCTTTTAAAATCAAATCGTATAAAGTAGGCACGGTTGCAACGCTTGAATTACCAAGTGTACCAATACTCATAGGCATTATACCTTCAGGCATTTTCATGTTATGCAATTTGTAAAAACGTTTTACAATAGCTTCATCCATTTTTTCGTTAGCTTGATGGATCAAAATCTTTTTAACATCCGTTATATCGTAGCCACTTTTCTCTAAACAAGATTTTAAAGCTAGAGGTACGTTTGTTAAAGCGAATTCGTAAATCTTACGGCCAAACATTTTAATGTAACGACGTTGACTATCGGTTTCAGGCTTATTCGTTTCTCCGAAGAAAATATAATGCGCTTCGTCATAAGCAAAAGTTGCAGATTCGTGAGCCAAAATACCACCTTCTTCAGCGGTTTCTTCAACTATAACAGCACCAGAACCATCACTATAAATCATAGAATCACGATCATGTGCATCTATCACTCTAGATAAGGTTTCGCTACCAATAACTAAACAACGTTTAGCGATCCCTGCTTTAATAAAAGCATTGGCTTGTATAACGCCCTCTATCCATCCTGGACAACCAAAAAGTAAATCGTAACCAACACATTTTGGGTTTTTAATTTTCAATAAGTGTTTTACACGAGAAGCTATACTTGGTACGGTATCACTTTGCTCAGACCCGGTTTTTACATCACCATAGTTGTGTGCTACAATAATATAATCTAAAGTTTCTTTATCAATGTTTGCGTTTGCAATAGCCTTTTCTGCAGCGAAAAAAGCAATGTCAGAGTTTGATAGTTCAGGTTTAGCATAGCGCCTTTCCCCAATACCTGTTATCGCTTTAAACTTCTCTACGATAACCTCATTTGGGCTATTTATTTTAGAACCATCAGCATTTAAAAATTCGTGATTATAGAAATCTTCGTTTTTTTCTATAGTGCTTGGTATATAACTTCCTGTACCTGTAATCTTAATATTCATAAAAAAAGGATTGCCTTTAATTGTTTATCTGCTAAGATAAGCAGTAAAAATTAAAGGCAATTTTAATTGATTAATTATTTACGATGTTCAACGCTTAGTTTGCCTCTACATATGCTTCAATAGGTGCACAAGTGCAAAATAAATTACGGTCTCCGTAAGCATCGTCAACACGACGTACAGAAGGCCAGAACTTATTGTTTATCACGTAGTCAAGTGGGTAGGCAGCCTTCTCGCGAGAGTAAGGTAATAGCCATTCGTCACTTGTTAACATCGCTAATGTGTGCGGTGCATTTTTTAACGGATTATTATGGTCATCTTTTGATGCAGCATCAATTTCTTTTCTAATAGAAATCATGGCATCACAAAAACGATCCATTTCTGCTTTGCTTTCACTTTCAGTTGGCTCAATCATCATGGTTCCTGCAACCGGAAAAGATACTGTTGGTGCATGAAAACCATAATCCATCAAACGCTTAGCAATATCTACAACTTCGATACCATTTGCTTTAAACGGACGACAGTCTATAATCATTTCATGTGCTGCACGACCTTGTTCTCCAGAGTACAACGTTTCATAAGCGCCTTGTAATCTGTGCTTGATGTAATTAGCATTTAAAATAGCAATTTCAGTTGATTTTTTTAAACCTTCTGTCGCTAACATTTTAATGTAACCATAAGAAATTAAACAGACTAACGCTGATCCAAAAGGCGCAGCAGAAATAGCAGTAATAGCTTGATCTCCTCCAGTTTTGATTACTGGGTTGGTTGGTAAAAATGGGACTAATTGTTTAGCCACACATATTGGTCCAACACCAGGTCCACCACCACCGTGAGGTATAGCAAACGTTTTATGTAAGTTTAAGTGGCAAACATCTGCACCAATACTCCCTGGATTAGTTAGGCCTACTTGCGCATTCATGTTGGCACCGTCCATATAGACTTGACCACCATTATCGTGTATTATTTGTGTGATATTTTTTATTCCAGACTCATAAACACCATGTGTTGATGGGTAGGTTACCATTAAGGCCGCTAAATTATCTTTATGTAATTCGGCTTTTTCGCGTAAGTCTTCAACGTCTATATTTCCATTTTCGTCTGCTTTAGTAACAACCACTTTCATTCCGGCCATAACTGCACTTGCAGGATTGGTTCCGTGTGCAGAACTTGGTATTAAACAGATATTTCTGTGATGGTCATTTCTAGATTCGTGATACGCTCTAATAACCATTAACCCAGCATACTCACCTTGAGCACCAGAGTTTGGTTGTAAAGAAGTCCCTGCAAAACCTGTAATTTCCGTTAATTGGTCTTCTAATGCTTTTAACATTTGTTGGTAACCTTCGGCTTGATCTATTGGCACAAATGGGTGTATACTTCCCCAGTTTGGATTACTTAATGGAAGCATTTCTGAGGCTGCATTCAGCTTCATTGTGCAAGACCCAAGTGCAATCATAGAGTGATTTAAAGCTAAATCTTTACGCTCTAATCCTTTGACGTAACGCATTAATTCTGTTTCAGAATGGTGCGTATTAAAAACGTCTAAAGTTAAAAAGGCTGTTTGACGTTGGATTGAATTTTGAATATTGTTTGCGTCAGTAAAACTATCTATGGTTACTGCCGGCTTTGTTTCCGCTTCAGCGAAAATTGAAATAATCTCGTTTAAATCGTTTACAGAAGTCGTTTCGTTTAGAGAAACCGTTACTGTAGTATCGTTAGGGTAATAAAAATTAACCTCACGCTGTTCTGCAATTGTTTTTACTGCAGGCGCATTCGCTTTAAGTTGGATGGTATCAAAAAAGGCAGTGTTTACTTGCTCGATTCCCATTTTAGTTAAGGCGTCGGCTAAAGTAGAGGTTGCATTATGTACTTTGTTAGCTATAAACGTTAACCCTTTTGGTCCGTGATACACGGCGTACATACCAGCCATAACAGCTAATAATACTTGTGCAGTACAGATATTAGAGGTTGCTTTATCACGTTTAATGTGCTGCTCTCTAGTTTGTAAAGCCATACGTAATGCTCTGTTACCATTAGCGTCTTTTGTAACACCAATAATACGACCAGGAATATCACGTTTGTAAGCTTCTTTAGTTGCAAAATAAGCGGCGTGTGGACCTCCGTAACCCATTGGGATACCAAAGCGTTGTGTAGTACCAACAACCACATCTGCACCAAATTTACCTGGCGCTTCTAATTTTACTAAACTTAAAATATCTGCAGCTACTGCTACTTTTATGTTATTAGCATTTGCTTTTTCGATAAAAGTTTTGATGTCTGTAATTTGACCATCTTTTCCTGGGTATTGTAAAATAGCTCCGAAAAAGTCTGAAGAAAAATCGAATGTTGCTTCAGTACCAATGACTAGCTCAATTCCAATTGGAGTTGCTCTGGTTTGTAATAATGAAAGTGTTTGCGGTAAAATAGCATCACTTACAAAAAACTTGCAGATTCCTGCTTTTTTCTGATCACGTGCTCTAACCGAAAATAACAAACTCATAGCTTCTGCAGCAGCAGTACTCTCATCTAATAAAGAGGCATTTGCTAATTCCATTCCTGTTAAATCGGTAATCATGGTTTGGAAGTTAAGCAATGCTTCTAAACGTCCTTGCGCAATTTCTGCTTGATAAGGCGTGTAAGCTGTGTACCAACCCGGGTTTTCTAAAACGTTACGTTGTATAACAGCCGGTAGAATTGTAGGGTGGTACCCTAATCCAATATAGGTTTTATAAGTTTTGTTAAGTTTTGACAGGTTGTTAATATGATTTGAGTATTCATATTCTGTCATTGCTTCGTCTAATTGTAACTCTTTTTTAAGACGAATTGGTGCAGGAACGGTTTCAGAAATTAGTTGTTCTATCGAATCTGCATTAACTGTTTGAAGCATTAGTTTTTGATCATTTTCTCTAGGACCAATGTGACGTAATGCGAAAGCGTTTGTATTCATTTGTGTTGTGTTGTTAATGTCCTATTTTAAAGGACTGACAATAAATTATAGTTGCTTTTTTAATGATTGCAAAATTAACAAAATCTAATAGAAAGTTTTGTTAAAAATTGAAAGTTTTCAACTATTAAGCTCCTTTATTAACAGATTAATTATTTTTGCCTAATGAAGGCGTTAAAACAACTTTTAGATTTTTACATAAATAGCAGCGTTCATGTTGCTTTGGCAGTGTATGCATTAAGCTGGGTGACTCTAAAAAAGTTTGAAGTAGATTATGATAGTAGTGTGCTGTGGTTTAATTTTTATGCCACAATAACGGGATATAATTTTGTAAAGTATTTTGGAATTGCCAAGTGGCACCATAGAAGTTTGGCTAGTTGGTTACGCGTTACACAAGTGTTTTCTTTAGGTTGCTTTATTTTAATGTGCTATTATGCTTTACAGTTAGCGGAGGAGGCGTTGATTTTGATTGCAATTTTTGGAGGTGTTACTTTTTTATATGCCATTCCTTTTTTACCTAAAAAATGGTATTTGGATACGCAACAAAATCTAAGAGATATTAGTGGTTTAAAAGTATATGTTATTGCTTTGGTGTGGAGTGGCGTGACCGTTATTTTGCCACTAGTAAATAACCAAGTTAGCTTTAGTGAGGATGTTATCGTGTCCGTAATACAAATCTTTATATTCGTAATTGCTTTAATGTTGCCCTTTGAAATTATAGACTTACGTTATGATAGTCTAAAATTGGCGACAATACCTCAGAAAATAGGAGTGAAGCGTACAAAACTATTAGGATTTGTGCTGTTACTAATCTTTTATGTTTCAGAATTTTTTAAAGACACCATTAAAACAGACTATTTGATAACACAAGTAATAGTCTGTTTAGTGTTAGGTGTATTTATACTATTTGCTAACCAAAATAGAACCAAATATTATACGTCCTTTTGGTTAGAAGCTTTGCCTGTTTTTTGGCTAGTGTTGGTGCTTGTTTAATTCTTTTTCAAAAGACGATTTAATGGTATCTTTCTCTGTAGAAGATAAGTTTTTCGATTTTACTTTTTTGATTAAAGCTGTAAGCTTACCATTAGTTTTGGAATGTTGCCTACATACTTTACATATTAAAGCATGAAATTTAAACTTCACTTTTTCCCATAGTGACGCTTCGTGATATTGTGCTTTGTCACAAATGTGACCGGATTCCTCGCAAGAAATCATAAATTTATTCTTCATTTTTAAAACCAATTATTTTGTAAACAACTTGCCATAGATACTCGGGCTCTGTGTATTATAACCCATAGATTAGACGCAGTAATTTCTAATTCATTACAAATAGTTTCCGTTTCATAATTTAAAATCGTTTTCATTTCAAATATTTGAGCTTGCTTTTTCGGTAATTTTGATAAACAATTCTCAATGGCATCGGCTAACTCTGTATTTTCAATTTGGTCTTCAGCTGTTTTATCGTAGGGATCTGCAACGCGTTCCTCTAACCAATCACCTTCAGTTTCGCTGTCACTATTATAGGACATTCTAACTTCTGCTTTTCCTTTGTTAGAGTTGATTTTACGGTAATGATCAATGACTTTTCTTTTTAAGATAGAAACTAACCATGTACGTTCGCTAGCTTCGCCTTTAAAATTTTTCATGCTTTTTAGACCAGCTAAAAATGTTTCAGAGACTAAATCTTGAGCGATAGCTCTGTCATTAACACGCGTGATGGTGTAATTAAACAGGTAATCGCTGTATAAATCAATCCATTTGTTGGGATCTATTTTGTGATTAGGCATATAAATAATTTTTCTTTTTCAGGCTAAAAATAGTGAAATTAGAATAAAGCGTAAGTTTTATTTTTTTAATAAGTCTTCTAGGGCGTTTTTTATTTTTATAAACTTGAACGTAAAGCCATGTTGAAGTAGTTTTTCAGGGTGTACATTTCTACTTTTTGTAACCAACTCTGTTTCTGTACCTATAAAGAATGCTCCTACTTTTAAAAGCCAAATAGGGTGTGAAATACCAAACGGAACTTTTAAAACCTGTCTTAAACTTTGCATCAGTGTTTTATTGTCTGTCGGTTGAGGCACACAAAGATTAAATACGCCTTCTAAATTCTGATCCATTAAAAACTGAATAGCACTAGTAAAGTCAGCTTCATGTATCCAGCTTACTTTTTGATCTCCAGAGGCTTGTTTACCGCCTAATCCAAAACGGGTCAATTGTTTTAAAGGGATTATTGCGCCACCTTTTTGCCCAATACAATAGAGGTGCGTAAGATTACTTTTTTTGTTTTCGGGGTTGTTATGGCGTTAAAAGTTTGCTCCCAGGATTTAGCAATATTCATGGAAAAGTCATCACCTATAATTCCGGTTTTCTCAGTATTTGGTCTATCCAGTGATCCTTTATATATTGTTGCAGTGGAGGAATTTAACCAATACTTAGGTGGATTATCACATAAGTTGACTGCTAATCCAAGCAAATTGGTGGTGTCAATTCTGGAATTGTAAATCGCTTTTTTGTTTTTATCTGTATATCTGCAATCCACAGATTTTCCTGCTAAATTTATTAATGCGTCTGCATTTTCTAAATGTTTAGTCCAATTACCCAATTCTGTTCCATTCCAATAAATTTCGTTTTCAGATTTTGGGTGTCTACTTAAAATGAAGACAGTATAATTTTGTTTTGTAAAGTGGTCTTTTAAAACTTGTCCTAAAAATCCCGTACCGCCTGCTATAATTATTGTTTTCATTTTTAATTTATTTAGTACAAGTTATAATGTAATACCCAAAGCTTGTCATGTGCAGTCCAGATAATAGCGCATAGAAAGATCCTTGTAAGTTATGCAGACTTTCTTTTTTTAAACCTTTCAGGGTTATGATGTTTTTTATGAAGAAACTCATAATTGTAAACGGAACATGTAATACAGAAGGAGCTACTCTAAGCGAAGCGTCTTCTATTTTGATATTTGTAAAGCCAACAGATTGAAGCTTTTTAACTATATTGTTTTTAGTTTCTAACTTTTCTAAACTCCAATGACTACACAGTTTGTGATACGCGTATTTACCACCGTAACATAATTCTGTTTCTTCTTTTTTCAAGAAAGCATCAGCAATAACTAATTTGCCATCTGGCTTTAAGATACGGTAAGCTTCTTTTAGTGCTGTTTTGCTATGACCAGAATGACAAAAACTTTCTATGGCTAAAGCCGAATTAAAACTGTTAGATTTAAACGAGGTGTTATTGTAGTTTTCTTTTAGGATTGTTCCTTTTAAGCCTTTTAATAATGTGTTTCCTTTATTAACTTGAAAGTCAGATAGTGTGACACCAAAAGCGGTCAGATTCTTATGTTTTTTAATAGCATATCGCATGGATCCTCCCATACCGCAACCTAAATCAATTAAAGTTGCTTTTTTATTAGTGTAATTAAAGCGACTGATTACTTGGTTTGTCATTTGGTTTAACATGACATCTCTTTTAAAAGGACTTGTTTTAAAAGGAATGTAGTATCCAAAATGCATATTAAAATCTTTACTCCAAAACTCATAATCTTCTGTTGCTTCGTTATAAAAGTCAACCATTTCTATTTTGTTTTGTTCTGACTGATCAAGTTGTGCTGTGAGTATTGTTTTCATAAGTCCTGCGTTTTATTTAATGGCATATATTTATAATGAATAACCAAGTCTTTAACTAGATCTAGTCGGAAAAGTTTAATTATAAATAAATGGCTGATTTGCTCTTAGTTCAATGTGCTTTTTATGATTCCTTTGTTGTTATTGAGTGAAGTATTGTTACAAAATATACGGCAATACTCATTGGTATTATTACAATGGTAAGTACAACGAGAAGACCAGAGTTAATGTCATCTATAAGTATCCATCCTAAGCCATAGGTTAGTGTTAAAAACCAATAAATCTTTAAGTGTGTTTTATTTTGAATAGATAATTTATTCCATAAAGAAGTAATACCTAGTGCACTAATTACTTGAAGTGCTCCTAATACTAGTTGTGCATAGAATCCTAAGAAAATAGTTAGATAAAGTGCTAGTGTTACTATTAGCGTAAATTTGTTAATTAAATAAATGCTTCTCATAATTATTGATTTTATAAAACTTTCAGAAATTATTGAAAGTTAATAGTAAATTTTTTTATTTGAATAGTTTAAGTAAAGATTTAGTAATCCAGTTTTGTTTTTGATTTACCAATTTATTTATCATCACGTCCATAGTTTCCGTTAACTCATGAAGTGCTTTTGTTTGTTTAATTAATTCTTTAGTTTTTGCTGTGCCATCATCTGTAATACTAGACACATCGCTTAGTACTTTTACAACAGGTTTGATTTCTCTTCTGCTACGTTCTACCGCAATAATTCTTGCTAATTCTTGTACGTCTTTTTCTGTAGTAAAAAATTCTTTACGCTCTCCAGCAACTAATGTTTTGGTTACAATGCCCCAATCCATTAATTGTCTTAGATTCATACTTGTATTTCCTCTAGAAATTTTTAAATCTGCCATGATCTCTTCCATAGATAATGGTTTAGTGGATATAAAAAGAAGCGCTTGTATTTGTGCCATAGCTTTGTTTATTCCCCATAAAGAACCTAAACTTCCCCAAGTACTAATAAATTTATCTTTTGCTTCTTGATATTCCATGACACAAAGATATAACTTATTTTTAAACTTTCAGTAATTATTGAAAGTTTAATTTTGTGAATTAAAAAAGCCACGCTTAACAAAGTTGAGAGTGGCTTGATTTATAAAGAGTGCTGCTTGATTATTTAATCAGTCCTGCACGTTTTAATAACGCTTCCGGTTTTGGTTCTTGGCCTCTAAAACGTTTGTACAATACCATTGGGTTTTCTGTACCACCTTGAGACAATACATTATCCTTGAATTTTTTGGCTACGTCTTTATTAAAAATACCTTCTTCCTTAAAGTAGTCAAAGGCATCTGCATCTAAAACTTCTGCCCATTTGTAGCTATAGTACCCAGAAGAGTACCCGCCTTGAAAGATGTGTGCAAAAGCAGTGCTCATACAGTTTTCTTTGACGTCAGGATATAAGTTAGTGTCCTCAAAGGTTTTGTATTCATGCATTTTTACATCTGTAATGTCTGATGGGTTTATACCATGCCAGCTCATATCTAAAAGACCAAAACTTAATTGTCTTAAGGTTTGCATGCCTTCTTGGAACGTTGCACTCTCTTTAATTTTTTCAACTAAGTCCATTGGGATGATTTCGCCGGTTTCGTAGTGTTTAGCAAAAAGTTCTAATGCTTCTTTCTCATAACACCAATTTTCCAAGACTTGACTTGGTAGCTCCACAAAATCCCAAAATACACTTGTTCCTGATAAACTAGGGTAGGTTGTATTAGCAAGCATGCCGTGTAATCCATGACCAAACTCATGAAATAAAGTAGTGACTTCATTAAACGTTAGTAAAGACGGTTTGCTTTTGGTAGGTTTCGTAAAATTACAAACATTAGAGATATGTGGTCTTTCATTAATACCATCTTTAATAAATTGAGGTTTGTAAGAGGTCATCCATGCGCCATTTCGTTTTCCAGCTCTCGGAAAAAAATCAGCGTAGAATATAGAGACTAAGTCATTATTCTCATCTAAAACCTCGAAAGTCATAACATCTTCATGATACTTAT
Source organism: Psychroserpens sp. NJDZ02 (assembly GCF_004843725.1). Taxonomy (NCBI): domain Bacteria; kingdom Pseudomonadati; phylum Bacteroidota; class Flavobacteriia; order Flavobacteriales; family Flavobacteriaceae; genus Psychroserpens; species Psychroserpens sp. NJDZ02. The sequence goes on along the minus strand of NZ_CP039451.1, from coordinate 618,435 downwards.
CTATGGTGTCAATTTTTTTAAATTGAAGCCCAAATAATTTATTTGCGACTTGAAAAGCACCATCAATGACATTCTCTAATTTAAAGTAAGGCTTAAGTTGCTCGTCATCTAAATTAAATAATTTTTGTTTTAATTTTTCCGAGTAGTAAGCAGAATCCCATTTTTGTAATTGATCAATGTTATCAAGTTCTTTTGCGAAAGCTTCTAATTCGGCAAACTCACGTTCAGCAGCAGGTTTAGCTTTTACTAATAACTCCTGTAAAAAGGTATTTACTTTTTCTGGCGTTTCTGCCATGCGCTCTTCTAATACAAAGTGCGAATGTGTTTGATAGCCTAAAAGATTAGCGCGTTCAAAACGTAATTTGGCAATATCTAAAACATTACTTTGGTTATCCAAAACGTCCTTTTTAAAACCTTTAGCCCCAGAAGCTTTTGCTAATTTTTCGCGTAAATCTCTACGGTCAGCATAGGTCATAAACGGAATGTAACTTGGATAATCTAATGTAATCAACCAACCGTCTTTGTCTTTGCTTTCTGCTAATTGTTTGGCAGCTTCTTTAGCGCCTTCAGGTAAACCAGAAACTTCATCTTCTTTGGTTAATAGCATTTCAAAAGCATTAGTTTCTGCTAATAAGTTTTCGCCAAACTTTAATTTAATACTTGCTAATTGTTTATCAATAGCTCTTAATTTTAGTTTTTTGTCTTCAGATAAGTTGGCTCCGTTTCTAGAAAAGCTTTTATATTTTTTATCTAATAATGTGTTTTGTTCTGTAGTTAAGTCTAAACTGTCTTTGGAATCAAAAACTGCTTTAACTTTAGTAAACAAGGCTTGATTTAAGGTGATGTCATTTCCAAACTCGGTTAAAATAGGAGAGATGTCTTGTGCTATTTTCTGAATCTCGTCGTTTGTTTCAGCTGAATTTAAATTGAAAAATATACTCGTGACACGATCTAATTGTTGTCCTGCAAATTCTAAGGCTTCAATTGTATTTTCAAACGTTGGTGCATCAGTATTGGTAACTATGACATCAATATCTTGCTTAGCCTCTTCAATAAGTTTTAAAATCGAAGGTTTATAGTCCTCGTTTTTTATAGATTGAAATGGTGCCGTGTTAAAATTTGTAGTAAAAGGTTTTAAAAGTATGTTCATTATAACGTTGTAGTATAAATGTTTTGTTAAAATTAATATTTTTATTGCATATTAATTATATAAATGTCTATTTTCGCATAGATTTTTTCCCGTGAGCTGGTTACTCACTTAAAAATTATTGATTAATAGCGATAAAAAGCCTCAGATACTTCTGAGGCTTTTTTTTTTCGTTTTTTTTCTCTTTCTGTTACTCATCGTATTAATGTCTCCTTTAAACTAAAATAAAAAATGTTTTTGAACAACTATGAGAGTTTATAAATTAAAGTAACGTTTTTGCAACTGTTTTTTTGATATGAGTATTTATACCCATATGTATAGAAAAATAATAGCGATGGAAGCCTCAAACTTAGTTTGGGGCTTTTTTTTGCACAAAAACAGTGTTTTGACGGTTATTTATGCATTTTATCGAAAGCGTAAGATTTGAGAGGTGTTATTTCTACTATTAGAGGGACAAGTGGCAAATTTGTACTAGGTTTTTTTGATGTGAGATTATATTAACCTCATACAGAAGATTAATAGCGATTGAAAACCCCAACTTTAGTTGGGGTTTTCTATTTTCAACTATTTAATAGCTTCAGCTGCTTGCTCTACTTTTAATTTTAGATTGTCTTTATAAGCTATTATTTTGTCCAAAACTAAAGGGTCTGAGGCGCCTATAATTTGTGCTGCTAGGATACCAGCATTTTTAGCTCCGTTTAAGGCTACTGTAGCTACAGGAACTCCTCCAGGCATTTGAAGGATAGATAATACAGAATCCCATCCATCAATAGAGTTGCTACTTTTTACAGGGACGCCTATAATTGGTAATGGACTTAAAGAGGCTACCATACCTGGTAAATGTGCAGCGCCACCAGCACCCGCAATAATTACTTTAATCCCTCTTTTATGTGCGTTTTTACTAAATTCAAATAATTTTTCGGGTGTACGATGTGCAGATACGATATCAACTTCAATATCTATTTCAAAATCTTTTAAAATATCTATAGCGTCTTGCATGACTGGCATATCGCTATTGCTTCCCATTATTACTGCTACTTTATTCATCTTTTATTGACTTATTACTTTTATACTGTTTTTAACTTCTTCAGCAATTTGACGTGCTGTATTTAAATCTTCGTTTATTATAGTGACATGTCCCATTTTTCTAAAAGGACGGGTTTCTTTTTTCCCGTATATGTGCGGTGTTACACCGTCCATAGCCATGATAGCTTCAATATTTTTATATTTTACGGGGCCTGCGTAATCTTCTGCGCCCACTAGGTTAACCATAACAGCTGCCGTTTTATTATCTGTTTTACCTAATGGTAATCCTAAAACCGCGCGGATGTGTTGTTCAAATTGCGAAGTGTAACTCGCTTCAATAGTTTGGTGTCCAGAGTTATGTGGTCTTGGTGCGACTTCATTAATCAGAATCTGATCATCTTCGGTTTGAAATAATTCGACTGCCAATAAACCAACATGATTAAACGCTTCGGATGTTTTTAAAGCAATGTCTTGTGCTTTTTTAGTAACTTCAGGGGATATTCTTGCTGGACAAATAACATATTCTACTTGATTGGCTTCTGGATGAAACTCCATTTCGACTACAGGATACGTTTTCGTTTCTCCGGTAGCACTTCTTGCAACAATAACGGCTAATTCATTTTTAAAAGGCACTAATTGCTCTGCTATACATTCGCCTTTAGGCAAATCTGTTAAATCCGCAATAGATCGTACTATTTTAACCCCATTACCGTCATAGCCAAACTGTGCTGCTTTCCACACAAAGGGTAACTTTAACCCACCGTTATCAATGGCGTCTTCAATTTCTGAGACATAAGCAAACCGACTAAAAGGAGCAGTTGGCAAATTATGATCTTGATAAAATAATTTTTGCGTTGCTTTATTTTGGATACGTTGCAAAGTTTTAGAGGACGGATAGACTTTTACGCCTTCATTTTCTAGCTTTTCTAATGCGTCAACATTGACGTTTTCAATCTCAATGGTAAGCACATTAACCTGCTTTCCAAAATTGTAAACGGTATCAAAATCCATTAAGTCACCTTTTGTAAATTCATTACAGGCCATTCGGCTTGGTGCTTCACTGCTATTGTCTAAAACGCAAGTGTATATGTCAAATTTTCGAGTATCATACAGGAGCATTTTGCCCAATTGGCCACCACCTAAAATACCTAATTTAAAGTCAGAAGAAAAATAATTCATTAGTCAAGAAACGTGTTAGCTACAAAAATACATTTTAAAACCAAAACAGTACCTAAAAATCGAATTCAAATATCTCTTAAACAGTCACAATTGCGTATATTTGCGCTTTAAATTTATAAAATGCAGACGATAACGCTTCACGACAAACAGTTTAAACCATTTATTTCTGAACAGGAAATTGATGATGCAGTCACCAGAATGGCGCATCAAGTTGCAGAAGATTTAGGTGACGAAGTACCCGTTTTTATTGGTATTTTGAATGGCTCTTTTATGTTAGTTAGCGATTTTGTAAAAAAATATCCAAAACCCTGCGAAGTCACATTTATTAAACTAGCGTCTTATGAAGGTGTTAAATCGACAGAAGATATTCAGCGTTTAATAGGTTTAACACAAGACTTAACGGGACGTACAGTTGTTATTTTAGAGGACATTATTGATACCGGTAACACTTTAGTCGAAGTACATCGCATTTTTGAGAACGAGAACGTAAAACAATTATTAATTGCAACACTTTTTTATAAGCCAGCAGCTTATAAAAAAGACTTTAAGTTGCATTATGTTGGTATGGAAATACCTAATAAATTTATTGTAGGCTACGGATTAGACTATGATGGATTAGGAAGGGATCTACCAGCAGTATATCAATTAAAAACCACACAACATATGACTAATTTAGTGCTATTTGGACCTCCAGGTGCAGGAAAAGGAACTCAAGCTAATTTTTTAAAAGAGAAATATAATCTAGTACATATCTCTACAGGAGATGTGTTTAGATATAATATCAAAAACGAAACGGCTTTAGGGACATTAGCAAAATCATACATGGATAAGGGGCATTTAGTGCCAGACCAAGTGACTATAGATATGTTAGAAGCAGAAGTGGACAGAAATGCAGGAGCAAATGGATTTATTTTTGATGGTTTTCCAAGAAATGAAGCACAAGCTGTAGCTTTAGACAAGATAATGGATGCAAGAGATTCTGAAGTTAGCGCAATGGTTGCTCTAGAAGTTGAAGATGAGGTCTTGGTACAACGTTTATTAGAGCGTGGTAAAACTAGTGGAAGAAAAGATGATTCTGACGAGTCTATTATCAGAAACAGAATTAAAGTATATTATAGCGAAACGGCTATTTTAAAAGACTATTACGCAGCTCAAAATAAATATTTTGGAGTGGATGGAATAGGATCTATTACAGATATTACTAAACGTTTAAATACTGTAATTGACAAATTGTAATACAAACCAATAGGTTTGAGTTATTGAAGTATTAGTGAAAGCTTTTAACTGATAACGTTTTAATTTTTTAAATAAATTATGACTGAGGGAAATTTTGTAGACTACGTAAAAATGCACGTCTCTTCTGGGAACGGAGGAAAAGGATCTGTGCATTTACACCGCGAAAAATTTATTACAAAAGGAGGACCAGATGGAGGAGATGGTGGACGTGGAGGACACGTTATTTTAAGAGGGAACTCTAATCTTTGGACACTATTACATCTTAAATTTAAGCGACACGTCAAAGCTGGACACGGTGGACACGGAAGTAAAAGTAGAAGTTCTGGAGCTGATGGAGAAGATATGTACATGGACGTGCCTTTAGGTACTGTTGTAAGAGATACTGAGACGGACGAAATTCTTTTTGAAATTACTGATGAAGGGGAAGAGGTTATCGTTGCAGAAGGTGGAAAAGGAGGTCTAGGAAACTGGAATTTTAGAAGTTCGACAAACCAAACGCCACGTTATGCACAACCAGGTTTGCCTTTGGTAGAGCATTTTATTACTTTAGAACTTAAAGTTTTGGCAGATGTTGGATTAGTTGGTTTCCCTAATGCAGGAAAATCTACACTTTTATCTGTGGTGACCTCAGCAAAACCGAAAATTGCAGATTACGAGTTTACGACGCTTAAGCCAAATTTAGGTATTGTAGAATACAGAGATTTTCAAACTTTTGTAATGGCTGATATACCAGGTATTATTGAAGGTGCGGCGGAAGGAAAAGGATTAGGGTATTATTTTTTACGTCATATAGAACGTAATTCGATTTTACTATTCTTAATACCAGCAGATGCGCCAGATATTAATGCACAGTATGAGATCTTGTTAGATGAATTAAGACGTTATAATCCAGAAATGTTAGACAAAGATCGCATGATTGCTATCTCAAAGTCAGACATGTTGGATGATGAACTTAAAGCTGAAATGAAAGAAGAATTAGATAAAGTATTACCAATACCTTATCAGTTTATATCTAGTGTTGCACAACAGGGGTTAACCGAGTTGAAAGATTCGCTTTGGAAAATGTTGAATTAAGTATTCAAATATTATATAAAAAAAAGCTTCCTATTGGGAAGCTTTTTTTATATAATATTTTTAACATTCTGTGTTACGACACATCAACCTCACGTAATATTACTACTTATACTAAAATCGAGCATTAATCCAATCGGACATTATTTTTAAAACGTTAGGAGAGAAGGTTTCTTCATTTGTAAAATATTCATTTAAAAGTCCCGTTTTAGCGGTTTGAAACAAGTGATTGTATCCTTCCAATTGTTTTATAGTAACATCCTTATTATTCGCAGTTTTAAGATGTTTTTCAATTTCAGGTAAATTAATTTCAGGTAACACTTGTACATCTTTTGATCCGTTTAAAACAAGAATCGGACAATTGGTTTTCTCTAAATAAGGTTTAGGATCTAGTTTTATAAAAGCCTGTAACCAGGGATTAGAGAGTTGTGTTTTTAATTGATTAATAGTATAATCATTAACATATACTTTAAAAGGACTGTCTTCAGTTTCTAATTTGACTTTAAATTCTTTTAAAGCATTTTCGATAGCTGATTTTTGTTTTTCAACTTCAGTTTCAGAAAACATAGCTTGGTATACAATAGTGGTTAATTCGTTATTAAAAGCAATACCTTCGTCTGTCACTCCTTGTAATTTGGCTATCTTTTTACTTTGCGATTGTAATATTTTTTGACCATTAACTCCAGGTCCGGCAAGCATTATTACGTAGGCAACATTAGGATTTGTAGACGCGACGATAGGTGCTATTAGCCCACCTTCGCTATGACCAATTAATCCAATTTTAGACGAATCAATATCTTTTCTAGTTTGTAAATAGCTAATTCCGGCTTCAACATCTTTTGCTAAATCAAAAGTGGTTGCTTTACTAAAATCACCTTCGGACTTAGCAGTACCACGTTCGTCAAAACGTAACACCGCGATACCATTATTGGTCAGGTAGTCCGCAATAACCCAAAAGGATTTATGATCCATCATCGTGCAATCTCTATCATGCGCACCAGACCCATTTATTAAAATAGCAACAGGCGGTTGTTTTATATTTTTTGGTAATGTTAATGTGCCAGCTAATGTAATACTGTCGACGTCTTTATTTATAAACGAGACGTCTTCTATTATATAATCAAAGGGGCCTTTTGGGGTTTGGGGTTTTTCAGTTTGCGCAAAAGATATTGTGCAAATAAACACAACTAATAAGGGTAATGCTTTTTTTAAAGTTTTCATATTAATGGTGTTAATTGCTATTTCCGTTTATCATTATTAGTTGACCGCTTATCATAATTTCAATTTTAAAAACAGATTATAGATATATCTTTATAAAAACAAATGTAACAATTAAGTGTAATTGATTACTAATTAGGTAACTACTAATAATAATAATAATAATAATAAACCATCATGAAAAAACCAAACACAAAATTAGTATTAAGTATTTTAGCTTTGCTGCTATCCATTAGCACATTTGCTCAAGATATTTCTGGATCTTGGAAAGGAACATTGACCGCGCAAGGTCAAGACATACCTTTATTATTTAATGTAAAAAACGATAGTGGTGTTTTGTCATCTACAATGGATAGTCCTTCTCAGGGTGCAACAGGGATTCCTATGGATAAAACCCTTTTTGAAAACAACCAATTAAGCATCAATTTTACGCAAGGCGGTATTAAATATGTTGGTGTTTTAGATAAAGAAGCTATTACTGGAATATTTTATCAAGGAGGCATGGAGTTTCCTTTAAATCTAACAAAAACCATAAAAACCAAACCGGGGGATGTTTCCTTGCCATCATCTAAAGATGCTTTAGATAAGTTGTCTGCTTTTGATAACGGAACATATAAATATTCTGCTGAAGATTATTTTGAAGATCCAGCAACTAGCTCTTTTCAATTTTCGCCTAAAGGAAATTACTTTTCGTATAGAGAGAAAGATGCTAGTGGAAAAAATCATGTATATGTGAAAAATACAAAAACAGATAAGGTGACACGTGCTATAGAAGAAGGTGAGGAGTTAATTAGAGGTTATGGCTGGGCTAATGATAATAGATTAGTTTATGTAAAAGATAATGGCGGTAACGAAAACTATCAACTGTTTGCTGCTAATATTGATGGAAGTAATCCAAAAGCATTAACACCATTTGATGATGTACAAGTTAATTTTTCGAACCTGTTAGAGGATCAACCAGATCATGTTATTATTATGATGAATAAAGATAATAAACAAATATTTGAGCCTTACAAAATCAATATTGTAACGGGAGATATGGAAAAACTGTTTGAAAATAAAGATGCATCTTCACCTATTGCGGGTTATGAATTTGATAAAGATGGAAATTTAAGAGGTTATACAAAACAACAAAATGGAGTAGAGTACGTGTTAAATTACAGAACAGACGCCGATCAACCTTTTAAAGAGGTGGTTACTACTAATTGGAAAGATTCTTTTTCTATCGTAGCTTTTAATTATAATACAGCTTATAAGCATGATGCTTTTGTGTTAACTAATTTAGAGAGTAATACAAGCGAATTGGTTTTATACGATTTAGCAAAAAAAGAAATTATAGAAAAGGTATACAGTAATCCTACGTTTGATGTAGGTGGTGTTAGTCGTTCTAAAAAGAGAGGATATGAAGTGGATTACTATTTTTATACAGGAGAAAAAACACACATTGTACCGGTAAGTGATTATTACAAAAAGTTAGATAAAAAATTCAAAAAAGAGTTTGGAGATAAAGTGTTTTCTATTGTAGATAAAACGGAAGACGAGGATAAATACTTAGTAATTATACAGACGGATAAGTTATATGGGACTTACTATACTTATGATGTGAAAAGTGACACGTTTACAAAACTATTGGATTTAATGCCACAATTACATGAGGAAGACATGGCAGAAATGAGACCTATTAACTTTATATCTCGAGATGGTTTAAAAGTCTATGGTTACATCACAATACCAAATACTATTAAAAAGGGACAAAGAGTGCCATTAATTGTAAATCCTCACGGTGGACCTTATGGTGTTAGAGACTATTGGGGTTTTAATCCAGAAACGCAATTGTTTGCAAGTAGAGGGTATGCTACTTTACAGGTTAATTATAGAGGGTCTGGTGGTTATGGAAAAGAATTCTTTTTAAAAGGGAATAAGCAAATTGGGAGAAAAATGCTTAACGATTTAGAGGATGCTGTAGCTTATGCTAAAACCTTAGATTTTATTGATGGAAATAAAACGGCTATTTATGGCGCAAGTTACGGCGGACTGGCAACTTTAGGTAGCCTTGTTAAAACTCCAGATTTATATACTTGTGGGATAGATTATGTAGGTGTTAGTAATCTGTTTACCTTTTTTGAGTCTTTTCCAGAATATTGGAAACCTTACATGCCACAATTTAATGAGCAGTGGTATAATACTGAGGATGAAAATGATCAAAAGATTATGACAGAAGTATCTCCTGCTTTACACGTCGATAAAATTACTAAACCATTATTTGTAATTCAAGGTGCTAATGATCCAAGAGTTAATATAGACGAATCTGATCAAGTTGTAAAGAGCATGAGAGCAAGAAATATAGAGGTGCCTTATATGGTAAAGTACGATGAAGGACATGGATTTTCTCATGAAGAAAATAGAGTAGCATTGTACAAAGCGATGTTAGGTTTTTTTGCACAACATTTAAAGTAAACCAGCCAAAACCAATCAAAACCAACCAATCCATTTAGTTAGTAAAAAGCCTTTTAAGCGTAATCTTAAAAGGTTTTTTTATGACTTAAAACCTTTTGTTTCCGTTTAGCATAATCTATTTACCACTCGTCATATTATCACTTTTAAATGCCTAATGTGGCTGTATATTTATACTATCAATACAAAGCGAGTAGTAATTATCAATCAAAAACAACAGTGTTATGATCAATTTAGTAAAAGCAGTCGTTCAATTAATCATTGACGTCGTTTTAAATTAAAACCAATAATTAACCAAAAATCAATACACCATGACAACATCAAAAACAAACAGAACAGACACATTTAAACAACAATTATCAAAATTTAAAAAGCTACTTATAGGAGCTAAACTGGCAAAACTATCATCAATTGTTTTGGTAACTATTTCATTAGCGTTAGCATTTAAATCTAGAGATAATAACCTATCTGTAATGCTATTATTAATGGGGGCTTTAGCTATAATCTTTTTTATAGATAAATTTATGTCTCTAAAAGATATAAGACAAAAATCCTATACACAAATGTTCTTATTGGCAAGTATTACAAAACTTAAGACTTATATGTCTAGACGTAAAAAATATGAAATGTATTTTATTGCTTTTTGGATGTTAACTCTAATTCCTTTTTCAGCGACTTATTTTAGTTCAAATGTCTATGGTATTTTAGGTGTTGTTCTTTATATAGCTGTTGTTGGCTTTTTAGGTAACTTAGCTTATAAAAAATCAGATAAAGAGATTTTAGAGCTAGAAATGACTATGAGTAAAGAACTAGAAAATTTTATATAATTACATATTACGGTAAATAGAGAAAATATTAAGCACAGAAACAACTAAAACCAACCAATCCATTTAGTTAGTAAAAAACCTTTTAAGAGTAATCTTAAAAGGTTTTTTTATGACTAAAAACGTCCTATTTCCGTTTAGCATAATCTATTTACCACTCGTCATATTATCACTTTTAAATACCTAATGTGGTTGTATTTTTATACCATCAATACAAAACGAGCAGTAATTATCAATCAAAAACAACAATGTTATGATCAATTTAGTAAAAGCAGTCGTTCAATTAATCATTGAAGTCGTTTTAAATTAAAACCAGTAATTAACCTAAAACCAATACACCATGACAACAATAACAACAACAGACCTTTTTCAAGACCAATTAAAAAATTTCAAAGCATTATTAAATGGCTCAAAAATGGCAGAAGTATCTTCTATAATTTTAGCTGTATTCTCAGTAGGGGCTGCTTTTATATCTCGAAATAATTTAGAGCAGGCAATCCCATTACTATTGGGGGCATTGGCACAAATAATTTATACCATTAAATATTTGCAAACAAATAATATAAAACAAAAATCATATACACAAACCTCTTTAAATAGTAGTGTTTTAAAATTTAAACAATACATATTAAAACGTGAAAAATATGAAATGCCTGTTATGGCTTTCTACATGGTAACTTTGGTGCCTTTTGCATTAAGATATGCGTCTATAACTGTTGTGATTTCAGTTTGCATAATTAGTTTAGCTTTAGTTTCCTTTTTAGGTTTTTTAGCTTTTAAGAAAGTAGATAGTAATATAGAATTATTGGAAATTACATTAAAAAATAAGTTTCAGTAGTAGTAGAATAGTAATATATTACGATTGCTTAATATGATAAGTTGTAAAGTTAATGAAGAAAATAAATTCTAAACGCGTATTTCTCTTAATCACTGTATTTGCTCTATTTTTATTGGGACTCTTTTTTGCAGGTATCTTTACTTTGGGTATGGGTAAAGGTTATACCTCTGCCATAATTGAAAACACGATTAAAAAGCAATGTAAGTGTACAATAGTTGAAAGTATACAGTTACAATTAAAAGAATCAATGCTTGTTGATCAAGAAAAAATGAAAAAACATACCAATGCTTTCATGTTTATATTGTCAAACTGTGATTATCCTTCTATATCCGATTTAAAATTGGAAGTAATTAGACTCTTAGTTAAAGCGCGTATATGTGAAGATTATAACTTTCAATTTATAGTTAAAAATTTTAATGGTCAAGACCAGCGTTTTATAATAGATAACTGTAACCTAATAGAAAATTAATGAAAACTAAAGCAATTTACTACTGGTCACTGCAAGTCATAATCTGGTCTTTATTAAGCGGAGTTGCTGCTTTCTCTTATTGGATTTCAGGTAACGAATTTAAATTAGAGATCTGGCAATTACTCTTAGATTTTGTAGCACTAGCAATTTTATCTATCTTAATAACACATTTGCTTAAAAAATTTATAAATAAATATTTAGAATTTGATGCGCTAAAAGTAATCGATGGTTTTAAAATTATGGGGCTTTTGTTTTTAGCTAGTGCACTTTTAATCCTGTCGTATACCATTTATATCAGGTTGACTTATACTTTTTTGTATGATCGGGTAGATGTTTTAAATCATGCTTCTCAAAGTTTAAAAAATCATATTATTTTGTTTTTAAATTACGGTATTTACTTTATGGTTTGGACTGTATTTTATGTCGCTATCAAAGGATTAATGCAGCTTAATATAACAAGAGAAAAACGTTTGGAATTGGAGACTAGTTTAAAAGAATCTCAGCTTAATACTTTAAAAGGTCAAATTAACCCACATTTTATGTTTAATAGCTTAAATAATATTCGTGGATTAATGTTAGAAGATGTTGATAGAGCAAGAAATATGCTAACCAATTTGTCTGAAACCTTAAGGTATTCATTAACCAAAAGTGAAGAAAATGCCATCTTGTTAGAAGACGAACTAGAGATGGTAGAAAGTTATATCGAAATTTCTAAAATTCAGTTTGAAGATCGTTTGCAGTTTACAACTAATATTGACGAGGCTTCTTTAAATAAGCAAATCCCACCAATGATTATTCAGATGTTGGTAGAAAATGCACTTAAGCATGGTATTTCAAATTTAAAAAAAGGAGGACAAGTATGTTTATCTACAACTATAAAGGATAACCAATTGCAAATTGAGGTATCTAATTCTGGGACATTACAAACCCACGAAGACTCAACCAAATTAGGTTTAAAAAATATTAAAAGACGTTTGGAATTATTGTATGATAAAAAGGCGACATTTTCTTTAAACGAAATAGATAACCAAGTGGTTGCCACTATTAAAATGCCATTATTATGAAAATATTAAAAGCAGTTATTGTTGAAGATTCTAGATTGGCTAGAAACGAATTAAAAGAGCTTTTAAAAGCACATAAAGAAATTGAGCTTATTGGCGAAGCTGAAAACGTAGACGAGGGGTTTAAGCTTATAAATGAAATTAATCCAGACTTACTTTTTTTAGACATTAATATGCCGGAAAAAGACGGGTTTGAGCTTTTAGAAATGTTAGACGAAGTACCAACTACTATTTTTACAACCGCTTTTGACCAATATGCTATTAAGTCGTTTGAGTATAATGCGTTTGATTATTTATTAAAACCCATCAATCAAAAACGCTTTTCTGCAACAATAACAAAAGTCTTGGAACAAAGTCATGACGCTCCAAAAACAGAAACCAAAGAAGCGGGTTTGAGTTTAGATAAAAAGATTTTTATCAAGGATGGCGAAAAATGTTGGTTGGTAAAAGTGCAAGACATTTCTTTATTCGAAATTGTTGGTAATTACACCCGAGTCTTTTTTGAAGGTAACAAACCATTAATTTATAAATCACTTGCTCAAATTGAAGAGAAACTGCCTTCAGATATTTTCTTTAGAGCTAACAGACAACAGATTATTAATATTAATCATGTTAAAAAAGTAGTCTCTTGGTTTAATGGGAAACTAAAAATAGAACTGAATTCTGGAGAAGAAATTGAAATCTCAAGAAGACAGTCCTATATATTTAAAGATCAGTTAAGTTTTTGATGACGTATTAATTACTCTACTTCAATACGCACACCTTCACTATGACTGCTAAATTCTGGTGCATACATACTTTGTATGGTTGTAATACCATTACTCATATTACCAGCATTGTTAACACGTAAATCATATTCAAAGACATAAATACCTTTTGGTAAATAGTCAAAAAAGAAGTTAGTTGAAGCATCCTTAGTAGCTTCGTAATACCCTAAACCATCTTGATACTTGTATTTACTTAATACATTTACCGGTTCTAATCCTGCAGCGCGCATATCTTTCATATGTACAAATTCCATAGCGCGATCGCTTCGCAATTCTATACGGACTCTTATTAAATCGCCAACCTTAAGTTTGGTGTCTTTAGTGATTGCAGTAATAACCTCACCAGTATCCGTGTTGGTTTTTAAATACAATTGCTTTTTCAGTTTTAAAGGCGTTTCAGCAGGCGTTATTTTATCTAAATCTTCAAAATATTGCCAGTATAAACTTCCCCAAGCAATACCGTCTCCTTTTTTAGTCAGTTTGACATCTGCCATTTTTGGTGTAATTTCAGCTCCGGACCAAGACGTTTTGTAGTAACCAGTACCAGCTTCAACTTTTACATTTTCTAAAGTAGTAGGTGTTATTTTTTTACCACCTAAAACCACATCTACCATATCAGTAACACTTAACCAATCATTACCTTGTAATAGTAAAGCATAAACTGCATCGGTAGTGGCTTTAGTTGTTTTCCATCGGTTGGTCTGCTTATTTTTAAGTAACCAGATCTTAAGATTATCAATGGTTTTTGTTTGTTCTGCTTGCGTTTCGATAGTACTTAGTTTGACATCAGTACTAATAAGGTCTATTTCCGCAAACGCTTCAATCATCAACGCTTGTGTTTCAATAGAGGCTTGATACCAATAATACGAGTTGGTGTTTTCTTTCCAATACATACCTAACTCGTCAGACGTAATACTATTCTCTTTAACAGACTTTAAAATGGCATTAGATGTTGTTTTGTCTTCGTTTCTATTCATAATTAAAGCCATCATTCCTTTAGCATATAAAGGGCGTTTTAACCAGTAGTTTCTAATCTGAGACAAGTAATATTGGTGTATGTCTTCTTGCTTTTTAGTTAATTTATATTCCGGGAAAAAGCTTCGCATGTATAAATAATGTAACTGCGTATAATTTAAATGATCTTTGGTATAATCTATTTTGTTAGTATACTTTGCTAAGTCGTTATATTCTTTTTCAAATGCCGCATCTAAATATTTTAAAGCATTTTCAACCATATCAGTAATGTCTTCATCTTTATCGCTAACCACATTTAGTTTTTTAAGATGACCAAAACCTGTAATAATATGTTGTGTGATGTAACGGTTAACGCGGTAGTCTCCAAACCAAGACCAACCCCCATTGCTCATTTGGTTGTTACGTAGTTTTTTCTTGGCGCGTGTTAATTCATTATTCATTTTATTTAAATCGAATAATAAAGCAATACGTTTTTTCTGTTCCGTTTCTGACTGTGCATCGCGTAACCATGGTGTTTCCTGAATTAAAATAGATTTTAATTCTTGATTTTTTTCAAGGTTACTTAATAACGCATCTGTGTTTTTCCATTGGCTAAACACCTCTTTAATACGGGGATTGCTATTTACAATATGACTAGCTAAAGCATTCGCGTAAAATCTACTAAACGTCTGTTCGTTACATTCATATGGATATTCCATTAAGTAGGGTAACGCTTGTACTGCATACCAAGCCGGATTATTAGTCATTTCCAACGTTAATTTGTGGTGCTTTAAAGTAGTAGACGTGTTTGTCTTTAATTTATCTAAAGTAAAGGTTCTACTTTCGTTACTTCTAATCCACATGGGTAGGGTTTCTGTTACTAACATGCGGTTAGTTAAAACTGGTAAAGCATTTTGTTCGCCATCACTAAAATCGCCGGATTTGGCTAATATTTTATACTGTACAGCACTCACGTTATCCGGGATAGATAGCGTCCATGTGACTTGTGTGTTGCCTTTCGCTTTCGCGGAAAAGGATTGCTGATTTAAAGCATTGGCTAATTCCGAATCTATAGATTTCCCGGTCAATGCATCAAATAACTGAAGCACTGCCGTACCACTTAAATCTTTTGTACTAAGATTAGAAATTTTAGTGCTAATCTGAATTTGATCCCCTTGACGTAAAAAACGTGGCACATTAGGTAAGACCATCAAGTCTTTTTGTGTGACTGTTTGCAAAGTTTTTTTAGCATAATTACCTTGCTTATCATGGGCAAACAAATTAAGATTCCATCTAGTCAAAGCTTCAGGAGTTGTAAAGTTAAACGATACATTGCCCTCTGTATCTGTGGCTAATTGCGGAAAGAAAAAGGCAGTTTCTTGTAAATTGGTTCTTGCTTTTACATCAGAAAACTCTTCTTTTGCTCCATTTTTTGTGGTGATTATTACCACTCCGTTAGCACCTTTGCTTCCGTATAAAGCGCTTGCTTCTGTTCCTTTTAGGATTGACATTTGTAGTATATCGTCTGTATTTAAATTAGAAACATCTCCATTAAAAATCACACCATCGATTACGTATAGAGGGGTGTTGTTACCATTTATACTTGCAGCGCCTCGGATTTTAATAAATTCATCTTTTACAGATTTACCATTTCCATTTGTAATACTTAAACCGGATGCTCGACCTTCAAGCTTGTTGTCTGCCTCCATCATTGCGTCTTCTGACTCCATTACCGCTGGGGGGGCACTCAACATTCTAGAAGATTTCCTTTTTAATGTAGAGCCATACCCAGTCACTACAACTTCCTCTAAAGCATTATCTGGATTAAGAGATATATTAATAACATTGTCAGACCCAACAGTTTTTTCGATAACTGAATAACCGACATAATTAAAAATTAATATATCGCCTTGTTTTACTTTAATGACGTACTTTCCATCAAAGTCAGTACTTGTTCCTGTATCTGTTCCTTTTACTTGTATTGTAGCACTAGGAAGAGGTGTTCCATTTTCGTCGTTAACAGTTCCTGCCACAAATCCTTTTTTAATTGTACTATCATAAGACGTTACAACGCGATCAATTCTCAGTTTATTTAAATACTGATTGTAGACCCAACGGTTATTATTAATGGTAAAGCCAAACCAATTAAATTGATCAAAACTTTTTAAGTTAATATAACGCTCAAAATAATAAGGATTAGTAATGTTAAAAGCGGTGGTTGCAAAACTATTACCATTACCATGTCTGTAAGATGCGTAGTAACTTCTTGGTGTAAAGTTGGAGTAGTTCCAGTTGTGTGGTTTGAATTGGTCTAAAGACGCATCGTACATACTAGCTAATACTTCGGATGCTATTTTTTCGCCTTTAGCGCCTTTTATTTTAAAACACCAAGTTTCATCTGTCCCTGGTTTTAGTTTATCTCTAAAAGTTAAGCTTTCAATTTCTAATTCTGTTTTAGGATAGGGTACATTTATAGTCATACTACCACCTTCATAGCTATTAAAAGCTGCTGTACTGTAATGAATCCCAAAACCTCCTAAATCGTTTTTTTCAATAGGAATACTTATGGTCTTTTTATTGTTATTTAATTGAATAACATAATTTTTTTTGATTTGAAACTCACGCTCTACACTAACAGTAACAGTTGTGTTTTTGGCAGCACTGGCTAAAGTTAGTATCAGGTTATCACCAATCTGATAATTGGTTTTGTCAGTAGTTACAGATAATAATTGCTGGTCTGCTAACGTTTTGTCTTTATCAGCATATAAGGTTGTTTTAACTTCATCTTTTACGTCTTGGCCAAACTTGTCTTTTGTGTTTAGCTCAATAAAATAAGCACCCGATAACCATTTTTTAATATTTTTTAAATCAATAGTTTTAGATTTTTCGGTATCAAAGGTTTTACTTAATACTAAGTCCCCTTTTGTCCAATTTTCGAGATTGTCTTCATTCGTGTAAGCGTCATGCGGAAAATAGTTTTTAAAAGCAGCTTCTGTAAAACCAGGATAATCTGGGGCTGTCCAAGGACGTGTTCTTAGGACCGTGCTTGGAGCTTGTAATTTATAAATTTTTAACGTTCCTTTTGCCGCTACAAATTGACCATTTAGATTTTGTGTTGTAATAGTAATTTGATTATCTTTTTTAGATTTATCAATAACGGGACTAATACCAATAGAGGCTGTTAAAGCATGGTATCCCACTTTTACAATAGTTGAGGTGCTTCTCGTTTCTCCGTTAATATCTGTGACATCTGCAGTGACTTCATAACTAAAAACAGGTAAGCCTGATTGGTCTACTTTTTCATCAGGTATTGCTTTAAAAACGATATCATAATTCCCATTGGCATCTGTAGTCGTTTCTCCATGTGTTATTTCTTGCGCGTCACTATTGTAATTTGGTCTATACCATCTGTACCATGCAGGGTATTGTACGTTTCTAACCACACGATAGATTACTTTGGCATCCGTAATTTTACTTCCAGCAAATGCGATAGCTTCTCCTGTTACAGTAATACTATCGTTAACCTTTATAGTTTCGGTAATGGGATTGAACTTAGTTTCGAATTTAGGACGCTTATATTCTTCAACAGAAATACTAGTGTTTCCATAAATCTTATTATCACTAATAGTAATGCTATAATTACCAGTCAGTCCATCGTTTGGTAAAATAAATTCCCCAGAAATCGAACCAAAATCATTAGTTACAAGGTCTAGATCACTTACTTTTTCGCCATTAACATTGTATAATACAACGGTAACTTTTTTATTAGTAATAACTTCGGTTTTATTGTTTTTATTTTTTAAAGCGATGGCTTTAAAATAAACGGGTTGTGACGGTCTGTAAATACTGCGGTCTGTAAAAATAAAAGCTTGATAATTGGCATCGTTATTAGCGTGGTTTTTGTAGTAATTATTAATATAATAATTGCCAAAATAAGCAGTGTCTGATTTGGTCTTAATAGTAAAGTTAACATTGTTACGGTTGTAATTTGTGCTTTTGTTCAATGTAATAAGACCTTCTGCATTTGTTGTTTGACTTGTGGTTTTTAAGACGTCATTACGGCTGGTATGTTCAATATCTACTTTGATATTTGCTAAAGGTTGTCCGTTATTACGATCAATAACTTGGTAGAATTCTTGATTTTGATCTTCAAAATCCACAATAGCAATGTCTGTAACTTGTGTTAATGTGGTTGCGAAAAAGTTGTCTCTTAGGTCCTTCGATTTTCCAAGAATCAAATATAGACCATTATCTAATTTTGGGACTAAAGTTTCTGTGGTGTGTTGTTGGTAATCGGATTCGCTTTTTAAAGTTGACTCCCATGTTTTTTCAACTTTAAGTTTACTAATAAATGTTGTTTTTTCGTCTTCCTTGTACAGTTTTGAATAAGCATCACGTTGTTTTCTAGTTAGTTTAAAAGCTTGAAAGTTTAAATTTTGGATGTTTTTATAACTAATTAAAAAACGCGAATGCGTATTGATTGACACAAACTGTTCTGCAGTAATATTTAATAAGGGTTGCTGTATTTGTGACTGTAAAATTTTGCATAAACTAGCACCTTTACTATCTGGAAAAGTGGTAATAACTTGTTTGCTTAATGTTAACGCTTCCTTGATTTTATATTGAAGCTCTGGATTAGTTTCTTTATTATAACCATTACCTTGTACATTGTATAGCGTGGCTATTTTAAAATTGTAAAGTGCAGAGACTTGGTGTGTTTTATATTTTTCAGCTGCAGCTTTAAGTGTGTTTAAATAGATCGTCTCTTTGTTGTTTAAAGTCGCATGATTGTATACATACTCTAAACGGTCTATATTAACTTCGGTTAAAGCGTATGGGTTTTTATCTTTTAGATGAAATTTAATTAAATTCTGATAGATTTTTAAGGCTTGTAATTGTAATGACGTCGAATCTTTAGAGGTAATAGTTGTTCTAGAAAAGGTTTTTGAGTCCGCTAAATAGTCCGCATTGTCAATTAGAAATTTATAAGCTGGTTTTTTGATTTGGTTTTCAGGTGTTTTATAAAAGGTTAAGGCATTATGATTTAAAAAATCAAATAACGTGGGTCTGTAAACTTCAGAATCTTTCCCTTTGGCTATAATAGCACTAAATTGGCTAATGTCCGTTTGTTGTAAAATTAAGCCATTGCGTAACGAGTGGTCATAAAGTGTTTGGATTTCGGTGAATAAGGTTTCTAAATCCCAAGTTCTAAAATCAATAGCGTCTGCTTTGTCTTCTGTTTTAGTCCGTCTGTAAAACTGATATCTATTTTGTTGAAAGTACTGCCAATACAAAGTAGCTAACATATTTTCTAGCACATTTTTAGTTGGTGCTTGACTTTTAGCTATTTCGGCTTTAAAGCTGTTGACTATATTTAATTGTGCATCTTCTTCTAATAATAAAGCAAATTTACTTTTAAATAGTAAAACTTTTATACGTTGGTCTGTATCGTTTTCAGCAATAGCTTTGGTTTCTATCGCTGCAATAACTTCAAGTGCGCTTTTAGGTAAACCATTAATTTCGTGCGTTTCTACTTGAGTCCAAAGTTTGGAATACTTGTTGGTTTGAGAATAGGTGGTAGAGAATAGTAAAATCATTAAATATGTTGAAAGATGCTTCATTTTATTAATTTTTAAACAAGATACTTTAGTTTTTAAGTTTGCTGTAACATAAATGCGTAAAGTAAACGTTTCAATGAGTGACGTGTTATAAATTTAAAGTTAAATAATATTTAACAATTTAAACAAAAACAATACCAAGAGAATACTATTTTTGTAAACCTTTACTATTCAATTATTAAAGCGTATGCTAAAAAGCCTATCTTTCAATACCGTAATTAATAGCGAACAACAAGACCTATAAACACATGAAAACATTTTTAGTCGCCTTACTATTTCCTATTGTGATTTTTGCTCAAACGTCCATAGAAAAGGGAGAAACTTATATCGCTAACAAGCAATTTTTGAAAGCTGAGAAAGAATTATTAGCTTACGTTAAGTATCATGAAGATAATTTACAAGCTATAGAGTTGCTTGGTGATGCGTATGGACATCAAAAAAAATGGGATGAAGCAGCGACAGAATATAAAAAGCTTATTGCAGCTAAGCCAAAGTCTGCAAATTATCACTATAAAGTTGGTGGTGCTTTAGGGATGAAAGCCTTATCGGTTAATAAAATATCCGCTTTAGGAATTATTGGAGATGTTAAATCGTCTTTTTTAAAAGCAGCGGAATTGGATGCAAGTCATATTGAGGCACGTTGGGCTTTAGTGGAGTTGTATATGCAATTACCAGGTATTATTGGTGGAAGTAAAAAGACCTCTTTAAAGTATGCTAATCAGTTAGAAAATTTGTCTAAAGTAGATGGCTACTTGGCTAAAGGTTATATTTACGAATATGATGACGAACCAGAATTAGCAGAAGAGTATTACCTAAAAGCCATTAAAGTAGGAGGGTCTTTGACATGTTATGAAAAGCTTACTGCTTTATATGAAAAAGAAAAGCAACCAGAAAAAGCAGTCTCTAATATAGAAGCAGCACAGGTAAAGCATGAGCGTAACAGTTTACATTATCAAATAGGAAAAGTGTGCGCTGATTATAATGTACAGTTGGATAAAGGTGAGCGCTGTTTAGTGACGTATATTAATAATTATTCGGCTAAAGATGGCGTGCCAAAAGCGTGGGCTAATTACCGTTTAGCACAAATCTATAAGCATAAAAGTGATAAGACTAAGGCGTTAAAATTTATTAATTCAGCTATAGCTGAATTGCCAAACATCGACGTGTTTCAAGATTTTAAAGACGATATTTAGTGGTCAGTCACCAGCGTTTTGTATTATCAATTAGTAGTGTGTCATCCTAATAGAAACCCGTGGTGCTCTTGTGATATTTGACTTATTTATTGGTTAAATCCATGTCAAAATTAAATCCAATACTTATCTTTACTTTTTATTTATAAAAACTCTATGAACGTACATTTTATAGCTATTGGTGGATCTGCCATGCACAATTTAGCACTAGCATTACATAACAAAGGATATCAAGTTACAGGAAGTGACGATACTATTTTTGAGCCTTCAAAATCAAGACTTGACGCCAAAGGATTGCTTCCTGAAACATTTGGTTGGTTTCCTGAAAAAATCAATGCTAATTTAGACGCTATTGTTTTAGGGATGCATGCCAAAGCTGATAACCCTGAATTATTAAAAGCACAGGAGTTAGGCTTGAAAATTTATAGTTACCCTGAGTTTTTATACGAGCAATCAAAACATAAAACTAGAGTTGTCATTGGTGGAAGTCACGGTAAAACAACCATTACTTCAATGATATTACATGTGATGCATTATCATGATCGTGATGTTGATTATATGGTAGGGGCACAATTAGAAGGGTTTGACGTTATGGTTAAACTAACTGATGATAATGATTTTATAGTTTTAGAGGGCGACGAGTATCTAAGTAGTCCGATTGATAGACGCCCAAAGTTTCATTTATACAAACCAAATATTGCATTATTAAGTGGGATTGCCTGGGATCATATTAATGTATTTCCAACGTATGAAAACTATGTAGAACAGTTTAGCATATTTGTAGATAGCATTGTTAAAGGCGGAAGTATTAATTATAACGAAGAAGATGCTGAGGTAAAACGTGTGGTGGAAGCTTCAGAAAACCCAATACGTAAGATTGCATATAATACTCCAGAATATACAGTTGATAATGGTGAAACACTATTAGAAACTCCAGAAGGACCAATGCCAATAGAAGTGTTTGGAAAACATAATTTAAACAATTTAGCAGGAGCCAAGTGGATTTGCCAACACATGGGGATTGACGAAGACGATTTTTATGAAGCTATTTCTACCTTTAAAGGTGCGAGTAAGCGTTTAGAGAAAATTGCGGAAAGTAAAACTAGTGTCGTTTACAAGGATTTTGCACATTCGCCAAGTAAAGTAAAAGCAACAACAAATGCGGTTAAAGAGCAATACGAAAATCGTACGTTAGTGGCTTGTCTAGAGTTACACACATATAGTAGTTTAAATGCTGAGTTTTTAAAGGAATATAAAGGTGCTTTAGATGCTGCAGATGTTGCAGTTGTCTTTTATAGTCCGCATGCAGTAGAAATTAAAAAACTAGATTCAGTTTCTGAACAGCAAATAGCAGAGGCTTTCCAACGTGAAGATTTAATTATTTACACTAATCCTGAAGATTTTAAAAACTATCTATTCTCTCAAAAATTTGATAACAAAGCTTTGTTATTAATGAGTAGTGGTAATTATGGTGGATTAGATTTTGATGAAGTAAAGGGGTTGGTGGGGTAGTGTATTTCTTTTAAAAAGGACTCTTAATTAAATATTCCTGCTTTCGTAGGAAATACAAAATGGTTTTTGCTTGTAACATTTGTGTATGAATGCCTACTTATTGGTATAAGAAGGTGATATGCAATTTAAACGACTATTTTTTGATTCTTCAATTTCTCCGAAGTCTGTATCTAAGGGAAGATTTATATCTGCCTTAATTATAGGGTTAATTTCTGCAGTAATAATTTATACTTTTTTTTATGGTCTAAGAGAATTTTACAGAGTATTATCTGTTCAAAATTATATGCCTATTATTTTAAGTGAAGATAAGAGATCGTTTTATAATTTGTTCTTTGCTGGGCTTTCTATGATTTTTGGACAATCAATAATGCTAAGCATTCTTATTAGTCGACCACAGAAAGTATTTTCAAGAAAAAATAATAAACGCCAAAGAATATTAAATGATCAAGTGTTTTTAAATTTTAATGTTGCATTTTGGATATGTGAAATGGGACTTTTTTTTGCGGATTTTCTTACGTTTATCGATTTGTTTTATCCTTTAATACTTCTAATAATTGTCATGTACCTTGACGTATGGAAGGTTTTACTTCAAGTGATTGGAAAAAAGAGATATAAATATTTATTTATACATTTTGTTGTTTTTTGCTTATTGACGTTTGGATTGTCAAAAATTAATAATATCAATTATCAAACGGTAGATGCATTTAGTTTAAAAAGTTATACTAATATGAATTTGCCAAAGTCAAATTATAAAACTGTAAATAGACGACATGTAGATTATTATGATTTAAATTATGTTTTAATAAATAATCCTGACGGAACATTATCTGTTAAAAATCATGAAAATAAATTAGTAAATATTAATGAAATACGTTCTGAGTTAGTTGATCAAAAAAAAGGCATGCGAGAAGTATTGATTCCAAGTCTTGCTGTTAATATATTTGCGGATAGTACAACGAATTTGGTGAAACTAAAAGCTTTTGAAGAACGTTTATTTGCAATACAACAAGTCATAGTGAATTATGTGGTTTTTAATGAAGATGATTACTCTCGACGATTTGAAAAAAAACATGTTTATAATCGATTAAATCGGGATGTTGAGGCTTTTAAAAATACCAATAGTACTTTCTATAAAGAGTTGCCTCCTTTTTTATTCAATCCAATTTTACCTTCAGGAATAGACACTAGTGACTATTATAAAAATAAATTAACGGTTAACCTTAATAGAAAAGGTGTTTTTATTGATGGATATAAGGTGTCTAATAATTTGTTAATTAAATCTTTAAAAAATAATATTGCTGAGGATACTTTAATTGAATACGTGATTTCTGAAGAGTCAACTTATCAAGATTATATATGGGTGTTATCTTCACATAATAAAGTAGTTGAAGAATTAAGACAACAACATCAAACTATTAAGTTGGAATACGATGATAAATATAGATGTTTAAATAAAAAAGCTTTTGAAGCGGAAAGGGATTCTTTAAGGGAATTGTATCCTTTTATTAAAGGAGAAGTTTTAAAGAATTAAAACTATCTATTCTCTCAAAAATTTGATAACAAAGCTTTGTTATTAATGAGCAGTGGTAATTATGGTGGATTAGATTTTGATGAGGTAAAGGGATTGGTGGGGTAGTGTTCAATTAGAATAGACTATAGTAATTATAAAGCTGTTGTTTTTTGTTTTCTTCCCAAAGCAAGCAAACCTAATATAGGTCCTAAAGCCAGTATAAAATAGATGCTGTTGGAGTTTGATAACTCAACTAAAGAAGTCATAACTTGAATACTAATTATGGTAATAGTAAACCCAAGACAGTTTACTATAGTCAGTGCAGTTCCTTTTAATTCAGAGCTTGCGTTTTGAGCCACTAAAGTAGATAGTAAAGGCGAATCAGCAACAACTACCAGTCCCCAAAATATAAGAAAACCAATAAGTAACATCTCTGAAGTTGTAGTAAACACTAATGGAGATATTAAACAACAGAGACACGATAAAAGCAGCGCGATAAACGCTGTTTTTTTTGTGCCTATCCTTTGTGCGATATAACCACTAATGATACAGGCTAATCCGCCTAAGCCTATTATTATAAAAGATAATAAAGGGATATTAAAGGTTGTATCTGTATTTATTATGGTGTATTGTTTTAATATTATTGGCACAAAAACCCAAAAGGTATACAATTCCCACATGTGACCAAAATACCCAAAAGCAGCAGCTCTAAAATCTGGTTTTTGAAAGACATTAAAAAAGGCAGTTAAATTAGTGTGCTGACTGCGCTTACGGAAAGGACCATCAGGTATAAAAATTAACATTAATACACCGCCAAAAAGGGCTAATGTAGATGTTGTGATTAATACTGATTTCCAAGGATAGGTAGCCGTGAGATCTTTTAGTAGATGTGGGAAGGCGGTACCCAATACTAAGGCGCCCACTAGAAAACCAAGAGATTTTCCTAGACCTTTGTTGTAATAGTCCGTTGCAATTTTCATTCCTACAGGGTAGATTCCAGCAAGAAAAAAACCAGTTAAAAAACGAAGTGTAAGTAAGCTTATCAGACTATTGCTATCCCAAATGATACAGAGGTTAAAAAAGGCGCCAAGTAAAGCACTTATAAAAAAGACTTTTGAAGGCGAATACCGATCTGCAATCGTTAAAATAGCAAAAAGTAATGTGCCAATAATAAATCCAAATTGTACTGCTGAGGTTAAGTGTCCTAAAGCGCTAGGGTTAAGACCAAAATTTAAAACAAGATCATTTATAACGCCATTACCAGCAAACCAAAGACAGGTGCAACAAAACTGTGATAGTACAATTACAGGTAGTATTATTTTAGAATGCTTCATTGTTAGTAATAGGTGTTGTGCTTTGTGCAAATATAAAGTTGCAAGGTTATCTTTAAGAGAGGTCAGTCGTTTTTTTAGCGTAAACCTTATAAAATGATTATCGTAAATATAGAGGTGTTTTTAATAGGAAAGTACTTAATACTTTCCGTTTTGATTGGTTTACAGGATTTACGAGATAAGTTCTTATTCACGGAAGGTATTGCCCAGATAGAAATTCATTTTTTTTTGTTTTTGACAGACATTAAATAAATACAATTTAATCCCTGTTTTCAGGGGGTTTGTTTTCACTAAATAAAGGGGGTGTTAAAAGTGATTGTTGTTATAAATTTGCATAGAGATCAGTAATTTTTATTTTAAAAAAATGAGGTGTTTCAATTGCAAAAAAGAAATTTCAATTTTTTTTGAAAAAAAAAGTTTTATTTAACGAATTGCGCTAATCTTATTGAGTATTATTGCAGTGCTATTTTTACTGTTATAAAATATCCCTTAAAGTATGACATCAGGAAATATGTAAAGAGATAGTCCGTGACGCTAACTCTTGATGTAGCTGTCACTTTTATATTTAAAAAAACGAATGTTAATTAATAAACTAAATCAATTAAACCAAAATGAAAATTAAATTATTAGTATTATCATCAGTATTTGCTTTGTGTTGTGTATTTAACGCAGAAGCTCAAAAATTAAAAAAGTTTGGAAGTTCTATTGAAAAGAAAATTGGACCAAAAACAATTAAAGTACCTTACACAGACGTTATATCTTATTTAGGATATGCTTCTGCAGGAAATGAAGATGAAGTAGTAGATGGTAAAAAATTCTATTACATTTACTTATGGGTACCTGCTGTTGCTCCAGAATTAGGAGTAAGAATGGTTTCTCCAGTTGGTAAAACAAAAGTAAAAAATGCTATAGAGTCTGCAGATTATACTGCAAATAAAGGTTCTGAAGATTTTTTTGATACTTACATTACTTTAGAACGTTCTACTATTTTCAAAAAAGAAGATATTTCTGAAGAAGCAGCTAAAAGCGCAACATGGACTAAATTAGCTAGCAATGACGATAGTAGTGAAATGCCTAAGCAACCAAGTGGAAACAAATACAACTCTTTATTAAGATATGAGAGTGAAGTAGGTAATCCTACAAAAGCTTTAACTGCTGGTTTATACCGTATTGGTTTTACAACTTACAAAACAGGAGAAGTTAAAGGAACATTTTTAGCAGAAGTTGCAGCTCCAGTAAAATTACCAGGTGTTGTAATGGCTAAAACTATTACTGAACTTTTAACAGGACTATAATATAAAACGGACATTCGTTTTTTTTACTAAACACCTCTTTATGCAAATAAAGAGGTGTTTTTTATTAGGGCCTATGTTGTTGTGATTTACTAACCTCTGCGTATATTCCTGTGCTCTATTACTTGTAGCAATAAAGATTAAAGGGCAAATGTAATTAAGTGTGCACGGTGGCATGAGAGGTGTGCTCCGGTTATTTTAGCAGTAACTGTCAACGCGATTAGCTGTAGTTTATTATAGTGTAATTGTTTAAAGTTCTTGTAGTTGCATTTTATAGTGTATTTTTTCAATTTTCAGAAAAATCGTGGTGTTATCTATCCAAAAATAACTTTCAATATAATCTAACGCTATGATACTTGACATGTTAAGCATATATTCTGGTTCATCATTTATAATGTTTTTTTCTAAAAAATGAACATTTGCTTGTCCACTATAATATCCATTAAATCGAAACGTGTTTTGTGGAGATGGCGTGTAGTATTCGGGGTTTCCTATTCGGTTAATATCATCTTCTCCATTTTTTAAGTTTATTAAATAATCTGAAGAATGGCCACATTCTAACAACAAATAGTGGTGCTCTGGATAATAAGCAGTTACTCCACATTCATCAAGATCAGCGCTTATTTGTTTGCCGTTATCCGCTAGTATATTTTTTATGTTGTAATAGCCATCTTCATGAGTGTCTCCAATCAATTGATTTTTTAAAATTGCTTCAATTTCTTTAATGTCCGATACTTTTTTGGAACTAGGTTTGTCTTTCTTATTTCGTTCTGCCGTAATAAAATCTTCTTTTGAGACTTCATCAATAATCACATTATAATCGTTAGTAATGATTTCAATGTGTCTTTTTGCAAAAGCGCCAAAAACATATCCTAGTTGTTGTAATGAATCTTTTGTTGCAATTTTTAACCAGAAATTTTTTAGATATTTCCCGTTATCAAATACTGATGTGGAATCTATATTTTCAGTGATGGACAAGTAATCAAAAACTTTTAAATTAGCTGCTTTTTCGACTAAAGCACTTTGAGTTGTAGGTTTATTACGTATTCTAATTCCTGATGGTGTTTTTATAACTACTTGATCTTTTATAGGTTTAAAACCTTTATTTGTAATTGAGTATTTTTTCACTGTATACTCTGGATTATTATATATGTTTTGAGTATTGATGGTTATAATATTATAGTCGATCCAAGAGTTTACACCATAAAACCCTTCGGCATTATCATAAGATGTCTCATCGATTCTATCTATGATGTTTAGTGATTTGTCTAGCAGAATAGCAAAATGAATATCTTCAGTTTCCCAATATTCAGAGAAGAAAAGCATAATTAAGTTATTTATTTCATACTTACCTGTAATGTAATATTCGCTATGTTTTAAGGGTTTTAGTTTTAATTTTTTTAAAATATTAGTTTCGTTTTGTATAGAAAAGCCTTGTTTTTTTCCTGCACTATCATAATAACTAAAAGGGGAATAATAGCCTGTAGAAAAAGGTGTTTCATTAATTATCTGTTTTAAAGTTTTTTGCGCTAAAATAGATTGAAATTGAAATAGTACTAATAGCAATAAAATGTTTTTTTGCATGAGTAAGTTGTTTTGTGTCTGACTTTGTTTTTTGGACGTTTTTAAATGTCTTGTTCAGAATATACCATATTACGTGTTTTATAATCTAAAGGTATTCAAAAGGCAATAGACTTCCATTTAAGCGTATAAAAATTAAGGTAGTCTTTAATTTATTTATAATATTCTGAGATAGCACAAAGGTGACTGGTGTTATAAAGTGCTTTCTGTGTATGCGTTATTTATAAATTTAAGTACTGACTTAATAGTTTTAGTTTCTCCTTTTTTTTCGCAATTCCCTTGTTTGTGGATGAAAATTTCGGAGGGACTTGTTTTATTTTTACCATTTATATTATAATGTTCGCTCGTTATATTATCGAAAATTATAAGTGTTTTTTTTGGTAGTAAATCCGCCTGTACAATCTGTATCTTATGCTCCCGAATTTCCATTTATTTCAAAACTTTTTAATACTCGATCTAATTTGTCTTCCTGTTTTATAAATTACGAGATGCTTTCTGTTATGTATGGATTTGGTTTAGAAATTCCAAGATGTCTTACTTTTAGTGCAAATGTTCGGTTCCCTTTTTGAATACTATAAGGTACTGTATCAATTGATATTTTAACCAGTCGTAAAGCATCATAAGTATTTTTCTAATGTTTTTTTTAATTAAAAGCCACTTCATAATTCATTTTAGAACTATCAAAGGCTTTTTCATTTTTACGACAAAACTCAGTAAAATGCACCCAACAGGTATTGTTGAATTCCAAGATTTTATTATAACTTTTTTAAGGGAGCATTTTTTAGGTTTATACGATGACCTTTTGTCTGTAGCATGGTTTTTAATTAATTTTAAACGTAATGGGTAGACTATAAGGCACGCTAACTGGCTTTCCTTTATGCTTAGCAGGAGTCATACGGGGTAGTTTTGCAATAATTCTTCGTCCTTCCAATTCAAGCAAAGGGTGCGGTCCTCTGGTTGTGATATTTTTTATATAACCATCCTTTTCAATGTTAAACATAATGGTTATTCTACCATCTATTCCTAATTCTTCAGTTTCTTCAGGTAAACTAAAGTTCTTCCTGATGTGTCTGCTCATCTTATTATCAAAACAGGACCTCTGCCTGTTTTTCTCTACTTCTTCACACCCAGGAAATATGGGTCTATCTTCAATGATCTCAAATCCAGTAATATCGTTGGTTTCTTTTTCCTCTGTTTTTTTTAAATTTTCTTTGTTTACGATAATGTCTATTACTCTTAGTCTAATATCTTCTCCTGGGCTAAATTTGGCATAAAGTACATAACCAGTACTAACAGATGTATCCTTTAGTT
This sequence comes from Psychroserpens sp. NJDZ02, assembly GCF_004843725.1. Classification (NCBI taxonomy): domain Bacteria; kingdom Pseudomonadati; phylum Bacteroidota; class Flavobacteriia; order Flavobacteriales; family Flavobacteriaceae; genus Psychroserpens; species Psychroserpens sp. NJDZ02. The sequence goes on along the minus strand of NZ_CP039451.1, from coordinate 588,846 downwards.
GAACCACCTTTAGTGAAGGTGTTTTTTTTAGGACCAGATCTATTTTTTCTTCAATAAATTTACTATCAGGTGTATTAAAAATCTCCTTGGATTCTAGCTTTCCTTTAGTATCTGTAAAGAATTTAAAATAGACCTTTCCATCAAAATTTTGTGAGATGGAATCTTTAGGCATTTTTAAATTTTTATTAAAAAACTTTTGTAATTTGTCTGTAAAACAAGCTCTTTTTTCCGCTGTGTTAGTTGAGGTGCATTCACTAAAATTGGCATAATCACTAGCAACTTCAAAGGGATTATAAGACGTAATTTCCCTGCCGTCAGTTTCTTGGTTTTGAGCATTTAATGAAAACGCAAAGACCAAAATGGTAAAGGCGGTAAGTAAAGTTGTTTTTGATTCAAATGTCATAGTGATTTTTTAGTGTTTGTTTGTTTGTTTGTTTGTTTGTTTGTTTGTTGGTCTTTAGGTATATGCCTTGGTAGTTTATTATTCAGAAACGAAATAATCAAAGTTTGACTAGCTTTGATAAGGGACTAATTTAGTGATTTTTTTAAACAATGTTACTTAAAGTGACTTTGTCAACTTTCAATTCTAGTTTGTTTTGCTATTTTCTATAATTCAGATTTTTAGTAAAATTAATGTTTTATAATTCTGAAAGACTTTTATCGCGCTAAAACACTCGGACCTTTTTGTTAACAACAACTCGCACTATTTTTTATATGTTTTGTGAGAGTCGTGCAGTGGTATTTTATTATTTTTAGTTTGTAGATTAGTATATATAATTTATGCAAGATTATTTTTAAAGAAATAAATCCTGAAAGTAGTTGTGATATCGTTTTTCTATTTAGCAGAAAAGCAATTTATAAAAAGTGTAAACTTTTACAAAAGCTGAAAATTATAGAAAAACTGTAAGTTTAAGGCGGTGGTTACTTACATTTTTTAAATTATTTTTATGTGGAGAAAAACCATATCCATAACTAATCGTTGCCTTGTTTATAATGCCAATTCCAATTTCAGGCAACCCACGAATAGTCACATTACCATTTTGAAAATAGCTTATTACCGAAAATCTAGTTGTAATAATTAAAAGGCTTACTTCAACTCCAACTTTAGGGGCATAAGTGTCTATAAAGTCTGTTTCAAAACCGGCAAAAACACCTGTAAAGACAATATCAATATCTGAAGAATTTCCACTATAATCAGAACCACCAGTGTCACTATTCCCTACATTTAATGTTAAGTCAGCAAAAAGTCTGTCTTGCAATATCACACTAAGAGAAGGATGAACTTCTTGTGATAGACAAGAGGGGATATTCATAAAAAAAAGAATCGTAAAAAAAATATATTTCATTTTTATTTAATTATTACCAACGTTGTTCTTTACTTTATGCTCATTAGTAAAGTAGCTATTAATTTTACTAGGAAACAAGAGGAGAACTAGAATGGTATTTATAATATAATTTCCATTCTACATATCAGTCATCTAAGGTTTGTAGCATTGTTTAAGTAGTGAAAATAGTAAATAAAACACGAACGACGAAATTCCGTAAGAATTTCCTAAATGAGCCAACATTAGCAATAAAATTTATGCGGTTTGTGCGCCCAGCATAAGCCTCTTTTAATTAATCTAAAAGGTAAGTGATTAATATAGAAGATGTAAGTTCTTTGTGCGAAGGAGTAATAATAGAGACGAAAGGACCAACGTCGTTGCGTGCGTGCGTTGGAGTGGGACGTATTCTGGCTATTATAGTTTAGGTTATTTGCACTACTGGTAACCCAACAGATAGTTTGGAACATCATAGAACAATTGCAAAAAAAAAGGATTCTTCACCAAAGTTCGGCCCACATTTAGATCCGATAATTTAATTTTAAGTCTATAATTATGTCAATTATATTGAAAAATAAGCTTTTGAAGTTTGATTTTCAATTTCAAACTTATCAGAATTATTAGAGGCTATTCAAAATAGAGTTGACTTTTTAAATCACTTAGGTTGTCGACTTTCAGATTACGGATTAGAGCAGATTTATTCTTTTGATTTTACTAAAGAAACGGTAGATATTATCTTTCAACAACGTTTATCTCAAACAGAAATCACTGAAGAAGAGGCTAATGTTTTTTCTTCTTGTATTTTATTTGAATTATTCCAAAAGTAAGCGCCGTAAGGCTATCTAATTTTATACCAGAATACCATGTGTTGGGGATTACTTATTTCTTTTAAAACAAACAACAATTTATTGTTTAAGAAAGAGACGTTGGTGTTTAAATTATAATACTTTCAGATTTTTACTACCACTTTTTTCATAAAAATGACGTTGCATCATTTAACCACATATAAGAATCCTAAGGCACAAAAAAAATCCGCGTTTCTCCATTAGGTGAAACGCGGATTATATAAAATAATTTGTAATCTTAATTTGCAGTAATTGTAATTTTTAAAACCGTATTCACACTTGGATAATCAAAGCCATCAGTAATATTAGATAATAATTGAACCTGTCCTGTTTCATCCATTCCAGTATCTGCAGCTAGTTGATTAGTCACCGTATTTGGACCAATTGCAGGCTGTTCGTTAACCTCTGTTCCGGCATCCCATAAGTAAACCTCATTTGTAATATCTCCACTTAAAGGTGTTCCGTCTGCACTGAATAATTCAATTCCAGTATCTTCAGTAGCAAATAAAACATCGTTTGTAGCAGCCAACATACTTGCAAATGATAAGCTGTTTCCTTCTTCTGTTGTAAAACTAAAAGTATAAGTGCTTCCTGGTAGTAAAGGCCCTGGTGCACTACCACCAACAACTGTATTAAAAACATTACCAGAAATTTGACCTTCTAACAGACTTAGATTGTCAACTAAAATAGCTGGGTTTCCATCTTCAGCAATATGCTCTAAACCTAAGCCGTAATCTGCGCTTCCTGAGGTGAATAATGGCATAGTACCACCTTCGTGAACCACAAATATCCCTGGAGACGATGGGAAGGTAACTCCTGTGTTATCAGCAGTGTATTCGCCAAGAGGTGCGGCATTTCCATCTTCAGAAATAGCTTCTACACCTTGACCGTAATCAGATTCACCTTCTGTAAATAAAGGATTTGTACCACCATGAACAACATAAACACCAGGAGATAAAGGAGCAGCAGACATACCTGCGCTAGTATTTAAACTAGCTGTTGCTAAGTCTTCAATAGAAATCGTAAATAGTGTACCTTCTATATGTGTGATGCTTACTGAAATTAATTCGTTTACTTCTGGAAAATCAAACATAAAACCATTGGTTACGTCTGCAATTTTTAACACGTTTCCATTTTCTACTTCTCCCGTATCTGGACCAGATTGCATACCTACTGTATTAGGACCAACTGCTGGTTCTTCGTTAACTTCTGTTCCGGCATCCCATAAATAAACTTGATCGGTAACATCTCCAGAAATAGGAGCTCCATTATCATCGTAAAATGCAATTCCATTACCATCAGGAGCAAAAAACAAATCGTTGGTTGCAGCTAACATAGTTGCAAAAGATAATTTTTGACTTCTACCAGCATTAACAGTAAACTCGTAACGTTTTCCTGGAGTTGCTGGGCCAGGGTTTGCATCTCCTACAGGAGTATTAAATATTCCAGAATCTATAAAACTATAGGCACTACCAATATTTTCAATACTTACTGTAAAATTAGTAGTTTCGGTTGGAGCTACTGTAGTGTTGTCATCGTCATTATTGCAACTTGCAAAAAGTGTAACAACGGATAAAAGTGTAATAAATTTAAAATTCTTCATTTGTAAATATGTTAATGATTATATATCTACAAATATCTTCCAAGAGTATCACCAAATTATAACAACGATATAACCATAGTATAAATTATTATATAAAATTTATAACGATGGCGTTCTTTTTAGCACTGGCAGGTTGAAATAAAACTCGGTACCCTGGTTTAAAATGCTATTCACTTTTATGGTTGAATTATGGAGGTCCATAATCTTTTTAACAATGGCCAAACCAAGTCCACTACCTTTTGCAGCATCGGAATAAAATTTGCCTTTACGGTAACGTTCAAAAATATAAGGTAACTCTTGAGACTCTATACCTCTTCCCGTATCGGACACCTTTACCATCACCTGATCATTTGCTGTGTAAAGCTCTAAGGTAACGACATCACCTTGCTCGCAATGTTTAATGGCATTGTCTATGATGTTCTGTAATGCACGATCGATTAAGGCGATATCTGCATATACGAAGGGTAAATCTTTCGAATACACCGTATTAATACTTACGCCTTTATCTTTAGCAATAATGCGGTATTTATCGGCGATATCTTGAATAATTTCTGCCATTTGTAAGGCTTCTGGTTGCACGGCTTTTTGGTTAGCTTCCAAAACACTTAATTCAAACAAATCATTAACCAATTTTTTAAGACGTTCCGAGTTTTTAAGCACTATTTCCATGTAACGATTCTTTTCCTTTTCATCTAAAGCATCACCTTTAATCATAATAGTTTCTACAAAACCTTGAATAGAAGCAATAGGTGTTCTTAAGTCGTGCGAAATATTTGCGATAAGTTCTTTTCGTAAGTTGTCGACACTTTGTAAATCTTGAATATTACTTTGGATGGTATCAGCCATGTCATTATAAGTATTGGCCAATAAACCCATTTCGCCATGCTGTACACCTGCCACACGGGCATCGTGATTACCATTTTTAAAAGACGTAAACGCCGCAATAATTTTATTAAAATTTCTTGTGATAATATAAATGGAAAGCAACGCCACCAATAATGCTGCAAATAGTGCATATAAGATATTACGCATGCTTAGTTTACGAATATAGCTGGCCTCATGTTTTTTAATCAGCGAATCATAATCATTACCACCTACTATAGTATAAATGTAGCCTACTTTTTCGTTATTATAAAGGTAGGGTGCTGCTGAAAATATTTTTTTAGTCCCTGGTAATTTTGGGTCATCTCCTTTAATAAATACTTCACCATCTTGGGCAATAAATTCTGTTATAGGTTTTAAATCGATGCGCTTTGCTTTCACCTCTTTATTCATCGCTACATGTTTAAGGATATTTCCTTCTAAGTCTAACAAGTAAACTTCCGTCGCAGGATTTGTAGCCATAACATGATGCATTAGACTACTCATTTTAGAACCGACTACCGAATCACCATCGTAAAGCCCTTGAATTTCTTCAACAATATATCCTGCTACATTTCTATTTAAGCCTTGTGTAATTTCGTCGTGATAATCTTCTGAAAGTTGGGTGGATGTCCTGGTAATTAAAAAGGCAAGTACTACAAATAATAGGGTGAGTACACCTGCAATTTTATAAAATAAAGTGTTTTTTGTTTTCATAATGTCTTAGTATTCAGAAAATCGGTACCCAACTCCCCAAGTGGTAAGTATATATTCTGGATTTCCAGGATCTTGTTCTATTTTTGCTCGCAAACGGTTAATATGAGAATTTACGGTATGTTCATAACCTTCAAACTCATACCCCCAAATAAGGTGTAACAATTGTGCACGACTATAAGTTTTCCCCACATTATTAGCTAATAAACACAGTAATTCAAATTCCTTTGGGGTAAGATTAAGACGCTCTCCAAGTAATTCTACTTTTCGCATTTCTTGATTTACCACAAGATCTTTACGAGTTAATAGAGGTAAATTTTCTTCTTCTGAAGTAGTAGTTTTAGTATCTAAGGTTTGGCGCCTAATTATAGCTTTTACACGAGCTTGCAATTCGCGAACGCTAAACGGTTTTGTCATATAATCGTCTGCACCTGTTTCAAGGCCTAAAATCTTATCAATTTCATCACTTTTACTGGTAAGCATGAGTATTGGAGTATTAATATTAGATGCTCTTAACTCTCTGCAAATGTCTAAGCCTTTTTTACCAGGTAACATTACATCTAAAATAATTAGGTCATAAGCATTTGTAGAAGCTTCTATAAAACCTTCACTACCATTATAACAACTTTTTAAACTTGTTTGATCGTCTTCAAGGTTTATAGTAACCAATTCGGCGATATGAACGTCGTCTTCGACAACTAAAATTTGAACCATTTCAATATATTTTGTGGGCAATCTAATCTTAAAGTATCAAGAAAGTATCCCGATATTATGTTATTAAAAAAATAACATGTGCTTCGATTACAGGTTAATACTTAAAATAGACGAAAGAAGTTGAAGATGCTTTCAAATTTAAAAAAGTAAATCTCTTGAAAACCCAAGTAAAGGTTGCTGGTAAATAAAAATGGATCTTTTTATATCTAGTATCGGAGTTACTAGATTTTGACTATGTTAAAAAATAAACCCTTGAAAACAACTAGTGCTTACAAGGATTTTTTTTTTGTGGTCCCACATGGACTCGAACCATGGAACATCTGATTATGAGATAGACTAGCAGTCTTTTTATATCGTTTCATTTAATTGAAAACTCATTGTTTATTAATAATTTATGTGTTTTTAAAAATATTTTTGTTTCATCAAATGTTAGCATTTGTACCTGTTGTAGAACGTGTTGTTAAAAATATATAAGTTTCGTATATTTAGTAATGCAAGGCACAAAATAGATGAAGAGAAATTATTCAACAATGTCCAGTTGAGTCGTCAGGTTCCTCAAGACAATTTTTATAGATGATTATCTTCTGTTTTAGATTTAGAATTTCTACGAAATCAAACAAAAATCTATTACGAAAATTGTGGACAAAAAAGTTTAGATTCCGTAGTGTTTTTCAAATTCTGTTTAGTTGGTTATTTAGAGAATATCACTAGTGATAGAAAACTGGTATCACATTGTAGTCTTCGACTGGATATTCTTTATTTTCTTGGCTATGATATCGATGAAGAATTACCATGGCATTCCACGTTAAGTAGAACACATAAACTGTATCCTGAGTCGGTTTTTGTGCTTTTTTTAAGATTGCTCCAACAGTTACTGTTGTGGCCAATCATTTTATAATAATAAGTTCCAATCTAGATCCCAATATCCAGAAATCTTCGAAAAATCTCTTTTTAATTTATTTGATTCACTTCTCTTTATTAAGAAAAAATTTGAATAATAATAAGATTCAATATCATTTTCTGTTTGAATAACCAAAGTAATTAGTACAATAATATCTTTATTCGACCATTTATATATCTCAGATTCATTTGCTTTAAATACGGTAGGACTGCCGTATTCTGTCTCTAATACTGTTATCAAATCCTTAAAATTCTTTTTATCATCCTTGTATGAAAATGACTCTGCTCTCAAGGATTGAAATTCATTGTCATTATTGGAAATCATATTCAATTGTTCAAATTTTATATTTCCAAAAGTTGCTAATGTGTCTTTGGTTTGCATTCCTTGCATTTCATAAATCAATAAATATTCACTATCCTTAATATGTAAAGTGTCTATACCCTCAACACCTTTATAATTTTTTAATAATTCATTTGAATACGCTTCGTCTGTTTTGCCTTGATCGTATAATTCTAAAGACTTATTGTATGTTTCTATTTGTTCTTTATAAAAGTAATGTACATCGATATTTAAAGGGAATTTCTTTAAGTCTATCTTAGTTTTACCTAATTCTATGTTTTGAGCACAAGAAAATAGAAAAGTAAAAAATGTAAATAATAATGATACTCTTTTCATTTTTTTTTAATTGGTGGTAACGTTGTTCTTTACGTAGAAGATTAATTGCATGATTTAAGTAGTGAATTTAGTAAATAAAACACGAACCAAGAACATCCGCTAAGATTTTTGTAAGTGAGCCAAAATCAGCAATAATATTTACGCGGTTTGTGCGCCCAGTATAGGCCTTTTTTAATTAACCTAAAGGTAAGTGGTTAATGTAGAGGATGTAAGTTCTTAATGCGAAGGAGTAATAATAGAGATGAAAGGAGCAACGTCGTTGCGTGCGTGCGGTGCTGTAAGAGGCGCATTCCGACCATTTTAGTCAGAGTCGTTTACTCGATGAGCAACTGGCTTTTTTCCATTTCGATTGTTTCCCATTCTACATTTCCGACTTTGACATATTTTATTGGTTTGTCAGTTTTAGAAAATCCAACTTTTTCGTAACATTTTATAGCTCCAATATTCCAAGAATAAACATTTAGTATAATTCTTTCCTTTTTTAGATTGTTAAATGCATATTCGGTCAGTTTATTAATTAATACCGTTCCGATTCCTTTTCCACGCATTGATTTTTCTCCGATTAAAATCCGAGCTAATTTCGCGCTATTTTCCTCTGGAATGCTTATTTCCGCAATTCCGACTGTTTCATTATTCTCGTTTTCTATTTTAAATACAGTTCGGTTCGAGTCAGATAAATACAATTCGACTTGTTTTTGGTCAATTGGAAAAGTGAAAACCTGTCCAGCAAATTGGATTAATTCGGATTCACTTGAAATCCATTTTCTGAGATATTTCCAATCATTTTATTTTAAATGACTTTAATTCTATCACGATTGTTTTTTTAGCTTATTGCCAATGTGCTTGTGTATGATTAGTGGCATGATTTAGTAACTAATTTAGCAAATAAAAATTGAATAGAAAATCCGCGAAGGTTTTCGTAAGCAAGCTCGAATTAGCCATTAATTATACAAGTTGTGTGTGCCCAGCATGGGCATCTTTTATTTACGGAAAGGTATATAATTAATCTAGAGGATGCAAGTTTCTTATGCGAAGGAGTAAGGCTTCATCTACGATCAGGACAGGCTTATTGAAGTATTAGTAAGTCGCAAGGGTGAAAACGGTGAGGTTTTATCTGAAGGCTATTTGTGATTGATTAATGAGCAAATACCACTACAAAAGGCGGTACTGATATTTCGGCTACGCTCAGCATAAATTAAACAGAAAGCGTAAACGGAGGGGTAATTACTTTAACAAGTAAGTAGTTAAGCTATTTTATTTGTAGAGACTAGACAAACTTATGCTTAGAGTAGAGCCAGAATGGGAGGTTGGGCAGTAGCTCAAAGTTTTATTTTAAAGACTATTATCACAACTTCTAGGCTTAAGCGAAAAGTGTATAAACCGTTGTTATATTATAGTAATATACGTAAACTTCAATTTGGTGAACCGCCGTATACGTTCCTGAGTTGTAATACTAGTCGCAATAGAGACGAAAGGACCAACATAGTTACTTACGTACGGTTTTGTGAGAGGTACACTCCGACTATTTTAGTCGGAGCCGTCTACTCGATTGTAGCCAGTTTTATTGCAGCGTATTACTTTTATGGAGTATAACTCTTTTTTCAATAAAATTGAATCCAACTATCTTCGTGTAAAAATGCTTTTCTGCTGAGAAAGTTTTTAATTTCATTATATAATTAGGCTCGTTAAGTTTTTTTGAAGGTATCGGGATTACTTTTCTTACTGTACCAAAACCCTTCATAGAATCAGTTTTAATTTCATTATTTAAGAACAACGTAATTCCCTGTTCATCAAACAAATCAAAATATGAAACAATTGCAATAGTATCTGATTTGTGTAAAGTATAACCGAAATAATCTATTTCTTTATCCAATAAATTAAATTTGCTAAGTATTTTCTTTTTGTACTTAGAATCATTAGTAGTCATATTTTTCGACCTTTCACAGAATTTCGAATCTGTGCTTCTTTCCGATATTATGATTTGATTTTCTAATCCTTTATTACCTGTAAAAGAAGCCACATAGCTTTGGTGATTTGAATAATCATATAATTCAAAACTTTTAAAATCAATTGAGTCGACAACTTCTTGATTACTATTGAGAACGAATAGTTTTTTTAATGACTGTGAATTTATTTTTAAATATTGTTCAACAATACTATCTTCTATTCTTATTCTAAATTCATTTTTACTAACAAAAACCGTATCATTAGTAATAGATCCTGCAAATTTTCCATAATCTTCAAACATCATTGCGCCAGTATCTAGATTAATAAAATATTCGTCGCTATCAATAAATTTTTTTGCTATATCAACAAATAAGATAGAATCATTAATTGTGTTTTGGTTTTCCTGACTTTGACAAGAATTAACTAACAATATTATTAATATTAAGAAAAAATTTTTCATTCCAGTTTTTTTTTTTTTTAATGTCTTAAGTGTATGTATCTATCCGCAACAGCCTATAATGTTTAAAAGTATTTAAAATATATGAAAAACGGGCCAGAAAGTATGGCGGGAGTACTCGCTTTTATTAAAAGCACAAAAAACTACCTATTATGCGTTCAAATACGATCTTTTAAGTCACTTACATTTTAGAGGCAATATGGCGTATTAAAATTAAAAACAGCTTAAAATCAAAGATTTTAAGCTGTTTTTGTGCTTTTTTAAGGGGCTGTAAAGGTTAGCGGTGTTACAAAAGTTATTTTTTTAATAGTTTTCTGTTCGTTATACTACCATTCTTACCAAGAATATTAATGATATAACTTCCTGAAGTTAAGTTCTCTATATTTATACTATTATTTGTGAATATATTTTCTTCTAAAACTAACTTTCCATTTAAATCATAGATTTTAATATTAGAAATATCATTTGGTTCATTAAAGTAAATAGACCCTAATGTTGGGTTTGGGTAGAATTGTATTTCTTCAATATCATTTAATGAATTTATGCTCAAACTATTAGTGTTAAATTTCCATAATTGAAAATCTTTAGAGTAATATAATTCATTATTGTAAACAATTTTTTGTCCAAATGCTTGATGATTTATATTGTCTAATGCTTCAATAGGATTTAGAGAGGAAGATGTAATGTCTAGTATCCAGCCTTTTTTTTCCCCTAAGGTATCTTTAGGGGAACTAATAAAGAACATATTTCCACTTAGATGGTCTATAGACAAGGTTGTATAAGTTCCGATAAAAGAACTTGGTTCTTGAGGGTTTTGGTCTATTTCAATAACTTCTGAAACCAAATTAGTAGTATTATTTAAGTAGAAAAGTGAAGTGCCGTTGTTAGAATTAATAGATGAAAAAATTAAATTATCATCTACTGTTTTTAAATACGAAGGGTAGAAATATTGATTATTGGTTACGGTGTAAATCTCTGAAGTACCAGTAGATGTGACATCAGATTTATAAATGGATAATTTTTTTAAATCTTTAGAGAAAAACGAAAAATACATATTACCATTTAACTCAATTGAATCGGAAAAACTTACTAGGCTATTCTGAGCATTCCATACACTTGAAATAGTGTTAGTTCCACTAGTAGTTCCATCAGTTTCATGCAAAGAATAGCGAGTTATAAAGTACATCTTGTTGTTGAATTTTATATATTGACTAAACTCAGATGTTCCACCTCCAGACCCATTACCATATAATTCTCCCGTTAGAGCATAGGTTCCAGCATTAGTACCGTCGCTTCTCCATACTCTGGAGTAATTAGTGGAGGGGTCTTGAATAGTAAAAATAAAAATATTATTCACACTTCCTTGAAATGTAGGTGAATTTAATAAAGCGATGTTATCTTTAACTAATACTGTTCCACTAGATGTACCGTCAGATTTCCATATTTCCATATTAAAATTTTCAGTTTTTACAATAAAATACATTTGACTGCCAACAGTTGTTAATCCAAATAATCGTCCGCTGTAGTTTGTTACTAAAGAAGAACCTAGCTCAGTGCCATCGGTTTTTCAAATTTCACCACCAGAATAACTATAGTCATCATTTGCATTAAAGTACAATTCATTATTAAGTATCGTAGAATAAAAGGTGACCAATCCGCTAGTTTCACCAGGTTCAAGATCTAGAACTAAATTAGTGTTTGAGGATATACCATTACTAGACCATAGTTCTCTGCCAGAACCATCATTTACAGCTGAAAAGAAAATCTTGCCATTAAATTCTTGAAGTTCACTCGGATGAGAATTTCGAACATTATTGTAAGTGAAATTCGAAACCTGTATTTGAGCATTTACATTAAAGTAGATTGTTAATAAGGCTAAAAAAAGTAATTGTTTTTTCATATCGTTGATTTTAATTTTTGCTAACGTTGTTCTTTACTTTATACTCATTATAAAAGGAGTTATTACGAATAAGCTTTTTTGAGTGGTTTAAGCAATGAATTTAGTAAATAAAACACGAACGGTAAAATTCCGGAGGAATTTCCTAAGAGAGCTTAAACCAGCAATTATTTTTACACGTTGTGTGTGCCCAGCATGGGCATCTTTTATTTACGGAAAGGTAAATAATTAATCTTGAGGATGCAAGTTCCTTATGCGCAGGAGTAAGGCTTCATCTACGCTCGGATAGGCTTATTGAAGTATTAGTAAGTTGCAAGGGTGAAAACGGTGAGGTTTTGTCTGAAGGCTATTTGTGATTGATTAATGAGTAAATACCACTACAGAAGACGGTACTGATATTTCGGCTATGCTCAGCGTAAACTAAACAGAAAGCGTAAACGGAGGGGTAATTACTTTAACAAGTAAGTAGTTAAGCTATTTTATTTGTAGAGACAGGACGAACTTATGCTTAGAGTAGAACCAGAATGGGAGGTTGGGTAGTAGCTCAAAGTCCTATTTTAAAGACTACTATCACAACTTCTAGGCTTAAACGAAAAGGGTATAAACCTTTGTTAGATTATAGTAATATACGCAAACTTCAATTTGGTGAACCGCCGTATACGTTCCTGAGTTGTATTGCTAGTAGCAATAGAGACGAAAGGACCAACGTAGTTACGTACGTACGGTGGTGTGAGAGGCGCACTCCGACTATTTTAGTCGGAGCCGTCTACTCGATTGTAGCCAGTTTTATTGCAGCGTATTACTTTTATGGAGTATAACTCTTTTTTCAATAAAATTGAATCCAACTATCTTCGTGTAAAAATGCTTTTCTGCTGAGAAAGTTTTTAATTTCATTATATAATTAGGCTCGTTAAGTTTTTTTGAAGGTATCGGGATTACTTTTCTTACTGTACCAAAACCCTTCATAGAATCAGTTTTAATTTCATTATTTAAGAACAACGTAATTCACTGTTCATCAAATAAATCAAAATATGAAACAATTGCAATAGTATCTGATTTGTGTAAAGTATAACCGAAATAATCTATTTCTTTATCCAATAAATTAAATTTGCTAAGTATTTTCTTTTTGTACTTAGAATCATTAGTAGTCATATTTTTCGACCTTTCACAGAATTTCGAATCTGTGCTTCTTTCCGATATTATGATTTGATTTTTCTTTCCATTTAGTTTTATAGCGTTAATTTCTTGAATTCAGATTTGTATGCTCAAATTACACACAACGTTTAGGTGTTGTTGTGTGTATTATTCTTCTTGGTCAAGAAACAAGTTAATTAAACTCATTTTGTTCCAACTCCTAAGTGTTTTTGTTATATTTTCCTCGGTCATACTTGTTTGAGTAAATATTCCCCTTTTAGTGTCATCATACAAGGTTTCGGAAATCTCACAATCTTCGCTAATTTCCCATTCAGTCAAAGATTGGTTAAATGACTTAGCTTGATAAAAAGTTGTTTTAATGTTTGTTACTTTTGATACATCCCACTTATCTAATGGTTGATTGAATGAGTCAGCTCCCCAAAAAGTACTGATTATTGCCGAACCACTAATCGATGACATATCCCAGTTATTGAGTGGTTGGTTAAAACTATCTGCATTCATGAACATATTAACCATATCAGCAACGCTGGATACGTCCCATTTTTCGAGTGGTTGGTTAAATGAACTTGCTCCATCAAACATCCCACCCATTCTTGTGACATTTGAGACATTCCAATTTTCGATTGGGTGATTGAACTTATAGGCATGATTAAACATTCCAGACATTTTGAAAACACTGCTAACATCCCATTTATCTAGTGGTTGATTGAATATTTTAGCGTATCCGAACATTGAATGAGTATTCTGAAGATTTCTGACATCCCATGAATTTAGTGACTGATTAAATTTCCATGCATCATAAAACATATAACTCATATCTTTAACATTGTTCATATCCCAATTATCTAGTGAACTATTGAAGTTTCGAGCATTACAAAAAGCTTGTCGAAAAGTAGATACTTGCGATAGGTCGGGAGTGTCTTTAGCAACAATTTCTATGCTACAGCATTTATAAAAGAATGAATCAAACGATTTCCAAATTGTATTACCCCATTGTTCTACAGAAATAAATTTATAGTCTTTCTTACCGTATTTTGGTATTGTATCTATTGTATATGTTTCAAAATTCATTGTAGCAATATCTCCAGATACTATTAATTGATATATTCCAGCCTTCGGGAAAGTTATTAATGTATTGTCGTCACATTCTTTAACTTTTCCTTTATTTTCTTTATTTCCAACTTCATACCATTCTATAGCATATTTTCCTCTTAATGGAACAATGATTTCAGTGCTGTCACCGTAGCCTTTATTTCTTGTATCCCAAGTCATAATAAAGGCATCTTTCAAATTGTCTTTTGAATTACAAGAAGTTAACATGAAGAATGAAAGAAGAAGCAATAAGTATCTCATTTTTTTATATTTATGTCTTGTCCTGAAATATGGCTACAGGTTAAAATTGAATTAAGCTGATAATTTATATACCATATTAGGTGTTTTATAATCTAAAGATAAATGTAATCTAGCTTGGTTGTATAAATTAATTGCATTTTTTACAGCTCTCTTTTGCGTGTGCTACACTATCAAAGGTTTGATCTAAGTAGAACTCATCTTTTAATATTTGAGTGTATACATTGCTACAATATTGTATTGCTATTAGCAATGGAGACGAAAGGACCAACGCAGTTACGCACGTACGTTGGTGTGAGAGGCGCACTCCGACTATTTTAGTCGGAGCCATCTACTCGATTAGTTAGCGTATTTTATTCTTTTTCTATGAAGTTGTCATATTCATTGGTTGTCATAGTTGTCGATTGATATGGTGTTATTTCTTCAATGTCCTTTTCGTTATATTCTTCAAACATTTTATCTATTAAATCTACTTTTATTGCATTCAGTTTTTGTTCTGTGAAATAATAGAGTTTCCTTTTGTCTGCAATAATAATTAAATTGCTTCTCTGTTTTTTAGAATAGTAATTAACGTATTGGGATGATTGTTCAACAAGTTCAAATGTACCATTATCTAATATGTCATTTTCAATTCCGCAACCGTGCTCTTTTAGATTAAAATCAATTTTTTTTGGAAATTCAATTGGCTTTTTTACAAGAATATTAAATTTAATATCAGTAGAGTAGCAGTCAGGTGCTCCGCAATCAAATCCATGAAGATTAAAAGGAAGTTCAAACTTAATTTCATTACCTTCTTGATTTACAAGTCCTCTAATATATAATTCTTGTAAAATACTTGATTTTAAATTATTGTTCGTTTTAGATTTTAAAAGTTGTTTTCGCAAAGAATCTTGAATTTCTTCAAAAGTCAATTTCAGATTAATCAATTCGTTAATCTCTTTAATTTTTTTTTCAGGTATGATTTTAGTCGGTTCATTAATTTTTGCCTTTTTTTCTTTAGAAGAACAAGAGATAATTAATAGACTAAAAAGAAAAAGTGTAAGTTTCATAGTTCTGTTTTCGATGGTTTTGTCATATGCTACCTAACGTTAATTGTATGGAATCGTAGCGTGTAAAAAGATACTACATTTCAGATTTAACACCGAGCCAAATTTTTATATTTTGATTTATTTTTTCAGTTTTAAAACCAAATTTAAAAATTTGGCGGTCTTTATAAATAAGCACAAATCTTTCGGTTTAGCACTTATTATCTATGTTTTATACACAGTGTTACCCAACGTTATTTTATTCAACGTATAATTTGTTTATTCAGTCTCACACCATTGATTTATTGCAATACGTTGCTTTTTCAAAATCTCTAATATTTATTGAAATAAGTGGAACATCAGGGAACATTAATTTCAATTCAGTAATAATTATTTCCGATAGATTCTTTTTTTGAGAAACAGTTCGTCCTTCCATAATATTCGCGAAAATGTGAATAAAATCATCTTTAGTATTTCCGATATTATAATATTCAAAAGGATTGATTCTTACTTTGATATCTCCTTTGTCAAAAAGGTCAGTCGATTCAGCGGTATCATATACTTTTTGAATAATTTCTTTCGGTGATTTTATTTTTATGATATTTTTAGAACAATCAATTACAAAATGTGGCATAAATTATTTTATTTCAGGCTTTTCTTAATGTTGGTTACGTTGAGTATAAGAAACGTAGGGCAAGTGATGAGCACTTTCGTTTCGGTTTATTACTTAGCTAAATATAAATATTTTGCTTTTATTCTATAAATACCAAATTTTATATTTAGCGAACTTTGTAAATATTCACGAACCTTTCGGTTTAGCACAAACGCCCTATGTTTTTTATACATTGTGCCTGTTGCACAACGTGTAGTTAAAGATATAGAAATTTCGTAGATTTAGTTATGCAAGGCACAAAAATATATCAAGAGAAATTATTCAACAATTTCCAGTTGAGTCGTCGGGTTCCCCAAGACAATTTTTATAGATGATTATCAGAAATTTTAGACTTAGAATTTCTACGGAATTAAACAAAAATCTATTACGGAAACTGTGGACAGAAAAGTTTAGATCCCGTAGTGTTTTTCAAATGCTGTTTAGTTGGTTATTTAGAGAATATCACCAGCGATAGAAAACTATTATCGTATCGCAATATAGTTTACGATTACCGCGCAGAATACCTACGGAATATAACACGAGTTGATAGTAAAAAAGAAAGCTATATGAAAGGAAAACGAAAAAGCAGATAGCCTCCGTATTTGGTACACTAACCTAGTTTTTAGGTATAGAAGAAGTAAATAGCCTTGAAATTAAACAAGCTAATAAGTGTATGCAGCTATCCGCAACAGCCTATAATCTTAAAAAGTATTTAAAATATATGAAAAACGAACCAGAAAGTATAGCGGGACTACTTGCTTTTATTAAAAGTACCAAAAACTACCTAATAAGCGTTCGAATGCTATGTTTTAAACCACTTACATTTTACAGAAAATTGGCGTATTAAAATTAAAAAGAGCTTAAAATCAGAGGTTTTAAGCTCTTTTTGTGTTTTTTTTAAGGGGTTGTGCAACGGTTACCGGTGTTACTACCAGTTTTTATAAGTCGTTTTATATTCATTCAATATGTCAAATGGAATATCATACATACTTAGGTTTATTTGTTTTTGCGCGTTTTCATCTATAGTGTAAACTTTTATTTGATTTTGTTCAGTTTTGTGATTTCCCACAAACATTTCTATATTTTCAATTGAATCTGTAAGTTCTTCTTTTTGTAATGAATAAATATATTTTTGCAATTCCATTATATGGTTAGATATTTCTCTAATTAATGGTATTAAGTCTAATTCTCCTTTTTGGTTTTGTAATTCATTATGAATTTTTGCTCCAAATAATTTCTTTTCCGTAAGCAACTTTTCAATATTCAAAACAAGTTTTGCGGAATGCTCGCTTTTTTCAGGTGAATGACTATTATAATCAATGTGAAACAAAACCACTTCAAGAGGAAATCCTAGATGGACAGAATAATTTCTTAATTTATTTAAAAAGCGATAAGCAAATGATGTGTCAAAAAGATTATTAGTGAGTAAAATAAAATCTTTAGCTTCTTTAGAATCCTTTCCGTATTTACGTTTTAAAAAGACTTCTGCATTATCAATAAATAACTTGAATGACATTAAGGTATTTAGAATCAATTTGTTTGCATTCATAACGAAATGAATATTTGTAGATATTCCAAAATTCATTTTAGTAGCAGGAACTTTTGTCCAATCATCAATAAAATTATAGTAATCTTTTAGGTTAAGTTGAAGATTTTTGAAAACCATAAATTGCGTATAGTTCTTTTTTAAAACAGAACAATCTAATTTTAGTGAATCAAAATTATTTTGACTTATTGTTTTAAAAGGAACTAAATCATTATTTTTAAATGTAGCTATTCTTATCACTAGGATTTTTTCAAATTGGTGCTAACCGATTTAGCTATGAACAGTACGGGAGCAGACTAGCGTTTGCTTTCCGCCAGGAACAAAGCGAAATCTTTTGGTTTTGTTTTTTCTTTTTTGTGTCAAAGCGAAATCCCAAAGATTTCGCGACATTATAAATATACACAGACTTTAGCGTTTAAGCCCGAAGTCCGTATTGTTTATAGGTTTTGTTGTAAGCAGTTTTATTCACAGTCTATGTCTGAGACGTTTCTTGCCTCTAGAATATTTACGACCTCGTAAGTGCTTTCATAATCAGCAGCAAATCCATCTTCTGATTTTCCTTTATCAATAATTTCAATACTCACAAATATTGGGGAGTAAGGTTCTTTGTTTTTTGTTAAATTATAGTATAACTCATAAAATTCCTCTCCCGCCAAAATCCAAAATTCATTATTATCTCCACAAGGGGAAAAACTACTAACTTCATGTCCTAACGTCATTCTTCCTCTCAAAATATTTTGTGTATAATCAGATTTGGATTGGTCTTTTTCAGAATAAACTAGGAAATCAGTGTTTATTTTTGAATTTTGTTCTACTATTTTTTCATTCGTAAAGTTTTTAACGGTTTTTTTTTGCTTCTCCTTACAAGAAATTAGAAATGGATTAAAAACAAATAGAACTAATAATAGTTTGAATATATCTTTTAATTTCATGGTTTTTTTTGCAATAATTATCATTTTTGAAAAATTGCTTACAACGTTTAGTATAAGGAACGTAGGGCAGTTGATGAGCACTTCGTTTCGGTTTGTCACTTAGCCAAATATAATATTTTGTATTTATCTTTTATATTGAAATACCAAATTTTATATTTGGCGGACTTCATAAATAAACACAAAACTTTGGGGTTAACACAAAGCCCTATGTTTTTTATACATTGTGTGTGCCCAGCATGGGCATCTTTTTATTTACGGAAAGGTAAATAATTAATCTAGAGGGTGCAAGTCCCTTATGCGCAGGAGTAACGTCTTGAAGCATTAGTAAGTCGCAAGGGTGGTAATCGCGAGGTTACATCTGAAGGCTATTTGTGATTGATTAATGAGCAAATACCACTACAAAACTCGGTACTGATACTTCAACTGCGCTCAGCATAAACTAAACAGAAATCGTATACAGAGGCATAGTTATTCGGGTAAGCAAGCACATCATTGTAACGCCCAAACAGTAACAAAAGGGTAACTATGTAGATACGGCAGTGATTGAGTGAAAGAGGATGCCATTACCTGGGGAGGTCTCCAAAGTTACGAGTTGACTATATGGAGAAGTCAGCAGAAGTCATAGTACTTACAGGAAACGAGTTGAGGCAATACCTCAGAAGGTCTCACAAGTAAGGAAGGACTGAACGTAATTCTCTTCAAAATTCGCATAGGAGCACTAGTGGTAGCCTATGCCTAAATTAGAAGATAGTGCCAAGGGTGAAAAGAGCTTTGGCGTGATGATTTACGAACCGCCGTATACGAGACCCGTATGTACGGTGGTGTGAGAGGCGCACTCCGGCTATTTTAGTCGGAGCCGTCTACTCGATTCTATGCAGTTTTTATTTCCTCTCTGAACCACTTTAATTCTGTTTCGTCCATTAAATTCATTTTTTTAGACATTATGAAATCTATTAATTTAGTAATTCTGTCATCTTTAAAGTTAATTAAGAAAGTCAAAATGTGAACAAGCTCAGGCTTTGTTCCACCAACATAAATTATATTCGTTTTTCTTGTTTTCGAAAGTATAGTTTTTGCTCTTTTAATTAATATATCAATAACACTTTCATTTCCGAATTTGCATATTGATTGCGTAACCATTGATTTTACATCATTATTTCGATTTGTTTTAAAAATTTCAATGAAAAAATCTAATTCCTCATCTCTTCCAATTTCTCCAATTGCATTTAATGCAGAATTAACTGTAAAAGCTTTACTGTTATTTTTAGCAACTTCTTTTAATTGTGTAATTGATTTTTCTGTACCGTGTCTAACTAAAACTCCACAAATCGAGCTTAATTCGTGAGGTTTTTTCTTGTTTTTCTCTATTAAATCTAAACAAACAATTTCTATTCTATTAGAATATGAAGAATCAAGTTTTTTTAATAATCCTAAGGCACTTAATTTAATTTGCCAGTCTTTATTTTCAATTAATTCAAAGAGATATTCTTTTTCGTTTTGAATTTCAAGTTGTGAATCATTTAGAGAAGATAAAGCAACATCACGAACCCATCTAACTTTTTCCTTTTTCACAAAATTAATTATATAGTCAGCTATTGAATGTTCTTTGTTTTTGTCAGCTAATGGAACTAAAACGTGAATTATATTTATTTTCTCTTTTGTTATTTTTTCTTTATTTAAACGTTCCTTTAGCGGACTAATCCATTTAGAGTCTGAAAGTTTTTTAGATTCAATTCGTGCCTCCCAAGAAACTGTTAAGTCAGATTTATAACTAACACCTTCGGGTAATTTAAGACCAGGACGTAAATTTTCATTTTCTAACCTTTCAAATAAATCATCTAAATAATCCATAATTATTTTTCTGTTGAGTTTTTTTTAATTGCATAGAACTAGTTATATGGTGCCTAAAGTACTAAATACCCCCTAAATATTACAGGATATGTGGAAGTTTTGTTCCTGATTTCGGTTTTGAAAAGCTAATCTACAATTTATAAAGTTGTCTTACAATACGTCGAACTACGTGTTATTTATAATTATTAGTCTTAGTGATGATCTGTAATTAGTTTTTGATTACTCACTTATAATCAATAGTGTATTATTTAAAGCGTTCTAAAAGTTGGGCACCTTTATCTTTTAATTGATCTGCCCATAAATCTAGAATAAGTAGCTTAGTTGCTTCCTCTTTTATTAATAGGTTTACCATTTTTTTTCTTTCTTTTATAGAAGCTACTAAATATTTAAAGGGTTGTAATGGTCTATCTGTTGCGACTATTACCCGCTTCTTTATGTTTGATAAATATGGTTGTAACTCTGCATCGGCCATCAGTTCTTGACACATCAGTGCTAGCATGGTGTATAACATAAAGTATTCTAAATCGTAAATTTCTTGTTCGTTTGTGGGCCATTCTTGTCTTTCTATGTCTAGTAAGTAGCCTTCGTCATCTTCGTATGGTATAGCCTCTAAAATATGATAAACGTCGTTTAAGGAACAGTCGCTTTCGTCAAAAGTTTCATCCGTTATGTATTCCCAATAGTTTTCTTCAATGTTTTTTGTAAGTCCTAAAGCAAAACCTTGACCTGTCCATTGTAATTGCAAGTAGGTATAGTGATCTTTTGGGTACTTTAAAATAGCACGTTTGTATATGGGTAATATTTTAGTGTAAATCACTTCAAACCATTCTCCTTTTTTTATTGGTTGGTAATTTGTGTCATCATCATCGAATAAAAAGTCATAGCCTTTGTCTAGCATGTCATCGGTAAGCGCGTCTATTCTGTCTTCGCAATCATCCCAGCTTTCAAACTCGGTGATGGTTTTTTGTCCCTCGGTGCCTACTATACCTTCAGTAATTATTAGATTGTTATCTTGTCGTTCTGCTTTCTAAAATCTATTTGGCTTGCGGTCAGTTGTTTCTAAATAGGATTCATTCATTTTTAATTTTTGTTTGGAGGTAATTCAACATCACCATTAGGATGAATACGGCAAATTACTTTATTAGCTTGATCGATTAGATTTAAAACAAAGACTACAGGGCCGTCTTTTGGTAGTGCTATAAACGTGTCACTTTTAGAAATAGATTGAAGCCCTTTTAGTAATGCAGAAGCAGCATCTTGAAAGCATTTTTCTATAAAATCTTCAGCATCACTTGCAAAATAATCACCGTCGGAGTCCAGTGGAAAAAAAGAGTCTAAATTTACACCACCGCATTCGCTAAAGGTTTCGCCTTCTGATCCAGCACCATACCCCATAAACTCTAAGTCAGGAGGAGAGGTAATCTCTCCTTGCGCAGTAAACATAATTTTGCCAACTGGGCGAACGGGATCATAGCCAGTATATTCTGTGTTTGCGAATAGGCGTAGGGAGTCTAAAAGTTCAGTTTTTATTAATTGATGTATAGCGTCACTTTGTGTTGCATTCATATTTTTTGAATTATTTAGTATGTTATAAGGCTTGCCAGTGTCTTTTGACACAGGCGATCAAAATTAATAAATAATATAATTTTATAATACCCTGTTTTCCGTGATATTTTGATAATGGAATGTTTATTATTATCTAAATAATGACTTGTTTTTCAAATAATTAAAGGCTGTTGTTTGTTAATATCAAACACTAGTCTTACATTTAAACCATGCAAGAAGATTTTCTACATTACTTATGGAAGCATAAAATACTAGACCCCTCAAACTTACAAACCACTAATGGTGAACAGGTCATTATTAGTAATGTGGGGACGCATAACCATAACGCAGGACCGGATTTTTTTAACGGACAAGTAACCATTGGTAAGCAACTTTGGGCTGGCAATATTGAGATTCATATTAAATCTAGTGATTGGTTTGTGCATAACCACGAGGTAGATCCTAATTATGATAACGTGATTTTGCATGTGGTTTGGGAGTACGATACAGAAGTGTTTAGAAAAGATAATACGCAAATACCAACTATTGTACTTAAAGATTATGTCTCTAAAAAAGCACTAAATAATTACCATAAATTATTTAATAGCAAACAAACATGGATTAATTGCGAAAACACTATTACCGATGTCAATGCCTTTACGGTCAATAATTGGTTAGAACGTTTGTTTTTTGAACGATTGGAGCGCAAAGCAAAAGATATTGAAGTTATCCTAGATACGTCAAACAATGATTGGGAAGCAGTATTATTTAAGTTATTGGCTAAAAATTTTGGACTTAAAGTTAATGGTGACTCGTTTTTAAGTTTAGCTAATAGTTTTGAGTTTTCAGTAGTTAGAAAACAGCAGAGTCATTTACAAAGTTTGGAAGCTTTATTTTTTGGTCAGGCTAATTTGCTAGATGGCGAAGTGCAGGAGGGCTATTATCAAGCACTTCAAAACGATTATGTGTTTCTAAAACAAAAATTTAGTTTAGATAATAACAGTGTTATCCCATTTCAGTTTTTTAGATTACGTCCTCCAAATTTTCCAACCATTAGATTATCACAGTTGGCTAATCTGTATCATGAGCATCACAATTTATTTTCAAAAGTGATTGCTTCAAAAAGCATTGCAGATATGTATAACCTGTTTTCGGTGTCAACCTCCATATTCTGGGAGACGCACTACACGTTTGAAAAAGAATCTAAAGCAAGTAAAAAGAAAATCACAAAAGCATTTGTTGACTTGTTGTTAATCAATACTATTATTCCGCTTAAATTTTGCTACGCTAAGCAGCAAGGTAAATCTATTGAAGCCGATATTGTTAAGTTAATGACGCAGTTAAAACCTGAAAAAAATGGTATTGTCGATAAGTTTAAAACATTACAAGTGGTCTCAGAATCTGCATTACAAAGCCAAGCAGTACTTCAGCTTAAAAATAACTATTGCGATAAAAACCGTTGTTTAAAATGTGCTATTGGTAATAGCGTACTGACACATTAGGAGGTGCAATTGTTGTTTTGTGATTAAATCTTTACATATCTAGACTTGTGTTAATACAAAAGCAAGACGCTTAATTATAAAATTATTAAATTTATAATTACCTTGCCATATGCAATTTTTATATAAACCATTACACTATTTTCAAAAACGAGGCTACCATGTATGCCAACGTATTGCTGACCGTCTAGGGATCAGAGCCAAAGTGGTGCGTACTAGTTTTATGTATTTAACGTTTGCAACATTAGGGTTTGGTTTTGCATTATACTTATTTCTAGCGTTTTGGATGCGTATAAAGGATATTGTATATACTAAACGCTCTTCTGTGTTTGACCTATAAATTATGACCAATCCATTAATTACGCTTTACAGATCTAAAATTTATACTGCAGTTGCCTTATTAATACTGTTATTAATAGTCGGTGTCTTAGGGTTTAGATTTATGTCCAATTATACTTGGGTAGATGCTTTGTATATGACCGTAATTACCATTACAACGGTCGGTTTTGGAGAAGTACAGCCTTTGGATGATGTCTCAAAAATATTTACGATATTCTTAATTTTAAATAGTGTGGTTATTGTAGGGTATGCGCTGACTATTATTACCGAGTTTATTTTAAGTAGAAATAATATAGAAGAACTAAAACAAAAGAAAATGCAGAAAAAAATTGATGCTCTTACTAATCATATTATTATTTGTGGTTATGGTCGAAACGGAAAACAGGCGGCATCCAAATTATTAGCACATAAGCAATCTTTTGTTATCGTTGAAAAAGATAAGGATATTATTGAAAAGAATGAAGATGAAAACACGCCCTTTGTATTTGGTAATGCCAATGAAGATGACGTATTGATGCAAGCTGGTATTACACGGGCAAGTACTTTAATTTCTGCTTTACCTAATGATGCTGATAATTTATTTGTTGTACTATCGGCAAGACAAATGAAAAAGGACTTAAGGATTATAAGTCGTGCGTCTCAAGAAACGTCTTATGAAAAACTAAAACTAGCAGGAGCTAATAACGTTATTTTACCGGATCGTATTGGTGGTGATCACATGGCATCTCTAGTGGTTGTTCCGGATTTAATTGAGTTTATTGATAATCTAGCTATCGTCGGAGAAAGCAATATTAATATAGAAGAAGTCCAAGTGGAAAAATTATACGATCCTAATACAGGAATTAAATCTATTCTTGATTTAGACTTACGTCATAAAACAGGCTGTACAGTTATAGGTTTTAAAAACGGTACAGGTGAGTATATTGTTAATCCGGAAGCTGAATTAAAATTAGTGCCTGGCTCTAAAGTTATTGTATTGGGTAGACCGGAACAAATTCAAAAATTAAATACTGTTTTTAGTTTAGACTAATGCGGTATTTAACACGTTTTCTTTTAGAAATTCATCATTTTTTTGCATCTTGCTACTCTCAAACAAAAAAATACTAACTAATAATCAAATTATGAAGAAATACCTTCTTTCAATTTTTACATTAATATTACCGCTTTTGACCTTTGCACAGGACGAAAAAGGTTTAGATCAGATTATCGACGAAAAATTCGGAAATGCTACGGGCTGGTTTGTTGATCTTATTTTTTATCAAATAGATTTTGGAGGAGGAATTAAAATATTTTGGGTATTATTTCCTTTAATTTTAGGGGCTTTATATTTTACATTCTATTTTAACTTTATCAATTTTAGAGGTTTTTTTACGTCTATAAACATTGTACGAGGTAAGTATGACGAGTTAGATCATCATGAGTCAATGATTGCTGCAGGAGATTCTACTCCAGGAGGTGATAATATAGAAACAATCGCTATTGAAAACCATGAAGGGGAAGTGTCACATTTCCAAGCCTTGACAGCAGCTTTATCCGCAACCGTAGGTTTAGGTAATATTGCAGGAGTTGCTATTGCGGTATCTATTGGTGGTGCAGGAGCAACGTTTTGGATGATTGTCGCTGGATTTTTAGGGATGGCATCTAAGTTTGTCGAGTGTACGCTGGGTGTAAAGTATAGAGATATTGGAGAAGATGGAACCGTATATGGTGGTCCAATGTACTATTTAACTAAAGGTTTAAAATCTAAAGGAATGGGAGGCTTAGGTAAAGTCTTAGCTGTTCTTTTTGCAATATTTGTTATTGGAGGTTCTTTTGGAGGTGGTAACATGTTCCAGGTTAATCAAGCGTTTCAATTAGTAGAAAATATAACAGGAGGTGATCAATCCTTCTTACATGGTTATGGTTGGGCTTTTGGTCTAGTAATGGCCGTTTTAGTAGGTATTGTAATTATTGGTGGAATTAAAAAAATTGCCAAAGTAACCGATAAGATTGTACCATTTATGGTATTAATATATGTGTTAGCCTCTTTATTCGTGATTTTTGCTAAATATGATATGATTGGAGATGCCTTTGCTCAAATCTGGAATGGTGCTTTTAGCCCAGAAGGAATGGCAGGTGGTGTTGTTGGAGTCTTAGTACAAGGATTTAGACGTGCAGCGTTTTCAAACGAAGCAGGTATTGGGTCGGCTTCTATCGCGCATTCTGCTGTAAAAACAAAATATGCTGCAAGTGAAGGTATGGTTGCTTTATTAGAGCCATTTATCGATACAGTAGTAGTATGTACAATGACAGCTTTAGTGTTAATTATTACAGGATCTTTAGCAGGTGCAGGACCATCAAGTGATGCAGAAGCTATTTTAATGACTTCAGGAGCTTTTGGTAGTGTTATTAGCTGGTTTCCTTATGTGTTAACAGTAGCAGTTGTGTTATTTGCTTTTAGTTCTATGATCTCTTGGTCTTACTACGGTTACCAAGGATGGTCTTTCCTTTTTGGAAGAACAAAAAAAGCAGAGTATATTTATAAAGTAATGTTCTGTGTGTTTGTAGTGGTCGGTGCAGCAGCAAGTTTAAATTCGGTAATTGGGTTCTCTGATGCAATGGTATTTGCAATGATGGTTCCAAACATGATTGGATTAGTATTATTAGCTCCAAAAGTGAAGGCTGAACTTAAAAAATATATGGGCGTAATTAAAGCGTTTAAAGCGTCATAAACAGTATATAATGAATATTAAATCCCACTTTGTGTTTTCTAAAAAACAACGAAGTGGGATTTTTTTATTGCTTTTAATTATTTTGTTTTTACTCGGTTTTTCTCATTTTTTGTTACCTAAGATGATGAATACAGATCCAGGGTTTACAACAAATGATAAAGACGTGTCTGGATTTATTAAACAAATAGATTCGCTTAAAGCAATAGAGATAGATAATCGGAAGCCTAAAATCTATCCATTTAACCCTAATTTTATAACCGATTATAAAGGCTATACTTTGGGAATGACTACTCAAGAAATTGATCGTTTATTAGTCTTCAGAAAACAGGACCAATGGGTCAATTCTGTTAAGCAGTTTCAACAGGTGACTAAGGTTTCGGATACGCTGTTAGCAAAAATTTCACCCTATTTTAAATTTCCAGATTGGGTGACTCATCCCAAACAAAAACAGGAAGCGTTTACTAAGTCGTTTTCCAAGTCGCCAAAATCAGAAGGTCAGAAGTTAGATTTAAATTCAGCTACAGCTGCACAACTTCAAAAAGTGTACGGTATTGGGCCTTCTTATTCAGAACGGATTGTAAAATACAGACAAAAAATAAATGGCTTTCATGCGTTTATTGAGCTACAAGAAGTCTATGGGTTGACACCAGAGGTTATTCAAAATGTAAAAGATAACTTTACTATTAAAAATCCAAGAGCGATAACTAAAATGGCTTTGAATACGGCTACTAAAGAACAGTTGGTCACTATCAAGTATATAGATTACGAAGTGGCGCACCATATAATTGAAGAACGCATCTTACGTGATGGGTTTAAATCCATTGACGAATTAACAAAAGTTAACGGTTTTCCTGTTAATAAAATACAGATAATTAAGTTATCTTTACGTCTAGATTAGAACTTAACAATAACACAACGTATTATGGAGAATATGTACTTCAGCGAAGAGCATAATTTATTTAGAGACAGTTTACGCGACTTTTTAAAAAAAGAGGTCGTACCACATATTGATAAATGGGAAAAAACAGGAAGTATAGAACGCTTTATTTGGAAAAAATTTGGCGATATGGGTTTTTTTGGTATTAGTTACCCAGAGCAATATGGCGGAATGGATCTAGATATTTTTTATATGGTTATTTTGCTTGAAGAATTACAGAAAATCAATTCTGCTGGTTTTGCTGCAGCAATGTGGGCGCATGCTTATCTTGCAATGACGCATTTAAAGGCAGAAGGAAGCGAGGCTATAAAAGAAAAATATTTAACAGCTAGTATTACGGGAGACATGATTGGTTGTCTATGTATAACAGAACCTTTTGGAGGTAGTGATGTTGCAGGAATGCGATCTACAGCGGTTAAAAAAGGAGATACTTATGTTATTAATGGGTCTAAAACGTTTATTACAAACGGCGTCTACAGCGATTACCTAGTAGTAGCAGCAAAAACAAATCCTGAATTAGGAAACAAGGGCATTAGTATTTTTTTAATTGATAGAGATACGCCGGGTGTATCTGCAACTAAATTAGATAAATTAGGTTGGAGAGCATCGGATACTGGTGAGATTGCATTTGATAATGTAAGCATACCAGCGTCTAATTTAATGGGAGAGGAAAACAAAGGATTTGCATATATTATGCAACATTTTGCTACAGAGCGTCTAATAATGGGTGTGAATGCACATGCTAGAGCAGAGTTTGCTATAGAGTATACCATGCAATACATGTCAGAGCGTACGGCTTTTGGAAAAACAATAGATCGTTTTCAGGCCTTAAGACATCGTTTAGCAGATCATATTACAGAAGTAGAAATCTGTAAAACATTTAATTATACGATTGCTGCTAGATTAGGTAAAGGTGAATATGTTGTAAAAGAAGCAACAATGTCTAAATTAAAATCAACGAAGGTTGCAGATGATGCTATATATGATTGTCTTCAGTTTTTAGGTGGTTATGGTTACATGGAAGAGTATCCATTGGCACGACTATTAAGAGATAGTAGATTAGGTCCAATTGGAGGTGGTACTTCTGAAATTTTAAGAGAAATTATCGCTAAAATGGTAATAGATGGTAAGGACTATAAGCCAGCGACTAAATAAATAGTGTTATCTTTTAAGCGAAAATCAAATAAAGGTTAGCGCCAAAATGGTAATAGATGGCTGACATTGTAAGCCATCTAGTATATAAAAGAGTTATTGTTTTGGCGAAAATCACTATGTTGATTTTCGCCAAAATTGTAAATAATGGAACGGGTTTTGGACCCGCTACCAAATAATAAAAATGTTTAAGATGAAAACAACCCCAATCAAATCCTTAGTAATTGTTCTGGTTTTACTAGCAACGAACTTTGCAACAGCCCAAACTGAAATTAAAAATAAGGTTGCAGATTTTATGAGCATGCTGCCTATTGAAAATGCAAGTGTCTATGTGCAAAATACAACTATTGGTACCATAACAAATGCAGATGGTAAGTTTGTGTTATTAATACCTAAAGCCTATGAGAACGATACGATTGTAGTATCTTCTATTGGATACAAGAGTTTTAAGACGACGGTAGCCGAGTTTGATAATGATTTTGATGTATTACTTGAAGAAGATATCGCGTCTTTAGACGAAATTTTAATAGTCGCAGACAACAGACCTAAAACAGGAAACGATATAATGCTTCGTGCACTAAAAAGATTACAAAGAAATAGTCCTGAAGAGCCTTACCTACAAAAAGGATTTTTAAGACATAAAGAGCGTAATAAAAGACAGTTTAAGTGGTTAGTAGAAAGTGCTATTACACTGTATGATGATTCGAGTTATGTGTCTGGAGGACAAGATAATCTTAAAATTAATGTTGACCAGGTTAGGAAAAGTTACGATTTACGTGATGTTGATAGTCTGTTTTCATATGCTACGTATCTAAAGTATAATGCAAACGTCAATTTAAAGCCTAAAAACTTAAGGAGGGATACTATTAAAAAAGCATCTTTAATCAAATCTATTAAATGGAATGATACTCGTGTTAACGGTTTAGAAAGTTTATTTAAGGGTAAACTTAATTTAGTTAGAAACTCAAAAAGCCCTAAAGCCTTATTTGGAGAAGATGTTTTAAGTACACACCAATTTAAATTGGATACTGTTTTAGTGGATAACGAAAGGAAAATTTATAAAATAAAGATTGAGAAAGGTGAAGAGTTTGTCGGTCTAAATACAAAAGGTATCTATAATGAAGGGTATATCCCAGAAGGATGGGTGTATGTGTATTGGGATAATTTTGCGATAAAAAAGATTGAATATCAATTAAGAGCTGGTTCTAATGCCCAAAAAAGTAGGAGTAAGACCTTATTTGATACACAGGTCAATCATAAATTGGTGATATCTTATATGGAGTATCAAGATAAGATGTATCCTAATTATATCTATTATGAAACGCCAAAACTAGTTAACGTTGGATACAAGCCAAGTGGTAAAATTAATAAAGAAGAAGAAGCACTGTTTAATAAAGAAGAACGCTTTTATTATACGATTCAGGAAATATTATTTACAGAGATAATTCAAGATCCAGAAAAAATTGAAAGTGCCTTGCAGCAAGATTGGGATCCAGATATATTTTCTGTAAAACCTTATAATAAAGCATTTTGGGATGATTATAATACCTTGTTAGAGAGTGAGGAAGATGAAAAGTTAATTCAGGATTTAACAAAAAGATCCTCTTTATTTAAGAAAGAGTAAATACTTCAAAACAGGCTGATTCTTAAAATCAGCCTGTTTTTTTGTCGATTTACTAATTTAATTAGGTCTTATTTGATTATTTATTAACACGAAAACGTTTTCGTAACGTGTTTCGTTTTGTTTGTGGCTGGTATTGGATTAGTTTTAGGTGTAATCTAATCCCATAAACCATGAATAAATTAAAATTAGTAGTCTTATGCGTCTCAGTAATCTTTGCTTATAGTTGTAGTAAAGAAGACGTATCTGTAGAGCAAGTAAAAGATAAATCCGTAAATCAAACTGTAAGTACACAACGGGCCGGTTTAAAACCTATAGGTTCTGGCGTAATGATGCAAGCCTTTTATTGGGATGTTCCCGCAGGTGGTACTTGGTGGAACACGGTCAAAGTAAAAGTGCAAGATTGGAGTGCTGCTGGTATTGATGCTATTTGGTTACCGCCAGCATCAAAAGCACAAAATGGACCATTCTCTATGGGGTATGATCCTTTTGATTACTATGATTTTGGAGAATACGACCAGATGGGAAGTGTTGAAACACGATTTGGTTCTAAAACAGAGCTGGTATCTTTAATTGATACAGCGCATCAAAATGGACTAAGTGTGATTGCAGATATTGTGATTAATCATAATAGTGGAGGAGATAGTGAAGCAAATCCGTACGCGGGTGGAAACACATGGACCGAATTTAATCCGCTTTCGGGTAATTTTTACAGATCGGCAACAGATTTTCATGCAAATAATGTGCATTCCAACGATTCTGGTGCTTTTGGAGGTTTTCCTGATTTATGTCATCATCAAACATATGTACAAGATTGGCTATGGAATAATCCAAATAGTGTTGCTAAATATTACAGAGATGTTATTGGTTTTGATGGGTGGCGTTTTGATTATGTTAAAGGTTTCGAGCCATGGGTAGTTAAGGCTTGGAATGATGAAGTTGGCGGTTTTTCAGTTGGGGAATATTGGGATAGTAATGTCTCTACCTTAGATTGGTGGACAGGATCAGCGGACGCTAGTGCTTTTGATTTTGCTTGTTATTATAAAATGAAAGATGCGTTTGTAGGTAATAACCTAAATGCTTTAAACGATAACATGCTTTGGAAGCAAAATGCGTCAAGAGCAATGACATTTGTAACCAACCACGATACAGACGAGATTATAAATAATAAAATTTTAGCCTATGCCTACATCTTAACGCATGAAGGCTATCCAACCATTTTTTATAAGGATTATGAAGAATGGTTAAATAAAGAAAGATTAAATAATTTAATCTGGATTCATAATAATTTGGCTAGTGGAAGTACTTCTATTCTTCATGTTGATAACGACGAGTATATCGCTAAACGTAACGGTGATAATTCTTCAGGCTTAATCGTGTACATTAATAATTCTGATGTTTGGCAAGAAAAATGGGTAGAAACTAACTGGTCCAGTGCAACATTAAAAGATTATACAGGACATTCAAATTGGCAACCCGTAACGCAATCTGGCAAATGGGTTAAAATACAAGCACCGCCTAAGAGTTATACTGTGTGGTCTACGCTTTAGATTCCAAAGTATTTTGAAATAAAAACAGAGTGTTTTAAATATCTTTTTATATTTGCACCTCAAAATTTTAAAAGAGAGGAGGTTAAGGCACTATGTTAGTAATTCCAATAAAGGACGGAGAAAATATAGACAGAGCATTAAAACGCTACAAACGAAAGTTTGATAAAACAGGTACAAGACGCGCTTTGCACGATCGTAAGCAGTTTGTAAAACCATCTGTAGATAGTCGAGTGAGAGTTCAAAAAGCGCAATATGTACAGCGTTTAAGAGATCAAGAAGCGATTTAAATAGTTTCTATTACCATAAAATCCCGCTAATTTTTTTAGTGGGATTTTTGTTTGAATACTTTTCCGTTTCAAAAACGGTATATTTAGCATCATTAAATATGTATCGCCACTCATGTTACTAAAAGCCTTTTTAGATTATTTACTGCTCGAAAAAAAATATTCAGAGTTAACGGTTAATGCCTATCAAAAAGATATTACCTCATTTTTGTCTTTTTTAGATGAAGAAGAGCAAAGTAATACGATTATAGAAGTTAACTATTCTCAAATTAGATCTTGGATTGTTTTTTTAGTCGAAAAAAATATTGCTAATCGAAGCATTAACAGAAAAATATCAGCATTGAATAGCTTTTATAAATTTTTATTGAAAATTAATGAAGTCGATATAAATCCACTAGTAAAACACAAAGCACTTAAGGTTAGTAAAAAAGTGCAAATCCCTTTTTCTGAGAAAGAAATAACAACCGTTTTAGATCAAATAAATCACAATAAAGATTTTGAAGGTGTCAGAAATAAATTAATTATAGAATTATTTTACTCAACAGGAATTCGACGTATCGAATTGATAAATATTACCTTAGAAGATATTGATATAGAAAATAAAACAATTAAGATTTTAGGGAAAAGAAATAAAGAACGCATTATTCCATTATTACCAATGGTTATTGAAAGTATCAATAGTTACATTTTAGAGAAAAATAAACTTGAAATTATTGAGGATAAAGCGCATTTATTTTTAACAAAAAAAGGAGTTAAAATTTATGAAACTCTTGTGTACAGAATTATAAATGATTACTTTAGTAAAGCTTCCAGTAAAGTAAAGAAAAGTCCACATATCCTTAGACATTCTTTTGCGACACATCTTTTAAATCAAGGTGCAGAGTTAAATGCTGTTAAGGAGTTATTGGGACATTCAAGCTTAGCTGCAACTCAGGTGTATACGCATAATAGTATTGCAGAGTTGAAAAAAGTGTATGCGAAAGCACACCCACGTAGCAAAAAATAAATGTTTAACTACAAAAAATTAAAGTATGAAGGTAAACACACAGGCTGTAAATTTTAATGCCGATCCCCAATTATTAGCGTTTATTCAAAAGCGAATGGACAAGTTAGAAACGTATTATGATAAAGTAATACAATCAGAAGTCTATTTAAAAGTAGAAAAAAGCAGTAATAAACTCAATAAAATATTCGAAGCTAAAATAAATGTACCAGGAGATAGCCTAATTGTAAAGAAGCAATGTAGGACATTTGAAGAGGGTGCGGACATAGCTGTAGCGTCTTTAGAGCGCCAGTTAAAAAAGCGAAAAGAAAAAATTAGAGAAAATTTTAAAAATATTTCATAAAAATGTTTTGAATAAATAAATAAATATCTACATTTGCAGTCCGTTAGAAATAGCGGGCTTTTTTTAGAAGTAAAAACTGCAGAAAAAAGCCGATGTAGCTCAGCTGGCTAGAGCAGCTGATTTGTAATCAGCAGGTCGTGGGTTCGAGTCCCTCCATCGGCTCAAAATAAAGTAAGAATAAATTAATTTTTGTTTTAACTTTGTTTAAGTTCTTTAAAAGAGTGAAAAGTTTAAAATTGGGGAGATACTCAAGCGGCCAACGAGGGCAGACTGTAAATCTGCTGACTACGTCTTCGCAGGTTCGAATCCTGCTCTCCCCACTTTTTTTACCATAAAAAAGTGAGTTTTAAACAAAAAAGGAATTTAAATAATTGCGAGAGTAGCTCAGTTGGTAGAGCGTCAGCCTTCCAAGCTGAATGTCGCCGGTTCGAACCCGGTCTCTCGCTCTAATATTTAAGCCGGTGTAGCTCAGGGGTAGAGCGTTTCCTTGGTAAGGAAGAGGTCACGGGTTCAATTCCCGTCATTGGCTCTGAATAAAGATTAATAAATTGAGAATACACTAATATTATTATATAACTAAGATTAAATTATTAAAACATGGCAAAGGCAACTTTCGATCGTTCAAAACCACACTTAAATATTGGTACAATTGGACACGTAGATCACGGTAAAACAACTTTAACTGCTGCTATTACTAAAGTATTAGCTGATGCAGGTTTATCAGAAGCAAAATCTTTCGATCAGATTGATAACGCTCCAGAAGAAAAAGAAAGAGGTATTACAATTAACACTTCTCACGTTGAATATTCAACAGCTAATCGTCACTATGCACACGTAGATTGTCCAGGTCACGCCGATTACGTAAAAAACATGGTAACTGGTGCTGCACAAATGGATGGTGCAATATTAGTAGTAGCTGCAACAGATGGTCCAATGCCACAAACTCGTGAGCATATCTTATTAGGTCGTCAGGTTGGTATCCCAAGAATGGTAGTATTCTTAAACAAAGTGGATATGGTTGATGATGAAGAGCTTTTAGAATTAGTTGACATGGAGGTTAGAGAATTATTATCATTCTATGAGTATGATGGTGATAACGGACCTGTAGTTTCTGGTTCTGCTTTAGGAGCTTTAAACGGTGAGCCAAAATGGGTTGATACAGTAATGGAATTAATGGCACAAGTTGATGCTTGGATTGAAGAGCCTGTTCGTGATATGGACAAGCCTTTCTTAATGCCTATTGAAGATGTATTTTCAATTACAGGTCGTGGTACAGTAGCAACTGGACGTATCGAAACTGGTGTTGGTAATACAGGTGATGCTGTTGAAATCATTGGTATGGGAGCTGAAAAGTTAACATCTACAATTACTGGAATTGAAATGTTCCGTCAAATATTAGATAGAGGTGAAGCTGGAGATAACGCAGGTATCTTATTAAGAGGAATTGAGAAGTCTCAAATCTCTAGAGGTATGGTTATTGTTAAGCCAGGTTCTGTAACACCACATGCTAACTTTAAAGCAGAGGTTTATATCCTTAAAAAAGAAGAAGGTGGACGTCACACGCCATTCCATAATAACTACCGTCCTCAGTTTTATGTACGTACAACTGATGTAACAGGAAACATTAAGTTACCTGAAGGAGTTGAAATGGTTATGCCTGGTGATAACTTAACAATTCACGTTGAGTTAATCCAAAAGATCGCAATGAATATTGGTCTACGTTTCGCAATACGTGAAGGTGGTAGAACAGTAGGTGCTGGTCAGGTTACTGAAATTTTAGACTAATTTATAGTCGTTAAAATAGAAAACTAAGGCACTCCGTTAGCGTAGTGTCTTGGTTTTTATTTACGGGCGTAGCTCAGTTGGTAGAGCACTGGTCTCCAAAACCAGGTGTCGGGAGTTCGAGTCTCTCCGCCCGTGCAAATTGAGGTAAACGATATTATTCGTTTACCTCAAAATAGAATAAAGTGGTCCGCTCCAATTAGGAAGACATTTAAATAAAGAGATATGGCTGGAATAGTAAACTATATAAAAGAATCATTTGGAGAGTTAAAAAACAATGTAACTTGGACACCTTGGTCTGAAGCGCAAAGTTTGACAATCCTTGTGGCTGTTTTTTCAATTATATTCTCTTTAGCAATATGGGGAATTGATACTGTTTTTGGTAAAGTTATCAGTACTTACTTTAATCTTATAACAGGTAAATAATTATGGCTGAAGTAGGAGAGAAAAAGTGGTACGTAGTTAGAGCGGTAAGCGGTCAAGAGAATAAAATTAAAACCTATATTGAGAATGAAATTTCTCGATTAGGTTTACAGGATTATGTTGAGCAGGTTTTAGTGCCTACTGAAAATGTAGTTCAAATTCGTAATGGAAAAAAAGTAAATAAAGAAAAAGTTTACTTTAGTGGTTACATTATGATTAAAGCAAACTTAACTGGGGAGGTGCCTCATATTATTAGATCAATAACTAATGTTATTGGTTTTTTGGGTGCAACAAAAGGTGGAGATCCATTACCTTTAAGACAGTCGGAAGTAAACAGAATGTTAGGTAAGGTAGATGAGCTTTCTGTGGATGCTGATGTTAACGTTGCTATTCCTTATACTAAAGGAGAAACAGTTAAGGTTATTGATGGTCCATTCAACGGTTTTGATGGTACGATTGAAAATATTAATGAAGAAAAGCGTAAGCTTGAGGTAATGGTTAAGATTTTCGGAAGAAAAACACCATTAGAATTAAGTTATATGCAAGTAGAAAAAATATAATAATTGTTACAATAAAGAATACTTTTTTTAGGCTTCCACTTAAAATGAGTATAAAACTAAATTAATTAAAATGGCAAAAGAATTAGGTAAAGTAGTTAAGCTACAAGTTAGGGGAGGTGCAGCGAATCCGTCGCCACCGGTTGGACCCGCTTTAGGTGCTGCTGGAGTAAATATCATGGAATTCTGTAAGCAATTTAATGCAAGAACCCAAGATAAAGCTGGTAAGGTTTTACCAGTTGTGATTTCGGTTTACAAGGACAAATCATTTGACTTTGTAATCAAAACACCTCCTGCTGCAGTACAATTATTAGAAGCGGCCAAATTAAAAAAAGGTTCAGGAGAACCACACGTTAAAAAAGTAGCAAAAGTTTCTTGGGATCAAGTCAAAACTATTGCAGAGGACAAAATGGTAGATTTAAATGCATTTACTATCGAGTCTGCAATGAAGATGATTGCTGGTACTGCAAGATCTATGGGTATAACTGTTAAAGGTGGTGATGCACCAAATTAACCTAAAAAGATTTTAAAAAATGGCAAGATTAACAAAGAAACAAAAA
Source organism: Psychroserpens sp. NJDZ02 (assembly GCF_004843725.1). NCBI lineage: Bacteria > Pseudomonadati > Bacteroidota > Flavobacteriia > Flavobacteriales > Flavobacteriaceae > Psychroserpens > Psychroserpens sp. NJDZ02. The sequence continues at coordinate 552,093 of NZ_CP039451.1, read as the reverse complement.
GAATCTGTAGCAAAAATTGAAAAGGATAAAGTATATTCTATCAAAGAAGCTTCAGCATTAGTAAAAGAAATAACTAATACAAAGTTTGACGCTTCTGTAGATTTAGCGATTCGTTTAGGGGTTGACCCAAGAAAAGCTAATCAAATGGTTAGAGGTGTAGTATCTCTTCCTCATGGTACAGGTAAAGACGTTAAAGTTTTAGCATTAGTAACTCCAGATAAAGAAGCAGAAGCTAAAGAAGCTGGTGCTGATTACGTTGGTTTAGATGAGTACCTTGATAAAATCAAGAGTGGTTGGACAGACGTTGATGTAATTATCACAATGCCTAGTGTTATGGGTAAATTAGGTCCTTTAGGACGTGTATTAGGTCCTCGTGGTTTAATGCCTAACCCAAAGACAGGTACTGTAACAATGGATGTAGCAAAAGCTGTAACTGAAGTTAAAGCTGGTAAAATTGACTTTAAAGTTGATAAAACTGGTATCGTTCATGCTTCAATTGGTAAAGCATCATTTAGTGCTGACAAGATTGAGGACAATGCAAATGAATTATTAACAACAATAATGAAACTTAAACCAACTACTGCTAAGGGTGTTTATGTAAAAAGCATTTTTATGTCTTCTACAATGAGTCCAAGTATAGCTGTAGATACTAAAATTGGTTAATTAGTTAAAAACTTTATATTATGACAAGAGAAGAAAAATCACAAGTAATTAAAGACTTAACTGTACAATTAGCTGAAAATTCAAATATCTACGTAGCAGATATTTCAGGTTTAAACGCAGGAGCTACTTCAGACTTACGTCGTGCTTGTTTTAAAGCAAACATTAAGTTAGCTGTAGTAAAAAATACATTACTTGAGAAAGCAATGGAAGCTTCGGATAGAGAATTCGGAGACTTACCATCGATATTAAAAGGAAATACATCTGTGATGTATTCTGAAACTGGAAACGCTCCAGCTAAGTTAATCAAAGCCTTCAGAAAAAAATCTGAAAAGCCTTTATTAAAAGGTGCTTTTATTGAAGAAGCTGTTTATTTAGGAGATGATCAGTTAGATATGTTAGTAGACATCAAGTCTAGAGAAGAGTTAATTGGTGATATCGTAGGATTATTGCAATCGCCAGCTAAAAACGTTATATCGGCTCTTAAATCTAGCGGTGGAACACTTTCAGGTATCTTAAAGACATTATCTCAGAAAGAGGGATAATTCAAACATTACGCACTTTTACAATTATATATTATTAAAAAATTAAAACGATAGAAAAATGGCAGATTTAAAAGATTTCGCAGAACAATTAGTTAACCTTACTGTTAAAGAAGTAAATGAGTTAGCTACTATTTTAAAAGATGAATATGGTATCGAGCCTGCTGCTGCTGCAGTAGCTGTTGCAGCTGGTCCAGCTGGAGGAGGTGAAGCTGAAGAAGCTCAAACTGAATTTGATGTTATTTTAAAAGCTGCTGGTGGTGCTAAATTGGCAGTAGTAAAATTAGTTAAGGAATTAACTGGTTTAGGTTTAAAAGAAGCTAAAGGTTTAGTTGATGATGCACCAAGTGCAATCAAAGAAGGAGTTACTAAAGATGAAGCAGAAGCTCTTAAGACTCAGTTAGAAGAGGCAGGAGCAGAGGTAGAGCTTAAGTAAGCTTACCAAACAATTTTACAAAGGTTTAGGTCTGAAGCATACGCTTTACGACCTAAACCATTTGTCGTATATAGTGATTAGCTATATAAAATAATATTTTTTTTAATCAAAATTTCGTCCATTGATGTTAGTAACACAAGCTGAAAGATTAAATTTCTCGTCTATTGTAAATAGAACAGAATACCCAGATTTCATGGATATTCAGATTAAATCCTTCCAGGATTTTTTCCAGTTAGAAACAAAATCTGAAGAAAGAGGTGATGAAGGTCTTTATAACACCTTCATGGAAAACTTTCCAATTACAGACACACGTAATCAATTCGTTTTAGAATTTTTAGATTACTTTATTGATCCGCCAAGATATGCTATTGATGAGTGTATTGAAAGAGGACTAACCTATAGCGTTCCGCTTAAAGCAAGGTTAAAGTTATATTGTACAGACCCTGAACATGAGGATTTCGAGACCATTGTCCAGGATGTGTATTTAGGAACTATACCTTACATGACTCCATCTGGTACTTTTTGTATCAATGGTGCAGAACGTGTGGTAGTCTCTCAATTGCATAGATCACCAGGTGTCTTTTTTGGGCAATCTTTCCATGCAAATGGGACCAAATTATATTCAGCTAGAGTTATTCCTTTTAAAGGATCATGGATAGAGTTCGCTACAGATATTAACCAAGTAATGTATGCGTACATTGATAGAAAAAAGAAGTTACCTGTAACCACTTTATTTAGAGCTATTGGTTTTGAGCGTGATAAAGATATTTTAGAGATTTTTGACTTAGCCGAAGAGGTTAAAGTATCAAAGTCTGGACTAAAAAAGGTAATTGGTCGTAAACTTGCTGCACGTGTATTAAACACTTGGCATGAAGATTTCGTAGATGAAGATACTGGTGAAGTAGTGTCTATTGAACGTAACGAAATTGTATTAGACCGTGATACAGAATTAGACAAAGATAATATTGAGGAAATCCTTGACATTGATGTGAAAACTATTCTTTTACACAAAGAAAGTGCACAACAAGGAGATTACGCAATTATACATAATACACTTCAAAAGGATCCAACAAACTCTGAAAAAGAAGCTGTAGAACATATTTACCGTCAACTACGTAATGCTGAGCCGCCAGATGAGGAGACAGCACGTGGTATTATTGACAAATTATTCTTTAGTGATCAACGTTACTCTCTTGGAGAAGTCGGTCGTTATAGAATGAACAAAAAACTACAATTAGATATCGGAATGGATAAGCAAGTGCTTACCAAAGAAGATATCATTACTATAATCAAGTATTTAATTGAGCTTATTAACTCTAAAGCTGAGATTGATGATATTGATCACTTATCTAACCGTCGTGTACGTACAGTTGGTGAGCAATTATCTTCTCAATTTGGTGTTGGTTTAGCGCGTATGGCACGTACTATTCGTGAACGTATGAACGTTCGTGATAATGAAGTGTTTACTCCAATTGATTTAATTAATGCTAAGACGTTATCGTCTGTTATTAATTCTTTCTTTGGTACAAACCAGTTATCTCAATTCATGGATCAAACCAATCCACTTGCAGAAATTACGCACAAGCGTCGTTTATCAGCATTAGGACCAGGTGGTTTATCTAGAGAAAGAGCAGGTTTTGAGGTACGTGATGTTCACTATACGCACTACGGAAGATTATGTCCAATTGAAACTCCTGAGGGACCAAACATTGGATTAATTTCATCTTTATCTGTTTACGCGAAAGTAAACTCAATGGGATTCATTGAAACGCCATATAGAAAAGTTACAGATGGTGTTGTAGATATTAAAAGTGAACCTATCTACTTAAGTGCAGAAGAGGAAGAAGATAAATTAATTGCTCAAGCAACGGTTAAAGTTGATGAGAATGGTAAGATTTTACATGATAAGGTAATTGCACGTATGGAAGGTGACTTCCCAGTAATGGATCCAAAAGATATTCATTATACTGATGTTGCACCAAATCAAATTTCGTCTATATCAGCGTCTTTAATTCCTTTCTTAGAACATGATGATGCCAACCGTGCATTGATGGGATCTAACATGATGCGTCAGGCCGTACCATTATTACGTCCGCAAGCACCAATTGTTGGTACAGGATTAGAAAGACAAGTAGCATCGGATTCTCGTGTTTTAATTAATGCAGAAGGAGAAGGTGTTGTACAATATGTTGATGCTAATGAGATTGTAATTAAGTATGAAAGATCAGAAGACGATGCTAAAGTTAGCTTTGAAAGTGATGTTAAATCTTATGCATTAGTAAAGTTTAGAAAAACTAACCAAGGGACTTCGATTAACTTAACACCAATTGTTAAGAAAGGTGATAAAGTAAGCAAAGGACAAGTGTTATCTGAAGGTTATGCAACTCAGAAGGGTGAATTAGCTTTAGGTAGAAACATGAAAGTAGCCTTTATGCCTTGGAAAGGGTATAACTTTGAGGATGCAATTGTAATCTCTGAGAAAGTTGTTCGTGAGGATATCTTTACTTCTATTCATATTGACGAATATTCTCTTGATGTAAGAGATACTAAACTAGGTAACGAAGAACTAACAAATGATATTCCTAATGTTTCTGAAGAGGCTACAAAAGACCTTGATGAAAACGGAATGATTCGTATTGGTGCTGAAGTTAAACCTGGTGATATATTAATTGGTAAGATTACGCCTAAAGGGGAATCTGATCCAACTCCAGAAGAAAAATTATTACGTGCTATCTTTGGGGACAAAGCAGGAGACGTAAAAGATGCTTCATTAAAAGCATCACCATCATTACATGGAGTTGTAATTAATAAAAAATTATTTTCTAGAGCTGTTAAGGATAAACGTAAAAGAGCTCAAGATAAAGAAGATATTAATAAATTAGAAAATCTTTATTATACTAAGTTTGATGATTTACAAGCGGTTTTAGTTGAAAAACTATTCACTATTGTAAATGGTAAAACATCTCAAGGTATATTTAATGATTTAGGAGAGGAAGTTTTACCTAAAGGTAAAAAATTCACTTTAAAAATGTTAAACGCTGTTGACGATTATACACACTTAACAGGAGGTACTTGGACAACAGATGATCATACTAACAAGTTAGTTGCTGATTTAATTCATAATTACAAGATTAAAGAAAACGACTTACAAGGGTCTTTAAGACGTGAGAAGTTTACAATCTCTGTAGGGGATGAATTACCAGCAGGTATCATTAAGTTGGCTAAAGTTTATATCGCTAAAAAACGTAAGTTAAAAGTTGGTGATAAAATGGCAGGACGACATGGTAACAAAGGTATTGTTGCACGTATCGTACGTCAAGAGGATATGCCATTCTTAGAAGATGGAACTCCGGTTGATATCGTATTGAATCCATTAGGTGTACCATCGCGTATGAACATTGGACAGATATATGAAACTGTTTTAGGATGGGCTGGTCAAGATTTAGGTCGTACGTATGCAACACCAATTTTTGACGGTGCTACAATTGATCAAATTAATGCATTAACAGACGAAGCTGGTATCCCTAGATATGGACATACTTATCTTTATGATGGTGGAACAGGAGATCGTTTTGATCAACCTGCAACTGTTGGAGTTATCTACATGCTTAAATTAGGGCATATGGTTGACGATAAGATGCACGCACGTTCTATTGGACCGTACTCATTAATTACGCAACAACCTTTAGGAGGTAAAGCGCAGTTTGGAGGGCAACGTTTTGGAGAGATGGAAGTTTGGGCACTTGAGGCTTACGGAGCATCTGCAACGTTAAGAGAAATCTTAACTGTAAAATCTGATGACGTGGTTGGTAGAGCTAAAACTTACGAAGCTATCGTTAAAGGAGAACCAATGCCAGAACCTGGATTACCAGAATCTTTCAACGTATTAATGCACGAATTGAAAGGGTTAGGATTAGACATTAGATTAGAAGAATAATTTTAAGTGAGTCGAGCAGTCTATAAATTTAATTTTTAGACTGCTTTACAAACTGAACACTATAAGAATTATGGCAAAAAAACAAGATAAGAATACAGTACAGAGGTTTAACAAAATCTCTATTGGTTTAGCATCACCAGAATCTATTTTAGCAGAATCTAGAGGTGAAGTTTTAAAACCAGAAACTATCAATTATCGTACACATAAACCTGAACGTGATGGTTTATTCTGTGAGCGTATTTTTGGTCCTGTAAAGGATTACGAATGTGCTTGTGGTAAGTATAAGCGTATTAGATATAAGGGTATTGTTTGCGACCGTTGTGGAGTTGAAGTTACTGAAAAGAAAGTACGTCGTGATAGAGTAGGACACATTAATTTAGTGGTTCCTGTGGCTCATATCTGGTACTTCCGTTCTTTACCAAACAAAATTGGATACATTTTAGGGTTACCATCTAAGAAATTAGATATGATCATTTACTACGAACGTTATGTAGTAATCCAAGCAGGTAATGCTAAAAATGAAGAAGGAGAGCCTTTAAAAAAATTAGACTTTTTAACTGAAGAAGAGTATCTAAATATATTAGAAACACTTCCTCAAGATAATCAATATTTAGATGACACGGACCCAAGCAAGTTTATTGCTAAAATGGGTGCTGAGTGTTTAATCGATCTATTATCTCGCATTGATTTAGATACGTTATCATACGAGTTACGTCATAAAGCAAATACAGAAACGTCTAAACAACGTAAAACTGAGGCTTTAAAACGTTTACAAGTTGTTGAAGCATTACGTGAATCTAATGAGCATAGAGAGAATCGTCCAGAATGGATGATCATGAAAGTTGTGCCAATTATACCACCAGAATTAAGACCTTTAGTGCCTTTAGATGGTGGACGTTTTGCAACTTCAGATTTAAATGACCTGTATCGTCGTGTAATTATCCGTAACAACCGTCTTAAAAGATTAGTTGAGATAAAAGCACCAGAGGTGATTTTACGTAATGAAAAACGTATGTTACAAGAGTCAGTAGATTCTTTATTTGATAACACACGTAAATCATCTGCAGTAAAAACAGATTCTAATAGACCATTAAAATCATTATCAGATTCACTTAAAGGTAAGCAAGGACGTTTCCGTCAAAACTTACTTGGTAAGCGTGTTGATTATTCTGCGCGTTCTGTAATTGTAGTTGGACCAGAACTTAGATTATTTGAGTGTGGTTTACCTAAAAATATGGCGGCAGAGCTTTACAAACCTTTCGTAATTAGAAAACTGATTGAAAGAGGTATTGTAAAAACAGTTAAGTCTGCAAAGAAAATTATAGATAAAAGAGAACCAGTAGTTTGGGATATTTTAGAGAATGTTTTAAAAGGACATCCAGTACTTTTAAATCGTGCTCCTACATTACACAGACTAGGTATACAAGCATTTCAGCCTAAATTAATTGAAGGTAAAGCTATCCAATTACACCCATTAGCATGTGCGGCATTTAATGCCGATTTTGATGGGGATCAAATGGCGGTTCACTTACCATTAGGACCGGAAGCTATTTTAGAGTGCCAACTGTTAATGTTAGCCTCTCATAATATCTTAAATCCAGCAAACGGAGCTCCGGTTACTGTACCTTCTCAGGATATGGTACTTGGTCTATATTATATGACTAAGCACAGATTGTCTACACCAGAGGTAAAAGTAAGAGGTGAAGGTTTAACATTCTATTCTGCAGAAGAAGTAAATATTGCTTATAACGAGAAGAGAGTTGAATTAAATGCAGGGATTAAGGTTCGTGCAATGGACTTTAATGAGGCTGGAGAATTAGTGCCTCAGATTATTGAAACTACCGTTGGTCGTGTTTTATTTAACGAGAATGTGCCAGCAGCCGCAGGTTACATTAACGAAGTATTAACTAAGAAATCTTTAAGAGATATTATTGGTAATATTTTAAAGGTAACTAGTGTACCTGAAACTGCAGATTTCTTGGATGCAATTAAGACTTTAGGGTATTACTTCGCATTTAAAGGAGGATTATCTTTCAGTTTAGGAGATATTATTATCCCACCAGAAAAACAATCTATGATTGACGCTGCCAACGAAAAAGTTGATGGTGTGACTGGTAACTATAACATGGGATTAATTACAAATAACGAACGTTATAACCAAGTTATTGATATTTGGACGTCTACCAATGCAGAATTGACTGAATTGTCAATGAAACGTATTAGAGAAGACCAACAAGGATTTAACTCGGTATATATGATGCTTGATTCTGGAGCCCGTGGATCTAAAGAACAGATTCGTCAGCTTACAGGTATGCGTGGATTAATGGCTAAGCCTAAAAAATCTACTGCAGGAGGAGGATCAATTATTGAAAATCCAATTTTATCTAACTTTAAGGAAGGACTTTCAATTTTAGAATACTTCATATCAACTCACGGTGCGCGTAAAGGACTTGCCGATACAGCACTTAAAACAGCCGATGCAGGTTACTTAACACGTCGTTTAGTAGATGTATCTCAAGACGTTATTGTAAATAGCGAAGATTGTGGTACGTTAAGAGGAGTAGAAGTATCTGCACTTAAGAAAAATGATGAAGTTGTTGAGAAATTAGAAGCACGTATTGTTGGTCGTATTTCATTAAATGATGTTTATGATCCTTTAAGTGAAGAAATTTTAGCTGAAGCTGGTCAATTAATTGATGAAGAGGTAGCAGCAAGAATTGAAAAATCACCAATTGATTCTGTTGAAGTACGTTCACCATTATCTTGTGAAGCTAAAAAAGGAATCTGTGCACAATGTTACGGTCGTAACTTAGCTACCAATAAAATGGTACAACGTGGTGAAGCAGTTGGTGTTGTAGCAGCGCAATCTATTGGAGAGCCAGGGACACAGTTAACACTTCGTACGTTCCACGTTGGAGGTATTGCAGGTAACATTTCTGAAGAAAATAAATTAGCGGTTAAGTTTGATGGTATTGCTGAAATCGAAGATTTAAAAACAGTTAAAGGAACAAATAAGGAAGGTGAAGAGGAAGATATTGTAATCTCTCGTACGTCGGAACTTAAATTAATTGATAAGAAAACAGGTATTACTTTAAGTACAAATAATATCCCTTATGGTTCTACCATTTTAGTTAAAAATGGAGATAAACTTAAGTCTGGAGATGTTGTTTGTCAGTGGGATCCATATAACGGTGTAATTATTTCTGAGTTTGCAGGTAAAGTGAGATATGAAAATATTGAGCAAGGTATTACTTACCAAGTAGAAATTGATGAGCAAACAGGTTTCCAAGAAAAAGTAATTTCTGAATCTAGAAACAAAAAATTAATACCAACACTTATTGTTGAAGATGGTAAAGGTGAAGCAATTCGTTCTTACAACTTACCAGTAGGTGCGCACATTATGATTGATGATGGAGAGAAAGTTAAGGTTGGAAAAATCTTAGTTAAAATCCCTCGTAAATCTTCTAAGGCAGGTGATATTACAGGAGGTTTACCACGTGTAACAGAATTGTTTGAAGCGCGTAATCCTTCTAATCCAGCAGTTGTTAGTGCAATTGATGGTGTCGTATCTTTTGGTAAAATAAAAAGAGGTAATCGTGAGATTATTGTAGAATCTAAATTAGGTGAAATCAAGAAGTATTTAGTAAAGTTATCTAGCCAGATTTTGGTTCAGGAAAATGACTTTATTAAAGCGGGAATGCCTTTATCCGATGGTTCTGTAACACCAAACGATATCCTTAATATTAAAGGACCATCTGCAGTACAACAATACTTAGTAAACGAAGTACAGGAAGTATATCGTCTACAAGGTGTGAAGATTAATGATAAGCATTTTGAAGTTGTTGTAAGACAGATGATGCGTAAAGTAAGAATTATTGATTCTGGAGATACAATCTTCTTAGAAGATCAATTAGCTCACAAATCTGATTTTATTGAAGAAAATGATAACATTTTTGGAATGAAAGTAGTGGAGAGTGCTGGAGATTCTTCTACTTTAAAAGAAGGACAGATTATATCTGCTTTCCAATTAAGAGATGAAAATTCAATTTTACGTCGTGAAGATAAGCAACTTGTAGTAGGAAGAGACGCGCAGCCAGCAACAGCAACGCCAATCTTACAAGGTATTACAAGAGCATCTTTACAAACTAAATCGTTTATATCTGCCGCTTCTTTCCAAGAAACGACTAAGGTATTAAATGAAGCAGCAGTAGCTGGTAAGATAGATAATCTTGAAGGTCTTAAAGAAAATGTAATTGTAGGACATCGTATACCAGCAGGTACAGGTATGAGAACTTACGAGAATATTATAGTAGGATCTAAAGAAGAATTTGATCAAATGATGAAAGCAAAGCAAGAAGTTAATTATAACTAATTGTTTAACTAGAATGTATAGATTAATTTCTAAAATATAATAATTAAAAGAATCCTGCATTAATGCAGGATTCTTTGTTTAAAAAATAAAAGTATGACAGATAATAACGATAAGAAACCAAAGCAGGGACAAGTAAATATTGAGTTAGACGAGAAAATCGCAGAAGGGATTTACTCTAACTTAGCAATAATTAATCACTCAGTTTCAGAGTTTGTTGTGGATTTTGTAAGTATTATGCCAGGAACTCCTAAAAGTAAAGTTAAATCTAGAATAATATTAACGCCGCAACATGCCAAAAGATTATTAAAGGCATTGTCCGAAAATGTTCAAAGATTTGAAAAAGCACACGGAGAAATTAAAGATTATGAACAAGCTCCAATTCCATTAAATTTTGGGCCTACAGGTCAAGCATAAAATAAAAAGCCTTTTTACTAATTAGTAAAAAGGCTTTTTTTATTTACGTCACAAAGTATAGTTTATTACTATTGCTTATTGTTAAATTATAGAATTAAATTATGATTTATTTTTTAAAGGTGTTTTTAAATCGCTTTATGTTGTCTTAAATAAAACAGTGATATATTTGTGTGTTAATTTTGTAAAAGCGCGTTAAAACAACTTTAAATTCCATTTTCAGTTACTCAAACTCTGAAACGTAGTGAAATTTGATACTCGGATATTTTTGTTGTGTCATTTGTAACGAAAACGGAGAATCTGCTAAAAAGACTAATTGACCTCTCTTGTCTTTTGCTAAATAACGTTGTTTGACTCTTATAAACTCTTTGTATTCATTATTTTTCTTATCTGTAGGATCTACCCAACAGGCTTTGTAAACATTTAAGTTTTCATAAGTACATTTTGCCCCATATTCATGCTCTAATCTGTACTGAATAACTTCGTATTGTAGTGCTCCAACTGTACCAATTATTTTTCTTCCGTTTAATTCTAAAGTAAATAACTGGGCAACACCTTCATCCATTAGTTGGTCTATTCCTTTATTTAATTGTTTAGATTTTAAAGGATCTGCATTATTAATGTACCTAAAATGCTCTGGAGAAAAGCTAGGAACACCTTTATAATTAAGGATTTCACCTTCGGTCAATGTATCTCCAATTTTAAAAGTACCAGTATCTTGTAGTCCAACGATATCACCAGGATAGGAGATGTCTACAATTTCTTTTTTCTCTGCGAAAAAGGCATTTGGACTAGAAAATTTAACCTTTTTATTATGTCTTACGTGCAAATATTGTGTGTTTCTTTTAAATTCTCCAGACACAATTTTTACAAAAGCCAGTCTATTTCTGTGATTTGGGTCCATATTGGCGTGAATCTTAAAAACAAAACCAGAAAATTTATCCTCTTCAGGTCTAACAAGACGCTCTTCACTTTGTTTAGGTCTAGGTTTTGGGGCTATTTCAACAAAACAATCTAATAGTTCTCTAACTCCAAAACTATTTAAGGCAGAACCAAAAAAGACGGGTTGTAACTCACCTTTAAGGTAGGCTTCATTGCTGAATTTTGGGTAAATACCTTCGACTAATTCTATTTCTTCACGTAATGTATCTGCTGCTTTTTCTCCAATTAATGTCGTTAATTCATCAGAATTTAAGTCGTTAATTTCGATAGTATCTTCAATATTTTTTCTACTATCACCACTAAATAAATTTATGTTTTTTTCCCAAATATTATATATTCCTTTAAAGTCATACCCCATACCTATAGGGAAGCTTAAAGGGGTCACTTTTAACTTTAATTTTTGTTCTATTTCATCTAATAACTCAAAAGCATCTTTACCTTCTCTGTCCATTTTGTTAATAAAGACAATCATAGGTATGTTACGCATGCGACAAACTTCTACTAATTTTTCAGTTTGTTCCTCAACACCTTTTGCTACGTCAATAACAACAATGACACTATCAACAGCGGTTAGTGTTCTAAACGTATCTTCAGCAAAATCTTTGTGACCAGGGGTATCCAGAATGTTTATTTTAATGCCATCATATTCAAAAGCAAGGACAGAAGTTGCAACGGATATACCACGCTGACGTTCTATTTCCATAAAGTCACTGGTAGCCCCTTTTTTTATTTTATTGCTTTTTACAGCTCCAGCTTCGTTAATAGCACCACCAAAAAGTAATAGTTTTTCTGTAAGTGTCGTTTTACCAGCATCTGGATGCGATATAATCCCAAAGGTTCTTCTTCTTTTAATCTCGTCTAAGAATTTCATTAAATAAATTTTTACAAATATAGAAGTATCGGCTTTAACGTCCTACTTCTCTAATTTATTTATTCTTAATGCGTGACAATTGTTACAATGTATTTGGTCTAGGAATTATTGGGTAAGTCGATTATTTTTGGTTAAAACTATGTTAATAATCACTTGTTGCCTATGATTAGTGTTGTTAAGCGAATATTGTTGACTTTTTAGTCATTATTTAAGGGTGATTTTTTTTTGCGTTGAACCCACAAAAGCAACTGTTTAACGAAAATCAATACTTTAAGCGGTGTAATTAAATCAAAAATGTCTTTTACTATTTACATTTGTGCTTGATATTGTGTAAAAGCATAATTGAAGATAAGATCCCACAAAAAAACGATTAAAAAATAAATTCTCCCACAATAGCATGAAAATCTTTATTCCATTCTCTAAAGCAAAGGCATTTAATATATTCGTATTTATGTTCTTTTCGTTCCATTAGCAATATTTATTGTAAAAATTTTTTCATTTGAAAGCAAATTTTTAGTTTTTTTCGTAGAGTTAAATGTGGCATTTGTCACTAGTAATGAGACATTCAAGAATTAAAATTAAAGCTTCGCATCTATGATCTTGTTTGTGCAAAATATTAAGCCTTTTAAGTTAACCACTTGTTCTCCAATGTTTTTTATTATCAGACATTAGGTAATACTCTGTGATTAACCTTTATTAAATGTTTTTTTAAGTTATTGAATAATAATATTATCATTATGAATAGTAAGATTACCATTTCAAATTTTGTAAGTATAAAAAGAGTTTTTATGCTCTTGTTTTTGTTTGTTTTTAGTTTTAGTGCATTAGCTCAGTTTGATACCGAGTTTTATATGGCACCTGTCTTAGATCCTATTGGAAATAGTAATAATGGTCCCACATTTCTAATAATAACAACACCTTATGCTTCAAGTGACGTTACTGTTTCTAAGTCAGACGGAACTATATTGTATCAAGGGGTGGCTACTAATATTGCGCCCATTAAAATTCAATTAACAGGAGATGTTTTGGATGAAGGTGATACTAGTAATTATAATACGGTAGAAAGTGATAAAGGTATAATTATTACCGCAACACAACCTGTACAGGCTGTACATACAAATGATTCTGCTAATAATAAGTCGTTTATAACGTTGAAAGGGACAAATGCATTAGGGCTAGAGTTTTATGCAGGGTCTCAAACTCAAGTTTTGAATGCTGATTATAGTGATGATGATAGGCATTTTATATCTGTAATGGCAACAGAGGATAATACTGACGTGACTATTACAATGCCTACAGGGTTATTTTTGGCAGATAATGCTGGAGCTAGTACCATTAATTCTGTAACGTTTAGATTAAATAAGTATGAAACTTATGTTGTAAAGAACGCTGATGAAACGAATCTTACAAATAATATTACTGGGGCCCATATTTCATCAAATGAAAATATAGCAGTTACTTTAGGAGCACAACATATACGTCAGAGTTTTGCTACGCATAATGCTGCAGATGCGGGTATCGATCAAATTATACCAGTTAGTCTTTTAGATACAGAATATATTTTACCAAGAGGGCAAAGTACAAATGATTATACGATTCTAGTCGCAGCGACGGCGAATACAACTTATGAGATTTATGATGGAACAGAACCTGTTGTTACAGGAACTTTAGCTCTTGCGGGAGACTATATAAATTATTCTATAGTTTCTGAAAATGTTTATGTGAAATTTTCGGAACCATCATATTTATATCACGTAACTGGTTTAGATACAGATGAATTTGGAATGGCTGTGGTACCATCTATAATTTGTAGAGGAAGTCAGGATATTAATTTTTTGAACTTTGTTGGTTCTAATAATAGTGTTGTTGTTGTTTTGGAAAGTTCGGGTCAAGCTAATTTTACTTTTAATGGGGATAGTATAACTGATTTAGGCATTACAACATATCCAGTGACAGGTAGTCCAGCAGGCTCTAATTGGGTGACATTTACAATTCCAAATGCGAATGTTTTAGCAACACTTAATAATGCATCGTCACCAGGGTCATATTTTCACTTAGGTCTTTTAGTTGGTTCTCCTACAAATTCGGGGACAGCAGGGTTTTTATCTGGTTTTTCAAAAGTAGTGTCATTATTAGAACCTGAATTAGGTTTGCAATCAAATGGATATACTGTTATAGATGAAGATTGTGTAAATAGAGGTGAAACTCAAATAATACCAATAGTTATTAGTGCATCTTGTGGAGATGTTATCATAGATAGTGTAACAACTAATGAGTCTGCTAATGGTAGTACAGTTACATCTAGTAGTAATGGGCAAAATGTAGATGGTGATTACCAATTCAATTTAAGTTATACATCACCTTTAAATTCTTCATTTACAACAGATACAATTACAATAACGTATCATTCGGAAATGGACGGATCTACCCTTTCAACAGGTGTGGCCGAGTTAATTATTGAGTTAGAAGAAGGTGAAGATGGGGATAATATAGCATCATGTAATGATTTGGATGATGATAATGATGGTATTTTGGATATAGATGAAAGTAATGGTAATAATCCTGATGGAGATGAAGATGGAGATGGTATACTTAACTATGAAGATACAACAGATGATAATGGAGCAGGAGGAGATGGAAGTGTTACGAATTATATAGATTCAAATTCAGATGGTATTCCAGATGTATATGATACAGATGGTGATGGTATACCAAATCATTTAGATTTGGATAGTGATAACGATGGTTGTTTTGATGCTTTAGAAGGTGGTGATGCTATTGTTATAGGGCAAGTAAACTCAAATGGTGAGCTTAATGGTGCGGTTGACCCTTTAACAGGGGTACCTAATAATGTTGATACAACTAACGGTCAAACTACTGGGAATTCTCAGGATGCTTCAGCTTTTGATACTAATGGACAATGTGATAGTGATGGAGATGGGGTTATTGATAATTTAGATGTTTGTCCAGGCTATGATGATAGAGCAGATAATGATAATGATAATGTTCCTGATGCTTGTGATCTAGATGACGACAATGATGGTATTTTAGATACAAACGAACAAAATATAATAACATGTACTAATTTAGAATCTCCTTCTTTTGGAGCTGCTCAAGGTCCAAATAATTATTTAGGTTCAGATATTAATAATCCAACAGTAGGGGATTCATTTTTATATAACAATGTTTACACAGGTGTCGATGCTATCGTAACAGTAGTTTCTTCAAATGATAATAGTATAGTTGTTTTAGATGTTACAACAACTGGCTTGGATTCTTTTTTTCAACCACAAATTGATCATGCGTCAGCTACAAGTTTTACGGAATTTAAAATTGATTTTGTTGTTTCAGGTACCACAACACCTGCGCCAGTTTCTACATATATTTTAACGACTATTGATAATGATGTCTTTGAATTTGTAACATATGCTGATGGTTTTACTTCAGATGTCTATGTCGATTCTCCTACAAATGAAAATCTTTATGTTGGAAAACCTGCAAATGCAAATGGATTTAGTGTAGGGTATGTAAGTGATGGTACTTTTATTGCGGGAGTAGCAGTTACTTCTCCTCAGTATCAAGTTGCTGCGTCATATTCTTTAGTATCTTCTGTTAGTTTTAGGTTTGGGGATACTTCTTCTAATACGTCTAACCACTCATTGGCTATAGAGCCTTGTGTACCAGACGATAATTGGGTTGCTACTCCTGTATTTTATGAAAACATTGATACAGATGGTGACGGTATTCCAAACGCTTTAGATAATGATAGTGATGGAGATGGATGTCCAGATGCTATTGAAGGTGGTGGAACATTAAATAGTACAAATGTTGATGCTAACGGTCAATTAACAGGAACTGTAGATTCTACTACGGGTGTACCTAGTGATGTAGATGAAAATGCAGGTCAAACTGTAGGGGATTCGGCAAATGATTTAGTTCAAAGTTTTGAATGTAATCCTATAGATACAGATGGAGATGGAGTGTTCGATAATGTGGATATTGATGATGATAACGATGGTATCTTGGATACTGTAGAGTCAGGTGGAGTAGATCCAACTGGTGACGCAGATTCAGATGGCGTATTTAATTATCAGGACGGAGACTTTTGTACATTAAATGCTAATGGTGTATGTGCAAATTTAGACCCAGATAATGATGGTGTTCCAAATCATTTAGATTTAGATGCTGATGGTGATGGTATTCCAGATAATAATGAAGCACAATCAACTTTAGGATATATTGCACCTTTAGACTCTAATGGAGATGGTATTCCAGATGCAACTGTGAATGGTTTACCGGTATCTTATAATTTCAACAATGAAGAGCTTGGTTTATTGCCAGTCAATACAGACACAGTTGATAATGCTGATTATTTAGATTTAGATTCAGATAACCAAGGAGCCAATGATACAGTAGAAGCGGGTCTAACATTAGCTAATACAGATACAGATGGAGACGGTCTTGATGACGCAATTGATACTACGAATGCATTAGTTGGAGGTTTACCGGACTATAGTGATCCAAACGGTACAATAAATGATACTGCTCTTTTACCAGATTCTGATAATGATTTAAATTCAGGTGGAAATGTAGATTTTAGAGATAAATCGACTCCTACTGATGCTGATGGTGATGGTGTTTTAAATCCGGATGATTTAGATGACGATAATGACGGTATTACTGACATACAAGAAGGTTATCAATTTAATCCAAGTACTGTATCTAATCCAGGTGCTTGTACAGGAAACGAGTATGCTTTTAGTAATGCAACTTATATTACCGGTACAGGTGGTGGTGCAGGAAATGTTAATGCTCAATATAGATTTACTAATGTTTCTACAGGACTAGATGCTATAGTAACAATCACATCCAAAGATACTGGTGTTACATTAGTTAATATTAATAATACAACATTTGGTGTTTCTAGCGCTTTTCAACCTAGAATAAGATATGCTGCCAATGCTAATGGAGAGAGAAAAATTACATTTAATGTAAGATTTGTAACTTCAGGAACTACAACATCTGTTATAGTGCCTCAAGTAGGTGGATTTTTTCAAGATGTTGACGGAGAAAATTTTGATAGAGAATTTTACAGAGTAAATGAGGTTGTAGGGTATTCTTTAGCTAATCCTACAAATATATTAGCGACAACAATTATTGATCCAGCTTTAGGACCAGAAGTAATTCAGTTTACTGCCGATGGTACAGGCTCTATAGTAAATGGAACGGACCCTATAAATTTAGCAAATACACATAGAGTATTTTTCCAAAAACAAGATACAGCGCAATTAAATTTTACAATTGGAGTCGTTAAAAATAGAAATCAAATTATTGATAGATATTATTCTTTATTGTTTGACGAGTGTGAATTAAGTACTTTTCCTGACCCAGCAACTGTGCTTATTACAGAAAATGCACCTGATACAGATGGTGATGGTACTCCTGATTATTTAGATTCAGATAGTGATGGTGATGGTTGTAATGATTCAGACGAGGCATATGCTAATCAAAATGCTGATTCAGATAATAATGGAACTTACGGAACTGGAACTATAACTTCAGCTGATGTAGATACAAATGGATTAGTGATTGCAGCCGGAATTACAGGAAATACATATACTACAACTCCACAAACTTTAGCGGGTAGTTTTACCTTTTTACAAGGAATAACAACTTCAATAGATACCGTTCCAACGGATCAAGATGGTTCTGTTGGTGGTACTGCAACTTTTACAGCGACTGCTTCTGCTACTATTGTAGCAACAACGCCAGTAACAACTGCAAGTACAAATCTTAATTACCAATGGCAATTGAGTACTGATGGAGGTACAACTTTTACTAATATTTCTGGAGCATCGGGAACAACAACTTCAGGAACTGAAATAAGTTATACAACACCAGCATTGGCATTAGCAGATGATGGAAATGTATATAATGTAGTGTTTACTAATGAAGCAAATATTTGTCAAGAAGAAGCTTCAGCTGATTTAAAGATATTAACAGGAATAACCGGAACAGTTGACATCACAGATACTTCAGTACCAGGCGACACATTAGATGTTGTCATTACAGATAATGATTTAAATACAGATTCAGCAGTTATCGAAACTATTATAGTTACAGTGGTTAGTGATAATGGAGAAACTGAAAATGTTACGTTAACAGAGACTGGAGTAGATACTGGTGTGTTCGAAGGAACAGTAAATACGACTTCTGGCGCAGTAGCCGGAACAGATAATGACGGAACATTCAATACGCAAACAGGTGATGAGTTAACAGTAACTTATAATGATGTTTTAACTGCAACAGGAGGAACAGCAAGTCCAACAGATACTGATGATGTTGTAGGAGGTGTAACCGGAACAGTTGACATCACAGATACTTCAGTACCAGGCGACACATTAGATGTTGTCGTTACAGATAATGATTTAAATACAGATTCAGCAGTTATCGAAACTATTATAGTTACAGTGGTTAGTGATAATGGAGAAACTGAAAATGTTACGTTAACAGAGACTGGAGTAGATACTGGTGTGTTCGAAGGAACAGTAAATACGACTTCTGGCGCAGTAGCCGGAACAGATAATGACGGAACATTCAATACGCAAACAGGTGATGAGTTAACAGTAACTTATAATGATGTTTTAACTGCAACAGGAGGAACAGCAAGTCCAACAGATACTGATGATGTTGTAGGAGGTGTAACTGGAACAGTTGATATTACAGATACTTCAGTACCAGGCGACACATTAGATGTTGTTGTAACAGATAATGATTTAAATTTAGATTCAGCAGTTATCGAAACTATTATAGTTACAGTGGTTAGTGATAATGGAGAAACTGAAAATGTTACGTTAACGGAAACAGGAGCTGATACAGGTGTATTTGAAGGAACAGTAAATACGACTTCTGGCGCGGTAGCCGGAACAGATAATGACGGAACATTCAACACGCAAGCAGGTGATGAGTTAACAGTAACTTATAATGACGCTTTAACTGCAACAGGAGGAACAGCAAGTCCAACAGATACTGATGATGTTGTAGGAGGTGTAACCGGAACAGTAGATATCACGGATACTTCAGTACCAGGTGATACTTTAGATGTTGTTGTAACAGATAATGATTTAAATGCAGATTCAGCAGTTATCGAAACTATTGTCGTTACAGTGGTTAGTGATAATGGAGAAACAGAAATAATTACATTAACAGAAACCGGAGCTGATACAGGTGTGTTTGAAGGAACAGTAAATACGACTTCTGGTGCAGTAGCCGGAACAGATAATGACGGCACATTCAATACGCAAACAGGTGATGAATTAACAGTAACTTATAATGATGCTTTAACTGCAACAGGAGGAACAGCAAATCCAACAGATCTTGATACAGTTGTAGGAGGTGTAACCGGAACAGTTGAAATTACAGAGACTTCAACACCAGGAGAAACATTAGATGTTGTTGTAACGGATAATGATTTAAATGCAGATCCAGCAGCAATCGAAACTATTGATGTGGTTGTTGTAAATGAGGATACAGGAGAAACAGAAACAATTACCTTAACAGAAACAGGAGTAGATACTGGTGTATTCGAAGGAACGGTTGATACTGTTTTTGGAACAACAGCAGGAACAGATGAAGATGGAACATTCAACACACAGCCAGGAGACGAAGTAACTGTAACTTACGATGATGTATTAGATGCTAACGGAGTTGATCCAATGGCAATAACAGATACTGATGATGTTGTAGGAGGCGTAACCGGAACAGTTGAAATTACAGAGACTTCAACACCAGGAGATACCTTAGATGTTGTTGTAACGGATAATGATTTAAATACAGATCCAGCAGCAATCGAAACTATTGATGTGGTTGTTGTAAATGAGGATACAGGAGAAACAGAAACCATTACATTAACAGAAACAGGAGTAGATACTGGTGTATTCGAAGGAACAGTTGATACTGTTTTTGGAACAACAGCAGGAACGGATGAAGATGGAACATTCAAGACACAGCCAGGAGACGAAGTAACTGTAACTTACGATGATGTATTAGATGCTAATGGAGCAGATCCAATAGCAGTAACTGATACTGATGACGTTGTAGGAGGTATAACCGGAACAGTTGAAATTACAGAAACTTCAACACCAGGAGAAACATTAGATGTTGTTGTAACAGATAATGATTTAAATACAGATCCAGTAGCAGTTGAAACTATTGATGTGGTTGTTGTAAATGAGGATACAGGAGAAACAGAAACAATTACATTAACAGAAACCGGAGCTGACACTGGTGTATTCGAAGGAACAGTTGATACTGTTTTTGGAACAACAGCAGGGACAGATGAAGATGGAACATTCAATACACAGCCAGGAGACGAAGTAACTGTAACTTACGATGATGTATTAGATGCTAATGGAGCAGATCCAATAGCAGTAACTGATACTGATGATGTTGTAGGAGGAGAAACAGGAACAGTTGAAATTACAGAAACTTCAACACCAGGAGAAACATTAGATGTTGTTGTAACAGATAATGATTTAAATACAGATCCAGCAGCAGTTGAAACTATTGATGTGGTTGTTGTAAATGAGGATACAGGAGAAACAGAAACAATTACCTTAACAGAAACCGGAGCTGACACTGGTGTATTCGAAGGAACAGTTGATACTGTTTTTGGAACAACAGCAGGGACAGATGAAGATGGAACATTTAATACTCAAGCAGGAGACGAAGTAACTGTAACTTACGATGATGTATTAGATGCTAATGGAGCAGATCCAATAGCAGTAACAGATACTGATGATGTTTTAGGAGGCGTAACAGGAACAGTTGAAATCACAGAAACTTCAACACCAGGAGAAACATTAGATGTTGTTGTAACGGATAATGATTTAAATACAGATCCAGCAGCAATCGAAACTATTGATGTGGTTGTTGTAAATGAGGATACAGGAGAAACAGAAACAATTACATTAACAGAAACCGGAGCTGATACTGGTGTATTCGAAGGAACAGTTGATACTGTTTTTGGAACAACAGCAGGAACGGATGAAGATGGAACATTCAATACACAGCCAGGAGACGAAGTAACTGTAACTTACGATGATGTATTAGATGCTAATGGAGCAGATCCAATAGCAGTAACTGATACTGATGATGTTGTAGGAGGAGAAACAGGAACAGTTGAAATTACAGAGACTTCAACGCCAGGAGAAACATTAGATGTTGTTGTAACGGATAATGATTTAAATACAGATCCAGCAGCAATCGAAACTATTGATGTGGTTGTTGTAAATGAGGATACAGGAGAAACAGAAACAATTACCTTAACAGAAACAGGAGTAGATACTGGTGTATTCGAAGGAACGGTTGATACTGTTTTTGGAACAACAGCAGGAACAGATGAAGATGGAACATTCAACACACAACCAGGAGACGAAGTAACTGTAACTTACGATGATGTATTAGATGCTAATGGAGCAGATCCAATAGCAGTAACAGATACTGATGATGTTGTAGGAGGTGTAGATGGAACAGTTGAAATTACAGAAACTTCAACACCAGGAGAAACCTTAGATGTTGTTGTAACAGATAATGATTTAAATACAGATCCAGCAACAATCGAAACTATTGATGTGGTTGTTGTAAATGAGGATACAGGAGAAACAGAAACAATTACCTTAACAGAAACAGGAGCTGACACTGGTGTATTCGAAGGAACAGTTGATACTGTTTTTGGAACAACAGCAGGAACAGATGAAGATGGAACATTTAATACTCAAGCAGGAGACGAAGTAACTGTAACTTACGATGATGTATTAGATGCTAATGGAGCAGATCCAGTAGCAGTAACAGATACTGATGACGTTGTAGGCGGTGTAACCGGAACAGTTGAAATTACAGAGACTTCAACACCAGGAGAAACATTAGATGTTGTTGTATCGGATAATGATTTAAATACAGATCCAGCAGCAATCGAAAGTATTGATGTGGTTGTTGTAAATGAGGATACAGGAGAAACAGAAACAATTACATTAACAGAAACAGGAGCTGACACTGGTGTATTCGAAGGAACAGTTGATACTGTTTTTGGAACAACACCAGGAACAGATGAAGATGGAATATTTAATACTCAAGCAGGAGACGAAGTAACTGTAACTTACGATGATGTATTAGATGCTAATGGAGCAGATCCAATACCAGTAACAGATACTGATGATGTTGTAGGAGGAGAAACAGGAACAGTTGAAATCACAGAAACTTCAACACCAGGAGAAACATTAGATGTTGTTGTAACTGATAATGATTTAAATACAGATCCAGCAGCAATCGAAACTATTGATGTGGTTGTTGTAAATGAGGATACAGGAGAAACAGAAACAATTACCTTAACAGAAACAGGAGCTGACACTGGTGTATTCGAAGGAACAGTTGATACTGTTTTTGGAACAACAGCAGGAACAGATGAAGATGGAACATTTAATACTCAAGCAGGAGACGAAGTAACTGTAACTTACGATGATGTATTAGATGCTAATGGAGCAGATCCAGTAGCAGTAACAGATACTGATGACGTTGTAGGCGGTGTAACCGGAACAGTTGAAATTACAGAGACTTCAACACCAGGAGAAACATTAGATGTTGTTGTATCGGATAATGATTTAAATACAGATCCAGCAGCAATCGAAAGTATTGATGTGGTTGTTGTAAATGAGGATACAGGAGAAACAGAAACAATTACATTAACAGAAACCGGAGCTGACACTGGTGTATTCGAAGGAACAGTTGATACTGTTTTTGGAACAACACCAGGAACAGATGAAGATGGAATATTTAATACTCAAGCAGGAGACGAAGTAACTGTAACTTACGATGATGTATTAGATGCTAATGGAGCAGATCCAATACCAGTAACAGATACTGATGATGTTGTAGGAGGAGAAACAGGAACAGTTGAAATCACAGAAACTTCAACACCAGGAGAAACATTAGATGTTGTTGTAACTGATAATGATTTAAATACAGATCCAGCAGCAATCGAAACTATTGATGTGGTTGTTGTAAATGAGGATACAGGAGAAACAGAAACAATTACCTTAACAGAAACCGGAGCTGACACTGGTGTATTCGAAGGAACAGTTGATACTGTATTTGGAACAACAGCAGGAACAGATGAAGATGGAACATTCAATACTCAAGCAGGAGATGAAGTAACTGTAACTTACGATGATGTACTAGATGCTAATGGAGCTGATCCAATAGCAGTAACAGATACTGATGATGTTGTAGGAGGTGTAACAGGAACAGTAGATATCACTGATACTTCGGTATCGGGAGATACCTTAGATATTGTTGTAACAGATAATGATTTAAACACAGATCCAGCGGTTATAGAAACTATTGATGTGATTGTTGTAAATGATATTACACTAGAAACTGAAACAGTTACATTAACAGAAACAGGTGCAGATACAGGTGTATTCGAAGGAACAGTTGATACTGTATTTGGAACAACAGCAGGAACAGATGAAGATGGAATTTTTAATACACAACTAGGTGACGAAGTAACTGTAACTTACGATGATGTATTAGATGCCAATGGAGCTGATCCAATAGCGGTAACAGATACTGATATTGTTGGAGATACAGATTCAGATGGCGATGGAGTTTTAGATTCTATAGAAATAGCGAATAGTACAGATCCAAATGATGAATGTGATTATAACATTGTAGATATTACAGAAGATATTACAGCAGTAACAGATTGTGATAATGATGGCTTAACAGATGAAGAAGAAATCACAGGAGTTGATGATCCAATAACAACAGATACACCAAACGGTATCGTTACAGATCCAACAAATCCAGATTCAGATGGTGACGGTGTATTAGATGGTACAGAAGGTACAAACAATACGGATCCAAATAATGAATGTGATTATAATGTTGCAGATATTACAGTTGAGATTACGGCAGTAACAGATTGTGATAATGATGGTTTAACAGATGAGGAGGAAATCACAGGGGTTGATGATCCAATAACAACGGATACACCAAACGGTAACGTTACAGATCCAACAAATCCAGATTCAGATGGTGACGGTGTATTAGATGGTACAGAAGGAACAAACAATACAGATCCAAATAATGAATGTGACTATAATGTTCCAGATATTACAGTTGAGATTACAGCAGTAACAGATTGTGATAATGATGGATTATTAGATGTTGAAGAAATTACAGGAGTAGATGATCCTGCAACACCAGCAGATCCAGCAGGAAACACAACAGATCCAACAGATCCTGATACAGACGGAGACGGAGTAACAGATGGACAAGAAGCATTAGATGGAACAGATCCAAATGACTCATGTGATTATGTAGTCGGAAGTATTACATTACCAATAGATTCAGGAGCAGATTGTGATAATGATGGATTAACGGATGCAGAGGAAATTACAGGAGTAGATGATCCTGCAACACCAGCAGATCCAGCAGGAAACACAACAGATCCAACGGATGCTGATACAGACGGAGACGGAGTAACAGATGGACAAGAAGCATTAGATGGAACAGATCCAAATGATTCATGTGATTATGTAGTCGGAAGTATTACATTACCAATAGATTCAGGAGCAGATTGTGATAATGATGGATTAACGGATGCAGAGGAAATTACAGGAGTAGATGATCCTGCAACACCAGCAGATCCAGCAGGAAACACAACAGATCCAACGGATGCTGATACAGACGGAGACGGAGTAACAGATGGACAAGAAGCATTAGATGGAACAGATCCAAATGATTCATGTGATTATGTAGTCGGAAGTATTACATTACCAATAGATTCAGGAGCAGATTGTGATAATGATGGATTAACGGATGCAGAGGAAATTACAGGAGTAGATGATCCTGCAACACCAGCAGATCCAGCAGGAAACACAACAGATCCAACAGATCCTGATACAGACGGAGATGGAGTAACAGATGGACAAGAAGCATTAGATGGAACAGATCCAAATGATTCATGTGATTATGTAATCGGAAGTATTACATTACCAATAGATTCAGGAGCAGATTGTGATAATGATGGATTAACGGATGCAGAGGAAATTACAGGAGTAGATGATCCTGCAACACCAGCAGATCCAGCAGGAAACACAACAGATCCAACGGATGCTGATACAGACGGAGATGGAGTAACAGATGGACAAGAAGCAGTAGATGGAACAGATCCAAATGATTCATGTGATTATGTAATCGGAAGTATTACATTACCAATAGATTCAGGAGCAGATTGTGATAATGATGGATTAACGGATGCAGAGGAAATTACAGGAGTAGATGATCCTGCAACACCAGTAGATCCAGCAGGAAACACAACAGATCCAACAGATCCTGATACAGACGGAGACGGAGTAACAGATGGACAAGAAGCACTAGATGGAACAGATCCAAATGATTCATGTGATTATGTAGTCGGAAGTATTACATTACCAATAGATTCAGGAGCAGATTGTGATAATGATGGATTAACAGATGCAGAGGAAATTACAGGAGTAGATGATCCTGCAACACCAGCAGATCCAGCAGGAAACACAACAGATCCAACAGACCCTGACACAGACGGAGACGGAGTAACAGATGGACAAGAAGCACTAGATGGAACAGATCCAAATGATTCATGTGATTATGTAATCGGAAGTATTACATTACCAATAGATTCAGGAGCAGATTGTGATAATGATGGATTATTAGATGTTGAAGAAATCACAGGAGTAGATGATCCTGCAACACCAGCAGATCCTGCAGGAAACACAACAGATCCAACAGATCCTGATACAGACGGAGACGGAGTAACAGATGGACAAGAAGCATTAGATGGAACAGATCCAAATGATTCATGTGATTATGTAATCGGAAGTATTACATTACCAATAGATTCAGGAGCAGATTGTGATAATGATGGATTAACGGATGCAGAGGAAATTACAGGAGTAGATGATCCTGCAACACCAGCAGATCCAGCAGGAAACACAACAGATCCAACAGATCCTGATACAGACGGAGATGGAGTAACAGATGGACAAGAAGCATTAGATGGAACAGATCCAAATGATGCATGTGATTTTGTTGTCGCAAGCATGACATTACCTCAAGATGCTTTGTTCTTAGCAGGTGATTGCGATGGGGACGGAGTAACAAACGGACAAGAGATTCTAGAGGGAACTGATCCTCTTAATATTTGTGATTACACAATAGGAAGTCAAGACTTGACTATGGTTTCTCCGACTTGGGAAGCTTTAGATTGCGATGGTGATGGTGTAATTAATGGAACGGAATTAGAGGATAATACGGATCCATTAAATCCATGTGAATTTTTAATAGCAAGCACTACTGTTCCTCAATCTATGGAGTGGTTAGCAGGAGATTGTGATTCTGATAATGTGCCTAACGGCGAAGAATTTCCTTTAGGAGATACGGATGGAGATGGTACAGCTAACTGGTTAGATATGGATGATGATAATGATGGTGTTGATACTATTAATGAAGATTATGCTGATACAGATGTGTCAGATGGAGATGTTGATCCAACAGGAGATAACGACCCAACGAATGATGATACAGATGGAGATGGTATCCCTGATTATTTAGATGTGGATGATGATAATGACGGAGTTTTA
Organism: Psychroserpens sp. NJDZ02; assembly: GCF_004843725.1. NCBI lineage: Bacteria > Pseudomonadati > Bacteroidota > Flavobacteriia > Flavobacteriales > Flavobacteriaceae > Psychroserpens > Psychroserpens sp. NJDZ02. The sequence goes on along the minus strand of NZ_CP039451.1, from coordinate 525,241 downwards.
ACTCTTGATGAGTACCCAGATCCTAATAATAATGGTATTGGGTTTGGTGATGATGCTGTAGATAGTGATGGTGATGGTTTACCAGATTATTTAGATGTTAATAATGCAGCACCTTCAGAAGATGATCTTGAAATGTTTAATGCAGTTACACCTAACGGAGATGGAGATAATGATGTGTTTGTAATTAGAAATATAGAGTTGTATCCAGAAAACACTGTTAAGGTTTATAACAGATGGGGAGTAGTCGTTTATGAAACATCAAGTTATGGATCAAATGGGAACTATTTTGATGGTAGATCTAACGGAAGGGTTAATGTTAAAGAAGGAGAATTATTACCAGTAGGAACATACTTTTATATAGTAGAATACACTAAAGAAGGTGATACTAAATCAAGAGCAGGATATTTATATATTCAACGTTAATCATTTTAAAAAAAAGAGGTAGTTTTAAACTGCCTCTTATAAAAAATAAATTCATACCCTATTTATAATGAAAAATAGAATTTTAATTTTAGTAACTGTAATTAGTGCCTTTTGTATGGTAGATGTATCTGCACAGCAAGATGCGCAATACACGCAGTACATGTACAATACGCTTAGTATTAATCCAGCATATGCTGGTGCTAGAGATGGCTTAAGTGCATTAGTGTTATATCGTACACAATGGGTGGGCTTAGACGGAGCACCTGATACAGGAACATTTAATATTCATTCGCCTATAGGAGACGAAGAAAAAATTGGTCTTGGACTTTCTGTTGTTAATGACAGGATAGGACCAACTCAAGAAACTTTTTTAGATGTTTCCTTTTCTTATTCAATTGACACTTCAGATGAAGGTAAATTGTCTTTAGGGATAAATGCTGGAGGAAGTCTAATGGATATAAAATATTCAGAATTAAATCAGTATAATAATGGAGATCCGTTATTCGCTAACGATATAGATAATAAGTTTTCACCTCAATTTGGAGCTGGTATTTATTATAGAAGTGCTGATACATGGTATTTAGGGCTTTCAGTTCCTAATATGCTTGAAACAAAGTATTTGGATAAAGGATCATTATCAGAAGCATCAGAGAGAATGAATTTCTATCTAATGGGAGGATATGTGTTTGATGTCAATAGAGATTTAAAACTGAAGCCAGCTTTTCTAGCGAAAGCAGTTTCTGGAGCACCTTTACAGGCAGATTTAACAGTTAATGCATTATATAAAGATAAATTTACTGTTGGTTTAGCATACCGTTGGTCAGCAGCTGTAAGTGGACTTTTAGGATATCAGGTATCTGATAGTGTTATGTTAGGGTTTGGTTACGATAGAGAGGTTACGGATTTAGGGTTAACTAAATTTGATTCAGGTTCTTTTGAAGTCTTTTTAAGATTTGAACCAAGAGATGTAACTAAAATTTTATCACCAAGATTCTTTTAATATTTTGATACTATAGACTATGAAAAATAAATATATATTTTCTACCTTAATCATTGCACTAACGTTTACATTTTCATTTGGACAAAATGATGGTATTTCTAGAGGTGTGGATAAAAAGTATGATAAATTGTCTTACGTAGCGACAACAAAAGAATTGTTGAAACTAGTAGAGAAAGGAAATAAAACACCTGAGGTTTATAAAAAGCTTGCTAACTCTTACTATTTTAATTCTAAGATGGAAGATGCAGCTAAGTGGTATGGAGAGTTATTGATGTTAGATGCAGTTGTAGAATATGAGTACTATTATAGATATGCAATGAGCTTAAAAGCAATTGGTGACTATGAGAATGCTAATGTTAATATGAAAAAATTTGCAACTTATAAACCAGAAGATTCTAGAGCAATTTTATTTTCTAAATCACCAAATTATTTAGAAGCTATTGAAGCGCTTTCAGGTGATTTTGAATTAGAAAATTTAGATTTAAATTCACGTTTTTCAGATTTTGGAACTTCTTTTTATAAAGATGGGATCGTATTTGCATCTTCTAGGGGTGATGGTGAATTATATAAATGGAACGAACAGCCATTTTTAGATTTATATTTTAAAAGTGACGACTCTGTTACTGTAGTTCCTTTTTCGGAAAATTTGAATACTAAATTTCATGAGTCTTCGACTTCTTTTACACAGGATGGAAACACAGTCTATTTTACAAGAAATAACTACTTTAAAGGGAAGGTTAGAAAAAGTGGAGAGAAAGTTAATGGATTAAAAATTTTTAAAGCAGAATTTGTAAATGGTGCATGGAAAAAGATGGTTAGCATGCCATTTAATAATGACGATTATAATGTGGCACATCCAGCATTAAGTTTAGATGAAACTAAATTATATTTTGCAAGTGATATGCCAGGAACTCATGGTAAATCTGATATTTATTACGTCGATATTTTAGAAGATGGTGCTTATGGAGAACCTGTTAACCTAGGCGATGCTATTAATACAGAGGGAAGAGAAAATTTTCCATATATCAGTAACAATGGTACATTATATTTTTCTTCAGACGGACAACAAGGTCTTGGAGGTTTAGATATTTTTATGACTAAACTGGATGACCCAAATCAAGAGATTACTAATTTAGGTAAACCAATTAATAGTTCTAGGGATGATTTTGAATTTATTATTGACGAATTTTCTAACATTGGATACTTAACGTCAAATAGATATAATGGTAAAGGGGATGATGATATTTATAAGTTTACTAGAACTTTTTGTACGCAATTAGTCTCAGGAACTACTTTAAATAAAAAGACAAATGCTATTATACCTTACGCAAGTGTGGTGGTTATAAATCAAAAAGGTGTAGAAGTACAAAACTTGACTTCAGATCAAAACGGAGCATTTAACTATGAAGGTCCATGCAACAAACAGAAGTATAGTATTATAGCATCTAAAGATGGTTATATTCAAGCAGATCAAACGTTTTTAGTTAATCCTAAGAAGAAAGGAGATGTTGTTTTAACGCTTAAGTTAACACCAGAAACTTCACAACCTGCAGAAGTTGGTATGGATTTAGTAGAGGTCTTAAACTTAAATCCGATATATTTTGACTTTGATAAATCTAACATTAGACCTGATGCAGAATTAGAATTAAAGAAAGTAATTGATTATATGATAAAATACCCTTCAGTAAGGACTGACGTACAGTCACATACAGATTCTAGAGCATCAGACGATTATAACTGGGCTTTATCTAACAGAAGAAACGTATCAACTAAACAATATATAATCCAAAAAGGGAACATTGCTGCTGATAGATTAGAGGGTAAAGGATATGGAGAGACTATGTTAGTAAATAGCTGTAGTAACGATGTTAAATGTACCGAAGAAGAGCATGATTTAAATAGAAGAAGTAATTTTATTATTATTTCTAGATAAGATCACAAGTTTTAGATTAACAAAAAGCATCTCTATTTTTAGAGATGCTTTTTTTATTAAAATAAACTAAAAACAAAATATTCAAAATTCTAATTATTAACTTTGTGTATCAATTATAATGAATGAAAGAAGAAAACGTAATTTTAGTTAACGAATTTGATGAACAAATAGGAGTAATGCCTAAAATGGAAGCGCATGAAAAAGCGCTATTGCACAGGGCTTTTTCAGTTTTTGTTTTCAATGATAAAAATGAGTTAATGCTACAACAAAGAGCATTAACTAAATACCACTCTCCTGGATTATGGACAAATACGTGTTGTAGTCACCAAAGAGAAGGCGAAACTAATTTACAAGCAGGTTCTAGACGTTTAATGGAAGAGATGGGTTTTGTAACAAGTTTGGTAGAAAAGACTTCTTTTATATACAAAGCGCCTTTTGATAATGGTTTAACAGAGCATGAATTAGATCACATTATGGTTGGCTATTATGAAGACAACCCAATTATAAATAAAGAGGAAGTAGAGCACTGGAAATGGATGCCACTAGAGGATGTAAGAAAGGATATAGAAGCACAACCGCACTTGTATACCGCTTGGTTTATAATTATCTTTGATAAGTTTTACCATTTTATAAATATCAACCATGAGAGTAACAGTTAGTAGAAAAGCTCATTTTAATGCAGCACATCGATTATATCGTAAGGATTGGTCGTTTGAAAAGAATGATGAGATATTTGGAAAATGTAATAACCCAAACTATCATGGTCATAATTATGAATTGATAGCAAGTGTTACAGGTGATATAGATCAGGAAACAGGATTTGTTATAGATGTCAAAATTTTAAAAGATATTATTAAAGTTGAAGTTGAAGATGCTTTTGACCATAAAAATCTGAATTTAGATGTTGCTGAGTTTAAAGATTTAAACCCAACTGCAGAAAATATAGTGGTTATTATCTATAATAAAATCAAAGCAAAGTTAAAACCTAACTTAGACCTAGAGGTTACGCTTTATGAGACACCAAGAAACTTTGTTAGTTATTCTGGTAAATAACCTATTTATTATAAATAAAGGCTTTAAAATGCATATAAATAGTTCTAATTTCGAACTTTATATGTAGCTTTGCAGTTAAATAAATTTAAAAGTTATGGCAAATAAAAGAGACCTAAAAAAAGACATTAATTACGTTTTAGGAGATATTATTGAAGCAGTATATGTTTGGGAATATTCAAACACTGATAAAGAAAATACTAAAAGTGAAGCAATTATAGATGACGCTATAGAAACATTTGACGACCTTATAGCTAAATTAAACGCTAAAGATGTAGAGAATAAAAAAGCGCATTTTGGGGCTATCAAATCTGATTTGGAAGTTAAAGGACGTGCACTAATTGAAAGAATAAATAAATTAGGATAAATTTATTTAAAAAAAAGTTTGTCAATCTAAATATTAGACTTATATTTGCAAACTCTTTTGCCGATGTAGCTCAGCTGGCTAGAGCAGCTGATTTGTAATCAGCAGGTCGTGGGTTCGAGTCCCTCCATCGGCTCTAAAAAGCTTCTCAATTTTGAGAAGCTTTTTTTTTGTATAAAACACAAATAAAAAAAAGGCCATTTATTAAATTAAATGGCCTTTTGGGTTGGTGTAAATAGATCGGTCTATTGTTCTGATTTTTTAATATCTATAATATATTGATTTAATTGTTTTCCATACTTTGAAGCTTTTACCTTAGGTGTTAAAACCGTGTTTATAGTATCTAAGTATTTAATATTAGCATCATATATTTCAGAAAGGGCTAAGTAAGGAGCAACCTCACTATCACTATTAGAAACTGCAAAGTTTGCAGTGTATAAATATTTCCTTTTAGTAAAGCTATTTAAGGCTAGCTCTGTTTGTTTTAGCTTAACAGTATCGTTTACTTTAGAAGCTTCAAACAATTCCTTCGTTAAGTCTAAATTTTTATTATTAAACTTAGCAATCATGGCAAGATACTCTTCTAGAGTTGCATGTTGCTTTGATCCTTTGATTTTAGCATCGTAAGAAAAGTTTTTTAACGTTGTATTGATTTCGGTTAAGCCCTTATCTGCGAAAAAAGATATGCGGTCATCTTCTTTAGTGTTTTTATTTAGATATAAATAAAACATCTCTGGTTCAGTTATAGCAGATTGTAACTTAAACTCAGAACTCCCATTGATAATTATGGAGTCCATAGTCACTAATAAGGTGTCTTGTACTTTTTTTAAGTAGATTGTTCCTTTTTTTAAACCTTTAACGGTCCCTTTAACAGTTAATTTGTCAGCGTCGTCTCCACAAGAAAATATAGAAACTAAAAGTAATAATGTAAAAATTTTTTTCATTTAAAGTCGGTTTTATCGTTAGCAAATATCAATTAAAATAAACAATAATACTAACCACCGGACGCTAATTGCATTAAAATAGTACAACCAATTGCGGCTAAAGTACCGACAGCATATCCAAATACGGCTAGTAATACACCTACTGTCGCTAAAGAAGGGTGAAAAGCTGAAGCAACAATTGGGGCAGATGCTGCACCACCAACATTAGCTTGACTACCTACAGCTAAGAAGAAATAAGGTGCTCTTATTAACTTAGCAACAACTATTAATAATATGGCGTGAATGGTCATCCATATAAAACCTATCCCTATAAGTCCAACGTTGTCAAATATTGAAGCAATGTCAATTTTCATTCCTATAGTGGCAACCAGAATATAAATAAAGACACTTCCAAATTTGCTTGCACCGGCACCTTCAAAGTTTTTTGCTTTAGTAAAAGATAGTAAAATGGCTATTATTGTGGAAATACTAATCATCCAGAAAAAAGTGCTATCTAAAAAGGTAAAGGTGTTTTTTAAAGTTTGTGACGCTATGTTTGATACAACTTTGCCAAAGTAAGGTGCCAAATGGTCTGCCAAATAATGTGCAGTACTTACTGACCCAAAAGCTATAGCGCCTAGTAACATTAAGTCTGTTACCGTTGGGTTTCGTTTTACGCTTTCTGTAAAAGAAGAGACTCTTTCTTTTAAGGCTTCAATGGAAGAGGTATCTGCTTTTAGCCATTTATTTATTTGTGCCCGTTTTCCAATCCCAATTAATAAAATAGCCATCCAAACATTAGCCACTACAATATCTACAAAGACCATTTTGCCATATTCTGCTTGGTTATAGCCATAAATCTCTAACATTGCAGTTTGGTTGGCACCGCCGCCAATCCAACTTCCAGCTAATGTCGATAAGCCACGCCATACAGCATCTGGTCCTGCACCACCAACTGTTTCTGGAGAGATTGCGGAAATAATTAGGATAGCAATAGGGCCCCCAATAACGATTCCTACAGTACCAGTAAAAAACATAATTAACGCTTTCCATCCTAAATTAAATACGGCTTTTAGGTCGATACTTAATGTCATTAGCACTAAAGCAGCAGGTAAAAGGTAACGACTAGCTACAAAGTATAAATTTGTTTCATGTGTTACAACTTCTCCTGACGGGTTTAAGGAAGTCCATTTTGGCGCAATTATTCCTATAGTAGTCAATATAGCAGGTAACATGTAGGCCATAAATAAACCAGGTACTATTTTGTAAAACTTTTCCCAAAACCCTCCTTTTAGGGATTCCGTATAAAATATCAAGCCTAATGCTAGCATTAATACGCCAAAAACGACAGTATCATTTGTAAATAGTGGTTCAGTCATAGTGTTAGTTTATCGATAATGCAAAATAACTAAATTAAATGGTTATTTAAAGCTTTGAAAATAAAGTTTGGCATAGGATTTGGTTTAATATAATTAGTATTCAATTACGTTGACTTTTTAATATTAGGTGTGGTTACCTATACAGAAACGAGTAATGACTACATTGGTTGGTTAGTATGAAAAAGCACCCTATTTTAGGGTGCTTTTTCTATTTAATAGTTTTAGTAAACCTTTAACAAAGGTTAGTGTTAGTAGTTTAGTTTTGGCACGACAATTGTATTATTAGTATTGTAATTATATATGTTGACTTTCTAATACTAGGTGTGGTTACCTAAACAGAAACGAGTAAAAATTACATTGGTTGGTTAGTATGAAAAAGCACTCTATTTTAGGGTGCTTTTTCTATTTAATACTTTTAATAAACCTTTAACAATGGTTTGTGTTAGTAATTTAATTTTGGCACGACAATTGCTTTATTAGTATTGTAATTATATATGTTGACTTTCTAATACTAGGTGTGGTTACCTAAACAGAAACGAGTAAAAATTACATTGGTTGGTTAGTATGAAAAAGCACCCTATTTTAGGGTGCTTTTTCTATTTAATAATTTTAGTAAACCTTTAACAATGGTTTGTGTTAGTAATTTAATTTTGGCACGACAATTGTATTATTAGTATTGTAATTATATATGTTGACTTTCTAATACTAGGTGTGGTTACCTAAACAGAAACGAGTAAAAATTACATTGGTTGGTTAGTATGAAAAAGCACCCTATTTTAGGGTGCTTTTTCTATTTATAAAAGAGACTCTAAAGTGTTTATTTTTTTATAAAAGAGATGATACTATTTAGTAAGTCTAAAGCTAAAGGTCTTTGCGACTCGTTATAAGACTTAGAGTTCTCTAAATCGTCACCTTCAATGGTTACCAAAACGTGATTCATGTCTTTTATTAGTTTTAATTCAGCTTTAGGAGAGGCTTCTTTTAGTAATTTAGCTTCAGCTTCACTAACCTGTAAATCTTTGGTTCCGTTTATAATAAGGATGGGTATATCTAAAGAACTTAAGATAGTTGTTGGATTATATTGCATCCAATTCATTATAAAACGTTGTGTTTCAATATTAAAAATAGAGGAGAGCGCTACGGGGTAATCGGTTGTTGTTTGTCCCGTCTGTAAAATTTTAAAAACCCGTTTAGTATCTTTTGTAAATTGTGGAGCTGTTTTTTCAACTTGTTCTAAAATAACATTGTCAATGCTTAAAGCAGATCCAGAAAGAGATATAAAACCATTGACATTATCCTTGGCTGCCAACATACCAACTAGACTACCTTGATCGTGGCCAACAATGTATATTGTTTTGTATTTGTTTTGTTTTTTAAAATAGGTAATGACAGCTTTGACATCCGACACAAAGTCATCAAACATTATATTATTATTTACATTATTCTCTCGTATTTGTTTGACAATACGTTTATCAAATCTAAAGGTAGCAATATTACTGTTTGTTAACCCTATGGCTAGTTTCTTAATAACATTAGTTTTCTGAAAATTTTGATTGCCATCTCTGTCTGTAGGTCCTGATCCACCTATGATTATAGCTAAATTTAAAGTTTTATCGGTGTTAGGTATTAAAAGTGTCCCATTAATATATCTAGTTATTGTAAGTTCTTGGCTAGAATAGTTTGTGTCTTGTGCTACGACATTTACAGATATAAAAGTAAGAAAGGCTAAGGCGTATAATTTCATATAAAGATGTTTAAACTATTTGGGTCAAATAAAACACTGAATTTAATTACTCAAATTTACATTTAATTTATGGTAATAAATACCGAATAATATTCTATTTACTCTTGTTTTTAATCGATTTTATAGATCTTTAATCGGTTAATGTTAAAATTAAGTGTATTTCATCGATTAATAATGTTTTTGACCTAAATATTTATAATAAGTTTTAAATTTGCGGCGTACTAGAAATTACATACTTTTTAGTTCAATGGATTAATTAATTAATATTTGCATTATTAAGTTTTTATAACCTAAATGTAAAATAGCAAAAAGCCAAGGTTGAGGGACCTTGGCTTTTATGTTTTTATAAGTTAAATCTAAGGTATAGTATTTTGTTACAAGTGCAACGATTATATAAATCTCCTATAAACCATTATTTAATAATTCTGAAAGTTAAATTTATTCTTGGTTTAACCTCTTTTTTAGTTTTTGCAATTTGATGCAACCAGTGATGTTGTGTAGTACCTTTCATTACAAGTAAACTACCATGCTCTAACAATAACTTGTGTTTTAGTGACTTATCATCTTTATGTTTTAGATTAAAGTAGCGCTCACCACCAAAGGTTATAGATGCTATAGTAGGATTTAGCCCTAAAGCTTTCTCATTATCTGCGTGCCATCCATTACTATCTTGTCCATTGCGATATAAGTTAGCTAAGCAGGTTGTAAATGTAGTCGCAGTTTTAATTTCTATTTTGTTTTTTATTTCGCTTAAAGCGGAAGTAAAGCTTTTCGGATACATGACAATATTAGAGTAACTATAAGGTTGATCGTTATTGGCAAATAGCGCGGTTAATCTTGGCTGAGCATAGGTTTTTCCAAAGACTGTGATATCATCTTGTTGCCAAGGTATGTCATTTAGAAGTAAATTAAAATACTTGCTAGCAGCTTTTGAATTGAAAAAATTAGGGAAATAGCTAATCTCTGCATCTGGTAAGTTTAGTTTTATTTCTTCAGAAAATAACATATTTAAAATTTTAAATAATAATATGCCCAATACATTAGTACAAATTGTAACGGAATACGAAGTAGTAAAACCCAAGTTGGTATTCCTGCAGATGCTTTTTTACTAGATAGCATATAAAAATGAACCATTAAAAACGTAATAAGCATTGCTATTAAACCATAAATGGCAATGTTTTTTAGTATTGGAATGCAAACAGAAATACCTAAAACAACTTCTGCTATACCACTTAACAATATTAGTAATTTATGATTAGGTAAATAAAGAGGCATGACACGTAAATACAGTTGTGGCTTGATAAAATGCATGATTCCTGCAAATACATATATTGTAGACAAAACATAAAGATGCCAAGGATAAGTCATAGTTAGATTTTTATTTTATAAATTTAGCCTATAATTTAGATATCATGAAGTTTAGCTTAGCATTTTTACTCTTATTTATTACAACTACTTGTGTTGCACAATTGCGTGAAGGCTTTGTATATGCACAAGATATTATTGATGATTTAGCGGTTGAGCTAAGATATTGTAACGATAACAATTTTGTTGGAGCGCAAATAGATGGCTATAATAAGGAGGTTGTTATTATGACAGACTTGGCAGCAAAAGCCTTAAAAAAAGTACAAGACACACTAAAAAAACAAGGTTTAGGTATTAAAATTTATGATGCTTATAGACCGCAACGTGCTGTAAATCATTTTGTACGTTGGGCAAAGCAAATTAATGACACGCTAAAGAAGCGACAGTTTTATCCAAACGTTAAAAAACGAAATCTTTTTAAACAAGGATATATCGCCTCAAAATCCAGACATAGTAGTGGTAGTACTTTGGATTTAACAATTATTAATTTAGAAACTGGTATAGCACTTGATATGGGAAGTCCTTTCGATTTTTTTGGTCCCGAATCTTGGGTCGATAATAAAAATCTGACTAAAAAGCAGCAGGCTAATAGACAATTATTACAACATGTCATGTTGACCAATGGGTTTAGAAACTATTCGCAAGAGTGGTGGCATTTTACTTTAAGAGGAGAGCCTTTTAGAAATCAATATTTTGATTTTCCTATAGAATAATGAATGTATAGTGTTTCTTAGTTTTGTTCTGATAAAATTAAATAAAAAAAGCCACAGTGTCAGCTATGGTTTTTTTGTATATAGTCTTTATTTTGTGTAAGCGCCAGAAGAATAGGTTAACTCATAGCTATGTGTGTATATTTCGAAAACAATTCCAAAGGGATCTTCTACATAGCACATTTTAAAAGGTTTGTCTTTAGGGTAATACTCTCTAATAGGCATTCTCTGTTTACCTCCATAAGAGACAATTTTATCAATAAGGTTTTCAATATTGGGGTCTTGCACGCAAAAGTGAAAGAGTCCGGTGTTAAAAGGATTAAATTCTGGGGCTTGTTTTACACCATGTGGAAAAGAAAATAATTCAATACCTATTCCGTCAGAAGTTGCTAAGTGTGCTATTTCAAACATCTCCCAATCTTCGCCAAAGACATCAATACACATCTGGCCTATAGCTGTTTCTTTTTCTTTTTTAACTTTAGAAGGTTCCATAATAATATACCATCCCATTACTTCAGAATAAAATTGAACAGCTTTGTTTATGTCAGGGATCGTAATCCCAATATGAGAAAAAGATTTTGGATAATTTTTTTTATCTGTCATATTATTTTTTTTAGACTACAAAGATATTTTATATTTGCAGTATTGGCAATAACTTACTAAAAAGTAATATACTGTACTAAAAGAGTGAAATGCTTATTATGTGTTATTTATATATAGAAAATGATCGAAAAGAATTATTGTCCGCTTAATTATACCATGAATTTGATTGGGACTAAATGGAAGCCTCTTATTTTATTTCACTTATTGAGTGGCGCCTTGCGTTCAGGACAATTACAGAAGCATATTTCTGGGATTTCAAATAAAATGTTTACACAATCTGTTAGAGAGCTAGAAAAAGATGGTCTTATTACTAGAAAAATCTATCCTGTAGTTCCGCCAAAAGTAGAGTATAAATTGAGTGCTAGAGGACGCTCTTTGGAGCCTATTTTAAGAAGTTTAGATCAATGGGGAGTTGATGATAATTTAAAGTAATATTTCAAATTTATAACAACAAAAAAAGCCACAACATTTGTTGTGGCTTTTTTTTAATTGATAGGCGTGTTTTAAGCTTTTTTAGCTTTAACCATTATTTTTATTTCTACATCATCTTTTATTACTTTGTCTCCTAATGCAGCAGCGTCAAAAGTTTTTCCAGAATTATACATAATATTCCATTCTGTTCTGTCAATTGAAAAAGTATCACTTGATAAAGTTACGTCATCACCAGTAACAACAACAGTTGCAGGAAAAGTTATATTCTTTTTGATACCTTTCATTGTTAAGTTACCACTTACATTTTTACCGTCTACTTTAGTTATTTCAAAAGCAGCAGTAGCAAATTGTTCTGCATCAAAAAAGTCAGCGCCTTTTAAATGTCCAATTAATTTTCCGTTAGCTTCATCATCAGCAGGAATGTCTGTACACTTGATAGTATTAATATCAAACATAAAACTTCCACCTACTAATTTATCACCCTCAAATTCAACAACACCATTAGAGACGTTTATAGTTCCTTCATGTCCACCAACAATTTTGTTTGCTTTCCAAACAATCATAGAGTTTGTTGGGTCTGCTTTAAATTTAGCAGCTTCATTGTTTTCAACAACAGTTTCAACGTCTCCAGTTTTTGCTTCCTTAACATCGCTTTTACAACCAACAACAGTTAATCCTACTATGGCTACAGCAAAAAGATTTAATACAATTTTTTTCATGATATAAGTTTTTTAGTCTTTAGTGATTTATAATGCAAATATATAAATAATCTTCCATGGAAACTAATTAAATAATAGTTAAAATAAATAATGACATTTTGGCACTATTTATAGTAATGGCAGTACTTTTGCCATCTCAATTACAGTATTTTAAATTAAGTACAACAATGAGCAAGAAAAGTAAAAAAGAAACAGACATAGAAGAGGAAGTAAATACAACTTCAACTCAAGCAGATACAGATACAACACAAGAAGAGGTTGTAGAACAACTATCTCCAGAAGAACAATTAAAAGCAGACTTACAGCAAGAAAAGGATAAGTTTTTACGCCTTTTTGCAGAGTTTGAAAACTACAAAAAACGGACGTCAAGAGAACGTGTTGAGTTGTTTCAGACGGCTAGTAAGGATGTAATGGTGTCAATGTTACCTATTTTAGATGATTTTGAACGCGCCTTATTGCATATCGATGATGATAAAGAAGCAGAGGAGTTACGTAAAGGAGTCTTGTTAATTTATAACAAACTATTAAATGCTTTACAACAAAAAGGATTAGCGACAATAGAAGTCAGAAAAGGGGATGTGTTTAATGCAGATCATCATGAGGCAATAACGCAAATCCCTGCACCTACAGAGGATCTAAAAGGTAAAATTATTGACGTTATAGAAAAAGGATATAAATTAGGTGAAACCGTTATACGTTTTCCTAAGGTAATTATAGGACAATAATATAAGTATGGCTAAAAGAGATTTTTACGAAATATTAGGTATAACCAAGTCGGCAACACAAATTGAAATAAAAAAAGGATACCGTAAAAAGGCAATCGAGTTTCATCCAGATAAAAATCCAGATGATAAGGATGCTGAATCTAAATTTAAAGAAGCAGCAGAAGCTTATGAAATATTAAGCGACGAAAATAAAAAAGCACGTTACGACCAATATGGACACCAAGCCTTTGAAAATGGCGGCGGTGGCGGTGGCTTCAATGGTGGCGGAATGAATATGGATGACATATTTAGTCAGTTTGGAGATATCTTTGGAGGCGGAGGCTTCGGAGGTGGAGGCGGTTTCTCTGGCTTTGGAGGGCAACAACAACGTCGTGTAAAAGGTAGTAATCTTCGTGTGCGTTTAAAGTTAACATTAGAGGAGATTGCTAATGGTGTTGAAAAGAAAATTAAAGTAAAACGTAAAGTTCAAGCGCCTGGTACAACTTACAAAACTTGTAGCACATGTAATGGTGCTGGTCAAGTGACTAGAGTGACCAATACTATTTTGGGGCGTATGCAAACAGCATCGCCTTGTCCAACGTGTAGTGGTGCTGGACAAACTATAGATAAAAAACCAAGCGAGGCTGATGCGCAAGGGATGATTGCTAAGGAGGAGACTATTCCTGTTAACATTCCTGCAGGTGTCGTTGATGGTATGCAGCTTAAAGTGTCGGGAAAAGGTAATGAAGCACCAGGAAATGGTGTTTCTGGAGATTTATTGGTAGCAATAGAGGAAGAAGCACACGAGTCTTTACAACGTGAAGGTGATAATTTACATTACGATTTATACGTTAGTTTGCCAGATGCTATTTTAGGTAACTCTAAAGAAATAGATACAGTAACAGGTAAAGTACGTATTAAAATAGAAGCAGGAATGCAGTCTGGGAAGATTTTACGCTTACGCGGAAAAGGTATTCCTAGTATAAATGGTTACGGTAAAGGAGATTTATTAGTACATGTTAATGTTTGGACACCAAAAACGTTAAACAAAAAACAAAAAGATTTCTTTGAAAGTATGCGTGAAGATGAACATTTTGTTCCTAAGCCAGAACGCAGTGATAAGTCATTTTTTGAAAAAGTAAAAGACATGTTTTCTTAATTGAAACAAATCTATAAAGTGTTTATTTAGTAAGAAAATCCGTTAATTATAACGGATTTTCTTGTTTTTTGTTTAACTATTTAAATCATTTAACATCTTAGTTTAATAAAAAATATTATATTTGATTTATCGCTAGCTCAGCTAGTGGTAATTTTTCTTTTTCATAGCAATTTTTTCCCATCCTTTATTTATTTAAAGGGTGGGTTTTGTTTTTAATGACACCTTTATTTTTGTAGCCTAACGTAACAACAAAAGGGAGTGGTTAGGATTAATCCCAACTTAGGTTGAGTTCTAAAAGTTAAAGGAGTGATTATTGGTTTTCATTACTTGAAATATACTCGTGATATTACTTAAATCTAACAGAATACCTCTGATATAGTTCTCTCAAAGCATAAAATGTAATAATAAAATTGATACACCTAGTTAAAAATACTAAAATCGTTAACGTTACTCTTTTAACATTTTCTATATTTACAAAGCGTGCTATAAGTAGCCATGCTAATCAATTATAAAAATCTATGAGCAACCTTTTAGAGGTGCATCAAGTATCTAAAAATTTTGGAAACTTTACAGCACTTAATAATGTATCTATAACTGTGCCTAAAGGCAGTATTTTTGGTTTGTTAGGACCAAATGGGGCAGGGAAAACAACCTTAATTAGAGTAATTAACCAGATAACAATGCCAGATTCTGGACATGTGTTATTAGATGGAGAGCCTCTTAAAAATCATCATGTAAGAGATATTGGATACTTACCTGAGGAGCGTGGATTATATAAATCTATGAAAGTTGGAGAGCAAGCATTATACTTGGCGCAATTAAAAGGAATGGATAAGGCAGAGGCTAAAAAACGACTTAAAATGTGGTTTGAGCGACTGGAAATTGGAGATTGGTGGAATAAGAAAATACAAGAATTATCCAAAGGGATGGCTCAAAAGATACAATTTGTAGTGACTGTTTTACACGAGCCTAAATTGTTGATTTTTGATGAGCCTTTTTCTGGGTTTGATCCTATAAACGCAAATTTAATTAAAGACGAAATTTTGAGATTACGTGACGAAGGGGCAACCGTTATTTTTTCTACACACCGTATGGAATCTGTGGAAGAATTGTGTGATCATATTGCCTTAATACACAAATCAAATAAAGTGTTAGATGGTAATTTAATGGATATTAAACGCCAATATAAAACCAATACGTTTCAGATTGGGATAAATCCAAACAATAGTAATTTGGAACAGGAATTAACTAATAAATTTAGTGTAACTCCAGCAGAGTTTAAAACGCTTGGTGATGATTTAAAACTGAATGTAAAGTTGTCAGAAAATGAAACCGCTAACGATTTATTAAACTATCTTACTAGTCAAGGACAGGTTTCTCATTTTGTAGAAGTCATTCCTAGTGCTAGCGATATTTTTATTCAAACAGTAAAGAATAACTAATTATGAATCATCTTTCTCTTATCATACAACGCGAGTATTTAACCAAGGTTAGAAACAAATCGTTTTTAATAATGACTATTCTTAGTCCATTAATAATGATTGCGTTAATCACAGTTGTGATGTATTTGTCACAAATGAATAATAATAAACAACGTACTATAGCTGTTTTAGACGAGTCTGGTTATTTAACAGAAGCATTTACGGATACAGATAATACAAAGTATAATATCTTGTCAGGAGTAACACTTGACAATGCAAAATCGATTGTTGAAGAGCAAGGGGATTACGGTTTACTTCATATTAATAAAATCGAAAATTTTGATGATGTTAACAATAGTATTCAGTTTTACTCTGAGGAATCACCATCCATATCTGTAATTTCTTCCTTAGAAGATAAAGTAGAAAAAGAGCTTACTAATCGTAATATGGCTCAAAAAGGAATTGATATTGCACTTATTAAAGCGTCTAAAATTAGAATTGATATTGCGCAAGAAAATTTTTCTGGTGTCAAATCTTCTAAAATTGATAGTGTTGTTAAGTTAGCGTTTGGGGGAGCTGCGGGTTATTTGTTATTCATGTTTATAATAATTTATGGTAACATGATTATGCGTAGTGTAATTGAAGAAAAAACAAGCCGAATTATTGAGGTTATTATTTCTTCAGTAAAACCAATACAATTAATGTTAGGTAAAATCATCGGAACCTCTTTGGCAGGTATTACACAATTTGTAATATGGATCATTCTAGGAGGTGTCTTATTGACTGTCGTTTCTGCGGTTTTTGGTATAGATTTCGCGCAAGCGCAAACACCACAACAAGAGTTAATGATGCAAGCAATGGATAACCCAGATGCAGGTATGAAGATGCAAGGTTTATTTACAGCCTTTTATAATTTGCCTTTAGCTAATTTGGTTATTGCTTTTTTACTATTTTTTATTAGTGGATACTTGTTATACAGCTCATTATACGCTGCAATTGGAGCAGCTGTAGATAATGAAACTGACACACAACAATTTATGTTACCTATATTAATGCCGTTAATTTTGGCTGTTTATGTAGGGATGTTTACGGTTATTGAAGATCCCCATGGGACAGTAAGTACTATATTTTCGTTTATACCGTTTACATCTCCTGTTGTTATGTTAATGAGGATTCCGTTTGGTGTGCCAATTTGGCAACAAGTAGTCTCTTTATTGATTTTAGTTGCGACATTCATGGGAACCGTTTGGTTTGCAGCAAAAATATATAGAGTTGGTATTTTAATGTATGGAAAAAAACCGACGTATAAGGAGTTATTAAAATGGATTAGATATTAATAATGTAATAAAATGCAAGACGGTAAAGCTTCTAGTAAACTAGGTGAAAGTGTTGAGAATTTAGGTGACGCTATTGTTGATAGTTCCATTTGGGAAAAATTCGTGGAGTTTTTAAACTTTAAGATTTATACGTTTACTAATGCTCAGGAAAATATTACAGGTGTTTTAAAAGTAAAAAACCTATTACTTGTCATTTTAGTACTTATACTGACAACATATATATTACGTTGGGTAAGAAATTTGGTTACTCATAAGTTGTCAGACGACGATAAATCTAAGTTTGTAACTGTTTTTTCATTTGCACGTTGGATTATTTATGCCATCGTTTTTATGGTTGTAATAGACTCTTTAGGGATTGATATTACAGCGGTTTTTGCAGCTTCCGCAGCTTTATTAATAGGTGTTGGTTTAGCTTTACAAACGTTATTTCAAGATATTATCTCAGGTGTTTTTATATTAATAGACCAATCAGTACATGTGGGTGATATTATTGAAATTGATGGTAAAGTTGGTCGTGTAGAAGAGATTAAACTACGTACCACAAGAGCAGTAACAATAGATAATAAAGTATTGGTGATACCTAATCATTTGTATTTAACTAACAGTTTATATAATTGGACACAAAA
The DNA here is from genome assembly GCF_004843725.1 of Psychroserpens sp. NJDZ02. Lineage (NCBI taxonomy): Bacteria > Pseudomonadati > Bacteroidota > Flavobacteriia > Flavobacteriales > Flavobacteriaceae > Psychroserpens > Psychroserpens sp. NJDZ02. The sequence continues at coordinate 507,349 of NZ_CP039451.1, read as the reverse complement.
TGGATCTACTACTAGAGAAAGTGTAGATGTTGGTGTGGCTTATGGTAGTGATGTAACTTTAGTAAAAAAACTATTGCTTGAAGCTGCTAAGTCTTGTGAGGTTGTATTTAAACAACCAGCTCCCGCTGTTTTATTTACAGACTTTGGAGATAGTTCTTTAAACTTTAGAGTTGCTTTTACTATAGAAGATAGTTTTAATGCAAGAATACCTAAAAGTGAAATTAGGTTTGCAATAGATAGACTATTTAGAGAAAATAATATTTCAATTCCTTTTCCACAAAGAGATATACATATTATTCAAGACAATACACAAAAAGAAAAAATTTCAATCAGATAATTAATAGCGTTTATGCAGAAACATTTTAAATTAGTCCTACTTGTCATTCTACTATTTAGTGGGGTGTATAGTGCTAACGCACAGCTAACAGATTTAGCGCGTTTAGAATATTCTTACATACCAAAAAATAATTCGGAAGATAGTTTTGACCGTGTTCGTTTTGCATTAAACTATCCAATTAAAATTAAAGAAGATAGCTATTTACTGATTGGAGGGGACTATAGTCGAATAACACTAAATTTAGAAGATCGTTACCCTTTTCCAACGTCTAATTTAAGACGTTTACATATTTTGGATTTTAATTTAGGCTATACTTTTAAAGTGTCCGAAAATTGGAGGTTAGGCGCTAAAATAACACCACGATTAGCATCTACATTGAGACATGAAATTAGTGGAGATGATTTGTTTTTAAATGGAGGCGTTTATGCTATACATGATAAAACGAAGGATAAGAGTATAAAAAAACCTTACCGTTTAATTTTAGGGTTAACCTATAACAGTACAACAGGTATCCCATTGCCATTACCATTTGTGAGTTATTATCGTCGTGTAAATGAAAAATGGTCCTATAATTTAGGTGTGCCTAAGACGAACTTAAAGTATTTTATAAATGAACAAAATATTATTCAAACCTTTGTTGGTATTGATGGGTATTTTGCAAACACACAGGAACGTTTTTCTATTGATGGAAAAGAAGCCGATAGTGTGTCGTTATCTATAATATTGGCAGGTTTAGGCTATGAGTATTGCTTTACAGATCATTTAGTTTGGTATGCTTACACAGGCTATACGTTAAGTATGAATAATAGATTGAGAGATGAAAACCGAGAAGACGTATTTAAATTAGATAATGTCAATGCGTTTTATTTAAGAACAGGAATTAAATTTAAAATATAATGCCAAAAATATTAGTAATAGAAGACGAAGCAGCAATTAGAAGAGTGTTAGTTAAAATTCTATCTGAAGAAAATGATACGTATCAAGTCGAAGAGGCTGAGGATGGATTAATAGGACTTAATAAAGTAAGAAAAGAAGATTACGATTTAATTTTGTGCGATATAAAAATGCCAAAAATGGATGGTGTTGAGGTTTTGGAGGCAGTAAAAAAAATAAAACCTGAAATTCCAATGGTCATGATTTCTGGTCATGGAGATTTGGATACGGCTGTAAATACAATGCGTTTAGGGGCTTTTGATTATATTTCAAAGCCGCCAGATTTAAACCGTTTATTAAACACGGTGCGTAACGCATTAGACCGAAAAGAATTAGTTGTAGAAAATAAAATTCTTAAAAGAAAGGTTAGTAAAAAGTACGAAATGATTGGAGATAGTGATGCTATCGCTCAAATCAAAGACATTATAGATAAAGTAGCGCCTACAGACGCAAGAGTTTTAATTACTGGACCTAATGGGACAGGAAAAGAATTAGTGGCGCATTGGTTGCACGAAAAAAGCACAAGGGCAAAAGGACCAATGATAGAGGTTAATTGTGCTGCAATCCCTTCAGAATTAATAGAAAGTGAGTTGTTTGGACATGTAAAAGGGGCTTTTACAAGTGCAGCTAAAGATAGAGCAGGTAAATTTGAAGCCGCAAATGGAGGAACCATTTTTCTAGATGAAATCGGAGACATGAGTTTGTCAGCACAAGCAAAAGTGTTACGAGCATTACAGGAAAGTCGCATTCAACGTGTGGGGAGTGATAAGGATATAAAAGTAGATGTACGTATTGTTGCCGCAACTAATAAAAATCTAAAAAAGGAAATTGAAGAGGGGAATTTCCGAGAGGATTTGTACCACAGACTGGCTGTTATTTTAGTCAAAGTGCCAGCGTTAAATGATAGACGTGACGATATTCCGTTACTAATAAATCATTTTTCGGCAAAAATAGCAGAAGAGCAAGGAGCAATACATAAAGTGTTTTCGGCTAAAGCCATAAAATTATTACAAGATTACGATTGGACTGGTAATATTAGAGAACTTCGAAATGTGGTCGAAAGATTAATCATTTTAGGAGCAGCGGAAGTTAGCGAGCAAGACGTTAAATTATTTGCGAGTAAATAATTTCTTTTTTGTAAAACGTAAAATACATTTATAGTAATAAAAAAAGCCTCAATATTTATTGAGGCTTTTTTTATTCTATTATTTACAACTGTTTAGTTGTTGAATATAATTTTCCGTTATACGTATTATTTTATCTAAATAGTAAGATCTTAATTGTTCTATAGATTTAGACGATAATGCTGTTTTGTCATCAGGCGTGTCAGTAATGGTAGCATTACAATTACAGTTTTTTAATAACTCGTTATAGCTTGTTATATTTTTAGCTATTGCTTTGTCTTGCTGTGTCATAAAAACCTCTTTTTCTAATAAAGATGCTTTTACTTTTTGTTCTTCAAGCTTTCTTTTTAAATCGTTAGCCTTTTGCTCTAATTCGGCTTGTTGTCTCTTCAGATCCGCTTGTTGCTGTTCTAATTGTGACAATTCATTGGTATTACCATCAGAAACAGCACTAGTATCATCTGATGCGGTAGTACAAACTTCATATTCATAAAAGGTTTTGTCTATTAATTCTTCAGCCATATATAAGTAAGATCGTCCTGCCGCCAAATCATCACCTAATAGTGCAGTGTCTAGATAAGTAGAGATGCTTTGTGCTAAGTCATAAGTTGTAGTACAATCTGTAGATTCCAATAGACTCTTAGTTGTTTCAATAGACTTTTTTGCTATTCTGGCATGATACTTTAATCCTTCAAAATTATAAGACTTAATACCTTCTGTTATATTTTTACTTACTATTCTAAGGTTTGTGTGTACATCACCTTGTTGATATACAGTGGCATTAGTCGTATTTAAAAAGATAATAGATAGTACCAGGAGTAAATATTTTTTTTTCATAAGTAGGATGTTTTTAATTTGGGTTTGCGAAAATAAGAAAATATTGCAATTAAGCGGTGTAAAACATCATTTAATCGATTAAAATTATGTTTTTGTAAGATAATTCTTTGTTGTTTGTAAAATATTGAAATGGATTAAAATCAAGGAATAAAATAATTGCATTATATTTAGTAAATAAATTGTAACAATGAAAAATAGCAATAGTAATGACCATAAAATCACGTCTAAAATTAAGTTAAGTGACTTACCAAGTCAGGTTGATTTAGGAGCAGATAAGGATACTACGGAAGAAGAACTAAAAAGAGTAAGACGTAAATTAGGAGATCTTCAAGATACCATGTATGCGCACGGTAAATATTCCGTATTAGTCTGTTTACAAGGTATGGACACGTCTGGAAAAGATAGTTTAATACGTGAGGTTTTTAAAGATTTTAATGCAAGAGGTGTTGAGGTTATGAGTTTTAAAGTGCCAACTGAATTGGAGTTAAAACACGATTATCTATGGAGGCACTACATAAAATTACCGGCAAGAGGTAAATTTGGCGTCCACAACCGTACACATTATGAAAATGTATTAGTAACACGCGTACATCCAGAGTATATTTTAGGAGAAAAACTGCCATTTATTCATAGTGTTGACGATGTCAACGAGAGCTTTTGGGATAAGCGTTTTGAACAAATCAATAATTTTGAGAAGCACTTAACAGATAATGGGACTTTGGTTTTTAAATTCTTTATGAATTTATCAAAAGACGAACAACGTAATCGTTTATTGCGTCGTTTAGAGAAAAAAGAGAAAAATTGGAAATTTTCTGCAGGCGATTTAAAAGAGCGCAAGCTATGGGATCAATACATGGACTGCTATGAGGATGCTATAAACCGTACAAGCACAGAAAATGCACCTTGGTATAATATTCCTGCAGACGATAAGCACACAGCACGACTAATTGTAGCTCAAATTTTATATGATACATTAAAAGAATATAAAGACATAAAAGAACCAGAGTTAGACGATAAAACTAAAGCCAATCTCCATTTGTATAAAGAGCAATTAAACAACGAGTAATATTATTTGGGCGTTACCTTTATCCTGAATGTAGTTCAGGATAAAGGTCGTGCTTTCACTACTCGCTCTCTGCGAGGAGCTCAGACAAACCGTTCAATCACTAACGCAACCTATCATGAAACAACTAGCATTATTTATAACATTTTTACTATCATTAAACGTCACAGCTCAATCAGATCAAGACGCATTAAAAACCATTTACAGTCAATCTTTGACTAATGGAAATGCTTATCAATGGTTAGATCATTTGTCAAATCAAATAGGTGGTCGTTTATCAGGATCTGTAAGTGCAGAAAAAGCAGTGCAATACACAAAATCAGAACTAGACAAATTGGGATTAGATAAAGTGTGGTTGCAAGAGGTGATGGTCCCAAAATGGGAACGTGGGGATAAAGAAGTTGCACATTTTACAACTAATACTAGTAGGTTTGATGTTAATATTTGTGCCTTAGGAGGTTCTATTGCAACACCAAAATCAGGACTAGAAGCCACAGTTATAGAAGTTAAGAGCTTTGAAGAGTTGGCGGAATTCGGAACTAAGGTTAAAGGTAAAATAGTATTTTTTAATGGCGCAATGAATCCTGAGTTAATACACACTTTTGAAGCTTACGGCGGCTGTTCTAAACAACGGTACGCGGGTGCGTATGAAGCTAGTAAATTGGGAGCTGTTGGAGTTATAGTGAGATCTTTAAATTTACGTCAAGACGATTTGCCGCATACGGGAAGCATGGGATATATGGATTTATCAAACGACCAACGTATTCCATCAGCAGCAATTAGTACAAATGATGCAAATAAGTTGTCTGAAGCACTAAAAAAAGACACGAATTTAAAATTCTATTTTAAACAAAACTGTCAGCAGTTTGAAGACGTGTTGTCCTATAATGTTATTGGTGAAATTACAGGAAGCGAATTTCCAAATGAGTTTATGGTTGTTGGTGGACATTTAGACTCTTGGGATTTAGGAGATGGCTCTCATGATGATGGAGCAGGAGTAGTGCAATCTATGGATGTGATCAGATTATTAAAAGAAAGCGGAATCAAACCTAAACGTACCATCAGAGTTGTACTATTTATGAATGAAGAAAACGGGTTACGTGGCGGAAAGAAATATGCTGAAGAAGCTAAGCGTAAAAACGAAAATCATGTCTTTGCTTTAGAGAGTGATTCAGGAGGGTTTTCCCCTCGTGGATTTAGTTTTGACTGTAGTGATGCTGTATTAAATAAAGTGTTAGGTTGGGAGTCGTTATTCAAACCATATCTTATTCATTATTTTGAAAAAGGATATAGCGGGGCTGATATCGGGCCATTAAAAAATGAAACGATTGTAATGGCCGGTCTACGTCCAGATTCTCAACGTTATTTTGATCATCATCACGCCGCAAACGATACGTTTGATGCGGTAAATAAACGCGAGTTGGAGCTTGGTGCAGCAACAATGACAAGTTTAGTGTATTTGTTTGATAAGTACGGGACAAGTGATCTGCCACAGGTTAAGGAATTTAAAGATTAGTAAGTGGATCTAGTCGCTATTATATTAGAATGTTTTGTTGATATTTATTTGTTCTTTTTAGATTATAAATTTTGGAAAAAGAAAAAAGCACAACGTAAATACGAAAAGAAGCATGGGTTGCCAAAACAGCTTATGATTTATCCCTCAAGAGAAATTTATTTAAGAGTAGTGTTTTTGCTTGTTCTGCTGACTGTTCCAGTTTATTTTCTGTTTTTTATAAATAAAGATCAAAATACGATGACTAAGCAGATGACGAAAATTCATGAATTACTAAAAGCTGAAAAAAAACAATTCAATACATATCCCAAAGAGTTAAGTATTATTATTAGAAATAACCCTTTGCACAGAAATTTGACTCTTGATGTTTGGGGTAGTACCTTTTCTTATAGCGTTACAAAAGATGGGGCAGATTACAACTTAGTTTCAAAAGGACGGGATGGGATTTTAAATACAGATGACGATGTGGAATAATTATAAAGTTATGTTTTTATGTTGCTTGCTTTTTTTTCAATGTAAAAAAGAAGGACAATTAGCTATCGATGCTACAAAACAAGAGGCAAAGGAAGACGTGGTAAAACTTAAAAAGAAAGTGCTAGACACCTTTAAAATCACTAATGGGTATGATTTTCCTGTTGGTAAACCAGATGCAAAGCGCTATTATAATGCACAAGGCTTTCAAGAGAACTACCATTTAGGAGATGACTGGAATGGTGTTGGAGGAGGTAATACGGATTTGGGAGATCCAATTTATGCTATTGCAAATGGTTATGTATCTTTTGCAGAGGATATAGAAGGAGGTTGGGGTAAGGTGATTAGAATGGTGCATCACAATCCTGATAAATCTAAAACAGAATCGCTGTATGCGCATTGTAGTTCTATCCTAGTGTCTGAAGGGCAATACATAGTAAAAGGGACTATTATTGGAACCATTGGTACAGCTGATGGTGCTTATTTAGCGCATTTGCATTTGGAGATAAGGGATGTGTTAAACCTACCAATTGGTCCTGGATATTCTGAAGAAACTGAAGGATACTTGAATCCAACGGATTATATTAATAATAATAGATGATAATGAAAACGCGATTATTTATTCTAACTTTAATTTTAACAACGACCATGATTGCTCAAAATAACGAGTTGCCGTATTACGAAATGCCTGAACCGTCAAAATATTTTACTGCTGGTACAGTTGCTGCTAGACAAGTTGATGCTTTAGGATTTCGGTTTTATCATGCGACAAATGGTTTGACAGAAACGGATTTGGCATATAAGCCAAGTGATTCGGTCAGAACTTCTGTAGAGACTGTAGATCATATTTATAGTTTGTCAAAAATACTTTTGAATTCAACATTAAAAAAAGAGAATAAAAAAGAGCAAAACGATTTTACTTTTGAACACAAGCGTAGTGCTACTTTGAATAATTTAAAACAAGCAGCAGATATTTTAAGAGAATCTGAGGATATCTCTGAATTTAAAATCATTTTTGGTGATACAAAAGTTCCGTTTTGGAATAATATTAATGGTCCAATATCAGATTCTGTTTGGCATTGCGGGCAAATAGCCTCTTTTAGGCGTATAACAGGTAATCCGATGAGCTCAAAAGTGAATCATTTTACGGGAAAAGTAGGAAAGGATAAATAAGTCATTTCAATACTCGTAGAGAATGCGGTTTGATAAACTAAGAACTATGCCTTTTACGATTTAGACAGTAATGCAGTAACGTTTTGTCAAGCGTATTGTAATTAAAGACACTTACTTTTAATTAAAGTCAAGCTGTCTAAATTAAGAGGTTTATTGACATAACCTTTTACTAGACTGTTAGTTTCTGCTTTATTTACATCTAACGTGTCCACAGAGGAGCTGGTGATAAAAATTGGTATTTTATTATATAGACTTGTGCTTTTATAAGCCTCTAAAAATTGCCAACCATCCATTATTGGCATATTGATGTCTAATAAAATTAAGTCTGGTAAAGTGTCTTGTTCATTAAAAAGATTTGATAACCCCTCCAAAGCTTCTTGCCCATTTTTAAAAATAACACAGTTATTAGAAAAATTATTCATCTTAAAAAGTTTTTGTACCGCAAAAGCATAGATCGGATCGTCGTCAATAATGCAAATTAAATCTATTGGATCAGTCATGATTAAATTGTATTATAAATTTAGTGCCTTCTCCAACAATGCTTTCGACGTTTACTTTACCACCAATAGCCTCTATTTGATTTTTTGCAATAAATAACCCGAGTCCTCTGGAGTCTTTGTGTTTGTGAAACACGTTGTACATACCAAATAATTTATCACCATGTTTGTTTAAATCAATACCTTGTCCATTATCTCTAATGGTCAAGGTCACATGCTTTTGTTTTTTTACTGCTTCTAATGTTATTTTAGGATCGACATCTAATCTTTTGTATTTGACTGCATTGGTAAGGAAATTTATAATTATGCTATCTAAATAGGCGGGTATAGCTTTAACCGTAGTCTCTTGGTCTATTATGATCTTTATTTCTGCATTATTTGCGAGAGTTATACCTTTTATATTACTTAATGCATTTGTGGTATAGTGCAGTAGATTTAAAGATTCTAGTTTATTATTGTCTAAAGAGTGGTACAGTGCGACGTCATTTAGGTTCTGAATAGTTTCATTTAAATTACCGACTGCTTTTTCGATAAGGGGAAAGTATTCGTCAGCAATAGATTCAGGATATTCTTCTTTCTTTAATTTTAATAGCATCTCTAAGTTTCCGCCATGAGATCTTAAATTATGAGATACGATATGGGCAAAATTGATTAACCTATCATTTTGTTTTGATGTTACTTTTAGTAGGTCTGTTATTTTATTTTGGCCCTTTTTTATTTCAGAGACATCATTAATATTCGCAATAAAATGTTTAGGATCCCCATTGGTATCTCTAACAATTGTTAAGGATAACACACAATGGATACTAGAGCCATTTTTGTGTATATATCTTTTTTCTATCTGATGATTATCTAAAGTACCGGATAGCATTAAATTTAATTCTTCAATACCAAGGTCTTTGTCTTCTAAATGGGTTTGTTTTATAAAGTTAGATTCTAAGAACTCTTTTTCGGTATAGCCTAGAATTTTACAAATACCGTGATTTACTTTAAGCCAATTACCTTCTAGACTTAAAAGTGCCATTCCGGTTAGAGAGTAATTAAAAAGAGATCTAAATTGTTTTTCTTTTAAAATTGTTTTTTTGTTTTCTATCGTTTTTGCCGTAATATCTAGAAAAACGCCTCGTACGGCTGTACATTTTCCATTAACACATCTAGGATGTCCAATAGTTCTTATCCATTTTTCATTGCCCTTTGCAGTGACAATTATAAATTCGTCATCAAATTTTTTTTCATTTTCTAAAGCGTCATTAAATAGTTTTGTAATCTTCTCCCTGTGTATTCCTTCCTTATAAAAATTAATAGCATGTTCCACATCAGGGATGTAATCTTTAGTAACTTCATGGATTTTTTTAGTAAAAGAACTCCATTTTAAGGTGTTAGTTATAACATCAAGTTCCCAAGAGCCAATAGCGAGAGAGTTTTCAATGGTTGATAAAAAGTCTTTATCGTGAATTTCGTCAGACAATATGGGATGGTTAGAATCAGAAAGCATATTTAAGGGATTTGATTTTAAAATATTGAAGAAGATAGAATTAATTATCGTTATTGACCTTTTTATAGTGAAACTAATGGTTATTTTAGACTAAAAGCAATTTATGACGCTTAAATGCATACGCGTGAATGTTTAAAAAACAAGCAACTCCATGAAAGGCATTTTTATTCGTTAAGACGTTTTTTTTGTTGTGTGGTTTTGTTTACAATTAAATACAAAAAAACCACTTCGATATTAGAAGTGGTTTTTTAAAATAGTAACAGGAGTGCTTTCTGTTATATATCAATTTCAATTTGATTGTTTAAAATGTCATCAAATGTTTCTCTTTTTCTAATTAAATGTGCCTTTCCATTATAAACTAAAACTTCTGCAGGTCTGTAACGCGAGTTATAATTACTAGCCATAGAGTAACAATACGCGCCGGCATTGCTAAAGGCTAGAATGTCACCTTCATTAATTTCTGAAATACGTCTGTTAGTTGCAAAAGTATCTGTTTCGCATATGTAACCGACAACACTATAAAAACGTTGACGGCCTTCTGGGTTAGAAATATTTCTAATACCATGTTGTGAGCCATATAGCATTGGTCTTATCAAGTGATTAAAACCACTGTCTACTTGGGCAAAAACAGTTGAGGTTGTTTGTTTAACCACATTTACGTTAACTAAAAACTGACCAGCTTCGCTAACTAAAAATTTCCCTGGTTCAAAAGCTAAGGTTAATGGTCTACCATACTCTGCGCAAAACTGATTAAATCGCGTGGTTAATTTTTCTCCAAATTCTTCAATATTGGTTTCTATATCTCCTGCGTTGTATGGGACTTTAAAACCAGATCCAAAATCTATAAAATCTAAATGTCTAAAGTTTTTAGCGGTTTCAAATAAAATCTCACTAGCATATAAAAAGACATCAATATCTAATATATCACTTCCGGTATGCATGTGGATTCCGTTGATATTCATTTTTGTGTTTTCAACAATTCGTAAGATATGCGGAATCTGATGTATTGAGATTCCAAATTTACTATCGATATGTCCAACAGATATATTGGTGTTACCACCAGCCATTACATGTGGATTAATTCTAATACAAACTGGTGTTTTAGGATGTTTAGTTCCAAATTGTTCTAATATAGAAAGGTTATCAATATTAATTTGACACCCTAATGCTGCAACAGTTTCTATTTCTTGAAGCGACACACCATTTGGTGTAAAAATGATATTTTCGGCATCAAATCCGGCAGCTAATCCTAATTGTACTTCTTGCAAAGACACTGTGTCTAGTCCAGCACCTAACTGTTTCATTAATTTTAAAACGGAAATATTTGATAAGGCTTTAACAGCGTAATTAATCTTTAATTGGTCTACAGTTTTAAAAGCAGAGGTTAAACGGTTGTATTGTGCAGCTATAATATCTGCATCATAAATGTATACAGGACTCCCAAAATCCTCTGCTATCTTAAGTAATTGACTGTTTTGCATCTTTTAATTTTTGATCAAAGATATTTTTTTAGTCGTATTAAAAAATTAAATTATAATAATATTACATATTTAAAACAAATTGTTAATTATTTAACAATTTATAAATTCTTCATTTTGTTAACTTTTTTCATAATTAAATATTAGGGTAAGTAACTATGATTATTTACTTTTGTTATTCTAAAATTTTACTCTAAACAAGATGAATTTACACGAATATCAAGGAAAAGAATTATTAAGCAGCTTTGGCGTACGTATCCAACGTGGTATTGTAGCACAAAATGCTGAAGAAGCGGTTGCTGCAGCTAAAAAATTAACTGAAGATACTGGAACAGGATGGCACGTTGTTAAAGCGCAAGTTCATGCTGGTGGACGTGGTAAAGGTGGTGGAGTTAAGTTGGCTAAAAACTTAGACGCCGTTAAAACTATCGCTGGAGAAATTATAGGAATGGATTTGGTAACACCTCAAACTTCAGCAGAAGGTAAGCGTGTGCACCAAGTTTTAATATGTGAAGACGTATACTATCCTGGAGATTCTGAGCCAGAAGAATATTATATGTCAGTATTATTAAATAGAGGTAATGGACGTAACATGATTATGTATTCTACAGAAGGTGGAATGGATATTGAAACTGTTGCTGAAGAAACACCACATTTAATCTTTACAGAAGAAATTGATCCTGCAACAGGAATCTTACCTTTTCAAGCACGTAAAATTGCTTTTAACTTAGGTTTATCAGGAGCAGCTTTTAAAGACATGACTAAATTTGTAACAGCATTATATACTGCTTATGACAAGTCAGACTCTTCATTATTTGAAATCAACCCAGTTTTAAAAACTAGTGATGATAAAATAATGGCAGTTGATGCTAAAGTAACAATTGACGATAACGCGTTATTTAGACATAAAGATTTAGCAGCAATGCGCGATTTACGTGAAGAAAATGCTATTGAAGTAGAAGCAGGAGAACAAGGACTTAACTATGTAGATCTTGACGGAAACGTGGGTTGTATGGTAAATGGTGCTGGTTTAGCAATGGCAACTATGGATTTAATTAAGCAAGCAGGTGGAGAGCCAGCTAACTTTTTAGATGTTGGTGGTACTGCAGATGCAGCAAGAGTAGAAATTGCTTTCGAACTTATTTTAAGAGATCCAGCTGTTAAAGCAATTTTAATTAACATTTTTGGAGGTATCGTTCGTTGTGATCGTGTTGCTCAAGGTGTAATTGATGCTTACAAAAACATGGGTAACATTAGTGTACCAATTATTGTACGTTTACAAGGTACTAATGCAGATATCGCTAAGAAATTAATTGACGATTCTGGATTAGATGTAATGAGTGCTACAGAATTCCAAGAAGCAGCAGATAAAGTACAAGCAGTATTAGCTTAATACTTTAAAGTATATAATAAAAAAAAAGAGCAACTATTTAGTTGCTCTTTTTTTGTGACTTATTGTACGTTTTGTTTAAGTCTATTTTTTTAGGTTTCGCTTTCGCGGAATCATCGCCAGATGGTTTCTCTCCTTTTTTAGGCATTGGCCCTCTTAAGTGAATGACTAAACCATTTAAAAAATTACGTAAAATTTGATCGCCACATTCTACATAGTTAGGATGGTCTTCTCGTCTAAAAAGTGCGTTTAGTTCTGATTTAGTCACTCTAAAGTCTACCAAAGCTAAGATATCTACAATATCTGTATCACGCAATTGGTGCGCTACTCTGAGCTTTTTTAAAATATCGTTGTTTGTCATCATAGTCTTATATTTAAAGTGCAAAAGTACAAACTTGTATAGTTGATATGGTATTGTTTGCATGTTATTTTACTAACAGCACTTATTAGTTGCTTATCATGTCTTTGTGAATAGTTCGATTTATATTAAACAAGCGTATGGTTACCATTGAGGAATAGTAGTCGTTTGAGGATTAAACCTATCAAGACAAGTGTGCATTATTAGGATAAGAATTATTATTTCTAGCGTTTTGGATGGTGTTGTAAATAAACAGGCTTCTGTTTACTGGTTTTTATGTTGCTAATTTAAAAATGAAATTTATAAATAGTTGATAGCTATGCTTTTGAATGGATTTTTTAGACTTATTAGCGATGTGAAATTAAGGTTGCGATTAGTATAATTTTCTCTTTTAAAAACATAATATCAGATAGAAGCAACTAAATAGCCGATGTAAAGCAGGTGTGTTTTCGATAAGTGACTCATTTTCAACGATTACAAAGTTAGAGTTATACCTAACTTTATCCCGTACTATTTACCTTATAAGTTATGACAAACAGAGTAGAAAAATTAAGCTTATTATCAGAGATGATTGCGTTTGCAAAAAGTGATGATAATATTAAGACTGTTGCATATAAATTTTTACTAATAGTTGCTCAACAACTTGACGTATCCAGAGAAGATTTTGATTATTTGGTTGCGCATCCTCTAAACTGTATAACACTTAAATCGCATAGCGAGCGTATAGTGCAATTCCATAGAATGGTATTGTTAATGCATACGGATCAAGAACGTAGTAAGAAAGAATTATCTAAACTATACAACTATGGACTTAGAATGGGGTTAAATCATGAATCAATAACCAGGGTTTTATATTTAATGGAAGGGTTTCCTAATAGGATGGTTCCTGCCGAAGTCTTGATTGATATATTTAAGGTACAGTATAATTAATTTGCTAAACTTTTAATTCTTCTAATTTACCTTGATACATTTTGATTTCATCACGTAGTTTGGCAGCAATAATAAAGTCTAAAGCTTTAGCTGCGCCTTCCATCATTTTACGCTTTTCTCTAATTTTCTTTTCTAATTCTCCTTTAGACAAATATTCGCTTTCAGGTTCTGCAGCACGAGCAGCTTCTAATTCGTAGCTATAAGTACTTACAGAGTTTTTTCCTAAAGCACTATCTAAACTTTTGTTCAACGCTTTTGGAACTTGGTTATTAGAGGTGTTATACGCAATCTGTTTTTCGCGTCTGTATTCTGTTTCGTCCATTGTTTTTTGCATGCTTTTAGTGATTTTATCAGCATACATAATCGCTTTTCCGTTAAGGTTACGGGCAGCACGACCAACGGTTTGGGTCAAAGATCTAGCCGAACGTAAAAAACCTTCTTTATCGGCATCTAAAATAGCCACTAAAGAGACTTCAGGTAAATCTAAACCTTCACGAAGTAGGTTAACACCAACTAATACATCGTAAATACCTTTACGTAAATCTTGCATGATTTGAACACGCTCTAACGTGTCTACATCACTGTGTATATAATTTACGCGTACATTAATTCGGCTTAAATATTTAGTTAATTCTTCAGCCATACGTTTGGTTAAAGTCGTTACCAAAGTACGTTCGTCCTTTTCAACACGAAGTTGAATTTCTTCAATTAAATCATCTATTTGGTTCAGACTAGGTCTAACTTCAATAATAGGATCCAATAAACCTGTGGGACGTATGATTTGCTCTACATATAAACCATCTGTTTTTTGTAGTTCGTAATCGGCAGGCGTTGCACTAACATAAATGACTTGGTTTTGAAGGGCTTCAAACTCTTCAAATTTTAAAGGCCTGTTGTCCATAGCAGCAGGTAATCTAAAACCGTAATCTACCAAGTTTTCTTTTCTACTTCGGTCACCACCATACATAGCGTGTACTTGTGATATGGTAACATGACTCTCGTCCACTACCATTAAATAATCGTCCGGAAAATAATCTAGTAAACAGAAAGGACGTGTGCCTGGATCACGACCATCAAGGTAACGCGAGTAATTCTCGATACCAGAACAATAGCCTAATTCTCTTATCATTTCTAAGTCAAACTCGGTGCGTTCTTTGAGACGTTTTGCTTCTAAGTGTTTCCCTATTTCTTTAAAATAATCGTATTGTTTTACTAAATCGTCTTGTATCGATTTTATGGCATTTTGCAATACATCGGGTGATGTAACAAACATGTTTGCAGGGTAAATGGTAAGTTGTTCATATTTTTCTACGACTTCATTCGTTTGAATATTGAAGGATTCAATGTCTTCAATTTCATCTCCAAAAAAGTGAATACGAAAGGCATCATCAGCATAACTAGGGAAAATATCCACTGTATCTCCTTTTATTCTGAAATTTCCATGCTTAAAATCGGCTTCTGTACGTGAATACAAACTTTGTACTAATTGATGTAATAATTTTGTACGCGATATTTGTTGATCAATTTCAATCGTGATTACGTTTTTTTGAAATTCAACAGGGTTACCTATACCATATAAACAAGACACTGATGCGATAACAATAACATCACGACGCCCAGATAATAGGGAAGAGGTGGTGCTTAATCGCATTTTCTCTATTTCTTCATTAATAGATAAATCTTTTTCTATGTAGACACCAGATGTTGGAATATAAGCTTCCGGTTGGTAGTAATCGTAGTAGGATACAAAATACTCGACAGCATTATCAGGAAAAAACTGTTTAAATTCAGAGTATAACTGCGCTGCTAAAGTCTTGTTATGGGCTAAAACTAAGGTTGGTCGTTGCGTTTCTTCTATGACGTTAGCAACCGTAAAAGTTTTACCAGAGCCAGTAACACCTAATAACGTTTGGTACTTGTCTTGGCTATCCAAACCAGCTACTAATTGCTTAATAGCACTAGGTTGGTCTCCTGTTGGTTTAAACTCTGATTGTATTTTGAATTTCATAAAACAAAATTACAGAATATAACGGAGTTATTTATTTAAAGTAAGGTTAAAGGTTTATTAGATTGATGAATAGCTGAATGTAAAATATTTGTTTGTAATACTATTTTAAAGACGAAGCGCAAAATGACCTTTAACTTGAAACTCTATAGCTCCTTTTTTTACGTCTGCAACAAACCAATAGTCACTTGCTGGCATTATGTTACCATTATATCGTCCATTCCAACCTTGAGCGTTGTGGGTTAATGTTTTTAGTAATTTACCATAACGATCGTAAATAGTTACAAGAGTACCTTCAAGCTGATTAACGCCAGTAATGTGCCATGTATCAAAATAACCATCGCCATTTGGTGTGACGAATTTTGGAACATCAATAATTACTATGTCTTTTGAGGTTGAATTACACCCGTTGAGATCGATAACCGTTATGACATGAGGACCAATGGGAACATTATTAAAAATGTGAGACTCTTGTGGTTCGTTATCGTCAAATTGATATAGATAATTTCCAATTCCTGAAATTTCTACAGTGACATTATTGGGGTTTGAAAAATCGACGGTTTCAGTGAATTCTATGGTTGCTGCTTCAGATTCTGAGACTGTAAAGGTTGCTGAGGTTGTACATCCAAATTGTGTGGTAACAGTTACGGAATAGGTGCCTATTTCAGTAACTTCTATATAGCTATTGGTGTTATTTGTAGACCAAGAATAAGTGTCTGTTGGTACATTAGTTTCTGCAGAAACTAGTAATGGTAAATCATCTACACAAAGGACTTGATCTGGAATATCTAATTCTGGTTTTCTGTTTACTATTGTTTTAAAACTAGAGGTGTTAAAGCAACCAGTCGTGTTATTTTCTATTCTTACAAAATAGCGTGTGTCATTTTCAGAATCGACACTTAAATCAATTATGGTGTTGGTATTGTTTATGGCCTCATTTTGAGACGTAAAGTAAGAAATACTATAGTTATTTGCGTTTTGGTTACCTAATACTGAAGCATTTTGTTGGCTTAAATCAAATATAGCGAAGGTGTCATAATCGTTATCACAAGTTTGTAAGTCTTGTAAATTCCCGATAGTTGGCGTTGTATTTACATTTAGAACAAAAGTATCTATAGTATAACAGGTGCTTCCAGTAAAATTAGCTCTAATAAATAGGGTTTGATTACCAATAGTGTAATTGTAATTTGCATCTATTGCATTTTGCTGAGTGTTAGCATCTGTTTGCGAGGTGTAAAAAGACGTTTCAATAGATTGTGTTGTGTCTATTAAGTCTGGCAACGCTTCATTTAAATCATAAGCAAAGGTGGTGTCTTCGCATAGGTTTATAATTGTATTTGGAGTAATTATTGGTGGTACGTCGACAATTAATTCTAACGGAATTTCAGCATAACAATTAGAGACCGTGTTTAAAACTTTGATAAACACTATTTGTGGATTTGAAGTATTAGTAAAGTTTTCCGGAGTTGTAATTATATTAATGCTTTGTTGTAAATCTTCTGATGTCGTGTAATATTCTACTACGGTATTATCTTGTCTAATGGAAAGCACTTCAACTTCAGAAAGCGTTAAATCAAAGGTTGAAACGCCATCAGTATCATCATCACAAACATGTAAAGCGTTGGCTGTATTGGTTGCGGGTACAGCAATGACGTTAAACTCAAAACTAGTAATGCCTTTACAAAAAGTACCATTGTCTACTGTAACAAATATTTCTTGCGGATTTACGGTTGTTGTAAAACTATTAGGTAACGGATTTGCTTGCGCCTCTGCATCTTCTAGTGTTAAATGATAAGTAATGCTTAATGTTTCTGGAGAACCTAGGCTTATTTGTTCTGAAACTTCTGCTAAATCGAAAGTGTCAAAACCATCATTACTAACGTCGTCACAAACAAAGATATCTGTTGGTGAGTTGTAAATTGGGTTAGAGCCAACTTCTATTTGAAAAGAAGCGGTGGCATAACAGTTTACATCTGTCAAATTATGAACACGAACATAAATGGTTTGTGGATCTGTTGTGTTTTCAAAAATAACGGTTTTATCTATAGGGTTGCTTGCGGAATCAGCATCGGTTTGAGAAGTAAAGTAAAGCACTTCTTTTCCTGTTTGACCATGTAGTATTTCAGCATCTTTATCAGAAAATAAGAATTCGCCAATTTGATTGCCATCCGTTTCGCAGCTAATTAAAGTGGTAATCGGCTCAAAAATGGGTAATGTATTGACAAAAATTATAAAATTTTCAATAGAAAAACAACCTGTTGTTGTATTCTCTATTCTGCAAAAAACTATTTGCGTATTAGCATTATAACTAGTGTTATTAGTTATTGGGTTTGTGTTTGTATCGGCATCCGATTGGGAGGTATGAAAAGTAAACGTCCTATTAGTGGTGTCGGTAACTATTTGAGGTATTGTAACCGTTAAATCTACAACAGAGAAACCATCTTGATCATCATCACAAATGATAATATTATCTGGGTTAGAACTTTCTGGAGCACGTAATACCTGAATAGTTAATGCTGAGGTTGCGGTACAATTGTTTTGGTTTTGCACGCGCACGTAAACTGTTAAAGGATTACTAGTATTATCATAAAAAGGAGGTAGGGCGTTTAAATTTGAATCGGCGTCTGCTTGAGTTTCAAAATAAGAGACAGATCCATTTGGGATTCCGGTGGCAACGTAGTCGTTATAACTGGTTAAATCAATGCTTGTAAAACCATCACTGTCCGTATCACAATAGTCTTGAGTGGTTAGGGTTTGAATTTCAAAGCCATCATTTATAATTAATTGTATTGAAGAATTGTGAGAACACGAATCGCTATTTAAAACAATAAATAATGTTTTAGGCGTAGTGTCTACAACATAAAGTACATTTTGATCGATGGGATTAAGATTAGCCAATTGCTCTGCTTCTGTTTCGTAAAAATCTATAGTGACATCTTCGACACCATTAATAATGGCAGTAGCAATTTGCAGTAAATCAAAGTCCACGATACCGTCATTTGGTGTTTCATCACACGCATAGTAATCGGTGATTTCTGTAGCGGACTCTAATAAAAAAGTATGAAGTTCTAAGGGAACGACAGAAGCGCAGCCAGTTGTGTTATCTTCGACTCTTATAAAAATAATTTGAATAAACTCTTGCGAGTTAGGGAAGTTTGTAGCATCGCTAATAGCATTTTCTCCACTAAAGGCTTCATCTGCTGTTTGGTGATATGTTACAGTAACATCACTTAGACCTTGTAGAACGTCATCTATGTTTTCAGTTAAATTAAATGTGTCGTAACCATCCCCATCTTGATCGCAAGCGTCTAGTAGTTGGCGGTCTGGATTTATAGTAGGATTAGAACTAATTTGAAGATCTAAGGTTGTTGTCGTACGACATCCAGTTGTAATATCTACAACACTAACGTGTAATGTCTCTGTGCTATTGGAAGTAACGTAAGGAGAATCTATAGGGTTGTCTCCATTTAAAGCGTCAGTTGCGTTAAAATGATAATTGATATTATAATTAGGATTTGTATTGGTTATTTCATCATCTTTTTCAGTTAAGTTAATGCTTGGCGTTCCTGTAGTACAAACAGTTAAGGGTGATGGTGCTGTTATCGTTGGAAACGGATTGATTATAAGATTAAATGTGCCAATGTAAATACATCCGGTTGCATCATTTTCCGCGCTGTAGTATATTGTTTGAGTGGGTGTTGTACTTAAAAAAGAAGTGATTCCGTTTGTGTTATTTTGTGCTTGAGATTCCGTAGAATGAAAACTAATCGTATAATTCGCATTTGGTAACAGGGCTTCGACTTCAGCAATTTTAATAGTTAAATCAAAATTTTCTTCTCCGTCGTTAGAGACATCATCACACATGTCGATAGCTGTGAGTGCAGGACCATCTTGTATTGTACTAAGTGTAATATTTACAGAATCTTCAAAAGTACATGAATCCATATTTAGTGGCACTGTGATACTAACAGTATAGTTTCCATCTGTATCGACAACTAAAGTGCTATTGGTTTCGTTAGGAATTACGGTACTATTTAATGACCATATATAAGACGCTTGTGGATTGTTCGTGTCTGCATTTAGGGTTACTGTGGCATCACATGTATTGATGTCTTCACCCAAATCTACACTATCTGTAAAACTATTACCTTCGATAAAAACAGCCGAATCAAAATTTCGATCCGTTTGATCTGCAATTATTAATTTAATGTGGTATTGTACATTTGGAGTAATGGAAGCCGAAGCGCTTAGTGTTGTTGTGCGTCCATTAAAGTTAGTGTCTCCAACATTATATCCTTCAAAATATTGATTGTTTTCCTCTGGGCAAAAGCCTACTATCTCATCATGAATTGTATTTGTATTTACAGGTGTATTGGTTTCTGGTATTATGGCTATGTTTTGATAAGGATCACTACTACCAGATTCTTTGATTAGAAAAGCAAATCCATCTGAATATAAACAAGGGTATTCTGCAAAATATTCTTCTGAGGCTAAGATGTAATTAAACTGGACTACATTTGAAGTTGAAATAAAATCAAAATCGATAGACGTTGCATTTAAGGTATTAGTAATGCCTAATGCGGCTTCTAGATCTGGATCTGTTACCCAATCTGCGGTACCCTCGTTAAGCGGATTTGTATTTTGTGTATTTCCAGCAGAACTAGCTTGTCCTGTCGATAATACTATTCCGTTTTGAAAAGGGAAGTTTGAGTTGGCTTTTTCAAAATAACCAAAGCTTGAAAACCCATTAATGGTTCCATTTACGGTCGTGTTTATATTGGTTACTTCTACGCAACCTTGCACTAAATTGTTTTCTACTAATTGTTGTGCAGAAAAGGAGTCGTCGATGACTACTTGTTGTGAAAAACACACAGAAGTTAGTGTGCCAATTATAACTATAATTGGAAGTTTTAGGTTAAGTTTCATGTGTTTTTAGGTTTTGGGAACCACGATAAAAAACATATTTCACCGTTTAAAAACACAATATTAGATAAATAATCTATAAAAAACGAATAATAACGATTAAAAACGTTTTTAAAATGTTGCAAATTAATAGTTTACGTACACCCAGCCTGTTTGGACACTATAATTAGGGTCTTTTAAATTTAAAACATAAAAGTAAGTGCCTACAGGAACGATCTTTCCGTGGTTATTTAAACCTTGGTTAATTAGACCATACCATTTGGTCGTATTATCTCCTTTAAAAATTAGAGTACCATATCGATTGTAGATTAATAACTCGTGGTTTTCAAATATGGAATACAATCCTTGAATATTAAAATAGTCATTAATACTATCGTTATTAGGAGAAAAACCTTGTGGCACATAAGGTGGACAGTTTTCGGTAACTAGATCAAACATATATAGGTCATAGCATAGCTCTGTAAAGGCTGTTATGTAAATGGTTTGCGGTGTTGTACTGGATATATAAGAAGTGAGGTTTGTTATTGTATTACCGGATGCTATGTCTTCTGTGGTTTGATAGAAAGAAAAACTTAAATACTGATTTTGATTAATTTGAGGTAATGCTTCCGTTAAATCAAAAGTGGCTTGGTTATAGCCTTTATTGCATTCCGAAATTGGTTGAAGGTTTATAGTTTCTGGAAAGGGGAGTAATTGTATTGCTTGGAAATTGTTATTGTTGACTTCGTTAGTTTCTGTTATGATACTATTATTTAATCCATCATTGTCAACAGCAAGTTGGATTGTAAATGCGTCAGAAATAGAATTAGGGATTTGTATTGTAATTTGATTGTTTTCTTCACCTCCAATAGGGATATCATTAATAGTTTGACTTTGGGCAACCAAAACAGTATCAATAAAAAAGGCTATTGGTGTATTTGCAGGAAGCGTGTCTGTGCTATTGTTATTAAAAACAGAGTAATCAAGCGTTACAGCTCTACTGCCACAGCTAACCTCATAGTTATTTGTAATTATAGTGGCGTCTGGTAATTGGCTATTAAGTACTGTTATAATATTATTAATAATAATTAAGTCAGCTCTAAATATGCCATTACTATCTGGTGCTCCTGTTGTTAGGTTAATAGTGACTTGATTGTCTCCAATTTGAATATTGTTTTCAATATTATAGACATCTAAATCTACATTGTAAAAATTTGTAGCATTAGTAAAGCTATTGGTTCCGTTAAAAGCGTTGTCAGCTGAGTTTAATGGAGGATTGGATAGAATATTTCCGTTGATAGACAAGGATTCTCCAAAGTTAAGCGCATTGTCTCCTTCCCAAGTTAAAAAACCAATTTTAGCATTGTCATTATCTAATACATTGACGTTTTCAAGAATAATGGTTTTGTCTTGTACTTCTTCATTTATTATTTCTAAACCTAGAAATAGATTAACTTGATTTAGTGGTAGTGTACTGTCTTCATAAATAACATATAAACTCCATCCGGCATAATTGGTTCTATTATTACAATAGCCAGGTGTGTTTGCTAAAGTATCAGAAATATCTAATCCCGAAAATTGATAATTCACATTACCTTCCGTAATTATTTGATCAGTGACGTTTGCATAACTAGCAAAATAGGTTAGTATCCCATTAAATCCTGCATTGTAGTCCACGGTATACGTGTCTTCAGCAGTTACTATAGACGTATTTAGCATGACTTCGGTATCTCCAGGACCAGAGCCAGACCAAAATAAGTAAGCAGCTATTATCGATGTATTTGTTGGGAGGTTTAAGTTCGCTTGAGAAGAGGGGAGGATTTCGCAAAAAGTTTGTGATAAATTGTTTTCTGCTTGATTTAAAGTGTTTCCAATTGCTATGTAGTCATATCTTCCATTGTATTGCTGAAAGAGCGTAATGTCTTGAGCATTTACATTTTGAAAGCAAAAACTTATTATAAAAAAAGCATAACATAGGTATTTCATTACTCAATATTCTTGCTTAAAAATACAAATTACTATCGTTTTAAAGTGAAATGATTTTTATATAGTCGTCCGTCTTGAAGCATAACTGTAAACCAATAATCATTAGTAGGCATTGGTAAGCCATTAAAAGTACCATCCCAACCTGTACTAGAAGGGGTGAATTCTTTTAGCAATTTACCGTATCTATCAAAAATTTGGATGACAGAATTTGGTTGGAATTGATTAGATACGCCATATACTTGCCAAAAATCATTCTGACCGTCGTTATTTGGTGTAAAATACAAAGGAAACCCTACTACAGAAAATAATTGATCAACTGTACCACAGTTATTTTTTACATCCTTAACGTTTACTGAATAAATTCCGGGTTTTACGTTTGTAAATACGTTGCTAGATTGAAAGCCAGTAGACAGGTTTTCGGTATTAATTAATTCGAAAAGATAGTGTCCTTCTCCTGAAGCAATAATCGTTACTAAATTATTATTCAAATTTCCGTCGACAACTTCAATATCTGTAATTGTTGCAACGTTTGAAGCTTCGACAATAATAGTTTTTGTTTTTGAACAGCCTTCAACTGTTGTTGCTGTTACGGTATAGGTGCCTACTGTATTAATAGCAATACTTGCTGTAGTCTCATTTGTGGACCAATCATAATAATAGTTGCTATTTGATGATGTTGAAGCTGTTAATTGTATTGTATTAGGAAATTCATTTAAACAATAAAAAATAGTTTCGTCTTCAGGTAATTCGGGTAATGGATTTATAGTTAGTAAGACTTCATTAATTCCGTAGCAAGCATTATCATTTTCTGCTCTAGCATAAATTGTTTGACTGTATGCTGTCGTGTTATCGTATAATCTAGGTAGTGGATTAGCTTCTATTAAGGCGTCATTATAAGTTTCGTAATAACTAATAGTAATTCCTGCAGGAAGACTACTTAAAATTTCTGTAGAAAAATCGTCTAAATTAAAAGTGTTTATACCATCTTCGGATCCTAATTCATCACAAACGGGAGGTGCTATATAGTTATTACTTTGTGTTGTGCTTACCTCTAATATTAATTCACTAATTGATTTACAACTTGTAATGGCATTAGTAACTAGAGCATAAATGGTTTGTGGGTTTGTTACATTGTTATAAGCGCTGCTGTCTATTGGAGTGGTTTCTGATAAAGCATTGGCCATTGTTGTGTAAAAAATGGTCGTTACATTTGGAGCGTTGTTGGTAATACTTGTGGTGATTTGGTTTAAATTGAAAGTGGTTATTCCATCAGGAATACCATCTTGGTCGCATTGAAAGAGTATATCATCAAAAGCTAAAGGGGCTGGATTTATGTTGATGTTAAAACTTTGGGTATCAAAACAATCTGCATTATTTATATTTTCTAGTCGAACAAAAATAGTTTCGTTAAATGGTGTGGTATTATAATAGTTATTAGGTAGCGGATTGTCTCCTAAATTCGCATCAACTTGCGAATTATGATAAGAAATGGCATAGGTCATTGCATCTTGACTTCCGTAAACTTGGCTATTGTAATATGATAGATCGATTGTCGTTTGGCCATTAGTGTTATCTCCATCTGAGGTGTCGTCACAAATACTGTAATCTGTTAAAAGGTCAATAGTAGGTGTCTTAAAAACAGCAATATTAAAAGTAGTGGTGTCAAAACAATCTGGGTTTAAACTGTTAAAAACTCTAGCGAATATTGTTTCTTGAGCATTGCTATTATTGTAAGGGTCAGCTAATTGGTTTTGATCTAAATCGGCATCTACTTGGTTTAGATAATATTGAACAGAGTAAGTCGCTGGATTTTGACCATTTAAAATGGCTACGTCTTGTGAAGAAAGGAGAAATGTTGTGGTCAAGTCATTATTATCATCACAAATATTAAGGTCATTTGGTTGTGTAGCTACCGGTATATTAAAATACGTTACAATGGCTTGACCTTCTTTTGTGTCACAATCGCCATTGTTTAAATTGATTAAGACCTCATAATTACCATTTTCTGTAATTAACAATTCGTTTGGAATTGCAGGTGTTACGATTGCGATGTCATCTTTAGTCCAAGTATAAGTGGCGCCAGAAATAGCTTCGGCAATTAAAGTATAATCGTCACCAACACATAAAGGGAGATTAATATTATTTGATGTATCTGTGGGTATTATATCTATTTTTTCTGAGAAAAAAGAGGCTATAAAAGGAGGTAGCCCTTGTCTGGAGGATCGTCCATTTAAGTTTATGGTAGCGTGTTGATAATTTGATGCTACTCCTAAGTTATTTGGATTGTTTACAACACTTAAAAAAGGAGTTCCTTGATCATAAGTGGCGCTTAATGATCTGTAAATTTTACCATCAGGGCCTAGTTGTAATGCGCTTCTGTACATCGTTCTTTGGTCTAAAACCTGTTCTGTAGCACTAATATTAATGGCTGTTAAATCATATTGGACTAAAGCACCGTATTGTGCACTAGGGTTGGTGAAATTTGCAGTAGAAGTTTCATAATAGGTCGTGACGTATAAGATTTGGTTGTCCGGAGAAAACTCTATACCATAAGGAGATTGTGGTTTTCCGGGAGGAGCAATTGTAGTATTAATTTGTTGAGGATTACTGACTATTCCCGTAGTTGTATCAAAATCAAAGAGGTAAAGGCCTTCTGCGACGTTCGCACAGGCTAGTTTAGTGCCGTCAGGAGAAAATTTAAGATAACCTCTTCTTTCCGAGATAGAAAAAGGTAGGGTAGATACTATTGGAGTTGAATTTACACCTGAAGCAGCGCTAACTTCAAAAGCATAAAAAGTATTATTATTGTTGTCTACCGCATTAATATTTGTAAGTGCGTCCGAATCGGCATAAGTAACGACCCATATATTTTGAGATTGACAATCTTTTAAAACAGCAGTTACTTTTTCGGAGGCTTTATTTAATAAAAATTGATTTTTAACAGTAACCGCACCAAAACCACCATTTAAGGTCATATCTACCGTTGAGTAGTTAAAACCATTGTCAGGATTGAATTGAAAATTAGTGTCTTGAGTGAAGATATAATAGAGGTTAGGATCTTCAGGTTTGGGTATAATTATTGCAGATTGTGTACTAGATTGATTCCCGAAGAGTCCGGTGCCGTTAGACATAATATTATGCTGTCTATCATAAACATTTTCTCCGTTAGTGTAAAATAATAAATTACCAGAACTATCAGAAATACTTGTACAACCTTCTTCTGTGGATAGTAAGCCATCCGCCAAAGCGGTAACAGTATTTGTATTGGTGTTAAAATTAATACCCGCATTGTTTCCAAAATACCAATTGGCCGCTTCGTTTTGAGCTGTTGTAATGTAATTGCAAACTAGTATAGCAAGGAATAATATTCTTTTCATATTTTTTCTAACAGGAGCTAGTAAAGGTATGAAAAGAATATTTTTTAATATAAATGATTACTGTTAAAAAAGGGTTTGACTATAAGTCTCTTTTTTGTAATAATTTGTAGGACCAGTAAACAAATAGTGCAGTCCATACTAAAACAATAGCTATTTCATTCCAATGTACGGCATAGTCATAAAGTAATTTTGTGTTTTCAGGAGATTTCATTAGCGCAATACGTCTAAAGGGTTCGTCAATTAATTTCCACATCGATTTTAAAGGAAAGTAATTTTGAATATTAGTTGCTATTTCATCAGTGTAATTTTTTGCAATAACCGCGTATAAAATCCATTCTACTATAAATATGATAAACATAAACCCCAGTGCAAAGGCAGAGCGTTTTATTAAAACCGCAAGAAATAAACATAAACTAAAAAAGCCAACTAACTTTATAAAATAGGCTAGTAGAAATATAATGTCTCTATGCATATAATACGCTTCTGTGTCTCCAGAATAATATAACCCAATACATAATGTGATTAGTCCAATTAAAAGTGTTGATACTAGCGCAAAGAAAACTATGGTAATAAATTTGGATAAAATAAATTCTTTTTTGCTTAAACCATCAATCAGGTTTTGTTTAATGGTTTTATTGCTATATTCATTACCAATCATACTAACCACAACAATGGCGAAAAACAGTTTAAATTGAGCTGTGAAAAAGGTGGTGATGTGCCATATATGAGGAAAGTCAAATATACCAACACTACCTAGATCTATGGTGAATAAACCAAAGAAGTTGATCTTAAAGGAGGATAATAAGATTATAAAAAAGGGGAGTATAAAAGAAAAGAATATTAGTATTTTACTAATTCTATTTTCTAATAATTTTTGTAGTTCTATAGATAAAAGTCGTAACATGATTGTGTTTTTTTGATTGATTAATTAGCGTCTTCTAAATTATCTGTAAGCTGAAGAAATTGTTCTTCTAAACTTTCTTTTCTAAGTATTAAATGAGACAGTAAAATACCATTTTCAAATAATTCCTTATTAAAGGCAGCAGCCGACATTGGTTGCTCTATAAAAGCAGTTACTAATCCGTCCACAAGTTTTGTGTTTTTAATATTTGGGTGTGCTTCTAAATAATTAATTAACAATGTTGTGTTTTCGCATTTTAATTCAAAAAAGCCATTACTAGAAATCATTTGACCTACGGGGCCTTCATATAGTTTTTCTCCTTTTCTAAGAACAACGACGTGAGTACAAACTTTTTCTACTTCGTCTAATAAATGCGAGGCTAATAAAATAGTTGTCCCTTGGCTAGCAATATCTTGTATTATAGCTCTGATTTGATGGATCCCTTGAGGGTCTAAACCATTGGTAGGCTCGTCTAAAATTAATATTTCAGGATCGTTAAGTAGTGCAGATGCTATGGCTAAACGCTGTTTCATCCCTAAAGAAAACGTTTTGAACTGGCTATCTTTTCGGTCTAATAAACCAACTAGTTCTAGTTTTTCATTTATTTTATCTTCACTAATTTCTTTAATCTTACAAACTAATTTTAAGTTTTTGTAAGCCGACATGTAAGGATAAAAATTAGGGCGCTCGATGATGGCACCAACTCTTTTTAAGGCTTGGTGCGTGGAGGCAGTACCCCCAAACCAGCTAAAGTTTCCGCTAGTAGCATTGACGACATTTAATGTGATACCTAAAGTGGTTGATTTTCCGCTTCCGTTAGGGCCTAAAATACCATATACATTACCTTTTTGAATAGTAAAGGATAGATTATTGACAGCTGTTAAATTGCCATACTTTTTAGTAAGATTACTAATGCTAAGAATAGTTTCCAAGATGTGTGGTTTTTTGATTGGTTTAATAGTAAGACGATAGAGTGTTAAATATGTTACAATTTAAAAATTAGTTTTTAAATTTGGGGACAGATATATTTATGAAGGATTTAAAAATTTCGAAGAAAAAACCGTCTTACCCAATTAGCGATAGATTGAATAGTTATTTATCAGAGTATAATAGAAACTCTAAAATAACAATTCTATATGATGATTTACTGCGTTTTCAAGGTGCTATTACGGTTTATGATAAAGATGATAATGATACACTTTGGATACGTGTGTATTTTAGCGAATTTGATAGAGAAGAAATTGACCTAAGTTTAAAAAAAGTATATAGTAGACTCCATTCTGATGGTAATGTTACCGCTAATGCCTATTTAAATATAGATGCGATAGACTATTGTACTTTTGGGAATTCTAAGCCTTTTAGAGTGAAAATCAGGAATATTATTAATGATAATTACACCTATTTTTATGTCAAAAAAGCGGATGCTTCGCGTATTTATGGTTTAGAGTTAGAGCAAATGCTATCTCCATATCAATTAAATTTTATGGTGCATGGTAATACTTTAATAGAGGAGCATATTGCAGGAATACCTGGTGATGAATTTATAAAAAATAATTTACCAGATTGTTCAGAACGGGAAAAATCCCAGATTGCTAAGGAGTTTGTTAAATTTAACGAGCGCTGTATGATTAGATTACTTGGTGATATGCGTTCTTATAATTATGTTATTGTGCCTACTCATGATTTTGATCACGTGGTGTTTAAAATTAGAGCTATTGATTTTGATCAACAATGTTACGAAGGAAAGTTTAATGTTTATAGACCACAATTTTTTAAAGAAAATTTAAAACTAGTACAATTAGTGGCTAAAAAATTTAAACAGGGCTCTATTGATCAATATAAAGTTGAAGAGCGCTCAATTGTTGCTAAGCGTATGATAAGTTATAACGATCGTATTGCACAACTACTAGATTGTATGGTACATGACAAAATATCTAATAAAGCCAATATAAAACTTTTAAAATCCAAAATATACGATCATACGTTGGATTTGGAATTTAAGAAAAGTAAAAATATGGGCGAAATTTTGAAAAACGCTCTAAACTTTGTCAAGCGTAATTATGAAGATATACATACACAGGATTTTTAGTTCCAGTTTTCTTCAAAGTCTAAATTATCATAATCGTCAATATTAAAGTCGTCATCTTCTAAGTCGTCTTCAAACTCATCTTTTTCTGCTTCAAACACTTTTTCAGGTGCTTCTGTAGGAACTTGACCTTGAACGTACATCAGATTAGGGTAGTCTACACCTTCCGCAACTTCAACGATTTCAGCTAATTCCACAAAAAATGTCCACATACTCATGAAGTCGTACACGTAAATTAGTTTTGTTTGGTCTTCGTGTACAGTGTCAGAGAGTGATGTTTCATTCATCAATCTAACTTCGTTTAGGCCATCACTCATATCAAAAAGACTAATTTCTGCGCCTTGATTCCACTCGTCATCACTTAAATAAAACGAAGCCATTTCGTTACCTTCAAAGCCAAAACATTGTGTGATAACGTTATGTAGATCTTCCATGGTGTCGCTTTCGCGCATTTCAAAATCTCTAAAGATATCTTCTTTAGTATCGTTGTCTAGTATAACTCTGAATCTGTAAATCATAATAAAAAAATAAGGATGTAAAGATAATGCTTTTAGCTGTTATTTACTAAAGCGATGTAGCGTAAATGTCATTGCAGTTAGTAATAAAAAGGCACCAACTTGATGTGCAACACCTAACCAAACAGGGACTTGTAATATTAAGGTGAAAACGCCTAAAATAAATTGTAAAAACACAAGAGATATTAAAGCATTAAGTGCTCTGCGTTGATAGTTTGTTTCAATATATTTCTGTCCTTTAAACACAATTAATAAAATAAATGCGACCACAATATAAGCTAATGTTCTGTGCACAAATTGCACACCACTTTTACCTTCAGTAAGATTAGCAAAAAGGGTGTCTCTTTCTATATATACGCTTTCGTGAATAAATTTACCTTCGCTCATCATTGGCCAGTGGTTATGTACCCAGCCAGCATCTAAACCTGCAACAAATGCGCCATAAACAATCTGAATAATTAGAACTAACATACCAATGCGAAGGAGTCTTTTAAACCCAGTGCTCACAATTTTATCAAATGGAAACATTAAGTCTAAAGCGACCCAAAATGTCGCTGCAAAGGTTATAAATGCTGTTGTTAAATGCATTGCTAGTCTATAGTGACTGACATCTGGACGATCTACTAATCCACTTTTAACCATGTACCAACCTAAAAAACCTTGTAAAGCACCTAAACACATGAGGCCAATTGATTTTTTAATAGTTGGTCCTGTTAGTTGTTTTGTAATTAAAAAATACAAAAAGGGTAAGAAGAAGACTAAACCTATAAAACGACCGATGACACGATGGATCCATTCCCAGAAATAGATGTCTTTAAATTCTTCAATATTAAAATGGTTGTTTAATTTTTTGTATTCTGGGTATTGCTTATATAAATCAAAGGCTTCTTGCCACTCGATATCATTCATGGGAGGTATAGTTCCAGAAATAAGCTTGTAGTTAGAAATGGCTAAACCAGAATGTGTTAATCGGGTGATACCACCTACAATAACCATTATAAATATTAGTAAACAGCCTGTTAGTAACCAATAGATGACTTTTTTGTTATCCTTTTTCATGTTCTTTCTCTTTAGCTTACAATGCTTTTTTGAAGCATATGCTTTCTTTTACATCTTTATATTGCCCGTAATTATCTATGATTTGATAGTTGCATTTTTTATAAAATTGAAGGGCTTCTATTTGTCTAATTCCGGTTTCTAAAATACTGTGTTTGTAGTCGAGTTGTTTTGCCCAAGACTCTAATTCATGTAAAATATTTGAAGCGACTCCTTGTCCTCGAATAGCTTTAGAGGTAAACATGCGTTTAATCTCTATAGTGGTTTCCTTAAAAGGTTTGAAGGCTCCGCACCCAACAGGAGCTTTATCTAAATAAGCAACGACAACATGTTTAATATTATCCAATCCATTATATTGATTATAAAACTCATGATCATCGCCATCCGTTGTTTTTAGATAGCTATCCAACTGCTTGATTAGAGTAATAAAGTCAGGATTATTAGAATCTGTTTTAATTAACTCTAACATGTTTATTCACTTTTAATTAGTCCTAAAGCTTCTCCTTTTTTTATCATTAAATTAAAAGCGGCAGTATATTCGTTTGGGATTTCTCCTTCAAGAATAGCTTCTTTTATGGCTTCTTTAATAATGCCTATTTCTTTTGAAGGTTTTAAATTAAAGGTTTTCATGATTTCTTCACCAGAAACAGGAGGTTGGAAGTTACGAACGTGATCTTTTTCTTCTACTTCAATAATTTTATCTCTTACAATCTTGAAATTGTTATGATATTTATCAAAACGTTTTGGGTTTTTTGTAGTAATGTCAGCCTCGCAAAGTGTCATTAAATCTTCAACATAATCTCCAGCATCAAAGACTAAACGTCTTACTGCGGAATCTGTGACTAAGTCCTCAGCTAAAACAATAGGTCTAGAGCTCATGAATACCATTTTTTGGACAAATTTCATTTTGTCATTTAAAGGCATTTTTAAGCGTTTAAATAGGTGATATACCATTTTAGAACCTTCAAACTCATGTCCGTGAAATGTCCAGCCTACTTTTTTGCTAAATCGTTTTGTTGGTGCTTTACCAATATCATGTAATAATGCTGCCCAACGTAACCAAACATCGTTTGTGTTTTTAGAAATATTATCGACTACTTCAAGCGTGTGGTAAAAGTTGTCTTTATGGGTTTGCCCTTCCACTTCATCAATACCTTTTAAGTTGGTTAACTCTGGTAAGAAATGTTTTAAAAGGCCTGTTTTTTCTAGCAGTAAAAAACCTTTTGATGGTTTTGAACTTTCTAAAATTTTGTTTAATTCAACATTGATTCGTTCTTTCGTTATAATCTTGATCCGATCACTATTTCTAGTAATAGCGTTAAGTGATTGCTCTTCAATAATAAAATCTAATTGTGTTGCAAATCTTATAGCACGCATCATGCGTAAAGGATCATCACTATAAGTTATATCTGGGTTTAGAGGTGTCTTTATTATTTTTCGCTCTAAATCCGCAACACCATCAAATGGGTCTAAAAGATCTCCGAAATTGGATTCGGATAAACTTAAAGCAAGCGCATTTATTGTAAAGTCTCGACGGTTTTGATCATCTTGTAACGTACCATTCTCTACAATTGGATTTCTGCTATGTTCGTTGTAAGATTCTTTACGTGCACCAACAAATTCTACTTCTACGTCATTGTAACGCAACATTGCTGTTCCATACGTTTTAAAAACTTGAACTTTGGGTTTGTTAGGTAGTAGTTTTGAGACTTCTCTTGCTAATTCGATTCCGCTACCTATGGCAACAACATCAATGTCTTTAGCATCTCCTCTTTCTAAGATATAATCACGTACAAAACCGCCAATAACATAACTGTCCAAATGAAGGTTTTTAGACGCTTGAGAAATAATTTTAAATACTGGGTTTTGTAGTGCTGCTTTGTAATTCATATTATAATTTACTCACGAATAACTTTGACTTGTCCACTATTACTTAGTTTTATAATAGTAGAAGGATTTCCTCCATTTTTTTGTTGGTGCAAATTTACGACATAATCCACACCTTTTAAAACAGCTTCACTAATTTCTTTAAAGGATTTTGGTGTCGGTTGACCACTTATATTAGCAGAGGTGGATACAATTGGTTTTCCAAAATATTTTATCAGTTTTTCGCAAAAATCATGGTGGACTATTCTAATCGCTAATGTGTTGTCTTTTGCTACCAAATTTTCTGCAATACCAGCTGGAGCATCATAGATTACAGTCGTTGGTTTGTCCGCAATATCTAAAATTGTATAGGCTATTTTGGGCACATTGTCCACATGTCTTTCTAGCATACTATAATTATTAACTAAGCATATTAGTGCCTTGTCATCTTCGCGTTGCTTTAGCTTGTAAACTTTTTGGACAGCACTAGCATTTGTAGCGTCGCATCCTATTCCCCAAACGGTGTCTGTTGGGTATAAAATTAGTCCACCTTGTTTAAGGGTTTCAATTGCTTTTTCAATTTCTTCTCTCATGGTTTTTTATTGTTCAACAAAATTAATTTAATTTGATTGATATGGTTGCGTTTTTTATATAAATATGGAATATGATTAAGTAGTGAATAACTATTTTATTTAAGCATTAGTTGGGCGATATTTATTTACGCTCGAATTAAGGTGTATTAAATAACAGATTGTATTTTATATTTAATTCTT
Organism: Psychroserpens sp. NJDZ02; assembly: GCF_004843725.1. Taxonomy (NCBI): domain Bacteria; kingdom Pseudomonadati; phylum Bacteroidota; class Flavobacteriia; order Flavobacteriales; family Flavobacteriaceae; genus Psychroserpens; species Psychroserpens sp. NJDZ02. The sequence continues at coordinate 474,283 of NZ_CP039451.1, read as the reverse complement.
TTGATACTCAAGGGTAACATTTGAAGCATTAACTGAACATATGTTTAAATAGTTAAATAATAAGCTGGTAAAATAAATTTCTAGACTCACCTTCTATAGACAGTTAGTCATCCCTTAAATTAAACTGAAGCCTTAAAAAGGTTTAAAACAATGATGAAAAAATTATCAACAATGAAACAATGAAACAATGAAAAAAATTAAAATTTTAATAGCTTTAGTATTACTCACAATTATTAATTCTTGTAGTTCAGAGGAAGTTACGTTAATAGAAGATGCCGCAGACAGAAATACTCAAATTAATGATAGAATTAACGTTTTAAAGATTAAAGACAATTTATTTGGGTTAATAGTTAATAATAATAATAATAATTTCCCGCCACCAACCTATAATTATTTAGGAGCTGGTTATAACGTTACAGGTGAATACGCGAATACCAGTTCTGCAGAATTTCAAGTTATAGATATTGATGCATTTATTATTGATTATCCGACAAGAGTTGTTATTGAGTATCCTTCAAGTCAACAATATATCGAGGAATATGGTGAAAATGCTAAGGCGTATAGTGAAATGGTAACCACAAAGGTTGACTTAGGTTTTTCTATACCTGTTTTTGGTAAAACATTAGAATCATCTTTCTCTAATTCAACAACTAATTCTTATACCTTTGATGGTAAATATATTTATGCTAGTTATAATTTAGAATTGAAACAAAGAAGATTTAGATTTAACTCAACACCTGAAACTCTTAAAAATTATTTAACACCCGATTTTGAATCAGATTTAGAGCTATTAAGTCCTGCTCAAATTGTAGAATTTTATGGAACGCATGTTTTAGCTGATATATACACTGGTGGTGCATTAGAAATCAAGTTTCAGTCTGAAACTACAGAAGAAAATAGGACTTTTGCGTCAAGAGTAGGACTTAAAAGCGCTGTAAAAGATATTTTTGATATTGATATCCAAAATGATGTTGCTACATCTGATAGTTTATCAAATTATAATAGAAAATTATCATATAAAACAAGAGGAGGAGATCCTGCAGTAGCATTGTTGAATGACGATGTAAACCTAGAACAACAAAACACTACAGTTAATTTTTCAAATTGGCAAAATAGTAATACGGCAGAAAACGCAGTATTAGTAGATTTTGGTTATAATGGAGCGAAACTAATCTATGAATTTGTAACTGATCCAATAAAAAAACAACAATTACAGAATTATGTTGATCAATATTTAATAGATAATCAGGTTAATTTAGAATATATTGAAAAGCCAATTCATAGATATTTTAATGCTAATTCAGGAGACCATTTTTATACTCAGAATGATGGTTCATATACTGGCTGGGGCTATGAAGGGGTTGCTTTTTCTGCATATACTTATAGAACGCCTTCTTCAGTTCCTATTTATAGGTATTATAATCCAGGAAGTGGTGATCATTTTTATTCGAAAAATAGTGGTGCGCCTTATGGATATACTTCGGAAGGTATAGAGTTTTATGCTTATCTAAATCAAGCTAATGGTACAGTTCCAATTTACAGGTATTTTAATCCTAATTCTGGAGATCATTTTTACACAAAAAATGTGAGTAATTATTCTGGTTATGTTTCTGAAGGAGTTGCGTTTTATGCTTTTTAATTTTCCAAAAATAAAACTTCTTTAAGGTGTTCAGAAGCCGAGATTTATTGACTTAGATCTCGGTTTTTACATTTTAATCCCATTTTAAGTTTGTTAAGGTTGAATAAACACGGTATAGTTTTAGTTTTTTCATCAGAATTATAAGCACTTTGCCTAAAAGGGATCTGTAATATACTATAATATAAGTCCACCTTGTTTAAGTATTTCTATTGCTTTTTCAATTTGATCCCTCATTGTCTATAAAGTTTATAGTTTGTTTTTGTTTTAAAGATTTTGATAAAGGAGCTCCTGTAAAAGCTAACGATAGCAAAAACCATTTTTTTGGTTTTGTAATAAAAGTAAGACAGTAGTACAATCTTATAAACGTGTATTTAAAATAGGAGTAATTTTTTTTTATGACATACAGGTATGAAATAAACCCTTCTTTACTTATTGTTTTAGAAACACCGGTACTAGCACCTTGGCAGTGGGTGATTTTTGCTTCAGGCACTAAAACGCTACTATAGTTGTTTTTTTTTATTCTATAGCAAATATCCATTTCTTCAAAATATAAAAAGATATTAGTATCAAAACCACCAACTTTAGAGAAGACTTCTGATCGAAAAAACATAAAGGCTCCGTTTATAAAATTAACGGATACTGGGTTTTTGTATTTCTTTTTACGTCTAGGGAATTGTTTGGGGTCTTTTTTTTCAAGAAAACTTCGCCCTAGAAGCAACCTTCTAATTCCTTTGTTATGACCAAAAGAAATGATATGGTTGTTGTCTTTATCATAATTTTGTGCTGTACTAACGCCTACTTCTGGATGAGCATCCATGTAATTTGAAATGATAGATAAACAATCATTCATTAAGAAGGCATCATTATTTAAAAACAATAAGTAGTTTGCATTTGCAAACTGCGCTCCAAACATATTCCCACCACCAAAACCAGTATTTACATTACTTCTGTGCAAAGTAATATTAGTGCTGTTGGGTAAGTTGTTTTTTAAATAATTGTAATCATCAATATTAGAATTGTTATCCACAACAATAATTTCGAAAGAAATCATCGGGTTGGTATGTTCTATAACGGATGAAATACACTTAACGGTGTATTTAGAGGTGTTATAGTTTATTATAATAACAGAAATATCTCTCATGGTGCAAACTTATAAAACTCTTTTGCTTCTAGAACATAAAATTGAGATATTCTTATGGTAAGAGTGTATATTGGTAATTTGAAAATAATATGAATTTTATATGTGTTTTTATAAAATAAGTAGTTATTTGCAATAGAGAAAAAAAAGGCATTTAATTAATTTTTTGTTTATAAAATGATTGTTTTTTGTCGGTTAACTTTGTTTTTGATAAATAATTAAAATGAAAAAAAAAATTATAGTTTATACAGCAATTTTTGGTGATTACAGTGCTCTTATAGAGCAACCAAAGCTAGAAAATGTAGAATATATTTGTTATACTGATAGGACAGATTATAAATCTAAAAGTTGGAAAATTGTTCAAGTTGAAAAACCAGTAAAAGATGATAATACAAGGAGTAATAGATACTATAAAATATTACCTCATAAACATTTGAATAAAAATTGTGATATTAGTGTTTATATTGATGGTAATATTTTAATCTTAAAAGATTTTTCCTCATTAATTGAGGATAAAATGAGTAAGGCTGCCATGGCTTGTTTTGATCATGGTCAGAATGCTGTGGATCCAAGATATTGTATTTATGACGAGTATGATGAACTTATGAAAATAGCCGAACAACTTAAGCAGTTTAAGGATATTCCTGAGGTTATGACAAAACAGATTGAGCAGTTTAAATCGGAAGGATACCCTGAAAATAATGGTTTAATTACTGCGCCAATATTAATTCGTAAGCATTTTAAATCTAATGTTGTAGAACTTATGGAAAATTGGTGGCAGATTGTGAAAACACAAAGTAAGAGAGACCAGTTAAGTTTTGACTATGTAAAGTGGAAATTAAATTTTGAGGATTTATCGTTAATAGATGGAGATGTAAGAGAGGGGAATCCATGGTTTTATACGATGCCTCATAGTCTAAATTATAAATCGAGTATCATTAAAATAAAATTAAAACGCTTTTTTTCTTTAAAAAGATAATCAGTAATTATTTACTTGGTACTATTTTTTAAAGATAAATCAATTGGATATACCGTTTCTTTTGTAATCAATGATTTAAGTATGATTTTATTGAAAATTTGGAACGTAGATCTTCAATAAAATTCTGTTAAGAAAAGTTATAGAAACGACATCATATTAGCTATAAGACAATTTAAAATGAAAATGAAAATTACAATTATTGGTCCTCCAGCCTTTGGATACACAAAATATATATATGATTCCTTAAAAAAAATAGAACAGGTAGAGGTTAATATATTTTATATAGATAGATCTACTTTTAAATATAAGAATAAAGCACATAAGATTAAAAACTTTTTGTTGAAGATCTTTTTTGGTGTGAATTTAAAAAAGAAGTATCAAGATGATATAGTAAAGGATAGTATAAAAGCTTTAGGGGGTCAGGACTTTATATTTACGATACGTCCAGATTTACTTAAAAATAAAACCTTAGCTGTGCTTAAGTCAAGTGCTAAACATAACATAGCTTTTTATTACGATAGCATCACTCGTTTTTCTAGAAAAGGCGATATATTACCATATTTTGATAAAGTATATAGCTATGATAAAGAGGATATAGAGGTTCATGGGTTTGATTTTTTAACAAATTATATATATCAAGAAAGTAATATTACACAGCATGAGTATATATTCTTTAACATATCATCTTATGATTTTAGATTTAAAAGTTTAGACAAATTAGCTAAATACATAAATGATAAAGGATGGTCTTCAAAAATCTTAGTGCATCATCCAGATGAATCAATAGAGAAATCGGAGTACCTTGAAATTATTAATCAAATAAAAAGCGTTTCTGAGATTAATGATTTAATGAAGCATTCTAAAATCATTATCGAAATTCAGCGAAATGACCAAATAGGTTTGTCTTTTAGAATTTTTGAAGCTTTAGGGCATAATAAAAAATTGATTACAACTAATAAGGATATTGTTAATTACGATTTTTATAATCCGCAGAATATTTTGGTCATTGATGAAAATTACATTGAAATTCCAGAGGATTTTGTAAATACACCGTATCAACCAGTTGATGAGGCTATTTTGGATAAATACAGAATTGATAATTGGGTAAAACCTATCTTTAATTTAGAGTAAACTTCGATAAACATCAGCGTACTGTTGGGCAGAGGTATTCCAATCAAAGCTTAAGGCACGTTTTATAGAAGCTTTACTGTAGTTTGTTTTATTGGATTCGAAAGAAGTCATTCCTTTAATAAAAACCTCGGACATTGCTTTAGGATCAAAATTAGCCCAATAAAAAGCTTGGTCTCCTCCAATTTCTGGGAGTGAGGTTAGATTAGATAAAAAGACAGGTTTACCAAAGCGCATGGCTTCAATCGGAGGGATTCCAAAACCTTCAAGTAATGATGGAAATACAAAAGCACTGCAATTCTGTAGGTAATACTGTTTTTGTTCAGTATTTATTTTTCCTAACATGTGAACACGATTAGTGGTTCTTGTTTTTGAAATGGCTTGTGCTAAGGTTGTATTTACATAGCTATCCGATGTATCACCAGCTAAAATTAAATCATAATTAGGCAAATGTTCTAACATTTGTACCAAGGTATGTACGTTTTTTCTTTGTGTTAATCCGCCAATAAAAAATAAATATGGTCTGTCCGTTACTGGTTTGATTTTAGTATTTTTCAAGTCCAAAAGAGTAGTAATTGGATTGCCATTATAAATTACATATTCAGGAACTTTAGGCACGTTAAAATATTGATGTGTAGATGCTTTTGCGAATTCAGAAATATAAGTAATGGCAGAACTCCTGTTTAGTTTCTCTGTAAAACGTTTATTTGTGTCGTGATTTAGATCTTTTGAAACTTCACTTATAAAATTTACATCATGTACCGTTAATACATAAGGGATTTTATGATAAGGTTCTATTTTTATATTTTGATTTAAAGAATGCCAAACATCATATTTTTTACGAATACGAAAAAATGGTTTTCTAGATATAGAGCGGTATGTTTTATAATCAAAATAGTTACCAAATTGATCTTTTAGCGCGTTAGTGTCTTTAGCGTGTATCGTCATTTTAAAATCTTCAACATCTGCATGGTATAACCCTTTAATTAAGTGGAAATTGAATTGTCCAAAACCGTTAAACTGGTTTTTAATATTGTGGGATTCTAAAAATACGTGCTTCATTTATTCTATATTACGATACATAGTCCATAATTGTATATAGCGCTTAAATACTGAAAACGCATGGACGTAACAAATAATAAACCCTTCTTTACCGTCCAAAAAACCAAATCTAAAAAAATATTGGTGCATAAATCGATACCATGGTCTAAATAGAAAATGATATAAATTTGGACGCACATTTTTCTTAAATAAAGCTTCAGCTTGTAATTTACTATATTGGGTTAGTTTTTGGTTATAGTTGTCAAAATCTGTATACGTTTGATGCTTCAGATGATGTTTAAGTTTTCTAATTGGAGCTGAGGTTTTAATTGCTTCATGAACTAATTTCCCATTATATTTACAATAGTTTTTATCAAACAACCTAACGGCAATATCTGTTTGAAAACCACTGTATTTTATACGTTTACCCATAAAATGGTAATCGCGATTTACTAGAAAGGCTTTCTCTTTAGGAGTAGACTCAACCGTAGTCATTAGCTCTTTTGATAACGCTTCTGGTATCACTTCGTCCAAATCAAAAAAAGTGACCCAGTCATGTTTGGCTAAACTAATAGCGTAGTTTTTTTGAGAAGAAAAATCGTCAAACACTCGTTTTACAAAAGTGACATTATGTTGTTTGGCAATAGCTTCGGTAGCATCCGTACTAAAAGAGTCTACAATGATAATTTCATCTGCAAAAGACAAGCTTTTAATATAGCGTTCTATATTGTGTGCTTCGTTATATGTAATAGCTAGAGCGCTTATCATGTAATAGAAAGTCAGATTTTTGCCAAATATAACCATTAGGGGTTATATATTTGTATGCAGACTATTCAATTTAAAACATCGTGTCAAAATTACCTATTTTAATGTATCACAGTGTAACCACTCAGTCAACTGAGAGTAAAGGGTTAACTATTGATGTCAAAATACTAGAAGAACAGTTGTTGTATCTAAAATCTGAAGGTTATACGACTTTGCATTTTAAAGATTTACAAAGCTTTAAATCTGCTAAAGACTTTCCTAAAAAAGCGGTGATTATTACATTTGATGATGTGTATGTTAATCAATTGGAGTTGGCATATCCTTTATTTATAAAACATAATTTGAAGGCTTGTTTTTATATTCCGTTTAAATATGTAAATGGTGTTAACACGTGGGATGCTGGAATCTCTCCTATTATGTCTGTGCCGCAATTGCAATCTTTAGATGCTGATATTATCGAGTTGGGTTTGCATAGTTTTGCACATCAGCGTTATGATCAGTTGTCTATTGACGCTATTCAAAACGACTTTGATTTATGTAAAGATTTTATAGTCGAAAATAAATTAAATGTAAATAATACTTTAGCGTATCCTTATGGTAAGTATCCTAAATCAGGAGCCGAACAACATGCTTTTTTTAAGTGTCTAAAGGATAATCAAATTATCTATGGTTTACGAATAGGGAATAGAGTGAATGCATTTCCGTTAAAAAATCACTACGAAATTCAACGTTTGGATATTAAAGGGGATGATAGTATGAAAGTGTTTCAGCGTAAGCTTAAAAAAGGAAAAAGTTGGTTTTGATTATATTAAAATAAGGAAATGATAAGCAGCCTAAGATGATTAATAAAAAGCCTCCTAATTTAAACGTTGTTTGATATTTGTGATACCATTTTTGTTCTAATTCTGGATTGTTTTTAAATCGATTTATAACTTTAAAGCCTATTAAAACAAAATAGCATCCCATTATAATTTGTGCTATTGCAATAAAAAAGTATATAGATTTTAATTGTTCTAACATTACCTAATACCTTTCTGTAATAACATTAGTTTGACATATCTTGAAAATACGCCATACGCATTAACGCTGGCAACAGTTAAACCAGGTATCCCATCCATAAAACCACGACGTAAAATGTAGCTGCTAAAAAAACGATAAAACGGTTTGAAAGCTAAGTGAAAATAGGTCGCTTTTTTACCCTTTTTAAGCATTTGTTCTGCCTGAAACCAAGCATAGCTATCTTTTTTACTGATATAATGAAGTAACCCTTTGTAAGTAAAATGCAGCACCGGACTTTTAAGTTGTCCGATAGTCCCTTCAATAATCAGTTTTTCATGTACTAAACCTTCAAACTTACAATTGCTACGTTTTACTAATCGCGTGACATTATCACTATGATGATATAAAAAGCGATTCATATAAAAATGAGGGAAGTTAAGCTTGTAGCCAGCGTGTTTATTACTAGTTATCGCTGCAAAAATCTCTTGTTGCAAAGCAAAGGGAATACGCTCGTCAGCATCAACAAATAAAATCCAGTCCCCCGTTGCGTATTGCAAGGCATGGTTTTTCTGATTAGAAAAATTATCAAACGCTCTTAAATAGACTTCGCAGCCCATTTGTTTAGCTATTTGTACTGTGTTATCTTTGCTATTAGAGTCTACGACAATAATTTGTGAAGCAAAGCCAACCGATTGGATTGCTTGCGCAATGTAGGCTTCCTCGTTGTATGTGGGTATAATTACGGTAATAGCATTCATATAGAAACCAAAATTACTAAAATAACTTTATATTTGTTGCCATAATGAAAATAGATACTTCAATAATAATAAGCACGTATAATTCGCCTGAATGGTTAGCAAAAGTACTTTACGGTTATAATAACCAATCGTATCGTAATTTTGAAATTGTAATAGCGGATGATGGTTCCAGACAAGAGACCATAGATCTAATAGAAACGATAAAGGTAGAAGTGTTTTATCCTATTATACATGTTTGGCATGAAGACAATGGCTTTCAAAAGTCGGAGATTTTAAATAAAGCCATATTACAATGTACATCAGATTATATTATAATGTCAGATGGTGATTGTATTCCGCGTCAAGATTTTGTAGAAGTCCATGTTAAGGAACGAGAATTAGGTTACTTTTTATCTGGAGGTTATTTTATGTTACCAATGGCAATATCTAAAGCCATTACCAAAGAGGATATTTATAAAGCCAATTGTTTTAAGTTAAAATGGTTAAAAAAGAATGGTTTAAAAGCCTCTTTTAAAAATAATAAATTGACGGCTACCGGACTTAAATCTTCAATTTTAAATACAGTTACACCAACTAATGCTAGTTGGAATGGACACAATGCTTCGGGTTGGAAAAAAGATATTGTAGCGGTTAATGGTTTAGACGAGCGTATGCAGTACGGAGGTCAAGATCGTGAACTTGGTGAGCGTTTAATGAATTTAGGTGTCAAAAGTAAGCAAATCCGGTATTCGGTTATCTGTATTCACTTAGACCATAAGCGTGGGTATAAAAATGAAGATTCGATTGCCAAAAACAGAGCGATTAGGGACATTACTAAAAACGAGAAAAAGGCTTGGACTGATTTTGGAATCGTAAAAAAAAGCTAGACGCTTAGTTTTTATAAGCTTTTAACTGTCGATCCAAAAAAGGTGTTAATTTTTTTAATATCATTTCCGGTGTCAGCATTTGATATAATTCTGATGGGTTTTCTTCTATTTTACGACGTTGTTCTACACTAAATTCGTCAAATAAATTAGGTTTTTCTTCTAATAAGTGAATGGAAGTGTGTTTTTTGCCATCTTCAAAACTAGCCCAATGTTCTTTTAAAACATAAGGTGAAAATATAGTAAAGGTTGGTTTGTCCAGTGCTTTTGAAATATGGACGATACCCCCTTCGTTACCAACAAGTAATTCGCATTTATTCATTAAGGTTATAAAGCCTCTAATAGTATCTTCGTAAATATCAATGATAATATGGTCTTTATTTTGACATTGCTCATAAATACTTAAAGCATCATCTTTTTGGTTTGGGGCGTAGTTAAATAACACGTTTACATTATAACAAGACGTGATGTGGTCAATTATGGTAACAATATAATCGTAAGGCATAGATTTTTGAGGCGTACTTCCTAAAATACCTAACATAATGGCAGGTTTATCGTACTTATCTAGCTTGTTATATTGTTTTTCTTTATCGGTTAAAAAAATATGTGGTTCGTAATCTATTTTGTTTTCAGGTAAACGAAAAAAGGAACTAAACATATTAATTCTGTCCTCAATAGCCTTGCCGCTTATATGTGTTTTTTCTTCTAATAACGGCACTGTATGTGTATAGAATTTAAACCAAGGGTTTCTTCCTCTTTTCTGAAAACCAATACGCATTTTTGCTCCAGAAAAATAACAAATCAGTCTGCTTTGTAGTTTAGAGTAGGGGTCAAAAATAATGTCATAATTAGTTTTCTTAATACGCTTAATTAAGCGCTTCATAACTAGAAATTGTTTTAAGTCTTTTTCATTAATAGCAATAATATTATCAATACTTGGATTGTTCTCGATAACACCAACAGTAAAATCATACACTAAATAATCAATTTGACTATCTGGAAAAACCGATTTCATATTTTGAGCAATAGTAGAAGCTATTAGCACATCACCAATACGTTTATTTTGTATTACAAGAATTTTTTTCATGTATGCTGAACTAATTTCAGTGTCTGTTTTAATAAGTAATAATTATTTTTAATAGGGTATAGCGCAAAATATAATTTTATCGGCTTTTATTAAAATTTACTTTGATATATCTTTGAACAATCTTAAAATTAAATATTATCATACACTGTCATCCAAAATATAAGCACTTAGAACCCATATTAGTTACTCTTATTTCAGAATTTGAAACCTCTGGAGAAGCAGTGACCATTGGACAACGTAACGTTATAAAGTCTTTTGAGGTTGAAGGATTAAAACTAAATGTGAAGTCCTTTAAAATACCAAATGCCTTTAATAGTTTTGTGTATAAATATATACGTCCATCTAAGGCAAAACGTTCTTTTGAATATGCTAATAAGCTAATTGATTGCGATATATCAACCCCTTTTCCAATAGCTTACATAGAAAACACGTCCGTTTTTGGGTTAAAAACGAGTTATTATATTAGTAAACATATCGATTATGATTTTGAGTTTAGAGCGTTAATACACAATCCGCAATTTCCGGAACGCGTTAAAATATTGCAACAATTTGCAGCATTTACTTTTAAATTACACGACAATAATATCGATTTTTTAGATCATTCACCGGGTAATACTTTAATAACAAAGGATGATACTGGTTATAGTTTCTTTTTAATTGATTTAAACAGAATGCGTTTTAAGCCAATGACTTTTAATAATCGAATGCATAATTTTAGACGCTTATGGTTATCTAAAACTATGGTTAAGACATTATCTGAGGCATATGCACAACTTTACAATACGTCCTATCAAGAAACGTATGACTTAATGTTAAAGCATAGCAGAGCATTTCAATTAAAAATAAATAGTAAAAAATTAAGACGTAGCGGAAGGAAGATGCAGTTTAAAAAATAATAGTAATACAAAAGCCTCTAAATTTAAAACTTAGAGGCTTTATTGTATTAATAAGTGTTGCTTTTTAAACTTTAAACAGCAACATCATACTCTCTCAAAGCATCATTTAAAGACGTCTTCTTATTTGTGCTTTCTTTACGTTTTCCAATAATTAAAGCACAAGGGACTTGAAATTCTCCAGCAGCAAAGGTTTTAGTATAACTTCCAGGGATAACTACTGATCTTGCTGGTACACGACCTTTCATTTCAACAGGAGTATCACCTGTTACATCTATAATTTTAGTACTCATGGTTAACACCACATTAGCACCTAAAACAGCTTCTTTTTCTACATGTACACCTTCTACAACGATACAACGTGATCCAATAAAAGCACCATCTTCTATAATAACTGGAGCGGCTTGTAAAGGTTCTAAAACACCACCAATACCAACACCACCAGATAAGTGTACGTTTTTACCAATTTGTGCACAACTACCTACGGTAGCCCAAGTGTCAACCATTGTCCCTTCGTCTACATAGGCACCAATATTTACATAACTAGGCATTAAAATTGTACCTGCAGAGATGTAAGCACCATGACGTGCAACAGCATTTGGTACCACTCTAATTCCTTTTTCTTTATACCCTCTTTTTAGTGGAATTTTATCATGATATTCAAAAATACCAGCTTCTAAAGTTTCCATTTTTTGAATAGGGAAATATAAAACAACCGCTTTTTTAACCCATTCGTTAACCTGCCAACCATCAGTTGTAGGTTCTGCTACTCGTAATTTTCCTAAATCTAAAAGGTTAACCACTTCTCTAATAGCTTCTATGGTTTTTTCGTCTGTCAATAACTCTCGGTTATCCCAAGCAGTCTCTATTGTTTTTTGTAATTCTGTCATGTCAATTTTAATTTAAGACAAATATAATTCGTAAAAATTAAAATATGGCACAATATTTAAGGTGTTAAGAGTATAAAACTATAAATTTGCACAAAATTTGATATGGCTCGCATTTTAGCAATTGATTTCGGAAAAGTTAGAACAGGATTAGCAGTTACTGATGAGATGCAGATTATTGCCTCTGGATTGACTACAGTTAATACAAAGGAGCTTATTACATTTTTAAAGGACTATTTAAGTAAAGAACAAGTCGAATTGTTTTTAGTTGGAGAGCCAAAACAAATGGATAACACGCCAAGTGAAAGTGAAGCATTGATTATTCCGTTTTTGGTTAAATTAGAAAACGCATTTCCTAAGATTCCGATAAAACGAGTAGACGAGCGTTTTACATCTAAAATGGCGACGCAAACACTAATAGATAGTGGATTAAAGAAAAAACAAAGACAAAATAAAGCGCTTTTAGATGAGGTTAGTGCAACCATAATCTTACAGAGTTACCTTTATAATCAATAATTAATAGTATGATATTACCAATTGTCGCCTATGGCGATCCCGTTTTAAAGAAAAAAGCGACTGACATTACTAAGGATTACCCGAAGTTAAAAGAACTAATAGCAAACATGTACGAAACCATGTATGGGTCGTTTGGTGTTGGTTTAGCTGCACCTCAGATTGGATTGTCCATCCGTATGTTTATTGTGGATGCAACTCCGTTTGCAGATGACGAAGAGGTTTTAGGTAAAGAAGAAAGTGAGTTTTTGAAAAATTTTAAACACACCTTTATTAATCCAGTTATTTTAGAAGAATCTGGTGATGAATGGGCGTTTAATGAAGGTTGTTTAAGTATTCCTGATGTTAGAGAGGACGTCTTTAGACAACCAAAGATTAAAATTGAATATTTTGATGAAGACTTTAATAAGCAAACTATGGCATTAGATGGTTTGGCTGCAAGAGTATTTCAGCATGAGTATGATCATATCGAAGGGATTTTGTTTACAGACCATTTATCGGCTTTAAAAAAGCGTTTGATAAAAGGAAAATTGACTAATATCTCTAAAGGAAAAATCAATGTAGATTACCGCATGAAATTTCCATTAATGAAAAAGAAACGTTAAACGTTTGGAAAACCCAAACTAACATAAGATATTTGCCATCCAATTTTTGAACACTATGCAGCGTCAAAGTGAAAGATAAAAGGATAATTAAAAACAAGAAACTATATGGCTTTAGATAAAGTATTAGCAATTGCAGGTAAACCTGGATTATATAAATTAGTAACTCAAACAAGAGGTGGCTTTATTGCTGAATCTTTAATTGATAATAGACGTATGTCTGTTGGAATACAACAAAACGTTAGTATTTTAAGTGAGATTGCAATTTATACTTTAACAGAAGAAGTGCCATTAAAAGACGTCTTAAGTAAAATTAAAGACAAAGAAAAAGGAGCACAGACTAGTATTAGTCACAAGGATTCTAAAGATAAATTGGAAGAGTACTTTTTTGAAGTATTACCAGATTATGACGAGGATAGAGTGTACCCAAGTGATATTAAAAAAGTAGTACAATGGTATAATATGTTACAAAAAAATGACATGTTAGACTTTGATACAGCTAAGACTGAAACGTCTGATGAAGAAGAATAAATTGACTTTATTTATAGATATTAAAATCCAGCTTTTGCTGGATTTTTTTGTTTATCGTTTTTTAAGATGAAACAAATCAACGTACTTTTACAAAAACCTTTTTTTATATGAATTCTAGAGCAGACCAATTAAAAGCATTTGACCGTTTATTGACTATTATGGATGAGTTGCGCGAGCAATGTCCTTGGGATAAAAAACAGACCATGGAAACGTTACGTCATTTAACTATTGAAGAAACGTACGAGTTAGGCGATGCTATTTTAGAAGACGATTTAGAAGAAGTTAAAAAAGAAATAGGAGATCTTATGTTGCATATGGTTTTTTATGCAAAAATAGGAAGTGAGAAAAAGGCATTTGACATTGCAGATGTTTGTAATGGTATTTGCGAAAAACTAATCCATAGACATCCACATATTTATGGAGATGTTACTGTAAAAGATGAAGCCGAAGTCAAACGTAATTGGGAAAATTTAAAATTAAAAGAAGGCAGAACAAGTGTTTTAGAAGGTGTCCCTAATAGTTTACCAGCTTTGGTTAAAGCAAGCAGAATACAAGAAAAGGTTGCAGGTGTAGGTTTTGATTGGGAACGACCAGAGCAAGTATGGGAAAAAGTAGAGGAGGAGCTTAACGAATTTAAAGTTGAAGTAGAGAAAGGCGATGCGGATGCAATGGAAGACGAATTTGGAGATGTATTGTTCTCTATGGTAAATTACGCTAGGTTTTTGAATATAAACCCAGAAAACGCTTTAGAACGCACCAATAAAAAGTTTAAAAAACGCTTTGAGTATTTAGAGCAAAAAGCAAAAGAACTTAATAAAGATTTAAAAGACATGACTTTGGGTGAAATGGATGTTTTTTGGGAGGAGGCCAAAATACAATAATTGGAAAATCTGTGATTTTCACATACTAAGTTTTTTGGGAGGAGGCCAAAAAACAGTAATTGGAAAATCTGTGATTTTCACATACTAAGTTTTTTGGGAGGAGGCCAAAAAGCAGTAATTAGAAAATCTGTGATTTTCAAATATTCGAGTTGCACTTATTAATTGAACTTATAACTCCGTTTTTTTGAGAAAAACCGAAAAGAGTTTGTTTTTTTTTGAGGGATTTAAAACTTAATTATTATTAGTTGGGTTTTATTTTAAATTATTGTTAATCAGAATCTTAAATTGATGTTGTACTCTCAATTGTAATTAGGGAATAAAGTGCTTGAATAAAAAAAGATATTTTTTTCAATCTAAAAAGTCCAAAACAATAATTGCGTCGTATATAAAACAAATGACACAATCTTTTGAAGATACTATAGTTGGTTAATAGCATACATGACTTTAGATGTCATTTAAAATAATTATTTCTTGTAAGCGAACAGAAATAATTGGTTAGTTTAGTTAGGAGCTACAATCCTACCTCTTTACAGAGGTGGGATTTGGTTTTTTATAATGTTTCGTTTAATTACTTTTTTCAGGAAAGAGTTGGTTTATAAGTGTTTTGTTGGTGTACAAAAAAGCTAACAATAGGATTAAAGGTAAGAGATTGAAATTTAACCCGAATACCGTGATTTTGATACTTATGTAAAAAAGTGCTATTAAATCTATTAGAGCTAAAACACAATTGGACAGAAACATTAAAACAAACCATTTCTTATTTTTAAGATATACGAGATTAGAAGCTAATACTAATATAAAGCCAATAACATGTTTGTAATTAATTACAATAGTTGATAAAAAGGACAGTGCAATTGACACAGTAATTAATAGAAATGTAATTAAAGGGACTATAATATTGCCTTTTGTGTATTTTAGATCATTCATTAAGTATCTAACTTATCTAACTAAGTATATTTAAGACGGCATCAATTTTTGTATTCAAAAGATTTAATTGGCTGTCGTATTTATCTGTATCCTCAGATATTGTTTTTCTAATAAGTATAAAGCTTTGAAGTCTTAATTCTGAATAGTCTAATAAGGCTTTGTTTTGCTCTATTAAATCAGAAGGTAAGCCGTCTAACGTATTTAGTTTTTCAATAATATCGATATTTTCTTTCCATTTAGGAATCACTATATCATCTAATTCTTTAATTAAAGCAGGGGTGTCTTTTGAGTCTATGTTGTCATAAAATTTTAGAGCTTCCGTTTCATTTTTAGAAAAGATTTCTATAGTGTTGTCGTAAATATCATATACAGGATTACTAGTTTCATAGTAGATGTATCCAAATAAGCCTATTCCAATAATTAATATAGAGATAAGTCCAATTCCGGCAGCTCTCCATCCTGAAAAGAATATATGGTCATTGTCTTTATGGCTCTTCAATGCCTCACCTTGCGTATGTTCTACAAGTCCTAAGATAATAGCGGTGTAAATAGCAGGTATTACTATGTTGGGGATTTTATTCATAATCTCCTCAGGAACCAATAGTATTCCAACAAAAAGAATAACTGTACTTACAATGCCTAAAATTAAAGTTATACGACCTTTTTTAGGTTGGTTTAGTGTTTTGAAGTTTTCTCCTATCATGTAGCCAGCAGCTAATGGACCTCCTAAAAAGGTTGCCCCGCCTATTGCTCTATGAGAGTATAATTTTAGGTCTTTCTGTGCTACGGCAATTTGTGGTTCTATATTATCCATTCTATGGTTGTTTCATTTTTTTTATAAAAAAAACCTGTTTAATCCATACAAAATGGGCTAAACAGGTTTGTGAAATAATTATTCTTTTAAGAATATAAACCTTTTATTTTTTTCAGTTTAGTAGTCCATAATACTAAATCGTCCTTATGTCTTTTAATATTTTTATGTACATCTTTAACTAAAGGATTGTCTGATTTTACATTAGAGAAAAACTGTAAGTTGTTTTCTAATTGAATGATCTCGCCTTTTATGTCATCTACTTTTTTCTGAATATAAAAACGCTCGCTATCAATTGCTCTAGAATCATCACCAGAAGCTAATTGGTCTAATTTGTTTTCAAATTTAATTAACTCAGATTCTGTTCTGTTTAAGTCTAAAGATTTAAAAACACCATCTAAAGCATCGTTAAAATCATTTTCAATTTGACGTTTATTGCGTGGTACGCGACCAACAGCTTTCCATTTGTTGATATGTTCTTTAATGGTCGCAAGGTCTTCTTTTTTCTCTCCTGCTAGTTTTAAGCTTTTAATTTCTGCAAGTAATGTTTCTTTAGTAGTAAAGGCTTCTTCTTCCTCGGCGCTAGCAGCATTACGTTGTTCTTTAATACGATCAAAGTAATGGTTACACGCACTTTTAAATTGTTTCCATATTTTGTCACTGTCTTTTCTAGGGACATGTCCAATACGCTTCCAATCCCCTTGAATTTTTTTCATTAATTGGGTGGTCGCTTCAAAATCGTCACTGTTTTTATTGTCTTCAGCAATTTTAACTAACGCTTGCTTTTTCTCTAAGTTGTCGTATTGGTCTTTTTTTAGATTTTTATAGAAATCATTTTTTTGTCTATTAAACCCTCTAACGGCTTCTTTAAAAGCAGCCCATGTTGCTTCGTTAACTTTTACAGGTACTTTTCCTGCTTTGAAAAATTCTTCTCTAAGCGCTTCAATGTCCTTAATCTTATTTTGCCATCCACTATGATTACTGATGGTCTCATTAGACTTTTCTTTGATAAGCGTAATAATAGCTTGCTTATTTAATAAGTTTTGCTCGTAAATAGTGTCTAGATTTTTGAAGTAGTCTTGACGTTTCGCATTTATCTTTTTGGTTGCTTCTTTAAAGCGATCCCAGATTGGCTCTCTGTGCTCTCTAGCGACAGGTCCAAGTTCTTCTTTCCAAATTTTATGTAAATTTTGAAGTTCTCTAAAAGCTCTGTTTGTATTTTGATCGTCAGCTAATGCTTCAGCTTGCTCAATAATCTTAGTTTTTAACTCTAAATTATGTGCAAAATCCTTGTCACGTAAATCTCTATCTAAATGTAATAAATCGTAAAAACGTTCTACATTAAAATGGTAGCTGTTCCAAGCATTGTTGTATTTGTCACGCGGAATAGGTCCTGCAACTTTCCATTGGTCTTGAAGTTCTTTAAATTTTTTGTATTTAGTATTCATAGAGTCTTCAGCATCTTCTGTTAATGCTTTGATTCCTTCTATAATATCTAATCTACTAGTTAGATTTTGTTTGTGGTTTTGTTCTATATTTTTATAATGACCATTCAAACGTTGTTTGTAATCTTTATAACTATCTTTAAAACTACGTTGTAAAGGCGATTGGAAACTAAAATCAATCTCATTACCACCAGAACTTAAAAACTCTTCTTTTTTCTCATCAAGCAAGTCTTGAAATTGCTTGTCAAACTCAGTTTTTATAGCATCAATATGCTTTTTTATGGCTTGTACTTTTTCATTCTTTACTAAACGTTCAATCTCTATAACCAATTGTTCTAGGTTAAGTGACTCGTAATCTTTATCCTCAATATTATGACGATCTACATTGCCTTCATCTTCAGCATCTTCTGCATTAGAGTCCTCAATTTCGTTTAACACTTCATCATTGTCTTCTGTAGGAGAAGGCGACTCTTGAGGTGTTTCAGGTTGTACGTTTGCGTTAATTTCTTCCGTTCCATCTGCATTTTGCAGGTTATCTAGCTCTGACATTTTATAAATGTTTTAGTTTGTTTAATGTGTATTCAGCTCTTAAAGATAGTAACATCTTCAAAAACTACCAATATTTTAAGTGTTTACTCGTGATTTAAAGTCGTTTATTCCAAATTTTCCAAGATTTTTCAGCTTGAAAGACTAACATATCATAACCATTGATCGTTGTTGCTCCTCTATTTTTACCTTCTTTTAAGAATACAGTTTGTGACGGATTATAAATTAAATCAAACAATATATGTTTAGAGGTAATCCCTTCATATGGTATGTTTGGAGCATCATTAACATCTGGAAATGTGCCAACAGGAGAACAATTAATAATAATTTGATGGTCTTTAATAATGTCTTCTGTAAGTGTATCGTAGGTATAGCTCGCTTTTTCTGAATCTTGACGAGATACAAAGTGAAAATCAATTTTTAATGCTTTTAAAACAAAAGCAATGGCTTTACTAGCGCCACCAGTTCCTAAAATCAACGCTTTTTTATGGTGTTTTTTTAGATGGGGCTTAATGGTTTTTTTGAAACCATAAATATCTGTATTGTAACCTTTAAGGAATCCTTTTTTTGTGAATTTTATTGTGTTGACAGCTCCTATTTGTTCTGCTTTTTTGTCTAAACGGTCTAAAAAAGGAATAATACTTTCTTTGTAAGGAATGGTGACATTTACACCAGATAGACCTTCTGTTTTTAGAATACTTGTTTTAAATTCTTCAATGTTTTGAATATCAAAGTTTTGATAAGTAGCATCGTTAATAACTTCATCTTTAAATTTTAAAGTAAAGTAATTTTGCGAAAAAGAGTAGGAGATGTCTTTACCTAATAAACCATATTTACGCATGTTGTCGTCCTGTTTTTTGTCCATAAAGTTCTAAAGCTAATACAATGGCGATTCCTACAAGCGTGTAGAAAAACGCAAGGTAAGTTTCGGTATTTAATTCTGGTAAATAACGTTCGTAATTTTCTATTATTTTATGATGTCTAGAATCCATTAGAAAAGCACCAGTGTCGGTCATTTTATAAATAGTACGCTTAAAAGGCCATACCACACCTAAAGAGCCTACAATAAATCCAATTATTGAGGCCATGGTAACACTTTTATAATGTTTAAGAATATAGTTTAGGGCATGAGAAAACGTCACCAATCCGACGACGGATCCAATAGTGAATACCGTCAGTACTTTAAGCATTCTGATGCGTTCTAAATTTGATGTAAAACTGAAATCGCCAATTAATATTTCTGAGAATGTATCAAATAAAGCATTTACGGAGTCTACTAATAATAGGACATAGTTGCCCAGTAAGATTAATATAAATGATCCTGAAAACCCAGGTAACGTCATTCCAGAAACACTTATGATACCACAGAAAAATACAAAAACTAGATTATCATTTTCTGTTGCGGGATCTAAAAAACTGATCCCTAAACCTAGTGCAGCTCCAATTGCTAATGCAAAATAGGTAGTTGTTTTCCAATCTTTAAAATCTTTACTAATATAATAGATAGAGCCAATTATCATCCCGAAAAAGACACTCCAAACATACAATTGATAATGGGTGATTAGATAATCTAATATTTTAGAAATACTAAAATAACTGACAATCATCCCGAAGAATAATAAGGTTAAAAAACGACCATTGATATAATGATAAAACGCTTTAAAACGCCCTCTTATTAATAGTTTAAAAGCGGTCCCGCTTACTTTTTGTAGGGAATGAATAAACTCTTCATAAAAACCAGCAACAAACGCAACAACACCTCCAGATACACCAGGAACTTTGTTAGCTGCTCCCATACCTAATCCTTTTAAGATTAAGAATATCTTATCTTTTAATGTCCGTGTATTCTCCATTTATGACGCTCTGTTGCCTACTTTTTCTAGAATAAAAATAGTTAAAAAACCTGCAATCATTAATCCAATCGCTAACATTGTTTGTGGATTAGCTAAATAATTATTTAGCTCGTTATAGTGTATCGGTAACACACTTTCTTCTAATACGGTTTTGTAGGAGTCAAAATCATTAGTCGTTTTTTGAAAAAAGGATAAGGTTCCAAAATCTGTAATAGTACTAAAGGGTACGATGTCTCCTGTTTTGTCAACCATAACCGAAACTGTTTTTTTCCAAGGCCAGACTTTATTTAACGAGCCTAAAATAAAACCTGTAAGTACGGCTAATGTTGTATTATGATAATTTTTAAATAACCATTTTAAAACGTGACTAAAACTAAGTAAACCAACGACTGCTCCTGCTGCGAATAAACCAATTTTTTTAATGTCAAAGTCAGAAAAGGCATTACTTAATGTTTTGTAAGCGCCTAAAATTACTAAAATAAAACTACCAGAAATACCTGGTAATATCATTGCACAAATAGCTATAGCCCCCGCAATAAATAAAAAGTAAGAATTTGTGTTGCTAGCTAAAGATGGGAGACTAGTAATATAAAAAGCAGCAATAGCACCGACTATAATTGCAAGTATGGCACTGGGTGACCATTTAGTAATTTGTTTACCAATAAATAAAATACTAGCTATAATTAATCCGAAAAAGAAAGACCAAATTAAAACCGGATGATGTTCTAGTAGATATTTGGCTAAGCGCATAAATGTCACAAAGCTGATAACAATACCTGTTAAAAGTGCTACTAAAAAATTACCATTAAGTTTTGTCCAAAAGGCTGAAAATCCGTCTGATTTTAGAGTTTTTAACAGCGCTAAGTTAACACCACTTATAGTGGAAATTAACTCTTCATAAATACCAGAAATAAAAGCGATTGTACCTCCTGAAACACCAGGGACAGCATCGGCAGCTCCCATTGCAACCCCTTTTAAGCTAATTAAAAGATAATCTTTTAAACGTCTTTGCATAGTTTAATTTTTGTTAGTAATCAAAGGTATGCAAAAAACGTTTTAAGTCTAAATTATTGTAACTTTTTTAATGCCTTTTTAAAGGTAGTAGACTGATAGACAAATGGGAACAATTCCTCAATAACAATTAGAAATTCCTTGTCAAAAGTAAAGGCGTTTTTTAAGTGATAACTGGCTTTTTCTGTTTCTAGTAGCGTATAGTAAATACCTGCTAATCGGAATTCAATTTCTGCATTTTCAGGATAAAACTCAGCCGCTTGTATTAAATTAAAACTCGCAGATTCAAATTCACCTAATTGTACTAAAATATCAGAACGCTGTAACCAAGACGTTAATTCGTAGTTACCTAACTCTATAGCGCGTTTATAACCACGTTCTGACTCTTCTAAAAAGTTTAATCTATGATTAATTTTTGCATATAACTTCCAATAAGACACGTTATCTTCATCAATGTTTATTGCTTTATTGATGTAGTATAGTGCTTTTTGGTAATTTTTCTGTTTATTATAAAACTTAGTAATTGCAATCCATCCTTTATCTAATAAGGGATCTTCTTTAACGGTTTGATAATAATACTGTTTTGCTAACTTGTTTTGACCTAATTTTTCATGACAACATCCCAATCGTAATAAAGCAAAAGACGTTGGATCTTCTAACTCTAGAGTTAAAGCGTAGTTTTCTATAGCTTCATTGTATCGTTTTAATTTTTCTAAAACTTTACCTTTTTCTATATATGCGCCAACAAAGGTATCATCTGAAATAATAGCGAACTCATAGGCGCTTAAAGATTTTTTATAAGCTTTGATTGTATAATACTGCTTTCCTAATTGGTGCCAACCCACTTCAGAATATGGGTGTTTGTCTAAATACGCATTTAAAAAGTTTATGGCTTCTACGTTTTCATTTAAAAAATCGAAGCAATACATCACATTATATAAAGACGAATAATCCTCAGAATCTTCCGCTAAACAACGCATAAAACTTTGTTTTGCTTCTTCAAAATTATCTAAAAACAAGTATTCCATCCCTATTAAAGAATGTAATTCAGACGTTTCTTCGGATAAATCTAAGGCTCTATTTAATACTTTTATTGCGTCTTCATGCTTACCTTCTTTAGATAAAATATTTGCTTTTTGAATATAAACCTCTTCATTTGAAGATTCTAAAACATATAAGGCATCTAATAATTGATTCGCGTCTTTTAGCTTGTTTTCAAATACAAAAATTTCTACTTGAAACAATTTAAGATTAGTCGAGGTTGGGTGTTGGTCCAACCCTAATTTAATCGCTTTTTTTGCTAGTGATACTTTACCTTGATTAAGGTAATGGTGAATTATATTTTCAAACTCATCCGAATCAAAAAACAACACATGGTTTGTTTTTAACATAGATTCGAATTTTTTGAGTGATACTTTATTAGGTTCTTCTTGGCTAAACTCCATAGGCACTGTTTAGGTGTTTCTAGTGTAATAAATGTAATGTTCTCTTACTTGTTTTACGGCCTAAACCATTTTTGTTTTTAACAAAGTAATCAACAATTACAGGGATTTATATGTTTTTTGGTGACTTTTAGTAACTTATGTACTAGTTGCGATCACTTATTTTATCTAATAAGTCAATAATAATGCCACAACCTTTTATTATTTGTGCAATGCTAATGGTTAAAGGTGGCGTGATACGTATTGCTTTTGGTTCAAATAGTAACCAGAATAAAATTAGGCCTTGATTTTGAGCTTCTAAAATGACTTTGTTTGTGATGTCCGCCGATGTGGTGAGTGCTGCTAGCATTAAACCTCGACCTCTAATTTGAGTAATTAAAGGGTGTTTTAAGTGTTGTCTTATCACTTGTTCTTTTATTAAAGCTTCTGCCATTAAGTCACTATTTACAACTTCTTTTAATGTCGCTAAAGCGGAAGCTGCAATTAGTGGATTACCTCCAAATGTGGTGATATGTCCTAGTTTAGGACTATCTTGGAGTGTATCCATATGTGCTTTTGAGGCTGTAAAAGCACCAATAGGTAAGCCACCTCCCAATCCTTTTCCTGTGACCACAATGTCGGGAATGACATTATAATTTTCGAAACCAAATAATTTACCAGTACGACCAATACCTGGTTGTATTTCATCTAAAATTAAAAGGGCGCCAGCCGCTTCACATTTTGCTTTTAATACTGTTAGATAGTTGTTTTTAGGTTCGATAAATCCAGCACCTCCTTGAATAGTTTCTACAATAACAGCTGCTGTTTTTGTAGTAATATGTTTTAAATGTGGTTCGTAATTAAAGGTAATATGATTGATATCTGGTAATAAAGGTCTAAAAGGCGCTTTGCGTTCTTCAAAGTCCATTAGACTTAAAGATCCCATAGTATTGCCATGATAGGCATTATGGGCTGCTATTATTTGACTACGACCTGTAACACGGCGGGCAAGTTTTAAAGCACCTTCGATAGCTTCTGTACCCGAGTTTACTAAATACGTTGACTCTAATGGCGCCGGTAAATGTTTGGCGATAAAAGCACAAAGGTCGACCGCAGGTTGTTGTGCATATTCTCCATAAACCATGACATGTAGATATTTATCGGCTTGATTTTTAATAGCATCAACTATTTTTGGATGACAATGCCCTAATGTACAGGCAGACACGCCGGCAACAAAGTCTAAATAGGCTTTATTGTTAGTGTCATAGATATAACTTCCTTTGGCATGAGAGATTTCTAAGGCTAAAGGATATGGAGAAGTCTGTGCTTGATATTTAAAAAAACCATCGGTCATACATTATTCTTTTTCGTCTTCTTGTTTTAATTCTGGTTTTTTAGCTGTTTTTTTAACTCCAGTAGCAGTCTTATTTAAAAATTTCTTAGGTACCGTTCTAGAGGCTTTTGGTGCTTCATCTTTTTTATTCAGTTGTTTTGCATCCGCTTCTTTGTCAGCTTTGTTGATACGTCCAATTAAAGCGTCTCCAAAAAACTCTTCGTCAGCTTTATAGGGGTCTAGTCCTTTTATGACAGGCAAGACGTAAGGTGGATCGTCTTTGAATAAGTCTTCAACAGATTTAGGGCGCTCATCATCACGCCAATCAAATCCTCTTAGTTTTCTCGCATTTTTAGGAAGGTCTTCCTCGGTGTATAGCTTTCCTTCAAACTGCGTTATTTTTCTAAGTTCTACAACTTCTTTGTCTTCAAAATAGATTGTGATATCTCCCGATTTTGATTTTTCAATACCAATTAATTCATCTTTATCATTTCTACTATAATTTATAGATTCTGCATTTTTAAGAATATGTACTTCATTAATATCATTGTTATCATCAAATAAGCCAATCAGTCGTTTACCGGATATTTGATTATAGCCGTCTTCGCTAAGTGTATCTTTACTAATTAGGAAAGCGTTATTAAAAACAATAAGTGAATCTAACTTTTCAGTTTTTGGATTTGATTTTAAATGAATGGTGTCTCCTGTCATTTGGTTGTCAATATTCCAAAGTATGGGTTTTCGAGCTGCCGAAAAGGCATCTCCTTTATTAAGTCTAGCTAAGTTAATTAACTGGGTTAATCCAGATTTGTGATCGGCATGAATCGAATCGGCTTTAGCGCTAATGTCTGATTTATACACTTTACCATTATAAAAACCTCGGGTTATACGATGGTCCGCTTTACCAGTAATCATTAAGGTGTCTGCGTGCATGTAAATACTATCCGTCTCTTGAATAGTAATGGCTAAGGCGCGTTTTGTGATGTAAACCGAATCTTTGGCACGATAGACTTCGGCGTAATGGCCTTTTATAATACTACTATTTATTGTGTCAGTTACTGTAATATTATTGGTTGCTGATGCAAAATTGCGATTTCTGTCAAAAAAGATACTGTCACCAACTACCACGCGATTATCGTAATCTATTCTTGAATTTCTTACAAAGTACCCTGTGTCATCTGTGGTATTATAAAAACCACGTTCACTATAAATTTTACTGCTATCACCAACAATTGTTGAAGGACCATACATGTAAGCATGTCCATTGTCTGAATAATAGTCTAAGGTTTTTGTATTTAACTCGTATTGCGGATTTACTAATTTCACACTATCTACAAAACGGTATTTTTTTTCATTCATATAATAACGCCCCACACGACTAGTTATAGTTCCTGAAGAATCTCTGACTACTTTTCCTCCAGATTTGTAATAGGATTCTTGATTAACTCTATTAAAATATAAAGTATCAGTGGTAATTGTCGATTGTGGATCTGTAAGTACAACATCACCACTAGCAAAGGCTAATTGTGTTTTTCCAGAATACTCGACATATTTAGAGGTTAAATTGAGAGTGTCTCCTTGTTTCATGTTTACATTACCGTAGGCTTCTATAAAATCTTCCTTACCGTAAAAAATAGCTCTGTCACAAAACATGTCAATACCATCATGGTATATGTGGACTTGTCCTTGATCACTTCTCGTCAAGATACTTGCACCAGGAAAATTTTCTTCATCAATATCACCAAATGCACCAGAGTCTTTAATCTCGATGTTTTTTTGTTGGGCCATTCCTAATTGCATGATAAATACAAGGAATAAAAAGGGAGTATATTTAGTAAATTTCAAATTGCGACTGTTTGGTGTAAAAATAACGATTTAATAGACTTACTATTATGTATTAGGAATAATTTAAGATGAAAAAACCTGCTATTAAACTGAATAGCAGGTTTGTAATTTAAACGTTTATTTTGAATTACATAAAAATAGTTTGCTTTCTGTCTGGTCCGACAGATACTATTTTAATAGGTGTTTCTAATTCTTTTTCTAAGAAACTAATGTAATCATTAAGTTCTTTTGGTAGTTGAGACGCTTCACTCATTTCAGTTAAGTCTTCACTCCAACCTTTAAACTCAGTATAAATAGGTTCTACATTTTCCGGTTCTATATTAAACGGTAAATGCGTAATTGTTTCGCCTTTATATTTATAAGCAGTAGCTACTTTTAAAGCTTCAAAACCAGATAAAACATCACTTTTCATCATCATTAATTGCGTCACACCATTAACGCGACACGTGTATTTTAAGGCTACTAAATCTAACCATCCACAACGTCTTGCTCTACCTGTTACAGCTCCAAATTCTTGACCAATTCTAGCCATTTCTTCACCATCTTTATCAAATAACTCTGTTGGGAATGGTCCAGAACCTACACGTGTTGTGTATGCTTTAAAAATACCAAAGACTTCTTTTATTTGGTTAGGTGCAATACCTAAACCAGTACAAGCGCCTGCTGCTGTTGTGTTGCTTGAAGTTACAAATGGATACGTTCCAAAATCAATATCTAAAAGCGACCCTTGAGCACCTTCAGCTAAAATGGTTTTACCTTCTTTAAGTGATTGGTGTAAATACGCTTCGCTGTCTATAAATTGTAATTCTTTAAGTTTTTCAATAGACTCGAAAAATTCAACTTCCATTTCATCTAGATCGTATTGTACGTCTACATTATAAAAAGCAATCATAGCTTCATGCTTGTTAGCTAAAGCTCTGTATTTTTCTTTCCAGCTATCCATTTCTAGATCACCAACTCTGATCCCATTTCTACCAGTTTTGTCCATATATGTTGGACCAATACCTTTTAAAGTAGAACCAATTTTGGCTTTTCCTTTAGAAGCTTCACTAGCAGCATCTAATAAACGATGCGTTGGTAAGATTAAATGTGCTTTTCTTGAAACAATTAGTTTAGCTCTATAATCAATATCAAATTGGTCTAAACCTTCTAATTCTTTTATAAAAACAACTGGATCGACTACTACACCGTTTCCAATAACATTCATAGCCTCTTTATGAAAAATCCCCGAAGGTATAGTACGTAGTACGTGTTTTATTCCGTCAAATTTTAAGGTATGTCCTGCATTTGGACCTCCTTGAAAACGTGCTATAATGTTGTATTTAGAGGTTAATACATCGACAATTTTTCCTTTGCCTTCATCTCCCCATTGTAAACCAAGTAGTAAATCTACTGCCATCTTTAATTTGTTGTGTTGTTATTAGTTTTTTTTCGGTTTCCGTAAAAGTATAAAGAGTGTTTTGATATTTCGATATCAAACACTTCCTCTATTGTTTTTTTTATTGCTTGGATTCTAGGATCACAAAACTCTATGACTTCTCCTGTATCTTGAAGTATAACATGATCATGCTGTTTGTCAAAATAGGATTTTTCATAATGTGCTTGGTTTTTACCAAACTGATGTTTTCTTACCAACCCACAATCCAAAAGTATCTCTATAGTATTATATAAAGTAGCACGACTCACGCGGTACTTTTTATTCTTCATATTATCGTACAAAGATTCTATATCAAAATGTTCTGAATTTGAATATATTTCTTGGAGTATAGCGTAACGTTCTGGCGTTTTCCTATGTCCATTGTCTTCTAAAAAAGAGGTGAAGACGTTTTTTACAATCTCTTGATTTTTTATATCTGTTTTTCCGCTCATAAATACCCAACAAATTTACATCTTTTTTTGAGGTTGTACCCATAAAAAAAGATAATTTGACAACTGTGTTATTAGACAGTTATTAACAACTAAACTTTAAATTCTAGTAACTTTATCAATACCATTGATTTTTTTAAGGTTATCTGTCAGTTTTTTTAGCATTGATTTATTATGAACTTTGACATTTATTTTTCCTTTAAAAACACCATCATCACTCTGGAAGCTTATACTATTCATGTTGACATGCATGTTTGAGGATATGACTTTAGTGATTTCATTGACTAATCCTAAGTTGTCAATACCAGATAATATAATTTGTGCAGCAAATTCTTGTTGAGAGGAATCTATCCATCGTGCTTGAATAATGCGATACGCGTAGTTAGATTGTAAACTTAGCGCATTTGGACAGTTTTTTTTGTGCACTTTAATTCCGTCATTAATAGTAATAAACCCAAATACAGCATCACCGGGAATGGGATTACAGCAATTGGCTAATTTGTAATCTAACTTTTCTTCCTCTTTACCAAAGACTAATAAATCATACTTATTAGTAATCTCTTCTTTATGTATATCGTCAGGATTAGTACCTGGTTTTCTAGTTATTTTATTTTTAAAGAAGCTGACTAAGGCATTACTTCTTGATGCGGAATATTCCTTAAGCATGGTGTTATCTATGCTTCCGGTACCAATACGATAGAATAAATCTAAACTAGTTTTTAAATTAAAATGGCTAACCATTTCATTAACCGATTTTTCGTTTAGGGTGATTTTAAGTTGTTTTAATTTTCGTCTTAAAATCTCTTTACCATCCTCAGCTATTATTTTAGTATCTTCTTTTAATAAGGATTTTATTTTTCCTCTAGCTCTAGCAGTCGTGGCATAATCTAACCAGTTTGGGTTAGGTTTTGCATTTTCTGAGGTGATAATCTCAACTTGATCTCCGCTATTTAAAACGTGACTTAATGGGACTAATTTTCCGTTTACTTTAGCGCCTCTTGTTTTTTTACCAACTTCAGTATGTATACTAAACGCAAAGTCTAAAGGCGTAGCTCCTTTTGGCAACGACTTTAATTCCCCTTTAGGGGTAAACACAAAAATTTCTTTAGAATACAAATTCAGTTTAAACTGTTCTACAAAGTCAACAGCATTAGTAGAGGCGTGCTCTAAAGCTTCTTGCAAACGATTAATCCAAATGTCTAGATTATCCTCTTTATCATCCGCATTTTTGTATTTGTAATGTGCCGCATATCCTTTTTCCGCGATTTCGTTCATGCGCTCACTACGGACTTGGACTTCTACCCAGCGTCCTTTGGGCCCCATTACGGTAATGTGTAATGCTTCGTAACCTGTGGACTTTGGTGATGATATCCAATCACGTAATCGGGTAGGGTTTGGTCTAAAGTGATCGGTAACAATTGAATATATTTTCCAAGCTAAAAACTTTTCGTTTTCTCTGTCGCTTTTATAAATAATACGAACCGCAAATTTATCGTACACCTCGTCAAAGGAAACGCCTTGCTTATCCATTTTTCTTTTAATAGAGAAAATAGATTTTGGACGTCCTTTTATATTGTAATTTAAACCTTCTTTATCTAAAGATTTTTTGATTACATCATTAAACTCTTCAATATAAGCATCTTGTTGTTCTTTACTTTCTTTTATATTGTGTAAAATGTCATTATAAATCTCAGGTTCTGTATATTTTAAACCTAGATCTTCTAATTCCGTTTTAATATTATACAACCCAATTCTGTGCGCTAAAGGGGCGTAAATATATAAGGTTTCGGATGCTATTTTTTCTTGTTTATCTGGACGCATGCTGTCCATGGTTTGCATGTTGTGCAAGCGGTCTGCTATTTTTATAATGATCACTCTAACGTCATCATTTAAAGTTAATAGCATTTTTCTGAAGTTTTCGGCTTGTAAAGATACATCCATGTCTTTCTCTTTACTTAAAGACGAAATTTTGGTCAGTCCATCAACTATTTTGGCAACAGTTTCTCCAAATAAATCTTCAATGTCTTTGACAGAATAATTTTCGTTGTCCTCTACCACATCATGTAATAGGGCAGCAGCAATAGAGGTCGCATCTAAACCAATTTGTTCGGCAACTATTTTAGCAACTGCAATTGGATGAAAGATATAAGCTTCACCACTTTTTCTGCGTTGATGACTATGGGCTTCCACCGCAACATCAAAAGCTTTTCTAATTAGTTTTTTATCGTCCGTAGATAAGGTACGATAACTCACTTTTAAAAGATGCTTATAGGCTTTTGCAATTTCTGCATTTTCTTTTTCAATATCGATTTCTGTCATAAACTGTTCTCCTTCATTTAAAATAGAATGAATACTAAAAATACTACAAAAAAGTCAAAAAACAACACGTTTAGCGCTAATTTGGATTAAAACTATATAGTGTGTTTTTTATAGGATTAAGTGTCGTTTTAAAAGATTACTGTTCTTTATAAACAGCCATTTTTAAGCCCATACCATAATTGTTTAAACCTGCGTTTAATAGGTTGGAATTATTTACATTTTTCTTATCAAAAAGAATCCATTGTCCATTGTTATGAAACACACGTTTGACATAAGTTGTTTTAGTCTCAATTTGATCTGTAAATGGTAATAAAGGTCTAAACGTTGTGGATACTTTAACGATGCCACGTCTTGTTTTTACTTCTTTATATTTTTTGTTGGGCAGTAATTTACCGTTTTTGTCTGTAAAACCTAATACTTGTATGGATACGTATATACCGTCCTTAGGTACAAAAATGTCAAAACCTGAAACATCAAATTCAAATATAGGTTTGGTGTCTTCTGTGGCAATAAATATCACTTTTTCATAGGTTAAAACCTCTCCAGGTAAGCCATTATTGTTTTTATAGAATTGGACTCTAAATAAAGTCGAAAAGGGGCGTTTGGTTTGTTTGTTTTTCCCGCGTTTGTCCCAATCTTTAGTTTCTGTTTTTATAGGAAGCAATATTTTGGTTAAATGCTTTGGTTTATTGTCTTCATTTGGGAAAAATACCGCGATTTCACTTTCTATTGTTGGTAACCAACATTTATAATAATCGTTGTGATCTGTTGGTTTTAAGGTGATTTCTTTAAATTTTCCAGTAGGTCTAGCGATAACTATAACTTCGTCCAACAAGTCTGCTTTTGATTCTAAAAAGATTGTGTCTTTTAGGGTGGCTGTTGCTAACTTTAAATCTTTGTAGCCTAAAGCCGAAATAAATAGCGAGTCAATATCTGAATATAATTTTTTTGTAAAATGAAATTTACCTTCGTCATCTGCAAACAAACCGTTTCCGTTTCCAAATGAAATAGTAGCAAAAGAGACCGGTTCGTTGGTTGTAGATAGTAGTGTTTTGTTTTGTGATTGACTTAAAAACGAAACAAAACAAGTGAAAGCGAGAAGTAGGTGTTTTTTTAGCATGGTCTAATTTAAAGATTATACTTAAATGTTTCAGTAATTATTTGAATAATTTGGAAATTAAAAAGCCTTCACTAAAGAGAAGGCTTTTTATACTTATTTAAGTATTGTATTATTAGTTTCTTGTGAGAACCTGAAACTAGTTCAGGTTGACGACAGAGATATCTTAATTTTATTAATGTCCGTCATTCCGAATTTATTTCGGAATCACATTATTTTGGATTGTTGTGTTTTATGTGGGAACCTGAAACTAGTTCAGGTTGACGATTGATGTGATTTAATTTTAATAATGGACGTCATTCCTGATTTATTTCGGAATCCCATTATTTTGGATTGTTGTGTTTTATGTGGGAACCTGAAACGAGTTCAGGTTGACGACAGAGATGTCTTCGTTTTATTAATGTACGTCATTCCGAATTTATTTCGGAATCACATTATTTTGGATTGTTGTTTTTTGTGTGGGAACCTGAAACGAGTTCAGGTTGACGACAGAGATATCTTAATTTTATTAATGTCCGTCATTCCGAATTTATTTCGGAATCACATTATTTTGGATTGTTGTGTTTTATGTGGGAACCTGAAACTAGTTCAGGTTGACGATTGATGTGATTTAATTTTAATAATGGACGTCATTCCTGATTTATTTCGGAATCCCATTATTTTGGATTGTTGTTTTTTGTGTGGGAACCTGAAACTAGTTCAGGTTGACGATTGATGTGGTTTAATTTTATTAATGTCCGTTATTCCGAATTTATTTCGGAATCCCATTATTTTGGATTGTTGTTTTTTATGTGAGAATCTGACACGAGTTCCGGTTGACGACAGAAATATCTTAATTTTATTAATGGACGTCATTCTGGATTTATTTCGGAATCACATTATTTTGGATTGCGGTGTTTTATGTGAGAACCTGAAACGAGTTCAGGTTGACGGGTGTGGTCTTTTGTGATTTATTTAGACGCTTCAATCCAAAGATCTATTTTAGTTTCAAGTAGCGCTAATGGTACACAACCTGGTTCTAATATTTGATTATGAAACTGCGCAATATCAAAACGATCACCTAAGGTTTTTTCTGCTTTAGCACGTAATTCCATGATTTTTAATTGCCCAATCTTATATGATAGTGCTTGTCCTGGATTTGCCATATAACGTTCGATTTCCGAAATGATACTCGCTTCGCTTTCTGCTTCATGGTCTAAAGAGTATTTTATCGCTTGCTCTCTTGTCCAACCTTTAGTGTGCATTCCTGTATCCACAACTAAACGGATCGCACGGTGCATTTCCATACCTAACATTCCAAAATATTGGTAAGGATCAGTGTATAATCCTAGTTCTTTCCCTAAAGATTCGCAATACAACGCCCAACCTTCACCATAAGCACTATACCATAGTGTTTTTCTGAATTTTGGTAACTCGGTGTCTTCTTGTTGTAATGAGATTTGATAATGGTGTCCTGGAATAGCTTCGTGTAAAAATAAAGCTTCGTCACTAAAGACGTTATATTTTGTAGCATCAGGAATTGGTGTGTAAAAAATACCAGGTCGTGTGCCGTCTAAAGATCCTGGGTTATATTCTGCACTAGCAGACGCTTCTCTAAATTTTTCGGTTTGTCTTACTTCAAAAGCTGTTTTAGGCTTAACATCAAATAGTTTAGCAATTTGCGGTTTCATGGTGTCATGTATCGCATTAAAGTTGTCGATTATTTGCTTAGGTGTGGTGTATGGTGTTAAGTCTTTGTTGTTTCTGACGTAGTCAAAAAACGAAATAATATCTCCTTCATACCCAACTTGTGTCTTTACTTTTTCCATTTCGGCAAGAATACGCTTCACTTCACTTAGACCTAAATTATGTATTTGATCAGCGGTCATTGTCGTTGTGGTGTATAACTTGATTTGATGATCGTAATAGGCTTTCCCGTTTGGCGTATCGTCAATCCCACTAGTTGTTCTACCAGCTGCCATATAATCGTCTTTCATAAAATTATAAAGCGATGTGTAAGCAGGAATAACTTTATTTGACACCATATTAGCATAAGCTGTTGTCAAACGTGTTTTGTCTTCGTCAGAAAAACTGTCTGGTAAATTTTTAATTGGTGTATAAAATAGGTGATCCTCTAATGTCGTTTCTGCAATTGTTTTTAATTGTGGTACAACTTTAGCGATTAAAGCTTTTGGTAAAACGTGTTTGTTATCAATACCTGCTTTCATTTTTGTTTCAGCAGAAGCAACCCATTCTAAATACTGGTCTACACGTTGTAACCAATTGTCGTAATCTTCGACTGTATTAAAAGGTTGAGAACTTGCGCCACTAGCCAAAGTCCCAACTGTTAATTGTTTGGTCCACATTTGGTTGATAGGCGTGTAGTTTTCATTAAAATCAAAACGTTCTAAATTAATATCGCAATCCCAGATTAAAATGTCACGACTTAATTGTTGTTTGGCTTCAAGCTGTGAGTTGCTATAAGATTCCGCTTTAGCTTTAAAATCCGAATAGTATGCTTTTTCTTTCTCTGAAAAGGCGTCTGTTAGTGTATTTGGTAAGCTATTATTATAGCGATTATCTCCAGCCGATGTCGCACTTAATGGGTTTAGCTTTAAACCTTCTTCATAAAAATCGTTTAGCATTATACTAAAAGCTTCGTTTTTTACAGAAGTCTCAGCAGTTGTACTGTCTTTTACGGTTTTATCGTTTTTACAAGCTGTAAATAATGTAAAAATGCAAAGTAGGGTGACGTAATGTTTCATTTTATGCTTTTTTGAAGGTGTGATTAAATGATTGCTATCATGTTACTTATTAATACCAACGCTTTTTCTTCTTTTTAGACGCTTCACTTTTACGTCCTTTTTTATGCTTACTACCAGATTTTGCTGATTTGTGCACAATAGGTTTTGCTTTTGGATCTAAAGGATAAGGATGATCGTCTATAACATCTAATTGTAAATGAATCAGTTTTTGAATATCTATTAAATATGTTTTTTCGTCAGCACTACATAAAGAGTATGCCATACCTGATTGCCCTGCACGAGCTGTACGACCAATTCTGTGGACATACGTTTCTGGTACACTTGGTAAATCAAAGTTAACGACAGCATCTAAATGATCGATATCAATACCACGTGCGGCAACATCTGTTGCAATTAAGATATTAATTTCTTTTTTCTTGAAGCGTTTTAAGGCGTCTTGTCTTGCTGTTTGACTTTTGTCACCATGAATACTATCCGCTAAATAGCCATTTTTAAGTAAGGTTTTTTCTAATTTATCCACACCATATTTGGTACGTCTAAAAATAATAATGTTTCCTTTTATGGTATTGCGAAGTAGGTGTAATGCTAATTCTATTTTGTCCTTTTTAGGTGTGAAATAAAGTAATTGATTAACATTTTTTGAAGTCGAACTGTTTTGAGCAACCTCAATACGTTGTGGCTCATTTAAAATCGTACTTGCTAATTGCTCTACTTTATAAGGTATGGTTGCAGAGAATAATAACGTTTGTTTTGTTTTAGGACAAAGACGTTCAATCTTTTTAACATCATCAATAAAGCCCATGTCTAACATTAAATCAGCTTCATCAAGGACTAAGGTTTGCACATAGTCTAGATTAATTTCGTCTTGCTTATGTAAATCTAATAAACGCCCTGGAGTTGCAATTAATATATCAATGCCTTTACGTAACTTTTCTATCTGAGGTTCTATAGACGCTCCACCAAATATAACCGTACTGTCAAGGTTGGTATATGTTGCGTAAGCTTCAAAGTTTTCTGCAATTTGTATTGCTAATTCTCTTGTTGGACTTACAATTAAGGCTTTAATTTTTTTACCTTTTTTGGGACCTTCTTGTTTGTCATACAATAACTGTAAAATAGGTAATGCAAAAGCAGCTGTTTTTCCTGTACCAGTCTGTGCAGAAACAATCACATCTTTTTTATTTAGCACTAACGGAATGGTTTTTTCCTGTACTAATGTTGGGTTATCGTATCCTTTTTCCGCAATAGCGCGTAAAATAGGTCTGTTAAGTTGTAAGTCTTTAAATGACATGAATTAGAATTTGCTACAAAGGTAGTTTTTTCCAAGCATTTAATGTGGTTTAATATTTTTAGAATAACCTGGTTGTTTTTACTCTGTAATTACCGTAACAGTATAAGTTGCAACGATGTCATTTTTGATTTTTAAATGAACATCATAAACCCCTTTATTTTCAAATTTGTAATTAAAGGATACTAATCCATTATTGTTTTTTAGATCTTTAATTTTGAAAGGAATAGTTTTAAATCCAGAATATTTAATTAGCGATATATCTTTAATATCTAAGCTATTTAATGATTTAAAACTAATTGTAAACGTGTCCTCTTTTTTATGGGTTGTGTTTAAATTACTAGGACCAATCGGAATGATTTTATGGGTAAACGTATCGCCATAAACTATTGGAGACGCTATAAAATTAGAGGATATTAACGTGTCATTTAATAACCATTTTTTATCCAAAGGATAATGGTTTTTAGCAAACAGAGTAGGGTCTGTCAAAAAGTAACCCAGATTATAATCCTTTATAAAAACACTATTTACAAAATACCCACTGGACCATGTCGCATCGCATAAATACCATTTGTTATTTAGTTTTACTGCATTCCAAGAGTGATTGGCTAAATCTAAAGATGTCACATTGGTGGTGGTAGAGCGTCCATAACCATTAACCATTTTACACTCTATATTTGCCAAAAAACAAAGTTCTTTAATTAGGTAAGCATAACCTGTGCACATGGTTTTTTTATGCTTTAGTAATTTTTTAAATGCTGTTTTTTGATAGGTGTTATTCCATTTTATATACGCTAAGCTATCGTTTTTAAAACGCTTACGTTGTTTACTAACTTTATTGTCTTGATTAAGATCGCCTTTTATATTAGTACAAACCCAAGTATAAATTGCTCTAAATTTTTCGGCATCATTATCTAGTTTGTAAGTTAAATTATGCGCAAGTAATGGTAAGTTTTCCAAACTAGCATTAGCATTTAATTTAGCAATATTATCGGCTCTTGTAAAAGAGATAGATTTAAAATCCGAAACTTGCGCAATAGTTAATTTAACTATGAAAAAGAAAAATAGTATAAGTCTGTTTTTCATATAAATAGTATTAATCCTTTTTAGAAGAATAGACTTCTTTAACAGCCACTTTACCCATTAAAATATAAGAGTCGTTGTTTAAACTTACATTTAATACCATGTTTGCAGTTGCATTGTTATTCTGAATCGTCATTTTTTTAGACTCGTAACCAACATAACTAAAGATTAATATGTCTCCATTTTTCACTTTTTGAGGAAAGACAAAATTACCATCAAAATCAGATTCAGTTCCAATAGCAGAAC
Organism: Psychroserpens sp. NJDZ02; assembly: GCF_004843725.1. Lineage (NCBI taxonomy): Bacteria > Pseudomonadati > Bacteroidota > Flavobacteriia > Flavobacteriales > Flavobacteriaceae > Psychroserpens > Psychroserpens sp. NJDZ02. Next base: position 437,724 of record NZ_CP039451.1, on the reverse strand, counting down.
CTTGTAAAACAATATTGACGCCCGGTAATGGTAAGTTGTTTTCGTCTACTATTGTTCCTGTTACAGCGCTATTTTGATTAGTTTGATTAAGTCTGATATTAGGAGTCGTGTCTTTTGCAACCGTGTCCTGTGCTTTGGCACCAGTAAAAGAGAATAGTGCTAGGCAAGCTAGACCGATAGCGCTTATAAAACTGTATTTACTTTTTGTAGGTTTTGATGGGTATGCTGTTAATTGTGTGCTTTTAAATCGACCGCAAGTATTTTTAGTGTCTTTTTTATTGAAGAAGATTGTGATTTCATCAGTATTCATGGATGTAAAGTCAATCACTTCTTTTGTACAAGACTTACAAAAGCCACCTTTTGGTGTTGGTGTAAATTGATTAAAGTTTTCCGAACAAGGTGTTGTAATGTCTAAGTTGATTTGATTTTGCATGAGCTATAGGTTTAAATGTTATTATACATCAAACTTATATAAATAAAGGGTGGATTAAAAAGAGGAATGAGTTAACTATACCTTTCAATGAGTAAAGTCTGTTTTTTAATAGATTTACTTAAATCGACCTAGTCAACTGTTTAATTTTGTAGAAAAACGGATTAGTCTTGTTCGCCTTCTGGTATTTTGGCGTTATCGGGATTTGTTCCTTTTAAAGCATATACATAAGCTGTTACTTGACCAATGTCTTCAGGAGATAATACATGTCTCCATGCAATCATACCTTTTCCAGGTGTGCCACCAAACTGGATAACTTTAGCAATCTCTTTTTTGCTTCCGCCATGTAACGAGTAGTTGTCTGTTAAGTTTGGGCCTATGCCTCCTTGACCAAATTGTCCGTGACAAGCATGACAATTATTGTTATATATTCTTTCCCCTAATTCAATACTATTCGCATCGTTTGCAATTTTAAGAATTAGATTTTTTTTATCAGAAGCAGCGATTTCTTTTTGGAGCTTATCTTTCCTTGTTTTTGTAATTTTCTCAAATTCTGGAGTCATCGGAATTTGCTGCAAATAGGCAATTAAAGCTAGTATTTCGGTAGTGTTGTTTTCGCTTGGAACGGTTGTAGATTTAGAAATGACTTGGGCTTCATTAGTTAGTGTTTCCCATATCGTATCCTGATCTACTTGTAATTTTTTATCTGTTGCAATTTGTACTACGACAGCTCTTTTAAGTTGATTAGTTTTTAATTTAGGGTATGCGGGCATTTTAGAATTAGGAACAATTATTTGAGGATCATTTATGAAATAAAACAACCACTCGTTAGAATACTTTTCACCTAATCCATCTAGGCTAATTAGTTGTTGCGTTTGATTTTTTATTTGTTGTGTATGGCATTGACTGCAAAGTTCTCGAGTATAAATTTTTTGACCATATGCTACTAAAATGTTTTTTTCAGCAGTTGGGATAGCTGTATAAATGGAGATGTTTTTGTTTACAGAAAAACTTGTTAAAAAAGTGACAGTAGCAATACCGAAGAGTCTAATATATATGTATTGTTTCATTATAAGTTGTTTTTTTTAACCAAAGTAATGCGGTTTAAGGTGTTTTTTAATGAAACCATTTTTTGAAAGTCATTATAGCAGGTTAATTAAAAACCGACTTATACTTTACAGTCGTTTTAGTTAAATTGGCTGATAACGATTTTAACCACAGTAATTGATTGTTAATTAAGTGCGCTTCCTGAAGGTTTAATAACATGTTGTCGTCAATTATTGTTTGCCCGGCTTCAATATCACTATCTCGTTTTAAAGATAAATTATCATAGCGTTTTTGTAGTTTTTTATGCGCTTGATATATTTTGTTTTCTTCGGCCACAAGAACGGTTTTAGTACTTTCTAATTGCGAAGCAGAATGCAATAAAGTTCCTGTAATACCTTCAATAATAGTATCAAATTCTTCGGAAGCAGGTGTTGTGCTGTGATTTAAAATATAACGTCCAATCGAAGCTATTGCAGATAATATGGTGTGGTTTAGTGTGACCATCTCATATATTAAAGCGGATTCTTTTTGTTTAGATTTTGGATCTTGCGTTAACCTTTGGAAGGCTGCATTTAGATTACTCATGGCTAAAAACGCCTCTTTTCTAGATACTTTATAAGCCAATGTGTTTTCTTCCTTGTTGTGGTATAGCTTTTTGGTCGCTTTTAAATAATTACTATTAGAGGTAATTACAGAGGCTAATACGGTGTCAAGGTTTTTGTATTCCCAACTAGGGAATAATAAGTAATTTGCTATCACTGCTATTATGGCACCAATTACGGTATCAATAACACGATATTGCACTACAGTAAAAGCATCTGGATCTATAAGCGCGTACACAAATACAATGTGTAAGGTTATAAAGGCGGCACCTACTTTATAACTTTGTTGTATTAAAGAAAACGCAAACGTTAAAGACACAATTGCTAATACTAAATAGACCGTCGTGTTTTTGGTAATTAATATAATAGTGGTGGCAATTATAGCACCAATTAGGGTTCCGATAATTCTGTTTTTAGAACGCGCTTTGGTCAACCCGTAATTGGGACGCATGATCACAATTATGGTTAGAATAATCCAATACGCATTTTTTAAATCCAAAACACTTCCTAAAAGAAAACCAAATATAATCGCACAAGCCAATCGTAAGGCATGCCTAAGCATTGGCGATTTTAAACTAAAATGCTGTATTAATATATTTAGTCTGTAATCTTGAGAGGTTAAAAACTGTTTAGATTCTAGAGGTTTTAAAGACGCCTTGGCATTATTTTTTACTTTGGTTAAAACGCGTCTTATAACTTTTACTTCCTGGAATAATTGCTTCTGATAATCTTGAAGGTTACGCATGGTAATCGCACCTTCTCTGGCTTTAGGTAGTGTCACTTCTGTAACGTAATCCTGAATTGCAGTCTCTGTATCTGCAGCTATTTTGTTTAATAATTCAATATCAGGAAGATTGCCTTTTTTTATGAATAATACAGATAGTTTGATAAGGTGATTTCCTAGTTCTTTATTTAGTTTTTTAAAGGTATTTAAATGCTGTTTTTCTAAACCAAATAGAGTGTCAATTTTGGTGTAATCTAAAGTGTTTGCTAAGGCTAATTCAAAAATGTCAATTAATGAAATGAAAATTAAAAGTCGTCTTTCGTTAGAAAAGGAACGTCCAGAACGTTTTCTGCCCTCTAAAAGTAGCTCTCTTAAGGTTTCGTGTTTTTCGCTTATTTGGGTTTGAAGGACTAATGCTTTTTTAGCATACTTCTCCCGTTTATTAGGCTTGGTTAATAGCTTGGCTCTTATTTTTAAGTATTGGCCAGTAAGCGATAATGTATCTGATAATAATTGGTCATCGTCTTTTCTTGGAAACACCCAATTAGACAATAAAGACACTACTAAATACCATAAGCCACCGACACCAATTAAGCCGACGTGTAAAATAATAGATTGAAAATCAGGTTTGTTAACCGCTAAACCTAATACAATCGCTAATAATCCTGAAAACGATATTAAAGAGGCTCTGAAACCATAAGCAGAAATCAAACTAACCGCAAAACTTATAACCGCAATGGCGATAAGCAGAATAACAAAAACGGGTTTGGTTAACAAGATTATAAACGTTACTAACATCGTTAGTATAATACTAATTAAGATGCCGTTTATTTTACGTCTTAAGCTTCCTGGGACATCACTTGGGGCATTTAAAAAAGTACCTAGTGCAATGGCGGGCGCGTAAGCAAACAGGTCTAAAACATTAAAAATAGCTAATGGTAAAACAATAGCAACGGTTAAAACTACTCCTCTATAAAAGCCTGAACCTTTAAGAAATAACTCGATGGTTTTTAAATTGGTCTTTATCTTATTTCGCATTAAAACAAAGGTAACTTTTAATGCCTTTCGGCGAAATTAATGTTGTGTTAATTATAACTGCAGCAATCCAAAGTCTTTCAGTTTTTGCATGGGTTTAGAAAACCAGAATAACTCAAAATCGTCTAACTGAGTTTCGAAGTCTTTTTTTAATGCTGAAAAAGAAACACTTTTGCCACTTGTTGGTTTTAAGGTTTCTAGTGTGTCAAGCAACCATTCGCCTTCAGGCTTATTTAATGTCATTTGAAGACGCTCCGTTTTATCGTGAAACGTCAGGTCTAATAATTCATTTGTAAACCCTTTTTTAGTTTTTGTACGCTCCGCAACTAAAGGTAAATGTCCAAGCCACACAATTTTTGCGGTTGGTTTGGTGGTTAATGCTGTTTCGGTATTTAAACAATCTTCAATATAAAAAGGGGCAATTGAGGTCTGCGGAATCCCAAAATCAAACCATTCTTGTAAATCCATATCAAAACCAATCCCGTGCATAAAATTGAATAACGACTTTTTTAAACCGAAACTGAATTGGCTATGATTAATACCTGTGCTATCCGTAAAATCAATATCATTATTGGCAAATGTAATGGATTTGTAATTGGGTGTAATCCCATATTCGGTAGGGTTTAAACCAATCGGACTGTGGGCTGTTAATGCAAATTGATGCCAGAACCCAGACTGAATAATGCCTAATTCAAATAACTGTCGGACCATCTCTAAACTATCAACCGTTTCTTGTTCCGTTTGTGTTGGATAACCATACATTAAGTAGGAGTGTACCATAATGTTGGCTTGCGTAAAATTACGCGTCACTTGCGCCACTTGCTCCACAGTGACACCTTTATCAATGAGTTTTAATAGTCTATCTGATGCCACTTCTAAACCTCCAGAGACGGCAATGCAACCTGAGGCTTTTAATAAGTAACATAAATCTTGAGTAAAGTTTTTTTCAAATCTGATGTTAGTCCACCATGTAACGGTAAGTTTTCGTTTTATAATTTCTAAGGCTAACGCTTTCATTAATGCAGGCGGTGCTGCTTCATCCACAAAATGAAACCCGTTTTCTCCGGTTTGCGTAATTAATTGCTCCATGCGATCCACTAAAAGGGCAGCTGCAATGGGTTCGTAAATTTTGATGTAATCTAAAGAAATGTCGCAAAACGTACATTTTCCCCAATAACAGCCGTGTGCCATGGTTAATTTATTCCAACGTCCATCACTCCATAAACTGTGCATCGGGTTAGCAATTTCTATAACCGAAATGTAATCCTCTAACAATAAATCTGAGTAGTCTGGTGTGCCTACTTGCAGTTGTTTGTATTCTGGTCTTGTAGTGTTGTTTTTATAAACGACTTTCCCATCTTCTAAAAGGAAGGTGCGTTTGTATTGTTTTTCTTTGCTATTGTGATTATTGTTTAGAGAAGTGCTTCGACTGCGCTCAGCATGACTGGTGTTGTTGCTATTTTGGTCAATGGTTATTGTAGTGCTTTGATTGCGATCAGTGTGACTATTGCTATTTGTGTCTTTGGTTATTGTAGTGCTTCGACTGCGCTCAGCATGACTGGTGTTGTTGCTATTGTGATCAACGGTTATTGAAGTGCTTTGATTGCGATCAGCGTGACTATTGCTATTTGTGTCTTTGCTTATTGTAGTGCTTCGACTGCGCTCAGCATGACCTGTGTTATTGCTATTTGTGTCATCGTTTTCTAGGATGTTTTCTAGAGTGTTTTCTAAGTCAGTTTCGGAAGTACTTTGGTTGTTATTAGACTGACAAACGTTTTGGTATAATAACTCAATGGGTAGCTCGCCATCGTCTAGCGTAATAAAGTCGAAAAAGTCAAAAACACGTGTGTCTGTCACTTGGCGTAATTCGGTGTTTGGAAAACCACCACCAATCGCAAGTTTAATTTCTGGATAATTCGCTTTTATAAATTGTGCACATCTAAACGCGCTGTATAAATTCCCTGGAAAGGGAACCGAAAAACAGATTAGTTTTGGTTGCACGGTTTTTAATCGGTCTTCTAAAATACCCAAGGTTAACTGATCAATAAACGTTGGTGTGTTTTTTAGACTATCATAAAGCTCGTCAAACGCATTGGCACTTTGTCCCAAACGCTCGGCATATCTACTAAATCCAAAATTAGGATCGATACATTCAATAATAAAATCTGATAAATCCTCAAGATATAAGGTCGCTAAATGCTTGGCTTTATCTTGCATTCCCATTTCTCCAAAAGCCCAGTCCATATCTTCTAGTTGTTCAAATCTAGAGGCTTGTGGTAGGAAGTTTGTCGTGCATATTTGTCGTGCTAATGTTTGATTTTTACCTTGTAGAAATAAAATAATAGCATCTAAAGGCTGTAAATAATCATCTTTTAGCGTGTAAATACGTTGCCCGTTTTCTGTCGAAATGGAGTCGTTTTCTATAGCTAATTCAAAAAGTTTTTCAAAGGTTTTTTTACTGAATAATTCTAAAATCACCTCAATCCCTAAATCCATCTGAAAGGCAGAAACCCCAATAGTATTTAAAAATCCTTTTAAATAGGCAGTTGCAGGATAGGGCGTATTTAATTGGGTAAAAGGTGGCGTTATTAGTAAAAGATCTTTCAAGAATTTGGCTTTAAAAATAGATTGCGGCAAAGATAAGTTAATGAAACTTATCGGTTTTGTGTTCTATTTAGTTTTTTATGAAAGCCGCTAATTTTTGACGCTTTTTAATTGGGATGGCGTCATTGTCTATAATTAAAGCTAATTGTGATTGGTCTTTTTGTTTGGCAAAAAGTAACGTGAATAATTGTGTAGTCGACAGACTGTTTTTTGCAGCTTGTATCAGTGTCATTTTATCTCCGGGTTTTACAAGCCCTTCTTCTAAAATACGGATATAGGTTCCTGGACGTGCATGACTGATAAATTGTTTAAGAATGGTCTGTGTGCCAAACCGTATACCGAGTTTAAAACAAGGTTCTCTTGGTTGCGTCACTTGGACTAGGGCAGTTCCTATTTTGTAAATATCGCCAACCTTAATTTTAGTTTCGTCTAATCCTTTTACGGTTAGGTTTTCGCCAAAAACGCCATAATTAAAGTCTATGTCGGGATATAAGTTTTTCCAATAGTCATAATGGTCTTCCGAAAATAAGTAACAGGCTTTAAAAATACCGCCATGATGCTTTCTGTCTGAGACTTCGTCACCTTTCACGTCTTCTTTCTCAAGGTAAATACCTGCATCCGTTGGGTTTTTGTACATGCCCGTGGTTTGCGTTTTGCCATTCCATTCAATGGTTGTTGGTTTGGCGATGTTGGTAGAAACGATTTGCATGATTGAAACTTAGTTTTTATAGTACCAAAAAGGGATGGTTATTATGGTGTCTTGTGTTTGTGTACTGTCTGTTTTTGATAACCTGTAAACACTTAAGTCGTGCTTACCTTCTTTTATGTTTTTAAGAGATAGCACTGTTTCAAAACCATTTTGGTTGTTATTATGTCTGGCAAATATAAAATCAGGATTAGTATACTCTAAACTATCTATTTTAAAGCTGTAAATACGTGTTATTGTTTTTATGTATTCTAGTTTTAAGCTGTCATTGCTTTTTTGAGATGAAGCATCATGTATACCCATGAATATAGCCGATTTAAGACCACGGATGTCTTCTTCAGGTTTTAATGATGGATTAAAGTTAAAAACAGCATCTTCAACTCCTTTTTGGTAATCAATAAAAACAGGCAAATACGCTGTGTTTATAATTTTAGAAGGAATGGAAGCCTTTTTTATAAACAAGTTTTTATCAGAAATACTTTCGTCATAATTGTTATTGTTTGCTATAAATGCGTTCGAATTATCCGTTGCTGTAAAATAGTTAGATCTGTTATACGAGTAGGAGGATGCCATTATAATTAAAAAATAAATAGGGATTAATGCAAAGCTTAAACGTTTTCCAAATTTGTTGTCTAAAAAATTATGTACTAATGGTCGATATAGGAACGAGAGTGTAATAAAGCTAAACACCCAATAAAACGGAAAGTAAATTTTGGCCAACCATTTGTTTTTTTTCAAATACCCTTGAGTCAAAAAATCAATAAAAGTTAAGAGCATTCCAAAGATAATAAATAGTAATAGCGCTATTCCAATAACATATAAGATAACAGGATTTTCTTTGTGATCATTGATAAAAAAATAGGCGATAAGTGTAATGGCTGCAATGGTTAAAAATATGGAAAGAATATAAAATATCAATAAAAAGGAGACAGCGAATAAAATACTGCAATAATCTTCTAAGGAGGCAATATACTTATCAAAAGAGCCTGTCTTTTTACGTAAGTAGCGGTCAAATTTAGGTCTGTAATTTAATTTTTTATAATCAATATCACCTGAGACATAGCGCAACCCTAAAGCGCCAATCCATAAACCTCTGAGGATAACATGTAGTAATAGGGTCGTAATTAAAATCCAACACGACATTAAAACTATTGTTAGTGTAATTAAATAAAATTGATTGTTTTCGTTTTGAGCAATAGACTGATATAATTCTAAAGGTCCAAATACTTGCGTTAATCCATAAATTGCAAACCCAGAGATAATTAATTCTAACTGCCAACTTTCTTGTTGTAGTTTATCTAACCAAGCTTTAAAGGCTTTGGATCTATAATTATTTTGCATGGGTTTACTCTGGTTGGTTTCTGTAAATATAGAGTAAATATTGAAAATTACTTTTCATTACTCAAAATACTAGCGACTGCTTGCTTGTATTTTACAGGATTTCCAGCTTTTTTTATGGCTTTATATGTTTTTTGAGGATTAGAAAACGACTGCGAGAAAAATTCCCAAAACCCTAACATTTTCATTTTTATTGGCGTTGGTCCAGACAGATACTCGTCGTACTGTTGGTAAATCGTATCATGAAATTGACTAAAAATCTCCCAACGGTCTTTAGGATAGTCTGTGGTGTTATTTTTAATCATGCTGGGTAAAAACGGATCTGCAATTAAACCACGACCAATCATAAAATGATCAATACTCGGAAAACGTGCCTCTATCTTTTTAAAGGCAGCAACGCTAGTGATATCACCATTATAATATAATTTGTGCTTTGTACTAGTAATACAACGCTCAAAAGCCTCTAAATCTACAGGACCTTTGTATAGTTGTTTTCCAATTCGGGCATGAATCGCAATATTTTTAAGGGGGTAACTGTCTAGGATAGGGAAGGTGTCTAAAATTTCTTCCGCATGGTCATACCCCATTCTCATTTTCATAGAGACCGTAATATCACTTTCGTCGTGTGCTTTTTTTAAGACGTCGTTAATTTTAGCAGGATTACAAATCAAACCAGAACCCATTCCGGATTTAGTGACCATTGGATAGGGACAACCTAAATTCCAGTTTAACTCTTTATATCCTAAACTTTGCACGTATTTAACCACAAACATAAACTCGTCAGGATCATTGGTCATCACTTGCGGAATCACCTCTAACGTCGTGTTATTTTCTGGTTGTAAATCTAATTGGTACGATTGCTTAATTTTTAGCTTTCCGTTTAGCCTAATGTAAGGCGCGTAAAACGTATCTATGCCACCAAAATAATGATGAAATGCATTACGGAATCTAAAATCCGTGAAGCCTTGTAAAGGGGAAGATAGTAAAGTGGTTGACATCTAAAATATACAGTAATATTAGTTGCGCAAATATAGTTTCAAAATATTACAATTACGCACTATTTGCTAAACCACTTGGAAACGGTCTATAGGCATAGTATTGTAGGACTTCTTCAATGGCTAATTTTAGCGCCCTGTTTATTGGGACAATAACATTACCCATTGTAAAATCTATCTGCGACAGTTGCATGTAATACGCTGTAAACATTGGGATATTTAGGTCTTTGTTTATGGCCTCTGTAGTTTCTTTAAGTACTTCTTTTTGGTTTTCTTTTATAATTTTGCAAGTCACCATGCGTTTTTGTCCATACTTATCATTAGAAGCTGCATAGCCAAAAAGGCGACAGACTAAACCGCGATATTTATAATTACTACAACGTCCTAGTGCGCTGTCTACGAGACTTAAGGGGCTATAAATATGGCAAATGGAGTGTTTTGCTTTGGTATTAAGTGTTTTTAGCGTGGTTTCGGCTTGACCGTTTAAAAAAAGATGAAACGCAAAAGGTAAAAACTCTAAAGGAGAGGCTTCCATTGTGGGGTTAGTACAGCACTTACCGCAACCCGTTGCGCAATGTAATGTTGTTTTATGTTGAAAGGTTGAAATCTCCGTATCTAACGTATCAAATAACACTTCCACCATTCGTACTCTTCGCTCTATAGACATTACTTTTTTTTGAAGGTACGCTATATATTTACCGTATGCTGTGTTTATTGTGTTTATAAAAAAAGAGCGGCATTACACCATGCCTTAAATTAGAAAGGTTAGCGTCTAATAGGCTTTAAAACCAAAGGCGATATAGGGGTGTGAGTTGTTGTTAATAACTGTAGTGCTTTCGCTAAATTTGGAACTTAAAAATACAACTTGGTTGGAGGCTAATGGGTAAGGGACATCAGAAAAGTCCGATTGACGTAACACCCGACCTATAACAGCGTCGTATGGTGTGTAGCCAGGCGTTATGGTACGTCTTACCGTAATAACATCTCCAGAAGTTACTGTTACTGCGGTAATATTTTGATAATCTAAACCGGCTTGAGAAAACGTATGAAGACCAGAATAACTTAAACCACTGGTATTATTAATAACCGCCATGGTATAACTTCCAGTATATGTGCTTGGGTTTTGATAACCGATACTGCAGATCTCTCCAGACTGATTAATTTGTATGTCATACTCATGCACCTCTAAATCCATCCATTCGGCAAAATCCTCATAACCATCAGCCATATTGAAAATAGTCGTCATATAATTGGCTGCATACTCATTTTCGCAAGTAGGCGTTGTCAAGGCACAGTCGTCGTCGTTATCGCAATTAAAAAGGGTGATAGCTAAAAGTGCGAGTATACCAAAGGTTATATTTTTCATTTTTAAAAGTTTGTGTTGCTTGATTTATTATCAGTAATCTACTGATTGTAAATTACTGATAATACAAGCACTTTTAAACGTATGATTTATTGAACTGTGACTTTCAATAGATTAAAATAAGACTTCAGTCCATCCCCGTTATCGGTTTAAAACTAGATATAGAGCAGCGACCAAACAAATGGCTAAAATAATAAGCACGTATTTTTTAACTTGATTAGGTTTGCTGTACAACATCCCATTGCTAGATTTTTTTTCTAACGTTTCGATGTTTTTATCCATGTCTGGGGAAACCACAGCTATGGTATGCGATTTACCATCATAATATTCGGGATTAGCTATCAAATTCTCGACAATAGTTTTGCTTTCCTTTAAACCTAAGTTAGTCTGCGCACGGACATATTTTATTGCCGCCAGTTGACCAGCGTCAATTAACTCCAGAATAATCTCCTTATCTAATGTTATGTTATTTATAACAATTTTCATAATTACTCAAGAGCCTTTTTTAATACGTCTAAACCACCAACGACAGGTAATGTGATACTTGTTTTGTCTAAATCAACTTTTAATTTTGTTCCTGGTTTAGGATGAATAGTAAACTCTTTATCACTAGAAAAAATAATCAAACCAATTTGTTGTCCTGCTTTGATAATTTGATCATCTGGTTGTAAATTGAAGGTCATATCGTAAAAGGTTCCTTTTTCAAGCGGTTCACTTTCTGTTAACGATTTATAGTTTTGCGGATCCGCCCAACCACGTGTAATAATATTATCTGTGATCACTTCTGGATCATCAGTATACGGTAACGACACTAACATCACTGATAAATTGGCAGCAGCTTTACTACTAGATAAGCTAATTGTAATTGTGCTTTCTCCAGAGATATGAACATCTTGTTTTAAAGTCTTAGTAGCATATAATAAACGGTGTTTACTTTTTTCGGCTTGCGCATGTTGCTTTCCAGATATATTAAAATCATCCTCTAGCGTTTCTGTTTTTTGCTTTTTGCTTCGTAGGGTTGTTAAAGGACCAACCTCGTTACCGCCTTTATTTAAATATAATGTCACATTTTCAGCCTCTGGATTTGGATAGGCTGTATACGACGTCGGATTGTTGGGTTTGTCATTTTCTCTAACAATTTTGACTTGTGGGTCATTTTCCACCCCATTATCAATACCGTGTAAATAGTGTGTAAACCAACGGTTCATCATCGTCATTGGTGGTGGTCCACCGTGTCCGTTTTGATGATAATATAGTTGTGTTGGTAAGCCCATTGCTTTGGCTTTTTGGTAAATACGATTACTGTGTTCTGGCATAACATTCCAGTCGTTAAAACCATGAGACATTAATAATGCAGCTTTCATACCATCCATTTGGTTGAGGTAATCGCGGTCGTTCCAGAAATCGTTTAAATCTCCAGTTTCTCTGTCCATGCCGTTAGCCATTTCTGTATCTCTAACGGTTTTGTTATTGTACGGACGCTTACTCTCGTCGCCACTATGTATAAAATCATATAATACATCAATATCTTCTCCTAGATAACCCCCTGGCGAACGTACTAAACCATTAGATCTGTAATAGTGATATGATGAGGTATTTGGTGCGATTGGGATAATGGCTTCCAAACCGTCTACACCTGTTGTTGCGGCTGCTAGTGGTAAGGTTCCGTTGTATGAGGTTCCTGTCATACCGACTTTTCCGGTAGACCAAAAGGCTTCCACTTCTTCGTCACCATCAGGTGTGGTGTAACCTTTAGCGCGACCATTTAGCCAGTCGATGACTGCTTTTGGTGCTAAGGCTTCGTTTGGACCACCAACAGTTGGACTACCTTGTGATAAACCTGTTCCTGGGGAAGAGGAGTGAACCACAATATAACCGCGAGGTACCCATGATGCGATATGCGAATTTGATATAATTGGACGTTCTCCTAAACGGGTAACTTCTGGATGGACACGTTCGGTTTTGGCAGGTTCGCCTAACTCATGCTCTACATCCCACATAATACCTGGGACATCTGGAGCCACACCAGCAAAATAAGGGCTGGTAACGTAAACTATTGGTAGTTTTAAACCTTCTGTGTCCGTTTGTTTTGGCCTAGTTACAGACACGTGAACACGATCTAAAGTGTCGTCTCCATCGGTATTAAAGGTTGTTTCTACCCAAAGGTCATGTCTTATATAATCTTTATAATTGCTAAAGCCTTCTACTTTTTGCGCTTCTCCGTTTTCAAAAACAGGCACTGTTTTTTCTTGCGCGAAACTTATGGTAGCTGCCGAAAATATTAAGGCTAGAGCAGAAGCTTTTATATACTTTTTTATCATAATAATTAACTTGTCATGTTTGTGGGCTACAAGTTAGTTATTTTTTATGAGTAGAAATTACCGCGGGTTGTTAAGGTAATTATAAATGTTTTTTTTTAGTGTTATGTTTTACATTAAATTTTAGATTAAAAATCATTCAATGAATTTAGGTTGCTTTTTAAACCATCAATTCTTTCTTGTATTTCGGGGTTAGTATGTATTCCTAATCTATATCCAAAAGCACTGATAGGATTCATTCCATTGGCAGTCAATCCAATTGTCAAGATGCTTGATTTAGAATTTATATGGACATCATAAATGCCACGAAGTACCCCATATGAAAACAGAACACAAATTACAATTACGATTACCTCTAAAATTTTTTTCATAGTTGTTTTATAATTTTATGTAAATCAAATATCACGAGCATATTCCCTTTATGGATGTTTCGCTTTGCACTTAATGACAGGGTTTAGGTTTGAATCTTAAGTTTTGTTAAATATCTAGGTTGTTAGCGTCATTATTTTTATTTACTATAATTTTTAAATAGCTTTCAAGTTTAAACGCATCTAAATTTGTAATCGGAATAGATTGGGATGAGAGTTTTTTATTTTCAAATAACTCAACTTTGAAATCACTTTTTTCAATTAAGACACCGTCAACAAAACTGACATCATAATATTCTTCTTTCTTATTATTAAGAAAATCTGTATAATTGATTCTTATGATAAATAAAGGGTTAATAAGCAATGGAGTATATCCGTTTTTTATTAATTCTGTGCTCATTACTCTTGTAAATTCATCAAATTTTATATTGTTATCAAAACCTTTTAGTAATCTAATATCTCCCTTGTTTTCTCCAGTTCTATAGCTCTCATTAAAACATCCCGTTAAGTGAATATATTTATTCAATTTATTATTCTGTTGATCAATAATTTCGAAGTGAGCATAACTTTTGATTCTTATGGAAATGTTTTTTGCTTTACCTCCAAACTTAGATACTTTAACTGCTATTTCTCTAATGTAACCGGTCGAATCTCTTTTGATTTCTTGTGATAAATTAAAATCTGGCGTGTTCTCATAATAGCTCATCTGTTTTTGTTCATTGGCTATTACATTTGAATTATACGAAACAATTATTGCCATCAAGCCTAATAATAAAGTTGTTAGTACATTAAAATAAATTTTATTTTTCTTTAAAAACTTTTTAATTTTCATTTATAAATAATTGATAACGTTGTGTTTAATGATGGTTGCGGGATTGTGTGTGATGATTTACGAATGGCCGTATACGTTCGTAAGTTCTATTGCTAGTAGTAATAGAGACGAAAGGACCAACGTTATTGCTTACGTGCGGTGGTGTGAGAGGCTTACTTCGATTATTTTAGTTGGAACTGTCTACTCGATTGTAGTACGTAATTCTTTATCCTTTATTCATAATTCCATCTTCGATTTCGTCTGTTGCTTTTTCAATAATGCTTTTTGTATTATCTTTTAATGTTTCAACTATTGTTTTATCCTTTTTCTTATCTCGGTCAAAATAGTTTATTAATGGATTGTCAGATTTTTGATAGTTTAAAATCAATTTCCCAGGATTTTCACTTGTTACATTTAAGAAACTATTCAGAAGTTTTATTCTTAATTCTTCTGACATATCTGCATCTTCAATGTTTTCTATTTGTTTAGAAAGTCCTTCAATTGTCATACTTAACACTTGTTTGTGTGAGTATTCTTCTATCAATCGTTTTGATAAGTTGACCTTTTTATTAGCTGAAATAGTTGTCCAAACTAATGGAATATAAAGTGGAAGAAAAGCTAACATTATTTTTGGTGCTCTTTCTATTGTATCGGTTAAAGTTGCTCCAGATAAAAGATAAACAACACTTATTGTAATCGGTAATAAGGCTGATAGTGAAATGTATAAAATCCCATAATTAAAACTCTTTTTATATTCTTTATATAATTCTTCTTCTTCACCTTTTTTTGTTACAAAAGCAGAACTTAAACCTGCTGTTAGAGCATTTGGAAGTAATGATTCGATTTGCTTATTAATTTTATCGTATTCTTTTTTTGAATTTGATTTTAGATCATCAATATCTTTTTGATTTGTTTTAATAAAATCGTTGTAGTTTCCTTTACTTGTCTGATTTAAATTTTCAAGATTTTCTTCTAAATTTTCAGATTTTTCCGTTAATTGATTGTAAGATGTTTCAAGTTCTTTTTGTAAACCTTCTACATTAATTAATTCCCCATTTTCGTCTTCATCTTCATAACCTAGTATTTCTCTATGAAGTTCATCTATTTCTGTTTTTTTGGTTAAAATTCCTTTATATGTAGTATTCGCTTTACTAGAATTCTCCTCAATTTTTAATATTAATTCATCTAATTTATCAATTTCTTGTTCGATTTCTGGATGCTCTTCTAAAACTTCACTTATTCTAGTTACAAGATTGGATAACTTTGTGCTATTTTCAAGTAAATCGTTGTTGATTTCGATTGATTTTCTGTGACTTGAATTTATATCACTTAATTTAATATCAATTTCAGATTCTATATGAACTAATTTTGAATGTATTTCGTTCGCTTCGTCTAGTCTAGTTTCTGCTTTGTTTCTATATTCAGCTGCTTTTCTTGACGCTTGTTTAGCTTCTCTTTCAATATCTGACGGTTTTTCAGAAACTTGTTTTTCAAGTACAGAAAGTCTTTCCCAAATCTTTATTCTTTCTTCTTCTAAGTATTCAATTTTTTTAGAACTTTTTCCGTCAAACATTTTTTTATTTTTTTTGGTAATGCACTACAACTCGTTATATAATTACTTTTATTACTCATATCCCGCAAATACAAAAGGATATAAGGCTTTTTTATTACTGATACATTGTAAGGCTCTATTACACAAAGCTACGACTATTCTTATACGTGTGAAATACGTAGAACTACGTATATTTATTTAATACCAACAAGTTACAACAGCTTGATTAGTAATTTTTATGGTTTTCCGTAAAGGCGTAAAAAAAACACGTGAATGGGTGTTTCTAGATGTTTCGCTGCGCTTTGAATGACAGCTGAGGTTGGAATGTTACGTTTGGATTGCCGGTTAGGGCTATGGAACGTTGTGGTTTTGTATGCGAGGATTTACGAAGGAGAATTAGAAGCTAGCAAACGAACAACTGACTTTGGTTACCCTAAAACTAGCAATTTTTTATACGGTTTTAGCACCTGTTAATTTGTCAATAATTTAATAAATCGGATTTATAATCTCAATACCTTCTCCTCTTTCCAGTGGGTTAAATTGAAAATAATAAATCATTTTTAAGTCTTCTTTATTCAGAGTTTCGTTATTCAATTCTTCATCAAAAGGCGGAAAATCAATTTTGAAATTCCAATTCATCTTTTGATTTAGATTTAGCCAATCCGTTTTGATATCATCAAATTTTAAAATATAATTTTCAAATCTAAATTCAATAATTATGGTTTTTAGTTTTTTGGGAAACTTCGGAATTAAAAGAATACAATCTTTAACCTGACTTTTATATACTTTACTGTCAGAAACAAAGTTTATTGTAAAATTGTTGCAAATATCTATTTGTCCTTTGTCTTTCACCTCAAATGAAACCAGTATTTGTTCGTTTTTATCAAATTGTTTCTCGGGTGATAAATCAAATGCCATTAACAGAATTAAAGCAAAAAATAGAATAGGCATGGCTTTGGTTCTGTTCATAATTGGTGCTAACTTGTTATATAATCACTTTTATTACTAATATCCCTCAAATATAACTGTATATGATGTCTTTTTATTATTGATATTCTAGTAAAATGATATAACACAAACCTACAACTATTCTTATACGTGTGAAATACGCATAACTACGTATATTTATGTAATACCAGCAAGTTACAACAGCTTGATCAGTAATGATTACGGTTTTCCGTAAAGGCATAAAAAAAAACACTTGATTGGGTGTTTTTAGATGTTTCGCTTTGCTTTTAATGACAGCTGAGGTTGGAATGTTAAGTTTGTACTGCCGGTTAGGGCTATGGAAACTTGTGGTTATGTATGCGAGGATTTTCCGAAGTGAAATCGGAAGTAATAAAATAGGAATGCCCTTTTATTAAGCCTAAAACAGCTATTGTTTTATACGGTGTTGTTTACTAGTTTTTTTGTAATAAATAACAATTGTCTTTTAATTGAATGTCTTTTCCGTCATAAAAATCAATTTCCATCTTTAGATCATCAATAAGCTTAGGATGATCTATGGGACATATTTTGAAAAACTTATTTTTAATTACTAAGTTTCCTGATTTATCATAAATCGAAATCATTGCATTGTTTTTATGGCTATGGATCGAATCTAAATTAAACCAGTGTCCTTTTTGATTGTTTTCTACCCAAAATGCTGTTTTAGGAATTTTACTTAATTTAATAATAGAATCAATGTCTTTATTTCCAACAAATTAAACAATACTTGTAACCATTGTCTATTGCTTCTTGTTGAGAATCATAATAATATATTTTACTTCTACAATTATTTAGTCCACGACAATTATTTCTACTATGAAATTTTTTCGCATAATTACCACCACAAATATAAACTCTATTAGAAGTTAAGGTTTTGTTTAAAGTTATATTCGAAAGAGAATTAACTGTTTCCGACTTTATGAAAGTGTGCGATTTAGAACTTAAACTTAAAGAGAAAACTAAACCAAAAAATATTAATAAATTTTTCATAATTAATCTATTCCATCAACTTCAAGTTCCCAATATATGCCTTTATCATAATCATATGCATCAATTGAACCTGGGGCATCAATCTCTTCATCATCTAAAGTTAATGTTATGTAGCCACCGTGACTAAAAGTAATAGTGGCTTCGTCACCAGAAAACTCGACAGTCACATAATACCAATTACCTGTATCATAAGAATATGCTGAGCAGTCGAATTCAATTCCGTCAATATTTCTTCCATTATATTCGGCAGCATAAGTATTCGATGAGAATACAAATAAAAGAGCGAGTAGAGATGTTGTTAATTTTGTTTTCATATATTCTATTTTTCTTGCGTTTTTTTTAATGAATGGCAACTCGTTATATAATCACTTTTATTACTCATATCCCGTAAATACAAAAGGATATAGCGCCTTTTTAGTACTGATATATTGTAAAGTTCTGTTACACAAACCTACAACTATTCTTATACGTGTGAAATACGTAGAACTACGTATATTTATTTAATACCGCTAAGTTACAACAGCTTGATTAGTAATGGTTACGGTTTTCCGTAAAGGCATAAAAAAAACACGAGATTGAGTGTTTTTAGATGTTTCGCTGCGCTTTGAATAACAGCTGAGGTTGGAATGTTAAGTTTGGATTGCTGGTTAGGGCTATGGAACGTTGTGGTTTTGTATGCGGGGATTTTCGAGCCAACGTAGTTGCTTACGTACGGTGGTGTGAGAGGCGCACTCCGGCTATTTTAGTCGGAGCCGTCTACTCGATTGTATGCTGGCTTTTACTTATTCAGGGACTATTGAATTCAGTAATTTAAATTCCAATTCACCATTATTATTCATCGTGTATTCATAAATTCCTCTTCCCTGAACATGTCCATCGTCAAATTCGGCAATCAACCACTCACTACTTAAAACCTGAATATTCCCGAAATGCATCTTTCCACCTAATACTGCTTCAATAGGTATTAGTTCTGTTTTTTCTCGGATTGTGTTTTCAATTAATTCTTCCGGGTTAGAAATTCCACTTTCAATTAGTTTTATTCCGTCATATTCTGCGTCAAACCAATAATTTGATTTAAGCTTTTCCTTGCCCAAAACCTTGATTAGAGAATCATTTTCAATTTTTAAACTATCGACTTTGACAAGTAAATTTTCAGTCCGACTAATTTCTCAGCAACTCAGAATTAAAAATGAGATTAGAATTAATAAAGGTAGTTTTTTCATTTTTTTAGCTTGCGTAGAACTCGTTATATAATCGCTTTTATTACTCATATCGCGTAAATACAAAAGGATATAGCGCCTTTTTAGTACTGATATCTTGTAAAGTTGTGTTACACAAACCTACGACTATTCTTATACGTGTGAAATACGTAGAACTACGTATATTTATTTAATACCAGTAAGTTGCAACAGCTTGATTAGTAATGGTTACAGTTTTCCGTAAAGGCATAAAAAAAACACGAGATTGGGTGTTTTTAGATGTTTCGCTTTGTTTTGAATAATAGCTGAGGTTGGAGTTCTAGGTTTGGTTGGGTGGTTAGGACTATGTAAAGTTGTGGTTTTGTGTGTGAGGATTTACTAACCGCCGTAATTACGCTGGTGTGAGAGACGCACTTGGATTATTTTAGTCGGAGTTGTCTACTTCATTGTACTTAGTGCTTTTTTAATATTTCTATTAATTTTGTATTTACGTAAACACTTTCTCTTCCAATTTTTTGAGAAGTTAATATTCCAATATCTTCCATTTTTTTTAAATATCGTGAAGCCGCTTTTCTTTCTACGTTTAATTTTTCTACAACAAATTCTATTTTAGAATAAGGTTGCTCAAAGAGTAATTCAATTAATTCTTTTCTATAAATTTTAGGTTCTTTTTCTTGAGCAAATATTATAGTTTTATCCAATAATACTTTAATTGAATTTATTTTCTCAATAGTTCTGTTTGATGTTACTTCAACAGCTTTTAGCATATAAATTATATATTCAGACCATTCGTCTTTATTGTTAACGGTATTTAGTAAACGGTAATAATCTGCTTTATTTTCGTTGATATATGAGCTTAAATATAAAATAGGAATATCTAAAAGGTCGTTTGTAATTAAGTATAAAATATTTAGTATTCTTCCTGCTCTTCCGTTTCCATCATAAAAAGGGTGAATACTTTCAAATTGATAATGTAAAATAGCTAAATTAATTAGTGGATTTAAATCGTTATGTATGACATTAAAATGTTCTAAGAAGTTTCCTAATAAATCTAAAATTTCATCTTTTTCTTGTGGAGGTGTATAGACAATTTCTCCAGTTTTATCGTTTTTTAGCACAGTTCCAGTCATTGAGCGAATTCCAGCATTATTTTCGATAATGGTTTTTTGAATAGTTTCGATATCTTTTAGCTTTAAAAATCCTTGTTTCTGAATTAATTCAAAACCAGAAAAAATAGCACTTCTGTAATTTATAACTTCTTTAACTTGAGTTGGTTGTTTTATGTTTGTAGCTAAAGCTTTATATAATTCATCTTGTGTTGTAATAATATTTTCTATTTCCGAACTATCCTTAGCTTCTTGTAAGACAACAGCATTTATCAACATTTCTTGATTAGGAATAGTTTTAGCAATTCCTTTTAATTCTCCTAGTGAATTTGAGGATTTGCTCAATTGACGAAGAATTTCAATAGTTTCTACTTTTTCTCTTTTTGGTGGAAGTTTTGCAAGTTTATTGATTTGGGACATTTTATCTCTTGTGAATTATATATGTACCAAAAATACGAAAAAAGGTTCAATTAAATTCGATGTGCGACTTTTTGTCTCGCATTAAGTACAACTCGGTATATAATTACTTTTATTATTCATATCCCGTAAATATAGCAGGATATAACGCTTTTTTAATGCTGATATATTGTAAAGCTCGGTTACACAAACTTAAAACTATTCTTATACGTTTGAAAGTTGTATAACTTCGTGTATTTGTATAATACCAGCAAGTTACAACAGCTTGATTAGTAATGGTTATGGTTTTCCGTAAAGGCAGACAAAAAAACACGAGATTGTGTGTTTTTAGATGTTTTGCTGCGCTTTGAATGACAGCTGAGGATGGAATGTTACGTTTGGATTGTCGGTTAGGACTATGGAAAGTTGTGGTTTTGTATGCGAGGATTTTCCGAAGTGAAATGGGAAGTAATAAAATCGGAATGACCTTTTATTAAGTCTAAAACAGTTATTGTTTTATACGGTGTTGTTTACTAGTTTTTTTGTAATAAATAACAATTGTCTTTTAATTGAATGTCTTTTCCGTCATAAAAATCAATTTCCATCTTTAGATCATCAATAAGCTTAGGTTGATCCATGGGACATATTTTAAAAAACTTATTTTTAATTACTAAGTTTCCTGATTTATCATAAATCGAAATCATTGCATTGTTTTTATGGCTATGGATCGAATCTAAATTAAACCAGTGTCCTTTTTGGTTGTTTTCTACCCAAAATGCTGTTTTAGGAATTTTACTTAATTTAATAATAGAATCAATGTCTTTTTTATATTTAAATTTCCAATTAGGTCCATTTTTTTTGTTTAGATATTTGTCGATTTCAGAGTTGTAGCTCTCAATTCCGTTTAGCTCACTTCCGCTGACTAAGCATCCAAATCCAACGTTTTTAAATCCGTATTTCTGACTTACTTTATTCATTTCTATTGGTGAAATGATTGCTTCGCCTACTAATACTTTGTGAGGTGTATTGTTTTTAATATCAGATTTTGCAGTTAAGTAATTAAATTGGTTAAAAAAACCATAGTACCACAATCCAATAGCGATTAGAAATACTATTATTCCACTAAATATTATCTTTTTTTGATTCATCTCTTAAATTAGATATAACGTGATTATATAATTATTACTAATATCTCTCAAATATAACAAGATATAGTACCTTTTAAGTACTGATATCTTGTAAAGCTATGTGATACAAAACTACAATGATTTTGATGCTTTTAAGCAAGAAAGACGTCGATCGATTTATCTGATTTTAGTAAGAGTGCTCGTTAGATTATTTCCTTATAGACACATGTTTTTAATAGCGGTTGTAGAGGTTTTCATATCTTCAAAGACATTTTCTGAATGGTAATAGCGGTTAGTTCTTTTTTGCCAATGGTATGAGGAAGCTACAATAATTTCTAATGCACGAAAATATTTGTCTACCGTTAATTTATCTTTTAAAGGTAAAGGCGTTTGTCTAGCTTTTATCATCGTTGTTTTAAAATCGGCATGTATTTGATTTACTTTGTCTATCGATTTAATTACAGCCTGATTGTAGTCTGAGGCTTCCTTGGTTACTAAATAGGCATTGATTAGGTTATAATCACTATGTTTTTCTTTAGCATAGGAGAACAGATCATTGGATAACGCGCCTATTAGCGCACATTGTGTACATAGGTCTTTTATATATAGGTTTTTATTGCCAATGAGTGCAGGGGTGATGTAAATAGAATGTACGTATTCGATTAAATCAATAAGAAGATACATGCCACCCGTAATTAATCTTATAGAGATATATTCGTTGACAGTCGTGAATGTTTTTGTTGTCAATGAAGCCGATAAATGCTCAATGACAGACGCCGTGTATTTAGTATAGAAATCTTCAGGGCTATCTGCTCTTAGCGTAGTGCTTATGTAGTTAATAGCTGTATATAATTTATTGATTTTATTATTTTCAGAATGATGTGTTTTTTTACCTTTCCATATTTCTAATATTTTATCTATTTCAGGTAATTGTCCAGTATTGGTGTCTTCTCCAAAAAAGTCATCCAAAAAGTACAAAACGTCGTAAGTGACAAGAACATTTACCATTTTATCTATGGGACTATCAATGTAGATGTAATTTGTCATTGTAGAATGACCAGAATATAAGTTATCATCAATGACTCCTAACTGTTCAGATCTTAATTTTGCTTTTTGTGAAATAGTATCTGCATCTTTGTGAATATATAATTGGGTATTAGATATTGTTAAAAGCGTTGAGTTGAAATTCATTTTTTTTATTTTATTTAAACTTGTATCTAACGGTTTTTTATTTATCAAATAGTTTATAAAAACAATTGCTTTTCGGATTATTGGATCACCCCACTTTTATTTTCTAACATTATATTTTGTGTTTTTAAGTGCGTCGCGTAATGTGGAGTAACCTGTTATATAATTATTGTTGAGATCTTATAAAAACGATGTTACACAAACCTACAACTATTACTATACTTATGAAATACGTAGAACTACGTATATTTATTGGATAGCAACAAGTTAGAATAGAGGCTTGATTAGGAGCTATTTTTTACAAAGGCGAAAAATACATCACGAGATTGGATGGCTTTTAGATGCTTCGCTGCTGACTGAATGTCAAGTGAAATTTGACAACTGGAATCTATACTGTTTTAAGTTTCAGTGTTGGGAATGTTTGAGGATGCAGAGCGACTAACATCTGGTTTATAATCTTAAACGTATGTACTATTTGTACAAAAGAGAGAAAAAAGGAAAGCTTAACTACTAGGGGTTATTTCTAAAAAGAATAATGCTTCAAAAGAGTATAGCCATCCATTTAAACGTGTTAAAATAGCATTCAATCTTAATAAATAATACAATCAAATGTGTTAATTAGCTTAATCTATTGGAGTAATATCAGTTTGTATAGCGCTTGCAGGTATTTTATGTTGTTTTTCTATGTTATACTTAAACTGTAACACTCTTAAATTCCACAAAGTCAAAGTCTGTATTGCTGTTATTTTTTCATTTTCAGAACTGACAATCAGCTGGTCTTTAAATGACCTAATAAATTTAGTCCATAAATTACCTTTAGAGTCTTTTAATAGAAAGTAAAAACCACTATCACCTATCTTTCTTCCAGACGAATTTAAAATGAGTGCTCCATTTGGACCTACTGTTGGTTCTAAGATAACGGTTGCGCTTCCGTTGGGTAAAGGGAAAATAGCTTTTAAACAACTTTTTCCGTTTGGAATTTTACACGTTTCATAAATTCCGGAATAAACAACTTGCTTAGATTTTTGGAAAGTCCTTAACCATATCGTTCGTTTAACTTTTTTGGTTTTTTTGTCTATTAAATAAATTATTTCACTTTTTAAAGTTGTGGATTCTTTACTGTTGCTTAACGGTATATTTAACTGCTCAATACGATTGCTAAATAATATCTTTAATAAAATTCCAAAGACTTTAAATACTGGATTCCATTTTACTTTTAAATCAAAATTATAATTACTGGTGTTTTCGTAAAAATCAATGACATCCTTAGATAATTTGTTACGTTCTTTTGCTGGTAAGTTTAATAGGTTAATAGAATGTAATAGCCCTTTATTAACTTGTTTTTTGTCTATTATTAATTGTTCGTTTTTTGCTAATTGCGTTATAAATTTTACGCCAATGCCTTCCGTTTTACCAAAAGGCCCTAATAACCATTGGTTGTTACTAGCAATAATTTTTTCACCAAATAGGATGACCCATTGTTGAGTTATCCAATCTTGAAAATTTTGTTTTAATAAAGCAATGGCCATTTATTTTGTTGCTTTTAGGTTAGGGATATAATTGCCTTTTCCTTTCCAAGTTCCAAATTCTGAGAGTGGTTTAAATCGTAAAGTTGCGAATTCAAAATGGAAGTTTTTTCGTTCTCTTTCTTTCATTGCATCCGCATGTCTTTTTGGTTTAGACATTGCGCTATGACCATGAACCATACTAGACATATCTTGTTCCGTTTTCCAAACCGAAAAGGTAGACACTGTATTTGGAAACTTAAATGAAGCTAATGATAATAACGTTCCGGCGTGATCACGTACTAATTTTTCAACCGGTCTTCCCCAATGTAAAAACCGTGGGAGTGCTAAAGGTTTCATTCTTGCGATTGTTACAGCAACTACAGGAGCGGATGGTTGTTCCAGTTTAGCTTTTTCTTTTGGTATTTTGTAGCCAGTAATACCGCCCCATTCTCTTATAAATGCTAGTCTGACGTGCCAACCTTTGGCCAAAACCTTACCAAACGCATCCTCTTTTAAGTAGTTTTCAAGAGCTTCTTCGTTTTCCCATTGTGCAAAAAAGGCAATCTCCCTTATTAAAAAACGAGACGGAGATAGGATAGGGGCGCCTAATGTCATTGCGGTCATGTATTCCGAATAGATAAGGCCTTTAGTGTTTTTATTAATTAGGTTTGATACCATTCCTTTTATCGCTAATGAAAATGGAATTTTGACCAAATGATAAGAAGATATGCTCATATAGATTTTATTGTAGCGTCGTATTTTGTTGTGTTAGATTTTTATTACAGTTTCTTAAATTTATATTACCACCCTTATTTTTAATCGAATAATTTTTATTTGTTATTGCTGTTGGAGTAGTAATGCGAAGGTTATGCGTAAAGGTGTTGTTACGTGATTTAAACATCTAATGTAGTCAATAAAACAGAAATTGAAAAAATCTGTTTTGGAAAGTAATTACTGAAAAATCAATGCTATTATAGCAACTTTTGGATTTATTTTCTGCATTGTTTTATTAGAACTTCTAATGACTTTGTCTCCATAAATTTCTTGAGACTCTTTAGTTGTCAATGTCCCTTTGAAATTAGAATTTTCTAAACGAATATAAAAACCATTTTTAAGCGCAACGGTTTTATTTAGATTACCATTATTCCAGTTTGTTATGGTCCCTTGATAATCCCATCCAAAACCTAGTAAATTAAAAGAGTTTTTATTTAGTTTTTCTAATGTTTTTAAATCTGTTCCAAGTGTAATGCCTTCTTTAGTTTTCCAATTTGTTTTCTCTCCTTTGATTTTAACTAATTTTGGATTTACTCTGTCTTTTTTATTTTTCCAAGTTATAGTAACTTCATCAATAGAATTAGGGAATAATTTTGTGCCAAATTCAAACTGTCCTTCTCCTATACCAATTGAATCTTTTATGACGTTTTTTTGTCCATAAATTTCAATTAATTCCTTTTCAGAAACAGATGCTGTAATTGCTCCAAAACTTTTATTTGGACTAATTAATTTGACGTTTTTATTCTGAAAACTTAAATTGAATAAGATAAACGTTATTAAAACTGTTGCTCTCATATGGTTGTTATCGGGGGTGTATAAAAAAAAGTAGGGTAGAGGATGAACATTACATTACGGGTGTATTACTTCTTAAATATTTAAATTTGGTATCCTTTATTAAGTGGTATTGCTTTTGGTTTGAGTATAAAACCCGTATTGTTTTTCAGCGTGTTGTATGCCATTTTTTTAGGTATCTGTTGTTACATTATCCCAATGTAGATTCATAAACTTAATCAACCAATTTAAAGCATAATGTCTTTCATAAACGACACTTGTATTTAAACCTCCTGGAGCTTCTTCTTGTTTTACTCTAGCATTTACGCAAGCCCAATCAAATCTTAAAATTAAATCTGCTTGGTCAAGAATTTCTTTTTTACTTCTTAATTTAGATTGTTCTCTAAATTTTTTTGGACCTAATTGATATACAATTTTTACATCATCCGAAACATTGCACATTTGGTTTGGGTAAACTAACGTGTCAATATAACCAAGTGACCAAAGTAGCACGTGTAAACTTTCATATCTCCAATTTGCATTTGTATTTTGTTGTTCTGTTGGATGTATTGCGGACGCGTATTCTTTTTCGGTTGGAGTTAGTTTTGATGAAATTTCAAAATCTTTATCCATTTTATCTAAATGAATTTTTTCTAATCCTTCACTTTTTAAACCTAAATATAATAATGCTAATGCTCTGTCTACAACTTGGTCTTTAGTTCTTAATACTACATTTTTCTCAGATTCGACAAAAAGTGAATTAGGGTTTTTATAAATGGGAATACCTTTAGATTTACAAATTTTTTCAGATTTGATTCTTCTTTCTTTTTGGTCAATAGTTGCTGTGATATTTTCAACGGGTTTGGTAATTGGTAGTGTCGTAATATCAGATTCTTTTTCTGCTTTTTTGTTTTTTTGACTGCAACCAAATAGGCTTGATAAAAATCCCATAAGCATAAGTATTTTTAAATATTTCATTTAAAGGTTGATTTTTTAGTTGGCATATAACGTATTTGATATGTTTCGAGGTTTAAACACCCAATTTAGTAAATAAAACATAAATTGAAAAAATCTGTTTTGGATAGTAATTACTAAAAATTCAATGCCAGTATAGCAAATTAAAAGATTTGAGGACCATAAAAAAGGTTGATTATCTTCAAGTTAACTGCTAATTACTCCTGTTTATTATATAGGGTGTTTTCTTTCTTGTTCATTTTCTTAGTGTCCTTTTAAAGTTTTTATTTTAAGTAATGTAGTGCCGTTCCATTGGTAAAATGTTGTTGCATGAGTTACGATATCTCGTGCCATTGTTCCGTCCGTTTTATATCCATCTATGTATTCTTCAGATATATCTTGTACAACTATTAATTCTTCTATAGGTATTTTTAAATCTTTTGGATAAGGAAAAATTTCTGGTTCTGCGG
Source organism: Psychroserpens sp. NJDZ02 (assembly GCF_004843725.1). Classification (NCBI taxonomy): domain Bacteria; kingdom Pseudomonadati; phylum Bacteroidota; class Flavobacteriia; order Flavobacteriales; family Flavobacteriaceae; genus Psychroserpens; species Psychroserpens sp. NJDZ02. Next base: position 410,361 of record NZ_CP039451.1, on the reverse strand, counting down.
TTATTTGATTAATACTTAGAACACCATTTTTTGCAAGAATTATCTTTTTTCCATTTGTTAATGTTAATGGCAAATAAACAATACTTTGATCGAAAATACCACCGTCTCCTGAGCCACTTGTTAAAACTAAACGAGACAATTGTTCTCCATTGTCAACAATAAAATTATTTACTTCAACTCCTATTCCCGAATAACAGTGATAACTAAGATGAAATAATGCTTCTGAATTTTTTAACGCTGAATTATGTATTTGATTGATACTATAATCCTTGCCATAAATACTATCTTGATATACATTTAATATTTCTTTCTTATCATTTATTTTAATCACTTGTAATTTACTGTTGTCACAACTAGTTTCATCATTGGTGCCATACGCGCTTATACCAAATAAGTAGGTGCGCATTTTAAGTCCCCAAAAAATGGACTGGAGGTATATCTCTTTTTTATTGACATAACCACTTTCTCTGTTTTGAGTACAGATAAGAAAATAATCAGGATATTCGGCAAGTATATTAACCGATGTATTAAAGGGTAAAGTATCAATTGTTTTAGCATTTAATTCCGTTGATTCATATACTAATGTAGTGGCATTAAAAGTGCCTGGAGAGAAGTTAGTCCAATGGTCTCCATATTGATATGCTATAGGTTCACATCCTCTGTTTTTACTTGAATAGGTCGTCTTGTTGTGTTCGGTTTTATTTATATTTTGTGCCGTACAAATAAAGAAATATAAAAAGATAAAAGCTATAGCCAATAGATAAGTTCTTTGTTTCATCTTATTTTTTTATGCCCTAAACGTGATTGTATAAGATTAGTTTGGGCGGTTTAAGCAACTAAGTTAACAAATAAATCACAGATAGAATATTCCGCAGGAATGTTCGTAACTAGCCTTAAAATAGCAATTAATGATAAAGGCTGTATATGTCTATCATGTACATTTTTTTATGTACCGAAAGGGGAATAATTAATTTAGAGAATGCAGAGCTCTCAGGAATCATAAACAAAGGTCTGTTTACCCGGCTAAGCAAACGCTATTGGTGTCTGAAGTAAGGAAGGGCTGAGCGCCTTTCTTTTTGAAATTTGGATATGTACACAAGTTGAAGCTTGTATTTAAACTTGAGGATAGTGTTTAAGGTGTAAAACTCTTTGAAGTGATGATTTGTGGATTGTTTTATGTGTTTCTGAGGGCTATATTGGTGGAAATAATAGTCCTCTTAAAGAATTAGATTACGTATGGTGGTGTGAGCAGAGGGCTTTTAATTATGGAAAGAGTTGTTAGGTTGATTGTAAGGAGTTCTTATTGTTTTTTTCTGAATTTAATTGTTCATCGTTATCTGAAACAATATTAAGTGTCTTTAGGTAAAAATTTATGTTTTCTGGATATTTTACACATATATTATTTTAAAGAAACAGGTTGTGTTATTTTTTTTTTTTTTTCTAATTTTAGTTTCAAGTTGTAATTAGCAATTTTATGAAATTCTATTTGGTTATTCAAAGAGTCTCGTTCTTTTTTTAAAGAATCAACTTTACTTGATAATGTTCTTTTTTCAAAATGTTGATAAACACTAAAAAATAAAACTATTAAAGCAATAACGTATCCAATCCAATTATCATTATACCATTTCGTTTTATTAATGCCATTAGAGAATTTTATAAAATCTTTTTTAGATAGTTTTAATTCTTTTCCTTTTTCAGTTAAAGAATACCATTCATTGTCATTATATAGTTTAAACAAGTTATTATTCAATCCAAATAATTTTGTTTCTTTTATAATGATTTGGAATGTTTTGACGTTATCTTTATTTTTTTCATCAGGTTTTAATTCTTCAAACAGAATGTTATTAATCGAAAACGCATTAAAGTCTGTTATTTTTTTAAATAATAAATCAATATGATTAATAATTTCTCTTTCAGTCATTCATTTTGAGTTTAATTGGTACGGTTTTATGTAAAATAGTTACATGTTTTATGTACTAAAGTTAGCAAATAAATTACAGATAGAATATTCCGAAGGAATGCTTGTAAGTAGACAAAAAGCATCAATTAATTAAACACTGTGCTAATAGAAGGACTTATTCATTTGTTTAATTTCTCAATTTTAGATAATTTTAATTTTGATGCATTCTCAGAGTTTAAAATATCATTTGCTATTAATTTTTTATCATTAATTTTTTCTTTAATCCTATTTTTAAAATTATCTATTTTGACTTTTAACAGATCAATTTCATTTTCATTATGATTAATTTCTATTTCAATTTTTGAAATATTAACTTTCTTAATCTTTATTAGAGAAGAGTTTTCCTTTATTTGATTTCGTAAATTTTCTGTCAGAACAATTCTTGTTGCTGCAAAATATTTAAAAACTAAAGCACTTCGAGCTGTGTCTCCAATAGCAAAAGTTTTTATTCCATTCCAAGAAGCTTTAAGTAGGTCAAAAGCTTCATCCCAACTTTTAACATTTTTGAAACTTCTATAAACTAAAACACCCATTACTAAAAAACCTACAGGACCTATCACAAATGAAATAACTGAAGACATTCCTGTATAAAAAGCAAAAGGTAAGGTGATTCCTATAATTGAAGTTATTGCTCCTAAAGTAGATGAAGCTAAAAGATAAATTCCAAAACCTGAAAGTTGTGCTGCTCCAAGTGCAGATATTCCGCTCAAAGATTTTATTTGGGTTTTATCCAATCCAGCTTTTTCTAATTCTTTATTAATATTATCTTTTTCTTCTTCTGTTAATTTTTCAAATTCTTGTTGAAATAGTTTTAAGTATAACTCTTTTTCTGCACTTGCAATTCCTAATGAGAAATCAATTTTTTCATTATTAGCAGTTGCTATTTTTTCAACGAATTGATTATAATTTAAAGGTGTTTGTAAAAAACCGCCAACAGGAAGTAAAATTTTACTTAACTTTTCATTAATTAATTTATTGTTATTACTTTTTAATCCTAAAATTTTTACAATAGGTGCTTTCTGTTCTATTGTCATTTCAGTTAAAAGTGTTTCAATATGTTTCATTTAGGTTCTTTTTATTTCTGCCAACGTATTATTATATGGTTAGTTGTGGATATGTTTGTGAGGGTTTTTCGAAGGGGAATTAGACATTATAAACACGAAATGACTTTTGATTAAGTATCAAAACACAATTCTTTTTATGCGGTTTTAATAAAAGTTATTTTAGTAATTCATCGGTCAATTTTTTTATTTCAGATTTCTCTTTATCCAATGCATCAGGAATAATTTCTATTATGTCATAAAAATTAGAAGTTAATTCAGGATATGCTTCTAAAATATAGTTTTTTGATTTTTCTTTGGTTTCAATACATTTATTTAAGGCATACAATGCCTTTTCTGTAGATATTCGTACGGCTTTTCCCTTATCAATTGCTTTGTAATATTTGATACATTGCATCCACCAATAAAACTTATTTGAATTGTCTCCAGGTTTTCCCCCTTTAATACTATTAGCAAATAATCTGGCACTTTCTCCTTTGACGAAATTCAATTCACCTTCAAATTCTGTTTTAAACTGCTTTATTAATTTTTCCTTTTCTTCTTGAAATATTTTATCGGTCTCCTTAATTATTTCCGTTTTGACAATCTTTTTGTTATAAAGCCAAGTTGCTCCTGCGAATAGGGCAATTATGCCTAAAAAAACAACTATTAGTATATTATATGTTTGGCTTTGGGAATTAATAATCTCCTTATATATTTCTGAATTGTCAGAAATCGGTTGAATAACTTTTACTATTGTATCTCTAATTATTTCTTTTTTTTGCATATAGTTTTTAATTTTCGTTAAGTAGTTACCTAATTACTTAATATCCGATAACTAATTATATAAATACCTCTTAAGCACTAATAACCTGTGAGTCTAGGTCACACAAACCTACAACTAATCTAATTCCTATGAAATACGTAGAACTACGTATATTTATTGGACAGGTGTAATTTACAACACTGCCATAAGTATGCGTTACGGGTTTCCGTAAAGGCATAAAAAAAAACCACCCAATTAGGTGGTTTTGATAGTTTGCGCTGTATTTTGAATGGCGGTTGAGGTTTAATTGATAGCTTAATTTTAATTGCTAAGTTTATATTATGTGTTGTAATAAGTATTGCTGTGACGTTTGTTTAATAAAAAACAGGAGTTAGTGTGTATTAATAGTATTCCAATTCTTGTTTATACACTTGGTACAATTTACCATTTTCAAATATCTTTTTTACGGTCCAATTACCATTGTTGTCAAAAACGTAAGCATAATCTTTGGTGGTTCTTATTGTTTTTAGATCGTCTCCATATTCAATATGTTTTATTAGCGTATTGTTATAGTCGTAGTAATATTCATTTCTATAGGATTCCTTAAAATCACTATAATAGCTGTGATATAGCTCATCAGAATAATTATGCTTGTAATTGATCGCTTCTATTAATACTTCTTGGTCTTTTTGTTTGTAATATAGTTTTCTGTAGTTTTTAAAAGAGGTGATTTCTCCATTGTGATACTGTTTAACGAACCGTTCGTCATAATTACCACCGCCACCAGAAAACCCAATGTTTGGAAACTGACTTTCAGCCGCCTCGTAGGTCGTTGTTTCTATTAATTGATGTTGTTTATCATACACTTTTTGGTTATAGGTGTATAATTTACCTTTGTTATACTCGGTTTCTTTTGGAAAGTATTCTACATATTTTTCGGTTATAAAACCTAAAGAATCATTTAGTAGTCTTTCAGCGACGACTCTTTTATTGTTTTCAGAATCAATTTTATATTTTTTCACTAAAATAGTATCCTTTAAATAGTCGTATAAATAGGTGCTGTTTAATTTTCCATCCGCATTATAATGCGTCGCTTTAGTCTGTTTATTAGCATGGTTATAGGTGTAAATCGACTTCGTGCTATTCTCTTCTTTATAGTCATAATACTCAGAAGACATCGTATTACCTTGACTATCGTAAGTAGTTAAAAACTTAGTCTTAGGCGTTTTGTTATTATCAAAACGAAGTTGCTCTGTTTCATTACCTTTCTTGTCGTATTTATACTGGGTAATGACGTCGTATTTATATTTGGATATCAATTGGTCTTTTTTGTTGTAAACGTACTCTTCATCTAATACCCATTGGTCATCATACTCATAGACTTGCGTTTTTTTGCCCTGTTTGTTAAATTTAATATGCTTCCCTTGTTTTATTTTTTCTGTATTACTGGTATAATAGGAGTGCGTTTTTACAGATTTAACCAGACCGTATAATCTATAAGCGTTTGTATTATATGCTCTTTGCATAAAGCCATCAAATACATAGCCTTTTATGGTGTCCTTTTTAACTAGAATCCAGCGTCCAACGATGTCGCTAATGGTATCTAATTTGTTAACCTCTTTTTGATCTACTTCAAATTGATAGTCGTAAAGTAGCTTACCAAGCCGCTCACTAGTAACGGTTGGGTTTTCTCTTATAATTAGTCCGTTTTTTGCTTTAACCGTATAATGGCGTTGTGCAAAACAAAGCGTGCAAAATAAGGTTGTGCAAATAACAAGTAGTGTTTTTAAAGGTGTCGTCATAGTAATATGTAGTCTATAATGGGGTGTTTACTTATGTTAGGTTAGTAATATAAGTAAATGATGTTAGTTTTTTTAAGATTTTTTTTAGTCTGTTTTAAAAACTATCGTAGATTTTAGTCATGTCCTGTTCTGTAAAATGGGAATCTGGTTTATCTAGTATTGTTTTTAATTGTCCATCAATTCTTTGTTTTAAAATAACCCTATGTTTGTATTGGTTATCTACGGAAAGACTTTTAACTAACTGTAGTGTATCATTTACCCATTTGTAAGCATCTGCATAATGCATGCAACAACTTCCTTTGTTATAACTAAGCATCCTGTTATCAACGGTATCGACTTCAAACGAAACTGCGTTTGCTATGGTTTCATAAGCAATACTTCTAATAAATTTTTTCTCTGCTTTGTCATAAATATAATAATTAAAGCTATTTGAGGCATACGGTCCATTGGTTCCAGTATAAAAAGATAAATCCGTAATATTATCAAAATTATAATCTTCGTAATAATTAAAATACAATTTATCTTTATTATAAAAATAAAATGCTTCTGATGTAATTTGCTGAATGTCCGCTTTAGATGTTTTGTCTTTAATCGTTATTGTGGATACACCATGTTTAGTTCTCGAATTCCAATTTTTTATTTTCAGCTCGAAAAGATAATCCCCTATAATTGTATCTTTTTGTAACGTTAATAATTTAGGATGTGCTTCTAAATACTTTGTGTAATAGGTTATAGAATCAATCTCTTTTAAAGTAAGGTTGTTATGACCATTTAATTGAAGTTTAATTTGATCCTTTCCAATTATTCCATAAGCTGTAGAGTCTTTTCTTCCGCTCTCTTTATAAGTGAATTTAATAATAGAGTCTTTGAGTGTGCCTTTAATAACAGTTGGACTGTCTTTAAAAAAACTAATGTGGGTTGCTATTCCTTTTAATGAGTCCTTTTTATCTTTAAACTCAAATAGCATATAATCACCCATATTACTGCAACAATCTCTTTCTGCTAAGAAGTATTTTGTCTTACTAAAGTCAAATCTAGGTAATTTAGTTGCCGTCTTGTCTTGACAACTCATAAACACTATTAAGCATAGGATATAGATGTTTTTCATTATTTATTTTTTATTATTTGCAGTATTTTTTGATCTGTAATGTCGGCGTCATTTTGCAGAAATAATGCTTTAGCTAATATGATATATAATGTGTCATCACCTGTGATAGCTCCATATTTATTAATCTTCTTTTTAATAACGTTTGTATTAGGTATAATTGGAATGTGTCTTTTTGTCTCTTTTAGTTGTGCAAAACCACTACCTAAATTAATTGTGTATTTATTTAATTCGCCATCAATTAATAAGTAGTTTTTTTCAAAGTTGATTTTTTTTAATCCTATTTGTTCTCCAATTAGGGTTATTATTTGTTTTCTTATTTTGGCTTGTGCATTGTCAGAAAATTTACCAAAAGAGAAATCTTCTCTGTATTGTTTTAGTAATTCTGTTTGTTCTGATAATTCAATATTATGGGCGACACTTGTTGTAGCGATAAATAAGTCTATATCTCTACATATTTCAGAACGTGTTGTTTCTGGTATTTTATCAAACATAATTTTTTCAACCTTATCATTATAAGAAATTTTTCGTGTGTCATTTTTAGTAAAATAAAAGCCTTTCGTGGGGATTGCAAAATCGTTGCGGTTATATTCGCATTTAAGATGTGCCGTAATATCAAGTGCTTTTATATAGACTCTAGGCCAATTGACATCTTCATGTACGTAGGTAAAAATCCAACCTGCGGAATTGGCAATAGCCATTAGTTTTTTTACAGTTAAGAAGTGATGATTAAACCTTGAGGTGTCATCTAATTTTAATTCTGAATCAGAAAAAGGATAAAACTCTCTAAATACTTGTCTTTCCGATTGGTCAATTTTATTTTTTAATACAAATTTTTGCCAATCTATTATTTCATTACTTGTAGACATTACAGGATGCCATAAGGCGATAATGTCGCTATCTGCTATTTTAATTTCTTTTTTAGCGCTATTTATGACTTTGTTATCCAATAGCATAAAAGTAGACTCTTGAGTTTTATTTTTCCATAGTAATCCATTAAGCCATGGACTTAACATTTCGTTATGGTTTAAATTGGTATTCCACTGTTTATAATCCCATTGTCTATTGTTAAGCCAATAGGTTTTAACTCGGGATTTGGTTAATTTAAAAAAGGTGTTTATTGATTTAAATTCTGAAGAGACTTCTTTTAGTATTTTTGCATTTTCTTCCTTTATAAAAGCTGGTGTAGTCGTTGTTTCTTTTGCATCTACGATCCATTTTTTACTTAGTTTTTTGTTTTTGATTACATATTTTACAGCAAAGCCAGAATATTGCACAATTTTTTCTCCGTTGTTAAAATCGAAATCAGGAATAGCTTTATCTGCTAATTGTTGCTCATCTTCATCAGAATGATCAATATATTTATCTATGTATTTGTCTAATACATTTGCAAAACGGGCATATTTAGTTTGATTTCTTAATAGATTTAATATCCCAAAACTATCCGGGTTTGGATGCACAATAAGAGCTTCTAAAGCAGAATTACCAATTGCTCCAGATCTTGGACCTACATTAGGTACTTTTGTATATGAATTAGAAATAATTTGTTTCAAAATAATCAATGACACCGCATCATTTGATAAGCTGCAAGTCCATGCTATTGCTTTTAGAGCATTTCTATTAGAATCAAAATACCAAAAATCTTCTTTTATCGAGCTGTCAATTAATGTTCTTAATTCTTTGTAAAACAAAGATTCACCATGTTTTTTTATTGCAGTAGCTATTTCAGTATTCCATTTTTTTGTCGGCTTTTTACTTCCTGAAAAACTGATTATTATCTCCATTAAGTCATACCATTGTTTTGCAGAGGGTAGCTGGTCTACATATTTTTCCTTAAACCATTTCCAGTTATTGTCAGCCAAAAAGGCATTGGTAGACACATTTTTAGTTTTTTCTAAAGTAAATGCTTTAAATGTTAGCGGATTGTTATTGGCAAAATTATAGTTTGAGTAATTTTTTTCGATATTTATGTCTAGAAAATCTCCAATTAAATAAGTTGAAATCAGGTAATTATATTGCTCTTGGTTTAAAAATTGTAAGCCACAAAAATATTTGGTCCCTTTATAGTATTTGTCATTTATAACTTCCATTATCTTAAATGGGACAGGTATTAATTGATATCCTATATTTTCATTAAATAAAATGGCGTTAATATGTTCATGCTTAATTTTTTGGGTCTCTCCATTTAGATTTATTTCTATAACGGTTTGATAAGCATCATCGTAGTAGCCTGATTTAATTTTTACAAGCGATAGATCAATAATCTTTGTGACTTCCTTAAAGTTGCTTTTAATAGATTTGTTTTTATCTCCCTCCAAAAAGGCAGTCCAACCATGTGCAGTATCAATAATCGCAACTGATCCTGTGTATTTTGCTTGTGCGATTTCTTTCTCTATCTTATCTTGGATGGTATTGGTTAGCGCGTTAAAAAATGTGAGGTGTTTGGCTTTAGTGGATTGATTTAAAATAATGTTTTCCAGTTTTTTTCTTATTTCACTATGGTACTGTATTCCAATTTTTTTTGCTAACGGTATGTATAGATTGTCAATAATGACCTCATTATAAACAGGGTAAATAGTCAAAAAATCTAAAAATATATCTTCATCTGGTTTTAGTTGATTTTCTAAATAAATAACCGTTTTTATTAAAAAGTCATCAGTGTAGAAGCTCTTTAAATTTAAGGATAATAATAAATATTTAACTAATAGATTGGTGTCATTTGTAGCTATGAAATTGACAAAATCAGGAAAGTCCAAAATCCCTAAATCTTGTCTTTGATTAGGTTTAGTATTGGTCCATTTTTTAAATCCTTTTTTATAATAATACAAATCGAAAAATTCTTGAAACAGCTCTAAATCTAGTTGAATATAAGTGCTTTTATTTAATGTGTTTATCTCCTTAAGAACAATATCTTTTAAATGGTTCTGTACCTTGTCTGTTGCAGACATATACTGACTGGTTGAGTAATCATTTTGTTTGTAACAATAAAAACCTAAAAAAACATAAAGTTTGTTTTCTGTTTTTATGTCTTTTGCAAAATCCATTACACGGATAAACCCTTCAGGGAAGGAAAATTTAAGTGATTTATATTTGTGGGAATCATCATATGGATTCCTGTTACCGGAGATGTGTAGATAGGTGTGGAATATTAAATTTACGGTTTTTTGGAAGAACTCGTATTCCGGATATGATGCACACTGTTGTTTCGAAAAAGAGGTTGTAAAATAACTGTTAGGTGTATTTTGATTGGTGTTATTATAAAAAATAGCTTTTAATCTTTTAATCAAATCCTTGTCAGGAAAATGATAGATTAAATATATAAATGCAATATTTAATTCTAAATTATGTTTTTCATCTTCGGATTCGCTTATTATATCAGCGATGTAAGAGGTGTTTTTAAAAATCTCAAACACTTGTGGATAAAAACTGGTGTTATATTCATCGTAACTCAATTTGGCTTCACTAAACCAATCGATCATTAATATTTCTACATCAGATTTGTTTTGGTTGTCAGTTACGTTTTTTTTGTTGTTAAAAAAATTATCAAATAATCCCATAATTCTATAATGTTGTAAATTGTATGTTGTCCATTTTTTGCACCTCAGTAAAGCTAATTGTGCTATCTGGTTTTAGGTGTATTTTACTCTCCAAGTTTTTAATCAATGTATTGTCAATAGTAATTAAAACATCTTTGCTAATTACTTTGGCTATAAAAAGATAGGTGTGTTTTTCTATATCAAAATCAATTTGCGATTGATTAAGTAGGTTAGTATATTTTGTCTCTAGTTTTAGTTTAATCTTAGATGGAATTTGATTTACATTATCATATCCTAAATTGAGTATCCTTTTGTAAATGGTATCCTCTATGTCTTTGTTTGAAATGGTGTTAACGCTAAAGAATTCGAATAAAAAGTGAACCAAGTTGTCAAACTCAAAAAACGTGAAATTTTTTAAATATGACTTAGTGGCGAGTCCTGTTTTTAGTTTTATTTCCATTAATTGGGGTGAGGTATAAAATGCATAGATAATGCGCGTATTCAATTGGTTTGATTATAAGCAAAACGATGTTGTTTAGTTTGCTGTATTAATAACACCTTGTTCTGTTTTTAGGTTACAAGTTAATTCTTTTTTTGAAAAATGAAAAGGGTAGTTGTAATCAAGAAAGCGTAACTTGGTTTTGGAGGTGTAATTTAAATATTAACCACAAAGAGTGAGATGTTATTACTTATTCCATTTTTTATAAAGCTTAGTGGCTGTTTTCCATAAGTCAGTATCCCATTCTGGATGTGCGTTAGGTTGGTCTAATTGTATGTTTTGGCGTAACGTATTTTGTTGATTTACTAGTTCTAAATCTATTAAAGGTTGGTCTAGATTATGTTTGTTTAATGACCAATGTCTTGGTGTTGTACTAAAATTGGTGTGGTCTATAATGGCTTTTATTTTGTTAAAATCAGCTCTAAAGTCGATACCGTCCTTTTGGTCTTTAAAGGCGTCGCCAATTCGTTCAAAAATTATAAATTCTAACACAGGACAGCGTTGTAGTACTTCTGGCAGTATATTAAGTATAGCTTCTGGGATACAACCATCATGCGTGTCTCTTCTAATAGGTTTGGTTAAGCTGGTATCCTGGTCCCAACTTCCTCCAGAAATATGAATTTCTTTAACTAAATCTAGCGGATATGAAGTAATGATGGTCAGCATATCTATATCAAAATTTTCTGATTGACAATAGATATTATGCAAGTCTAAAATAATAAACCCATTAACCGGTGTTACAAGTTTATTTAGGAATTCGCCTTGTTTTAATATATCTGATGCATTGGAGGCTAACGCTAAGTTTTCGATACCAACATCTAGTTGTACTGTGTTTTGTAGTTTTTTTAAGCGATCTATACCAATATTAAGAATCGTATCAGATAAATCAAAAGGAAGCGGAAAACCATTATGTGCATTTGTAGCACTCATTAGTCCAAAATGTTCAGAGATATGAGTGTAATTATAAGTTAGTGTCTCTTGTTTTGCTTTTTTTAACCAGTTGTCTTGATTGGCGCTCCAATTGGCATCCAAAAGGGAGTAATACACACCATGACCAAGGAGTCTATTATTATCTCCGTATTCTTTTAATACTAGCGGAAGCCATTCTGGTTGATACGTTTTGTCTAGTATAGTATCAAAAGACCACTCGATAACTTCTACTTGAGCAGCTTCAAATAAAGGGAGTACGGCTGCTATAAATTCTGGGTTAGGCATTAGAGATAAGCCTAATTTAGGTTTGTTATTTTTCATTATCCCATACCGCATGCGCGACAAATAAACGCTTCACTTTTATTTCGTTTCTTTAGTTGTCGTTCCTTTTGTTTTGTTAATCGTTTAATCTCTTTTTTTTGTTTTTTTGCTTCTTTTTTTTGTTGTTTGGTAGAGTCTTTAGCGACTACGGTCTGTATTGCGTTAGATGATGTTTCATTATTTGTTTTTACAGTAACACTAGCTGTTTTTGTGCTGTCTACTTGCGCAGAAACACTAAGCGATGTGGTTATAATACTTGCTAGTACAAGGTTTGAAAGTTTCATTTATGTTGTTTTTTTGAAAAATAGTTAATTTGAATTTAGGATTATCCCATCCCACATGCAGGGCATTTACCAAGCCGTTTTATTGGTTTATCTCCATTTGGACGTATAGATGGTCTTGTAATAGAATCTTTTAAAACCATAACAGGTTCAGTTTTAGGTTTTGTAGTAACACTATCCTTTGGTGTTACCACGATATGTTTAATCGAGTCTTGGTGGGCGATAGGTTGTTCTGTTTGTGATTTGTTATTTTCCATACAACCACTAACAGAGGACGCTATAAGACTTGCTAATACTATATTTGAAAGTTTCATAGTAATGTGTTTTAATTACAATATACTTAATTTAAGACTAATTTGTTTTTTGCGGTTATAAGTTAACTGTTTTTTTTGAAACAGGGTAGTGGTTGTTTGTTGTGGTGTTGTGATTTTATTGTTGAATCAAGCTTTGCAAATATCAATCTCAATGTTGGAACGACTCAGAGCGTCGTACTGTGGAAAATATAAGAGCAAACTCAAGAATCAATGCATTAGGGAAAATACCTAATTATTAAAATGAGGGAATACCCTATGGGTAAAAGCAAGTTATGAAAGTATCTTATGAAACATAATCAAAAGAGAAGTATTAGATTGAATAGCTACTATCATTTCTTTTAGTTAGAAAGGCGCACTCCGGCTATTTTAGTCGGAGCGATCTACTCGATTAGCAGCAGTGTTTTATTTCGGATATTTTACTTTTTCTCCTTTTGATATAAAAACTAATGCATCAAAATGTTTGAACCAATTCGTTTTGTTTTCCTCTAGATTAAACATTCCCTCAAATATTTTTTCCGAATATTCTGGGTTTTTGTTAATTATTTGTTTTGAGTCAATAAAATAATTTTTTTCAGTTGAAGGTAAATAGTGAAGTAAGTTTTCAGAGTCTTTACTTGATTTTTCTATCCATTTTTCTTTTCTATAAGGCATATGGATTGATGAAATAGCAATGTGATAAGAAATATTAGGATTCATATTTACAAATTGACCTCCCATAGTTTGGCCTTTCATAAAATCATATTCATATTTTGTCATATGTGCATTGGCTAGCCAAACAATAAACTTTTTTTCAGGCATTGACTTAACCAAAAAGTCTAGGTTTTTTGCCATTTGACTGTCTCTAACGGGTATTCCTTTTTTATTGCTTTTATGAGTTGAATTTATAATAATGTCGCTTCTGTAACTTTTCAAAAATTGAGACCAAAGTTTATCTTTAATTACTGTTTCGTTTTTTATTAGTTTATCAACTTCAGTGATTAAGTATTCTAAATTTGATTTACCAATAACTTTGGTTGCCTTTTTTCTATTTTTTATATAATTTTCAGTTGTTTCGGTAAATTTTTTATCAAAACTAATGGAATTATTTTGTAGAAATTCAGTCAGTTTATTTGTGAAATTATTCCAAGTATAACCAGAGCCCATTTGATTATCAAAACCCCAAATAGTTACATTATGTTCTTTTAAAAATTCGAATAGCTCATTGCATTGAACAGAACGAGACCAAAAAGAGTATAAATTAATTTTATTATGGTCAAAATAAAGCCCAAAAAAATCGCCTTCAAAAGCAATGTCTTTATATCCTTTTTCCAAAACTAAATATTTCACAAATTCAGTTTTAGCTAAAAAATCCGAACCAATGTGATGTTCAGCTTCTCCCAAGAAGATAACTTTTTTATCAATTAAATTTATATCTAAAATGTCCTTAATGTCTTCGGTTAAAAGGTTTTCCATTGAGTTCAATTCATAAATATTCTGTTCAATTTGAGCAAATATAGAGTTGAGTCCAAAGACTGTAAAAATGATGAGGATAATATTTTTCATAAGCACAAATTTGATTGAAAGTCAAAAGACGATATAGTTAATTCTAAAATTGTTAAATATTCTTTAATTATGAAAATTTTAATTAATTGAATTACAGTGTGTTTCTATTTTTACCAACGCGCTTGTCTAAGATTAGTTGCGTGATTTAAGCATTAAAGTTAGCAAATAAATCACAGATAGAAAGTCTGCGAGGCCTTTCGTAAATAGGCTGAAACTAGCAATTAATTTTATAAGGTCTGTGTGCCCAACATGGGCCTCTTTTAGTTTACCTAAAGATAAATAATTAATCTAGAGGGTGCAAGTCTCTTATGAGCAGGAGTAACCCTTCGGCTACGATTAAGACAGGGGTATTGAAACAGTAGTAAGTCGCAAGGGTAGAAAACCGTGACGTTTTATCTGAAGGCTATTTGTGATTGATTAATGAGCAAATACCACTACAAAACGCGAGACTGATACTTCGATTGCTCTCGGCATAGACTAAATTATTCAAAACCACTATTTAAGCACTAGTTGTAGCCTATGCCTAAATTAGAAGATAGTGCCAAGGGTGAAAAGCGCTTTGGTGTGATGATTTACGAACCGCCGTATTTGTTCCTGAGTTGTATTGCTATTAGCAATGGAGACGAAAGGACCAACGCAGTTACGTACGTACGTTGGTGTGAGGGGCGCACTCCGGCTATTTTAGTCGGAGCCGTCTACTCGATTAGCAACTGGGCTTTCCTTTTTAGTGATTTAAATAATTGTATTTTCTAATGTTTTTTTTAATTTCAGTAACATCTTGTAACTTGTAAAGGTCAATATATTTATTCTTATTATTAATAGTTATTAAGGTATCAAGTTGGTAATAATATTCTTCCTCATCAATTCCAAAATTATATTTAATAATTATTTTATTAATAGTTAATGTATTGTTATTATTAATTTTAAAGTAAATATCATAATCTTGTAAATTATCATTGTACACATCAAATTTAGCTAAAGTGTTATTAATTTTTTTAATATCTACTAAGCGTGGCATATTACTAGGGCTGTCTGGTCTTTCAGACTTACCATAATTACAATAAATGTAAAATGTAGATGCCTTTTTGTCTTTTATTTTTTTTAAACTAATAGGATAGGTACTAAATTTATTGGTGCCTGTTTTATAATAACTTAATTCGTTGAAAGATTGAATTACAAAACTTGAAGTTTTGTAATTCATATTAATTTTACTTCCTTTTTCTTGTGCATACTTAATAAACAAAACAGTATCACCTTCTTTTACAGGAAGTGTGTGTATTAATCTTCCATTATATCCGTCATTACGTCTATTGGTTTCTATATTACTATAGTCATATAGAATAGTATCTATAACAATGTTATTTTTTTTGCTTTCTGTGTTTTTTGTAGTCCTTTTACATGAAGCTGTAACCATTAAACAAAATAATACAAATAGTAATCTATTGGTTTTTTTTACAATTGTCATAATCAAATATTATTTTTAAATCATCAGTATATTTTTGACGTTGGCTTAATCCTTTTTTACCACCATTTATATTTTAATAAATCTTCTACTTTCGTGTCCATAAAATTATTAAATATGTCTTTCGATAAACCTTTTGATAAGTTCAGTCCAAAAAAAATTGAATCTCCTCGTATAGATAAAACTTGTTTACTTTCATCTAATATTAAGTATCTATTTCCGCAATAATTAAATATTATAGGTGCTTTTTTTGAATTTATATCATCTATAGATACATTATAAGATTCAAATTCTAAATTTGCATTTCTTTTAATAGTTTCTATATCTTCCGGAAAAGACCTATATAAATCTTGATAAAACGGATATTCTTCATCTTCGCTAAAGTTTTCATTAACTATGGCTAAACCATTCATAACTTTATAAAAATTTTTGAGAGCTTGAGGGAATTTATAACCAAGTTGATTCTCAAAACTTATTATCTCAAGTTTAGTTAATCCTTTTTTCCATTTTAATCCTTTAATTCGTTTTCCACCACATTCACTTGATAAATGTTCAATATTTTTCCATTTTTCTTCACTAAGTTTTTTGATAAGTTCAAAACTCTCAATTGAATCATCTAAAGTAATGAATTCCTTTTTCGTCATTTTTTATTGGAGCTAACGTGTTTGTATATGATTAGTGGCGTGTTTCAGCACCTAATTTAGCAAATAAAAACCGAATAGAAAATCTGCAAAGATTTTCGTAAGCAAGCTAAAACTTGCCATTAATTATATACGGTGTGTGTGCCCAACATGGGCCTCTTTTAATTTACCTAAAGGTAAATAATTAATCTAGAGGGTGCAAGTCTCTTGTGCGCAGGAGTAACCCTTCGGCTACGCTCAAGACAGGGGTATTGAAGCAGTAGTAAGTCGCAAGGGTGAAAACCGTGAGGTTGTATCTGAAGGCCATTTGTAATTGATTGATGAGCAAATACCACTACAAAACGCGATACTGATACTTCGGCTACGCTCGGCATAGACTAAATTATTCAAAACCACTATAGAAGCACAAGTTGTAGCCTATGCCTAAATATGAAGATAGTGCCAAGGGGGAAAAGCCCTTTGGTGTGTTGATTTACGAACCGCAGTATACGTTCCTGAGTTATATTGCTATTAGCAATGGAGACGAAAGGACCAGCTTAGTTATGTAAGCACGGTGGTGTGAGAGGCGCACTCCGGCTATTTTAGTCGGAGCCGTCTACTCGATTAGTGTCCGTTTCTTTTATATACAATTAGTTCATCTTTGTTCCTTTCAGTCAGTTGATTCTGTCCATGAAATTCGATACTGCCATTTGACTTTTCGTAGAAGATATTTTGAAAATCCTTATTCCATACTGTAATTAAGTTTATAGAAGGTATATCGAAAACGAAGAATTCTCCTTCTTCTATAAAAAATGTTTCTCCTGCACTATTGCTTCTATTTTTTAAATATTTTACATTGTCTATTTCTACAATTTCTGGCTTACTTTCAACATTAATAATAGCATCTCCTTTTCTTATTGACATAGAAGATGGTTTCAGTAATGCTATAACCTCATCCTGAGGAATTAATTCAAAACGTTCAAAAGATTTCCTTCTCCATGCTACATATTTCCCATGATGCCCACTTCCAACCATAATCGAGTCATCTGGGGAGAAAGTCAAAGTTGACAAATCAAAATTATGATGTGTATCAGAATATAAAGTTTCCTTATAACCTTTTTTAAAAGTAGGGTGAGCCCAAAGTGTTTTACTTTTGCCTTCAAACTCATAATATTGAGATTTTGTAGAATAGCCGTAAAAAGTTATTGAGTCTTCACTGTTGGATATCTTCCATTGGCTGTTTCCATGACCAACTTTATATTCATGTTTTAAATTGCCGTCAAAATCAAAAATTCGATTGGCACTAATTACCCATTTTTTTGATGGAACCATTTTTTCAAGAACGTATTCAAACTCTTTTTGCTCAACAAATTCACCTTCAATTGAATACTTGATAAGTGTTTTGTGATAAGTTACATAAATATTATTATCTATAAATTTTACATCCTTAAAATTGGAGCTTTGCTTGTGTTTACTTTTTTTTGTTTGTCTTGGAATTTTAAGTTCTATAACTGTACCATTATCGAAAATAAGTAAATTGTTGGCATAGGTAACTTTGTGTTTCTTTTCATATCCTAACGGTATTTCCCAATTAAGTTTATTAAACCCTTGCTGAATCGGAATAGTAATTTCGCTTTTAAGGTTACCAGTTGAATTCAGGATAAAGAGCTTTGAATTATTAATGTATAAGATAATCTCCCCGTTGGTATTCAACAAGACTTGATTTAAATCAACATTTCTGATATCAATTCTGAGGTTTTCAGAGTATCCAGAATTTGGAAGAAAATTCAATCTACTCTCATTAAGATTCGATTTGATTTTAATTGCCTGCTTAAAAGGGTTTTCTAATTCCAAACCGTTAAGTTTCTTTACATCATTTAGGAATTTCTCAAACATTTGGATAACTCTCTTGGGATTCTCCTCTTTATCTATTTTATCTAAATAATATTTATGTGTCTTACTAATTTGGCTGTTTGCAAGTTCATTGTGACCGTAAAAATGCATTAAAAAAGTATATTGTAGCGGAAACTCACGTTTTTCAAATAAAACTTCTGGGTTTGATTTAGAATTTAATTCATCAAGTAGTTTAAAAAGTATAGATTCAATATATTCGTTAATATTGAGAGGTTCAGCTTTTTCTTTACCTGTAATCAATGATTTTGTAACCATTGATTTGAAAGCCTGAGACTTTGATGGAACATAGTATGAAGATGAATCAAAATCACTAATATCTGGAACGATATAAACTTTGATTCCATTTGTTCCAATATTCATTCTTGATTCTTCATCAAATTTTTTTTTATACCACTTTTCATATTCAATATATTTAATGCTACCTGCTATGGAGAAATATATTCTTGGCTCATCACTTTCTTCTATATATTCTAATGTTGATTGCTGTGTTAATAATCTCAATTGATATTCTATTCCATCTGAGATCTTCTTAAATATTTTTTGTGATTTTAAATATTTAAATCCATGTTCTTCTAATTTTGTTAATATAATAGAGGGAACTTTGTTTTGAATTATGTTTTCTAATACTTTCTTTTTTATCATAAGTCTAATGGACACTAACTCGTTATATAATTACTTTTTATTCCTAATATCCCGTAATGCAGTATTACACAAACCTACAACTATTCTTGTTGTTGTGAAATACGTAGAACTACATATGTTTTTTACAACAACCAAGTTACAACAGTTGCTGTAACCTAGTTTACGGTTTAGTAAAGGCTAAAAAAAAGTTTTAATTGTGAGATTGTAGTGTGGGTTATTCTAGCAGTGCTATTTGCTGATTTTGATTAGATGTTTGTTTTTTTTGATACTTTTGCATTGTTGGTAATGTGGGTGAATGCCAAGTTGGCTTTTGTTCCGTTTAGTTTTTCGCAGCCAATTCTGCTATTTCTCTTGTAATCTTGGTTGGCGAATTACAAAGGCAATTTGATAACGCAATTACATAAATATCTAAATCAGGGAAATAAACACCCATTGATTTGAATCCGAAAATCGCACCTCCGTGTTCAAAAGTTTTATCGTTGTTTATGTTTTTAATATGCCATCCATAACCATAGTTAGTATGCTCTCCGTTATTCAATGTATAGTTCGTAAATGCTTTCTCAGTTATTTCTTTACTAACTAAAAGATGATTTTTTATTGCTTCTTGCCACTTAAACATATCATCAACTGTAGACATCAATGAACCTGCAGAATACGATAAAGTAAGACTAAAATTCATTCTGTTAGTATAACTATCGCTCATTTGGTAGCCGGAAGCTCTATTTTTAATTACCTTTCTCTGACTTGCATATTGCGAGGCTTTCATTTCTAGTTTTTTAAAAATTTGTTCCTCAACAAATTCACCATAAGACTGTCCAGTTATTTTTTCAATGATTTGGCCTAATATTACGTATCCTGAATTATTATACTTGAATTTTTCTCCAGGAACAAAATCGACAGGCTCGTTTTTAGAAAAATCAATTAATTCTGTAGGAGTCAGGTCTTTTTGTGAAATTGCATTTAGACCTTTGATCTTAGTATAATCTTTAATTCCTGAAGTATGATTCAACAAGTGATGTATTGTTATTTTATTTCCATTTGTAGGATAATCAGGAATATACTTTGTTATTTCGTCATCCAAATTCAGTTTACCTTTTTCCTTAAGCATTAAAATGGATATTGCAGTAAACTGTTTTGTTATAGAACCTATTTTGAAAACATTGTCTGTTTTCATAGGAACATTCAACTCTAGATTTGCAAGACCAAATGCTTTTTTATAAATAACATTTCCGTTTTTGGAAATCAAGTATGTTGCTCCTGGTCCATTGTCTGGATATTTTGCCTGTAATAAACTGTCAATTTTTGTTAAATCTTGTGCGTAGCCTATTGATTGAAAATTAAGAGATAAGACTGTAATTATTGCTAATAGATACTTTATGTAAATTGGTTTTTTCATTGTTTCTAAATGTTATTTGTTCGTTGGACGACAAATCATACAGTTTCGTTACAAAAAAAATGAAGTATTGAACTTATTGACTGAAGTTCTTGTATTCTGGGAGTTATCTTTTTAATGCTGTAAAACGGTTACGTATAAGAATAGTGCGGGTTTGTATGCGAGGATTTTCCGAAGGAAAATCAGATGTTACAAACACGCAACGACCTTTGACTAAGCACTAAACCGTAATTGTTTTTATATTACGTGCGGTGGTGTGAGAGGCGCACTCCGGCTATTTTAGTCGGAGCCGTCTACTCGATTAGTAACTGGGCTTTTTTAGTGATTTCAATAATTGTTTTTTCTAAAATTTTTTTCCTTTTGAGTAACTTTTTTTAGCTTATATATGTCAATATACTTGTTCTTATTATTAATATTTATTAAGGTATCTAATTGACAATAAAATTTTTGTTCTTCATTCCTAAAGTTATATTTAATAATTACTTTATTAATAGTTAATGTATTGTTGTTATTGATTTTAAAGAAAATATCATAATCTTTTAAATTATTATTATCTACATCAAATTTAGCTAAAGTGTCATTAATTTTTTTAATGTTTACTAAACTTGACATATTACTAGGTCCAGCTGGTCTTTCAGACTCACCTAAGTTACTATAAATGTATAATGTAGATACCTTTTTTGTCTTTTTATTTTTAATACTAATAGGATATGTACTAAATTTATTGGTGCCTGTTTTATAATAATTTAAAACATTTAAAGTTTCAATTTCAAATTTTGAAGCTTTATTAGCTATTGTAATTTTACTATTACCTAAGGTGTCTGTACGAAACAAAACAGTATCATTTTTTTTTACAGGAAGTGTATTTATTAATCTTCCATTATATCTTTCGTTAAGCCTATTTGTTTCTATATTACTATAGTCATAGACAATAGTATCTATGACTATAGTGCTGCTTTCCTCTTTGTTTTTTCTAGGCCTATTACAAGAACTTATAATAATTAAAAAAAATAATACTAATAGTGTACTACTGGTTTTTTTCACAATTGTCATAATCAAATATTATTTTTAAATCATCAGTATATTTTTGACGTTGGCTTAATCCTTTTTTACCACCATTTATATTTTAATAAATCTTCTACTTTCGTGTCCATAAAATTATTAAATATGTCTTTCGATAAACCTTTTGATAAGTTCAGTCCAAAAAAAATTGAATCTCCTCGTATAGATAAAACTTGTTTACTATCATCTAATATTAAGTATCTATTTCCGCAATAATTAAATATCATAGGTGCTTTTTTTGAATTTATATCATCTATAGATACATTATAAGATTCAAATTCTAAATTTGCATTTCTTTTAATAGTTTCTATATCTTCCGGAAAAGACCTATATAAATCTTGATAAAAGGGATATTCTCCATCTTCGCTAAAGTTTTCATTAACTATGGCTAAACCATTCATAACTTTATAAAAATTTTTGAGAGCTTGAGGAAATTTATAACCAAGTTGATTCTCAAAACTTATTATCTCAAGTTTAGTTAATCCTTTAATTCGTTTTCCTCCACATTCACTTGATAAATGTTCAATATTTTTCCATTTTTCTTCACTAAGTATTTTGATAAGTTCAAAACTCTCAATTGAATCATCTAAATTAATGAATTCCTTTTTCGTCATTTTTTATTGGAGCTAACGTGTTTGTATATGATTAGTGGCGTGTTTCAGCACCTAATTTAGCAAATACAAACCGAATAGAAAATCTGCAAAGATTTTCGTAAGCAAGCTAAAACTTGCCATTAATTTTATAAGGTCTGTGTGGCCAACATGGGCCTCTTTTAGTTTACCTAAAGATAAATAATTAATCTAGAGGGTGCAAGTCTCTTATGAGCAGGAGTAACCCTTCGGCTACGATTAAGACAGGGGTATTGAAACAGTAGTAAGTCGCAAGGGTAGAAAACCGTGACGTTTTATCTGAAGGCTATTTGTGATTGATTAATGAGCAAATACCACTACAAAACGCGAGACTGATACTTCGGCTGCGCTCGGCATAGACTCAATTCTTTAAAATCACTGTTGAAGCACAAGTTGTAGCCTATGTCTAAATTAGAAGATAGTGTCTGGGTGAAAAGCGCTTTGGTGTGATGATTTATGAACCGCTGTATACGTTTCTGAGTTGTATTGCTATTAGCAATAGAGACGAAAGGACCAACGTAGTTACGTACGTGCGGTGGTGTGAGAGGCGCACTCGGGCTATTTTAGTCGAAGCCGTCTACTCGATTAGCTGCCGTTTTTATTCCTTTCTAAAAAAGTTCCTGGACTTAAATCCGTTCGCAATTTTTCAAGTTGTTCAGGTGTAAATCTATCATCATCAATTCTATATATTTCGTCAAATATTTCTTGAAAGGTCATATCTAGATTTTTTTGATTTAAATAATAGTCAAACTCTTCCAAACTTAAAGTTAGATAATCTGAAAAGTGAGATAATATTTCTGGATTTTTCGAAACAATAATATATTTAAAATTTGAAGGTATTCCATATTTCGAATGATTAATTAAAATATGTTTTCTTCTTTTAGCTACTTTTCTTTCCCATTCCTTTTGAAGATATGATAGTCTTTTTCTTGTTGGTTGATAATCGTGAAAATAAACATCTAAAGGTAGTGAATGGTTTTTAGCTTCAATTAGTATAAAATCATTTTTTGAATTTTTTATGATTAAATCAATATCTCCTATTTGGTTTTTTCCTTGATATAAGTCTAATTCTCTCGCAACCTCTTTAAAGTCATGCTTTTTTGATACTTCAACAATTTTATCAAGGAAGGTTGATGCATATTTATCTTTGTATTGTTCTTTTGATTCAAAGCCCTCAAGCAATGTATAATGAAGGTTAATAAATAAACTGTCAAGTAATAATTCAGGACTAATTAAATACTTATCTCCAAAATCAAATATTGGTTGTCGTGCGACTTGATTATATCTTAATTCATTTGCATTATATAAGTTTATATCGAAAGTTAATTTGTTAAGAATTTTTTTAATATTATCTCCGAAGTTAGAGTAGAGTTTGTTCTTATCAATGAATAGTGAATTGGCAAAATTAACAATAGTTCCAAGTGCATTTACATCTATCTTATCTTCATCAATATTAACGAAGTTGCTCTCATTACTATTTATTTGTTCCGTGATTGTATTAATTATAAAATCGATTAGCATAATAAATGTCTTGAGTTCGATATTTAGCTCATTTTTAAATAAATCAGAATAAGGTTGATATTCCTTTTCAAAATTCTTTAATAAATCATCTTTTAATTGCAAGTTTTGTTTATGGAATTCATTATCTCGGTCGATGCGCAGATTATATTCAAAGAATTTTTTTGTTCTAGGATTATTGAGTACTTCTCCAAAATCCATTCGTAAGTATCTGTCTCTTTCTCCATAAACTTTAAGATTTTCTGACATTGTAATGAAAGTCAAATTTTCATAATTGGAATTAATCTCAAAAGTTCGTTTAGTAAGTGATTGTACAATTTCAGAATTGATACTAATATCTTTAAGATTTATTGGTGTAGCTACATCAATTGCATTAACATAAAAAATTTGAATTAAATATTTATAAGCATCATTTAAGTGGTTATTGTATATTAATACCATATTTAATTCACTGTCTGGTATGTCTTGAGTTTGAGGAATTAATCTTATAACATGTAAATAGTGTAAATAATAAAATAGTTCGCCAATACCTCCGTTTTTTGAGGATTCGATTGTTGATTGAATTTTTTTTGATATTTCAAACTCAATTTTGTTTTTAGCTCTTTCGTGTGGGGTTTTATCGTTCATTAATTAATTCGGAGCAATTTTTGTTAAATGGCAGCTAACTCGTTATAAAATCACTTTTATTCCAGATATCCCGCAAATAGGATAGGTTAGGGTGACTTTTTATTCGTAATATCTAACAACGCGGTATTACACAAACCTACAACTATTCTTGTTGTTGTGAAATACGTAGAACTACGTATATTTTTTACAAAGCCAAGTTACAATAGTTGCTATAATCTAGTTTACGGTTTTCCGTAAAGGCAAAAAAAAAGGGGTTTTAGTAGTGAGATTATAGCAACTTTTGCTCAGTAAATGCTATTTGATTTTAGCGTAGTTATAAACGCTCATATTTTTCTACGCAGGCCTCTATGCATGGAAAGTAAACCATAAGGGTGTTTTGTTCCAATTGAAAATCCAAAGTAATATTTTGACATTGGTCGACGCTAATTTCACCATCTGTGGTGTAGGTTCCTGAAGTTGGACTTGTTGTTTGGCTTGCTACGATACACATATCTGTATTACTGCTAACGGTTCCGTCTGCGTCAAAAGTTAACGTTTTACTGCTTGTTACGGATGTAAAGTCACCACTACCATCTCCTGGGTCCATATAAACATGTGTTAATTGCCATGTTCCGACAACGGTTGTTTCTGATGTTGGCGTGTTGGAGTCATCGTCGTTATCGCAACTAACCAAGGTCAATGCTGCAATTAATAATAAGGTTATCGTTTTCATAATGCTGGTTTATTAAGAAGATACATATGATTACAAAAGGTTGCGTGTTTTTATTGATATTTCTAAGGGGCTTGTTATTTGTTTGTAAGTAAACACCTTTTTTTTTACTCGTAATTTGATTGTTTTTTTAGAGATAATTATTTCAAAAAAATTACTGAAACAAATGGTTGTTTAATTTCCGCATAAGCGATATAATTATTGCGATTGTTTAGGTTTTTAGTGACCTCTTAAATAATGATAGACACTTGTAAATTACATGGTGTTTTAGATACTATTTGTAGCTGTTATTGCGCTTTTAACTGTTGCTTAATAGTGTTATACATCTCATTATATTCTGTATACAGAAAAGGGGTGTTTTCAATACTTGCATATTTATTAAGAATAGCCATTAGTGTTTCTGCTTTTTTATTTTCTTTATCAATTATAAGGGTATTGATTTTATATAATATATTAAATCGGTAGAGCTCTAAATAACTATGTTGATCGACACTATTTAGATTAATATATTGGGTTAGCTCTAGTACGTTTGATATTTGTATTAGGTAGTCGTTAAAATCTTGAGCTTGGTTATTTGTTGCTTCTAGTTTGTCTACTAAAGCATTTTTTGTACTATGATTTTCTAAACCTAATCTGCTTGAGTTATCAAATCCTTTGGAAAAGTAAACCGCTTTATTAAAATTGTTTTGTTTTAAAATACTTAATAATAAGCGTTCTCCTCTTAGTAAGTATCCTTTGTAAGTCGTTTTAGGTGACCAAGTTAAACGGTTAATTTTTATTGGGTTTTCTTCTCGTTTTATAAAGTCTAAACTATCTAATTGACTGTCTGGTATGTCAAATACTACATTGTGATTTTTTTTCAAGAACAAAGGATACCATGTTGTGTTTAATAAACTACTGTCTACTATGGAGATGTCCTTCCTGAAATTTTTTACTGTTTGAAGATAGTATATAGGAAAGAGCGTCATGTCTCCGGAGACAAACAGGATAGCGTCCGTATTGCAAGCCATTAAGGTTTGTTTAAGGACTTCTAATCTATATTTACTAAAACCACCTCTCTTTTTACCCTCTTTAAAAGCCCAAACTGCTGAATCTTTTTTTTGTTCGTACAAATATTTTAACCCCATTGATCCCCATTCTGCAGTTATTTTAGAATAGGGATCTAAGACTATTAGCTCTCCTTTGTATTGGGGAGATAACTGGTTGACTTTTTCAAATTGAGCACTTGTTTTAATTAGTAAGTCTAAATCCATTCCTGTAATACCTCTGCCATCTTTGGCATTAATACGACTGTAAGTGTAGCCTAAAAAGTAATTAGCTTCCGGATGGTTTGGCTGCAGCAATACAGCTTTTTCTAGCAAGTTAACGACTTGGTTATAGTTTGCTTTGTCATACGCTTCCCTGTCTAAACTGTTTATGTTATTAAATTCTTTTTTAGAGTCGTCCAAAAGGGTTTGGAAATTAGTTTGGCTTTGTGCGACCGTTATTGAAAAGTATAGAATAATTAAGGCTATTTTTTTCATATTAATTTGCTGTGATGTAAAATGTTAAGTTGTAATTTTAAAATATGAACCTCTAAGATCGGTTAATTTTGGTTAAGGTTAAAATCTAAAAACCGTTTTAAGGTTGGTTTATTATGTTTTCAAAGATGTGTTTTTATTTGTGAAAGTGCTACCCTTTTTAATAGTTATTTATTCTTCTCAAGAACAGTCTTGTATGCGGTTATTTAAGTTGCGAAACTAAAAAACCATCTATAAATAGATGGTTTTAGATTAAAATAAAAGCAGGTGTTTTTATTCAATAGTCACAACCAAATCATTTTGTTTTACCATTTGACCTTCTTTTAAAGTGACCGTTTTTATTTTTCCAGATTTAAAAGCAACAACAGTCGTCTCCATTTTCATAGCTTCAATTATAAATAGGGGATCGTTTTCTTGTACTTCTTGTCCTTTTTTAACTAAAACCTTGTATAAGGATCCTTGTAATGGAGCACCAATTTGGTTGTCATCTGCTGGATCTATTTTGGTATTGGTTTCGACTTTTATATTTAATGAAGTATCTAATATCTCGACAAACCTATTTTCTCCGTTAACCTTAAAAAAGACGGTTCGCATCCCTTCTTCATTAGGAATACCTATGGATAGTAATTTAATGATTACTGTTTTTCCTGGTTCTAACTCGATTAATGTTTCTTCACGAAGTTTCATCCCGTAAAAAAAGTTTTTAGTAGGTACTAAAGCTAAATTACCATAGCTTTTATAGTTTTCATGTGCTTGTTCAAATACTTTTGGATATAAGGTATAGGATAAAAAGTCTTCCATTTCGATAGGACGTGTGAAGCCTTTTTGAAATTTCTTTTTGAAAGCTTTGTATTCTAAATCAAAATCGATGGGCTTTAAATGTGCATTTGGCCTGTTGGTATACGGTTTACGATTTTTTAGAATTATTTTTTGAAGTTTTTTAGGAAATCCACCTGTGGGCTGCCCTAAATCTCCAACAAAGAAACTTATTACAGAATCTGGGAACGAAATCTCTTCGCCACGTTCCATAACATCCGCTGTGGTTAGATTGTTGGTTACCATAAAAATAGCCATATCTCCGACCACTTTAGAGCTTGGTGTGACTTTAATTAAATTGCCAAATAGCTTATTAACTTCGGCATACATTTTTTTAACCTCATCAAAACGATCTGCTAATCCTAGAGCAGTAGCTTGCGGACGTAAGTTACTGTATTGTCCACCAGGGATTTCGTGTTCAAAAACCTCAGCAGTTCCTGCTTTTAATCCTGATTCAAACGGGTAATATAACTCACGCGTGTCTTCCCAAAAGTTAGAAAACTGATTTAATTTAGGCATATCAAACGCATGTGCTCTTGGTTGGCCTTTCATCATCTCTACCGTGGCATTAAAGTTTGGTTGCGAGGTTAATCCAGATAAACCGCTTAAGGCGACATCAACCACATCAACGCCTGCTTCGATAGCTTTTAAATAGGTGGCGGTTTGCAATGATGAGGTATCGTGTGTATGTAAATGTATTGGGACGTTTACGGTGTCTTTTAAAGCAGCGACCAGCTCTGTGGCTGCATATGGTTTTAATAAACCGGCCATATCTTTTATGGCAATCATATGCGCCCCAGCATTTTCTAAATCTTTGGCTAGTTGCGTGTAGTATTTTAGATTGTATTTAGTTTCATTGACATCTAAAATATCCCCTGTATAACTTAACGCCGCTTCTGCAATTCCGCCTGTTTTATTACGGACATAACTAATACTTGGTTCCATTGCTTTAACCCAGTTTAAAGAATCGAATATTCTGAAAATATCAACACCATTCTCCCAAGATTTTTCAACAAATTTCTCGATCAAATTATCTGGATATGCTTTGTATCCCACGCCGTTAGAGCCACGTAAAAGCATTTGGAATAATATGTTTGGTACGGCTTTACGTAATTCTCTTAAACGGGTCCAAGGACTTTCGTGCAAGAAACGTAAGCAAACATCAAAGGTGGCACCGCCCCAAACTTCCATACTAAACGTGTTTGGATGGTTTTTTGCAAAACTTTCTGCAACTTTAAGCATATCAAAGGTTCGCATTCTAGTCGCTAATAACGATTGATGCGCATCACGCATGGTGGTGTCTGTAAAATGAATTTTTTTCTCGTCTTTTAGCCAAGCGCAGAATTGTTCTGGACCTAGCTCGGTCAACATATCTTTAGTTCCTTTTGGATAGGGATCTGATAAATTAAATTTAGGGACTTTAGGGTTTCTAAAGACTTTGTTTTCTTCGATGTTTTTGACATCAGGATTACCGTTAACTATAACTTCTGCTAAAAACTGAACGACTTTAGAGGTTCTGTCTTGTGGTAGTTTTATGTCGAAAAGGGCAGGGGTGTTTTGAATAAAGTTTACCGTTACTTTTCCGTCTTTAAAGGTGGGATGCTGAATAACATTTTGTAAAAAATGAATGTTGGTTTTAACGCCTCTAATTCTAAATTCTTTTAAAGCACGGACCATTTTGCGGGTGGCACCATCTAAAGTTCTTCCATGAGAGGAGACTTTGACTAACATAGAGTCAAAAAATGGACTGACTTGATACCCTTGGTAGATACTTCCAGCATCTAAACGAATACCCATTCCTGACGCACTTCTATAGGTTGTTACATTACCATAGTCTGGAGTAAAGTTATTTTCTGGGTCTTCTGTGGTTAATCGACATTGTAATGCAAATCCGTAGGTTGCTAATGTGTCTTGTCCGTAAATTTTAATTTGCTCGTCAGATAATTTATAACCTCCAGCAATAAATATTTGGGTTTTTACAAGGTCTATCCCTGTTACCATTTCGGTAACCGTATGTTCTACTTGTATTCTTGGGTTGACTTCAATAAAGTAAATATTGTCTTCTGGATCTACCAAAAACTCGACTGTACCAATATTATTATAGCTTACCTTGGTCGCTATAGCAACTGCGTATTTGTATAGGTTTTCTTTTACGGTAGTGGAGACATTAAAAGAAGGGGCAATTTCTACTACTTTTTGATGACGACGTTGTACAGAGCAATCTCTTTCAAATAAATGACGAATATTACCATGTCTATCGGCTACAATCTGTACTTCAATATGTTTTGGGTTTTCGACATATTTTTCTAAAAACATGGTGTCATCACCAAAGGCGTTTAAAGATTCGTTACGAGCCGAGTCAAAGTTAGTTTCTAAATCCTCAGCAGATCTAATAATACGCATGCCGCGTCCACCACCGCCAGAAGCCGCTTTGAGCATTAAAGGATACCCAATACTCTCGGCTTGCGAAATGGCGATTTTTAAAGAGGTGAGTTCTTTTGTATTACTTTCTATAATAGGGACTTGACATTGTGCTGCTATTTTTTTTGCCGTAATCTTATCACCCAAAGCATCCATAACTTCTGGATCTGGTCCAATAAAAACGATATTGTTTTGAGCACAACGTCTTGCAAACTCGGAGTTTTCAGATAAAAAACCGTAACCAGGATGTATGGCATCTACATTTTTAGATTTTGCTAAATCTATAATGCCATCCATATCTAAATATGGTTTTAAGGGTTGATTGTCGTCTCCAATTTGATAGGACTCATCAGCTTTATTTCGGTGTTGGGAGTAACGGTCTTCGTAAGTGTAAATGGCGACTGTAGCAATGTTTAATTCCGTACAAGCACGTAGTACTCTAATAGCTATTTCACCTCTATTAGCAACAAGGATTTTTTTGATTTTCATTTTTTAGTGTGTGTTTTAGTGTGTGTTGTTTTATGTCAAAGCTATTTTACGATTTTGTCAGACTTTTGTGAAAACTATTTAAAAGGATAGTGTTACTGAGTCTAAATTGAAAAATGTAGTAAAGTTAAAAAGGTAATGTCTCTCTTTTTAATGCCTATATGATGCTCTTAAAAATTAAGTAAAGTCCTATTTTTTAGGCTACAGGGTATAAGGTAATTTTTATTTGTGTAAAATACAATGCATGCATAGTATTTTTTTGATCAAAGGTTATAAACGGCAACTATTGCGGCTCAGATACATTTTTTTATTCAGAATGTGAGTTTATCTTCTGATTGGTGTTGTCCTTCTAATAAAATAAGATTGTTATATGCTTATTCGTCGGTCTTACTAAAGTTGCTAGTTGAAAGCTATTATAGCCAAAGTACTAAGAGTAGACTTACTGCAACCGTGTCTGGTGGACATTGGATAAAGCTAGGTATAACTTCTCAAATTCGATAGGTTTCCAAAGGACGTCAGCAAATAAATCAGAATGCGTTTTGTTGTTTTTAGTGGTCATAACATCTGCTGTGATCGCAAATATTGGCGTGGTGCTATTTAAATTGTCTTTTTTTGCAATTAATTGGGTAGCGTCAATACCATTCATTTCTGGCATATGTAAGTCCATTAAAATAAAATCATACTTTGTTTTTTTTGAGTACTCTACCGCAACTTTACCATTAATGGCATGTTCTGTTTTGACACCCCATTTAGATAATACTTTTGTAATAAGAATAGCATTCATCAAGGTGTCTTCGACTAATAGTATAACCTTATCTTTTAACAAGTGTAATTCAGGTTTGATTTTACTAATAATCGGAGCTGCTTTTTCTAGTTGTATCTGGAAATAAAACTCAGAACCTTCGTGTACTTTGCTTTTTACTTGAATTTCGCTATTATGTAATTGGACTAATTTTTTAACAATTGCTAATCCTAAACCAGTACCACCTTGTTTTCTGGTCATGACTGGTTTTATTTGAGCGAAACTATTAAATATTTCGGCTAAATCTTTTTTAGAGATACCATCTCCAGTGTCTGCAATACTAATTAAAATGGTATCGTGCTTTGGAGTTTCTTGTTCTAATGTTATATTAAAGGAGATGTGTCCTTTTTGAGTAAATTTAATGGCGTTTCCAATAAGATTACTAATGATCTGGGTTAACTTAGTCTGATCTATAAGGTAATTTTGAGTTGTTGGAATATTATTATTTAAGGTCAATTTTAACCCTTTAGAGTGTGCTAAAGTGCTATGTAGATTTGTTATGTTATTGCAAAAAGTGTCAAAATGTGTATTATCAAGCTCCAATGCTGTTTTTTTTGAGTCTAGTTTAGAGAAGTCTAAAACGTCATTGACAATACTTATTAGGTTGTTAGAGGCAAATTCAAGACTGTTTAATAGTCTTTTGTTTTCTCCGAAGACTTGGTCTTCCAAAATGGAGACAATAGTGGTCATGGCATTTAATGGAGTCCGTATCTCATGGCTCATAACCGATAGAAACTCTTGCTGTAATTTAACCGCTTTTAAGTCGTCATTATTTTTTTTATCAATGCTTTTTTGTTTCTCCTTTTGAAGCAAGGCCTCGTTTTCTAATTCGTTAGTTTTATTAATCAAGTTATAGTTTTCCATAACTTGTTGTGTTTGGGTATTCATCATGACTTCCTTTTCTCCTAGGTATAACTCTAGATATTTAAAGGCTTTAGTGATTTTATTTCCTTTTTTGTAAATAAGATATAATTGATGGTATCCTTTTATTTTTGTTATCGAAATATTGTAAGTAATAGAGAGGTTTAAGCCTTTAATTATTGTTAGTTCTGCTTTTTTGAGGTCGCCTACTTTATAGTGTAGTTTGCCTAATTTATTATAGGCCATACAGGCTCCCACTATTTCGATTACTTTGTTATAAGTCGCAATGGCTTTTAAAAAATCTATTTCGGCGTTTTTATAATCACCTAAAGCAAAATGTATTTTACCACGTCCGTACAGTGCAAAACCATATCCTCTAGTATCTCCGGATTGCTTTTTTAAAGCAATAGAGTGCTCTATCATGCGTAAGGCATATCTAGTTTTATTCTTTTTTAGTAATAACCCAGATAGGTTATTGTAGACATTGGATTCTAGATTTATACAACCTACTTTTTTAGCATTTTTTATAGCGTCTTTGTAAGATGTAAACGCATTGGATTGATCACCAATATACTCGTAAGCAGTACCAATTGCTTTACCAACTTTGGACTGATTCCGATAATCGTTACGCTTTTTGTAAATACGCATCGCTTCAATCAGGCAAATTAAGCCTTGGTGGTAATTATCAGTTTTGTAATGTATGCTACCCATGGTGTATTTGGAGTCTGCCACACCATTTTGGTCGCCTATGGTTTTATAAATAAATAGTGCTTCTTTGGTGTATTTAATAGCGTCGTTATAGTCACTATTTATCATGGAATACAAACCTAGTTGATTTAAGCTACGCGCTATTACGTATTTGTTGTCAAGGTCTCTACTAATTTGTAAGGCGGCTTTGGCAAGTAAGATACTCTCTTGTAAATCTAATGAACGCTGCGCATAAGCTTTTGTAAGTAACACATTAGCTTTTTCTATGTTTTGAGGAGGCGTATCAGGCATTTACTAAAAGTAGGTTTATTATGTGAATTTAACAAAAATAATAAAAGCTTTTAATAATTAGTACGCTATGTTTTTTTTTTAATCTATTGACTTGTATTAAACAAAAAAACCACCTCGAAAGGTGGTTTTTTAATTTCCGCGAAAGCGGTATAGTACTATTTAAAGCGGTTTGTTTTAATATGCTTCGCGTTGCTTATAATATTAAAACGACTTTAAATATAGATTACTTTAGTAAAGCATAACTACGTTTAACAAAATCTGATAATTCTTTTCCTTTTAAAAGACCTTGAGATAAACGGGCTAAATCTAAACTTTGCGTAATTAAATCGGCTTGTTTGTCTTTAGCTTCAGTATTTAAAATCTCGTTAACAAGCTCAGAGTTTGTATTAACCACAAGGTTATACATTTCTGGCATGTTACCAAACATTTGCATACCACCGCCACCACCAGACGCTTGCATCTCTTTCATACGACGCATAAATTCTGGTTGTGTAATCATAAATGGTGTCGCGTTACTGTCCATAGCTTCTAATTGGACCATGAATTTATCAGAAGGCACCACTGCTTTCAATAACTCGTCTAACGTTTTTGTTTGCGCTTCGTCTAATTTAGAAATTGTAGTTTCGTCCTTAGCAATTAACTTGTCAATAGAATCTGCATCTACACGAGAAAAAGTGATGTTTTCTTTAGTCGATTCTAATTTTTGCATCAAGTGCGAAATAATAGGACTATCTAATAATAATACTTCATAACCTTTATCTTTTGCAGCTTCCACATAACTGTGTTGCGCTTCTTGGTTACTTGTATATAGGATTACTAACTTACCATCCTTATCGGTTTGTTTTGCTTTGATCGCGTTTAATAACTCTTCGTAAGTGTAGTATTTATTATCTACTGTTGGGTATAATGCAAAGGCATCTGCTTTATCGAAGAATTTGTCTTCAGATAACATACCATATTCGATAACAATTTTAATGTCATTCCATTTTGCTTCAAACTCTTCACGGTTATTGTTAAATAACGATTTTAATTTGTCTGCAACTTTACGAGAGATGTAAGATGATATTTTTTTAACAGCACCATCTGCTTGTAAATAACTACGAGATACGTTTAATGGGATATCTGGACTGTCAATCACACCACGTAACATCGTTAAAAATTCTGGTACAATCCCTTCTACATTATCTGTAACGTATACTTGGTTTTGGTACAATTGAATTTTGTCCTTTTGCATTGCCATATCCTGAGACATCTTAGGGAAGTATAAAATACCTGTAAGATTAAATGGATAGTCTACATTTAAGTGAATGTGGAATAATGGATCTTCGTGTTGTGCAGGGTATAACTCTCTGTAAAAGCTAGTGTAATCCTCATCCGTTAAATCTGCTGGTTGTTTAGTCCAAGCTGGAGTAGGATTATTAATAATATTATCTACAGTAATTTTTTTCTGAGGTTCAGTAGTTTCTTTACCTTCAGCATCTTTTGTCGTTGCTGGAGTATGCTCAGGATCGTTTATTTCTTTAGTTCCAAATTTGATCGGAATAGGCATAAACTTGTTATACTTATACAATAAGCTGCTAATACGTGCTTCTTCTAAAAACTCAAGAGAATCTTCTGCGATGTGTAAGATAATCTCCGTTCCTCTGTCCGTTTTATCAGCGTCTTCTAAAGTGAATTCTGGAGAACCATCACAAGTCCAGTGTGCACCAGTTGTTCCTTCTTTATGAGATTTAGTAATAATTTCTACTTTTTCTGCAACCATAAAAGCAGAGTAAAACCCTAAACCAAAGTGTCCGATAATTCCAGAATCTTTAGCGCTGTCTTTGTACTTGTCTAAAAACTCTTCAGCTCCAGAAAAAGCCACTTGATTGATATACTTTTCAACCTCGTCCGCCGTCATCCCTAAACCTTGATCGATTATATGAAGTTTTTTACCTTCTTTATCAATTTTAACCTCGATTACTGGGTTTCCGTATTCGGCTTTAGATTCGCCAATAGTCGTTAAATGCTTTAATTTTAATGTTGCATCTGTACCATTACTTATAAGTTCACGTAAAAATATTTCGTGATCACTGTACAAGAATTTTTTAATTAATGGGAAAATGTTTTCTACTGAAACATTAATACTTCCTTTTGCCATGATGTTATTTATTTTTTAAATTCCGCTTAAGCGAAAATCTCTTATTAATTTCTGAATAGTTAATAGTCAACAAAAATGCCAATTGCTTAAATATGACAAGATGGCACTTGAGAATTGTTTTAAAGTATTATGCACGCATAACGAATAAAATATAATTGTGAAATCTTTATTATTGAAAGCATTAAATTGCCGTACTATTTTTTTTAATTGAAAAGAATCGATAGATCTAATAAAAATATAATTTAATGTACAATTCGAAAATTATTGGTTTAGGTAAATATCTACCTGACAACGTGGTCACAAATGAGGATTTATCTAAAATGATGGATACTAACGATGAGTGGATTACAGAACGTACTGGGATAAAAGAAAGACGTTGGGTAGAGAAAGACTCTGGTGATACAACTGCTACAATGGGAGTTAAAGCAGCTAAACAAGCGATAGAACGTTCTGGAATAGATAAAGATGATATAGATTTTATTATTTTTGCAACCTTAAGTCCTGATATGTATTTTCCTGGTCCAGGTGTGCAAGTGCAACATGCTTTAGATATTAAAACAGTAGGTGCTTTGGATGTGCGTAACCAATGTTCTGGTTTTGTATATGCGTTATCTGTTGCCGATAATTTTATAAAAACAGGTATGTATAAAAACATATTGGTTATTGGTAGTGAGCTGCATTCTGGAGGTTTAGATAAAACAACGAGAGGTCGTGGAGTGACTGTTATTTTTGGAGACGGAGCAGGAGCAGCAGTATTAACACGAGAAGAAGATAATAGTAAAGGGATTTTATCAACGCATTTACATAGTCAAGGAGAACATGCTGAAGAGTTAGTGTTAGTAGCACCAGGAATGGGTAAACGTTGGGTAAGTGATATTCTTGCAGATAATGATCCTAATGACGAAAGTTATTTCCCGCACATGAATGGGCAGTTTGTATTTAAAAATGCAGTTGTTCGTTTTAGTGAAGTGATTATGGAAGGTTTAGCAAAAAATAATTTAGAAAAGGAAAACATTGATATGTTGATTCCGCATCAAGCTAATTTACGTATTGCACAATTTATTCAAAAGCGTTTTGGTTTAAGTGATGACCAAGTATTTAATAATATTATGAAATATGGTAATACAACCGCTGCCTCTATACCAATAGCTTTATGTGAAGCCTGGGAAGAAGGTAAAATAAAAGAAGGCGATAATGTTGTGTTAGCGGCGTTTGGTAGTGGATTTACTTGGGGTAGTGTTATTATTAAATGGTAATTTATACCTGTGTATTGAGCAACTCTTATTAAATAGTTGTTAGTGTCTTTGATACTATCAAGAAAAAAAGCCAGAAACGTATTTTATGTTTCTGGCTTTTTCAATTAACTAACTAACTACTTACTTAAACTTAACTATATAAATCTCTTTCTTGTTTTTTGTTGTGAAGACTAATTCAAATAAAAATAATAAAACCGATTTACTGTCTTGTTACTATTAAGACGCCTAAAAGTGTTTTTTATTACACTGACTATTAGTATTTAACGCGTATTTAACAGAGTTGAGGTCTTAAACAAAAAATGGTGTTAAAAAATAAAATTCCTAAGCTGATCAAGCTTTGGTTTTTTTTTATCTAACAACTAAGTTAAATACTAACTGCTTGTTGGCTACTAAATAACCTCTAGATGATATTGTTTATACTATTACATAAATCCTCGTATGGATGTATGGATTCAATAATATTATAAAATAGGATAATATAAGCGCTGCTTTTGTATGAATAGCATTATGCGAAGTCTGGGAAGAAGGTAAAATAAATAAAGGCCATATTGTTGTGTGAGCTGCGTTTGCGATTGGATTTACTGGGGCGTGTTATTATATAAAGGGATGGTGATTCTGGCGCAAGCAAGACTCTTAAAAAATAAAATAACTATTATTACTATAGATAAGTCTTCATAAAGATGTAAACCTAAAAAAAGGCCAGAAACATATTTTATGTTTCTGGCCTTTTAACTAACTACTTAAACTTAACTATATAAATCTCTCTCTTGTTTTTTGTTGTGAAGACTAATTCAAATAAAAATAATAAAACTGATTTACGGTCTTGTTACTATTAAGACGCACAAAAGTGGTTTTTATTACATTGATTATTAGTATTTAACGTGTATTTAACATTGTGAAGGTCTTAAACAAAAAATGGTGTTAAAAAACAAAACCCCAAAGCTGATCAGGCTTTGGGGTTTTTATCTAGCAACTAACTTAAACACTAACCATTAACTGTTTGTTAGCTACTAAATAACCTCTAGATGGTATTGTTTATACTATTACATAAATCCACCACCCGATTTAGTATCGTCGTCTCTTTGTTTTCTGGATTTAGCTCTGTATTTACCACCACCAAAACGGTAGGATAATCGGGCGGAAATTTGTTGACTCTCCCAGTTAAACTGACCTTGTTGTAAATAAGGGGTTTGACCTTCAAATTGCGCATACATGGTATTAAAAATATCATTATAACTTAAACTTAAACTGGCTTTACCTTCTAAGAAGCTATAACGCATCCCTAAGTTAACCATTAACATGTCTTCCATTTCAAATTGGATGTTTTTGTTTTTTCCGCTGTACATTCCAAAAGCAGATAAGCTTAAGGCTTTAGTGACTTTAAAATTGTTAAAGGCTCTAATATTCCAAACAATATTATCCACTTTAACCGTGTTTAAAACAATGTTTTGGTTGGTGTCAAAAGATTCGGCAACACTTTTTTGTGTTTGAGAAAACAAATCAAAACTACTATTAATACTCCACCATTTAGTTGGTCTATAGTTTGATGATAATTCTATTCCGTAGGCAGACGAGTTATCAAAATTTAAATTTGTAAAAAACAGTCTGTTAACATCTGATCTATCAATTAGGATAGCTTGTTGTATTTCGTCTTCAATAATTCTGTAAAACACACCAGCAGTAATACTACCGTTTTCAAGTTGTCTTGTGTAGTTGGTTTCAATCGAGTTTGTAAACTGCGGACGCAATTCTTGATTTCCAAATTGAGAGATTAAAGGCGTACTCCATTCTGGTAAAGGATTAACTTGTCCAATACCTGGACGATCCACACGTCGACTATAGTTTAATTGGAACGAATTTTTATCTGAGGCAGTGTAGGTTAAAAATGCTGAAGGATAGAGTCTAAAATAATCATTATCAAATGGGATTGTCGTCTCTTCGTTTGATGCTAAGTCTTTTTTAAACGCTTCAGAATCTACAGCAACAGTCTCTGCACGCAATCCAACTTGGTAGCTCCATTTATCTAATGTTTTACCATAAGTAGCGTAGGCCGAATAAATATCTCTTGTATAATCAAAAGTAGTTGTGGTAGGGATGTAAACTCCCGATTGATTAGTCTCTCTGGCGTCAGATTGATAAAAAATAGTGGTATTAAACAAGCGGGCTTGTAAACCAAATTCTAATTTAGTCGTTTCGGATATAGGATTACTATAATCTAAGTTTATTGTAGAGCTTTTTCGGTCTGTATCTGTGTTCTCTAAAAAGTTTGGACGCTGAGAGCTAAAAAAGTTGTTTCTAGAATCTGATAAACCATCATAAGTATTGTGATCAACCTCTAATTCTAAACTATGGCCATCGTCATTAAAGTCGTGTTTGTAGTTAAAGTTGTATTGTTCAGAATCGTTTCCGTTATCATTTCTAGTAAATTGGGATTCGTTAAAAGCTGCATTTGCTAGATAATTGATTTCAGAATTAACATTAACCCAGCCATCAAATATATTTTGATTTGTAAATACAGAAATAGTGTTTCTATCATCCAAATAATAATCTAAACCAACTTTGAATAAATGTGATTTGTTGTTATTTAGTATTTCAAATTTTTGCTGAATATCTTGTTCCACTCTATTAATCTCTCCAAAATTGAAGTTTTTGGTGACACTATTATTGTAAGACCCATATAAGTTGAATTTACCATTACGGTAATTGGCATCAATGGAGCTATTAAATTTGGCTTCTACGTCGTGCGATAACCCGATGTTTATATTTCCGTTAAATCCTATTTTTGTGTTTTTATGTAGTACAATATTAATAATACCACTCATCCCTTCTGGGTTATATTTAGCAGACGGATTAGTAATTAATTCGATGCTTTTAATAGAAGATGATGGGATTTGCTTTAGTAATTGTTCGGCAGGAATGTTTGATAATTTACCATCCACCATAACTCTTACATTTTGGTTACCACGTAAACTAATAGAGCCTGTTTGTTGATCAACACTTACAGATGGTAAGTTGTTCATAATCTCGCTAGCAGTTGCACCAGCGGTTTGTAGGTCTTTACCAATAGTAATTACTTTTCTGTCTACTTTTTGCTGTATTGTTGAGGTTTCTGCAACTATAGTGACCTCGTCCAAACTAGTTGCTGCTTCTTCTAAATTAATAGTTCCTAAATCTATTGTTTTATTATCTTTAGTAATAACAATGGTTTTAGTCTGTGGCAAAAAACCTAAGTACTCAATAGTAATTAAATTAGTCCCTTCCGGTATTTGTGTGACTCTAAATTGTCCGTCATTATTTGTAATACCACCAGTTATTAATTTATTATTGGTGTCTTTTACAATAACGTTAACATAAGGTAAGGGTTGGTTAAGTGATACGTCTAATACATTACCGGTAATGGTTCCGATTTTGGGTAAAGCATTTGTTTTGTCTTGGGCCTGAATACTAAAGGTTAGTAATAGTAAGGCCATGGTGATTAGTTTTTTCATTGATTGATTGATTGATTGATTGATTGATTATTTGATTGATGTATTTTACTTCTATTATAAAGACGTCTTATTTTAGAAACTGTTACTGTATATTTATATTATTTTTAAATTTTAACATTTATGAGCAAGAAAACGTTAGTCCTTGGGGCATCACTAAAATTAGATAGATATAGTAATATTGCACTACGTAAATTGGTGAATTATGGCCATGATACGGTTGCTTTCGGGATGAAAGCAGGAGAAGTCGTTGGTGTTACTATTGCTAAAGAATTACAGCAATATCAAGATATAGATACGGTTACACTATATTTAAATCCAACACGACAAAAAGAATATTACAATTATATAATCGGTTTACATCCTAAACGCGTGATTTTTAATCCAGGGACAGAAAACCCTGAATTGTATGCTCTTTTAAAAGAAAATAAGATTGACTTTGAAGTCGCTTGTACTTTAGTGTTGTTATCTACAGATCAGTATTAGGTTTCGCTTTCGCGGAAATTAAAAGCAGTCCTATAAAGGTTATTAATCCATTTAAAGGAAGAATTTCCCAATGGAATACGTATTTTCCGATAAAGCTATCAGGAAAGTTTACAGGTAATTCTGTAATAAAATAAGTGATTATAATAGACGCTAAACCGATGACCCAAGCAAAGTTGTCTTTAATAGAACGCTTGGTCAGTATTCCAAACGCAAACAAACCTAATAAAGGACCATAAGTAAAGGTGGCGAATTTAAATAGGTTACTGACAACGCTCCCTTCTAATTCATTAAAAATAACGACAACTACGATTAATAATACCGATACGCCAATATGTACTTTTTTACGTAGTGGTTTTTGTTGTGCTATTGGTAATTTTTCAATATTTAAAAAATCAATAGAAAAAGACGTTGTTAAAGACGTTAACGCACTATCCGCACTACTATAAGCTGCAGCAATTAATCCTATTAAAAAGGTGATTTGCAGTCCAAGCCCTAACCCTTGATTCATTGCTATTTCTGGGAATAATAAATCGGTTCTCACTTTATCATCTACTACAGGGATAGAGACTCCAAATTGTTCAGAATATATAAATAATAAAGCCCCCAAGGATAGAAATATCACGTTTACAAAAACTAATAAAACAGACATGCTAAACATATTTTTCTTAGCGTCGGAAGGGTTTTTACATGTTAAGTTTTTTTGCATCATATCTTGGTCTAAGCCAGTCATCGCAATAGTTATAAATAGACCTCCGATAAAGTATTTCCAGAAATAAATCTTACTGTTTACATCCTCAAAAAAGAAGACTTTACTTTTGGCTATAAAAGTCTCTTTGCTAAAGACTTCTGTAATAGTCCAATTCAATCTGTTAACTATTAAAATTATAGCAACAACAACAGCGGTCAGCATGGCTAAAGTTTGTAAAGTATCTGTCCAAACAATGGTTTTAATACCGCCACGATTAGTATACAACCAAATTAAAAGTATTGAGAGAACTACAGTTAGCCAAAACGGAACACCTAATGTTTCAAATACAATATATTGCATGGCTAAAGCCACTAAAAATAATCTAAAAGCCGCACCTGTTACTCGAGATAATAAAAAGAAAAAAGCGCCAGTTTTATAACTAACAGTGCCAAAGCGTTGTTCTAAATACTGATAGATAGAGGTGACGTTTAATTTATAGTATAAAGGAAGCAGCACAAAAAGTACTACTAAGTAGCCAACAAAAAAACCAAACACACCTTGCATATACGCAAACTGTTGTCCTTCTATCAAACCAGGGACAGATATAAAAGTAACACCAGATAGTGATGCGCCAATCATCCCAAAAGCCACCACATACCAAGGTGATTGTTTTTTTCCTTTAAAAAAGGCGTCATTAGAGTCGTCTTTTCCTGTGAAATATGAGATTAAAATTAGTACACCAAAATAGGCTGCAATTAATAATAGGATCTGTATAGAAGTCATAGTCGTTATTTAACAAAGCCAAAATACAAAATTAGTATTTAGATAAAAGTTATTTGACAATAAACAGAAAATTATAACTGACTTTAGTTTCAAACGGATTGGAGCGTTGTTTACGTTTTATGCCAAAACATATAGATTTTATTAACATAATTAGACTTGAAATAAATGCTAAAAGTAATGGCAAAAGCATTAATTTTGCAACTTATGGAATTTTCTTCAAAACTTCTTG
Source organism: Psychroserpens sp. NJDZ02 (assembly GCF_004843725.1). Classification (NCBI taxonomy): domain Bacteria; kingdom Pseudomonadati; phylum Bacteroidota; class Flavobacteriia; order Flavobacteriales; family Flavobacteriaceae; genus Psychroserpens; species Psychroserpens sp. NJDZ02. The sequence goes on along the minus strand of NZ_CP039451.1, from coordinate 368,717 downwards.
AAAACGCAGTAAGCGAAATCTCGCAATTGCCAGGCATCGGTAAGCGTACAGCATTACGTTTAGCATTACATTTATTACGTCAACCAAAGGAGCATACCCATGGTTTAAGTCATGCCTTAAATACTATGGTTAACGATTTAAAGCTCTGCGCTTCCTGTAATAATATTAGTGATAACGAGTTGTGTGATATTTGCTCAAATCCATTGCGTAAAGCAGATGTTATTTGCGTAGTCGAAGATATTAGAGATGTTATGGCTATTGAAAACACAGCATCACATAAAGGATTATATCATGTTTTAGGAGGTAAAATATCGCCAATGGATGGCATTGGTCCACACGACTTAAATATTACGAGTTTAGTGGAAAAAGTGAAATTAGGACATATTAAAGAACTGATTTTTGCTTTAAGCCCAACTATGGAAGGCGATACAACTAACTTTTATATCTATAAACAAATTAAAGAGTTTAGTATTGAGACATCGACTATAGCCAGAGGAATTTCGGTTGGAGATGAATTGGAGTATGCCGACGAAATTACTTTAGGACGTAGTATATTAAATAGAATTCCATTTGAATCTTCATTAAAACTATAATCGTTAATGAAGCTTTCTATTATTATTTTAAATTACAACGTGCGCTATTTTTTAGAGTTGTGCTTGCAGAGTGTAGAAGCTGCAATTACAAATCTAGAAGCGGAAATTATTGTGGTAGATAACAACTCTAAGGATGATAGTTGTGCTATGATAAAAGAGCGGTTTCCGAATGTGATTTTGATTGAAAACAAGACTAATTTTGGGTTTTCAAAAGGTAATAATATCGGAGTGGCTCGTGCAAAAGGGGAATATCTATGTATATTAAATCCTGATACTGTGGTGCCAGAAGATTGTTTTCAAGAGCTATTCGAGTTTTCTAAAATTAAAAATGATTTAGGGCTCTTTGCTTGTCGATTAGTAGATGGTAAAGGTGCTTTTTTACCGGAAAGTAAACGACAAATTCCAACACCAGGAGTCGCTATTAAAAAGGTGTTTGGGTTTGATAAATCGTATTATGTATCTGATTTAAAATTAAATTCCACAGGTATTGTACCTATTTTAGTCGGCGCTTTTATGATGGTTAAAAAGGAGATTTACCTAAAAGTAGGTGGATTTGATGAAGACTATTTTATGTATGGAGAAGATATCGATTTATCCTATAAAATTGTAAAATCCGGATTTGATAACATGTATTACGGTCCTATAAAAGTGATTCATTTTAAAGGAGAAAGTACATTAAAAAATAAGGCATATGCTACCCGATTTCATGGAGCGATGCAGATTTTTTATAAAAAACATTTTAGACGTAATTTAGCTTTTGACACTATCGTTTGGTTAGGTGTAAACGTTGTTAGGCGTTTCAATAATAACGCTTTCGCGGAAAATCAGCCTGTTTTAAATTATACGCTAGTTTCCGATAAAAACTATCCAGATTTAGAAAATAAATTACCCAATACATTACATCAGGTTTTAGAAGTATCAAAAATTGAAGCAAATACTCAGGTTGTTTTGGATGCTAACTATTTAAGTTTCAAAGCAATTATTGATACGGTAATAAAATCTGAAAAAAATAAAAATATTAGCTTTAGAATTCTTCCAAAAAACTCTAATTTTATGGTCGGAAGTGATTCGTCAAAAAGTAGAGGCGAAGTGCTTCACTTTAAAGCGCTTGTAAAATGATGATGAATAAGTAGCAAAAGCTCTTATTTTTTATTAATTTTGCAATTCAACACATTAAAAAGACTATTAAATTATTAATATGGCAAGATTTGAACTTAAGTTACCTAAAATGGGAGAAAGCGTTGCAGAAGCGACACTAACCTCATGGTTGAAAGAAGTTGGAGATACTATTGAAGCAGATGAAGCAGTTTTAGAAATTGCAACAGATAAAGTCGATAGTGAAGTACCAAGTGAAGTTGATGGCGTTTTAGTTGAAAAACTATTTAACGTAGATGATGTTGTACAAGTTGGTCAAACCATAGCAATAATTGAAACGGATGGTGATGCTGGTACAACTACCGAAGCACCTAAGGCTGAAGCAAAACCTGAAGTAGCAGTTGCGGCTCAAGATGTTTCTAAAACGGTTGAGGTAGCAAAAGAAACTACAGCAGCTATTGCTTCTAGTGATGAGCGTTTTTATTCGCCTTTAGTAAAAAATATGGCTAAAGCAGAAGGTATTGCTCAATCAGAGTTAGATGCTATTGCTGGAACAGGTAAAGATGGTCGTGTTACTAAAAACGATATGATTACCTATTTAAAAGATAGAAGTAGTCAACCTGCAAAAGCAGTTGCAGCACCAAGTGCTCCAGCAGCGAAAGCAGCTCCAAAGGCATCGACACCAGTAGCTGTGTCTGGCGGAGATGAGATTATCGAATTAACTAGAATGGGAAAAATGATTTCTCATCATATGGTACAATCTGTTCAAACTAGTGCGCATGTGCAAAGTTTTATAGAAGCAGATGTTACTAATATCTGGAATTGGCGTAAAAAGGTTAAAGATGGTTTTGCAAAGCGCGAAGGTCAAAATTTAACGTTTACACCAATATTTATGGAAGCTATTGCGAGAGCATTACGTGAGTTTCCAATGATGAATATCTCTTTACAAGGAGATACGATCATTAAAAAGAAAAATATAAACCTTGGTATGGCAGCTGCTTTACCTGATGGTAACCTTATTGTGCCTGTTATTAAAAATGCAGATCAACTTAATTTGGTTGGCATGACTAAAGCGGTTAATGATTTAGCTGGACGTGCTAGAGACGGTAAATTATCTCCGGATGATGTGCAAGGAGGGACGTATACTGTAACTAATGTTGGTACTTTTGGAAGTATCATGGGGACACCAATTATTAATCAACCACAAGTAGGTATTTTGGCTTTAGGAGCAATTCGTAAAGTTCCTGCAGTTATTGAGACTCCAGATGGTGATTTTATTGGTATCCGTTATAAGATGTATTTATCACACAGTTATGATCACCGTGTTGTAAATGGCGCGTTAGGAGGTCAGTTTGTAAAAGCGGTTAAGGATTACTTAGAAGCTTGGGATAAGAACAGAGAAATTTAAAGTTTAGTTATTTGTCACTTAGGATGTAGTGAACATTTCAATATAGAACTAAATATAAAATAGAGTAATAAAAAAGCACAATCTGAGGATTGTGCTTTTTTTATGTTTTATATTGAATGATAAGTATAGGTCCTATTAATACATCTTATTTTTGTTAGCAGCGTGTTTTGGTATTTGTTGTATGGCATCCCAATGTTCAACAATTTTAGCATTGGCATCAAATCTAAAAAAGTCCATGGTGACGTATTCGTCATTGTCAGGCCAAACTTGATGGGTGTGCAATGCTACTAAATCATTTTCAGAAATGATACGTACAAATTCAATTGATTTTTTAGGGTATTCGGCTTGCATACGTTCAAAGTAGTCTATAAAACCTTCAGTTCCATTAGCAACATCAGGGTTGTGTTGGATATAGTCATCTCCTACGTATAATGCAGTCGCTTGTCTTGGGTTTCCTTCGTAGGCCATTTTATAAAACGCAATAGCATTTGCTTTCATTTTTTCATTCATAGGCGTCGGTTTAGTTATTATGTACTTCATTTTAAAATACAGTATAGCACTAAATTTAAATGTTTTTGTTCTTTAAATGCAGAGGTTTGTATTAGTTAAAACCTTCACGTAGCGCTTGTATAAAGTCTTCTAGGCTTTCAATGTTGTTATAAAGTTGATCTTCAATCTTTAAGATTGGAATATGATTATACTCACTTTTTGGTTTTATAGCTTTAAATTCTTTGATAATTCGGCTATAATTTGTTGAGTCTTTATCTAGGTTGTATTCTGTGTAGGTAATTTTGTTTTTAGTTAAAATATGTTTAGCGTCAGGGCAGATCGTGCAATCGTCTTTGGTGTAAAGTGTTACTGTTTTATTGTGCAGCTCTTTGTCTAGCTTAAAGTCAATAATCTCAAAGTCTTTATCAATTTCTAAAGCGTAAGACACTTCGTTAACGACCAATATATGCGTGTATTTCCCGGGTTTACCATTTAGTTTAACCATCGTTAAAACACGGACGCGACTGTTGCCTTTTATAGTTTGTAAAATAGGACGTTCGCTGCTGCGTCTAAAGTCATTAGTCTCAACTTTTAAAAAGATATCGTAGGAAATAGAATCTGTGTTTTCTATAAATAACTCATAACGCTTGCCTTTAATTTCTTCTTGGAGTTTAACATGCTTGTGTTCGTTCTGACCAAAAGCAGTTTGTGATAGTAGAGTGATTAATAGTAGTGTAAGGTTTCTAATCATTTTTTAAAAGTATTACAAAGTAAAAGTAACAGATTAGATTTATATTTGCATAAATCATACCGAAATATGTTTGGATTTAGCTAAAAGCAAATAATAATTTTTTATTATATTTAATTCATTCAATTTCAGGTGTAAACCAAAAATTTTATGTCTTTAAACTTAACAAAACCTATCTGTTTTTTCGATTTAGAAACTACAGGAATCAATATAACATCAGATAGAGTCGTAGAAATTTCTATTTTAAAAGTGTTTCCAAACGGAAATAAAGAAAGTAAAACATGGCTTGTTAATCCAGAAATGCCTATTCCAGCAGTAGTGTCAGCAATACATGGTGTTACTGACGAGAGAGTTGCAAATGAGCCTACTTTTAAACAATTAGCGCCAGAAATTAGTGCTATGATTAAAGATGCCGATTTAGCAGGTTTTAATTCTAACCGTTTTGATATTCCGCTTTTAGCTGAAGAAATGTTGCGTGCAGAATTTGATTTTGACATGAAAGGGCGTGTTGCAGTGGATGTGCAAACTATTTTTCATAAAATGGAAAAGCGTACCTTAGGAGCAGCGTATCAATTTTATTGTAATCAGAGTTTAGAAAATGCGCATACAGCCGAAGCGGATACTTTGGCAACCTACGAAGTGTTAAAAGCGCAAGTAGAGCGTTATGACGAGCTTGAGAATGATACTAAATTTTTAGCTGAGTTTAGTTCGCACAGAAAATTTGCTGATTTTGCCGGTTTTATTGGCTATAATAAAGACGATAAAGAAGTGTTTGCTTTTGGGAAACACAAAGGGAAGTTGGTCTTAGACGTGTTAGAGAAAGAACCAGGATATTTTGGCTGGTTGCTTAATGCCGATTTTCCGTTGTACACTAAAAAAGTGTTGACAGCAATAAAGTTAAGTGCCTTGAATAATAAGTTTTGATGGTTTGAGCGTTAACTGTTATCGTAAATTGAATAATAGAAAATACTGAATATGAAATTAATCTGCATAGGTCGTAATTATACAGACCATATTAAAGAGTTAGAAAACGAAAAACCTACAGATCCTGTTGTTTTTATCAAATCTGATAATGCCATATTGTTAAAAAAGCAACCCTTTTTTATTCCTGATTTTTCGGATGATGTACATTATGAAGTGGAAGTTTTAATTAAAATAAACAAACTAGGGAAGCATATAGATAAAAAATTTGCACATAAATATTATGACCAAGTCGGTTTGGGGATTGATTTTACCGCTCGAGATGTGCAAAAACAATTAAAAGATAAGGGGTTGCCTTGGGAAAAAGCAAAATCTTTTGATGGTGCAGCTGTTATTGGTAAATGGATTGATAAGACAGAATTTTCTGACGTGGATAATCTGAATTTTAGATTGGAAAAAAATTCAAGTGTGGTTCAAACCGCAAATACTAATTTAATGTTGTGGAAAATTGACGAATTGATAGAATATGTGTCAAAATATTTTACTTTAAAGATCGGAGATATTATATTTACGGGAACACCTGCAGGCGTTGGTAAGGTAATTGCTAACGATAGACTAAAAGGATTTCTTGAGGATAGAGAACTTTTTTCAATAACAGTAAAATAAATGGAAATACACTACAAATTACATAGATTAAAAGAATTAGCTGATAATGATCAAGAATTTTTATTAGCATTAGCTTCGACATTTATTGAAGAAGTTCCAGAAGACGCTAGAGTACTTAAAATAGCTGTCGCGGAAAAAAATTATCTCCAAACGTATCAAACCGCTCATAAGATGAAGCCAACAGTAGATATGTTTGAATTAGGGATTTTAGACGATTTGATTGAAGTACAAGATTGGGGAAAACTGGAACAAACAGAAAAGGATATTACAGATAAATTAAATAAAGTATTAGCTGCTGTAGAAAGAGCAACTAATGAACTTATTGAAGATTTTAATTTAGAATGAAAGCAGAAATAATTACTATTGGCGATGAAATTTTAATCGGTCAAGTAGTGGATACAAACTCAGCATTTATTGGTAAAGCATTAAATTCTATAGGGGTGTCAGTGTATCAAATCACGTCTATTCAGGATGATAAATCACATCTGTTAAAAGCGTTTGCTGAAGCGGAAGTTAATGCAGATATCATAATTATTACGGGTGGATTAGGACCTACAAAAGACGATATAACAAAACATACTTTAGCGACGTATTTTAATGATACTTTAGTTAAAAACGAAGCAGTTTTACAACATGTTGAAGACTTGTTTAAACAATATGTAGATCATCCAATTTCCGAGAGTAACAGGACACAGGCCTTAGTACCTTCTCAAGCTAAGGTGTTAACCAATCGTTTTGGAACAGCGCCGGGGATGTGGTTTGAAAAGGGTAAAAAAACGTTTATATCCCTTCCAGGGGTGCCTTATGAAATGAGGGCGTTAATAGAGTTTGAAGTACTTCCTAAGTTAGTTTTAAAATACAAGCGCCCATTTATTATACACAAAACACTTTTAACCTATGGTTTGGGAGAAAGTGTCATTGCAGATCGTTTAGAAGCTGTTGAGGACGCTTTACCAAAGCATATTAAATTAGCTTACTTGCCAAGCATTGGAAGCGTTAGATTGCGCTTGTCAGCTATTGGAGAAGACGAAGATCTGCTTAAGCAAGAGATTCAAACAGAAATAGATCAGATACTACCGCTAATTGAAGATGTTTTTGTTGGTTTTCAAGATAATAATGAAGGATTAGAACTAATTATCGGGAAGCAATTAACCGAAAAAGGTAAAACATTAGCTTTGGCAGAAAGTTGTACTGGCGGAAAATTAGCAGAGCAATTTACATCACATTCAGGAGCTTCTGCTTTTTTTAAAGGTGGAATTGTGAGTTATGCAACCCAAGCAAAAATTGACGTTTTAGGCGTTTCTGAACAGCTAATTAGGGAGCATTCTGTTGTTAGTTCGCAAGTTGCAATGGCTATGGCGACCAATGTTAGAGAAAAATTTAAATCAGATTTTGCAATTGCGACTACAGGTAATGCTGGACCAACAAAAGGAGACTCTGATGCAGAGGTAGGAACCGTTTTTATAGCAATAGCTACAAAAAACGGTGTTGAGGCTCATGAATTTAACATGGGAAACCATCGCGAAAGGGTTATAAATAAAGCCGTAAATAAGGCTTTCGAGCTGCTTCAAAAAGAAATTTTTAAAAATTAATTATTAACCTGTTGTTAAATAGTAAATAATTAGTATATTTGCACCTCGATTTTTAATAACATATTTTAAAGTTATAAAGTAATGTCAAGAGTTTGTGAACTTACAGGAAAGAAGGCAATGGTTGGAAACAACGTGTCTCACGCAAAGAATAGAACTAAGCGTACATTTGATGCTAATTTGATTAAAAAACGTTTTTATATTCCTGAAGAAGATAAGTGGGTAACTTTAAAAATATCTACATCAGCGTTAAAAACTATTAATAAAATCGGTATCTCTGCTACGTTAAAAAGAGCAAGAGCTAACGGATTTGTAAAATAATTGCCCAAAAGGTAAAGTATAATAATTATGGCAAAGAGAGGTAATAGAGTACAAGTAATATTAGAGTGCACAGAGCACAAGGAGTCTGGAAAGCCAGGAACGTCTCGTTATATTACAACGAAGAACAAAAAGAATACTCCAGATAGAATGGAAATTAAGAAATTCAATCCTATCTTGAAGAAAATGACCGTTCACAAAGAAATTAAATAATATTCCTTTAAAGGAATACTAAAACCATATAAGTCATGGCAAAGAAAACCGTAGCATCTTTACAGACGTCGTCTAAAAGATTATCAAAAGCAATAAAAATGGTGAAGTCTCCAAAAACAGGAGCTTACATGTTTGTGGAAGCAATCATGGCACCAGAATTTGTTAGCGATTTCATGAAAGACAAATAGTCTTCAGAAATTTACAGTATACAAAAGCTACTTTCTAATGGAGAGTGGCTTTTTTGTTGTTAAAATATTACGTTACTTTACATTGTCATACTATGACAATGTAGCAGACCTTTAAATTAGGCGCTATAATTGTAATAGGCTAATCAATAAAAACCAATAAAAAACAGATGAGTTTTTTTAAAAAAATATTTTCTTCAGAGAAAAAAGAAACCTTAGATAAAGGTTTAGAAAAATCAAGTACTAGTTTTTTAGGAAAACTAAGTAAAGCGGTAGCAGGGAAATCTAAGGTAGATGATGCAGTCTTAGATAACCTAGAAGAGATTTTAGTGTCTAGTGATGTTGGTGTTAGTACAACACTAAAAATTATTAACCGTATTGAAGATAGAGTTTCTAAGGACAAATATTTGGGTACTGACGAGCTTAATAAGATTTTGCGAGAAGAGATCGCAGGATTATTATCTGAAACCAACTCTGGTGAAGATACAGAATATAAAATTCCAGAATTACCAAAACAAGCCGATGGGTCAAAAACACCATATGTTTTAATGGTCGTTGGCGTTAATGGTGTTGGTAAAACGACAACCATTGGTAAATTAGCATATCAATTTAAAAAGCAGGGCTTAAAAGTTGTTCTAGGTGCAGCAGATACCTTTAGAGCGGCAGCAATTGATCAATTACAAGTATGGGCCGATCGTGTAGATGTACCTATGGTCCGTCAAGATATGGGATCAGATCCAGCATCTGTAGCTTTTGATGCATTAGAATCTGGTGTGACCCAAGACGCAGATGTTATTATAATTGATACGGCAGGACGTTTACATAACAAGATTAACTTAATGAACGAGTTAACCAAGGTTAAACGTGTTATGCAAAAAGTGATTGGGGACGCACCTCATGATGTTTTATTGGTTTTGGATGGTAGTACAGGTCAGAATGCTTTTGAACAAGCAAAGCAATTTACGGCAGCGACAGAAGTTACAACTTTGGCTGTTACTAAATTAGACGGTACAGCAAAAGGTGGTGTTGTTATTGGTATTAGTGACCAATTTCAGATACCTGTCAAGTATATTGGCGTAGGAGAGGGCATTGAAGACTTACAAGTGTTTAATAAATTCGAATTTGTAGATTCGTTCTTTAAATAAAAACAGAGACATAATATATATCTTAAAAGGAGTGCATTTTTTGCACTCCTTTTTTATTTTGTATTTTTAAGAAAAAATAGCACATGAAATTAGTTCAAGTCTTTTTCTTACTAATAATTCTAACGGGTTGTAAAAACAATAAGCAAACGGTAATTGCTGATATTGATACCGAAGCAGCTAGTGACATAGCAATCAAACCCTTTAGAGAGTTTAAGGTGTTGGACTCTAAATATTTGTCTAAAACTAAAATGTGGGAAGATTTAAATGTGCAATTAGAAGATTTTAACGAAGAAGACTACAATACTTTAAAACCATTAATTTTAGAGCAAGACATTCCAACTTTGCAACAGCATGTGACTAATGGTCTTTTGAGTTATGAAGTTTTAACTAAGTTTTATTTATTTAGGATCAGAAAATTTGATAGAGAAAATGAACTCTCATTAAATTCTGTAATAGCAATTAATCCTAATATTATTAAAGAAGCAAAACGTAAAGATAGTTTGCGTAGCACTTTAAGTGATACTAAAGAATTACAAGTATCACTTTTTGGAATGCCTATTTTATTGAAAGATAATATCAATACTGCTAATATGCCAACGACAGCAGGTGCGGTTGCACTTAAAGATAATACGACCCAAGATGCATTTATAGTTACTAAGCTTAAATCTAATAATGCTTTAATTTTAGGTAAAGCTAATTTAAGTGAGTGGGCCTATTTCTTTTGTGGAGACTGCCCAAGTGGTTATAGTGCTATTGGAGGGCAAACTTTAAATCCTTATGGTCGCAAAACTATAGATACAGGTGGTTCTAGTTCTGGAAGTGCAGTAGCAGTTGCAGCTAATTTTTGTGTCGCTGCAATTGGTAGCGAAACGTCAGGATCGATACTGTCCCCATCTAGCCAAAATTCGGTAGTGGGTTTAAAACCAAAAATAGGATTAGTTAGTCGTGGTGGTATTATTCCAATTTCATCGACATTAGATACTGGTGGGCCTATTGCTAAAAACGTTATGGATACGTCTATTGTATTAGATGCTATTTATGGCTATGATTCAGAAGATGCTAAATCTTTCAAATCAAAAGACTTAAAACAGGGCGATATTAATTATTCAAAGTTTAAAAATGCATCACTTAGAGGTAAAACATTTGGTGCTTTTAAGGCTTTGCTTGAAGATTCATTATATGTTAAAGCGATTTCAGAGTTAAAATTACAGGGAGCAACGATTATCGAGTTTGAACCTAAAGCGTATCAACTACCAGATTTTTTAAGGTTACTTAATTTAGATATGAAAAAAGATCTACCAGAATATTTTGCTAAATATGGAGCTCCCTCTTTAGGTTTAAAATCAGTGGAAGATGTTATGGCTTTTAATTTGCAAGATTCTATAAAAAGAATGCCTTACGGTCAAAACTTATTTAAAGGTATAGTGGCAGATACAGCGACGGAGAAGGAATTTATAGACATAAAAAAACAATTAAAAATTAATGGAACATCGTATTTTTATTCTGTAAAACAACAACACAATTTAGATGCTTTTCTATCAATAAATAATTATCATGCAGGATATGCAGCTGTAGCTGAAATTCCGGCAATTACAATCCCTATGGGATATGCTATAATGGGTGAGCCAAAAGGATTAACCATAATTGGCGATTCGGAAAAAGAAATATTGGAATATGCCTATTTGTACGAGCAAGCTTCTAAAAAAAGAATAGCACCTGTAAAATACGATTAGTCTATAACAGTCTTTTTGTGCTCCCAAAGTAAATTATCATAGTTTGATGCTCTTTCAATTTTGCTAAGTAGGAGAAGCATTGCTTCATATCTTTAAATTTATTGGAAGTAAATAAATAACATCGTAAGCAGATTGGGTAATAGAAACGCTTTCATTTTTAGAAGCAAAATTTATAATGCTTATAACTATTACACTAAAAAGAGAAGTGCATGTTGTAATGGTGTTGGTATTTCTATTTGACTAATATAAATCATAAGGGTTTAATATCTGATATATTAAAATTAGATAGTATCTTTGCAGTCCAAAAATGAGGTATGAGAACAAAGTCACTTAAAAAGAACAAAATCAACGTAATAACTTTAGGTTGTAGTAAAAACGTTTACGATAGCGAAGTCCTAATGGGACAATTAAAGGCTAACGGAAAAGAAGTTGTGCATGAAGAGGAAGGTAATGTCGTTGTGATTAATACGTGTGGTTTTATCAATAATGCCAAGGAGGAAAGCGTGAACACTATTTTAGAGTACATGCAAAAAAAGGAAGATGGAGAGGTTGATAAAGTATTTGTAACTGGTTGTTTAAGTGAACGATATAAGCCAGAATTACAAAAGGATATCCCTAATGTTGATCAGTATTTTGGAACTACAGAATTACCTGGACTACTTAAAGCTTTAGGTGCAGATTATAAACATGAGTTAATTGGAGAGCGTCTAACAACAACGCCAAAAAATTATGCGTATTTAAAGATCGCAGAAGGTTGTGATAGACCTTGTAGTTTTTGTGCAATTCCTATAATGAGAGGAAAACACAAATCGACACCAATCGAAAATTTAGTTATTGAAGCTGAAAAATTAGCAGCCAATGGTGTTAAAGAATTGATCTTAATTGCTCAAGATTTAACATACTACGGTTTAGATATTTATAAAAAACGTAACCTTGCAGAGTTACTTGAAAACTTAGTAAAAGTTGAAGGTATAGAGTGGATAAGATTACATTATGCATTTCCAACAGGTTTCCCGATGGATGTTTTAGATTTAATGAAACGCGAACCTAAAATTTGTAATTATCTAGATATTCCATTACAACATATTAGTGACGATTTATTAAAAAGTATGCGTCGTGGTACTACAAAGGCAAAAACAACTAAGCTAATAGAAGAGTTTAGAGCTATAGTTCCAGAAATGACTATCAGAACGACATTAATTGTTGGGTATCCAGGTGAAACGGAAGCACATTTTCAAGAGTTAAAACAATGGGTTAAAGACATGCGTTTTGAGCGTTTAGGATGCTTTACGTATTCTCATGAAGAAAACACACATGCTTATAAATTAGAGGATGATGTGCCACAAGAGGTGAAGCAAGATAGAGCGAACCAAATTATGGAAATTCAATCTCAAATTTCTTGGGAATTAAATCAAGAAAAAATTGGAGAGACCTTTAATGTCGTTATCGATCGTAAAGAAGGCACATATTTTGTTGGTCGTACGGAATTTGATAGTCCAGATGTAGATAACGAAGTGTTAATTGATGCTACCGAGACGTATTTAAAAACTGGAGAGTATTATAATATTAAAGTTACAGAAGCTGAAGACTTTGACTTGTACGGAGAATTAGTTAAGTAATTTTTATTTAAATAAAGTATACGCACTAATGATTGTAATAGCGCGTATACTTTATATTTTGTTTACTTAGTTTTCTCGCTAAGAAAAGGATCATACATCATGATAGCATGGTTTTCTACGATCATTTTCTCTGTTATAGAATGTGGAGATGTAATAATTTTAAAAATCTGATTATGTCTGGAGTAACCACCCCAAAATTGTTGTTTAATTTGATGGTTTCTTTCTTCAACTTTAAAAGAGTCTTCTAGTTTGTCTTTTGAAAATAATTCACCATTTAAATGCGTGTCATCCATCCATAACTTGATAACAAAACTATTTTTTGTTTCATTTTTAATCTGCAAATCTATATAGTTATAAGATAAAGTGGCTCCAGCTCCAAAAGGGACTTTCCTATTGATATCAGGAAAAACATCAAACCCATGTCTATAACGTTCTTTCACAGTTAATGGACTATGTGCAAAAATCCAAAATAAAAGATTTCCAAGTTGGCAAAGTCCGCCTCCTGTATCTTTATCAATTTTCCCACTCTTTAAAACTAATCCTTCTAAATAGCCTTTTCTTTTAGTAGGTCTACCAACTAGTTTCCACAGCGAAAAGTATTCATTAGGTTTAATTTCTATGTCATTTAAATGTTGGATGGCAATTTTAAGATTGGTCCTTTTATTTTCTTGAAGATACATGTCCACATCTTTCAATGGTCTCAAAACTAAAGAGCTATGTTTAAATACGGAATGATTGCAATCCGAAGTTAAAGATTGTTTTGAATAGGTTTTGTCAGAAAAGAACCAATCCCATTGTCGTTTAAGAATAAAGTATTCTTTCCCTAAAACTTGTCTTAATTGACCTCTTTCTATTGGTTTTTTTATTTCGTTCAAATTTGGTTTTTATTTATTTGGCAATGATTTGTTCTTGGTTTTTAATTCATTTTATCTACATAACGGTAACATAATACAATTTAAAACTATAGATAATTAAATATCTAGCGTTAAATTTAATTTATTCGAACTTATAAATAATCGATGTATAGCTTAAAACGTATTCGATTTAATGTTAAGCGGGTTTCTTGTTATAGCAGTTGTGATTGGTGTTTACACACAATTTTTATCATTGAATGATTTTAAATAAGATTTGTTTATAACCTCTAATAAAGTATATTTACAAAATATAATAAAAACCAATCAATAATGAAAACACAAATTTTAAAAACAATTCTAGTCTCATGCTTTTTTATGTTAACTGCCTGTGGAGGAGGTGGACCTGAAGGTGCAACAATAAAATTTTTAGAGAGTATGTACTCAGGAGATTTTAAAACGGCTAAAGAATATGCAACTACAGATACTAAATCAATGTTATCTATGTTAGAGTCTTTTGGGGCAAAAGATCAGTTTGCTGAAAAAATGGGAGAAGCAGATATGGATTTTGAAGTTGTGGAAACTAAAATTGATGGTGATAAAGCTGTTTGTACTGTAAAAATGACAAGTGGTAAAGAAGAAGGTGATCAAAACATGCCAATTAATCTTGAAAAAGTAGACGGAAAATGGTTAGTGAGCATGGATAAAGAGTCTATGAATAAAGAAGGTATGGGGAATCAGAGTAAAGAAACAGGTAACCCTGATTTAAATTCTGATGATGATATGGATTCTGATAATGACACGGAAGAAGAAACTATAGAAGAAGAAGTTATAGAGGAAGAAACTGAAGTTCAAGAGTAAATGTTAAAAATAACTATTAAAATTATACTAGTTGTTAGTATTCTTTTTTTAGCATATAGATTTTTAAAAGACGATTCAAACCGACCGTATGAATCGTCTTTTTTGTATAAATTAAATGCTAAGGAAAAGGCTAAACTCCAAAATGGTGACATTATTTTACGTCGCGGTTATGGTTTAGTCAGTACCATGATTTTAAAAATGATGAACGAGGATTATGATGTGACACACTTAGGGATGGTGGTTCGACAAAATGATACTTTAAAAATAGCACATGCATTATCTAGTAGTGTATCTAATCAAGACGGCTTGCGTTTACAAGCCATAGATTCCTTTGTACATAATTCTCATGATCGTACAATATTAGTGACCCGATTAAAAAATATAGATTCGGTAAAACAGCAAAAAGTGATAAGTCAAATCGATTATTACTATAAAAAGCAATTACCTTTTGATCATAGTTTTAATTATAAAGACACAACAGAGCATTATTGTTCTGAGTTAATATGGCGTATTTACGAGCATAATCTTAAAATATTAAAAGTGTCTGATACCTTGACTGATGAGGAGAAATACAATACACTTCGGACGTTTTACGATCCTAATTATTTTGATATTATAATCAATCATCAACAATAATAAAGTCCCGATTTCTAAAAATATTGACTGAACAGAAAGAGTAGGACTAAAAAGTAGTCTGTTATTCTTTTTTTAATTGCTTGCTAATTTTATTAATCGCATTTTCAATTGATTTTTCAGGCTCAATAATATTATAGGCACCCCAAAAATCTGGATCAGAAAAACCGGAGGCTTTATTTTGTAAAATTGAATTTGGTCGTAATTTTTGTGTCTTAGTTTTTACTGTTTTTTCGTTGATTTCCCAATCTGTTATTGCCATTTCACTTTGCAGAGTATACTTACTATTAAACCAGCGGTTTTTCCAATTGACTTTAAAAGTCAATAATATATTACTGTATGCATAATACCATTTACCATCTTTGGTTCTATAGTTTACACGGTAAAAAGCTTCAGTGGGATACACTTTAGCAGTTAATGGTTTTTTCCTAACAAAAAGCTTTGTCGCTTCTTCTCTGTTTTCAACATTTAAATTATAACTAGCACTAGTGAGAGCATTGGTTTGCGCATCGATATACAACGCTCCATAATACATTGGGCTGCTTATATTTTTCTTTTGGATAAAGTTAACCACATAAATTAGCCTATTATCAATTTGTGTAGAACGCCCAAAGGTAAAGTCATAGTTGGCTATCGTACTATTGTTAAAAATAAACTTAGGATATTTAATCATATCTGTATATAAACTACTAAAAGGACCGCCTTGTAATTTTAAGGCAAGGGTATCTAGTCTAGCGTAATTGGTGTTTTTCCTTGCTTTAATAAGGGTGATCTCGTCACTTTTATTGGTCGTGTAGGATTGTTTTTTTATTGTGACTAAAGCTTCCGATAGTGACGCATTCCTATTTCTTTTTTTTATGGTTTCTCTATAAAATCCAGTCATAAAAATAGTTTCATTAAAATAATTGTCTCCTTTTAAGGCAAATGTTTTTTTTACTAAAGCAGCTGCGTCTTGTGGAGTAACTAAATCTATTTCGGCGAGTACTGTTGGTGCTTGTTCTAAATAAATTGTAGTGTTAGTTTTTAAATCTAATAATTTAAATTCTAGTTTTTGATAGCCTAAATATGACACCATCACGCTATTGTTTCTAAGATTTTCAGGCACTTTAAGACTAAACTCACCTTCACTATTAGAAACCGTACTTATATTAGAATTTGTTATTGTTAAGTCGGCTAGAGCAAGGGGTTTGTTAGTGTTTTTGTCTAATATTTGACCTTTAAATTCTTGGGTGTTTTGTGCAAAAGTAAAGACGCAACTTATTAAAATTAACAAAGTGACTGTTAGTTTTAAATTTTTATTAACTATTTGATTCATGACTATAATTGTGTTAAGGGTTCACTGTTTCAATTTAATCAAAAGTAGACACTTTTCTGTAAGGATTTATGTTAATTTTAAGACATACTAAAGCGCAAACTGCCTTATCTTTACGCAAGATTTATCTGTAACTATGCCAACACACTGTATTTCATTTAAAGACACTGGATATTTTTCTCAATTAATTTGCGATTATTTAGCTGAAGCTAAAACGTTAAAACCGTTTTATAATAGGTTTCCTAATATTCAGAATTTTAAAGCCCAAATCAAAGAAAAGCAAGAGTCGTTTAATAATGACAATAGAAATGTATTAGTTAATGCACTTGAAGAACAATACAAACTACTTGACACGTCAGATGCAACAGACACTAATATTAAGTTACTAGCAGATAGTAAAACATTTACCATTACGACAGGACACCAGCTTAACTTATTTACTGGTCCGTTATATTTTTTACATAAAATTATTTCGACCATAAACCTGACTAAGGAATTAAAGGTCGCTTATCCAGAGTATAATTTTGTGCCTATCTATTGGATGGCATCGGAGGATCACGATTTTGAAGAAATCAATTATTTTAATTTCAGAGGTAAAAAGATACGTTGGAATAAAAAAGCGTCGGGAGCAGTTGGGGAGTTAGATACAGAAGGTTTAAAAGAGGTTTTTGAATTATTTACTAAAGAGCTAGGTATTGGTACTAATGCTAAATATTTAAAAGGACTTTTTGAAAACGCCTATTTAAAACACGATAATTTAGCCGAGGCCACACATTATTTAGCCAATGAGTTGTTTGGCGAGCAAGGTTTAGTAATTATCGATGCTAATAAAAAAGCATTAAAACAACTGTTTATTCCGCAAATCAAAACAGAGTTATTCAATAACACATCTTTTGAAGCTGTAACTAAAACTTCAAAACAATTAAGTCAAGTTTCTGATAACTATAACATACAAGTTAACCCAAGGGAGATTAACTTATTTTATATTACAAAAGGCGTCAGAGAGCGCATTGTTTTTGAAAACAATACCTATAAAGCTTTAAATACAACTGTTGTTTGGAATAAAGACGAGATAGAAAAAGAAGTCCAGGACCATCCAGAACGTTTTAGTCCAAATGTAATTATGCGTCCATTATACCAGGAGGTTATATTACCAAATTTGTGCTATATTGGTGGTGGTGGAGAGCTAGCGTATTGGTTTCAATTACAAACTAATTTTGAAGCTAATCAGGTGACGTTCCCAATCTTATTATTACGGAATTCCGTTTTAATAAAAACAAAACAACAAACCGAAAAACTAGATAAATTAGGGATTTCTGATAAAGATTTATTCTTGAAACGGAATAGCTTTATTAACAAAAAGGTAAGAGAGATTTCAAATATAGATATCGATTTCTCTGAACAAATCAAGCATTTAAAAGCGCAGTTTAAGGACTTGTACTTGTTAGCAGAACAAACAGATCAGTCTTTTGTTGGTGCGGTAGCATCGCAAGAAAAGAAACAAATCAATGGATTAGAACATTTAGAAAAACGTTTGCTTACGGCGCAGAAACGTAAATTAAAGGATCAAGTTGCCCGTATGACTGCTTTACAATACCAATTGTTTCCTAATTATAGTTTGCAAGAACGCAATACCAATTTTTCAGAATTATATTTAGAATTTGGTTCGGAATTAATACCTCATTTAATTAAAAATTTGAAACCTTTGCAAGGTCAATTTTTAATTGTTGAATTATAAGTTATGCATAAGATAGATTTAGATTTAGTCGAAATGACGCTAGACGTCATGAAATATACTATTGATCGTATTTCAAAAACGGAAGATGTTATAGGTAAACCACAAAAAGCGGAAACATTAAAAGCCTTAGTGGGAGAAACGGTAACAGATAAAGGTATTGGAGGAGAGGTCGCTTTTAATCTATGGAAGCAACATTTAATGCATGCAAACGTAAAAATTGACCATCCACGTCATTTAGCATTTGTACCAGCAGCACCAACCAGAGCCTCTATTTTATTTGATTTAGTAACATCCGCATCAAGTATTCATGGTGCGTATTGGATGGAAGGAGCAGGAGGGATTTTTTGTGAGAACGAAGCTATGAAATGGATCGTATCACTAACAGGATTACCTCAAGGCGCATTCGGTGTTTTTACAAGCGGTGGTACGGCTGCAAACTTATCAGCAATTGTTACTGCACGTGAGTATTGGAGAAGTTTAAACGACGAGAATAAAAATAGAAAAGGTTTAATAATCACATCTATCGGAGCACACTCCTCAATAAAAGCAATGGCTAAAGTGGTTGATGTAGATGTGTTATTAGTAGATACAGAAGACCGTTTAAAAGGATCTGCATTACAGCAAACCATAGACGGTTTAACAGTACACCAGAAAGAGCGTTTATTTGCAGTAGTAGCTACAGGAGGAACAACTAATGCTGGTATTATTGATGACTTAGAAGGGATTGCAGCGATTTGCGAGACAGAACACTTATGGTTGCACGTCGATGCAGCTTATGGTGGAGGAGCATTAGCAGCAGATTCTGTTAGGCATTTATTTAAGGGGATTGAAAAAGCGGACAGTATTACTATCGATCCACATAAGTGGATGTTTTCACCGTATGATTGTGGTGCTGTAATATACAAGCAGCCAGAATTAGCTAAAAAAGCACACTCGCAAGAAGGCTCGTACCTAGATATTTTTAAAGACGAAGGTGCACATGGTTTTAATCCAACAGATTACCAAATACAATTAACACGTCGTGTACGCGGGTTACCTTTGTGGTTTAGTCTAGCCACTCACGGTACGGATAGATACAAGGAAGCAGTAGAAAGAGGTTTGGAACTAGCAACCATTGCAGGACAATTAATAAAAGAGATGGATCATGTTGAGTTGGTTAGGGAGCCGAGTTTGTCATGTGTGTTATACAGACGTAAAGGATGGTCGCCAGACGACTACAGAGACTGGACATTTGCTAACCACGACAAAGGATTTGCATTAGTAACACCAACCAAATGGAAAACAGGAGAAAGTTTTGAAACTGTATCTCGTTTTTGCTTTATAAACCCCGATACAACAGAGCAAGATATTAAGGCTATTTTGGAGTCTATGGCATAGTATTTATAATTCGTTTAAAATAAGACAGTGGATTATTGCATTCGAAAAAATCCATTAGAGCGTAATTGGCGTATATTAATTGGATTTTAATCAATATTAGTATGAAGCAATTATTTACGCTTTCAATTTTTCTTATTTCATTTTTAAATTTTTCTCAAACTAAAAACCTTTTAGTTTTTCATGAAACCAATGGTTATAGGCATACGCAAGCTATAGAGGCTGGTATTGCTATGTTTCAAGAATTTGCTTCTGATAATGGGTTTACAGTTATAGATTCTCAGGATTCTAGTGTGTTTTCAGAGTCTAATTTTTCAACTAATTATGATGCGGTAGTCTTTTTAAATACTTCAGGAAATGATTTATTAACTGTAGAAGAAAAAGTTGGTTTAGAAAATTTTATAGCTAGTGGAAAAGGATTTATTGGTATTCATGCAGCAACGGATACGTATGTAGATGGCAGTTGGGATTTTTATAATCAACTTGTCGGCGGTATTGTACAAACAGGTCCAAATCATACCAGTAATAATTATAATGCGGACATGACGGTTGTAGAAAGTCATGAGATTATCGATTTTTTAGGTCCAGTCGAAACGGTTTGGAATAAAAATGAAGAATATTATTATTGGGAATTGAATGGAGGACAATTAAGTACTGATAATACAGTCTTGCTAGAGGTTGAACAAACGGGAAGTAATAGTTATGATTTGGCTAGGCCAATAACGTGGTATAAAGAAGCAATAACTTATGATGATAATGGTGTCAGTACTAATTTATCAGGAATACGATCTTTTTATACTGCTTTAGGGCATTTTGGAAATAATTATTCTGATACTAGTAATTTTAGAACTATGCTAGAAAATGCGACGCTATGGGCTTTGGGCGAAAATACTTTGAGTATTCAAGCTATTAGTAAACCATTATTTACAATCGCTCCAAATCCAGTACAATCGCAAACGTCTATTTATTTTGAAAATGCAACAGGAACTGTAGGTCTTAAATTATATAATATTTTAGGAAAAGAAGTGCTTTCAAAAACAATACAACCATTACAGTTTAATGGTAGTGGTTATAGCTTGGATTTGTCAAGTTTTGATGCCGGGATTTATCTTCTGAAAATGACAACACAAACCGCTCAAAAAAGTATAAAGTTGGTCAAAATTTAATTTTTTGTTCGTTGTTTTTTTTTGTTGAAAAAAATGAATAAAAATTCACGTTTAGAATTAGTAATTTTCAAAGCAATTAGTATTTTTGTGCATGCAACACGACAAAGTACTTATTTTAGATTTCGGATCGCAATACACACAACTAATTGCGCGCAGAGTTAGAGAGCTTAACATCTATTCCGAAATACACCCATTTAATAAACCACCAAAAAACGTAGACGATTACAAAGCAGTAATACTTTCTGGTAGTCCAATGTCTGTAAGATCAGAAGATGCTTTTCATCCTGACTTATCAGAGATTAGAGGCAAAAAGCCAATGCTTGCTGTTTGTTACGGTGCACAATATTTAGCACATTTTTCTGGAGGTGAAGTCGCCGAATCAAACACACGCGAATACGGACGTGCCAACTTGAGTTTTGTGGAAGAGGATGCCTTTTTCAAAAACATAACAGTAGGTAGTCAGGTGTGGATGAGTCATAGTGATACGATTAAAAATTTACCAACAAATGGTAAATTATTAGCCAGTACACATGATGTGAAAAATGCAGCTTTTAAAATTGAAGGAGAATCAACTTACGCGATTCAATTTCATCCAGAAGTATACCATTCTAAAGATGGAAAACAATTATTAGAAAACTTTTTAGTCGCTATAGCAAATGTAAATCCAGATTGGACACCAAATGCATTTGTACAAGAAACGGTGGACGACTTACAAGAAAAACTAGGAGACGATAAAGTTGTTCTAGGCTTATCAGGTGGAGTAGACTCGTCAGTAGCAGCCATGTTACTGCACAAAGCAATAGGTAAAAATCTATATTGCATATTTGTAAATAACGGCTTATTACGTAAAAATGAATTCACGGAAGTATTAGAACAATACAAAGGGATGGGCTTAAATGTAAAAGGTGTAGACGCTTCGGCACGCTTTTTGGATGCCTTAGCAGGACTGAGCGATCCAGAAAAAAAGCGTAAAGCCATAGGTAATGCTTTTATCGAGGTGTTTGACCAAGAAGCAAATCTAATCGAAGATGTAAAATGGTTAGCACAAGGGACTATTTATCCGGATGTGATAGAAAGTGTAAGTGCAACGGGAGGACCAAGTGCAACAATAAAAAGTCATCATAATGTAGGTGGATTACCAGACTACATGAAATTAAAAATTGTAGAGCCACTTCGCGCGTTGTTTAAGGACGAAGTAAGACGTGTCGGTGCAAGTATGGGTATGGATAAAGACCTTTTAGGACGTCATCCATTTCCAGGACCAGGTTTAGCAATCAGAATTTTAGGAGACATCACAGCAGAGAAAGTGCAAATTTTACAAGATGTAGACGCTGTATTTATTAACGGCTTACGCGACGCAGGATTATACGATAAAGTATGGCAAGCAGGTGCTATTTTACTACCAGTAAATAGTGTAGGAGTAATGGGAGACGAGCGTACTTATGAGAAATGTGTCGCATTAAGAGCTGTGGAAAGCACCGATGGTATGACTGCTGACTGGGTAAATTTACCATACGAGTTTTTACAAAAAACAAGTAATGATATAATAAATAAAGTAAAAGGCGTTAATAGAGTAGTATATGACATTAGTAGTAAGCCACCAGCAACAATAGAGTGGGAATAAAAAAAGGCTTATAATAATCAAAGTAAATTTAGGGCGTTACCACAAGGGTCGCGTTTTTCATTATATCTTTTTTTTGCCATATATGGCAGCAAAAAAAAGGATGCCATTACAACCGCTAACGCAGTTTGAAACGTATAAATAACATATGAGAAAATTAATATATATCTTAAGTCTAGTCGCATTGTTCGGCTGTGTTTCCGCGAAAGCGCAGAACTACAAGACGCACAAAGTACAAGTAGGAGAAACTATAGAGCAGATTGCCACTAAATATAGTGTTACAAAATCACAGATTTATGCTTTAAATCCAGATGCTAGAAAGGATATTAAACCAGATTCGGTTTTAATAATTCCAAACGATTCAGTTGTTCCTAATAGACCTTCTGTTTCAGAAGTTAAAGCTTTAGAAGGGTTTAAAAAGCATAAAGTAAAGCGTAAGGAAACGCTTTATAGTTTAGCTAAAAAGTATAATGTAGACCAAGAGGATATTAAAAAGCATAATCCAGATTTATACGCTAATAACTTGCGTAAGGGCGATAAGATTAAAATTCCTATTTACAAAGTGACTAAGGAAGTGGTCGAGGCAGAAGGAGTAACAACGTCTTACACCGTTAAACCTAAAGAAGGTAAATGGCGTATAGCGTATCAATACGGAATTACGGTTCAGGAGTTAGAATCTTTAAATCCTGATATGGAAGACGTTTTACAACCAGGATCTGTTATTACAGTGCCTAATTTAAAGGTTGAAGAAGTTAAAGATTTTGACGAAAAATATAGCTATCATACCGTTTTAAAATCAGAAGGTTTTTATAGATTAAAAGTAAAAACAGGTTTGACTCAAGAGGAGTTAGAAAAGTTAAATCCAGACTTATTAACTACAGGTTTAAAGGAAGGTATGGTTTTAAAAATACCATATGATGCTAATATAAGGTCCATCAACGAAGGTTCTGGACCTTTAACTATCGGAGAGGATTTACCTTCTTCAGATTTGACCTCTCGTGATTTGGATTCAGAAACTAAGCATATAGCAATAATGCTACCGTTTAAGTTAAATGAAATTAATTCGGAATCTGCTTATGATACTAAAAAGTTTATTACAGATGATCCTTATTCCAGTATATCGTTAGATTTTTATTCTGGTGTTAAAATTGCTTTAGATAGCTTATCAACTTTGGGTGTTAACTTAAAAGTAGATGTATATGATACAGAAAACAGAGAAAGTCAGGTAACCTCTTTATTGCAGTCAAATGCTTTTGATGATGTACATGCGGTTATAGGACCTATAATGCCAAAATTATTTAATATAGCATCGGCCTCTTTAAAAAGCAAAAACATTCCTTTAATTTCTCCAATTACAAAGACGATTAATTTAAGTGATAATGTGTTTCAATCAATACCATCAGAAGATTTAATAGAACAAGCATTACTTAATTATTTTAAAGCAGATAGTACCGCAAATTTTATTATCATTTCTGATATGAAAAATAAAGAGAGAGCTACAGAGCTTAAAAAAACATTTCCTAAAGCCGCTTTGGTAATGTCTAGGAAAGTTAAGAAAACAGGGGCCGATTCGTATTATATTTTAGATGGTGATATGGTTCGTGTGTTAAAATCAGGTAAAAATGTAGTGTTTTTAGAAACTGCTAATCCAGGATTTATATCTAATGTCTCTAGTATTTTAAATTCTAAAATTAAACCAAATATTGAAATTGTTTTAACAACTTCAGATAAAAACAAGGCATTTGAGGATGATGAGGTTAGAAATACGCATTTATCTAATTTAAGTTTTACTTACGGATCTATTAATAAGTCATTTAGTGAGGATGATAATAATAGTTTTGGTAAACGTTACAAGGCATTGTATAGTGAAACACCAAACAAGTATGCTGTTAGAGGATTTGATTTGACAATGGATGTAGTACTAAGATTGGTAACATCAGAGGATTTATATTTGTCAGCAATCGAATCTCCATTAACGACTTATGTTGAAAATAAATTTGCTTATAAAAAGAAATTGTTCGGAGGATATTTTAATAACACTGTTTATTTAGTGAAGTATCAAGACTTGAAGGTAGTCGAAGTAGAAAAATAATAGACAACAGGTTAACGTTTTTCAGGTGTATGCTAAAGTATCTATTTATGTGCGTTGGGTTTTTCTTATTGCAAAGCGATGCGATGGAAGAATTAGAATGGAATGCAAATTATAAATTAGCTTGGCATGATTTTAAGGGACAACCTAATCCAGAAGCAGCTGCGGTTGCGGTAACAGCATCGGGTATTACCTTTAGCTACTCATTACAACGACGAAATAAAAAAATAGAAGGCTTTAAAACTGTAATTAAAGCCTTTTTTTATCCAGAGCATTCCTGGTATAAGGCGGAAAAAGTTAATACACATGTTTTAGGACATGAGCAACTTCATTTTGATATAACCGAGTTGCATGCTAGACTATTTAGGCAGCGTATAACAAAGGTTGTGCTTAGCGACAGTTTAGCTCAGATATTTCAAGAGATGCATGCTGCTATTGATCGTGAATTAGCGGATATGCAGCATAATTACGATAGTGAAAGTGCGTATTCTATTAATGTTGAAGGACAAAAAAAATGGAAAGATAGTATTGCTATCCGACTAAAAGCGCTTGATAAATTTAAATCCAAAGGATAATTTTGCTACAACCAGATAAAGAGTTTCTAATTAAATTGGCACACACTAAAATGCCATTCGGGAAATATAAGGACCGTTTTTTAATAGATTTACCAGAATATTACGTGGTTTGGTATCACAACAAAGGCTTCCCAAAAGGAAAACTAGGAGAGATGCTAGATACTATTTATACCGTTAAACTTAACGGGTTGGAAGATTTGATTAGAAATATTAAGAAACAGTATCCAAAACCTAGGTAAGTGATGTCTTAGGTAGTTATTTTTTTTTTGATATTCATTTTGATATTAGTTTTCCAACTTAAATAATTCAAGATAAGGATCTCCGTGCACTCCTAGTAATTGAGCAAATGTAGTTTCGGTTTTTATTCCATTAGATTTTAAGTTTTTGTTTCTTTGCTTAAACTCAACATTCTTTTCTTTTAAAATTTGATATTCAACAATCATATGTCGATGGGCATTTTGTTTTTCAGTTTTAAATTCTCCAATAGTTGATTCAATTCCATTTTGTTAAATAGACTTTAAAATTTTTTTCGTGTGAAAAATTTTTGAAGAAATAACGTTGCAATGTATTATTATTTTCACATTGACAGATTGTATCTAAATCGCTTTCAGGTAAGTCTATTTCGATTGGAATAGTTCCAGTTAGTATCGTAATGTTTTAGCTTGTTTAAAATTTTTAACTTCTTTGTTTCTGAAAAAGCAAGTCTTTGTCTTTCGTTACCGTTTCTAAATAGGCGATATTTTGAAAGTCGATAAGCACGTTTTTGTTTTTTTTGTCTAAGGGTTATTTTTTTTTGATATTACGTTTGCAATACTATATATCAAGTATCAAACGAAGTTAACTCAAATAAACAAGAAAATTAAAGCTGTTATTGAGCTAGTCGTCGTTTAAAAGCGGATTCCAAATTCTTCCAAAAATAAAACGGTAAACAGGTTTAGTTTCAACTAAAAACCATAAATTTGCAAGCGTTTAACAACGCAACATGACATCAGAAACTAAGTACATATTTGTAACGGGAGGAGTAACCTCTTCTCTAGGAAAAGGAATTATAGCAGCATCTCTTGCTAAGCTACTTCAAGCGCAAGGTTACAGAACCACAATCCAGAAATTAGACCCTTATATTAACGTCGATCCAGGGACGTTAAATCCATACGAACATGGCGAATGCTATGTGACTGACGATGGTGCAGAAACAGATTTAGATCTTGGACATTACGAGCGTTTTTTAAACGTACCAACTAGTCAAGCTAATAATGTGACGACTGGACGTATCTACCAAAGTGTAATACAAAAGGAACGTAGAGGTGAGTTTTTAGGAAAAACGGTACAGGTTATTCCACATATTACCGACGAAATTAAACATAGAATCCAAATTTTAGGTAATTCTGGTGATTATGATATCGTAATTACTGAAATTGGTGGAACTGTAGGAGATATTGAGTCTTTACCATACATAGAAGCCGTAAGACAACTTAAATGGGATTTAGGGGATAATAACGCATTAGTGATTCACTTAACGTTAATTCCGTATTTAACAGCAGCTGGAGAACTTAAAACAAAACCAACCCAACACAGTGTAAAAACATTGATGGAAAGTGGGGTACAGGCAGATATATTAGTGTGTCGTACGGAACATGAGTTACCATCAGATTTAAAACGTAAACTAGCATTATTCTGTAATGTTAGAGAAGATGCTATTATACAATCTATTGATGCTTCAACAATTTATGATGTGCCAAATATGATGTTAGATGAAGGCTTGGATAAAGTAGTGCTTAAAAAACTAGCTTTAAACAGTGCTGTTCCTGATTTAACCACATGGAATCAGTTTGTACAACGTCATAAAAATCCAAAATCAGAAATTACGATTGGATTAATTGGTAAATATGTCGAGTTACAAGATTCTTATAAATCAATTTTAGAAGCTTTTATTCATGCAGGTGCAGAAAATGAAGTGAAGGTAAATGTAGAGTCTGTACATTCGGAATATTTGAATGCCGATAATATAAAAATGAAATTATCTCATTTAGATGGGGTTTTAGTGGCGCCAGGTTTTGGAGAGCGCGGTATTGAAGGTAAAATAACAGCGATTAAATATGTGCGTGAAAATAATATTCCGTTTTTAGGAATTTGTTTAGGAATGCAAATGGCGGTTATTGAGTTTTGTCGTAACGTGATTGGATTAGCAGATGCTAACTCTACAGAGATGGATCCTGAGACTACAAATCCGGTGATTGACATCATGGAAGATCAGAAAAACATTACGGATATGGGAGGGACGATGCGTCTTGGTGCTTGGGATTGCCATATCGAAAAGGACTCGATTGCCTATAAGGTATATAATACACAAGATATAAAAGAACGTCACAGACATAGATACGAGTTTAATGGTACTTATAAAGCGCAGGTAGAAGCTGCTGGTTTAAAAGCTACCGGATATAATCCAGATACTAAATTAGTCGAAATCGTAGAGAATCCTGCTCACCCTTGGTTTGTTGCGGTACAATATCATCCTGAATATAAAAGTACAGTAGCTAATCCACATCCTTTATTCGTGGCATTTGTAAAAGCAGGTTTAAAACACAGTAAGAAAAAATAAGTGTCAATTTGACACCTATTTAAAAGTGGTCGTATATTTGACTAATTAATTATTCCTTGCAAATAAGAGGAACCAGACAATTATGGAAGAAAAAAAACTAGACGTTAAGTCGATAATAGGTTTTGTATTAATATTCGGAATCTTGTTATTCATGATGTGGCAAAACCAGCCAAGTGAAGAAGAAAGACTAGTACAAGAAGCAGAAAAGAAAGCGCAAATTGAAGCTAATAAAAAAGCAGAAGCTAGTGCACAAACAGATACTAAAACAACAACTGCCTTAGATTACGCAAAACCAACAGATTCTGCTCAAGTAGCGGCATTACAATCTAAGATTGGGGCTTTTGCTTATTCTGCAGCAACATCAACTTTTAATGGTGATGATTTAACGGTTAGTAACGATGTTTTAGAATTAAAGTTTAACACTAAAGGGGGGCATTTATCAGAAGTAAAGCTTAAAAACTTTGTAGATTTTGATTCTGTTCCAATCTATTTAGTGAAAAATGGAAATGCAATTTTTAATATCAATTTCCAAACTAATGATAATAGAACTTTAAATACAAAAGATTTATATTTTCAACCTACAGTAAGCAAAAGTGGAGACAACACTATTGTATCAATGAAGTTGAAAACTGCTGAAAATAATTTTTTAGAATATAACTATGTGATTAAGCCTAAGCAATACATGGTAGATTTTACTATGAAATCTCAAGGTTTAGAAACAGCAATAAATACATCTGCTCCGATTAATTTAGAGTGGACTCAAAAAGCATATAGACATGATCAAAGTATTAGCTTTGAAAATAGATATACACGTCTAACGTATCAAGCAGAAGGTGATGTTGATAAATTATCTCAAGGAGGAGATGATGATGAGACAGAAGCTGATGTGGATTGGTTATCTTATAGACAACACTTTTTTAGTTCTATTTTAACGACGGACAAACCGTTTAAGAGTGTAGATTTTTCTTCTAAAAATTTAGTAGAAGATGAAGCTAAAGATTCTATTTTTACTAAACAGTTTTCTTCAAAAACAACGTTAGCTTTAAGTGGGGCAAATATCAATAACAATTTAAAGTTGTATTATGGTCCTACAGATAGTGAGATCTTAAAACAATACGATAATAACTTAGCAGAGAGTGTACAATTTGGATGGGGAATTTTTGGTTGGATTAATAAGTATTTATTTTTCCCATTATTTGGTTTCTTAAGTTCATTCTTACCTTATGGTGTTGCCATTATTGTAATGACAATCTTAATTAAGTTAGCCATGAGTTTTGTGCAGTACAAGCAGTACTTATCTCAGATGAAACTGAAGGTGTTAAAGCCAGAATTGGATGCTATTAGAGAGAAGCACAAGGATAACAAAATGAAAGCGCAACAAGAGACTATGGCGCTTCAAAATAAAGCTGGGGCAAGTCCTATGGCTGGATGTTTACCAGCTTTAATACAAATGCCTGTATTTTATGCGTTATTTATGTTTTTCCCAATTGCCTTTGCTTTAAGACAGAAAAAGTTTTTATGGGCAGAAGATTTATCATCTTATGATGTTGTAGCAGAATTACCGTTCCATATTCCATTATACGGAGATCACGTAAGTTTGTTCCCTATTTTAGCAGCCATCGCTATTTTCTTTTACATGAAGTTAACGACTGGTCAAAACCAAATGTCAGCACCAACACAAGAAGGGATGCCTGATATGGCTAAGATGATGAAGTACATGATTTACTTTGCACCAATTATGATGCTTATCTTCTTTAACCAATATGCGTCAGGTTTAAGTTTATATTACTTTGTCTCTAACTTAATTAGTATCGGTATTTTATTAGTGATCAAGAATTTTATTTTAGATGAAGATAAGATTCATGCTAATATTCAGGTTCAGAAAGCAAAACCGAAAAAGGAAAGTAAATTTCAGCAAAAAATGAAAACAATGATGGAGCAAGCTGAAAAACAAAAACAAGCGCAAGCACAACAAAAGAATAAGAAAAAGTAATTTTTTTATATAGAACTTATAAAGCTGTCTACTATAATTTTAGTTTGGCAGCTTTTTTGTTATAACAAATCTAAAGTATTAACGTTAAGCCATTAGGCAAGATTTTCGCGAAAGCGCCATAAAATTTTTTAAAATGAAAAAACTAATTATTCTATGTATTGTTTTAATAACCAATACTGTATTATTTGCACAAAATTTAAATCAGTTTGATGCTAATGGACAACGTCATGGACAATGGAAAAAGAATTTTACTAAAACAAAGGTAGTGAGATATGAAGGCGCATTTGATCATGGTAAAGAAATCGGAACCTTTAAGTTTTACAAAAACATTGATAATAAACCAGTATTAACGGCGACCAAAATATTTAATAATGATAACGAATTAGCAGAAGTTGTTTTTTTTGCTAGTACTGGAAAAAAAATTAGTGAAGGCCGAATGCGAGGTCGTAACCATATTGGTAAATGGGTGATTTTTCATAATAAGTCAGACCAAGTCATGACGGAGGAGTTATATAACGATAAAGGAACCTTAGAAGGACAACGTTTAGTGTATTATTTAAATGGACAGGTAGCGGAGGACGCGCAGTATCAAGATGGATTGTTACATGGAGAATCTAAGTGGTATGCGGAAAATGGAACGTTGCTTAAAAGTGCAACTTTTAAATTAGATAAGTTTGATGGTGCTTACAAAACTTATAATAAAGAAGGGGTAATTGCAACAGAAGGGCAATATAGAGACGATGTTAAATGTTGTGTTTGGAAACGGTATAAGACTGGTAAATTGGTTGAAGAAAAGGATTTGGATAAAAAAGGATAACGTAAACTGGTAATAAAATATAAAAAACGCCTTAATATATCATTAAGGCGTTTTTCTATTTAGTCAAACTAGTAGATTGTTAAAACATGTGTCTTTTATAATTGCGGTAATAATACGTTATCTATAACATGTACTACACCGTTTACAGCTTGAATATCCACTAATGTTGTAACTATATTACTAACTCTATCATTTACATCTGTAAGTGTAAAAAGTGTCGCATCGGCAGTGAGATCGCCTCCAAGAGTCGTTACTGGTCCACTAGCTAACATTGATGATTGCACGTTAGCGTTTACAATATGATAGGTTAATGCGGCATCTATAGTTGATGTAGCTATATCTGTTAATGCATCAACTTCTAATTCTACTAATAGGTTACCAAAAGCAGCATCAGTTGGCGCAAATACTGTAAATGGTCCAGCTGTTGCATCTGATACAGTGTCAATGTAAGGTACTGTTGGCATACCTGTATCTGCATATTGTAATGCTGCAACCAAGTTAGTTAACGCTGGGTTTGTTGTTGCAAAAGTTGCAATAGTTGGTAAATCAATTACGGCATCCACGACATGTACAATTCCGTTTGATGTAGAAATGTCTGCTAGTGCCACGCTTGATGCACCATTAAAAGTGACACCGTCTGTTCCGTCCCAAAAGATACTCAGATTTGTGCTATTAGGTCCTGAAGCTAATGTATTGGTGTAACCTGTCGCTCCTGCTAAGTCTGAAGACATGATGTTTGCATCATCAATAACATGATTTAATAAAATTTCTTGTAATACGTCATTTGGAACATCTGCAAGTGTAGCAAAACCATTTGCTTGTAAAAATGCGGTAAAAGCGTCATTGGTTGGTGCTAATACGGTACGACTTCCTGAAGCCGATAGGGCGTCTACTAATCCTGCTTGCACAACAGCTTCTACTAAAATACTTAGGCTTGGAGTTGCTTGTGCGGTTTCGACAATATTCAATTCTTGTGTTGTTGTCGGTGTTGTTGCATCGTCATCGTCACTACAAGACCATAATGTAACAAATGCTAAAAATACGAGGGATAAATTTTTGATTGTTTTCATAAAAATTATTTTATACTGTTTGTTTAACAAATCTATAAAAAGATTAAACATAATTATTTAAAGATTTGTTAAAATTTTTAAATAATTGTTTTTTAGCAGGTTAGTGTGGTAATCCAATACGATGTAATTGGTAGTAAATTTTCAAGAAAGACTTATCTTTGCACTTTATTTAAATGTAGTCATGAAAAAGAGAGTTATTGTTGGTTTGTCAGGAGGTGTAGATTCTAGTGTTGCTGCTTATTTATTACAGGAACAAGGATATGAGGTTATTGGACTTTTTATGAAAAACTGGCATGATGACTCAGTTACTATTTCTGACGAATGTCCTTGGTTAGATGATAGTAATGATGCAATGTTGGTTGCAGAAAAATTAGGGATTCCATTTCAAACCGTAGATTTAAGCGAGCAATATAAAGAACGTATTGTGGACTATATGTTTGACGAGTATGAAAAAGGACGCACTCCAAATCCTGATGTGTTATGTAATAGAGAGATCAAATTTGATGTCTTTATGAAAATAGCATTAGACTTAGGTGCCGATTATGTAGCAACAGGTCATTATTGCAGAAAAACAACAATTACCAAGGATGGTAAAGAAGTACATCAGCTATTGGCTGGTCAAGATCCAAATAAAGATCAATCTTATTTTTTATGTCAATTATCTCAGGAGCAACTAGCAAAAGCGCTGTTTCCTGTTGGGGAATTGTTGAAACCTCAAGTGAGAGCAATAGCAAAAGAGCAAGAACTGACTACCGCAGATAAAAAAGATTCTCAAGGGTTATGTTTTATAGGAAAAGTAAGATTACCAGAATTTTTACAACAACAACTTAAACCAAAGGAAGGTGTTATTGTAGAAATTCCAAGGGATAATGCGTTTTATAATGAAACAGTTCCAAGCTTTAATTCTAAATTAGAAGCTTTACAATACCACTCAAGAAAGCCTAGTTATGAAGTGTCTCAAGGAAAAATAATGGGTAAACATCAAGGCGCACATTATTTTACTAAAGGACAACGTAAAGGATTAGCAGTGGGTGGAACAGTAGAACCATTATTTGTTATTGATACAGATGTAAAAGAGAATGTTATTTATACAGGTCAAGGAACATCTCACCCTGGATTATACAAAAGTGCATTGTTTGTCTCTAATGAAGAATTGCATTGGGTGCGAGAAGATTTAGCCTTAAAAACAGGCGAAACAATGTCTGTTTTAGCAAGGATTAGATATAGACAGCCTTTAGAAAATGCAACCTTACATAAATTAGAATCAGGTTTGTATGTCGAATTTGAAAACCCGCAGTCGGCCATAACGGAAGGGCAGTTTGTAGCTTGGTATTTGGATGAAGAATTAGTTGGTTCAGGTGTAATTTCTTAAATTGCAGTAACTAAATGTTACTGCTATGAAACACGTTTACTTTTTAATACTAGTCATTTACTCGTCTTGTTTGTGTGCTCAAGAGCATGCTTGGGTTTATTTAACGGGTAAACCGGATAGTGTAACAGCATTAGCTAATCCTATTTCAATTTTAACTCAAAAGGCATTGGATAGAAAAGCCGCACATAACGTTAGTGTGGATTTTAGAGATGTACCTGTGGATGAGACTTATATTACTTCCATAAAATCTCAAACAGGTATTACTGTGGTTTCAAAATCAAAATGGTTTAATGCCTTACATGTACTAGGAACACAAGCTGATATAAATGCTTTATTAACGGTCACCGTTAATGGTGATTTAGTTGTTAGTAGCATAACTTATGCAGATGCTAGTTTAAATGCTAGACCAGGTGCAAATCAAAATAAACATGATTTTGAAGCTAGTTTAACAGACTTCACATATGGTAATGCTACAAATCAGGTGCGTATGATAGGCGTAGACGACTTACATCAACATAGTGATGACTATACTGGAACTGGTATGACCGTTGCTGTCATAGATGCTGGTTTTCCTAGTGTAAATACCATGAATGGGTTTCAACGTTTAAGAGATGCTAACGGAATTTTAGGAGGTTATGATTTTGTAGATCGCAATACCGATGTCTATGCCTACACCGGTAATTCTCATGGGACTTGGGTGCTTAGTGATATGGCGGGTTTTATTCAAGATCAATTTGTAGGTACTGCTCCAGATGCTAATTATTATTTATTCAGAACAGAAAATGCTGAGACAGAAACACCTTTGGAAGAAAGTCTTTGGGTAGAAGCAGCAGAACGTGCGGATAGTTTAGGGGTTGATGTTATTAATTCATCTTTAGGGTATACCACCTTTGATAATCCTAATTATAGTTATACACCAGCTCAGATGGATGGAAACACGGCATATATTACAAAAGGAGCTAATATTGCTTTCGAAAAAGGAATTTTAGTGGTTAACTCTGCAGGAAATTTTGGAGGAGGTAGTTGGCAGATTGTTGGGGCACCAGCGGATGCTGCAGGAGTTTTTAGTATTGGTGCTGTGCAAGCTAATGGTATGTATGCGTCATTTAGCAGTACAGGAAACAGTACACAACCCACTCAAAAGCCGGATGTTGTAGCTCAAGGCCAAGCTAGTTACGTGATAGGTACTAATGATGCTATTATAACGTTAAATGGAACTTCGTTTAGTTCGCCAATTTTAGCTGGAGGTATTGTCTGTTTATGGCAAGCCTTACCCACAAAGTCAAATGCAGAAATTATGCAATTAGTACGTGAGTCAGCTTCGCAATACACTACGCCAGATTATTTTTTAGGATATGGTATTCCTGATTTAAGTTTAGCATTAGCAGACGGGCTATTATCTGTAGATAATTTTGAAGCCGAAAGTACTACACTTAAAGTGTATCCTAATCCTGTAGCGGAACAATTAAATATACAATTATCTAGTCGATTTAAAGACGCTAGCGTACGATTATATGATGTCTTAGGAAAGCAGGTCATGGATAGTAAAATAACAACAAGTCATAAAAGTATTAATACATCCGCTTTAGCTAAAGGCGTGTATTTAATGAAAATAGAAGCTCAATATTTATCCGTCACTAGAAAGATTATAAAAAAATAAGCGGTCATAAGTTTTAAGTCATAAATTTAATATTCAACATTTTAATAATGCAAAATAAAATAACAAGACTCTTCAATATTAAACATCCAATTATTCAAGCAGGAATGATTTGGAATAGTGGTTGGAAATTAGCGTCAGCAGCAAGTAATTCTGGAATATTAGGATTGATTGGTGCCGGAAGTATGTATCCAGACGTGTTAAGAGATCATATTCAAAAATGTAAAAAAGCAACAGATAAACCTTTTGGTGTTAATGTTCCAATGTTATATCCTAACATTGAAGAAATCATGAATATTATCGTGGAAGAAGAGGTTAAGATTGTATTTACTTCTGCAGGAAACCCAAAAACGTGGACCAAATGGTTGCAAGACAAAGGGATAACAGTGGTGCATGTGGTTAGTAGTGTTAAGTTTGCTTTAAAAGCGCAAGGAGCAGGTGTGGATGCTATTGTTGCAGAAGGTTTTGAAGCAGGAGGACATAATGGTCGTGACGAAACGACGACGCTAACTTTAATACCAATGGTTGCTGAGCAATTGGATATTCCGTTAATAGCTGCAGGTGGTATTGCCACAGGAAAAGCAATGTTAGCTTGTTTAGTTTTAGGAGCAGATGGTGTGCAAGTCGGAAGTCGATTTGTCGCTAGTACAGAAAGTAGTGCGCATCAGGCGTTTAAGCAAGTCGTGGTTGATACTAAGGAAGGTGACACCCAGTTAACGTTAAAAGAATTAGCGCCAGTAAGATTAATTAAAAATAAGTTTTACCAACAACTTGAAGATTTTTATAAAACAGGACCAACAACCGAAGAACTTAAAGCATTTTTAGGTCGTGCACGTGCTAAAAAAGGTATGTTTGAAGGAGACTTAGACGATGGAGAACTAGAGATTGGTCAAATAGCAGGATTAATTCACGATATAAAACCAGTGGCTGAGATTGTTAAAGACATGGTTACTGAGTTTGAGGAGGCTAAAAGGAGTATTATTAAGCTTTAAAAAGTAGAGGTTATACTTTTAATAATACAAATGATATTCAAAAAAATAATATTTAAAGCTTCACAAATTAAATGGATCCCTAAGTGGATATATTTACTTGGTGTGATTCAGTACATTAAATTATTGTTTACTCTTAAAAGCAAGACGCCCTATTTAAGGTTAAAACTGAAAGGTTATCAAAATGAAATTTACTTAAGACCAAAGACTTCCGATTTTAAAATATTCAAACAAATTTTTATTGAAGAAGACTATAACGTCAAATTTCCAGAAGAGGTTAATAATATTATAGACGCCGGCTCTAATTGTGGGTATTCTATAGTTTATTTTAAAAACAAGTTTAAAAATGCTAAACTTATTGCAATAGAACCTGATCCTTCAAATATTGAAATTCTTAAAAAGAATACCGCTCATTTTGAAAATGTATATATTGTTGAAGGCGGACTTTGGCATATAAATACGGATTTAAAAATTTTAGATAAGAATGCGGGAAAATGGGCGTTTAGAGTGGTTGAAGCTTTAGATGATTCTAAAGAATTTAGAGGCTATAGTTTGGATGCCATTATGTTAGAGTATGATATTAAAACAATCGATATTCTGAAAATAGATGTTGAAGGTGCCGAAAAAGTTGTTTTTGAACAAAATTATCAATATTGGCTATCCAAAACTAAATTCGGTTTTTTAGAGCTTCATGAAAATTATGCGCCAGGTGTTACCGATTTAGTGAATGACAGACTAAATGCATTAGATTTTGAGCAGTCCAAATCTGGTGAAAACTTAGTGTTTTCCATGCGTTCTAATCTCAAATAAGTACTTCAAACTAAAACTAAAAACACTACTTTTGCGCCATCAATTATATCTTGTAAAACACTGTTTATTTTAAAGTTTAAACCTAAGGATATAATGCTATTAATGTAACACAACGCGTAAATGGTTTTAAGTAACTACACTAAAGAATTTAAGTATAATTGGCAGCTTGCTGCGCCAGTAATGTTAGGTATGTTGGGACATACCTTTGTCAGTTTTGTAGATAACATTATGGTAGGACAAATGGGGACTGCAGAGTTAGCAGCAGTATCGCTAGGTAATAGTTTTATGTTTATTGCCATGTCAATAGGTATTGGATTTAGTACCGCAATTACCCCCTTAGTGGCAGAAGCAGATAGTGCTAACGATTTTGAAAAAGGAAAATCAGCTTTTAAACACGGTTTATTTTTGTGTACAGTTTTAGGTGTTTTATTGTTTTTACTCCTTTTATTAGCAAAACCCTTAATGTATTTAATGAAGCAACCTATGGAGGTTGTAGAGCTGGCTATTCCGTATTTAGATTTGGTCGCTATTTCATTAATACCATTAATTATATTTCAAGGATTTAAGCAGTTTAGTGATGGTTTATCTTTAACTAAATATCCAATGTACGCTACCATATTAGCCAATTTGATTAACGTCTTATTAAATTATTTGTTGATTTTTGGGAAATTTGGGTTTCCAGAATTAGGAATTGTTGGAGCAGCATATGGGACTTTGGTCTCACGAATTATAATGGTGTTTTATTTATGGTGGTTATTAAAAGGACGAGAAAAATCAAAAGCTTATGTTACTAATATCAAATTTTTTGTTTTAGAAAATGTAATGCTAAAAAAGATAATTAATTTAGGGACGCCAAGTGCTATGCAAATGTTTTTTGAAGTCGCTATTTTTACCGCTGCCATTTGGTTAAGTGGTTTATTAGGTAAAAACCCTCAGGCAGCTAATCAAGTAGCTTTAAATTTAAGTTCAATGACCTTTATGGTTGCTACGGGGTTAAGTGTCGCGTCAATGATTAGGGTTGGTAATCAAAAAGGATTACATCAATATTTAGAGTTACGTCGTATTGCAGTATCCTTATTTTTGATGGGCTTTATTTTTGCGGTTCTTTTCGCCTCTTTATTTTTAATATTTAATCAGTTTTTACCACGATTATATGTCGATTTTGATGATGTAGTAAACTTTAAAGATAATATGGAAGTGGTTACCATTGCATCACAATTATTAATTGCGGCAGCCGTATTTCAGATTAGTGATAGTCTGCAAGTTGTTGCACTGGGGGCTTTAAGAGGACTTCAAGATGTAACCATTCCGACGGTGATAACATTTATATCATATTGGTTAATTGGTTTTCCAATAAGCTGGTATTTTGGTAAAGCAGAGCTGTATGGTAGTTTTGGAATTTGGTTAGGTTTAATAGCAGGTTTGACCTCGGCAGCTATTTTATTGTTTATACGTTTTAATTATCTAACTAAAAGGTTAATTTTGAACTCGGCTAAATATTTAACAGCTAAAAGCTAAATACAACATGGAACTACCAAAATTTATATTAGGAGACAATACCGATTTACCAAACGCTATCTTTGTAATTCATACAGAATTCCCTAGATTTATAATCAATCTAGAAGATGATGAAGTGGAGTGGTTTGAAGATTTTGACCAACACGATGAAAAGGAATTAGAAATGGAAACCGAAAATCTAATCGAAGAAGCTTCCGCTTTTTATGATAGAGAAGTAGCACGATACGACCAATAATTATATGTTAGACCAATTAGTACAATACGATAAAGACCTTTTTTTATTCTTAAATGGATTAGGAACGACCACTTGGGATAGTTTCTGGATGTTTTATACGGATAAAGTACACTGGATTCCGTTTTATGGAATTTTGGCGTATTTGATGTACAAACGGTCTAATACAAAAATGTTTGTATTAACATTGGTGGTAATAGCTTTAATGATTTTATTTACAGATCAAATTACAAACCTATTCAAAAATTTCTTGGTAAAGCGCCCTAGACCCTGTCATGAGGATGATATAGTACAGTCTATGCGTTTAATTAAGTCTTGGTGTGGTGGTAAATATGGTTACTTTTCTGGACACGCCAGTAACAGTATGGCGGTTGCTATCTTTTCAGGTTTAATGTTACGTTACAAATACAAGTATCTAATTTATGTATTAATTGTTTGGTCTATAGCTATGGCGTATAGTAGAATTTATATTGGTGTACACTACCCATTAGATGTGCTTAGCGGAATGTTATTTGGTGGACTATCAGGATTACTATTTTATAAGCTTGATAAGTACTTGCAATCAAGATTTGAGGTCAAGTAAATTACTTTTTTTTGAAGTAATAATACTTACTAATTAACCTGTCTTTATATTGTTTACTGTTCGGTTCACTTTCATTTAGATCGTAAGTTCCAAGTTGTTCAATAATGTAGGTTTTACTTATATTGTCTTGATCTTTTTGACTAATATCATTAGCTAGTACAACAAATTCAGAATCCGTGGGAAAGCCAAACACATTATCTTTTTTAGTAATGCGCGGAATTTTTTCGCCATATTGCCAAATTGCTTCAGGTGAAATATGATTGATATTATACAGTCTAATATTAGATTTTGTATTCTCGTCTAAAAGCCCCGAAATTGGTTTAAAATTAGTGCTAGTAAAAGTTTTGGCTAATGGTAAACCGAATAAGAAGATAGCTCCGAAAAAAGTGGTGGTTAATAAAAATACTTTTGTCATCTCTTTTTTTAGTAATTGCCAAAGTATAGCTAGTCCTAAAACAAAAACAATTAAAGCAAATAGTAAAAATGGAAATAGGTTAGTACTTAATTGTGTTTTAAACTGAAAGAATAGTACAAAAGGTGCAATAATACCTATTAAAGCAATAAGTCCAAAGTTGAAATATACAGGAATAGTTTCACGTTTATCGGTTAGGGTTTTAAATGTTCTGATTAAATATTCAATATAAAACCCAATATTTAAAGCTAACGGAATTAAAACTGGCATTAAGTAACGTGACTTTTTCTCAGGAATTAGAGATAATAGTACCACCGCAAAAATAGTCCATAGTAGTGTAAATTTATAGGCTTGTAGATTTATAACTCTTGTCTTTAAATAAGGATAGAGTAAACTTATAAAAGCAGGTATCGTCCATAAGCCACTTTGTGTAAAAAAGCTCCAGTAATAATAAAAAGGTCTAACATTATAACTCGTCCAATTCCCTGTTTCTTTACTTGTTATAGCAGCAAAAGTTTCTGGATCTTCAAGTCTTACATAAAAGTACCACCAACCACCAATAGCAATGGCTAATACTAATATGGTTAGTATTGGTAAAACTTTTGGTTTGATTTTTTTATACTTAAAGCTAAAACCATAAGCTAATAAAAAGGGTAATAATAGCGCATAAAAACTAACAGGACCTTTGCTTAATATAGAGCAGCCAATAAAAAAGGCAGTAAATACAGCTGGTTTCCAGTGCGTGTGTTCAGAATTTAAAAAAGTAAATAAGTGGTATATGGCAACCATCATAAATCCATGTGTAAAAATATCCCAAGGTGCTTCAATTGTAATTCCTATAACATAAAAAGAAGTGATTAAAACCAAGGTGTTAATTATA
Source organism: Psychroserpens sp. NJDZ02 (assembly GCF_004843725.1). Classification (NCBI taxonomy): domain Bacteria; kingdom Pseudomonadati; phylum Bacteroidota; class Flavobacteriia; order Flavobacteriales; family Flavobacteriaceae; genus Psychroserpens; species Psychroserpens sp. NJDZ02. The sequence goes on along the minus strand of NZ_CP039451.1, from coordinate 328,843 downwards.
CTGTGAGCGCTACTTTTTAATATGGTCTTAGATAATTTATAACTGTAACAAGCCAATACCATAATCATAATTATAGCGGGTAAGCGCATCCCAAAAACACTTTTTACACCAAATAGCAATGCAGATATAGCAGTTAACCATGTTGGTAATGGTGGTTTTTCGTAACGTGCTTCACCATTCATAGTCGTTAATAGCCAGTGGTTATCCTGTATCATTTCTCTTGCAGTAATAAAATTACGTGCTTCCATAATAGTCACTTGTATAGTCTCTAAGTTGGGTAATAACACGATTGCAATAAGCAAACAAATACTACTAAGCGGATAATTTTTAAAGACGTTAAGCATTTTGTTTTTTTAAGATTAGCAGATTTCTAAAATAGATAATAGCTCCTAGAGAATGCCCTACCAATAATACATAATCTACTCTCAAAATAGCATAAGTTAAAATTAGTAACGATCCTATTAGACTTAAAGCCCAAAAGCCAAGCGGTAAAGAGGATTCTTTATGTTTTTCAGAATAGAGCCATTGGTATACAAAACGAAGCGTAAATACAGTCTGAGATACAATGCCAAGTACTAATAGCCATAAAGGAATGGCTTCGTTTTTAAATAACTTGACTGTATCAATAGCATTATTATTAAAATAGAATACCGTTACAAAAAGAGGCATAAATATTAAAATCCATCGGATACTAACAGGAAATGTTTTCCATTGGTTTTGCAGTTGTAAATTTCTTATATAAATATAGTATGTAAGACCTTGACCTAGCATGATGGCAAAATCATCACGCAAATACCCATAAATAAATAAGAGGAATGAGGCAATTAAACTTAGCGTCCAAAATAAGGTTGGAGTGATGACACGTTTTTGCTTCTCGCTAGTAATCCATTGGATAATTAAACGAGAAGAAAATAAAGTCTGCGCTAAAAAACCAATACTAAGTATAATCCAGTTACTCATTATTTTTTCTTGGCTACTTCGTAGTTAATATATTTTTTTTTCATCCATAAATACGCAAAACAATCCATTAACGGGCCTAAAAGTCTATTCCAAACGCCAAATTTAGCTTCTCCTGCAACTCTCGGAAAATGCTGAACTGTAATTTGTTTAGTCTTACCATTTTGTAACATAATCATGGCAGGTAAAAAACGGTGTAACCCTTTAAACATTGGGATACGTTTAGCATAATCCGTTTTGATTACTTTTAAAGGACAACCTGTGTCGTCCATCCCATCTTTTGTAAAAGCACGTCTAATACCATTTGCAATTTTAGACGACATGTTTTTTACAAAACTATCCTTACGGTTAGAACGGACACCAGTAACTAAATCGAATGCTCCGATATGTTCGAGTAATAAATTAAAATCTTCCGGAGCAGTTTGTAAGTCAGAGTCTATATAACCAACCAATTCTGTGTCAGTATAATCAAAGCCTGCTTTAATAGCAGCACTTAAACCACGATTGTCTTTAAATAATATATAGTCGAAAGCATCGTGTCGGCTACAAATAGTTTCAATTAATGCTTGACTTTTATCTTTTGAGCCATCATTAACAAATAATATTTTAGTTGTTTTGGTTGCTATTTGCGTGTAAGCTAATAACTCCTTTTCAACTCTAAGTAAATTATCTTCCTCGTTATATACAGGAACAATGATGGTAAACTGGTAATTCATAAACCTTTTTTAGTGCTACAAATGTATTGTTTTTTAAAGAATTGAAATCGGTATCGAAAAAAAATATGTTTCTTTGTATTATACAAATGCACTTATGAAGATTTTAGTAACTGGAGCAGCAGGTTTTATAGGCTCTCACACATGCGAACGTTTACACGATTTAGGTCATGACGTTATTGGTTTAGATAATTTTAATGATTATTACAGCTTAAAGCTGAAAACTTTAAACGAAAAAGCACTTTTAGAAAAAGGAATTAGAATTATTAAGACCGATTTAAGAGATGATAATTTAACCGAAGTTTTACCGAAAGATATTAACTATATTTTTCATTTTGCAGCACAACCAGGTATTTCGGCAAGCTCAACATTTGAAGATTATTTTACTAATAACATTATTGCGACCAAAAACTTAATTGATTACGCTTTAGAGTGTCAAGATTTAAAGTTGTTTGTAAATATAGGGACCTCTTCAATTTATGGTTTGGAAGCCACTTTTCCAGAAACTAAAGCACCAGAACCAGCATCGCATTATGGCGTCACTAAATTAACAGCTGAGCAATTAGTATTACAGAAAAGCAGAGAGAAGTTATTTAAAAGCTGCTCATTGCGTTTGTATTCTGTGATTGGGCCAAGAGAACGTCCAGAGAAAATGTATACCAAATTAATTGCCAATGCATTTAATGGGGACGCGTTCCCGTTATATGATGGAAGTGCAACACATTTGCGTAGTTTTACCTATGTTGGAGATATCGTAGATGGTATTGTTAGTGTGATTGGTAATGAAGTTAAAGTAGATGGTGAAATTATTAATTTGGGTACAGAAGTAGAACACACGACACAAGAGGGGATTGAGGCTGTAGAAAAAGTGATTGGACAATCTATAAAAATAGACCACGTTAAAGCTAGAGTAGGAGATCAATTACGTACTAAAGCTAATATTGATAAAGCTAGAAAATTATTAGATTATAAGCCTCAAACGACTTTATTAGAAGGTGTTAAGGCTCAAGTAGAATGGTATAAAGCTAATTTTTTGTAAACGCTATGTGTAATAATTAACTGTTTAAAAATGGCTTTTTTCAGAATTCTAGTTTAATATAATTTTAAAATTTAGTTGTTTGTCCTAACCTGGTCATATTAAAAATTGGTTAACATTTCTTTTTGAAATTATAATTAAAAAAGGTAGATATATTTATAAAAACATATCTACCTTTTTGATAAAGTATTCTATTGTTATATTAAGATTTTTGACGTCTTAATTTTTTATGATTTTTTTAGATTCTATAATTTCTCCATTTTCATTAAATAGCATAATTACATATATTCCATCTTCAATATTATTATCTAATACAATTTCTTTATTAGAACTTATCTTTGATTTTTCATATACTAATCTGCCATAAATATTAAATATCTTTACAGATTGTTTTTCTTTAGTGTTGGTTTGGTCATCTATTTTAATTATTAAGTTAGTTTTAGATGAGTTAGTATAGGTGTTAATAGATGGTTGAGCACTTTTATTTGATGCTGTTGGTAAAAAATTAGGACCTTGCCCGTCCGTATAATCTGAGCCACTTCCATCAGTACATTTCGCTCTAATTTGCCATTCGTAACTAGAACTTGTGTTGACATCTGTTAGTGTTATACTTCCTGTAGTGATGCTATTTTTGTATCTCCAGTTAGAATCTCCTGTTTTTTTGTAACGAACATTATAATGGTCTACGCTAGAATAGTAATCCCAATTAACAGTAACGCTATTGTTTGTAAGATTAGTAATATATAATCCTGTAGGTGTATCGCTACATGATGGTGTTATAGAAATGTCATTTGAAGACGATGGTAAAAAGTCAGGACCTTGACCGTCAGAATAATTAGATCCAGACCCATCAGAACATTTCGCTCTAATTTGCCATTCATAAGTAGAACTTGTATTAACATCTGTTAGTGTTACACTTCCTGTTTGGATGCTATTTACATATCTCCAATCAGAGTCTCCGAGTTTTTTATAACGTACATTATAATGATCTACACTTGAAACATAGTTCCAATTTAAAGTAACGCTATTACTAGTTAAGTTACTAATATTTAAACCAGTTGGTGTGTCACTGCAGTTTATTGAAGATGAGTTTGATGTGGTTTTAAAACTAGGTCCTTCAGCGTCAGAATAATTAGATCCAGAGTCATCAGTACATTTAGCTATAATTTGCCATTCGTAATCTGTGTCTTCATTCAAATTAGTTAACGTAACATTGCCTGCTGTAATGGAATATTTAAAACTCCAATTAGTGTTACCAACTTTTCTATATCTCACGTCGTAGTAGTCAATAGCAGTGTCAAAATTCCAGTTTAATGTGGTTTCAGTTGTTGAAACACCGGTAACAGTTAATCCTGAAGGAGCTATTGCATTACAAGTTGTACTTGTTACATTGGTTGTAAAGTTAGCGCCTTGAGCATCTGAGTAGTCAGATCCAGAGTCATCAGCACATTTAGCTCTGATCTGCCATTCGTATTCTGTATCAGTAGAAAGGTTATTTAAAGTAATACTTCCTGTAGTTATTGAAGACTCGTTAATCCATGTAGCAGAACCAATCTCTTTATATCTTACATTGTAGTGGTCAATAGTAGTATTGTAATTCCAACTTAATGTCGCTTGAGTAGTAGAAACATTAGTTACGGATAGTCCTGAAGGGGCTGTTGCATTACAAGAAATTGGTGTTACAATACCAGCATCTGCATGATCAACATACAGGTCATAAACAACGACTTCTCCATAGTTGTCAGGGTTATCTGTATCGTCTCCTTCTTTTGTTGGATTACTTTGTGTGTAATTACCAACTTTAAAATAAGCATCATCATAATTAATATCCATTAATATTTCATTACCATTATCTTTTACTAAATAAGAAGAAGCATTTCCGCTTTGGTAAGCTGCTTTTAAATTACCATCTTCACTATAATATACGTAATGTTTATCATCAAGAACTTCAAAAATAACTTCGTGTAAGGTTCCTAATGCGTAATTATTAGTAATGGTTACATTACTTCTTAGTTCTCCACCATTAAAACTTAAAAAAAGATGATCGTCTTCTAGTCTTACTACTAAGGCGTCATCAATTCCTTCAGATTTATTTCCATGAATTTGTGTTGCGACTAACTGGTTTACATTAATAGGTAAGTGGGTTATTGCTTGTTTCACATATATAACATGTCTACCTTCTGTTGTCCAGTATTTGTCAGATTCGCCATCAATATCTCTTTCTCTTAATTCAGATCGTATGTTTTTAGAATTAGGAGTAGTACCATTGTCAGAGCGGACTGGAGCGTAAAATACGATACCATCATTAGTAGAATTTACATAATAAAATTCGTTGTTATCTTCTCCACATAACGTTTTGTCTTCTTCACTTGTTGGGTAAGTAATTTTCCATTGTTCGCAATGTGGATACGTGGTATTATCTGATATGTTAGAATTCCATGCATTTAATAAGTCAGAGGGCACTAAATTAGATTGCGCTTTTACTTGACAAATAAATGTAGCAGAAACCAACATCCCGGTAATAAAAAGTTTTAATAATCTTTCTTTGATTTTGGGTGTTTGTAAGTTTTGTTTCATTTTGTAGGTTTATTTGGTTTGAAGGATATACGATGAAAGTCTTAATTTGGATGATGAAATACGGTTTTTTGTTAATTGACAGAATGGTTGGACTAACAATAACATTAAATAATTTTAAATGTTTAATGATTTAACCAGTTGTAATTGTTGATCTTAATTCTTCTTAAAAATAAAAAAGACTAGTTATGTTCTAGTAGAGGAATAGGACGATTGTTTAAAAAAAAGTAATAAATGGGTGATTAAAACCAATGGTTTTGTAAATAATCTCTCCAAAACCAATTCTTAATTGTTTTATATAGAGTTAAAAAAGGGGATTGAGGCGGTTGAGTATGTGATTGGACAATCTATAAAAATAGACCATGTTAAGGCTAGAGTAGGCGGTCAATTACGTACTAAAGCTAATATTGATAAGGCCGAAAATTATTAGATTATAATCCTCAGACGACCTTATTAGAAGGTGATAAAGCTCAGGTAGAACAGTATAAGGCTAATTTTTGTTAAGTCTGTTTAAAAGAATACTAATAATAGAATATATAAAAAAAAAGCACAGTCCTAAAACTGTGCTTTTTTTTGTGTATTGTAAGGTTCGTTTAAAATTTTTATCGAGTAGTAATAACAACGTTAATTGTTTTTGTGGAAATCTATTAGTTTGATTTCTAAAGCTCTACTTTATTTAAATCTTTATCAAAAAAGACAACTTCTTTGTCTATGCTATTTTTCATTTTAGTGTTTAATTGTTCTAAAATAGCCCATTCATTATCAGATTCTAAAGCACTGTCATTAGTTATTAACGCTACGGTTTTAGATATTAAATCAGGATTCTTGTATCCCCAAGATATTGGTCTAGGTTCAAAAAATCGTCTATACCCTTTAAGTGCGATTCCAAATAAACTTACGCAAGGTATTTTTTCGCCAACTACTATTTTGTGATTTGGTAAATTTTCTACCGTCATTTTTTGACATCCCCAAATTATTTTTTGATCTGTTGAAGAACGCATGTCAGCAAGAGCAATAATTTTAATTGGATTTGTTTCTACTACTATTGCAGAAATAATGAGCCCACTTTCGTAAGCAATTTGTTTTGTTACGTTTGCTTTTCCAAAGGAATAGGTGAGCATCCCTAAAAATAGTATTAAAGGAATTAGAATAAGGCCCCAACCCCAGTGCCCCGTGTAGAATAAATAAATAGAAAGACTAATAGAAACAAAAGCCAATAACATTGCAACATATTTAAGAGGACTTGCTTTTGCTTCGTACTCGTCGAATTGTTCTATTTGTTCTTCATCGGGTTCCGTATTCATAGCTCTTGAGGCAGAACTTAGGTTTAAGACTTCTCCTTGATCTCCAATCGCTTTATTTTCTTCCATAGTTATTTTTTGTTTAGTATTAAGCGAAGTTATAGGATTCAAATGACAAAATCAAACGTCTAATTTACCAAGTACAAATTACCTCAATCCCAACAAATAATCTGCTGCAGCAAAAGGCGTGGTTTTTTTGATAGTCAAGAGCATAAAAAAAAATACAGTTTTGTGATTGTGCTTTTTTGTTTGTATTATTGATTAGTAATTGTCTAAGATTAATTTAAAATATTGTAGTTAAGGGTTTTATGCTAATTCTTCTGAAATTATTTCTATTTTATTTCCCGCTTTATTAATCCCCCAAATCTGTAATCCATCAAACCTATTTCGTTTTACTTCATCAAAGTCAATTTTAACTTTAGATGTTAATTCTAGTTTTCCGTGGGCATCAACTTGCTCACTAAACTCATCATCGTAATCAATTCTGTTATAGGTGGAAATAATTATTTAAAATTCGTTGTCTCCATTTTCTGAAGTGTAGATTTTGTCTGCAGATCTATTTTCTATCTGTTGCTTCGTATATTTATCACAGAACATCGCGTTATATCCATGAATACAGCCATCAAACAATAAAAAAGCTTCATTATTTGAAACATCAACCGCGTAAATTTTAGATGGTGCAAATTTGGTTTGGACAATTAGATTTTTATGCTTAGACTGACGTTGACCGTAATATTTGATTTTGAAAAATGTACCACCGGATTCTGTTTTTAATCCTCTTTTCCATTCGTGTGAATGCAACTTTTTGGGGTTAGTTATTTGTTCAACTTTATTCTCAAGAAATGTTGGGCCTAAATTTTTATTTTGAGAAGTCTTCCTCTTCTTTTTTAAAGTATCAAATAGTCCCATGATTAGCTGCTTTGTAATTGTTTCTACTCTAACCTAATTGGTCATATTATGATTATGAATAAATACAATTCGAAGTTATAGTTTTTTTATGAGAAAATTATTTTTAAGTTAAGTGTTTGATGATTATCAATCAGTAAGGGATAGTATATTTATTTTGTTATAACAGTTTTATTTAATAATCAATTAACTTTTTATCGATAAACGAATTAAAGTCTTTTCTATTAATATCAAATAGGCTTTCAATAGCTAAAATTAGCTCTTCATCTGTTTTTCCACAATCTAACAATTGATTGAGCACATTTTGTTTGTCAGCTAAATCACAGAGTAGTGCGCCGGCGGAATATTTTATTGAAGATATATTTCCAATTATTGTAAACTTTTTTTCATCGTCGAACAAATATTCAAATAGGTCTATTTTGCTAGTTTTTAAATAGTCTTTTAAAATTTTAATATGACTTAAATAATCTAATTCCATTGAGCCACCAAGGTAAGTCGCAAAACCTTCATTAATAGTTGAGTTTATATTCTTAAAATATTTGTAGGTATATAGATGTACTAATTCATGAGGATAGAATTCCGAATTATTTCCTGAAAAAATTAATTGACTATTAGTAAAAGCTACTCCACCTTTTTGATTATTTAAGAACATGGAATTTTCATAGTCAAATCCTCTTAATTTCATAAATTCATAAACAGAATTGCAGCTTATATAGGTGTAATTAATTTTATCGAAATCAAATTTTGTGATCAAATTATTTTCAAATTCAATCTGTTTTTTTATCTCGTTGTTATTAAGTGTATTTTGAGGTGGGTATATATATTTAATATTATCTATTGTCTTTGTATTCCATAGTTTTAAATTGTCGTTGATTACATTTTTAAATTTGAAAATATCTTCATTGTCTCGAATGGCATAAAAATTATAAATAGCATGTAAGGAATTAAACTGTTCAGGGTTTCCCATTACTGCTATTTTAACTAAATATTTATCCTTCTCTTTTTTTTGGATTGATACTATTGTTGGAGTATATGCTGGGTAATAATCCTCTATCGACAGCCATAAATCATCGAATGGACGTTTGAAAATTAAAGTATCTGATTCTTGCCAGTATTGCGCATAATCAAGATATGTATATGAGTTAAAACACTTTTTAAATGTAGTTATTATCAAGTCGTTTTCTTTATGAAGTTTAGAAAAGGCTTGAATTCCGTAATCTACAGCAAATGTTTTTTCTGACTCAATTTTCTTTTTTTGCGTACAATTTGTAAGTAATATAAGAGGAAATAATAATAAAATCTTCATAATTATTTAAAAGTTAGTTTGCGGTAGCTTTATGTAGAATAGTTTACAAGATAACCTTTCTTATTCTTGTCTCTTCAGTTAATTATGGTATAGTGATTATTTCAATTCCTGGGATAAAATTATCTAAAGTCAAACGAAGTTATAGGATTCAAATGACAAAATCAAACGTCTAATTTACCAAGTACAAATTACCCCAATCCCAACAAATAATCTGCTGCAGCAAAAGGCGTGGTTTGATTAGCTTCAATCAACGCTAATTGTTTATTTAGTTCTATTTTAATGTCAGGATTATTAAAAAAGACACTTTTAAGTTGTTCTTCAATGGTTTGCAATAACCAAAATTTATTTTGTTCAGTACGTTTGGTATTAAAGTAGTTGTTTTGTTTGGTTAGGGTGATGTAATCCGAAATAACATTCCAGATATCAGAAATGCCCTCGTTAGTCAAAGCACTACATAAACTGACTTTAGGTTGCCAATCCGAGTCTTTTATTGGATACATATGTAAGGCACGGTTAAACTCGACTTTAGCTAATTTAGCACGTTTTACATTATCTCCATCTGCTTTGTTAATGGCTATGGCATCTGCCATTTCAATAATACCACGTTTAATACCTTGCAATTCGTCTCCGGCACCTGCTAGTTTTAAAAGCAGAAAAAAGTCAACCATACTATGTACAGCGGTTTCACTTTGTCCAACACCTACGGTTTCAATAATTACCATATCAAAACCAGCAGCTTCACAAAGGATAATCGTTTCTCTTGTTTTTCTAGCCACACCACCAAGTGAGGTTCCAGAAGCGGATGGACGTATAAACGCATTGTTGTTTTTAACCAAATCTTCCATTCTGGTTTTGTCACCCAGAATACTCCCTTTTGTTATGCTACTACTTGGATCGACAGCTAAGACTGCCACTTTTTTGTTTAAAGTAGTTAGATAGGTTCCAAAAGCTTCAATAAAGGTGCTTTTTCCAACACCAGGCACACCAGTAATACCAATTCGAGTCGATTGGTTGGCATGTGGTAAGCAAGCTTTAATTATAGCATTAGCTTGGGTGGTATGTTTTGGGTTTTTGCTTTCTACTAAAGTAATGGCTTGACTTAAAGCGGTAATGTTTCCGTTTAAAATCGCGCTGACTAAATCTTTAGTGGTCCGTTGTAATCTACGTTTGGCTTTTAGTTTTAAAACAGCAGCGGCATTGGTCATTTCTGGAGAAGAAACGCCTTCAGTTTCTGATAATGCTGTTTTTTTATTGGACATGGTTGCTTTTAATTTCCGCGTAAGCGAAAACGAGTTTAATTATAAATAACTGAGATCAATATTAGTCCTTAAGCGGGACTTCTATTTTTACATTATCCCAAGCCATCGTCATTTTTAAATCGTCTGTAGAATTATCAAAGGCTACCGTAAATTGTTCAACGGTTTTATCTAATTTTTGAGCAGGCACTTCTACTTCTACGACATCAAAATTAGGATCCCAGTTCGGTTCCATTTTTTCGTTAACTCCCCAATCATATTGTTTAGAATTAAACATCACTTTCCAATGGTCTGCCTGTGGTACCGTCCAAAGCGTATATTTTCCTTTAGGTAATGTAACACCTTTTACAGATAAATCATGATTAGTTTCAAAAGTAGTAGCTTCGTTTGCTCCTGTACGCCATACTTTATCAAAAGGGACTAAAGCGCCAAACACGTCTCTATTTCGTTTTGAGGGTCTGTTGTAGACTACTCTGACAGTTAAATCATTTATTTTAATTCCCGCAGTATCTTTTGGACTTAAAGGTTGATTAAATAAACCTGTTTTAGTAAAAAATTGGTAGCCTAAAACTCCAATAGCGACTATAATTAATAGATATATAAATTTTTTCATTTATGTTTTACTTGAAAAGTGTAAATAATAGAGACACAAAATTAACTGAAAATTTAGTACTTACAGAAGGATAAACCTTAAATTATTCTAAATTAATATGCTAAATTGAAAAAAAAACCAATCTTTTTTGCAACACTCCTTTTTTTGTGTCGTCTTTAAGCTGAACACTAACCAAAAACCAACACGTGAAAGTCGTTACTTTAGATAACATTGAGTTGTGTAAACAAAACAACCGAAAAGCCCAATTACAGGTGTATCAGCAATATTGCGATGCTATGTATCATGTCGCTTTGCGGTTTGTAAACCACACAGCCGAAGCAGAAGATGTCGTCCAAGACGCGTTTATTAAAGCGTTTGCTAAACTACATCAATTTAAAGGCGATGTCACTTTTGGGGCTTGGTTAAAACGTATTGTCATTAATAAAAGTATTGATTACTTAAAATCTAAAAAACAACGTTTAGTTGAATTAGATGAGGTGCATCTGAAAGTCATTGATACGGACACAAATGACAAATGGTTAGTAGAAGATAGTACAACTTTAAACGATATTAAGCAAGCCATTAACAATCTTCCGGAAAAATATAAATACGTGGTAATGCTGTATTTAATTGAGGGTTATGATCATCAAGAAATTTCTGAAATCCTAAATATTACAGCAATAGCATCGCGTACACAATTATCCAGAGGAAAAGTAAAATTGCAAGACCTTTTAAAACATACCCATTATGGCGAAAGATATTAGAACGCTTTTTAACGACGATAAAAAAGCAATGACTCAGCAACTGTCCAAAGGGCATGAGGCTAAGTTTTTAGAAAGATTAAATCAAGAATTGCCACAAAAAAAGCAATCCAGATGGTCGTTTTTAAATATTGCAGCTAGCGTGCTATTAGTCGTTGGTTTAGGATTTGGTAGTTACACACTTTTTAACAAAGAAGTGACACCAACACAAGTTGTTGATACTGATATGCCAAAACCGGACACTAGTCCTGATGAAAAGACCATGACACTTGGAGATATCTCTCCGGATTTAAAAAAGGTTGAAGATTATTATGTCGCCAATATTAATTTAGAATTGTCTAAGTTAAAATTGACACCAGACAACAAAGAGTTGTTTGATGGCTATGTTTTGAAGTTAGAAGAATTAAATGTAGAATATAAAAGCTTGTCAAAAGAGTTGACCGAAAATGGTCCTGATGAGCATACGGTAAATGCATTAATCCAAAATTTGAAATTTCGTTTAAACTTGATGCACCGTCTTAAAGAACAACTAAAAGAGTTAAGTACATTAAACGCATCTCAAGGGTAAGCGTAAAACTAGAGCAATTATAAACCTGATACATTTTGCAGGCGAATTATAATTTTCATTAAAACCAATACAAATGAAACTATTTAAAAATATATATTTAAAATTAGTCCTTTTGCTAGTTACCGTAAGTGTTACAGCGCAACAAAAGTTGAGTAAAATTGACCAATCTGTAAGAGCGGATAAAGACGTTGTTGTAAACCTAGATACTAGTCATACTAATATTATTGTAGAAACTTGGAACAACGATTATATTGAGGTCGAGGCTTTTATAGAAAGTAAAACCCTGTCCAAAGCAGAGATGCAAAAAGCTTTAGATAATTGGGAGGTGTCTTTAACAGGCGATTCCGACTATATAACTATTGCATCAAAAGGGTCTAGAGGTGTTTGGTCTGACGATATGAGCCTTGGTATTTTAGATGAAGAATCGATTGCTGTATTATCTAGTCTTCCTGAATTATTAGATATTAATATAACACCGTTATTAGAAGGTATTGAAAAATTGGATCTTTTAGAAGGATTACCTGAAGGGTTAAGTGCTTTGCGTATTCCGAAGTCTCCAGACGGAAATTATAATTTCGATTTTGATTATGATAGGTATAAAAAAGAAGGCGAATCTTATTTAGATACATGGAGTAAAAAGTATCGTAAAGAATACGGGGCAGCGTATGAGCAAGACATGCGTACTTGGGCTAAAAGTATCAAACAAGAAGATATTGATAAGTTTGAAAAAAAGATGGACGCTTGGGGAGAAAACTTAGGCAAACAAATAGGAAATGTTTTGGAAGACGTTTTTGATGAAGATTTTGAGGACAGCATGGAAGAATGGGGAGAGAATTTTGAAAAAAAGTTTGAATCCGAGATTGCACCAAAATTAGAAGCTTGGGGCAAACGTTTTGAAAAAGAGGTAGGGCCTAAGTTAGAAGCTTGGGGAAAACGTTTTGGCGAAGAGTTTGAACGTAAAATGCAAGCGCAATTTGAGAGTGATGGCGCCAATGGAAACCAAAAAAGCAATAAACTTTTTAAAGCTATTGATTATAATACCACAAAGACCATTATTATAAAAATGCCTAAAAAAGCTAAATTGAAATTAAACGTTAGACATGGCGAATTAAAGCTAGCTAATGTCCTAGAAAATGCCAATGGTACTATTTCTCATGGATCGTTTATAGCAAATCACATTACTGGAGGTAACACCTCCATTAATGTGTCTTATGCAAAAGTGGCTATTAAAGATTGGAGGTCTGGCGAGTTAAAATTAAATTATGTAGATGATGCTATAATCGCGAATGCTAATAATTTAATATTAAATGCAGTATCGTCTGATGTGGAAGTTAATACCTTGTCAGGTAACTCTGTAATTAATGGGAGTTTTGGAGATTTGTTAGTTAATACAATCGCTTCAGATTTTAATAATCTAAACATTATTTTAGAAAATAGTGATGCTAAATTAAAGTTGCCAGATACCGATTATAACTTATTTTACAGTGGTAATCGGTCTAAATTTAACAACGTGACAGCGTCTAATAAAACCATTAAAAATTATCCAAATAATAATAGTAATACCAGTAAAACAATTGTTATAAATGCAAAATTTAGTAATGTAATTGCTAAATAAATTATTTAAATTTGAGTTCAATTTTGATTATAAATGAATTCAAAGACACGTTCTATAATCTTAAGTCAGTTATCCAAGCAAGACTTAAACGTCATCGATGCGACTATTCCAAAAACGGATTATATTGCTATTGATTTATCTAAAGCTAATCTAGATTTAGAGACGTTTGATATTTCTTCTTCCAAAGCTTGGGAGCACTACGTTACTAATTATCTTAACAGTCAAAACAAGCAAGTCGCTTTTGGCGGGTATTTAGAACAACGAAACTTATATAACAGAAGTACTTATTTTTCTTCGCAAAGCGAAACAGAACAACGTAACATCCATTTAGGTTTAGATTTATGGTGTCCAGCAGAAACTCCTGTATTGGCTTGTTTTGAGGGGACGATCCATAGTTTTAAAAACAATACTAATTTTGGGGATTATGGTCCAGCTATAATTTTAGAACATAACATCAATAACCATAGCTTTTATACATTGTATGGGCATTTAAGTTTAGCTTCTTTAGAGGGGTTAAAAGTGGGTAATACTGTCGCTCAAGGCGAAACGATAGCGTATTTAGGAGAAGCGTCTGTTAACGGAGATTATGCCCCGCATTTACATTTTCAGATTATAATAGATATACAAAATAATACTGGAGATTATCCAGGAGTGTGTAGTCTAAATACTTTAGAATTTTATAAATCAAACACCATAAATCCTGAGCTTGTTTTAGGGTTGCAATCTTAATCTAAATGCTTTAAATCCTTTTTAATACGTTGCTCCGTTGGCATTAAAAGTGCTAAATACACAATAAGAAGGATTCCAAAAATGATAAAGTCAGGCTTTATAATTAAAATCAAAAAAGCAGTACCTTCAATAATAGCATAGCGTACAATCGATGCGCTTTGGTAAGGGACTATTTTCTCTTTTAAACTAAGTGTGTTGTCAATTTTAGAAACCAACAGTCTAAACATCAGATTGCTGATTAAAAAAGCAGCGACCGGTAGTATTACATACAGCATGCTGTCATTATCTAATGTAGGTCGTTTTAATTGACTTAAATCTGATAAATTACCTAAGAAAAAATAGGCGACTATTAAACCTACTACTAATGATAAGTGGATGATCTTAAATATTTTTAATTGGTCTTGCATAGTCTTGGGATTGGGGGTGTTATAGGGTTTCGTTTAGTGTCAGTATTTTGATCTGTAGTTATGTAAAGCGAGAATTAGTAATGGGGTTTTCTTAAAAACCGCTTTCCTCTGCCATTTTTACAACACCGACCGTTAAAATCAAATTAGCAAAACGACGTTGCTCGCCCGTTTGAATAATTAAAGTGGTCTCAGGTGCTTTAATTTTATCGTAAAATGCCCAACGTTCCATTTCATCCCATGTCACGTCTCCAAGTAATTTTTTATAAGCGTCATGTATATCTGCATTCGCTTCAGCCGGCTTTTCCATAACAATAGCAGCTTGAAAAGGGCAAACTTCTAATAGACCTTCAAGTACTGTAAGGGCATCTAATAATCCAGGACGGAAGTTGAGGTGTACTGTTGTCGAGTTTGGGCCTGTCATAGCGCCAACAGGTAAATTACCATCAGCAATGACTACTTGAGCAAAGTGACCTGAGCGCGCCAACGCTTCCATAATTGTAGGGTGTATAACCGGAGTTTTTAACATCTTTTTGTATTTAGATAAGATGTAAATATAAAACAATAATGGCTCAAAAATAAATGGTTTTTGATGACTTGCAATCCTTTTTGTTTATAAATAACATTTGACTACTATCATGTTTAACGATCAAAAAACACTTGAGAATAATAAAATATAAAACTTAAAGTTAGATAATATTGACACAAAAAGTGATTAAGAATACCAGTGTATATGATGATATATTTTAAAGCGTGCCTAGTTGGTAGTGTTTTACATTTTGCAATTGTCGCCATAAACAGCTTTCCAATATTTTGTGTTTTCGGTAATAGCTTCAGCTAGTGTTTGTCGGATTTCATTTTCTAATATAGATTTGTTTTCTCCAATAACAAAATGACCATCATACATTTGTTCTGCTTTTAAGATGTAGTCCTTTAGATATGCTTTTTCTTCGTTCGTTTTTGGTTTGTTGTTTAAGTATTGCATGCCTTGGTGTACATTCCATTCGTCTACATATGCTTCGATATAAAGCTGTGAGCTTTCTAAACTTACAGAGCCTTTTGGGGTGACGTAATATATCTGTTTTCTAAAACCATACGGATAGATGTTTTTCATCATTCTATCTGCACTTGCCCAATAGGAATAGAATATCAACCTGTTATCTATAATTTTATAGGCTCCTAATTCAATATTTTCACTACTACAGTCACCATCACTTTCATATAGCGTATGCTGTAATAGTTTTTTATCATTTCTGTATAATTCAATAAAGTCAGTTTGCTGATCTTCATCCACTGAAACAGTAACAATTTTAAATTCTATGCCATTAATGACCTCTTTTTGCGTTTGAGAAAAACAAAAAGTAAGACATAGGAAAGTTGTGATTATAAGTGTTGTTTGTTTCATTTTAACTTTTTTGCTTTGCTTTTTGAGTGGATTCGATATTTAGGGTTTTGTTTAATGATTTTTTTTGAGATTAAAAGCTTTAATGTTTCGACTAGTCATTGCGCTTTGATAAAGATACAAAACTGGAATGAAAGCATTAAACCGCTATAGTAGTTTATCTTTTGTTATGCTCTTTTTTCTTTTATAGCTAAGATGCTTACATTCATTTACAAATATCAAACACTAATGATATGCTTTCATAATTCAATTTCTTAATTCTTAATTCTGAATTGTCCAATGATATGAAATAGTAGGTTTAAGTATAAATACATTTTTTTAAATCAGGTATTTATACTCTAAAAAGTAATCCAATATCATTATACATTTATAATGTAATTAAAAGAAAAATATTCGATTGAGTAGCTACTATTTTTTCTTTTAGTGGTAAAGGTGGAATCTGAAAAGCCTTTATTTAATAGAGTAGGAAATTAAAACTAAAAACAAATGAAAAATATTAAAGAAACAGATGAATATGTAGTTGTAGAATTTATGAATGACTCAGGAAATAAATATGAGGTTGGTTATCCTAAAGATTCAGGTTACACATTAGATAATATAGAAGAAGAGCTAACAAATGCTGTGAAAACATATCAAAATAGAGACTTGGCAAGTTTTAAAGACATAAACTGGGTGCCTGATGGTGGAAGTAATACATCAAGAGCTGCTATTAAGAATGGTATTGTCGGTGGCTATGTTAATAAAGATAATGGTTTTATATATACTTATAGATTGCATTTTGCAAATCAGAGTGGTTGGGGATTTACTTTTAAAGATGTTTCAGATGATACCTATCACTGTTCAACACCTAGAAATGGGAATCATTACGTCGATTACAATTCTGGGCATCCCACAATGGTAGGAGTAGATTAATAGTGAAGTTTATAATTTATATAATTTTTTGACTTAGAAGTTAATTAAAAGAGCAATTAGTAATAATTGTTCTTTTCTGTTTTCATAGTTATGAAATAAAAACGTCTAGTTAATTTAATCAACTTTTTTGAGGAAGTTGCTCTCTTTTAATTGGGCGTAACATATAGTGTGAAAAATGTAAGATAGGAGATGAGCGCTATCGTTTCGATTTATAACTTAGTAAACGATAAATATTTTGGACACTGTCTCATTTAAACGTCAAATTTGATATTTAGTGGACTTTGTAAATAAACATAGGACTTTGAAGTTAACCTAATCGGTCCTGGGTTTTTATATCGTGTTACAGCTTGTTTTTTATCCCGCAAAAATCAGACTTACTACAATTAACTTACCATTTTTAAATATAATTTCAACTCCACTTGAGTTTTCAAACTCAGAATAATAGTCACTTGGATATTTAAAAGCAGCATCATTTTTCATTAAATCAGAGTGCGTCATAGGGTCTGTGCTCATTATGGTTATTGAATTTCCCTTGATATATATCCCTTGAGAAGAAATTGAAAATCCATTATCAATCAATATTTCATATTTAGCTTGACCTTTGTGCCAATTTATATTCTCTATATCGATTAATTCAAGAATAGAGTTTATTTTTTTTAGTAAAGATTTGTTGTCATTTTTTATAACACCGTTTGTAAAATCACTAATAAAAGAGTTGTCGTTTTCTTTTATTGCAATTTTTAATTTTCCTAGTTCAGTAAGTAGTAATTCTCTGTTTCTTTTTATTTCTTCTTCTTTCCTCTTAAAAAGTGTAACATTAAATTGTTCTATGGCGTTTAAATTTACTTGTGTTACTGGATTTTTATAATCAGGTTTATACCAATCATAGTTAAAGAAATATTCTTCTAACCTTTCGTTTTTAAAAGAGAAATTATGTCTTGCAAAAATTTCATTTCTCAATAATTTAAGTTCAAACAATTCATTAGTTATTATGTTTGATTCAGAATATTTGATAGAAGAGCATTCTGAACAATTCTCTAACTTTTGAGCATTAGAAGCTATAGTTATAAATAGTAATAAGAGTATTAATAGTTTTTGTTTCATAATAGCTTGTAGCGCATAACAAATAAGATTCCGTTTTACTGAGTTTTATTCGAAGTTAAACGAAGTTAGTTTAAAAAAAAGACAAAGTCAAGTTACTATTTTGTGTTTAGATTAGCTTCTGTAATCACCATCAAGCTCATAAAGTGTGTGGTATGATATTTTTTTATTGTTTCTGTATAATTCAATAAAATCCGTTTGCTGATCTTCATCCACTGAAACAGTAACAATTTTAAATTCTATGCCATTAATGACCTCTTTTTGCGTTTGAGACAAACAAAAATTGAGATAAAAAAGTTGTGATTAAAAATGTTATTTGTTTCATTTTAACTTTTTTGCTTTTTGTGTGGATTAGATATTTGGGGGCGTTTAACGTCTCGTATTTTAAACGTAGCGTGTTAAAAGACACTATCGTTTCGGATTATACACGAGCCAAATTTTTAAATTTTTCTCTTTATCTTTATTGTTCTAAAAGCCAAATTTAAAAATTTGGCGGTCTCCGAAAACACACAAAAACCTTTGGTAAAACCTATAATAGCTATGTTTTATATACATTGTGTGTGCCCAGCATGGGCATCTTTTAATTTACGGAAAGGTAAATAATTAATCTAGAGGGTGCAAGTCCCTTATGCGCAGGAGTAACGTCTTGAAGCATTAGTAAGTCGCAAGGGTGGTAATCGCGAGGTTACATCTGAAGGCTATTTGTGATTGATTAATGAGCAAATACCACTACAAAACTCGGTACTGACGAACAGAAATCGTATACAGAGGCATAGTTATTCGGGTAAGCAAGCACATCATTGTAACGCCCAAACAGTACCAAAAGGGTAACTATGTAGATACGGCAGTGATTGAGTGAAAGAGGATGCCATTACCTGGGGAGGTCTCCAAAGTTACGAGTTGACTATATGGAGAAGTCAGCAGAAGTCATAGTACTTACAGGAAACGAGTTGAGGCAATACCTCAGAAGGTCTCACAAGTAAGGAAGGACTGAACGTAATTCTCTTCAAAATTCGCATAGGAGCACTAGTGGTAGCCTATGCCTAAATTAGAAGATAGTGTCAAGGGTGAAAAGAGCTTTGGCGTGATGATTTACGAACCGCCGTATACGAGACCCGTATGTACGGTGGTGTGAGAGGCGCACTCCGGCTATTTTAGTCGGAGCCGTCTACTCGATTATGCTACGTTTTTTTAATTTTATTTATTAGTGAGTCAATTATAATTTCTAGTAATAGATTTCTTTGCTGATAAATAGCTTTCCATTGTTTTTCATTCCAAGAATCTTCTTCCTGCTTATACATTCCGTGAGCTAAAATATGTCGCATATCGTCTAATTTAGGGTTTCTCAATAATCCATTTTGACTTTCTATAATGCTCTTAATATTTTCTCTTTTTGTTTTGTTTTCTCGTCCTGGTGCGTAATCTTGTCCTAGCATTGCTAAAAAACTATCTGTAAGATTAGATTTTCCTTTTTTGTTCCACCAAAACCCTTCTATAAAAGAGTAAAGACTTAATAACTCAATTAAAACATCATTAATTCCTGATATTTTATAAATTTCCTCAAGAATGCTACTATGTTTAATATTTAATTTATTTAGTGTATCAAAATAGAATAATACTTTATCAAAAGTTTTTGAATTAATTTCAGTTTGAGAAGATGTTGTAACACTTTTAAAACCTTCCCAAGTAGGCATAGTAATGGCAGCATTAGGAATAAATTCAGATGTGTGCGAAACTAATGTTGGTTGAAAATAGACAAGCTTTAAACACAATTTAAAGAGTAATGAAAATTCCGAAGCGTTTTTGTTTTCATATCCATTCTTTGTTATGACAAATATTGATTTAATAGGTAAAGGACTATTTCTTGAATTCATCATTCCATCATTTATGATTTTATTATAAATCCAATCTTGAAATGGTTCTTCTATATGTTTAGAGTTTTCGTAGTTTGTAATTAAAAGTTCAATTTCTCTACCATTGAAGTCAATTTTTTTGATAAAATCTTCGCCCGAAAATTTAACATTATCGATTAGCCAACATCCATATCTAATAGTTTCTGTCATAATGTAGCATAACATATAGCGAATAAGATTCCGTTTTAATGAGTTTTATTCGAAGTTAAACGAAGTTAGTTTAAAAAAAAGACAAAGTCAAGTTGTTAATTAGTATTGAATTAGCTTTTGCAGCCTCTATCACTCTCATATATCATATACCGGTGTGCGCTAGCTATTTTTGTCGGATCTGTCTATTCGATTGGCAATGGTTATTTGCATTCACAGGCATATTTTCCATCTCCTTCTATTAACATCCAACTTTCATTTTTATTAAAATTTTCACTATCAATTGGCCAAGATGTTAGGTATATTATGCACTCTTTATCTTTTGGTATGCCAGACTTCCAATTATAATGTGCGACTTTTATGGTGTCCTTAATATGCAAACCACTTGTATTCATTAAGATATCCATAACTTGTATAGTTGGATATAAATATTTGTTTCCGCTACCACATTCAATTAGCTTTCCTTTTATAATAGCTTTAGATTTTGAATATTTGACAGCGTCTATTTTACTATTATCTTGCAATGTCTTTTCTTTAACCTGAGTTATTGCTACTTCATTATGCTTATCTTTTGATTTTACACAGCTAAAAAAGACCAATATGACAAATAATGTAGATAAATATTTCATGATTTAATACTGTTTTGGAGCTTCTCTAAAAGACCAACCTCCACTTTTAAATGATTTTGTTTTTCCCTGACCCAATTTTAATAATCTGACAGGTCCAGAAACTTCATAAGTTGTCGCTGCTTTTGGTGAATATTTTGTGTTTATCCCATTATTTCCAAAATTAACGCCCCAAACTATAGACTCAAAAAGAGACACTCTAAATTCAGAAACAGAACAAATTGATAAAACAGCACGCCAAGTTGTTGTTCTGTTAGAAGGAGAACTTCTCCATGGTGAATCAAAGAAGCGGTCATTATCATTAAGGGGGTTAGTTTGAAAAAAAACACGAAAACTTTTTGTTTAAGCCAAATGGCCGTATTGTTTATTAATTACTATGCTTTAAATTTTTGCACTTATATTTTCAATCTGAATCTAAGATGTAAACACCATCTATTAATTTTATTTCCGAATAATAGTTGTAATGTTTATAGTATTGATATGCTTCTGTAAGTGTATACTCATTTTCTGCTTTTTCAAAAATAAAAAAGATAGTCTCAAGTATTTGACTATCATCTTCAGTCTTGAATTCATTTTCTAGTATGATTTTTTTTCCTACCTTTTTTAATGTGAATGTTTGATGACTGCTTCCTGTTACGATTTGATCTAGTTGAATTTTAAAGGTGCTGACAAATTCTTTTTTAAAAGTAAGATTGTATGCTACCTTTTGGTCATAGTCTATTTGGTCATTAATAACAAAAGATTGATGAAAATCGCATTGTCCATAATTTTCAAATGTCAAATTAAAGACAAGCGGCTCTGTTGGTATAGGCTCTTTTCTATTGTATTTATAGTCTATATATTTGGGAGTTACAATAATGTTTGCCTTTGGTTTTAAATTATGTTTTGTATTATAATCATTTAAGTAAATTCTATTGTTATTTTGTGCGTGGTTGTTCCATAATTTTTCGATATCAATTAAATCATTCTCCCCAATATTCACTAAAGTATCTAGACTATAAGTTGTTCTTTGATTTCTGTAAAATTTATCTGAGTATAGGTTACTAATCCTTAAATTATTGTTTTCTATTTTAAAATATATAGAAAAGGGTTCTAAGGTTCTTCCAAAACTGGAGGTAAAAATACCGGTGTCATCGTTCTTTTTATCTAACGATACAAACGCAGTTAATTCGTTATGAGAATAAGATGTACTGGTGCCTAAGTTTGCATAGGTGTAAAAACTAAACTCTTTATTGTTGGTTAAATTTTTTAAATGAAACTTAGCTTTAGTAAATATAGTGTCTCCTGTTTTGTAATATTCTATGAATTCGCCAGTTGTTATTTTATAAGTTTTGTTTTTTAAAAGGAGCTGATTTTTTCCATTAGACCACTTTCTAAACAGTATAGTATCTTTTTTCTTTACAGGAACTATATTTATAAATCTGAAGTCAAATCCTGCGTTTACACTATCTGTTTCTTCAAAATAACTTAAAGTTTCTATTTTGCTATAATCATAGTCCTGTATAAAGGTATCTTTTTCAAAAAAAAGGGTTCTTTCAATCTTTTTATCACTTAATATTTTTAGAGTGTCATTGGTTATGGTAAAATGAAGATCTTTTTTTGTATTAATATATAACATCTTACCAGCCCAATCACTTAACGAAATTTCTTTTTTCAGATAGTCAATTTTTGATAAATCTTTAATTTCACCTAGATTATTATACACGTGAAAAAAGTATTTCTTTTGTGTGAATAAATTTTCCATTAAAAAATTATAGCTAATAACAATATTATCCCCTCTTTTATAACATCTAAAAAAAACTTCATGGAGGTCATAGACTTTAAACCGAAAGTAATTAGGTGGTTTTATCTTATTTTCGAACAGTAAAGTGTCATATAATTTTTCTGATTGCTCTCTTTGATTTTCAAAGTAACGAATTACTCTAAAATTGCTATTGTCTATAGTTACGACAGAATCTATAGCAAGACTTTTATAATCGTTTTTACCATTATAAATAGTACGACTAGAGAAAAAAAATAGTAATAGTAAAACGGTAAAAAGATACCTCATATGTTTGTCGTTGTTTTTTGATCTCTAAAATGGTATTCTCTAATTTTGATGTACAAGTGGCTAAAAGAAAGAATAGATAATAATTTGTTTTTTATCGTAATGGTAAATTTAAGATAATTATTCTACTTTTAAACAGTTCGGTTTTATGGGGAGCTTACACATAAAGGCCATATTGTCATCAATGAAGTTAGTTTAAAAAAACGACAACATCAAGTCGCTATACTGTATTTAGATTAGCTTTTGTAATCAACATCAAGCTCATAAAGTGTGTCTTATGATATTTTTTTTATTGTTTCTGTATCATTCAAGAAAGTCAGTTTGCTATTCTTTTTCAACTGAAACAATTTTAAACACTATACCATTAATGACTTCTTTTTACGTTAGAGAAAAACAAAAATTGAGGCGTATAATAGATTTGATTAAAATGTTGTTCGATTTGTTTAAGCTTTTTTACTTTATTATTTAAACTGGATAGCTAAATCATTAAGATTTAGTAGAGAGTGTAAAACATATTAAACTTTTGGATGTAACACTAAAAGTGGTGTTAATTATAGTTGATGTTGTTTCTTACTTTTGATTGATCTTCCATTCACCATTTTCGTAATCAAAAAGATTGTCTTTTTTATTTATTATTTTAATTACGTATTCTTTATAAGCTACCTTGTCAAAGGTCCATAATACACACCAACGTTTAAACCTTTCTTTGTCTTTTACTCTTATTTCTCTAATAAACCATTGGACATCATTTACAAATAAACTAGCAAGTTTGTCGTGTTTTTCTTTTTTTAAATAAATTTGAAGTCTCTCGAAAGTTTTTAATTTCCCTTGTACTGTGTCAGATAAATAATTGTTTTCTTCGATTGAATATTTTGTTATTAAGTTCTCTTTCGATTTATAAAATCCTTTGTTTTGGTATAAAAAACCATCCGTTAGAAGTGTGTCTATTTTTCCATTTTTTTTATAAATAAGAATTTTATGCGTACTTATATTATCTTCTGTTGTAACAGTGCTAGATTTGTTTAAATCAGCGATAAAATCCTCTTTAAAACCAGCTTTCATCTGTGTTTTTTTACCTAAATATCTAGAAATAACTTCAACTTTGTCAATTTTAGAAGTCTTAAAGGTCAATTGTTTTGGACTATTACAGGATGTGAAAATAAAGAGACATAGAATGTATTTGAGGTTTTTCATTAAATTGTTTATTAGAGTCGTGGATGTATAGGTTAGTTACGTGTTTTAAGCTGTTAGTTGAGAAAATTAAAAGTGAATCAAGAAAGTTTGCATGGACTTTTGTAAATAAGCTAAAAGTCTGCAATTAATTTTAGACAGTCCTGTTTTTTTTTATGCACAGATTTCTAATTATTTAATTTAATACTACTCTTTTTTATGTTTATATGAAATCGGTTGGCTATTTATTTGCGATTTTTTTAAATTACGATTCTGATTAGTCAAACAAATTTACATAAACATAAAAAAGAATTTTAATTTGGATTATCATCCACTAAATAACCATTAAATACATATCCATAAGGGGTATATGCATCGTTAGATTTGGTCTTCAATGTGATACCTACCCAGTTTCCAGAAATATTTTCATTCATATCTTCGTCATAAATTGTTAATTCTTTATCTGTTAATGCTATAACGTTAACCTCTTGTCCATACTTTAATTTATCTATCACTTCAGCATTTTTACTGGGCTGTTTTCTACATAAAAGTCCTTTTCTTGCGGATACATATTTTCTATTATCGCGCTCTGTATAACTAAATTTTACATCGTTGGTAGTTATGTAATCAAGTTGTAAATTGTTTTGAAGATATATAACGATACCTCGACTGCTAAAACTTTCTCCTATCCGACCAAAAGAGTCAGGTATGTATTTTTCAATTATAATACCATCTCCTCTATTAGAGTAGAAGCTTTTACTTTGAGATGGAATTATATGTTTATATGAATAAATTAAAGAATCTGTAGGTATCAATTCTTTGCCATTGTTTCTTAAAAAAAGAATTTTTGATTTATAGAATGTATTGTTTTTAGTGTTTTTGAACCCCAAAAATACTAATGCATCTAACGAATTATCATAATCGAAATCAAATGTAACTATATGATTACTCATAATAGATATGCCTTTTGAATACAATATATCTAAATCTATAGTCTTTTCTATTTTGATTTTAGCTTCACGAATTATGGAAGCTTCATCATTTAATAATAATTTATTTTCAATTTTAGTATCCTTTTTACCACATTTAATGAAAAAGATAATGGAACAAAATGTAAAAAATAATTTGTACGATAAATTCATTTTTTTTTAATTTTCAATAATTGAATTACTATAATATTCCTTTTTAGCTCTAAATATAGTGATTTTGTTAACGTTGAATTCAAGTGATAAAGGTACTTGTCTATTTTTTTTAATTTAAAAGTTAAATCTTAAGAGGTCTATCTTCTGAGATATTTAATATAAGCTTTTTTATTCTTAAAAACGGTATCTAATGCTACGGTCTCAGCAGATAATTCCGTGTAGATTTTCAATTGGCGTATGTCTCCAGATTTATACTTTAAATTTTCAAAATTTAAAGTTGGAGTGCGGCTTAATCTGTAAGGAATTAGCTGTAATTTGTATAAGCCGCTAGCTATGGTTATTTGAAATTGGCCAATAGAATCTGTGATTGTTTTAAAACTCTGATTGTTTTCTTCACTAGTAAAAGTTAGTTCAATACCTTTTCCTGCATGTTTATCGTAATTATTGACCTTTCCGTTAATAAACACAACTGTAGTGTCTGAAACTCCTTTCATGCTATTTTCTTTAATCTCACCCCGAAATGACGGTTGAAATTTAGATATTTTAGCTGAATACGATTGCTGCGTACTGCAGGAATAAAAGCTAATCAATATAAACGGAACGAAACAACAATGTATAAGTGAAATTTTTCTATTTTGAATAAGTGTTTTCATAGTACAGCTAACATACAACAAATAAAATTCTGTTTTTAGAAATTCTGTTTGAAGTGAAATGAAGTTAGTTTGAAAAAATAAAAAAAAATCGAGTCCCATTCATTGTCACTATATACTTGTGGAATAAAAGGAAACGATTTAATTTACTGTACAGCTTAAGTTAAATTTATTGGGTAAATTAAATTTGTAAGTGTTCTCATTTGATAATGCTATGCCAAACCATAGTAAATACAAATTAAAGCAAACGTGTCAAAAAAACCATGTACTGCAACAATAAACCATAAATCGTATTTACGCAAGTAGAATATCAGAGCTAAGAGCGCCCCAACAAACCCTGCAACAAGTTGTCCTGTAATGCCTTGGTAACTATGCATAAAACCGAAAAAACAACCCAATAGGATAATATTGATAGCGATACTAAGTTTGCTTTCTCCAAAGAATTTAACAAATTGGCGCATAAAATAACCGCGAAAGATAATTTCTTCGCCAAATCCCGCAGTAGCCCACACTACTACTAAAGCAATTAAACAAGCTGGAAGATTTCCTTTCAATTGCTCAAAACTTGAATAATCAATAGGTACTCTTGTAAGTTTTGTTATTCCAGGGACCACAGCAAAGACATAAAAAGCAAAGAGAACTAGTGCAACTATTGGCGCAAGTACGAGGATGTTTTTGATTGTGAATTTTTCACGTTGAAATCCAAGTGCGGAAAATGGTTTTCCTTTATATTCTATATAATTCGCTATAATGATTACTATAGAAATAATTATATTTTCTATATAATTTATACGGATTGGTCCAAACCATATAAACCAGATGATTGCAATGGTAATTAATGGAATTAAGGTTTGACGTAAGTTTATTTTGTTCATTTTTTTAGGTTTAATTTCTAAGCGAAATAATGAACAAAATCTCTGAAAGCCCCTTTAAATGACTCTGTTTTTACTGAATGGTCATAAATTTAGGTCTGAATAGTCGGTAGTTTTTGATTTCTTTTATTGCAACCAACTCATAAATGCTTTTCGTTTGTAACGACTGATATTAATTATGGCAATTGCATCGTTTTTAATGGAGGCTTTTAACCGAATACTTAGCTTACCATTTTCAATCTTTTCAATTTGGTCTACAGCATCTTTGTGAATGATAATTTGTCGATTGGCTCTAAAAAACAATTGATCATTTAATTTTTCTTAAAGTTCTTTCAGTGTAAAATCGGTGTTAATTGTGGTGCCATCATTTTGAACCGTGTATACAATTTTGTTTTCGCTGTAAAAGCACGCAATATTTTCATAGGTAAGTTTGGTTGTTTTTGCGCCGCTTTCAATAGTAATTTCCGCATCTTTTATAGATAATGTATACAAACTGTATAGGTCTTGGGTATACAAGATAACTATAAAAATAAAACTCAATAATAAGGTGATTACCAAGCCAATTAATAAATAATAGAACTCGGTCTGTCCGCCTGTAATTATATTTAAAATAATATTTACAGGGATATACATGATTGTAATGTACCCTAAAGTGGAGAGCATAAACCTTAATATAGTAACAACCTCTATCTTTTTGGAGAAATACTTTTTCTTGTAAAATTTAAAATTAAGATTTGTAATAATTCCAATGAGAATAAATAACATAATAGTTGACAAAAAACCTTCTATAGGGAATCTGTACGATTCAGTATCTATAAAATTATCTTGCGAGGCTAAATGATTGACTACTAATGAAAAAACCGTCAATATAATTATTTTCTGAAACCAACGCCATGCAGTGTTGCTGATGCATGCCTGCCATACTGTTTTTAATGTATTCTTGATTGGTTGTGTAATACTCATTAATTAGAAATTTTTTTAGTCAACTTATTTCATGATGATGTTTTTACCAATGTAGCTAACATACAACAAATAATATTCTGTTTTTAGAAATTCTATTTGAAGTTAAACCAATTTAGTATTAAAAAAAAACTAAAAAAGTGAAGTTACTATCCAGTCTGTGGATTAGCTGCTGTAACTTCCATTGCTCTCATATATCATATGTTGTAATATTTTAAATTCAATCCCATTAATGACTTTCTTTTGCGTTTGAGAAAAGCAAAAATTGAGACATAAAAAAGTTGTGATTTACACTTTTTTTTAGAAATATTTTAGCAGTTTTTAAACCAATGATAATAAGTGTTTTTTCTAACTTACACATCTTCTCAACTAGACACCAGGTTTAAGTTTGTATTCTCGTTTCCAACGACCAATCATACTTGAACTTAAATTGTAATCATCACTAACCTGTTTAGTCTTTAATTTCCGAATTTAATAGATCTACTATCATTACTTTAAATTCGTTTTCATAATTCTTTGCCATAAATTAAATATATAATTTGTAAGCTTAATATAATCGGCACATCAAAAGTAGACACTCCAGAATATAGAGGCATAATTATTCTGGTAAGCAAACACATCATTGTAACGCCTAACAATTACCAAAAGGGTAATTATGTGGATACGGCAGTGATTAAGTGAAAGAAGATACCATTATCTAGGGAGATCTCCAAAGTTACGAGTTGACTGTATGGAGCAATCAGCAGAGGTCATAGTACTTAAAGTAAACGCGCAGAGGTAATACGTCATAGGGTCTCGCAAGGTAAGGAAGGATAGAACGTCATGCTCTTCAAAATTCGCATAGGAGCACTAGTGGTAGCCTATGCTTAAATAAGAAGATAATGCCAAGGGTAAAAGTCTTAGGTGTGATGATTTACGAACCGCCGTATACGTTCCTGAGTACTATTGCTAGGCACATTTCGACTATTTTAGTCGGAGTCGTTTACTCGATTAGTAAAAGTTAATTCTCCTTCTTGTATACATGCGGGTTTTCTTTAATTCCTTTCTTAAATAGTTTTCGGATATTCATTCTTAAAAAGGAGTCAATTTTTAAAACTTGATTTGTAATTACTTGCTCTGGTCGCCCTCTAAAAGTTGTAACATGGAATTTATCATTAGCTTGTAAAGGATTGTTCGAGAAATAATAATTAGATACACAATTACGGGAAGAATCAACTAATACGGGGCTTACAGAATGCCATGACAATTGATGTGTAGCCATAACAACTAATCGATTAAACTTAGCATGTATGGTAATTTGCTTTTTCTTTAGACCGTTAGGCCATAATTCTAAATGACCTCCGTTTCCATCGTTCCAATTTGGAGTAACATAATAGAGTAAATTTAAAACTCTCCAGCTATTTCTATCCTTATCATGAGAATTATCCAAATGAGGATTCAAAAATTGATCTTTATTCATGGAAGATAGTCCTCCTGCATATAAATATTCATCAGGTTGAAGGTCTTCTATTCCGCAAATATATTTAATACAATTAACCACCTCTTTATTTTGAAACGCATATATTGCTTCTTCCAAAATAGGATTGTACTTATTCATTTGAGCCGCTATATATTTATTCTCCCTTAAGCTTTTTTTTAGGGACATTTTATTTTGGTTTGGA
Source organism: Psychroserpens sp. NJDZ02 (assembly GCF_004843725.1). NCBI lineage: Bacteria > Pseudomonadati > Bacteroidota > Flavobacteriia > Flavobacteriales > Flavobacteriaceae > Psychroserpens > Psychroserpens sp. NJDZ02. The sequence goes on along the minus strand of NZ_CP039451.1, from coordinate 299,522 downwards.
AACTGATTATCAATTTCGTCAACAATTTCTTTAGGTAAGATATTGTCAATATAAAAATGCCCTATTTTATTTTTTGATTGATCATATTGTTGTTTGAGTAATTCTCTGTCGCTATTTAATCGATTCACTATCAATTTGGCTAACTGATCTCTGTTCATGGTATTTTATTTTAGTGCGTACAACACATAAGATTCCGTTTTTAGGAATTCTATTTGAAGTGAAACGAAGTTAGTTTAAAAAAAGGACATTGTCAAGTGGTTATTAAGCACGTAGCTGAGCACACGAGTAATAAAAAGAACGATTAAAGTATACAAGAAATTAAAAGCGATCTATTATTACTAGGATAGAAAACAAAAAGCCGAATTTCAAAACATATTGAAATTCGGCTTTAAATATTATAATGCTAAAAGATTAGCTTTTTACTTTTAAGTTGGGATAAAGGGTACTAATTTTAGTGTAAAATTCATCTCCAACGACTTTGTTTTTGGTTAATGTTTTAGAATAACTACTACCAAACATGGAAGAAACACCAGCATTAAAAGTTAAGGTGTTATGCACTTCGATAGTACTTATTTGACCATCTATATCAAAGGTAAAAAGATACTTGTTAGCAAGGACGTCTTCGGTTTTAGTAGGCTCTAATGTAACGGTGGCATGACTCAAACGATCTGAATTAAAAATCAAGTGTTCTTTTAAATCACCATCTACATCTGTACTAAAATAATGCATTTTTCCTTCGCTTAAAGTTACAAAAGAAGGCGTTTCAACAGTTGTATACTTTACGGTTCCTAAGGTCAATGCCGATTTTAATAAATCTTTACCGACATCCTTCGCCTTGTCGACACCAGTATACGGTATAGATGCAGAAGTAAAGGCGTCAATAGGTGCACTTTTCATCCATTTTTTAATATAGGAGTAGTCTTTGTCTAGAAGCTCTTTTTGATAATGATCAACATTTAGTTTTTCTTTATCAATATCTTCATTAGAAATATGGGTTTTGTTCTTTTTCATCATGTAAAACATCATAAAAATACCCAAGGAAAAAACTATAGCCGGGATTAAATATGGACTCATGTTAAACTTCTTTAGGTTCTACATTATCGTCTTTTTTACCCATATAGCTCCAGATAATTCCAGCAACAATTAAAAGAAATACAATTTTACCACCATATTTATTGTAAAAAGGAACTTTTAAAACATCTGCTTCAGTAATGTTATTTTCTTTTAATATAGCTTCCATTTGATCTGCAGGAACGTCATAGTAAGTTTCTGATTTAACACTGTATAATACAAGTTTTGCCTCTTTAGTAATCCATAAAGGTAAAATCCAAGCAATATTAAACTCTTCATGTATCGTTGCTAAATCAAGATATTCTTTACTGTTTTCATCAGTTTCATACATTTCGTTATCTGGTAATTCAGACACAACGGTAATCACTTCTTTTTTTCCAAATGGAATTTTTCCTTTTGCAAAAGAACTCGTAATACCAAAAATTAAGAATGTAAATAGAATTGCTGCTTTAATTTTTTTCATGTTATGGTTTTTTATGGTTAGCTGTAAATATATGTGAAAAAAATTAATAGAGATATAAGCCGAATCAAAAAAAGGAAGATTACAATGTCGTTTTTAGTATTTATATGTGTTTCATATTTAACTAATGCGTACTGTCTTATAGATTTAGTATAAGTTTTTAGGCTATGCTAGAATCTGAATAAATTGGTTGTTTTAAGTTTGAAACACACAAACAAACGTTGTTTTAGGGAGGTGCTTGCGTGTTTTTGTTTAAAATATAAGATTATGAGTACTATGTTTTTTTTAAATTTAAGAAGTGTAATAAGACTGCTTGTCGTTGTGTTAAGTAAATGGTGTACATTACATTGATGTTAGATGGAGTAGGCTAAAGGTTACTTTTTAGAAGTGTATCCTGAAAGGCTCGTAAACTCTGTCCCGCTTTTAAGGGATGTCCTAAAGTTATTAATGCCCGCTCTAAAGCACCTAACACAGCTAGGAGATCGTTAGATGATATTGATCCCATATGGCCTATTCTAAAATAGTTTGCTTTCAGTTCTGGGAGTAGTCCTCCGGCGATTATAATATCATTAGCACTCATTTGTTTACTTAAATCAGCGCCATTTATGCCTTTTGGGTAGTAAATAGCGGTTAATGTATTGGCTGTTGTAGTATTTGTTTTAGGTAATATCTCTAGGTTTAAAGCTACTATTCCTGCTCTAAATGCTTTCGCTAAATTGTGATGACGGTGTACGCGCTGGTCTATGCCCTCAGTACAAATAATTTTGAGACTAACTTCTAGAGCTACAATTAAATTGACTGCTGGTGTGCCAAAATAGGATGGTTGACGCGCTTCATAAGCATACATTATTGGTAACCAATTGCTAAAATCTGCATAGTAATTTGGGACAGGTGTTTTTCTGTTTTTCCAGACTTGCATCGCTTTTTTGGAAGCCATTAGAAGCGCTAGTCCTGGTGGTACACCAATAGCTTTTTGAGAAGCGGTTAATACCATGTCAAGACCCCACTCGTCTTGATGGATGGCTTCACCTGCGACTGAGCAAACACCATCTAATATACTTAAGGTGTTGTATTTTGTAGCTAATTGTGCAATGGGTTTAGGGTCTGTTAGTAAACCTGTTGAGGTATCTACATGTGTAATGGTTAACGCTTTGTATGGTTTGCTTTTAAGTTCTTTTTCAATCGTTTCAAGAGCGACCAATTCGCCTAAAGGTGCTTCGAGTAAAGTTGTTTTTGCGCCATAGCGTTCTGCAATAGCTTTAAAACGATTCCCAAAATAGCCAGAAGAAATTATTAACACGTGATCACCCTGTTCTATAAGGTTGGCAGCTGCCATATCCATCGCTAATGTCCCTGTTCCTGCTATAATAAATGGTTGTCCTTTTGGAGCTTTCCAAACATCGCGCATTAATTCTAAACTAGTTCCAAAAACGTTTATAAAATCTGGTGAGACATGACTGGTTGTTGGTATGCTCATAGCGTGTAATACGTCTGGTTCAAATTCTATAGGACCAGGAATCATAAGTAGTTTTCTGCCTTTCATTACTTTATTATTTAATTAAATAGTGTTTGCTTATTAGTATACCATCTAAATCTACATAAATATAGTGTTTTGGTATAAAAATAACGCCTCCAAATGTAATTGAGATAGTGCTATGTCCACTATTTTGTTTTATACTTTTTACTGGCGAAGTGTTTAAAGCTCTTATTCCGATGTCCATTGTGTTAATTAGGGCGCTATCTCGAATACAACCATTAATCACAATACCATTCCAATTATTCTGAATAGCCAAAGCCGCTAATTGATCTCCAATTAAAGCACATCGTATTGAGGCATCACCTTCAATGACAAGGACTTGGCCCGTTCCGTCGGATTCTAATTGTTTTCTGACTAGCGTATTATCTTCAAATACTTTCAGGGTTTTTATTTGTCCTGAAAATGCTGATTTGGATCCATAAGATTTAAAAATAGGAGCAACACAGGTAAGGTGTTCGTGGTGGTCGTCCCACAGGTCTGCTGTTGTAAACATAGTATTAGCAATTGAGATGTTACATGACATTTTAATTAAAATAAGGCAACAAATACGTCTGTTGCCCTATTTTAAGAATGATAGCTTATTTGTCTAAAACCAGTTCTGGTTTTGTCGTATTTGTTTTGCTTTCAAATTGATTAGAGGTGTTATTTTCTCCACCTGCTTTTAAGGCTTTATCACCTGCGAAAAATGTTTTGTGATCATCTCCAAGGTCAGAACCAGCCATTCTTTGATGTTTTACACAAGACACGCCTTTGCGGATCTCTTCTCTTTGCACACCTTTTACGTAAGCTAACATACCGTCGTCTCCAAAGTAACCTTTGGTTAAATCGTTCATGTGTAACGCGGTGGTGTGATACGTTGGTAATGTAATTAGGTGGTGGAATATACCCGCATCTCTAGCGCCATCTTTTTGGAATGTTTTAATGTTTTGGTCTGCACGCAAACATAAAGGGGTGGCGTCATATTCAGCAGCCATTAAATTGTTTTTGTCATAGGCTGTTACGTCTTCTCCTTCAGCAAGCATAGCTTCATAGGCTTGATTACGGAAATTTAAAGTCCAATTAAATGACGGCGAGTTATTGTATACCAATTTAGCATTGGGTACGACTGCTTTTACACGATTAACCATATGTGCAATTTGCTTTACATTAGGTGTTGGTGTTTCAATCCATAATAAATCGGCACCATTTTGTAAACTTGTAATACAATCTAAAACGACACGGTCTATATTAGAGCCTTCTTTAAATTTATAAAGCCCGTTAGCTAATCGTACTGGACGTACTAATTTACCATCTCTTTTTAGTAGCACATCACCTTCTTTGGCTTCTGTAATATCAATAGCTTCAGCTTCAACAAAAGCTAAATATTGAGAGGCTAAATCACCTGGTTCTTGACTTACGGGTAGTTTTTGGGTTAATCCTGCGCCTTCAGAGTCTGTTCTAGCTACAATAACTCCATCGTCTACACTTAATTCTAAAAACGCATATCTAATAGCGTTTAATTTTGCAATAAAATCTTCGTGGGGTACCGTTACTTTACCATCTTGATGCCCACATTGTTTTGCGTCAGACACTTGATTTTCAATTTGAATGGCACAAGCGCCAGCTTCAATCATTTTTTTGGTTAGTAAATAGGTCGCTTCTTCATTACCAAAACCAGCATCAATATCAGCTATAATTGGTACGATATGTGTTTCGTAATTATCAATTAAATCTTGTACATCTTCTCCGTTTTCTAGTCTTTTAAATAGGTCATTTAATTCTATAGCATCCGCTTGACGTAAAAAATCATAGATCTCTGCAATCAAACTCGGTACTGCCGTTTTTTCATGCATAGACTGATCTGGTAATGGTCCAAATTCTGAACGTAGGGCAGCAACCATCCATCCAGAAAGGTATAAATAACGTTTACTTGTTGTTTTATGATGTTTTTTTACGGCAATCATTTTTTGTTGGGCGACAAACCCGTGCCAGCAGCCTAATGATTGTGTGTAGTTAGAAGGGTCAGCATCATAAGCAGCCATATCTTCTCTCATAATGCTAGCCGTATATTTAGCGATGTCTAATCCTGTTTTAAAACGATTTTGTGTTGCCATTCTCGCTGCACTTTCTGGACGGATGGCATTCCAGGTGTTACCATACTTAGCTTTTAGATTTTTAACAGTGTCTAAAGCCGAACTATAATTTGTTTGTGCTAAATTTTTCATAATTTTGTACTATGTTATTTATTATTAATAATTAGATCCTGTTGATTGTTACAGCAATCGCAGGATTTTTTTTATAGGTATTGGTAAGCGGGAAGCGTTAAAAATTCTTCAAAGGTTTCGGCGGTTACCAATTGGTTAAATAATGAGATGGCTAGTTTAAACTTTGTGTTTTTAATTGTGTCTTCACCATATTCGGTAAGGATTTTTTCAACTTCATCATTAAATAAGGCTTGGTATAAATCGGAATTAAACGGTCGTCCATCTTCAAGAATCACTTCGTTTTTTAACCATTGCCAAACTTGTGTTCTAGAAATTTCCGCAGTAGCGGCATCTTCCATTAAATTATAAAGCGCGACAGCACCATAGCCTCTTAACCAAGCTTCAGTATATAGAATACCAACGTTTATATTTTTTCGTATGCCGGCTTCGGTAACCGTTCCTTTGGGGATTTCTACTAAATCTTGTTCGGTTATAATCACATCATCACGTGTGACTTGCAACTGGTTTGGTGTTGGCATGTGCTTATCGAATTCGCTCATGGCTACAGCAACCAAGGCAGGATGTGCCACCCAAGTGCCATCGTGTCCGTTTTTAACTTCACGTTCTTTATCTTTTCTAACTTTTTCTAGAGCCGCTATATTAGCATATTCATCATTTTTAATAGGTATTTGTGCGGCCATGCCTCCAATAGCTAAAATGCCTCTTTTGTGACAACGTTGAATTACTAATTTAGAATAGGCATCCATAAATGGAGAAGTCATAGTCACTTGGTCACGATTTGGGACTACAAAATTGGGATGGTTTCTAAATTTTTTGATATAGGAGAAAATGTAATCCCATCGGCCACAGTTTAAGCCAACAATATGATCTTTAAGTTCAAAAATTATTTCGTCAAGCTGAAAGCTCGCGGTAATTGTTTCTACTAAAACGGTTGCTTTAAATGTACCATGAGGCACTTTTAAATAGTCTTCAGCAAAAGTAAAGACAGTATCCCACCAGCGTGCTTCTAAATAATGTTCTAATTTTGGAAGATAAAAGTAAGGTGCGGTATTATTTTCTAATAGTATTTTCGTGTTATGAAATACGTATAACCCAAAATCGACTAAACTCCCAGAAGCCTCTTCGTTGTTGATGGTAATATGTCTTTCGTTTAAATGTAATCCTCTTGGCCTTACTAATAAAACAGCAGTGTCAGGATTTAGTGTATAAGATTTATTTCTTTTGGTATCCGTTAACGAGATTGTTTTATTGTTGGCATCTATTAGATTTTGTTGCCCTGAGATAGCATTATCCCAAGTAGGGGCATTACTATCTTCCAAATCTGCCATAAATGTTTTGGCACCAGAATTTAAAGCATTGATAATCATTTTTCTGTCCACTGGTCCTGTGATCTCTACACGACGATCCTGTAAATCATGTGGGATATTACCAGCTGTCCAATCGGTGTCTCTAATAGTTTTTGTTTCTCTAGGGAATTCTGGGAATTGGCCACTATCAAAAATCTGTTGTTGATTGGTGCGTCTTTTTAATAATTCTAAGCGTTCAGGATTAAATTTTTCATGAAGTGCAGATAGAAAAGCAAGCGCGTCATCCGTTAATATTTCAGGATAGTAATTAGTGACGTCTTTTGAGAATGTAATCTGAGGGGTTTTTAAAAGCGTGTTTTCCATGATGTTATGATTTTATATGACAATAGTATAACAAAGATTTTAGAAAAACAAGCGAACGTTCGCTAAATGTTGTTTTTCGCTGAAATTGAATATTCGCAGAAAAGCGTATATTTGCTATTATGCAAGAAGATTATATAAAACTGATATTCGGCTTAAAGCTAAAGCAGATAAGGACTGACAAAAAATTATCATTGTTTGGATTGTCTAAGCTTTCGGGGTTGTCTAAGTCGTATTTAAACGAAATAGAAAATGGGAAAAAATATCCTAAACCTGATAAAATTGCTATTCTTTCAGAAAAATTAGATGTGCCATACGATCAAATGGTGTCTTTAAAATTGGATAAAAATTTAGCGCCAATTGGCGACTTGTTGCAGTCTAAGATTTTAAAAGAAATTCCTTTAGAATTATTTGGAATAAAAGAGAGTAACTTGATTGATATTGTGGCCAATGCGCCAGCTAAAGTCAATGCCTTTATTAGTACCATTATTAAAATTGCAAAACATTATAATTTTAGTAAAGAGAGTTTTTATTTGGCTTCTGTACGTTCTTTTCAGGAGGCGAATAATAATTACTTTGAAGATTTAGAGGATAGCGTATTAAAGTTTGCAAAAGCCTATCAAATTAATTTAAATGAAACGATTACGTCTGCAGATTTAGAAGAGATACTCGTGGAAGAATATGGGTATACTATTGCGTGTAATGAATTAAGTCAGTATGAAGCTTTGGGTAATTTAAGAACGCTTTTTGTACCTAAAACGAAAACACTATTGCTTGCTAATGAAATTGACGAAGCCCAACGTACGTTTATTTACGCTAAAGAATTGGCTTATAATTTTTTGGAAATAGAAGACCGTTTATATACGTTTCCTTGGATTAAATTTGACACGTTTGATCAGGTTTTAAATAATTTTTATGCCTCTTATTTTGCTGGAGCCTTAGTGATACCAAATGCTAAAATTAAAGCACAGTTAAGTACCGTTTTTGAAAAAGACACCTTTGATACCGATTTGTTTTTAGAAGCCATCGATAGTTTTAATGCGTCTCCAGAATCTTTTTATCAACGTCTGACTAATATTTTGCCAAAGGCATTTAATATTCAGAATTTGTTTTTTTTAAGATTTACGCACAAAGCTAAAAGTGATCGCTTTTATTTGAAAAAAGAATTGCATTTATCACATCAACAATCTCCTCATGCTAATGAGACTAATGAGCATTATTGTAGACGCTGGGTGTCTTTGCAAAAACTAAAAGATATTAGTAAAGGTGAAAGTGAACACGAATTTGATATTCAGATTTCTAACTATCCAGATGATGGTTTTAAGTATTTGGTGTTCTCTTCTGCAACTAAAGATCCGTTTAGGGATAAGCATCATAGGAGTATAACGGTTGGGTTATTAATTAATAAGCAGTTACAGCGTAAACTTAATTTTTTAAATGATCCAAAAATTATTACTCATAACGTTGGGGTGACTTGCGAGCGTTGTGCGATAAAAGATTGCAAAGTTAGAGTCGTACCTGCTGTGTTTTTAGAGAAGAAAGCAAAAAACATAAAAATGCAAGCTATTGTTTCGGAATTAAATAGTAAGTTTTCATAAACTTTAAAGGACATGGGGGAGTGGTTGCTTTTATTTATACCAATACACCATAAACATGTCTAGACGCTAAAGATTTGCCGAAGTAAAAAGCAGCAATGGCTAGTAGTCCATCACATGCCGCAAACCATAATGCTTTTGGTAGCATTATTATAGTGCCTATGGTTGCTAAAACTAGTAATCCACCAACGATGTAAGCAGGAATCATGCTGGTTTTAGAAATCAGACCAGCGATTAACATACCAGCTATAATGCCAGAAAAATGTGCTAGAATAACAAATAGTTTTGCGCCTATTGGTATCAAGTGTAGATTTGCTTTTATCGAGGATAGGTCATTTGGATCTATATGTTCTGGTAAAGGGAAAAGGGCATGACCTAAAAGCGTTTCTATGATGTAAACGACAGTAGCTGCAACTATAAATCCAACAATGGTGGCAATTGTATTTTTTAGCATGATATTAAGTGTTAGTACTCAATAAAGGAGTTGGTTAGTCATTCAATTTACAAAATAAAAATAACTATGTCGTTACTGTAATAGATTGGCAGGTGATTTAATTACGGTAAAGAGTCGTGTTGTGACCAAAAAAAATCTCGATACTAATTAGTATCGAGATTTTGATATAAGCGGATCCTACAAAGTAGGTGTTAATTTAATCGTTAACGATGACCCATTCTCCTTTTGAAATTAAAGGCTCAGCTTGTTTGTACTTAACCGTTTTGTTTTCTCCAGTAATAATGTGTTTGATCGTTACTTTATCATTGCGACCAATTTTTGGCTGATCTCTAACAATCGTTTCTACTACTTGTTGTTGAGGTTGTGTGTTAGATGCTGCTCTGTTTTGTGCAGAACGTTCGTCTAAGTTTTGAATTTCTTCTTTTTGTGTTTGTAAGTTATCCTTTTGACGGACGTCTTTAGCTTCGCTAATGGCGTTAGTCGTTTCAGTAGGTAATTCTCCTTTAAATAAGAAAGAAATAACCTCCTTATTAACCTGATCAATCATTGCTTTAAATAACTCAAAAGCTTCAAATTTGTAGATTAATAGCGGGTCTTTTTGTTCGTGAACGGCTAGTTGTACAGATTGCTTAAGTTCGTCCATTTTACGTAAATGGGTTTTCCAGGCATCATCAATAATGGCTAGTGATATGTTTTTCTCAAAATCAGTTACTAGTTGTTTTCCTTTAGTTTGGTATGCTTTTTCTAAGTCGGTGACTACTTGAATATTTTTTACACCATCCGTAAAAGGAACGACAATACGTTTGTACTGGTCACGTTGGTTTTCGTATACATTTTGAATAACCGGGAATGCAATTTCTGCATTACGCTCCATTTTTTCTTTATAATGCTCAAAACCTGCTTTGTAAATGGTTTGTGCAATATCTAAAGCTGACATTTTATTAAATTGAGCTTCAGTAATTGGAGACGACATAGAGAAGAATCTAATTAATTCAAACTCGAAGTTTTTAAAGTCACCAGCACCTTTATTAGATTCTGCAATACCTTCTGAAGTATCATAAATCATGTTGGCTAAATCGACACGTAGACGTTCTCCAAATAAGGCATTGTAACGACGTTTGTAAACAACTTCACGTTGCGAGTTCATGACATCATCATACTCTAATAAACGCTTACGTACTCCAAATTGATTTTCTTCAACTTTTTTCTGAGCACGCTCAATAGATTTAGAAATCATAGAATGCTGAATCACTTCACCTTCTTCTAATCCCATACGGTCCATCATCTTCGCGATACGCTCCGATCCAAATAAACGCATTAAGTTGTCTTCTAAAGAGACGTAAAATTGAGAGCTTCCTGGATCTCCTTGACGACCAGCACGACCTCTTAACTGACGGTCTACACGACGTGAATCATGACGTTCTGTACCAATAATTGCTAAACCACCTGCGGCTTTAACTTCTTCAGATAATTTAATATCCGTACCACGACCAGCCATGTTTGTTGCAATAGTGACTTGACCTGGCTTACCAGCTTGATCAACTATTTCTGCTTCTTTTTTATGTTGCTTGGCGTTTAATACGTTGTGTGGTACTTTACGTTGTGCTAAAATTTTACCTAATAATTCAGAGATATCTACAGACGTTGTTCCAATTAATACTGGACGTCCTTGTTGTGATAGTTTTGTAACTTCATCGACAACTGCATTGTATTTTTCACGTTTAGTTTTGTACACTAAATCTTGTCTATCATCTCTTGCAATTGGTCTGTTAGTCGGAATTTCGACAACATCTAATTTATAGATTTCCCAGAATTCTCCAGCTTCCGTTACTGCTGTACCTGTCATACCTGACAGTTTTTTGTACATTCTAAAGTAATTTTGAAGCGTTACCGTTGCAAAAGTTTGCGTAGCATCTTCAATTTTTACATTTTCTTTAGCTTCTATGGCTTGGTGTAATCCGTCACTATAACGACGACCATCCATAATACGACCTGTTTGCTCGTCGACAATCATTACTTTATTCTCCATGACCACATATTGTGTGTCTTTTTCAAATAAAGCATAGGCTTTAAGTAATTGGTTAAGCGTATGAATACGTTCTGATTTGATTCCAAAATCTCTAAATAAATCTTCTTTAGCTTCAGCTTCGGCTTCAGTAGATAAGTTTTTAGCTTCGATTTTAGCAATTTCGATACCAATTTCTGGCATGACGAAAAAATCAGGATTATCTGCTCCAGAGATGTATTCAACCCCTTTGTCCGTTAATTCAATTTGATTGTTTTTTTCTTCAATAACATAGTACAAATCAGCATCAACCTTAGGCATCTCGCGATTGTTATCTTGTATGAAATAGTTTTCTGTTTTCTGAAGAATTTGTTTTACACCGTCTTCACTTAAAAACTTAATTAAAGCTTTGTTTTTAGGAATACCTCTGTAAACTTGTAATAGTTTGAAACCACCTTCTTTACTATCGCCTTCTGCAATTAATTTTTTAGCTTCAACTAAAACCTGAGTTAAATACTTGCGTTGGATACTAACAATATCGTCTACTTTTGGTTTAAGCACTGTAAATTCGTGCTCGTCACCTTTTGGGATTGGACCAGAAATAATTAATGGCGTACGGGCATCATCAATTAATACAGAATCGACCTCATCTACAATGGCGTAGTGGTGCGGACGTTGTACTAAATCTCCTGTAGCATGTGCCATATTATCACGTAGGTAATCAAAACCAAACTCGTTATTGGTACCGTAAGTAATATCAGAGTTGTATGCTTTACGACGCGCATCACTATTAGGTTGATGATAATCGATACAGTCAATACTTAACCCGTGAAAGTTAAATATTGGCGCCATCCAGGCGCTATCACGTTTTGCTAAGTAGTCATTTACTGTTACTAAGTGCACACCTTTACCGGCTAGTGCATTTAAATAAACAGGAAGCGTCGCTACTAATGTTTTCCCTTCTCCAGTATGCATCTCTGCAATTTTACCTTGGTGCATTGCAACACCACCAATAAGTTGTACATCATAGTGTACCATGTCCCAAGTAATAGCTTTACCTGCAGCATCCCAAGAGTTAGACCAAGTGGCTTGGTCACCTTCTAGAGTTACAAAATCTTTATCTGCAGAAAGATTTCTATCAAACTCGTTAGCAGTTACTGTTATGGTTGTATTGTCTTTAAAACGTCTCGCTGTTTCTTTAACAACAGCAAAGGCTTCAGGTAAAATCGTGTTTAATGTTGCTTCGGTAGCAGTGTAAGAGTCTTCTTTAATTTTATCAATAGCTTGATAGATATCTTCACGTTTGTCAATATCCTCAGTCGTTTCAGCTTCAGCTTGAAGGGTTTCAATTTTGGAGTTAAACGGTTGACGTGCTTCAGCAATAATAGCTTTAAACTCGGCTGTTTTAGCTCTTAATTGATCATGTGACAAGGCTATCAAAGCCTGTTCAAAGGTTTTAATTTTGTCTACTATAGGTGTGATGGCTTTAACGTCTTGTTTAGACTTGTCGCCAACAAATACTTTTAGTACGGAATTTAAAAAACTCATAGTTTTATTTTTTATTTAATGTGAAATACTCTGCAGTGCAAAGGCTTTCAATACTTTATGTGTTGTGCTCTTTTGAAAAAGGGCTTAAATATACGTTTTTAGCGGCATTCGGCTAAATTTTAAAGCACAAAAAAAGTCTCTAATTGAGACTTTTTTTGATACTATTTGTGTGTTATTAATATTCGTCCTCATTCCAGAGGTAATCTTCGTCAGTTGGATAATCCGGCCAAATTTCTTCGATAGAGTCGTACGAATCACCTTCGTCTTCTATGGATTGTAAGTTTTCTACAACTTCTAAAGGAGCACCTGTTCTAATGGCGTAATCAATAAGCTCATCTTTAGTTGCTGGCCAAGGTGCATCACTCAAATAAGATGCTAATTCTAGTGTCCAATACATTTCTTAATAGGATTTAATTTTTGCAAAAGTAAATTTTTTGTTCTAATAGTCAAGAGAAAAGTGAATTATTTTTTCATTAAAAAAAAGAACGTCTTCAAAACGGGAACTACTTGATACTAAAGTGTTTTGCAGTATTAGTAATCACAGCGCTTTATAAAAGTGATTACGTTTTCTCCGGAATCCATTTTACTTCGTCTGCTTGTAAGTCATGGGACAACTTTCGTGCCAAGACAAAAAGATAATCAGAAAGTCTGTTTAAATACGTTAAGGTGTTGGCTTCAAAAGGTTCTAAATCGTTAAGTGCTGATGCTAAGCGTTCTGCTCGTCTACAGACGGTTCTGGTAATATGACAGAATGACACCGTTTGATGTCCGCCAGGTAACACAAAGTGTGTCATAGGTGGTAAATCAAGGTTCATGGCATCCATTTCTCGTTCTAGTAAGGCAATGTCTTCGTCCGAGATTTTATTAATATTTAAACGCTCTTTTCCATTTTTTAGAACGGCTTTTTCTGGATCTGTTGCTAATACTGCACCAACAGTAAATAATTTATCTTGAATAATAATTAAGATGTCTTTATATAATTGGTGGATGTCCTGATCTCTTATTAAACCAATGTACGAGTTTAGCTCGTCAACGGTGCCGTAACTATCAATACGGATATGGTGCTTTGGTACACGTGTGCCTCCAAATAAAGCAGTGGTACCTTTATCTCCTGTTTTGGTATATATTTTCATGTAATGCAAGTTAAAAGTAAAAAGAATAAAACAGAAAAACTTAATTAGAATTTAATGTTAAATAATAGTTTTATTCCGTAATTATTTGAGGTTCTTCTAAAGTCTCTTCATTATCTACAATTGGTTGTGTTGCTGGTTTGAAGTTTACTAATTTGTCTTTTAATTCGTTGTTTAAATAAATATTTTCGACAAGTAAGGTGTCATCAAAACTTAGGGCACCTTCTTTATTATACTTTGCTTTCTTGTTATTTATCGTTAGATAATTTTCGTTATTAGATGAAGAGTATAACGTAAACACGCTATGGTCTTGATCAGCTTTTGTAGCTAATGTTAATGAATTAAAAGCGGTTGGGTTTCCATTTTCAATAGCTTTGATTAATTCAGGACCATTGTCTATTGCATCAAAAGCAGGTAGGTTTTTAGAGTCAAACCATTTGTTAGATAATTCGCAAAAGGGCACTCTGGAACCGTTAGTTAAAAGTAATGTTACCCCAATAATTAGAACGACTTCTAAAATCCAGATTATTGTTAAAAAAGTCCCACTAACGGTTGCGGATTTTATACCCCAAGTACCGTATTCGTTTATGTTAGCTATTATTTCAAATAAGGTTAATGGGTTGGTGGCTAAAACGTATAATTGATTGATGTCAACATTACTTGCTGCTATTCCTATTGTTGAGTTTCCGTAACTTTCTCCTATATTAAGGACTAAATCGACCCAAACAACCCACGCAGAATATAGTGCAATGCTGCTTGCTAAAAGCGCAAAAATTATGGCAAGTGTTTTGTTTCTTACTTTTCCTATTTTAATAACATACTTAGAGACTAGCCAAGCTATTGTAAAACCAATAGCTCCTGCAATAATAAAATTAAGATAAATAATAGGAATATACCAAATGGCATACGAGTAGGCTAGACCTAAAAGAGGCATTGCTATTACTGAGATTAGAATAAAATAAAGAATTGCTTTTGAGTCAAATTTTCCCGAAGGAGCGTAGTATTTATCCATGTTTTGGTTGGTTTTTGGTTAGAAGAGGCTAAATATAGTTATATTTTTTTAACGTCGTTTTATTTTAAGTAAAACGAATAGTTTATAATCTAATGGTAAAATGCTCTTTAGCTTGTTCTTGTCTAAAAAATACAAAACCAAAGTTGTAAGTGTCAATAGTTACGGTGACTTTAGGGTGTTGTTTAATCATATTCCAAGCGTCTGTCATGTCTTTTGACCAATAAATATCATCAAATATAAACAGCGAGTCGTTAGTGATTGTTGGAAGTAAAGCTTCAAAATACTGCAAGGTGGGTTCTTTTTGATGATTCCCATCAAAATAAACTAAATCATAAGTGTTAGTTTGTAGTCTATTGATGGCGTCTCTAAAATCATTGGTTACAACGTCGATGTGATTTAAATCGAATGTTTTAAAGGTGTTTTTGGCTGCTGCCGAAATGTTTGGGCAACCTTCAATAGTGGTAAGTGTTGCTTTAGGATGTCCTAATGCTAATGCTTGCGTGGCAATACCTAAAGATGTGCCGAGTTCTAAAATGGAATCACACTGTAAGTATTGCGTTAGTCTATATAATAACTTAGCATCTTTATAGCTAGAGCCAGCAACCGCAGCCATTTTGGAAATAGATCTTTTATTGGTTTTAAACACTTGACTGCCTGTTCCTAAGTCGGTAACCTTAAGAGAAGCTGTATTACTTAATAATTGTTGTCTGTAGGCTTTTATGTCTTGGTAAGCGGGGTACTTTTTTTTGTCATAAAAACACTTCGTCACCAAATCATAAACAAAAGGGGAGTGCACACCATGCTGATTGGTGGAGCGTTTTAGGAAATTAAAGTAGGATTGTATTTGGTAGGTCTTACTCATTTTGATGTTGGTTCAAACGCTTCTTTCTTGTCATTTCCGTATTAGGAAAATTAAAATTCAGTCTCTTCTTTATAGTTGAAGAGGAGACTGAATTTGTTAAGTAGAATGGCGATTAAATTACGCTTCCATTTTCTCAGTTAATTCTAGCCAACGCATTTCTTTTTCTTCAATCGAATCGATGATTTTCTGAATTTTAGCAGACAGGTCTTTAATTTGATCTTGCGTTAAATCTGGATTTAGAAATTTTTGTTCTATTTCTTTTTTGTCAAATTCTAAGGCTTTTATTTTACTTTCTAAATTCTTATATTCTTTCTGTTCGTTGTATGATAAAGTGACTTTATTGCTATCTTTTTTCCAGTCTTTCTTTTCTTTTTTATCATCAGTATTCTTGTCGCTTTCTGGCGCTTTACTGTCTTCGTAACTGCGATAATCAGAATAGTTACCTGGAAAATTTTCAACTTGACCTTCACCTTTAAACACGAGTAGGTGATCTACAATTTTATCCATAAAGTAACGGTCGTGAGACACGACTATCAAACAACCTGGGAAATCTAATAAGAAAGATTCTAATACATTTAAGGTAACAATATCTAGATCGTTAGTCGGCTCATCCAGAATTAAAAAGTTTGGGTTTTGTATTAAGATCGTACATAAATACAAACGCTTACGTTCTCCACCACTTAGTTTTTCGACAAAATCATATTGTTTTTTTCTATCAAATAAAAAGCGCTCTAATAATTGCTGTGCACTAATTTGTCGTCCTTTTTTTAATGGAATATAATCTCCAAAATCTCTAACAACGTCAATAACTTTTTGGTTTGGTTTTGGGGTAATACCGGCTTGGGTGTAATATCCAAACTTGACCGTTTCTCCAATTAAAATTTTACCACTATCGGGTTGTATGGTTTGGGTTAACATGTTAAGAAAAGTAGACTTTCCAGTTCCGTTTTTACCGATAATCCCCACACGTTCTCCGCGTTGGAAGTTGTAATCAAATGAGTCTAATATCATTTTGTCTTTAAATGATTTAGATAGCTTGACTAACTCGACAATTTTACTTCCTAAACGTTCCATATTAAGCTCAAGCTCGATAACATGATCGTTTCTACGTTGGGAAGCTTTATGTTTAATTTCGGTAAAATCGTCAATTCTAGATTTAGATTTAGTAGTACGTGCTTTAGGTTGGCGACGCATCCAAACCAATTCTTTTTTAAAGAGCTGTTTTGCTTTCCCTGTTTCGACTTGCTCTCTGTTTATACGCTCTTCTTTCTTTTCTAGGTAGTAAGAGTAGTTTCCTTTGTAGTTATATAATTCGCCATGATCTAACTCTATAATTTCGTTACACACGCGCTCTAGAAAAAACCGGTCGTGGGTCACCATAAATAAAGTGATGTTTTCTTTGGCAAAAAAGGCTTCTAACCATTCGATCATTTCTAAATCAAGGTGGTTAGTCGGCTCATCTAAAATTAGTAAATCTGGTTTATTAATTAAGGCATTAGCTAAACTAAGACGTTTTTTTTGACCTCCAGATAGCACGCTTACTTTTTGATTTAAGTCATCTAATTTTAATTTAGAAAGTATTTGCTTGTATTGCGTTTCAAAGTCCCAAGCATTATTTCTATCCATTTGTTCAAATGCTTTTTGATAGGCATCTTCATCTTCAGGATTTAATAGTGCTTTTTCGTAATTTTTTATGACATCTAAAATAGGATTGTCAGAATTAAAGATCGATTCCTCGATAGTTAAGGTTGGATCTAGTTTAGGATCTTGAGGTAAAAAAGCGACTTTTATATCTTTTCTGTAAATAATATTTCCAGTATCTGGCGCATCAAAACCAGCTAACATATTTAAAATAGAGGTTTTTCCGGTTCCGTTTTTTGCAACAAATGCAATTTTTTGATCTTTATGCACACTAAAAGAAAGGCCTTCAAATAATGTTAATTCGCCATAAGATTTAGCGATATTTTCTACTGTTAGATAATTCAATGGATATTTTTTTTACAAAGATGGTTAATATTAAGTGAAATGTAGAAAGTGAAAAGTAAAAAGTTGTTTTTTAGAGTAGTAAAAATAAAAGCAATTACATTAAGAAGCGGTTTGGGTTTGATATACTACGTGTATATACCAAAAACACCGATAAATGTTTTGATTTGCATGACGAAAGGTTATATTTGTGAATTAACAAACGCCTAAAAATGAAGCAAATTGTAGTGTGTATTGTCGTTGTACTTGGTCTATTAAGTACGTCTTGTATTACTCAAAAAGATGTGGTTTATCTTCAAGATAAGGGCACTGTGGTTAACGACTCTCTACAAATACAAGCTTTAGTATCTCCGTATCGCGTTCAGGTTAATGATTTATTAAGTGTTAACGTTAAAGCAGAAAAGAAAGAAATTAACGACCTCGTTCAAATATTTAACCCAACTAGTGGTGACATTGGGACGACTCAGGAGGAGTTATATTATACAGGGTTTACCGTGGATTTACATGGTAATATCGAGTTTCCTATTCTAGGAGAAATTAATGTGTTGGGGTTTACTACGGATGAAATAGAATCTAAAGTAAAGGAAGTGATCCTTCAAAAATATTTAAAAGAAACGGCTAAGATTTTTGTAACTGTTAAGTTATCGGGGTTGAAGTATACCACTTTAGGAGAAATTGGAACAAAAGGAACAACAGTGTTGTATCAAGATCGTGTTAATATCTTAGAAGCTATAGCAAATGCAGGGGATATATTAGATACTGGAGATCGTAAAGATGTGTTAATTGTACGACAGTATCCTAATGGTCAAAAAATTCATCATATAGATTTAACCGATATTGCAGCGATGCAATCGGAGTTTTATTATATCCAACCCAACGATTTAATTATGGTTAAACCTTTAAAGCGTAAGTCTATTGGAGCTGGACAGACTGCAGCGCAGACACTGACGACCATCGCTAGTATTTTTTCAGTACTGATTAGTACTTACTTTTTAGCACGTAACCTTTAAAAAATGGAAGAGCAATTAGATATTGATGGCATTCAGGTTTTTGATTTTAAAGCCTTTGTTTTTAGGACTATAAGCTATTGGAAATGGTTTGTTCTAGCACTTTTAATAGGTTTTTATGTTGTGTATCAGCAAAATATAAGACGAGAGTTTCCATACACCCTTGATGCTTCGCTGACGGTACAAGACGATAAAAATCCATTATTTACCTCTAATACTAGTTTAGTCTTTAATTATGGCGGAATTTCTGGTAAAGTACAAGAAGTCTTACTTAATTTAAAATCTAGAAAGCACCACGAAAAAGTCGTGGATAGTTTAGATTTATTTTTATCATATTATAAACAAGGTCGATTTTATAAAACAGATAGTTATGGCGCTACGCCTTTTAAATTTGTAGGATTAGATAGCGCGTATCAAATGATAGGGCATCCTATAAAAATTGTATTTTTAGACCAAACCTCTTTTGAGTTGTCTTATGATTTGGGAGATACACAAAATGTAACCACACAAAATTTTAAGAATAAGACACTAAAAACAATGGCGATTACTGCGCCTACTTATTCTAAAACGTATAAATTTAAGGAGTATATCGAGTTGCCTTTCTTTAAAGGAAGTGTGATTAAAAACGATAATATGGCGGTAGCTAAGGGGCAAGAGTTTTTTATACAGTATACTAATTTTAATGCTGCGGTGTCGTCTTTTGTTAATAACTACGCTGTTACCAATCAACCAGGTTCGCCATTATTAGTCACGCGTTTAACCAATAAAAATAAAGCTAAAATTGTCGATTATATAAATACCTCTGTTTTTATACTAGAACGGGATCAATTACAGCGTAAAAATCAATATGCTATTAATACGGTAGCGTTTATCGATAAACAATTAGCAAGAGTTAAGGGACAAGTAAATAGAAAAGCAGACTCGTTAAACAACTTTAAGCGTAGTAATAAAATATTTAATTTGGAGAGTGAAAGTGATTTGCTGTCGACTAAAATTGAAGACTACAATAATCAGAAGGAAGCCTTGAGTCAATCATTGTTATCCTATGATTTATTGAAAAATTATTTAATGACTAGCCAAGATTTTACTAGTTTTCCTGCGCCAGCGTTGCAAGGGATTGATGATCCTAATATAATAGCAGGAATTTCAAAAATTGTTAATTTATCCATACAAAAATCTACTTTAGAATCTTCTGTTAGGGATAATGTATCTGTTTTTGGAGATTTAAATAATCAAATAGCGTCACTTAAAAATGTGATGTTAGAGAATATTGCCTCTGTAAAAACCAATCTTGGTTATCAATTACAATCTGTAAATTCTAAAATTTATAGTACGGAAAGTCAGTTTTCAACCTTGCCAGAAAATCAGCAGAAACTAGAAGCGATTGAACGTGAGTATTTATTAAGTCAAAGTA
This sequence comes from Psychroserpens sp. NJDZ02, assembly GCF_004843725.1. NCBI lineage: Bacteria > Pseudomonadati > Bacteroidota > Flavobacteriia > Flavobacteriales > Flavobacteriaceae > Psychroserpens > Psychroserpens sp. NJDZ02. The sequence goes on along the minus strand of NZ_CP039451.1, from coordinate 279,573 downwards.
CTTATAATTTATATTTGGCAAAACGTGGGGAAGCAGATTTAATTAAGGCTTCTAATATTTCTGATATAATTTTAATAGAGCCAGCAAAAGATATTGGACAAGGACGTAATGCGGTAAACCTTAATATAAGATACGTATTTGCTGCTATAGCTGCTTTATTACCTATTTTATTACTCTCTTTTATCATTACTTTTTTTGATAATAAAGTGCATACACCAAGTGATTTAGATAAACTAGCCAAAATACCATTATTAGGTGTGGTTGGTAAAAACGATACAGAAAATAATCTAGCTGTTTTTAACAAACCTAAGTCGGCAGTAGCAGAAGCCTTTAGAGCGGTTAGATCTAGTTTGCAATTTATATATAAAAAACACGAATTAGAAGGAACTAAAACGGTTATGGTGACGTCTTCAGTTAGTGGAGAAGGTAAAACATTTTGTTCTATTAATATTGCTTCTGTGTTCGCTTTAAGCGGAAAAAAAACAGTATTGGTAGGACTAGATTTGCGTAAGCCAAAAATATTTGGGGATTTTGATATTGACAACACTATAGGAGCGGTTAATTATTTAATAGGCCAGAAACCGTTAAAAGACGTTGTTCAAAAAACGAAGGTGGCGCATTTAGATGTGATCACCTCGGGACCAATTCCTCCAAACCCTTCGGAGTTATTAATTGGTAAGCAAATGGATCAATTTATAGACGAGCTAAAAGCAAATTACGATTATATTGTATTAGATACGCCTCCTGTTGGTTTAGTAGCAGATGCTTTGGAGTTAATTGAATATGCCGATGCGTCTTTATATGTGGTTAGACAGGATTATACTAAAAAAGAAATGCTGTCTTTAATTAATGACAAGCATAAAAAAGGAGAGGTTAAAAATATAAGCTTCCTATATAATTTTTATGACCAAAAAGGTAAATATGGTTATGGCTACGGGTATGGTTACGGATATGGTTATGGCGCCTATGGGAATGGGTATCATGAAAATGAAGTTAAAAAGCAATCCGTATTTAATCGTATTAAATCAATTTTTATAAAATAAAAGAGTATTCATAATATTTAAAATAAACCTTTGAAACCTTTAATTAAAAATAACGATTGGCTATATACTATATCGCCAAAAAGAAAGTTGATAGATTTAAATTTTAAAGAAATTTGGAGCTATCGTGATTTGTTATTTTTATTTGTCAAGCGTGATATTATAACAGTTTATAAACAAACCATTTTAGGACCTTTGTGGTTTTTTATTCAACCCTTATTTACCTCTGTAATTTTTACTCTAATTTTTAACAATTTAGCAGCTATTCCAACAGGAGAAGGCGTGCCTCCCTTTTTGTTTAATTTGGCAGGAATAACGTCTTGGAACTATTTTAGTGCGTGTTTAACAGGGACTAGTAATACATTTAAAGCCAATCAAGGCATTTTTGGTAAAGTCTACTTTCCTAGAGTGATTACCCCATTGTCTGTAGTGTTTTCAAATTTAATAAAGTTCAGTATTCAGCTATTAGTACTAATCGTATTTTATCTCTATTATGTGTTTTTTACAAATCAAGAGGTAACGGCAGCACCACAATTAGCAATAATGTTACTACCATTACTAATAGTATTTATGGGCTTATTTGGTTTAGGATTTGGCATGATTTTATCATCATTGACTACTAAATATCGTGACTTAACATTCTTGGTTACTTTTGGTGTACAGTTATTAATGTACGGTTCGGCAGTGATGTATCCATTATCTTATTTTAAAGAAAAAGTACCAGAATATGCGTGGCTAGTAGAATATAATCCGATGACTACTATTATAGAATTGTTTAGATATATGACTTTAGGTGTTGGCGCATTTTCAATAACTAATTTTATATATGCTGGAAGTATAAGTGTAATCGTATTTTTATTAGGATTAATAATTTTTAATAAAACGGAAAAAACGTTTATTGATACGGTTTAGATAAGCTATTTTGAAAATATGAACGACAATAAAAATGTTTTAATTTGTATAGGAACAAGACCTGAAGCTATAAAAATGGCTCCAGTATATTTTAAGTTTTTAAAATCAGGCTACAATACAAAACTTTGTGTGACAGCACAACATCGAGATTTATTGGATCAAGTATTGGAGTTCTTTAAAATGAAACCAGATTTTGATTTAAACTTAATGACGCCTAATCAGACATTAAATAAGTTAAGTTCAAGAATTCTAGAAGAGATTGATAAAATATTTATAGAACATAAAATAGACCTTGTTTTAGTACATGGCGATACGACAACATCAAGTGTTATTGCATTAGCTGCTTTTAATCGAAAAATTAAGGTAGCACATGTAGAAGCAGGATTAAGAACGTACAATAAATGGTCTCCTTTTCCTGAAGAAATGAATAGGCAATTAACCGGTAGGTTAGCCGATTTTCATTTTGCCCCTGGGAGAAGTGCTAGTCAAAACCTTTTAAAAGAAGGAGTGGCTTCAAATACAATACTAGTTACGGGTAATACTGTTATTGATGCTTTAAAAATGACTGGAGAGATCTTAGATCAAGGATTTAATACACCGGTAATTGAAAGTTTAAAAGAAGCTGTCAATTTTGATAAAAAAATAATTTTAGTAACGGGACATAGAAGAGAAAATTTTGGAGAAGGTTTTGAATCTTTATGCAATGCCTTAGTTGAAATATCTAAGGATAATGGTGTCGAGATTGTTTTTCCAGTACACCTTAATCCTAACGTGCAAGAAGTGGTTTATAAAAGACTGTCTAATCTATCAAATGTGCATTTAGTAGCACCATTAGACTATCCAACATTTATATGGTTAATGAAAAAAGCACACTTAATTATTTCAGACTCAGGAGGTGTTCAAGAAGAGGCGCCAACTTTTGGAGTCCCTGTTTTAGTGACTAGGTCGGTTACAGAAAGACAAGAAGGGGTGGATGCAGGTTGTTCGTTTTTAGTAGGCACCGATCAAGATCTTATTGTAAGTAAAGCACAACAAATTTTATCTAAAACTAAGCAGATAAATACAGTTATTAACCCTTATGGTGATGGTGATGCTTCTCAAAAAATTATAGATTTTTTAAAAAACACATCATGGTAGGTAAAGTGGATATTATCTTAAAAGCAGAAAATATTTCTAAACAATACCGCTTAGGACTTGTTGGAACCGGTACTCTAAGTCACGATTTAAACCGTTGGTGGAGCCGGGTTAGAGGGAAAGAAGATCCATATTTAAAAGTAGGAGAATCCAACGATCGCAGTACAAAAGGTTCTAGTGAGTATGTTTGGGCACTTAAGGATATTAATTTTGAAGTTAAAAGAGGAGAGGTTTTAGGTATTATTGGAAAAAATGGAGCGGGTAAATCTACCCTTTTAAAAATACTATCTAAAGTAACAGGACCTACCACTGGAGAAATTAAAACAAGAGGACGAATCGCCTCTTTATTAGAGGTTGGTACAGGGTTTCATAGTGAAATGACTGGACGAGAAAATATCTATCTTAATGGTGCTATTTTAGGAATGACCAAAAAGGAGATTACGTCTAAAATCGACGAAATTATCGAGTTTTCCGGTTGTCAACGTTATATAGATACCCCTGTAAAACGCTATAGTTCTGGTATGACCGTACGGTTAGCCTTTGCAGTAGCAGCATTTTTGGAGCCTGAAATATTGGTTATTGATGAGGTTTTAGCTGTTGGAGATGCCGAGTTTCAAAGGAAAGCAATTGGTAAAATGAAGGATATTAGCACCTCAGATGGTAGAACAGTCATTTTTGTAAGTCATGATATGACTGCTATTCGTAATCTTTGTTCTAATACTATAATGTTAAAAAACGGAACTGTTTCTATGATAGGAGAAACGGATGAAGTGATACAAGAATACTTAAAAGAGTCGATGAGAACCACAGATGATAATGTGCTTAAATCCAAATTTATACAAAAAGTAGAACTACTTAATAATCCCATTGAAATAGGAAAAGAATTTAAAATCAAAATTACATTTAAAGGAAACTATAAAGAAAAAATCAACTATTGCTTTATAGGTGTAGAGAATGAAGATCAAAGACGAGTTTTTTCAATTGGAACACATTTGGATAATAGTTTTAATAAACCTTTTAATCCTAATGATAGTTTAACCTGTGTAATTGATTCATTAAATATTACTAAAGGAAGTTACAAGGCATTAATCGCTATTGGAACAAACCTACCTAGACAAAATATGGAGGTAATATATGATGCTCTATTTTTTGATGTTATAGATAATAATTATTTTAATAATGGTTTATCATTAAATAAAAAGCAAGGTGATGTTGTTTTTAATTCTAAATGGACTTTAAATGAAGCATAAGTTAGTTGTAATACCATCAGATCCAATACAGGCTTATGAAGAAAAAGGGACCTCTTCTTGGTTAGAGGAGTATTTTAACCCCAATTCTTTTTTTGATGAAGTATATGTGCTATCACCTTTAGAAAAAGAAGCAAGAGACGTTTATGGTTTAAAGATAATCCCTTGTAAAAACCCAAAGGAATATAAAAGGCATTTAAAAAACATTAATCCTTTATGTGTAAGAGCTTATGGAGGATATTGGGCGACAACTTATGCTAACTATAATCGCGTTGCTAATATACCGGTTGTGTCTAGTATACACGATACTAATGAGAAATTGCTTCATGAAAGTTTAAAATTTTCTGATGAGGTTTTTACTATGAGTAATGTTATTAATAAGGTTTTAGATAAAGAATTAAATATTAAGCATGCTAAAGTTTTAGGTAATAGAGTTGATACTGCTAAATTTAATAAACTAGAAGAATCAAGCAACCCGTTAGCAGAACAATTTAAGAATAAGAAAGTAATACTTCATGTTGGAAGAAAATCTGCTCAAAAAAATATAGAAACCGTAGTTAAGTCATTGGTGTTTTTAGAGAATGATTACGTATTGGTATTAATAGGAAAAGGAGATGTACAGCCTTATATAACAATAGCAAAAGAATATAAGGTTGAAGATAGATTACTTGTTATAGAAAAAGTTGAAAATGAAGCGCTTGTAAAATGGTATAATATTGCCAAAGTATTGTGTGTACCAAGTAGATGGGAAGGTTTTGGGTTAGTTTTTGCAGAAGCTGCTAGCTGTAAAACAAAAATTGTAACGTCAAACATAGCACCAATGACCGAGTATTTGTTAAATGATAAGGTTATGAATATTTTGGTAGATAAATATGAAGATCCTAAGATAATTGCTCAGGCAATTCTTGAATTAGCAAATAGTAATCTTTCTAATAATGACACTAGAGATTTAATTATTAAAAATTTTGATAAAAAAATTATAGCAGAACGAGAAGTAGGTTATTATAAAAGTGTAAGTTATCAGAAGAAGAATATAGATTATAAAATCTGGTATATTAAATATTATTATAATAAGGATTTTAAACACAAAGTGAAAAGAGTCATTAAACTGCCAAAAAGAATATGGAAAAAGCTCCTCTCGTATCTATAATCCTTCCGGTTTATAATGGCGAAAAATACTTTGGTCAATCTATAGAGAGTTGTTTAAATCAAACCTATAGCAATATTGAGCTTATTATAGTTAATGACTGTTCAACGGATACTACTTTAAAAATAGCAAACCAGTATTTAGCTGTAGATAATAGAGTAAGAGTAATAAATAACGTCATAAACAAAAAATTACCTGCTAGCTTAAATATTGGACACAATCAGGCTAAGGGTACATATATCACTTGGACAAGTGATGATAACTATTATGATTTATCAGCAATTGAAACAATGGTAAACGCAATACTGAAAGAGAAAACAGATATTGTCTATGCTAATTATAACATGATAAGCGAAAATGAGAATACTGTTGTTAAATTATTGGATTTTTATAATTTGTTGCAATTAAACTGTATCGGAGCTTGTTTTTTGTATAACCATCAAGTTTATAAAAACTCAGAAAAGTATGACGAATCTTTATTTTTAGTTGAAGATTATGATTTTTGGTTACAGTCTCTAAAAAAATATAAATTTTATCATTTAGATAAAGTCTTATATCATTATAGAGTACATAATGGGTCATTAACCCAAAGTATTCAGGTTGATAGTGAGCGTAATCAGCTTTTTGTTAAAAATATAGAAGTTAGTTATAAAAAGTTTTTCTCAAGCTTTGATTTAGATGTAAATTACTATGCTAAACTATTCACAAAACTGCATATAGCGCCTTATTCAATAAAAAGTAGTAAAGAGGTTTTTGATTTAAAAAGGGGTGTTAATGTTTGTAGTGAAAAACTAAATCTTTCAAAAAAGAATAAAAAAGCGTGGTTATTTACAATAATACAATTACAACTGCGATTATTACGATCCATAAATAAAGACGTTAATTTTTATAGTTGTTTAAGTTTTTTAAAAACAAACTATGCATTGATGACTTATAAAAACTATAAAGTTTGGATTAAATTATGTTTTAGATTAAAATAACTTAATTAAAAGTAATAATAAAAGCTTTACATGAAATTTGATAATAAAAATGTGTTGTTAGTACTTCAAGTCGGTACATTAGGAGGTGCTGAAAGGCAAGCATTAGGACTTGGTAAGTTTTTAGTGAATAATAAGAATTGTAATGTTGATATTTTGTTTATAGCATCAAACAATAGAACAAAAGAGTTTGATGATTTTTTTAAAACAACAGGTATAAAAAATAGTTTTTATTTTGGTTTTCCTCATGTAGTTCTTCGAAAAGAGTTGTCAGTTAGGAATTTGAAACGTTTAAAATGGTCTGTACAATATTTTTTACTTTTAAAAAAAGGGCTTAAAAAAAATAACTACGACATTGTAGTTCCATTCTTAAACACGCCATCAAAAATCTCATATTATTTATATAAATTATTACCAACCGTTAAATATACTTTTTGGCATCAGTTAGGCTTAGATTTTTTAAAAAAAGATATTTATGAAAGTATTGCTGTTAATAACATGCCTTGTATTATTGGTAATGCAGATAATTGCTTTGATATTTTTAAAAATGAGTATGTAGTAAAGAATAAAGTGTTTAATTTATTGCCTCAATATTTAACGCTAAAAAAAGAAAATAGAGATTCAGACATAATAAAAGAAAAATATAATATTAGTAAAGGAGATGTTGTATTTGGCATGATTGCTCATTTTAAGTCTTTTAAATACCATGATTTAGCATTAAAAATTTTTGATAAACTAGCTAAAAATATAAAAAATATACACTTAGTCTTACTTGGGAATAAAGACAATGACGAGATTTGTTTAGAGATATATAATAATCTTAATGAAAGTATTAGCAAAATGAATCTTTCTGATAAGGTGACTTTATTAAGTAATGAGGATGTTACAGATGTCTTGAATATTTTAGATATTGGTATGCTTCTATCTCTTATAGAAGGTACACCAAATGTGATTATGGAATATATGTTATACGCGCTTCCTGTTATAAGTTCAAACCATCCAGGTTGTGTTGGTTTGTTAGAAGATTCTAAGTTTTTAGTAAATAATACAGAAGAAGAGATATATCAAGCAATGTATGAATTGGCAATTAATGAAAGACTAAGAAAAGCAGAAGGCAATAGAAATGCTCAGTATATAAAAAAATACGATATTGAAACTTATGTTAAAAAGTTAGAAATCATACTAACTAATAGCTTTGAATAATTATGGGTAATAATGATTCAATGTTTATTGTTATGCTAGGATATAATGAAGGAAAGTATTTAACATTGTCTATTTAGAGTTACTTAAATCAAACTTATTCAAATGTATAAAGGATAATTGTCAAGGCTTGAAAAATTTGATTCCTTTTTTTACTAAAAAGAATAAAGAGTAATTACAGAAAGCCTTATCAAGCTTAGCGCTGTCTAAAGTGTAAATAAAAGGAAATAAAAACTAAGATTAAGTAAATTTAGCATTCAAAAGCTAGTGTATGAAGAAAATAATGAAAATAATGGATCAATATGTTTAAAGTAACTCTTTAATGGAAAGTAATAACATAATTTCAATAATTATACCTTGTTATAATGATGCCAAATTTATTGAACAAGCAATCGACTCTGTAAATAATCAAACCTATTTATATAAAGAAATCATAGTAGTAGATGATGGTTCAAATAAAGAAACTAAAGCGGTCTTAAAAAGCTTAAGGTCAAAAATAGACATACTAATTACTCAAGAAAATGCAGGACAAAGTAATGCTCGTAACAATGGCATTAGTCAAGCTAAAGGGGATCTTATTTTAACTTTAGATAGTGATGATTATTTCGAAAATACATTTTGTGAAAAGGCTATTAATTTAATCAAGACCGAGAAAGATGCAAAAATTGTAACCTGTTTTGCTAATATAATTTTTGAAATGGCAGGAAATAATTATGTTTATAAGCCACAAGGAGGAAATGTGAAAAAGTTTTTATCATCAAATAATTCTTTTGGATCAGCTATGTTTAAAAAGTCCGATTGGTTAAAATGTGGTGGGTATGATGAATCTATGACTAGTGGATTTGAAGATTGGGAATTTTATATTAACCTGTTAAGAAAATCAGGTTCGGCAGAAGTTATACCTGAAGTTTTATTTAATTACAGAAGAAGAGAAGGTTCAACTACATCGAGAGCAAATAAAGTTAAATATCAGCTTATCCGATATATTTACAATAAGCATAAAGATATTGTTAATATTAATTGTGAATTTATAATTGATAATTTGTTATTGAAATTAGAAAAGGAAGATCGCGAAAAAATAAAAATTACAAAGCGTCTAGAGTATACAATTGGAGCTTTTATATTAAAGCCATTAAGATGGATAAAGTCAAAATTTGGTTAAAATACTAAGAGTTAATAAAAAAATGGTGACTAATTATAAAAGTTAATAAGTAAAAATGGACGCATCAGAAAAGAATACAATTAAAAATGAAAAGCATTATGATAAACAATACAATAATGTTAATGTTGAATCTATTTTAAACAAAATAACTAACGTTGATAAATTTATAACTTCAGCGACACAAATCCATACAAGCTGGGTGGGTTTATATCACAATAATTTCCAAGCACAATTAAAAGGTAAAAAAGTGTTAGAATTGGGATGTGGAGATTGTACAAATGCTGCGGTTATGGCAGCTTTGGGTGCAGAGGTACATGCCAATGATATTTCTCAATATTCAGGTGATATTATTAATAAATTAAATGCTAATTTTGATTTTGAAGTCCCTCTTAAATTTATATATGGAGATTTTCTTAAATCCGAATTAGCACTTGATTATTATGATATTGTAGTAGGAAAGGCTTTTGTACATCACTTAACGCATGAGCAAGAAATAGAGTTCACAGAAAAAATAGTAAAAGTTTTAAAGCCTAATGGTATGGTAAGATATTTTGAGCCTGCTGTTAATAGTAAAGTTTTAGACGAGTTGAGGTGGCATACACCAGTTCCAGGAAGGCCCTCAAAGTTTCAAAAAGATAAATTTGCCCAATGGAAAAAAAATGATCCACATCCAGACAGGGATAATTCTTCAAAGAGCTATAAAAAAATAGGCAATACATATTTTAATGCTGTTAATATTACTCCTATTGGCACTATAGAGAGATTTCACAGGTTACTCCCAAGTAAATATAGTACAAGGTTTAGGCGTATGGCATTTAAAATTGAACGGTATATTCCTGAAAACCTCAATTTATTTTTAACTAGAAGCCAATTAGTGGAATATAAAAACCCAAAGAAATAAAGACCTCATATTTTTTAATAAGCGAATAAGGATATAAAAACGTAAAATGAAACCAATAGTAACTATAATAATGGCAACTTATAATAGATCACGATATATTGTGGAATCTATTAAATCTATTCAAGCACAAACATTTCAAAATTGGGAATGCCTGATTATTGATGATGGTGGGACTGATAATACACCAGATGTGTTGGCGCCTATATTACAACAAGACAAACGCTTCTCTTATTTAAAGCGAACAGATGACTATACTAAAGGTTTACCAGGTTCAAGAAATTATGGTTTAGATTTAGCTAAAGGTGATTATATTATATTTTTTGATGATGATGATATTGCACATCCTCAAAATTTAGAAATTTGTTTAGATGAATTTTCTAAAGATGATATTTCATTTTGTCGCTATATAAGAGAAGCTTTTAGAGGTGATTTTAAATATAATTTTGATTTATCAAAAGAGTACACACATTTCTATATTGACAAAAGTGATATTAATAAAATTCTTAAAAATGAACTTCAATTTAATTCATGTGCAGTCATGTGGTCAAAAGAGTGCTATGTTGAGCATCGTTATACCGAACATTTAAAATATGCAGAAGAATGGGAAGTGTATTCAAGAATAATAACCTCTGTTAAAAAAGGTGTATCAGTAAATAAGTCGCTTTATTATGGTAGGAAACATGAAGAGTCAATAACCGGCGATTTTAATAATAAGAATGAAGCTAGTCTTAAATCTTACGCAGATGCAATACACTTAGTAGTCAGTGATTTAAATAATAAGAAATTGCTTAATGATGCGATTTTAAGATATTTTATTCAGGTATCTCTTGATTATAGAAAATATAATTTGTTTGATAGAATTTTAACAACTTTAGATTATTCATACTATAAAAAAAATAAATGGAAACTGTTTTATTTTCATTTACCAATGCGTTTATTCTTTTATAGATTATTAAAAAACAAACACTAATATTAAAAATTTTAGAATAAAAGTATGCTATTTAACTCTATTGACTTTGCTATATTCTTGCCAATTGTTTTTATTTTATATTGGTTTGTTACCAATAAAAATTTAAAGTTACAAAACGCATTAATTGTATTAGCAAGCTATACCTTTTATGGCTGGTGGGATTGGCGTTTTTTATTCTTGATATTTTTAAGCAGTATTATTGATTATTTAGTTGGTATAAGTCTGTCAAAACAAGAAAATCTAACCAAGAGAAAAACGCTCCTTTGGATTAGCATTATAGCAAATCTTGGATTTCTATGTTTTTTTAAATATTATAATTTTTTTATAGAGAATTTTGTGTCCGCCTTTTCGTTTTTTGGAACAGAAATAAAACCAAATACTCTCAATATTATTTTACCTGTAGGTATTAGTTTTTATACATTCCAGACATTAAGTTATACCATTGATGTTTATAAAAAGAAACTTGAACCAACAAAAGATTTTGTTGCATTTTTAGCCTTTGTTAGTTTCTTTCCGCAGCTAGTAGCTGGACCTATTGAGCGGGCAACTAATTTACTACCTCAGTTTTTTAGTAAAAGAACGTTTGATTATAGTAATGGAGTAGATGGTTTAAGACAAATACTTTGGGGCTTATTTAAAAAAATTGTCATAGCTGATAATTGTGCCTTCTATGCAAATGAAATTTTTAATAATTCAGCCGTCTATAGCGGTAGTACACTAGTCATTGGTGCTGTCTTCTTTACATTTCAAATTTATGGTGATTTTTCAGGCTATTCTGACATAGCTATAGGTACATCACGTTTATTTGGATTCAACCTGCAACAAAATTTTGCATTCCCATATTTTTCCAGAAACATTGCTGAGTTTTGGAGGCGTTGGCATATTTCATTATCAACTTGGTTTAGAGATTATTTGTATATCCCTTTAGGAGGGAGTAGAGGGGGGACTTTGATTAGTATTAGAAATATATTTATAATTTTTATTGTAAGTGGTTTTTGGCATGGAGCCAATTTGACTTTTATTATTTGGGGTGCCTTAAATGCGTTTTATTTTTTACCCGTTTATATTTTTAAAAATAACCGTAAGTATTTTGACGTTGTAGCAAAAGGAAGCTATTTACCAACAATAAAAGAAACAGTATTAATGCTATTTACTTTCGGATTAACTGTGTTTGCTTGGATATTCTTTAGGGCAGAAAACATTGAGCATGCGCTAAGTTATGTTTCTGAAATATTTTCGAAGTCACTTTTTATATATCCATCATTCCAACAAGACAGCTTAGTCAAGCCGATAGTGGTGTTGTTATTTGTTTTTATTATTATAGAGTGGTTAGGGAGAGGGCAACAACACGCATTAGCTAATTTAGGGTTAAAATGGTTTAGATCATTTAGATGGGCTTTTTATTGTGTAATTCTATTTTGTGTTTTCTATTTTCATTTTAGTGGAAAACAACAAGAATTTATATATTTTCAATTTTAACTACCATGAAAAAATTTATATTTAAAACGTGTATTTTTCTATTTGCTTCTTCGTTATTCATTGTGGTAATACTTTTGATGCCTAAGAAAATTATTGAAAGCGGTGATAATTTTAAAATAAAACAAAACAGTAATCAGTTAGTTTTTGGACACTCGCATCCTGAATGCGCGTATAATGATTCCATAATTCAGAACTTTGAAAACTTTGCACAATCAGCAGAATCTTATTTTTATACATACTCCAAACTAAAAAAAATAGTAGAAGTAAATAACCAAGTGCGTACCGTTTTTTTAGAATTTACAAATTATGAGATAGATGATGATTGGGACAAACTATATACTTGGGGTGATAATATAATCTCCAGGAATTATCCGAAATATGCTCCTGTTATCGAGACCTCTGATTTATTAATGATTGCTAAAAAGAATATGAAGGAAGTTGTAAGCGCTCAATCAACTTCATTTATGAATAATGCAAATTTTATATTTAGGTCTAAAAAGAATTTCCCGAAAACTATTAATTGGGGAGGATACTACTATCTTAAAAGAGATAAAACAGACTCATTACTTACCGTTCTTTCTTCAGAAAACCTATTAAAATTTCAACAGACAGATAAGTTAGCTTCTACTAATTTAACGTATCTTTTGAAGATTATTGAGTTTTGTAAAAAGAGTAAAGTACAGTTATATTTAATACGTAGTCCTTTACATCCTAAATATCCTGGTTTGCATAACGAATCTGATTTTATAAATATTATTGACACAAGATTATCAAATGTCGAATTTTTAGACTTTAAGAATTTTCCATTGAAAAATAGTGAATTTGGTGATTTAAACCACCTTAATCATAAAGGGGCAAAAGTATATTCAGAATGGTTTGATACTATGATAAATAAAAAAGGGTTATTAGAAAAACAGGATAAACAAATGTTTATAGATAGTGAAATAAAAGCGCGAATGATTAACGTTTTGTAAAAGTAATGGTTGTGCTAAATAAAATATCAGTAATTATAATACCTATTGATGCTAGCACGATAAATTGTTTTATTTATCTGTAAAGAAATTCAAACAGCTAAAATATTTTTTAACCCCTCCTAAAAGAGCATATGAGTCCTTCTGCACTAGTTTCAATACTAATTCCTGTTTATAATAGAGAAGATTTAATATCAATAACTCTAGACTCTGTCATTTCTCAAACTTATCAAAATTGGGAGTGTATTATAGTGGATGATGGCAGCACAGACGAGACAGTATCCATTTTAGAAGCATTTATAATAAAAGATGCAAGAATTAAAGTGTATAGTAGGCCAGATACCTTACCTAAGGGTGGTAATAGTTGCAGAAACTATGGGTTTGAAGTCTCTAAAGGAGCGTATGTAAATTGGTTTGACAGTGACGATATTATGCATCCTGATTTTATAAAAATTAAGTTAGATGCATTTGATAATAATATTAATTGTGTAATCTCTAAAACACAGTCATTTACAGGGACAATTAAAAAAACAATTGGTAAAGAAATTAGAACTTTTAATAGCCCAAATTTATTAGAAGATTTTATAACCTTAAAGAGAAGTTGGTATGTTTGTGATCCAATGTGGAAAAAAAGTGTTTTAAAAAATAACAACCTGTTTTCTCTACAATTGTTGAAAGGCCAGGATAGAGATTTTCATATTAGAATGCTTCAAAATCCAAAAATAAATATCAAATTTGTTGACTCATATTTAACCTATTACAGACATCACAATAAAACGATTACAAACACATTTTCTCAAGCTGTTGCTTTGAGTATTCATAATAATTTAATAGAGAGAATAAATTTTTTAGTAGATTATGGTGTTTCAAATAAAACACTATTGTTTATGTACGTACAATTATTTAAAAATTACAGATATTTACGATGTAAGACTTTAAATATTATGTTTTTTGTTTTAAAAAAACCACTATTAGATGTTCAATATTATAAATGGATTACTAAGTTTTTATTAGCGAGTTTAAGTTATAAAATATTAGGAAAAGGAGATGTTTTGTTAAAGTAGGTTACTTGTTTATAAGTGATTTTTTAAATAAAAAATGGATAGTAAATTAAAAAAAATATTAGTTGTAGCAGAAACATTAGACGTTAACGCTTCCAGTGGCGCTAAAGCTAATTTAGGATTTATTAATTCTCTTGTAAGTTGCAATTATAGTGTTACTGTGTTGCATTATACACGAAAAAAAGTAACTGTAGATAAAACAGATTGTTTTGACATAAGAGAGAGAAAAGCAAATGTAAATTATATTTTAAGTAGATCACAACGGGTCTTTCAGCGTATAACTAAAATAAATATATCCAAACCACTAGAACGCATTTTTGGTCATTCATTTGTTTTTTTAAATGATTCTAAGAGTATCTCTAAAGCAGTACTTAAAACAAATCCTTTAACTTATGATTTAATTATTACTTTAAGTCAAGGAGCTAGTTTTAGACCACATCATGCACTTTTAAGAACACCACAATTATACAATAAATGGCTGGCTTATGTACATGATCCTTACCCGTTTCATTTATATCCAGAACCTTACAGTTGGGAGGAAGCAGGATATAAACAAAAAGAAAATTTTTTCAGTAAAGTTTCCGAAAGCGCTAAATACTCTGCATTTCCAAGTCAGTTATTGAAAGAATGGATGAGTCAGTTTTTCCCTAATTTTAAATCATCAGGTTTAATAATTCCTCACCAACAATTAAAAATCGATGTTATAAAAGATTTAGAAGAATATAATGGGCTTTTCCATGATGGTAAATTTACTTTACTTCATGCTGGTTATTTAATGAAACAGCGTCCACCTTTTGATTTAGTTAATGCTTTCAGAAAGTTTTTAGAGAATAATCCTAGCGCAAAAGAAGATTCAAAATTAGTATTAATCGGTTATGCAAGTTATCACCGTAAAGGTTTAGAGTTTGAGGCACAAACGCTTCCGCAATTACAATTACACTTAAAAAATGTTCCTTTTAGTGTTGTTAATACTTTACAGAATAAAGCATCTGTTAATATAATAATAGAATCTAAAGCAGAAATCAGTCCGTTTTTGCCTGGTAAATTCCCGCATTGTGTTTATGCTAATAAACCAATTTTAGCATTAAGTCCGAAGAAAAGCGAGGTTAGACACTTATTAGGAGCTAGTTATCCTTATGCTTGCCAAGTTGATGATGTCGAAGAAATAGCAGAAAAAATAGAATTGCTTTATTTAAATTGGTTACAAAATAAAGAAGCGAATTTAAATCGTCCAGATTTAGAGCACTATTTGAGTACAGATTATTTTAAAACTATAATCGAAAGTGTTTAAATTTACTTTTGTTAATATATATTGGAAGTCTTAATTTTAAAAAAAAAGAATGATATTAAAAAAAATTATTAATACAGTAAAAGATAATAAATCTAGGCACAAACGTACAGAAGCATTAACCAACGAATTAATTTGGGCAAATGTTTATCATGATAGTATTAGAGGTGTCGCATGTTTAAATAATTTATCCATTAACATAGGACGTTGGGCTGGTAATTATTCTTTTTTTTATATTTTAAAACGGATTTTGTTTGACCTTAAACCAGAAAGCATATTAGAGTTAGGTTTGGGAGAAAGTTCTAAATTTGTATCCACACTAGTTAGCAATAATATTTTACAGTCTTCTCATATAATTATTGAGCATGATAAAGAATGGATTAAAAAATTTAATAAAGAATTTGAATTGTCTGGTAGTTCTGAAATAAAACATTTTGAAGCTATAGATAAAGACGTATTAAATCAAAAATATTTGGGGTATCAAGACATAGAAAAGTTACAAAATAATTTTTCATTATATATCATAGATGGTCCTTTTGGTAGTTCTAGTTATTCAAGATACGATATTGTTGAACTTGCAAAAATGTTTACTCAGGATAAAGAGTTCATTATTATTATAGATGATTATAATAGAGCAGGAGAAAAAGAAACAGCAGAAAGTTTATTGCAAGTTTTAAAAGAGAAGAGTATTGACGTAAATTATAAATGTTATTCGGGTAGTAAAAGTCAATTGGTAATTGTAACAAAGTCTTACAAAATGGCTTTGAGCTTGTAGGTTCTATTTAATTTTAAGAGTATCTAAATTAGTAACAGTAACAGAGAGCGTCCTTATTAACTATTTTTGAAAGTATTAAGATTGATTTGCAACTCGCTCTTATTAGGTTAAAATTTTTAGTTAAATATACATTGTGATAAAGTCTGAGTGCTTACTGACTTACTAGAAGCATATTTAGATAAGTAACCATTAGATTTTGACTATTGGAGATTAACAATGCTAGAGAACTATGTTTTTTATATAAGTAATGTTTTAGAAGATTGGATGTTAAAACAGCCCAATACTGATGTAAATAACGGTGAGGTTATTTCAGGTTTCCCTAAAAAGACTATATAAAATAATTTAAACTATTTTATAAAAAATAAATTGATGTATAAACTTATTTTAAGCAAGTGTTTTTCAAAAGTATTTTATGCTTGGAAACAATTACCAAAGCAAATAATTAATAACTATAATAGTGTAAAAGCAAAATAGATGACTAATCCAATTATTGTTGTTGCTTATGCTGTACATCCAGATCAAAAATCTAGTGAAGCCATTGTTAATAAAAATTGGTTAGATATTTCAACGACTAAAGGTAATACGTTACTGGTATTATCGGCTTTCCATAATTATCGTTTTAAAGGTGAAGAGATTCAACTTGTGAAAAAATTAAACACAAGTGCTGTGTTTTATAAGATTTCAAAGAAAAAGAAAGGTATAGATAAGCTTTTGTACAGTATTGTGAATAAAATATTTAAAATAGTATTTGGTTCTAATCAAACACTTCAGAATACAGTATGGATTAATAAACAATCTAGAATATTAGAAAAAATAATAACTACTGATGACGTGGTTTGGTCTAGGGTTTTACCAACGTTGTCATTAGCACCAGTTTTAAATGTTTATGATAAAAACCCATTTCCATTTGTTGTAAATGTTAACGATCCAATAAATGTAAACACGTTTAATAAAAATAATTTAAACAGTGAACAAAAATTATTTTTAGAGACTAAGAATAAAGCACAAGCTTGGACATTTCCATCTTCTAAATTAGCAGATAGAATGGCTAATAATTATAATTTAGATAGAGCACGGTGCTTTGTAATACCGCATGCTATGCGTGAAGTAGTTAAACTTTATACAAGAGATATTATAAAACAACGCATAAATATTCTATACGCAGGTACGTTTTATAAAAGTGCGTTTACTGACGAATTGAAGAACAGTTTAATCGCTTTTAATAAATTAGACTGCGCAAAAGGTGTAAACTTTACATTTGTATTGTCTCAATTTGATGATGAATCCGTTACTTGGCTAAAAGAATCAATTCCTAACTGTACCTTAAAATTTAAATTAGAGCGAGAAGAAGTGCTGGAACTTTTAAAAAAAGCAGACTGTATGTTTGTTGTAGATTCTATTTTACACAGCGAATTGTTAAAAGGGAAGTTAATAGAGGCTTTGTCTTTTGGTGTCCCTGTGTTTGCAGTGACATATCAAGATTCGATAATGGATAAAGTAGTTAAAACTTATGGAAGTATTTCTGCTTATCAAGATATAGAAGACGATATTTTAAACAAAATGAAATTATTTGTGTCAAACATTAATAATAAAGAGTGGTTAAGTACATTTTATAATCAACGTACAAACGCACTCGGTAAAATATCAGAGAACTATATTGCAGATGCCACAAATTTAGTAACAACGTTTGCTTATCAACGTTTTTATAAAGAACAGCAGGAAACGATACAAGCACCAAAACAATTAAATTGGCCTTGATATAATAAATTAAATAATTTTAAAATTGAAAACAATTGCAGTCATTCCCGCACGTGGAGGGTCAAAACGATTACCAAATAAAAACATTTTAATGTTAGGTGATTTACCTTTAATAGTACACAGTATTTTGTATGCTAAAGCAAATAATCATTTAATTGATGCCATATATGTAACTACAGATGATGCTGCTATTAAAAAAATTGCGTTGTCCTATAACGTAAATGTTATAGATAGACCTTCCGATATTTCTGGAGATTTTGAACCTACAGTTTCTGCGGTTAAGCATGTTATACAAACAATTAATGAAGCTGTAGAAACAGTAATCCTATTGCAGCCTACAAACCCATTAAGACCAAAAACATTATTAGAAGATTGTATAAATGCTTACAATGAAAAAACTTGTGACAGTGTGTTTACAGTATCTCAAAGTCACCATAAATTAGGGAAAATAGAGAATGATAAGTTTGAGCCTTTTAATTATGCACCAGGACAACGCAGTCAAGATTTAGAACCCTTATTTTTTGAAAATGGATTATTGTATATAGCAAATGCAACAAGTGTATTAAACAATGAAATAATGACTACTAACGGTTTTCCTTTTAAAATAAACCACGATTTTTCAACTATAGATATTGATACACAAGCAGATTTAGACTATGCAAATTATATTTTAGAGAAGTCTAATCTTAACTTAATTTAAATAAGCCAGTAATGAGAATAGAACAACTTACTTTTACTCGATTTGTTGCGGCACTTTTAATTGTTGTGTTCCACTTTGGTAGCGGATCAATGCATTTTACTAACGAGTATACTCAGTTTTTATTTAAACAAGCTAATATTGGAGTAAGTTACTTTTTTATCTTGTCTGGTTTTGTAATGATAATTGCCTACCATAAAAAAGCGAAGGTTAATTTTATGGATTATATGGTAAATAGATTTGCTAGAATTTATCCTGTATATCTTTTAGCCATTCTTTGCCTTTTGTTTCTAATAGTTGTTTCAGGTCAATTTAATTTTACCGAGTTTATTTTGAATCTATTTATGGTTCAAACATGGGTACCTGGTCAAGCTTTAGTTTTTAATATTCCTGCTTGGTCATTATCAGTAGAGTTAGTGTTTTATGCATTGTTCCCATTTTTATACAATAGGTTGTACTCTAAAATTAGTTTCAATAAATTAATTGTCCCGATTATTTTATTTTGGTTAATTAGTCAAGTTTTATTTCATTATTTAATTAATCAAACAACGTTTACAGATTTATTTTATAGTTCAGAAGATGTAATGTATCATCCCATTTTTCATCTTAATGAATTTATTATTGGTAACCTAGCAGGTCTTTATTTCGTTAAAAAAAATACTGAAACTAAAAATTACGATGTGCATATAATAACTCTAGTTATTCTATCTTTAATAGCCTTAAAATTTCCAATAGGATTTAGTTATCACAATGGTCTTTTAGCAGTTTTGTTTATTCCAGTAATTATATTATTGTCACTTAATAATGGGTTTATAACTAAACTGTTTAATAAAAAAATTTTTATTTTTTTAGGCGAAATAAGTTACGGTTTATATATTCTTCAATTTATTGTTTGGATGTATATAAGTGATTATAGATTGAATAAGTATTTAGGCTTAGATAAAGCAGAAGATTTCTTATTTTGCTTCTTTTTAAGGCTGTTTATACTCATTGGCTTATCTGTTTTAAGTTATTTATACATAGAAAAGCCAGCTAGAAATAAAATAAAGAGTTATTTAAGTAAAAGAAAAAAGGTAAATTAATATAATATAGAGAATGCAATATATGAATCCATATATAGAAATAGCTGGACGTAAAATTGGTAAAGATTTTCCACCTTTAGTCATTGCAGAAATAGGAATAAACCACGAAGGCTCTCTAACAGTAGCCAAAGAAATGGTTGATGCAGCACATAGAGCAGGTGTCGAGGTTGTAAAACACCAAACACACATTGTTGCAGACGAAATGAGTGGTGCAGCTAAAAAAGTAATTCCTGGTAATGCAGATGTTTCTATTTACGATATTATGGAGCGATGTTCACTAAATGAGGACGATGAATTAGCACTTAAAAATTATGTAGAGTCAAAAGGGATGATTTTTATATCAACACCATTCTCTAGAGCAGCTGCAGAGCGTTTAAAGCGATTTGATATTCCTGCTTATAAAATAGGATCTGGTGAGTGTAATAACTATCCGCTTTTAGAGCATATTGCGCAGTTTGGAAAACCAGTGATTTTAAGTACAGGAATGAATACAGTAGAAAGTGTTAGAAAGGCAGTCGCTATTTTCGATAAATATAAAGTGCCAATCGCCTTATTACATACTACTAACTTATATCCAACACCAATACATCTAGTGCGCTTTGGTGCCATGATGGAATTACATGAAGCATTTCCAGAAAAAGTCTTTGGTTTAAGCGATCACACATTAAACAATAATGCGTGTTTAGGTGCGGTAGCTCTTGGTGGTTCTATTTTAGAACGTCACTTTACAGATCACATGCAACGCACAGGACCAGATATTGTTTGCAGTATGGATGAGCAAGCTTGTAAAGCGCTAATTGTAAATAGTGCAGAAATGGCATTAATGCGAGGCGGAACAAAAGAACCTGCAAAAGAAGAGCAAGTAACAATAGATTTTGCATTTGCAACAGTATGTACTATAAAGCCTATAAATAAAGGTGACATTTTTACAAAAGATAATATTTGGGTAAAGAGACCAGGAACAGGAAAAATATTAGCAGATAAGTTTGATTCTATTCTTGGCAAAAAAGCAGCAAATACTATTGATAATGACGTGCAATTAACATGGGAAAACATTGAGTAATATTAAAAAAATAGCATTTTTAACAGGAACAAGAGCAGATTTTGGTAAGATAAAAACACTTATACAAAGTGTAGAATCTGAACTCGATTTTGAAACTCACGTGTTCGTTACTGGTATGCATATGCTAGAAGAATATGGTTATACTCTTATTGAAGTTGAACGTTGTGGTTTTAAAAACATTTCAACATTTAATAATCATACCCATGAAGCTACAATGGATTTAACATTGGCTAAAACAATTTCAGGATTTTCAGAATTTATAAAAACAGTGAATCCAGATTTGATTGTTATCCATGGTGATCGTGTAGAGGCTTTAGCTGGCGCAATAGTTGGAAGTTTAAATAATATATTAGTTGCTCACATAGAAGGAGGAGAGTTATCTGGGACAATAGACGAGCTTATACGTCATGCGACAAGTAAAATGAGTCATATCCATTTTGTAGCAAATAAGAGAGCCAAAGAGCGTTTAGAACAAATGGGCGAATTACCAGAGTCTATTTATACTATTGGATCTCCAGATGTCGATATTATGTTTTCAGATAATTTGCCTAGTCTTGGTGTTGTAAAAGAGTATTACAATATCGATTTTGAAAATTATGCAGTTGCCATGTTTCATCCTGTAACAACAGAGCATGATCAAATGGAATTGTATGCTAAACAATTTGTTGAAGCTTTAATTACTAGCAAAAAAAACTATGTTGTTATTTTTCCTAATAACGATTTAGGGAGTAAAATAATAATTGAAGCATATCAAAAATTAAAGGAACACTCTAATTTTAGAATTTTCCCTTCCATTAGATTTGAATATTTTTTAACCTTATTAAAGAAATCTCAATTTATAATAGGTAATAGTAGTGCTGGTGTGCGTGAAGCACCATATTACGGTATTCCAACAATAAACATTGGAACAAGACAAGCCAATAGGGTGTCTTTAGTCTCAATAATAAACACTAGTTATAATACTAAAGACATATTAAATGCTATTGATGTAGAAAAAGAAATGGGCTTAGAGAAAACAGAAGTCTTTGGTTTAGGTAATAGTGCTGAAGCTTTCTTAAAAACGTTATTAACAGATGATTTTTGGGAAACCAACCATCAAAAACAATTTATGGATATTTAACTTATGCTTACAGTTAGTAATTACCATTATATTAGAGAAGATTTTAAAACTAAATACCCCAGTATTTTTGGAATCACACCTTTAGTCTTTAAAAAGCAATTGCTATTGCTTCAAAATCAAGGAGAATTTATAGCTTCAAAAGATTTATTAGATAATTCTGAAAAAATCCTTTCAAGTAAAGAAAATTTCATTTTAATCACTTTTGATGATGGTTTAAAAGAGCAATTTGACTTTGGGCTTTCTATTTTAGATGCGCTTGATATTCCAGCAGTATTTTTTGCAAACTCAATAAACTATTTAGAGAAAAAAGTATCAACAGTTCATAAAATACATTTATTAAGATCGATAATAGATTCTGAAGTAGTATTAAAGAGAATTGAAAGTAAATATAAAAGTAAACTAATGCATTTAGATACAGCTAAAATGAAATCCATTTACTTTTATGATGATGAAAAAAGTGCTGTTTTAAAATATATTTTAAATTTTGTATTAAATTACAAAGAGCAAGAAGTAGTAATAGAAGAGTTGTTTTCTAATTATTTTGATGAATCAGAAATACTTAATGATTTGTATATGACAAAAAATCAACTGCAAGAATTAGCAAATTTAAAGTATTTAGGAAGTCATACACATAGTCACTATCCATTAGGTTTATTAGAAACTGACCATATAATTGAAGAATTAAAACAATCAAAAGCCTATTTTGAAACCATAACACAATCTAAAATAGAAACTGTTGCTTATCCATACGGAACAGATGAAGCTTGCACTACTGCGGTTTCAAAACTAGCATCTGTTGCTGGATATAAATTTGGTTTTACGACAAAGCGAGGTACAAATTCTAATAGAGAGGACAAGCTACTTTTAAATAGATTTGATTGTAACGATGTCATCGGCGGTAAAAATTATAATTTATGATTACAAGAGAAGCTACTATAAACGATTGGGATCAATTACTCCTCTTTTTTTCTAAAATATATAGAACTAATCACCCATTACACAAAAAAGAGTTTTGGGAATGGCAATATGGGAATCAAAAATATGGACGTTCATTTATTTGCGTTAATGATAAACAGCAGGTTGTAGGTCATGTAGGTGCTAATTTTCAAGGCAATTTAGCTTGGATTATTAATGTATATTTGGATGCCGAATGTAGAGGTCAAGGTATTCTAGGAAAGCTTTATGCTTTAGCAAGAAGTTATTATCCATTAGCAGCAACCGCAGCAAACGAAGCAGGTTTAGGTTTATATAGAAATATGAGATGGATTCGTTATCATGATTTAGTTCGCTACGTTAAAGTTAATCCTGCATTAGAGGATAAGTCTTTCCAATCTGTTTGTGATAAAGTTGACGTTAATTATAATCATTTAATAGATGCTAAATCTCATTATTTTCAACAACCAGGAATTAATGGTCTACTGTTTAACGATGGCTCGGAGGCTGTTAGTCAAGAAGATGTTGGAGGATTAAGAGCGGTTAAAATTTTAAATCTGGCTATTTTTGAAGCAGAAGCTTGGGCATTAGGCTATAATTGGATTGATTATATTACTTCTTGGAATAACTTAGAAGTTAAAAAGCTTGAAAAGAATAGCTGGACTTTAGATTTTAAAAATATAGTACCTTGGCGTCTAAATCCAATTGAAGAAAACTATTTTTGCGATATTACATTTCTTTCAGAAAAACCTTTAAATAATGAGTTTGTCGTGCAAAGAGATTATTCAGATCATGGCAGAATAGGAAGTCTATAAAATTATATGAAAAACAAAAAAATATTTGTTCTATTACCTTCAGGTATTGCGCTTCGTAATTTTGCTTTTACAAGCTTTAATGATGTAGCAAAAACAAAAAATCTCGATATTACCTATTGGAATAGTACGCCATTTTCTATTGCAGAAATGGGGTATAACGAAGTTAGATTAACTAATATTAAAACACATTGGTTAACAGATATTTTAAAGAATGCTAGAAAACAAATAGAACTAAATTTAAATATTAAAAACACCGGAGACACAACCTATAATGCATATCGGTTTCCTGCTAAGAATAATACATTAAAGAAGTTTATAAAAAATGTAATAACCAAGACTTTTATATTATTATATTCCTCAGAAAAAGGGCTTGAGAAAGTAAAAAATATAATTAATAAGAAAGAACGTACGACAGCGTATTACCAATCGTGTATTAAAACGCTACAAAAAGAAAAACCAGACTTTTTATTTTGCAGTAATCAGAGAATTGGTACCGCTATAGCGCCTTTATTAGCTGCACAAGATTTGAAAATTCCGACTGCCACATTCATTTTTTCTTGGGATAATTTACCAAAAGCAACACTTGTTGTAAATACAGATTTCTATTTTGTTTGGAGTGATTTTATGAAAAAAGAAGTGCATAAATATTATCCTCGAATTAAATCTGACCAGATTGTAATTACAGGAACACCGCAATTTGAATCTCATTTTAATAGTGCAATAATTAAATCTAAAGACGCATTTTATACTGAGTATAATCTAAATCCTGATAAAAATTATATTTGTTTTTCTGGCGATGATATTACAACTTCTCCGGATGATCCAAAGTATTTAGATGACTTTGCAAAAGCCATTTCTGTATTAAATACAAGAGGATATAAACTTGGTATTTTACTAAGAAGAAGTCCAGTAGATTTTTCAGGAAGATATAACCCAATTATCGATAAATACAAAGATATAATTGTTGAAGTCGCACCTAAATGGCAGAATGTAAATAATACTTGGAATACGATGTTTCCTACTAAAGAGGATAATATCTTATTATCTAATACTATCGCACATACCTTGTTTGTTGTAAATTTAGGTTCATCTATGATTTTTGATTATGCTGCTTTTAATAAAGCTTGTGGCTATTTTAATTATAATCAAGAGGAGCAGTTAGATAGTGCATGGGATATCCACGTGTGTTATAAATATATTCATTTTCGCTCAATGCCAGAAGGGGCTGTGATTTACTTAAACAGTGCTGAAGACATCGAATCGAAAATTATAAGTGTTTTACAAAATACAACTAATACTATAGAACAAGCAAACTCATGGTTTGATACCATTTGTCAATCACCACAAGAAAAATCTACAGATAGAATTTTAGAGGCCATAGCACTAATTAGTTCTAAAAATAAAAATTTGTCATGAGTCATTCAAGTTTAAAACATATTCTGGGAGAAGATTTAAAGCGCTATGGTATTAATACTAAGCCTTCCTTTTTTAGAAATTTAAAACAGCTTTTATTTAATGGTGCTCCTGGTGTTAAATTTTCTATTGTTTTCAGAAATTGCCAGCACTATAGAAAAAAAAACAAACTGCTATTTTACTTCTTTTTCTTGTATTTAAGAAGGATGAAATATAAATATGGTTTTGATATATCGTATCGCACAAACATAGGTAAAGGTTTATATATTGGGCATTTTGGAGGAGTGGTAATTCATGGTGATTCTATTATTGGCGAGTATTGTAATATTTCTCAAGGCATAACAATAGGTGTTTTAAATCGTGGAAAAAATAAAGGTATTCCAAAAATAGGAAATAGCGTTTTTATCGGTCCAAATGCTGTTATAGTTGGTGGTATTGCAATTGAGGACGATGTTTTAATTGGTGCCAATAGCTTGGTTAATTTTAATGTAAAAGCTAACGCTGTGGTTGCTCCACAACCTTCACAAATTATATCTTACAACGGTTCACAAGATTATGTGTAATACTTTATATTAATAAATACTCAAGTCTTTAATACATTAAATCTATGAAAATAGCATTCTTAACACCAGAATATCCACATGAGCGTATTGGCCATTCTGGAGGTATTGGTACTAGTATAAAACATCTTGCTGTTGCTTTACAAAAACAAGGACATGAGGTGTCTTTACTTATTTATGGTCAAGAAGAAGATGTAACGTTTAGCGATAATGGTATTGCTTTTTATAAAATTAAAAACCCCAAGCTGAAAGGTTTGTCGTGGTTTTTAACACGTAAAAAAATTCAAAAGCTAATAAATAGATTACATAAAGCGCAAAAAATAGACATAGTAGAAGCTCCAGACTGGACTGGTATAGCCTCGTTTATTAATATTAATTGCCCATTGATAATTAGGGAAAATGGGTCTGATACTTATTTCTGTCATTTAGATCACAGACCAGTTAAAGCCATTAATCGCTTTCATGAAAAGCAGGCTTTAAAATCTGTAGATGGTATTATTTCGGTAAGTCAATTTACAGGTGAGTTAACAAATAAGCTTTTTAATTTAAACAAACCATTTACCGTAATTCCAAATGCTGTTAATATTGAAGACTTTGAGCCTACAGATAGTCTTTCAGAAGAAAAAAATCAGACCATATTATACTTTGGTACACTAATAAGAAAAAAAGGACTTCTAGAGTTGCCTTATATTTTTAATAAAGTTAACGAGAAGTATCCACATGCAGTACTTATCTTAGTTGGTAAAGACAGCCCAGATATTAAAACGCAAACGCAATCGACTTGGCAATTAATGCAACCGTTATTTACAGAAGCAGCGATTAAAAGAGTAAATTACGTGGGCGCAGTGCCATATTCTGAAATGAGAGCACATATAGAGAAAGCAACGTTGTGTGTTTTTCCTACTTTCGCGGAAGCATTACCAGTATCTTGGTTAGAAGCAATGGCCTTAAAAAAGCCTATAGTGGCATCAAATGTGGGTTGGGCAAAAGAAATTGTTGACGATGGTGAAGATGGCTTTTTAGTGCATCCAGAAGCACACGGAACTTACGCAAATAAAATCAATGAACTTTTAGATAATGAAACTTTAAGAAAGGAATTTTCAATTGCAGCAAGAAAGAAGATTATATCAAAATTTAGTTCAGAAATTGTTGCAAAGCAATCTGTCAAATTTTATAAAAAAACTATAGATGCTTATTCTTTTTCATAAAAACAATACCGTTGTTGAGGTGCTCAACACTACAACTAGCGAAATTATAGTAATTGAAGAAAAAGAACCTACAAAGGGATTGTTTTTTTTAGCTTCAAAGTATAGTCATTCTATTATTGCTTGGTGTCATATTTTAAATAAAAAGAATATTAATATAGAAGCCATACAATTTTGTTTTACTTCAAATAATGTTATGGTGTCTAATGGAAACTCTAGCTATTTAACCGATGCCATTGGTTATGTTGAAGATTCGCTGTTTATTAATGTGAATAGAGAGACAAAGTTTCCTACTTGGTTAATGTCCAGTAATTGTGGCGCAATTTATGGTGAAAAACTTTTAATGTTTAGAGAATGCATAAGTAATAGTAACAGTTTAGATTATAATCTAAATAGTATAGCAAAACTTGGAATGAAGAATGGTTTGCTTTGTTATTTTTCTTCAGAAATTATAAAAGATAATAAAGAAGTCTATTTAGATGAAAAAGCAAGTGAAACAGAGTTGTTTCAGTTTGTAAAAGAACATTTTAGAGCACGTTGGACGTTGTTATTATTTTTATATTTAATGATTTTTGAAAAGAAATTTTTATTATTTCCTTTAATAAAAAGTCTGTTATTTAAACAGAAGACCTTTAATAAGTTTATAACTTCAGAAGCCATTACTGAAGAGTTAAAAATAAACACATCAGTTTCGGTTTTAATACCAACATTAGGAAGAGCAAAATATTTATACGATGTGTTAAAGGATTTAGCAAAACAAACAGTAATGCCTGCTCAAATTATAATTATAGAGCAAGACGATAGCGAAATTGCAAAATCTGAACTTAATTATATAACATCTGAAGATTGGCCATTTAAAATAGAGCATAGACTTATATCTCAAACAGGAGCTTGTAATGCTAGAAATATAGGTTTGCAATTGGTGACATCAGATTATGTTTTTATGGCAGATGATGATATTCGGTTTAATAAAAACACAATAAATGAAGCCTTGGTATTTATGCAAGCACACGATTTTAATGCGATTACTCTAAGTTGTTTAAGAGAGAATGAAACCGAAAAACGTAAAATACCGATACAATGGGCGGCTTTTGGATCTGGTTGTAGTATCGTAAAAACAAGTGTTTTAAGAAATTTGAAATTCGATATGGCTTTCGAACATGGTTTTGGAGAGGATACAGATTTTGGAATGCAGCTCAGAAATAAAGGTATTGATGTTATCTATTTGCCTTATGTACAATTAAAGCATCTAAAAGCACCTATTGGCGGTTTTAGAACAACATATATCCATGCTTGGGATAATGAAAAAGTAACGCCTAAACCATCACCAACGGTCATGCTTTACAATTTAAAATATAAAACTGTACAACAGTTAAAGAGTTATAAACTAACATTATTTTTTAAGTTTTATAAAAAACAAACTATAAAAAATCCATTTATATACTATCGCGTGTTTAAAAAACGTTGGGAAATAAGTCAAGATTGGGCTAATAATTTGAAAAATAAGGCTGTTTAATATGAATTTTTCTCTACTAATTTGTACTTATATGCGTCCAAAAGCAATAATTCAGCTTTTGGAATCGGTAAACAAACAGACTCTTTATCCAAATGACATCATAATTATTGATGGTTCCACAAATAGGGATACCGAAATAATTTTAAAAGACAAAGCGTTTAAAAATCTAAGTTATTATAAAGTTGAAGCAGATAATAGAGGCTTAACAAAACAACGTAATTTCGGAATTACTCATGTTGGAAATACAATAGATGTGGTTTGTTTTTTAGATGATGATGTCGTTTTAGAACCTCATTATTTTGAACAATTATTATCTACATATAAAGCGCATCCAGAAGCATTAGCAGTTGGTGGTTATATAACTAATGAGATAGATTGGCAAAAACAAACTACAGAAAACGATACAAACTATTTTTATTATGATGGTTGGCAACGCAAAGAACCTTTACGTTTTAAAATAAGGAGGTTATTTGGAGTTTTACCTGATGTGCCTCCAGGGTTTATGCCTACTTTTTCAAATGGGCGGTCAGTCAGTTTTTTACCCCCTTCGGGTAAAGTGTATCCAGTAGAACAAATAATGGGAGGTGTGTCATCTTATAAAAAGGAGGTGTTTGACACCTTAAATTTTTCAACATATTTTGAAGGGTACGGGTTGTATGAAGATGCCGATTTCTCTTTACGTATAGCTAAACAAGGGATGTTATATATTAATACTGCAGCACAATTAGCACATCATCATGAGCCTTCAGGCAGACCTAATAAATTTAGTTATGGGAAAATGGTTATTAGAAATGGCTGGTATGTTTGGCGCGTAAAATATTCAAATCCTAAATTTAAAGCGAGGTTTAAATGGCACGTAATTGCTATCTTGTTAACTAAGGTTAGATTGCTTAATGTTATTACAACAGCTAATAAAAAAGAAGCATTTACAGAAAGCTTAGGGCGTATAGTGGGCTGGTTTTCTTTATTTTTTAACCCTCCAAAACATAACTAATGCGTTTTTTAATAATAAGCCATGTCTTACATAAATCAAATGCCCATCAGTGGTATGCTTATGCACCTTATGTGCGTGAGATGAATTTGTGGTTAAAGCATGTGGATGAGGTTGAGATTGTGGCACCGCTAACTGAAGTCTCAATTTCTGAGATAGATATAGCCTATAGTCATGACAATATTACATTAACTCAAATACCTGCAATAGCCTTTGTTAATATTAGTCGTGGTATTAAGTCTTTGCTAGTATTACCATATATTCTTTTTAAGTTATGGAAGGCTTGTAAACGCGCCGATCATATTCATTTAAGATGTCCTGGTAATATCGGATTATTGGGGTGTTTGGTACAGTTTTTCTTTCCAAAGAAAGTCAAAACTGCAAAATATGCTGGTAATTGGGATCCTAATGCCAATCAACCTAAGAGTTATCGTATTCAAAAGAACATATTAAGTAATATCAAATGGACAAAAAAGATGACTGCTCTAGTTTATGGAGATTGGCCAAATCAGACTAAAAATATTAAATCATTTTTTACTGCAACTTATAAAGATCAAGATCGAGTAATACCGGTTACTCGCGACTATACAAAAGGTTTAGAGTTTGTATTTGTCGGAAGTTTGGTAACAGGTAAACGTCCTTTATTGGCCATACAAATTGTAGAGCAATTACTAAGGAGCGGTGTTAAGTGTAATTTACAATTGTTTGGAGATGGTGTTTTGAAACAAGAGGTGCAACAGTATGTAAAAGATAAACAATTAGGTAGTGATATTGTTCTACATGGTAATAAAACTAATGAAACTGTCAAGGCTGCATTGCAGTCAGCTCATTTTACAATATTAGCCTCTAAGTCCGAAGGATGGCCTAAAGCCTTGGCAGAGGCTATGTTTTTTGGTGTCATACCAATCGCGACCGCTATATCTTGTGTTTCAAACATGTTGGATTATGGAAATCGAGGAATACTTATAGCGCCTAATGTGGATGATGCCGTTTCTAAAATACTATTAGCTTTAAAATCCAATGATGGATTAGAGACGATGTCTAAATTAGCATCGGACTGGTCGCAACAGTATACTCTAGATGTGTTTGAAAGTGAAATTGAAAAACTAATAAAGGCTTAAAATGAAAGTATTACAACTTATAGACAGTCTAGAAGCAGGAGGTGCAGAGCGTGTTGCAGTTAATTATGCCAATGGGTTACTTGATAAAGTCGATGGTAGTTATTTGTGCGCTACAAGAACAGAAGGCTTGTTAAAAGCTAACTTGAAGCAAGAGGTGGGCTACTTATTTTTAAAGAAAAAGTCCGCTTTAGATATTACGGCTATTAGAGGTTTATATTTTTTTATTAAAAAAGAGGGGATAACATTAATACATGCACACAGTTCCTCTTTTTTTTTGGCAACACTTGTTAAGTTAATACACCCAAAAATTAAATTGATTTGGCATGATCATTATGGTAATCGCGTTAATAGTACATTTAAACACATTTTTATCTTAAAAATATGTTCGTTATTCTTTTCTAATATTTTAGTTGTTAGTACTGATTTAGAAAAATGGGCAAAAAAAAAGTTATGGACCCAAAAGATAAAATATATACAAAATTACCCACAACTAGACTCAAGTAAAAAACAAACAGTTCTTAAAGGTGAGAAGAATAAAAGAATAGTATGTTTGGCAAACTTAAGATCAGATAAAAATCATACATTTTTAATTAAAGCATTTCGTGAAATTTTAGATGTATATCCTGATTGGACCTTACATTTAATAGGTAAGGATAATAATGATCAATACGCGCATAACTTAAAACAATTAATAAAATCTTTGTTACTAACTGATACTGTTTTTTTGTACGGTAGTTGTCCTGATACTTCAAATATATTAAGTCAATCGCAAATAGGAGTTTTATCTTCAAAATCAGAAGGCTTACCTTTGGCATTGTTAGAATATGGTTTGGTTGGTTTAGCGACTATAACGACGGATGTAGGACAATGTGGTACAGTAATTACGAATCATGAGAATGGTATAGTGATAACGTCTAATAATCAAGAAGAGCTTTGCAAAGCTCTAAGATTTTATATAGAGAATAAAAAAATAAGACAATCCTATTCTGATCAATTAAGAAAACATATTTTGGAGGAATATTCTGAAATTTCAACGTTACAGAATATTGTAAAGATTTATAATAGATTATAATTTAAATGCAAAAAAACTATTTAAAACTATTGGGTTTACACGTGTTGATAGGCATTTTTATTTACCTATCAAAAGCTTTAGGTAATCTTTATTTTTATGGTATTGTATTTTATTTTTTAATTAAAATAATTAGCGCTAAACAACAATTAAAATCTTTAGAAGTTGTTAAAGCTTGTGCGTACATAGTCGGTGCTGAGGTTATTTTGCGCATGACCAATAGTGGCCCTTTTTATGAGGCTAGTAAATATTTAGTGATTTTATTTTCCGTGTTAGGCTTGTTTTATAATGGGTTTAATAAAAAAGCAGTATCTTATTTATTGTATTTACTACTTTTAATTCCAGGTATCTATGTGTCTTTGTACCTTTTGGATATAGGTGTTAATATAAGAAAGGCGATAGCTTTTAATTTAAGTGGTCCCACCACTTTAGGAGTTGTGGCGTTATTTTGTTTTGGATTAAAAATCACTAAAAAACAACTAAAAATGATTATTAATTATATGCTGTTCCCTTTAGTTAGTACATTGGCTTATGTGATTATGTATAATCCAGATGTGGCATCGGTTTCAACTGGGACAGGTTCTAATTTTGCAGCTTCAGGCGGCTTTGGTCCTAATCAAATGGCTACGGTGTTAGGTTTAGGTTTCTTTTTAATGACGGTGCGTTTTTTTTATTTTAGTAAGACCAAATTATTACGTTATATCGATTTAGCATTTGTGTTATTATTTGCGTTTAGAGCGATCGTTACATTTAGTAGAGGGGGTGTTTTTACTGCTATTATTATGATTGTCGCGTTTATCTTTTTATTATATAGAACGATGGATAAAACCAATAAAAATAAGATGCTACTCTCTGTAGTTGCGTTTTTGATTATTGGTGTAGCAACTTGGATTATTTCTGCAAGCCAAACCAATGGTATGATTGAGAAACGTTATGCTAACCAAAATGCTATGGGCCAAGAAAAAAGCGATATTAGTACAGGTCGAGGTGGTTTATTTTTAGAAGAATTTGAAGAGTTTATTGATAGCCCATTTTTAGGCGTTGGCGTAGGTCGGGTTAAAGATTTACGTTTCCAAAAAACAGGGATCCATGCCGCCTCTCATAATGAAATGAGTCGTATTATAGCAGAGCATGGTTTTCTTGGTGTATTAGCATTTTCTATTTTATTAGTGGTGCCTTTATTTTTTAGAATGGGTAATAGAAGTAATGTGTTATTCTTTTCCTTTTATTTATTTTGGCTACTGACCATTAATCATTCGGCAATGCGTATTGCTGCACCTGCTTTTATTTATGCATTAAGTTTATTACATATTATTGATGAAAAACCTGGTTTACATAGGCAACAAATTAAATAGAAAAGGTAAAACAGCCACGACTATTGATACCTTAGGTAAAGGACTTGAGGCGTCTGGTTTTAAGATTTACTATGCTTCTAGTTATAATAACATCGTGTTACGACTTATGGATATGTTATGGACGGTTTTTAAACATAGAAAAACAACGGACTATGTCTTAATTGACACGTATAGCACTTTAAATTTTTATTACGCCTACGCAGTAAGCAAATGGTGCCAAATTTTAAAGTTGAAATATATTCCCATTTTGCATGGCGGGAATCTACCTCAAAGACTAAAAACGAGTCCAAAATTAAGTGCGTCCATTTTTAAAAAAGCGTATGTAAATAGTGCACCCTCTAATTATTTGAAGTTTCAATTTGAAACGTATGGGTATACTAATGTAAAACTGATCCCTAATAGTATTCAAATAGAAGCCTATCCATTTAAACCGAGAGGTATTGATGCCGTTCATTTACTTTGGGTACGCTCGTTTTCAAAACTCTATAACCCTAAATTGGCAGTAGACGTGTTGCATTCACTTAAAAGTAAAGACAGCAACGCCACACTCTGTATGGTCGGTCCTGATAACGATGGTAGTTTAGAAGATACCAAAGCATACGCTAAAATAAGCGGTGTGGAAGTCACCTTTACAGGGAAATTAGATAAAGCTGCTTGGGTGTTATTGTCAGAAGATTATAACCTATTTATTAATACCACTAATTTTGATAATACGCCTGTTAGTATTATCGAAGCTATGGCTTTAGGCTTACCAATTGTGTCTACTAATGTTGGTGGTTTACCTTTTTTAATTGAAAATAATAGCGAAGGGTTATTGGTGGAACCGAATAATACGGAAGCGTTTGTAGAAGCTATATTAAAATATAAAAATAATGAATGGCTTTGTCAGTCCATTATAAAACAAGCCAGAACAAAAGCAGAAACCTTTAATTGGGAACATGTGAAGGAATACTGGTTGGCGACTTTAAAGTAAAAACCTTGCCGTAAAGTAATTACTTGTTATATTTGAAATAATTCTTCCAACTAACCAACAATGAGTAATAACAGTGGTATTCACTTTGAGATTTCTGAACGTAAAATTCTGTTACGTTTATTTGACCTGCTGTTTGTTGGAGTGTCATTATATTTAGTCAGTACTTTTTTTGAGTTTGATTATTTTAGAGTGTATGATAAGCATTGGGCGTGGTTTTTAGTGCTGGCACTTTATATTTCAGTATTTGGTACGGTGTTAGAATTGTATGATTTACAAAAATCCAGCCGATTAGATACCGTTTTAGGAACCGTCTTAATGACCACGTCAGCAACCGTTTTATTTTATTTGTTGACTCCTTTTTATACACCGTCTTTGCCTGAAAACAGATTACAAATTCTTTATTTTTATTTGGCTATTCTGTTTGGTTTATACCTTTGGAGATGGGCTTATATTACTTTTATTTCGTCCCCTAGATTTTTTAAAAAAGTATTGTTGGTTGGAGAGACGTCTAATATTAAATCCATTGTGGATGCCTTTGCCAATGCAGACCCTAATTACAAAATCATAGGGTTTATTAATTGTGAAATTGAAAAGAAAGAGACTATTAAATATACTGGGTTACAGGAATATGAGCCTGCTGATTTACACCAGATTATAAAAGAGGAAAGTATTTCTGAAGTGGTTATCGCTAGTTATAAT
Organism: Psychroserpens sp. NJDZ02; assembly: GCF_004843725.1. Classification (NCBI taxonomy): domain Bacteria; kingdom Pseudomonadati; phylum Bacteroidota; class Flavobacteriia; order Flavobacteriales; family Flavobacteriaceae; genus Psychroserpens; species Psychroserpens sp. NJDZ02. The sequence continues at coordinate 244,939 of NZ_CP039451.1, read as the reverse complement.
TCGGAAAATATTACACCTGCTATTTATAGTGATTTGATTATGCTTTTGGAGAAAGGATTTCCTATAAAAGAGTATACGCAAGTGTATGAGGATATTACGTATCGTGTACCCGTACAGTTTGTCGGTAAAGATTTTTATAAATACTTTCCGTTTAGTCGAAACAATAAAAATAAACTCTATTTAACATATAGACGTTTATTTGATGTCCTTTTGGCTAGTGTTGGCGTCCTGATCGGATTGTTAATTTTACCTTTAGTATTAATAGGAAATGCTATTGGGAATAGAGGTCCTTTGTTTTATTCGCAAGAACGCGTCGGGCAAAATGGTGTCCCCTTTAAGATTTTTAAATTCAGGACTATGATTAAAAATGCAGAAACGAATAAAGCTGTTTGGGCCACAAAAAATGATAGCCGTATTACTGCTTTTGGTAAATTTTTACGCGTCTCTAGATTAGATGAAATGCCACAGTTTATAAATATTCTTAAAGGTGATATGAGTTTGATCGGACCACGTCCTGAACGTCCGTATTTTGTTAAAGAATTGTCTCAGGTCATTCCATTTTACGAAACTAGGCATATTATAAAACCTGGGCTTACAGGTTGGGCACAAGTCAAAGCACGTTACGGATCTAGTGTGGATGATAGTCTATTAAAATTGCAGTATGACTTATACTATATCAAGCATCGTAGTTTTTTACTAGACATTAATATCATTGTCAAAACCCTAAGTACGGTGATCTTTTTTAGAGGACAGTAGGCCGATTTGTAGTTTTGACTTAGTCAATAACTGCTGAACATATCTATCTGCCAGAATTAGTAAATGCAGGCAAAAGTAAACAAGAGGTCGTGATAAAATTATTAGCTTTTCTAATGGTGTTATAAAAACTAAATAGCTGTTAACTTATAATGTTTTAAGAGAAAAACATATCTAATTACTAAAGCAATTAATAACGGGATTAAAGCAGGAGCAAAGCGTTGTACACCAATAGTCCAATGCATAACTAATAAGCATAACATTAGTATAGAAAACTTAATATAGGCTATAAACCATTTTTTAGGCACGGTTTTTATAATTTGTAGGACACAAAATAGACTTAAAGGAAAAGCCCATAGGACATTGTAATTATAGGCTGTTCCTGTGTGGTCTGTAGCAAACCATAATAAAAATAATAAGACACCAATTAGACCAGTGGTGATAAATATAGCCAGGTCTACCCCTTTAGAACGTACTTTGTTTTTAAAGTCTTTATAAGTTATAAAAATGATAAGTCCTCCAATTAGTAACATGACTAGTAAAGGACTAGTTAAAAATGAGCTGGTCTTGTTTTCATTCTCCCCTTTTTGTGTATAAATCGTTTTAGAGTTTGAGACTAGTTTTTGACCAGAATCTTTTAAGGTGGCTGTCTCAAAATTTTGATTAACATATTCTGGTAAAAAGAGTTGTTCTCTTGGCGTTGCTGTACGGTCTATAATCGATCCTAAAGCGATATCAATACCAAAACTACCCCAAGTATTCCAATGTAAATTAGCATCAATTAATTGTCTAAAGGTCTGCTTTTTGTAATGATCAGGTAGGTTGTAGATTAAATTACCAGCCAAGGTTGTTTCAATAGCATCTCTGATTTTAGTCGCACAATTATCATAGAAAAAATCATATAAATAAGCGCCTTGATTGTTTTTGTAATTGGCTTCTAAGTAATCGTATAAGTTTTGCTTCTCAACTGCAGTAAGCTGTAGTTGCTGTTCTTTTATTGTTCGGTTTTCATTGCGATAAAGGGCAATAAAATGCTTGTAATTTGATTTGCCTTGTAGGTAGTTTAGTTTTCCTCTGGCAAAGTTTAAATAGAAACCAGGGGCATCAAAATCATAACGTCCAAAGTCGTAAGTAATATCATAAAATCTAGAGTGTACTCTAATGGCATTGTGGCCAAAAGCATCATTTAGGTTGCTTCCTGGTCCAATAGTAATAACACTTACTGTGGCATCTTGAGACAATGGTATGCTTTGAGAAAAAGCAGTAGCCATTGTAAATAAAAAGAAAAATTGTAAAGCTTTTATCATGTTACAAAGATAACTTATCTAAAAACACTAAAGTCCAGTTTTAACGAAAACACATTAGAATATAGTGCGACACTTTGGTCTCCAATATCCGTAAAAGCATAATCTACTTGAATGCCTTTATATTTAAACCCGACACCAAAGCTTGGCTGAAATGTTAAATCTTCGGAATTGTCTATCTGTAATTCGTTTTGAAAATTACCAACACCTGTTCTTAAGTAAATCATATCTACATAGCCAAATTCAAAGCCTAAAGCAGGGTTGATACTTGCAAAAGAGGTTGATATCACATCGTTGTTTTGTTCAAATCTGACGTTTAAGTCTAATTCGGCCTCCAAAGTATAGTCGTAATGAAAGCGGTATAATTTAGCAATACCTATTTGTAATTTAGGAATCGTAATTTCTGTTGTTTCTGGTAAGTCTTGATTTTGACCTTCCACAGCATTTTGGACTTTAGCAAATTCATCGTCATTAATAGTCCAAGCATTAAAGGTTGTCGTTATATCACGAGCCATAATACCAAACTTCCAATTATTTTTAGTTTCAAATTGAATGGCAGCATCTAAACCAAATCCCCAACTTGAGGCGAAATCACCAATAATACGTCGAATGATTTTAGCATTAACACCATAACTTAATCCTTGGATAGGTAGATCTCTAGCATATGAAAACGTTACACCATAATCTGCGGTAGAGAATAAACTAATACGATCGTAATTAATATTACCTTGCTCGTCAATAAGTTGTGTTGTGTCTAAAATATCATCGACAGCAAAACGGATTAAAGAAATTCCGAAGGCACTGTCTTCATCTAAAGGCATCGCAAAAGCGGCGTAGTCATAATTTGCAATATTAGCAAAATAACTAGAGTGCATTAAGGCTAACTGGTTGTCTTCTAGGTGAACTAATCCTGCAGGGTTCCAATAGCCAGAATTAACATCATTAGATCTAGCAACTGTAGCATTACTTAAACCTAAAGCAGCAGCATCCACACCTATATTCATAAATTCATTTGAATATTTACGTGTCGTTTGTGCGATAGTAAATGATGCACACAGCAGTAAAAAGGCTAGTAAATGTACTTTCAATTTCAATTTTTTTTACAAAGATGCTATAATTTTTCTATATATAAAACTTCAATTTTAATACTATATTGCTCAGTGTTTGGAATAGAACAAAATACTTTGCTATTTTTACAAAAAACTAACGGATGAACATTAAAGCTTTTATACCTAACTTTATAACACTTCTTAATTTATTTTGCGGAAGTGTTGCCGTAATCTTTGCGGTTAATAACCATTTTGTGTTTGCTGCATTTTTTGTGTTTCTAGGAATTTTCTTTGACTTTTTTGATGGATTATTAGCTAGAAAATTAAATGTGCAAAGCGAACTTGGACTTCAGCTAGATAGCTTAGCAGATATGGTTACTAGTGGATTAGTGCCAGGTATTGTGGTGTTTAAATTACTGGAATTGGCAAGTAATGGTAGAGCGATTACCTCTGTTGACGAATGGTCAGAAACCATGAATTGGTCAGGTTACCATTTTAATTTACTACCATTTATTGGGTTATTTGTGACATTAGCGTCTGCTTACAGACTGGCACGTTTTAATATAGATGAAGACCAACAGAGTTACTTTAAAGGTTTACCAACACCTGCAAACGCGTTACTAATTTTATCATTGCCTTTAATTCTAGAGTTTCAGAATAACGATTTAATTAATAGTATTATACTTAATCAATGGTTTTTAATAGCCTTGACGGTATTGAGTTGCTATATCTTAAATTCGCCAGTAAAATTATTCGCCTTAAAATTTAAAGAGTGGAGTTTTAAGTCCAATGCAGTCCGTTACATCTTTATTATTTTAAGTGTTATACTTTTAATTGTATTACATTTTGCTGCTATACCGGCAATTATTATACTGTATATCTTACTATCCTTGTTTAACAATATTAATTAAATTTATAAAATCAACTATTTATAGCTCATGTTAGAAATTATTTTCACATTATTTATGCTTGTCTTATTACAAGCCGTTTTAGGATTTGATAACCTTTTATATATCTCTTTAGAATCAAAAAAAGCACCTGAAGCAGATCAGAAACGTGTTAGGAAAGTCGGTATTTTAATTGCTATTGTACTACGTATTATTTTATTGTTTGTCCTAGTATCAATTATTGACTTTTTTAAAGAACCTTTTTCTTTCATGACAGGCGAGTTAGGTAGTGTTGCTAGTTTTGCTTTTAATGGGCATAGTTTAATAGTACTTGCTGGAGGTGGTTTTATTATTTATACTGCTATTAAAGAAATTTGGCATATGATTGGAGCCCATGATTTAGATGCTGATATAGAAGGAGACGGGACACGTGGTAAATCTGCCAATGCCGTTATAACAAGTATTGTTATCATGAATTTAGTATTCTCTTTTGATTCTATTTTAGCAGCCATAGGATTAACTAGCGAAATTGAAAGTAGTACAACAGCATTTATAGTTATGGCAATTGCCATTGTAATTAGTGGGTTGTTAATGTTGTTTTTAGCAGACCGAATTTCTTCGTTTTTAGCTAAGAATAGAATGTATGAGGTCCTTGGGTTATTTATCTTATTTATAGTCGGGATTATGTTAGTAACAGAAGGTGGGCATTTAGCACAATTAGAGTTATTTGGAAATCCTATTGAGTCTATGAGTAAAACAACTTTTTACTTTGTATTGGTTATTTTAATTATTGTAGATGTTGTACAAGGACGCTATCAGAAGAAAATTTTAGCGGAGAATGCTAAAGCTAATGTAAGAAAAGTAAAGGAAGAGGTTTAAGACCAACTTTAATATATAAAGAAAAAGCCCAATTGAAAATTCAATTGGGCTTTTTTATGGTTTTATTTAAGATGAAATCTAAGTCTTTTTTCTGTTAATTATACTCTCTACAAGAGGGAATGATAGACAGCGTAAGACTTTAATTTAATCTCTAATCTTCTTTTTACGTAATTCAAAATTCTGACCTAAGTATACTTTTCGGACCATTTCATCATTGGCTAGTTCTTCAGGTTCTCCTGCTTTAAGGATACTTCCTTCAAACATTAAATAGGTACGGTCTGTAATTGCTAAGGTTTCTTGAACATTGTGATCGGTAATAAGTATACCAATGTTCTTTTTGGTTAATTGCGCTACAATACGTTGTATGTCTTCTACAGCTACAGGATCTACTCCTGCAAAAGGTTCATCCAATAAAATAAAACTAGGATTGGTCGCTAAGGCACGTGCAATCTCTGTACGACGACGTTCTCCTCCTGATAATAAATCCCCTCTGCTTTTTCTGATATGCTCTAAACTAAACTCTTCAATCAAGGATTCCATGCGGTGCAATTGTTCCTTTTTGGTTAGTTTGGTCATTTGTAAAACACTTAAAATATTGTCTTCAATACTAAGTTTTCTAAACACCGAAGCTTCTTGTGCTAAGTAACCAATACCGTTTTGAGCACGTTTGTACATAGGATAGTTAGTAATGTTGGTGTCATCTAAATAGATATTACCAGCATTTGGTTTTACTAAACCAACCGTCATATAAAAAGAGGTGGTCTTTCCAGCACCATTAGGGCCTAAAAGCCCAACAATTTCACCTTGACTAACCTCAAGCGATACGTCTTTTACTACTTTACGTCCGTTGTAGGACTTCATTAAATGTTCGGCTCTAAGCTTCATTTGGTGTGTTTAATTGTGCTAAAAATAAGCATTTCAATATAACTTCTAAAAAAGGGACTTTAATTTATCTAAAGTTTAACCTTGTTGTACAACATCTTGAGCTTCTAAAGCTTCCCAAAACTCGTAAGCGCGTCTTAAGTGTGGTATGACTATTGTACCACCAACTAATGTGGCAATACTTAAGGTTTCCATAACTTGCTCTTTGGTTAGACCATGTTTGTAACTAGATTCTAAATGGTATTTAATACAGTCATCGCAACGTAATACTGTAGAGGCTACAAGTCCTAATAACTCTTTCGTTTTAACATCCAAAGTCCCTTCTGAAAAGGCATTGGTATCAAGGTTAAAAATACGCTTGATTATTTTATTATTATCGCCTAGAATTTTATCATTCATTTTTTCGCGATAGTCGTTAAATTCTTTAACTGGTTCTGACATCTTTTTTTTCTTTTTTATTTTCTTTTTTTACTACCATTCTAGAGATATGGATACTAACTTCATATAGAACTAGTACAGGAATCGCTACAATAATTTGACTTGCTACATCCGGAGGTGTAATTACTGCCGACAAAATTAAGACAATAACTAATGCGAATTTTCGATATTTTTTTAAAAATTGAGGGGTAACCAGACCTACTTTTGTTAAAAAGTATATTAATATGGGTAACTCAAAAATAATACCAGACGCTAATACAGAGGCTCTGATTAAACCAATATAAGAGGAGATGTCAATTTCGTTTGATACTTCTGCACTTACAGAGTATGTTCCTAAAAAGTTGATAGATAACGGGGTTATAATATAATATCCAAATAACACGCCCATAAAAAACAAGAGGGAAGATATTACAATAAAACCAGTGGATGTTCTTCTTTCTTTAGAGGTTAATCCAGGACTAATAAATTTCCATAATTGATAAATGACATAGGGGAAGGCTACAATAAATCCGGCATATATGGAGGTCCATATATGTATGGAAAATTGCCCCGCCATTTCACGGTTTTGGATAATAAACGGAAATGAGTCGGCACAAAAGCTAATGTTATCGAATCCGAAAAATTGAGACATTTCACACAACGATTGGTACGTTGGAAAATCCATTTTCTGGGGTGCAAATAAAATGCTGTCAAACAAAATACTTGGAAAACAGAACGCTACCAATCCACAAAGAACAACAGCAGATACAATCCTAATTAAATGCCACCTTAAATCTTCAAGATGATCTAAAAAGGACATCTCATTTACATTTTTTTTCGCCATTATAAAATACCTTCTCTAATTAAATCATGGACGTGCACAACACCTGCGTATTTACCATCATTTTCTACTAATAATTGAGATATACCGTACGTTTCAATAACTTCCATAGCATCAATAGCCATAGCTTGTTCTTCAATACGTTTAGGATTTGGACTCATAATATCCTTCGCCGTTAAGCTAGTAAAATTATCCACTTTACTTAACATACGACGTAAATCACCATCTGTAATAATACCTACAATTTTATTGTTTTCTGTAACGGCAGTGACACCCAACATTTTTTCGGAAATTTCAATAATAACCTGTTTGATGTTCGTGTCTAAAGTAACTTCTGGTTTTTGATTAACAGAAGAAATATCATGTACTCTTAAATATAATTTTTTTCCTAAAGCGCCACCTGGATGGTATTTAGCGAAATCTGTACTAGAAAACCCTCTGATTTCTAATAAGCTGACAGCCAATGCATCTCCTAAAACTAATTGCGCGGTCGTACTAGTGGTCGGGGCTAGGTTATTTGGACAGGCTTCTTTTTCTACAAATGCATTTAAAACAAAATCGGCTTGTTGGCCTAAAAACGAATCTTTATTACCAGTTATGGCAATCATTTTATTTTTTGCATTTTTTATTAAAGGGACTAAAACTTTAATTTCGGGTGTATTTCCGCTTTTAGAAATACAGATGACAACGTCGTCATGGAGTATCAATCCTAAGTCACCATGTATCGCATCTGCAGCGTGCATAAATACCGCAGGAGTTCCTGTCGAGTTTAGCGTAGCTACTATCTTTGTTGCTATTATGGCACTTTTTCCAATACCTGTAATTATGACACGACCTTTAGAATTATAAATTAATTCTACTGCTTCAGCAAAGTCATTATCAATTAAATTAGACAGATTTAATATAGACTGTCCTTCTAATTTAATAGTTTCTTTGGCACTACTAATAATGGACGCTTTTGTTTTCAATGTGTTTAATTTTTTTTGGTTTATAAAGATTTTACTATCTTTAGTTTTATTCTAAAAAACATTTTCTGTTTTGAAGAATTATATTGGCAACAAATTTAGCGAAAAAATAGAGAGGGAAATTAAATTTTGAGCAAGATTTTATTTGTTAGCCATATGTGAGTAAATAAGGATGAATAATTAATTTAATACATAAGTTAGACTAGTGAAAAGCGATTTGCATACTGCACTAAAAAAATATTTTGGGTTTGACGAGTTTAAAGGACTCCAAGAACAGGTTATACAAAGTATTACAAAACAAGAAAATACATTTGTGATCATGCCAACGGGTGGTGGTAAAAGTTTATGCTACCAATTACCGGCGTTAATGCAAGAGGGTACTGCTATTGTAGTGTCACCTTTAATTGCACTAATGAAAAATCAGGTGGATGCCATTCGTGGTATCTCTGATCAACATGGTGTTGCACATGTATTAAATTCATCTTTAAACAAGACAGAAGTTAAACAAGTTAAAGAGGATATTACCAACGGTATTACTAAACTGTTGTACGTCGCTCCAGAATCTTTAACTAAAGAAGAGAACGTTGAATTTTTACGAACCGTAAAAATCTCTTTCATGGCAGTGGACGAAGCCCATTGTATAAGTGAATGGGGACATGATTTTAGACCAGAATACCGTAACCTAAGATCTATTATAAGGCGTATAGGGGATGATATCCCTATAATTGGATTAACAGCAACTGCGACACCTAAAGTTCAAGAAGATATCTTGAAAAACTTAGGGATGAATGATGCCAATACGTTTAAAGCGTCTTTTAATAGACCCAATTTATATTACGAAATACGTCCAAAAACCAAAACCGTAGATGCTGATATTATCCGTTTTGTAAAGCAAAACGAAGGTAAATCAGGTATTATCTATTGTTTAAGTAGAAAGCGTGTGGAAGAGTTAGCACAGGTCTTACAGGTTAATGGTGTAAAAGCTGTGCCTTATCATGCGGGATTAGATGCTAAAAAACGCTCTAACCATCAAGACATGTTTTTGATGGAAGATATTGATGTTGTTGTGGCTACCATTGCTTTTGGAATGGGAATTGACAAACCAGATGTGCGTTTTGTAATTCACCATGACATTCCTAAAAGTATAGAAAGTTATTATCAGGAAACTGGTCGTGCTGGACGTGATGGAGGAGAGGGACATTGTTTAGCATACTACGCGTACAAGGATATCGAAAAACTAGAAAAATTTATGTCGGGTAAACCGGTAGCGGAGCAAGAAATTGGTCAGGCGTTACTGCAAGAGGTGGTCGCTTTCGCGGAAACTTCAATATCAAGACGTAAATTTATACTACATTATTTTGGAGAAGCTTTTGATAATGCTACAGGCGAAGGTGGAGAAATGGACGATAATATGCGTCATCCAAAAGAAAAGCAAGAAGCAAAAGAGGATGTTAAATTACTCTTAGAAATAGTGGATGCTACTAACGAAAAATATAAAGCAAAAGATCTTGTAAGTGTTATTACAGGAAAAACCAATGCTTTAATTTCTTCTCATAAAACAGATACACAACCCTTTTTTGGTAAAGGAAAAGATAAAGATAAGTCGTATTGGATGGCTTTAACACGCCAAGCGTTAGTCGCTGTGTTCTTAAAAAAGGATATAGAAACTTATGGAGTTATTAAAATAACAGAAAAAGGACACGCGTATATTAAAAAGCCAGAATCTTTTATGATGACTAAAGATCACCAATTTGGTGATGCTACAGACAACTCTATTATCACAGCACAAAGTGGTACTGGAGCAGTTGTAGACGAGGCACTAATGTCGATGCTTAAAGATTTAAGAAAATCTAATGCTAAAAAATTAGGAGTGCCCCCTTTTGTTATCTTTCAGGACCCTTCTTTAGAAGATATGGCGTTAAAATATCCCGTGTCTGTAGTAGAATTATCTAATGTACATGGTGTAGGAGAAGGTAAAGCTAAAAAATACGGTAAGGATTTTGTTAATTTAATTGCACAATATGTCGAAGATAATGACATTACAAGACCGGATGATTTAGTAGTTAAATCTACAGGTAGTAACTCCGCGCTTAAATTATATATCATACAAAACGTAGATAGAAAATTACCTTTAACAGATATCTCTTCCGCTAAAGGTATGGAAATGAATGCTTTTATAAAAGAAATGGAAGCGATTGTCTTTTCTGGGACAAAACTAAATATTGATTATTGGATTAATGATATTTTAGATGAAGACCAACAGGAAGAAATTCATGATTATTTTATGGAATCAGAAACCGATAAGATAGATGTTGCGATAGACGAGTTTGATGGTGATTATGATGATGAAGAATTACGTTTGTATCGTATTAAATTTATAAGCGAAGTCGCAAACTAAAAGCGAGATCTAAATAAATAGAAGTAATAAAAACATCTAATGACTTAAGTTATTAGATGTTTTCTTCTTCTACCTCGTTTTCAACATCTAAAATAGGAGTAAACACAAAATTGTTTTTCTTAAAGTTAAGCGTAATACTTTTGATAGTGGATCGTTTGATTTTTTCTACCGTGTCTTTTTCTATTTCAAAATCTATTCTAGTAGAGTTGCCCTTAAAAATATCTATTGGATCAGACTCTATTTCGTCCATGTCAGATTTTAAATTTAAACTGTAACCGTCACCTTCTACTAATAACGTTGCGCCAGTTTTGGTTTTAGTATTCAGTTTTCCAACAATATAGGTTTGTAAATAATAGTAGCCACCCAGCTCATTATAACCAGCATAAATAACATTTTGATCTCCTACACCTAACGGTTGGTCTTCACTATGTTTTAAAATAGTTTCAATATAATTAGCATTAATTAATGCGTGGTCTTCTTTATTACTGTTGTTTCCTCCAAATAGTTTACTAAATACTCCCATAATTGCTTTTTATTCTTGTCCAAATCTAATACAATTTATCAGAATAGGATTCAATTAAAAAAAACCATCACGCATCGCTAATAACTTTTAACTTCTTTATATCTTTGCAGTTCATTAAAAAACAATGCAATGCAAGACGGTTTATACGCAAAATTTAATACGAATAAAGGCGAAATTTTAGTCGCTTTAGAATTTGAAAAGACTCCTGGAACAGTTGGTAACTTTGTTGCTTTAGCAGAAGGGAATATGGAGAACTCTGTAAAACCTCAAGGAACACCTTACTATGATGGTTTAAAATTTCACAGAGTAATAGATAATTTTATGGTACAAGGTGGTTGTCCACAAGGTACCGGAACTGGAAATCCAGGATATAAGTTTGATGACGAGTTTCATCCTGATTTAAAACACAGTGGACCTGGTATTTTAAGTATGGCTAACTCTGGACCTGGTACTAACGGAAGTCAGTTTTTTATTACACACGTTGCTACAGATTGGTTAGATGGTAATCATACCGTTTTTGGAAATGTTGTCAAAGGACAAGACGTTGTTGATGCTATTGGACAAGATGACCATATTGATACTTTAGAAATAGTTAGAGTTGGTGCTGATGCAGAAAAATTTAATGCTATTGAAGCGTTTAGAACATTTGAAGGTGCAAGAGAAAAACGTGTGGCTGCAGAGCGTGAAGCTAAAAGTGCAGAATTAGATAAATTAGCAGCAGGTTTTGAAGAAACATCAAGTGGTTTACGTTACCAAATTATCCAAAAAGGATCTGGTAAAAAAGCAGAAAAAGGAAATCAAGTTTCTGTACATTATAAAGGACAATTAGCAGACGGAACTGTTTTTGATAGTTCTTATAAACGTAATCAACCTTTAGATTTTCAAGTAGGAGTAGGTCAAGTTATTTCTGGTTGGGATGAAGGTATTCAGTTATTACATGTTGGTGATAAAGCCCGTTTTGTAATACCTTCAGACTTAGGTTACGGATCAAGAGGAGCAGGCGGAGCAATTCCACCAGATGCTGTACTTATTTTTGACGTAGAGTTAGTTGCAGTAAACTAATCCATCTGCTGTTGACTTTTTGTCAAGAGCATTTAAAATATAAACCTCACAGTTTTTTTAAATCTGTGAGGTTTTTTGATTTATATTTACAGCATGACAGACCAAGAATTAGAATCATTAAAGTATCCAATAGGGCTATTTGATTGTCCAACAATGATAACTGCTGCGACTATTGAGGCATGGATTTCTATCTTAGAACATTTCCCTAATCGTTTAGAACAATTGGTAAGTAATCTGTCAGATAAACAATTAGATACTGCTTACAGACCGGATGGTTGGACCGTGAGGCAAGTTGTGCATCATGTGGCCGATAGTCATCATCATAGTTACATTCGTTTCAAGTGGGCTATGACGGAAGATAATCCGCTTATAAAAGCTTACGACGAAAATACTTGGGCTGCGCAACATGATTACAATCAACCAATAACTATATCTTTATTACATATTAAAGCAGTACACGCTAAGCTGGTTTATTATTTAAAAGGATTAAGTATCGAGCAGTTGCAACGGACGTTTATTCACCCAGAGAGTCAGGAGACGGTAGCTTTAAATAAAAATGTAGGTATCTATGCTTGGCATAGTAATCACCATTATGCGCATATTGAAGCTTTAGTCAAACGTGAAGGTTGGGCTTAATACTTAGTCAACTATTTTTTTAACGTCACCGACTATCGTGCAGCATTGACTAACCGTGTTGTATATGGTACCAAATTTTTCAATATTTTTTTTAAGTAAATTAATATTTAAAGTTTCGTCTTGACTATATACTATTAACTCATAATTAATTTGATCCATTCTTGGTGGTTTTTCTAAACGAATGGCATTTACTGTGATTTCAGCTGTATTGTATTCAAAGTGCATTAGGTCAGAGAAACGTTCTACATTTTTAAGAATACATGCTGAAAATGAACTTAGAAACAACTCAGCCGGATTGGCTAACGTATCAGCAGAATCTTTTGTTGTTCCAAAGTTAATCTCAGTGTTTTTAATCTGTATAGACGCATTATTTTTTGCAGTTGAAGTTGCTTTCATTGAATAGTTCATAGGTTTCTTTTTACTTGTAATTAAGGTGTGTTCTTTTTAATGAAACAGTGCTCCGTTAATTTAATTTATTATAATAGGCGAGTAACACCATCAAAAAAGAGAGCTATATAAAGATAAGAATTTCTCTAATTTTAAATCGAAATTCTTATCGGTTTTAAATGATATCGTTTTTAATATTTCATTTTAAAATATTACATTGCAGTATAACCACAAACAAACTAACCAATTAAGTCATGAGTGATACTATCCAATTTGAGGACTTTACCAAAGTAGATTTACGTATTGGTACAATTATAGAAGTTAATGATTTTCCTGAAGCTAGAAAGCCTGCCTATCAGTTAACGATTGATTTTGGAGGTTTGGGAATAAAAAAAACAAGTGCACAAATAACAACGTTATATAAAAAGGAAGAATTATTGAATAGGCAAATTGTTGCCGTAGTAAATTTTCCTAGAAAACAGATTGCTAAATTTATGAGCGAGTGTCTTGTGCTTGGAGCAGTTAGCGGAAAAGATGTTATATTACTTAACCCTGAGAGTAACGTGCCTAATGGTACTGTTGTGTCGTAATAGATGTCCGATATAAATCAGGCACTAGAACATTGATCATAACCCTGTTTGGTGTTGCTTTGGGTATAAATCTTCCAGATTTTAAAGAGCTGTCTGAACAACCAAAACCTATTCTGTTAGGTTTATTAGCTCAGTTTGTCGTGTTGGTGGGGATTGTCTTCTGTTTTAATATTGTTTTTGATATATAATAAAACATAAAAAAAGCCTTTTCTAATTTAGAAAAGGCTTTTTTATTGGTTAACTAACACTACTAGTTAATACTTATTAGATATCATCAAAATCTACATCTGTAAATCTACTTTCAGCAGTTGCTGTATCATTGGTTGTTTCAGTAGACGCTACTTCTTTAACTACGTCTGGTTTTGGTGTATCGTATTCTTTTTTGAAATCTTTTTGGTGACGCTCACTAATCACTTCATCTCCTTTTTCGTTGATGATATAATCTGTCATTTCTTTTAAGATTTCATTAAATTCGCTAAAATCTTCTTTGTATAAATAGATTTTATGTTTTTTATAATGAAATGATCCATCATCATTTGTAAACTTTTTACTTTCTGTAATCGTTAAGTAATAATCATCTGCTTTTGTCGCTCTTACATCAAAGAAGTAAGTTCGTCTTCCCGCTCTTAATACTTTCGAAAAAATCTCTTCCTTCTCCATCATCTCGTTATTATGCATAATTCTTATTTTGTGTTGTTGGTTAATTCTCTCTCAAAAATCAAAAAAAAAGTTGGATGCGACAAGGCTTTTATGTAAATCTTTTTACTTCGTAGTTTTTAAATATAACTCTTTATAGTAGCCATCGGTGTTAATAAGCTGATTATGTGTTCCCGATTGTACAATTTGTCCATCGTCTAAAACTATAATATGATCTGCATTTTTAGCAGAAGAAATCCTATGACTAACAATTATCGTTGTTTTGTCTTTAGTGATGGTTTTAAGATTGGTTAGTATTTTTTCTTCAGTTTCTGTATCTACAGCCGATAAGCAGTCATCAAATAACATAATTTCCGGCTTTTTAATAATGGCTCTAGCAATGGAGACGCGTTGTTTTTGACCACCAGATAAAGTAATACCACGCTCGCCTAAAACAGTGCTGTATTGCTTTTTAAACTTAATAATGTTTTTGTGTACTTGTGCTAGTTTTGCAGCTTCAATAACTTCTTGATCCGTTGCATTTTCTTTTCCAAATTTGATGTTATTATTAATACTGTCGCTAAACAAGAAGGCATCTTGTGGGACGTAACCAGTCGCATCACGTAAGCTAAATAAATTTAAAGATTGGATAGGGGTGTGGTCTATTAATATTTCGCCTTTAGTGACATCATATAAACGACCAACTAAATCTAAAATAGTCGATTTTCCAGACCCTGTTTTTCCTATTATGGCTAATGTTTCTCCTGAATTAACTTTAAAACTAACGTCTTTTAAGGCTTGTATATTAGTGTCGTCATAGGTAAATGAGACATTTTTAAATTCGATATCACCTTTTATTATAGAAGGCTGAAGATTTTTATTTTGTATTTCAGGTTCCGTTTGTAAAAACTCGTTAATACGTTGTTGAGAGGCTTCTGCTTCTTGCACAATGGAGGTTACCCAACCAACAGTTGCTACTGGCCAAGTTAGTAAGTTTACGTACATGATAAACTCAGAGATGGTTCCTAAGCTAATTTCACCATTCATATATTGTTTCCCTCCAATGTATATAACCAAAACGTTACTTAATCCAATTAGTAAAATCATCATCGGAAAAAAGAGAGCTTGGATTTTAACTAAATTTAGTTGTTTTTGTTTACTAGTTTCCGACAGCTGTTCGAAGCTAGCAGAAGTTTGTGGTTCAATACCATAGGCTTTGATTACAGAAATACCACTAAACGTTTCTTGAGAAAATGTAGATAGTTTTGATAAATATTGTTGAACAACAGTACTGCGTTTATGGATTTCTGAGCTTATTTTGTAAATTATTATGGACAAAATAGGTAAAGGAATAATAGTATATAGGGTTAGCATTGGTGCTTGTTTAAACATAAAAACAAGAGCAACTATAAATAAAGTCAAGGTATTTATACTGTACATGATGGCAGGACCTGCATACATACGGACCTTACCAACATCTTCGCTAATACGGTTCATTAAATCTCCGGTTCTATTCTTTTTGTAAAAATTTAGAGACAATTTTTGATATTGTTGGTAGATTTCGTTTTTTAAATCAAATTCAATATAACGAGACACATTAATGATCGTTTGTCGCATCCAAAAAGTTAAGATGCCAGATAGGACTGCAGACCCAATTATAAGCAAAATGTATTTGAGGAGTTTGGCTTTATAGGCGACTTCACTAGTTTCTGGGTTTTGTAGTTGGTCATTGATGACGTCTATAATCGAACCAATAAATTTGGGTACAAATACCGTAAATAATTTAGAAACTATAGTAATTAGAACACCAATGATTATTTGTGTTCTATATTTGTAAAAATATTTGTTAATATGTTGTAATTCTTTCATTTAATACAAAAGGTAGATTTAAAATATTTTTAACAATAATACAATTTAGCATGCTAATTATTGTTTTTTTAGTAATTATGAGTTAATATTGTGTACTGATTTTACAAATAATGTAATGTCTATACCTTAAATTAAATGTATACTAAATGGTTTCAGAATTAATTAACACTAATCAATTATCAAAAGCAGATCCTGTTTTTGGACAATTATCTTTCGATAATCACGAACAGGTCGTTTTTTGCAACGACAAAGATACAGGATTAAAAGCAATAATTGGAATTCATAACACAGTTTTAGGACCTGCATTAGGAGGTACTAGAATGTGGCAATATGCTAACGAATGGGAAGCATTAAATGACGTACTACGTTTGTCTAGAGGGATGACCTTTAAGTCTGCTATAACAGGTTTAAACCTTGGAGGAGGTAAAGCTGTTATAATAGGAGATGCAAAAACACAAAAAACGCCAGAATTAATGAAGCGTTTTGGAGAGTTTGTGCATAGTTTAAGTGGACGATATATTACGGCAGAAGATGTTGGTATGGAAACTGCCGATATGGATTTAGTTAGAGAGGTAACACCTTACGTTACAGGTATCTCTGAAGATAAAGGTGGGGCAGGTAATCCATCTCCAATTACGGCTTATGGCGTTTTTATGGGAATGAAAGCTGCTGCTAAATATAAATTTGGTTCAGATGTTTTAGAAGATAAAACAGTGATAGTACAAGGTATTGGGCATGTTGGTGAGTCTTTAGTAGAGCATTTAACCAATGATGGTGCTAAAGTTATTATTGATGATATTAATGAAGAACGTCTTGAGGCTATCAGTAAAAAATATGGAGCTTCTATATATAAAGGAAGTAATGTATATGCAGAGGATGTAGATATTTATGCGCCTTGTGCTTTAGGAGCAACAATAAATGATACTACAATTAATTCTATTCGCGCTAAGGTGATTGCAGGAGCAGCAAACAACCAATTAGCAGATGAGATTAAACATGGTCGTTTATTACAAGAAAAAGGAATTGTTTATGCACCAGATTTTTTAATTAATGCTGGTGGAATTATAAATGTTTATGCAGAGCTTGAAAACTACGGTAAACAGGAGATAATGAGAAAGACAGAAAACATCTACAATACCACGTTAGAAATTTTAAGTAATGCTGGAACTAATGATATTACAACGCATCAAGCGGCTTTAAATATAGCTTTAAGCAGAATTGAGGCTAGAAAAAAAGAAAATCAGCAATAGATATCATTTAAAAGACTATTTTTGCAAGGCGTAAGTGAAAACTTGCGCCTTTTTTAATTAATAACATAAAAGTATTTCAAGCTAATTGAAATCTAAAGTTCTTTGTAAGTATGCTAAGTAGAAGACATATCCGTGTTAAAGTAATGCAAGTATTATATGCATTTAATGGTACAGAAAGTGATGATTTTTCAAAAGATCAAAAATTTTTATTATACAGTATAGATAACATGTATAGTTTGTATCTGATGTTACTATCTTTAATGGTAGAGGTGAACAAAAGATCCAAAAATCAGTTAGAAACCATTCAGAAAAAGCATTTAGCGACTCAGGAAGAAAAAAATCCAAACAAAAAACTTATAAATAATCAGGTATTACAACTTATTGCCAACAACGAAGCTTTAAAAATAGCTTTTGCTAATAACAATATTAATAATTGGCAGTTAGATAACGAGTATGTAGATATTATTTACAAAGCTATTATAGCTAGTGATTTGTATAAAGAATATATGCAAACTAAAACGTCTACCTTTAAAGAAGATCGCGATTTTATAGTTGATGTTTTTAAAGAAATTATTGCTCCAAACGAAAAGCTTTACGATTATATTGAAGATAAAAACTTAACTTGGTTAGATGATCTTCCAACAGTTAATACAGCGATCTTAAAGTTACTACGTAAAATTAAAGAGTCTTCTGACGAGCGTTTTTTAACACCTAAGTTATATAAGGATATCGAAGACAAAGAATATGCGATTAAATTGTTTAAAAAAACGTTGTTAAATCAATCTAAATTAAGCGAAGAAATCACAGCTAAAACTAAAAATTGGGATACGGAGCGTATTGCAAGTATAGATTTAGTATTATTAAAAATGGCTATTTGCGAACTTAAAGAATTTCCGTCTATACCAACTAAAGTAACTATAAACGAATATTTAGAAATTGCTAAAGAATACTCGACACCAAAAAGTAGTATTTTTATAAACGGTATACTAGACAAATTGTTAAAAGAGTATCAAGCAGATGGAAAATTAAATAAAGTGGGAAGAGGATTGATGTAGTTAAAAATTATTATTATTTTTACACTTCAAATATCCTAAAATCAGAAGTCCAAAAAGGATTTCAACAAATTTAAAATAAGTATTATGAAAAAAGTATTGATTCTATTAAGTGCCGTATGCTTAATGAGCTTAACGGCATGTAAGCAAGATGCAGCAGCAAAAATTGACCCAAGTAACATAAGTGCAGCAGCAGAAAGAGATGCTCAATCTGGAAAATTACCAGTAATCACTTTTGATAAAAAAGATCATGATTTTGGACAAATTGTATCAGGAACACCTCAAGAAACAGTGTTTTCTTACACAAATACAGGTGAAGCACCATTAGTGATTACAGATATTAAAAGTACTTGTGGATGTACAGTACCAAAAGATTGGTCTAAAGAACCATTAGCAGTAGGAGCATCTGATAAATTTACAGTTAAATTTAACGGTAAAGGCGCTAACAAAACATCTAAAGTGATTAATATTACTGCTAACACAGCAACAGGAAAAGAATCTGTTAAGATTTCTGCATTTATTACTCCTGACCCTAATGCACCAGTTAAAGGGGCAAATACTAACTTAGGACCAGTTACTAAATAATGGAAGGAATTAGCGGATTTTTACCTATAATAGCCATGTTTGCTGTTGTGTATTTCTTTATGATTGCACCACAAATGAAACGTGCAAAAAAAGAAAAAGTATTTGCTGCCGAGTTAAAACGTGGTGATAGAGTTATCACTAAAAGTGGATTGCACGGAAAGGTTGCAGAGCTTAACGATAAAGATAATAGTTGTGTTATAGAGACGATGTCTGGAAAGTTAAAATTTGACCGTTCTGCTATTTCTATGGAAATGAGCTCAGCATTAAACAAACCAACTGTAGCATTGAAAAAATAAGCTACAGTTATAAGTAATAAAAGAAGGCGACCAATTGGTCGCCTTCTTTTATTTAAGGCCTTTTATTATCAATGCTGTTTATATGTAGTCTTATAAATATTAAAGACAAGCATGGGATATGCGTTTTTTATACGGTTTGTGCTCTTAATTGGATGTCTTTGTAAGTTTACCTGGATATGTTTTATAAACGCTTTAAAAGAAGCTTTAAATAGGTTGTGTCGTTAGGTTTAATTATTGAGAATATTACTGTAGCTAATAAGACGTGTTCATTAGTTATCTAAACACTACATTTATTTGCTTTTAAGCTTTTTTGATAGCTGTTTTTTTTGGCTAATACGTTCTGAAATGGTAATTAATAGGTTAAATGCCATGAATTACTTGAAAAAACAAATATTTTTAAAGTAATAAATAATTAGAAATCAGCAGGTTTGAAATTATTTTAAAAAAAGTGCATTATTTTGCTTTGAAGTATGTAAAACTTAAATATATTTGCAGTCAACAAAGGGGAGATACTCAAGCGGCCAACGAGGGCAGACTGTAAATCTGCTGACTACGTCTTCGTAGGTTCGAATCCTACTCTCCCCACATTTTATTAAAAAGCCTTTTCATTTGAGAAGGCTTTTTTTATGCTTTATATCTTTGTTATTCGTTGTTTATAATCAAGTATTTTACCTGCAAAAGCAAAAAAGCCAAAACAGATGTGTTTTGGCTTTTTTGTTGTGGCATTCTATAAAGTAATCTAAATTTATGTCTACTTTATTTTGCAATA
This sequence comes from Psychroserpens sp. NJDZ02, assembly GCF_004843725.1. NCBI lineage: Bacteria > Pseudomonadati > Bacteroidota > Flavobacteriia > Flavobacteriales > Flavobacteriaceae > Psychroserpens > Psychroserpens sp. NJDZ02. The sequence goes on along the minus strand of NZ_CP039451.1, from coordinate 224,909 downwards.
GTATATGACGTCGTAAATTGTTCTGACTACAGATTATTAGTGTTATTACCTATAATACACCGTTCAAAATTTACTAATCTTATAAAAAGCAAAGACAAACTAATGGATAGTTTTAGTTTTCAGTAAGTGCTTTCTTGTAATATTTTAAATCTAATATGTTCATGCTATTATCAAGGTTTTTGATAAGAGAAATCACATATTTAAGACTTTCTACTGGATCTATTTCGATTGTTGCTTCTTCTTCAGTCTCTTCAACTTCCGCGTCTAATTCAGAATCATCATCTAAAGGCGTATCCTCAGGGATAGCTATTAAAAAAGAGTCATTCTCTTCGATATGTTCATAAGTGTAACGCAATACTTTTACAGCAAGAGGGATTTCTCTCTCTATTGTATATTCTCTTAGCGCTTTAATGTCTTCAATTAATGCATCTGTATTAATACCTGTAGTATCTAGGTCTTTCAAGATTTTGTTTACTAGTGCAATTGCTTTTTTATTTTCCAAAGGGCAAAATTATAAATGTGATTAGTTACTGACTCAGAGTTGCAAATTTAATTTTTTTTGTCCTTACGGGAAATCAAATACAGATGTTTATTTTAAAATAAATGTAATTTGTGACTATTAGCTATCTTTTAGTCAGGTTTTTCCAATAGGGTTTGCCGTATCCACAGAATATTTCTGCACCAAACTTTATGTGTTTAGTCGCTTTTAGGCACACATTAAGATCATCATCTAATGTAATTTTAGCATTATTTTTAAATAGGGAGTTAGAATCTCCTTTGGCATCGTTAGCATATTTAGCAAAACAATCTATATGCATGCTATCCATAATACTGCCATCTAACAAATTAATAAAGTATTTGTCATGGTTTAGTTGTATTCTTTTATCTGCTTCAATAGCATCAATAATCTCACCTTTAAATAAGGATATGATTTCATTTTTATAAATGGCTATTGCTGTAAATAGTCCATTACCGGCTTCAGGTATTTGCGATGCTTTAACAAATAAATAATCTGATTCTTCAGCATCTATCGTATTATTGTGTGTAGTAGTGTTTGTGATGATACTAGTGCTTTAGTGCTGTGGTTTTATTAAACATATTGGTTAGGGATACTTACGTATTGGTTAAACTAATCTTTTGTTTTCTTTTCTATTAGTTCTAAATTAATTTTTTCTCCTGTCCAATCTTTGTGTTTCTTAACTAATTCTAACGTTTTTTCTATTGAGAGATTCTTTTTTTTAGTAAGTATTTCGTCATAAATACTTAAGTTTTTAGAGTCTTTAAAGTAGACCATATTGGCAGCCGAAAACAGTGGTGCTTTAATCTCTTTTCCGTTACTTATCTTGATGCTATTAGTAATGACTTTCTCACTAAGGGTTTGCTTGTTTCCATTGGTACTAACGGTTCCTTCAAACTGTATTAATGTAAAGTAATTTAGGATACTATCGGTACTAGTAGATTGTTGTGTTTTAGGATTGTTTTTTGTCTTAGCCGATATAAAATCAATATGATAAGCACTATCATTAACAATTTTAAGTACGACTAGTTCGCCACGATTAGTTTTATATATTGTTTGATCTTTTGGTATGTCGCTCTCTGTGTTTTTTTTGCTGTTGTTACAACTAGTAAGAGTTATTATAAATAGGATATAAAGTAGGTTGGTTATTTTCATTTGATACAGTTTTATTTTTTGTTGGTACTACGCGATATAGTAGGATGCAATAGTATTCAATAAATCTAATTTTATTATTATTTTTTACTTCTTTTTTTGCTTCTTTTTTAAAAAGGAGTTTCCATTGGGTGCTTTTTTAGGGTGAGCTTTAGTGTCTTTGTGTGTACTGTAATTCTCATTGTTTTTTTCTAAAGTGATATTATACAAGGAATTTCCTTTTTACTATAATATTGGATTATAGTGTTGTTTTGGATTATAGTAAGCTGTGATCATGTAATAATTTATAGAAGTTGTGTTTCCAAAAAGTAGTGGTATTATTTTAGATTTCAAATTTTGTTGTTAAATTGTTTTTTAGACTAATCTAAAATATTATTTTTTCGAGACTAATATTGTTTTTTGTTTTAATTAAAATAGTGCTTTTAGAATGATTTTAACAGTTAGGTAAACTACTAAACATACATTTTGTGTCAATCAAAATGTTAGCTACTGTTTAAGAAATAACAATAAATGAGTTTGTAAACATGAAATAATTAAAAACAGATATCTATGAAAATTACACACCAATTACCTGAGCTTCCTTTTAATAAAAGTGCGCTCAATCCTATTATTACCGAGGAGACGTTTGATTATCATTACGGAAAACATCATGCGGCTTACGTTAATAACCTAGCGACACTAATACAAGATACTGAGTTAATCAATTTTAGTATTGAAGACATCATTAAAAAAGGATTTTATGAAAAGAATGCCAGTCTATTCAATAATGCAGCGCAACATTGGAGTCATACTTTTTTCTGGAATTGTCTATCTCCAAATGGCGGAAAGGCTCCAGTAGGGAGAATAACTGAATTAATTACTCGAGATTTTGGAAGCTTTGAGCTATTTAAAGATCAATTTTCTAATGCGGCCATTAAGTTATTTGGTTGCGGTTGGGCTTGGTTAGTACAGGATGAAAATGATAAACTTGAAATTATTGCCATGAAAGAAGCGCAAACACCTTTAATCTTAAATAAAAAACCAATTCTGACATTGGATGTTTGGGAGCATGCCTATTATATTGATTATAAAAATGCACGTCCAAAATTTGTAGAAGGTTTTTGGGATATTGTTAATTGGGATTTTGCTAATAAAAATGTAATATAACAATGAGTGATACATGTATGAACCACATAGAAAGACATTGGCAAACATTAACAGTCTCTAACAATTTGCTTTTTAATAAAGGACATTTTGAAACGGCATTATCAGGTTATAAAGACGCTTTGTATAGAGCAGAAGTTTTAAATAATAATATTGCGGATTGTGTTCGTTTGCAAACCCCATTTGTTCAGGTATATATTATTTCTTGTAATAATTTAGCGAATACTTATGAGGAGTTAGGATGTCTTGAGGATGCAGAGAAAATGTTAAAAAGAGTCGTGTACTATTTATTACTCTTAATTAATAAAAAAGTAGTAAATAGTGATGAAATACAATCAGAACTTAAAAGGGCTTCTATTGCTTATTCCTGTTTTGTAGAAAAGCATGACGTCATTAAAACCAAACAAAATAGGGTGTTTAATGATTTAAAGGAACAGTTAATGGTGCATAATTTAATATAGTATATTAGAAATTAGTTAATAATACTCTATTTTTAAGAAACCGATTTTAAGTTTTTAATCAGTAATTACCTTATTTTATACGCAGCTACTAATTAGCTTGAAACCGAGTATATAATAATAGGTTATCAAATTTGATATCCCATTAGTATGTATGATTTTATAGTGGTATAAGTGTTAAAATAGAAGGTAACATATTAAACAGCATTTTCAAATTTGAGGGTTAGCATCGTTGTTTAATATGTCTGATTTCTAAATGCTTAAGATACTTATTATTAGTGTTAAATTAGGTCTTAAGTTTGATGACCTTTAGCCGGTTAGTTTGAATTATATATAAGAATAGTTACGTATGTGGAGGCTAATGATTTCTTATCGAAATTATATTGTACCCAATACGTAACTATTTTTTTAATACTACATCACTTTTTAAAGGTAATGGTTATTATTTAGTTTTGTGGTTTGTAAATTGCTCCTGTAGCAAAGTCCACTATTAATCCTGGTGCGAATAGAACAATATTAGCAATCAAAGCACCAACTCTTACTGATCTTTGTTGTTGCCCTGGTGCTGGTTTCGTTTTTTGATGTGCATTTACTTTTCCTCCAAAAACTGTTGCACAGCTAGACATTGTTATTGCTATGAATCCAATGGCTATTACTTTTTTAATGTTTTTCATTTTTAAATAATTAATTTAGATTAATACTGTTTTACAAGGTTATCTAGGGTTTTGTTGAATGCAAATAAATATACTGAATAAGCAATACTATTAAGTTTCACAATTTGTACTACTTGAAGCTAGTCCCTTTTTTTGACTTAGTTTCTAGCTTTGGTAGTCGCGAAAAAAAACTAGTCTTTTAATGCTATTTTATTCACTTGAAACGTCATTGTTGGAATAGGTCCTGTAATTTCGTTAATACGCGAATTGGTATAGTATAAATCACCATTATAAATACTAAAGGTATCTGCCCAACGTACCATTTCACCTTTTGCTATAGTTGTTGTCATTCCGTTTAAATCTCTTTTTAAAATATCGTTATTTTCTAAATCGGCATAATAAAGATTACCCGATTGGTCAAAGATCATTCCGTCGGGTGCAGCTGTTTTATCAACAACTTCTACCGCAGCAGCAATCTCGTCATCTGTTGCGTTAATTAGTACAGCAGTGGACACAGCGTATAGTGTATAGCCTGTTAAGGCATGAAAATATAACACATCATCTATTAGGTTTAGAGCAATACCATCAGAATGTACTGTATTTACCCATTGTTTACCATTAATCGTTAGATGATCCGTTTCTGCAGTCGTAGAGACATGATCCGTTAATACACGTTTAAAGGTACCGTTTTCTAAATTTAGAAGTAATAAACCAGCATGTCCTGAATCTGTAAAATAAGCAACGTTATTTTTACGATCGATACGAACATCATTAATATAAGAATCTTTAAAAAACACCTCTTCTGTTAGTGTATACGTTTGCTTTAAAGTGTTGTTGTCTAAATCGAAAACAAATAGTTTGGGATTAGATAACACCCCTTTAAAAAAAGGATTTCTAGTATCTACTACAAACAATTCTTTTTGAGAAGCAACTACAGATTGGACGGCAACAAAAGTTGTGTCCGTTAAAGGGGAGTCTGCAGTCCAGCTATTCCAATTTTTATTTGGAAAAGGAATAGAGTGTCCATTCACCACTTCTGTAACCGAATGTTTTACTGTTGGTCTCCATCTAGGAAAGTTAACAAATACACGTCCTGCATCACTTACAGTAACACCCGTAACTTGTTGCCCCGTAAATTCTGCAACCTCTGTAATAGTTGCTAATTCGTTGGTTTTAGTAGAGGTTTCAGTAGTTGTAACTTCAGGATGTTTAGTCTCCTTTTTACAAGCAATACTACTGACGACCAAAGCCGATAATACTAATAGTTTTTTCATAATTATTTATTTTTATCAGCAGTAATTTCACAAATCTTACAAATTACTTCCGTTGCTTTAATCATACTTTCCACAGGAACATACTCATAACGGCCATGAAAATTGTGTCCTCCAGCAAAGATGTTCGGACAAGGTAAGCCCATGTAACTTAATTGTGAGCCATCTGTACCGCCGCGAATGGCTTTAATTAGTGGCTCAATGTTTAACTGCTTCATTGCTTCTTCTGCAATATCAACAATGTGCATTACAGGTTCCACTTTTTCTTTCATATTAAAATACTGATCCTTTATTTCAATAGTCACAACTTCTCTTTCATATTGTGCATTAAGCTCATCAGTAAGCTTTTGCATCATTTCTTTTCTAGCTTCAAAATGACCTAAATCGTGATCTCTGATAATGTATTCTAAAACGGTTTCTTCCACTTCCCCTGAGATAGAATATAGGTGGAAAAATCCTTGATAACCTTCCGTGTGTTCTGGAGTTTCCATGCGTGGTAACGAGTTGATAAACTCGGTAGCAATGTACATCGAATTGATCATTTTACCTTTAGCATAACCAGGGTGTACAATTTTTCCTTTTACTTTTACAACTGCGCCTGCAGCATTAAAGTTTTCGTATTCTAATTCTCCTATCTGACTACCATCCATGGTGTAAGCCCATTCGGCACCAAATTTTTCAACATCAAATTTATGTGCACCACGACCAATTTCTTCATCAGGTGTAAAGCCAACTCTAATTTTTCCGTGCTTGATTTGTGGATTAGCTACAAGATATTCCATTGCCGAAATAATCTCTGTAATACCAGCCTTATCATCCGCACCCAAAAGTGTTGTTCCGTCGGTTGTAATTAATGTTTGTCCTTTGTATAATAATAAGTCTTCAAAATAATCTGGAGACAATACAATATTTTCTTCCTTGTTTAAAATTATGTCTTCACCGTCGTAGCTATCAATAATTTGAGGTTTTACATTAGCACCTGTAAAATCAGGAGTTGTATCAAAATGCGAAATAAATCCAATAGTGGGCACATCATGAGCAACATTACTAGGTAAAGTAGCCATGATATAAGCATGCTTATCTATAGTCACGTCTTCTAGACCAATAGCTTTTAGCTCTTCGACTAACGCATTGGCTAAATCCCATTGTTTAGCAGTACTTGGTGTTGTGTCACTAGCTGGATCAGACTCTGTATCTACAGTGACGTATCCTACAAATCTTTTAATTATATCTTCTTTTGAAATCATTTTGTTGTGATTTAATGCGTTTTGTATTCCGTTGAAATGTTAAGTTAAATTAAATAATTTAACTGTACGTCAAAGTTACGATTATTAAGTTTTTTAGCTTTTGAATTGCTCAATTTTTTAATTAGAATTACTTTTGCGCAAACCTATTATCATGTACAAATCCCTTTTAAGACCTTTCTTTTTTAGTTTCGATCCTGAAAAAATTCATCATTTCACGTTTTCATTAGTAAAAGTGACGTCTAAAATCCCTGGTATGGCATCATTATATAGACGTTTATATGCCATTGAGGACCCTAAATTAGAACGTAAACTTTTCGGTTTAACCTTTAAAAATCCCGTAGGATTAGCGGCTGGTTTTGATAAAAATGCGGTATTGTATAACGAATTGGCAAACTTTGGTTTCGGTTTTATAGAAATTGGTACTGTGACTCCAAAAGGGCAAGCAGGTAATCCTAAAAAACGCCTATTTAGATTAAAAGACGACCAAGGGATTATTAATAGAATGGGGTTTAATAACGAAGGCTTAGAACAAGCTATCGTTCAACTTAAAAAAAATAAAGGCAAACTTATTATTGGTGGTAATATTGGGAAAAATACACAGACTAAACCTGAGGATTATACCAAAGATTATCTAGAGTGTTTTAACGGTTTACATCCCTACGTAGATTATTTTGTGCTGAATGTCAGTTGCCCAAATGTGGGGAGTCATGCTAAGTTAAATGATAAGGATTATTTGTTAGAATTAATTGGTACGGTGCAAAAGGCCAATAAGACCTTTACTAAGCAAAAGCCCATTTTACTTAAAATAGCGCCAGACTTAAATGACATACAATTAGACGAAATTATTGAACTAATTGCCGAAACTAATTTGGATGGTGTGATTGCAAGTAATACGTCTGTAGATCGGTCTAATTTAAAAGCGTCCGCAGAACGCTTAGCCGAAATAGGAAATGGTGGTGTCAGCGGACAACCGGTTAAAGAAAAATCAACAAAAGTGATTAAGTATCTAGCAGATAAAAGTAATAAAGCTTTTCCTATTATTGGAGTAGGAGGTATCCACGCGGCACAAGACGCTTTAGATAAGATACATGCTGGCGCTGATTTGGTACAGATTTACACCGGTTTTATTTATGAAGGACCAAGTCTAGTAAAAAAAATTAATAAAGCTATTTTACACAATAGTTAAATGAATTACGAGATCCTGTTTAGTTTTGTTTTAGCTACGATGGCATTAGCTGTATCTCCAGGTCCAGATAATATTTATGTATTAATGCAAAGTATTACCAATGGTCGTAAATATGGATTAGCCACGGTTTGTGGTTTAATTTCTGGTTGTTTATTGCATACCACGTTAGTGGCGTTTGGTGTGTCGGCCATAATTAAAGAAAGCGATACTTTATTTTTTATAATCAAAGCTTTAGGAGCTTTGTACTTATTATATTTAGCTTATAAAGTCTATAAAAGCGATGCTAAAGTGTCGTTAGGTAGTGCGGCTGTCCCTAAAAAAAGCTTAGGACAATTATATAAGCAAGGGGTGATCATGAATGTTTTAAATCCTAAAGTCTCTATTTTCTTTTTGGCTTTTTTTCCGGCATATTTATATAGTGATACCATAAGTACAGTGACTCAGTTTTATGTTTTGGGATTGATTTTTATGGCAACGTCTTTTATTGTTTTTGCATTAATCGCAATTTTAGCCGGTTTTATTTCGGATTATTTAAAACAAAGTAAAAATATCGGGTTGATTCTAAAGTGGTTACAGATTGTAGTCTTTATTGGGATTGCTATTTTTATATTCCTTTCAGAAAAATAACCTACTTTTATACAAGAATTTAAATCACAAATGTCAAATCAGGTTAAAGTTATAGAATGTCCAAGAGATGCCATGCAAGGCATTAAACAGTTTATACCTACAGCACAAAAAATACAATATATCCAATCTATACTTCGTGTGGGGTTTGATACTATTGACTTTGGTAGTTTTGTGTCGCCTAAAGCTATTCCGCAAATGGTGGACACAGCAGAGGTTTTGTCTAAATTGGATTTAAGTCAAACGACTAGTAAGTTATTATCTATTGTAGCAAATTCGCGCGGCGCAGCAGAAGCTTGTACACATCCCGAAATTGACTATTTGGGCTATCCGTTTTCTATCTCAGAAAATTTTCAAATGCGTAATACGCATAAAACGATAGCACAGTCTATAGTGTTACTTCAAGATATTTTAAACCAAGCAGATGCGGCTAATAAAGAAGTCGTGGTCTATATCTCGATGGGCTTTGGTAATCCTTACGGAGACCCTTGGAATGTGGATATCGTTGGAGAGTGGACCGAGCGTTTAAGCAAAATGGGTGTTAAAATCTTATCTTTAAGTGACACAGTAGGGACCTCTAATCCAGAAAATATAGAGTATTTGTTTTCTAATTTAATTCCGCATTATAAGGATATCGAGTTTGGAGCACATTTACACACCACACCAGATACATGGTTTGAAAAAGTAGATGCCGCCTATTTAGCAGGTTGTAAACGTTTTGATGGTGCCATCCAAGGTTTTGGTGGTTGCCCTATGGCTAAAGACGATCTGACAGGTAATATGCCAACCGAGAAAGTATTGTCTTATTTAACAGCTAAAAAGGTTAATAATTTAAATGCTATGTCTTTTGAAAGTGCTTATAATGAAGCTTCTAAAATCTTCAAAGCTTACCATTAATTCTTCTTTTATATTTACTTTCAATTAAATTGAAAGAATTTTAACGCTATATAATCAGCTATATAACAGTCTATTAAATTATTTTTGTTGTTTTTATTTGAATTTAGTCTAAATAAACTTGTGTGCGTTAGTTTTCATTTTTATTTTTGCATCAAAATTACAAGTCTATTTGTAATTGGTCTAAATAATAATAGAAACAAAATAATATATTAAATGAAAAAATTAGCATTCGGATTAGCAGCATTAGCCACTTTAGCTTTAACTTCATGTTCTAGTGACGACGATGGAGGAAATGTAACACCTACAAGTGGTGTAACAGCTCCTGATACTTATACTTTTGAGAGAAGCGGAAACACAAGTGTTAGTTTTAGTGGACAAACAACACGTCTTCAAATGGCACAAGAGATTGTTTCAGGTCTAGTAAATACAGCTAATACAGAAGCAACTTTAGAGGCTATGTTTGCTCATGAAGAAGGTGCAAACGATTTTTCTGATGCCGATTTAAATGCTTCAGATAAAAGTGTAAAAAGTAAAGTAGCCGCATCTACAGATTTTTTCTCTGCAAATACAACAGATGCAGGAAGTATCAAAGCTACGTTTGATGGGTATATCTCAAGTCAAGTGACTGAGGTGTTTCCAAATTGGGCAACTATTGCTACTGCAGGTTTCGCTGGGCAATTACAACAAGCAGGAGGTGGATCTACACGCTATATCAATGCCAAAGGATTAGAATATAATCAAGCCTTTGCAAAAAGTTTAATTGGTGCGTTAATGACAGACCAAATTTTAAATAACTATTTAAGTACAGCTGTTTTAGACGCTGCCGATAATGTCGCAAATAACGATGCTGATGTTTTAGATGGTGATAGCAATTATACAACAATGGAACATAAGTGGGATGAAGCTTATGGTTATTTATACGGTAGCGAATTAAACCCTGCAGTACCTGTATTAGAAGCGGATAAATTTTTAAATGAATATTTATCTAAAGTAAATGATGATGCTGATTTTTCTGGTATTGCTTTAGACGTTTACAATGCTTTTAAATTAGGTCGTGCTGCAATTGTAGCTAAAGATTACGATTTACGTGACGAGCAAGTTGCTATTATTAGAAGTAAAATTTCTATGGTTTTAGCTGTTAGAGGAATTTACTACTTACAACAAAGTAAAAACAATTTAGAGACAGATAAAGCATCAGCGTTTCATGCATTGTCAGAAGCTTATGGATTTATTTATAGCTTACAATTTACAAGAAAACCTGGTACAACGGAGCCTTACTTTACAAAAACTGAAGTAGAAGCATTAACAAGTCAGTTAATGGTAGGTAATGGTTTTTGGGATATTACTCCTGAAACTATAGATTTAATCTCAGATACAATATCTGCAGAATTTGACTTTACAACAGCCCAAGCTGGAAGTTAATAACTAATTACATTTAAAATAGTAGTCATTTTTTATAAATGGCTACTATTTCTTATTTTTGCAAATTGAAAAGAAAATTATTGATTATGAAAAAGTTAATTTACATTTTTGCGGTATTTGTACTAGTAGCAGCATGTACAGAATCTGATGATTCTAATGATAATGGTGTTGTAGATAATTATAATAGAGCTGCCATGCAAACCAACTTAGCAGATAATATTATAATACCAAGTTTTCAAAACTTAAAAGCCTCTTTAGAAATTTTATCTGACGCTAACTCAATTTTTGTTGCTAGTCCAGATCAGGTTAATTTAGATAATTTGAGAACAGCTTGGTTAGAGGCTTATAAAAAATGGCAATTAGTAGAACCTTTTGATATCGGTCAAGCCGAAGTTATAAGCTATCGTTTCCAAATGAATGTATTTCCTACAGATGTAGTTAATATTGAAAGCAATATTGAAAACGGAAACTATGACTTAGCGCATAGCAATAATAATGATGCAGTTGGGTTTCCTGCATTAGATTATATGCTTTATGGTTTAGCAGACTCTGACACAGAGCTATTAAACAAATATCAAGATGTAAAATACATAACGTATTTAACAGATTTGATTGAAGCTATGCAAACACTTACCGACTCTGTGCTTACAGATTGGACAACAAATTACAGATCAACATTTATAAGCAGTACATCAAATACTGATACTAGTGCTACTAATATGTTTATAAATGATTTTATGATTTATTTTGAAAGAATACTTCGATCTAATAAAATAGGTACACCATCAGGAGTTTTCGCTTCAAGTGTTTTACCAAATAATGCAGAAGCAATTTTTAATGGAGAATCATCAAGAGAGCTTGCTATTATAGCTTTAAATAATATACAAAATATTTTTAATGGTAGAGCAGCTAGTACATCTCCAATAGGTGAAGGATTTTATTCTTATTTAGTGGAGTTAGATAGAACAGATTTAGCAACACTTATTAATAGTAGAATTGATGATGCCAGAGCTAAGCTTGAAGTTTTAAATGTAGATATTAAAACTCAAGTTGAAACTGATTTTTTAAAAGTGAGAGAAGCATATGATGCCTTACAGTTAGTTAATATTTCATTTAAGGTAGATATGTTTGCTGCTTTTCAAGTACGCGTAGATCCACTTTATAATGATAATGATGGTGATTAATACTATATAACACAAATTTATCAAAGGTTGATTGTAATAAATCAACCTTTTTTTGTAAAATGAATTTTAGCTTAAAAACATATCTAAATAAAACTACGGATGCAGCTACTTTAGCAGTGTTCAGGATTGGCTTTGGAATAATGATGTGTTACGGCATGCTTCGTTATTGGTTAAAAGGATGGATTGAAACGGTATATATTCAACCAAAATTTCATTTCAAATATTATGGTTTTGAGTGGGTTCAAGTTTTAGGTAATTACACTTATTTATTATTTTTAATATGTGGTCTATCTGCCATTTTCGTGGCTATAGGTTATAAATACAGATTAGCGATAATAACTTTTTTCCTCAGCTTTACTTATATAGAGTTGATGGATAAAACGGTATATTTAAATCATTACTATTTTATAAGCATACTTAGCTTTTTAATGATTTTTTTACCTGCTAATGCTTACTTTTCTTTAGATAATTTTAAATCTAAAATAGCTTTTAATACAATCCCTAAATGGTGTGTTGATAGTATTAAGTTATTATTAGGTATCGTCTATTTTTATGCAGGATTGGCTAAAATAAATAGCGATTGGTTGCTTAGGGCACAACCACTAAAAATATGGTTACCCTCTAAATACGATTTACCTTTAATTGGCGACACATTAATGCAACAAGAGTGGTTTCATTATGCGATGAGCTGGTCTGGGATGCTGTATGATTTGTTAATTCCGTTTTTCTTGCTTTACAAAAAGACACGTATTCCAGCTTTTATACTCGTTGTTTTCTTCCATGTGTTTACACGTATTTTGTTTCCTATTGGGATGTTTCCGTTTGTTATGATTGTTAGTGCGTTAATATTTTTTGAGGCACCATTTCATCATAAAATAATAAATAAAATCAAGCGGTTGCTAGGCTCTATTTCCGCGAAAGCGACCCCTATAAATTATAAAACGAATTATAAAGTAAGGTATCGCAAATTTGTACTACCAATACTAGGCGTGTTTTTTGTGTTACAACTAGTACTCCCATTTAGATACCTATTATATCCAGGCGAGTTATTTTGGACGGAAGAGGGGTATCGTTTGTCATGGCGTGTGATGTTGATGGAAAAAATGGGAAACAGCACGTTTAAAATTAAAGATGAAAAAGGGAAGGCCTTTTTGGTTAATAACTCGGACTTTTTAACGTCTTTGCAGGAGAAGCAAATGAGCGCTCAGCCAGATTTTATATTAGAATATGCACATTATTTAGGAGATCATTTTACAAAACAAGGCCATAAAGGTGTGCAGGTGTATGTCAAAAGTTACGTAGCTTTAAATGGGCGATTAAGTCAATTATTTATTGATGATAACGTAAATTTGTACCAAGAAAAAGAATCGTTTAAACATAAACATTGGATTTTACCATTTACAGATGAAATTAAAGGACTATAACCTATTACTATTATTGATGTTATCTGCGTTTAGCATGTTAGCACAACAGCAAATTACGGGTACTATTATAAACCAACAAGGAGAAACCTTGAGGGATGTTGGCGTGTACGATAAAACCTCTGGCTTATTAACGAAGTCTGATACTAATGGTTTTTTTACATTGGAAACAGACAAAGAGACTTTAGTGTTGACTTTTTTCAATTACGAATACCAAGTATTGGAGCAAACAATTAATACAAGCACACAACAGGATATAAAGATTACATTATCGCCTTTAGCCGAAACCACACTGTCTGAAGTCGAAATTACGGTTAGAAAAGCAAAATTATTTAGTTTAAAACAACTTGACGATGTGGAAGAGACTGCTATTTATGCAGGAAAAAAGACAGAAGTGGTGTTAGTAGACCAATCTATGGCTAATCTAGGAGCCAATAACGCAAGACAATTATACAGTCAAGTCGCAGGATTAAATATTTACCAGAATGATGATGCAGGATTGCAGTTAAATATTGGTGGTCGTGGTTTGGATCCTAACAGAACTGCTAATTTTAATACGCGTCAAAATGGTTATGATATTAGTGCGGATGTGTTAGGTTATCCAGAGAGTTATTACACACCAACAGCAGAAGCTTTACAAGAAATACAAATTGTAAGAGGAGCTGCATCTTTACAATATGGGACACAATTTGGAGGTTTGGTTAATTTTAAAATGAAAACACCAAATACCGAAAAAGAATTAGAGGTAATTACCAGAAATACAGTAGGAAGTAATGGCTTATATACCAACTTTACTAGTGCGAGTGGTACTAAAGGGAAATTTAGCTATTATACGTTTTTTAATTACAAAAAAGGAGATGGGTTTAGGGACAATTCAAATTTTGAATCTAAGAATTTTTATGCGCATTTAGGGTATCAGTTTAATGAGGATACAAAGTTGGAAGGTGAAGTAACGTATTTAAGGTATTTGGCGAAACAAGGAGGTGGACTAAACGATGCTATGTTTGAAGAGGATCCATATCAAAGTAATCGTGCACGTAACTGGTTTCAAGTAGATTGGTTACTGTATAATTTAAAACTGTCCCATCAATTTTCTGAAAATACCAATTTTACTTTTAATGCGTTTGGATTAAATGCTTCAAGAGATGCGTTGGGGTACAGATCTAATCGTGTGGATCAAGGCGATAGTAATGGTGTCAGAGATTTAATTAAAGGCGAATTTGATAATTTTGGTTTTGAAACTAGGGTATTAACTAATTATACTTTGTTTGATAAAAAATCTATAGGATTATTAGGTGCTAAGTTTTATAAAGCGGAAAATACTTCAGAACAAGGTCCAGGGAGTGATGGGACTGATCCCAACTTTGATTTTCAGTATGATACATTTCCTAATTATAGTAATCAATCTAGTTTTACTTATCCTAACTTAAACGTGGCTATTTTTGGAGAAAATATTGTGTATCTAAATGATAAACTATCTATTACGCCTGGTTTTAGATTTGAATATATTAATACCCAAAGTGATGGTTTTTACAGACAAATCAATACTGATGGAGCAGGTAATGTCATTTTAAACGAATATAATGAAGATGACTTAACTAGAGAGCGCTCATTTGTCCTTCTTGGTTTAGGTACAAGTTATAAATCAAGTAATAGTTTTGAGGTCTACGGAAACCTATCTCAAAACTACAGGTCAGTTACTTTTTCTGATATCAGCATAAATAATCCAGCGTTTATAATTAGTCCAGATATTGATGACGAAAGTGGGTTTACTGTAGATGGTGGAATAAGAGGTAAACTCTCTAATAAAATATCTTATGACGTAAGTGGATTTAGTTTATTTTATAATGATAGAATCGGTTTTATACAACGTGTTTTAGAAGATACAAGTATTAAAACTGAAAGAGGAAATGTTGGAGATGCTATGATGTATGGTATTGAGAGTTTAGTAGAATTTAATTTAGAAAGTCTACTGCTTAAAAACGAAGATTATATTTTTAATTATTATGTTAACTTTTCATACGTAGATTCAGAGTACACAAAGTCTGACGAAGTGGGAGTAGAGGGTAATAAGGTAGAGTTTATACCAAACTATAATTTTAAAACTGGCGTTAGATTGGGATACAAAGATTTTTTGTCTAACATACAATACACGTACTTGTCGTCTCAATTTACAGATTCTTCAAATGCAATCGAAGGTAATTTAAGTGGTGTTATTGGAGAAATACCAGCTTATGATGTATTAGATGTGTCTATGTCTTATAAATACAAACAATTTAAGCTAGAAGCAGGAGTCAATAATCTTTTGGATACGGCTTATTTTACAAGACGTGCTACTGGATATCCTGGACCAGGAATTATTCCATCCGCTAACCGAAACTTTTATGCGACGTTAGAAGTTAAGTTTTAGTTTTTTAATCTATTTTAAAACAGTCTAAATACAAACTGTTGTTTATCAGTTGTTTTGACTCGGTTTTAGTTTATTGTTTTCTTATATTAGAGTTGTATTAACGTAAAAAAAGAAATTATGTCGATTAGAATAGGAAATAGTTGTGTGAATTGTGAAAACTTAACTGAAAATGAAGTGTGTAAAGTACACGCCGTAAAAGTCAGTGATAATTATACTTGTGATAGTTTTGAAATGCTAGCCGCTTTAAAAAATGATCCTAATTGCGGTACTTGTGCGCGTTATGAGTCTGCAAATTGTGCGAATCCACAAAAAGCAGCACCAAATATGCTATGCTCGCAATGGGCGCCACAAAATGCCCAAGCTTAATTTATATAAAGAGTAATTATTTTATAACTTAGATAGAAAAAGACCACTTAAAAGTGGTCTTTTTTTTTATTTAATCTCCATCATTATCTGTAGAGGTAATAATTATAGAGAGTATACTTCTAACATCTACACTAAACAAAACGCCTAAAGCATCTAATTCCGTATGTAAGTGTTCCACTTGATCGGGATGAGAGGTTATAGCATCAAAAAGCGGTACAGGTATAGCATCAATAGCGGTACGTACGTCTTCTATTTTATTTTGAATAGCTGTGTTTAAATCATTATTTTTAATAATATGAAAAACATAGTCGGCAATACCAACGCCCTCGGTATTAAAATAGACAGCTTTAACACTAGTCATGTTTTCTTTTAAAATAGCCAACGATAGGCTACTAAAATAAGCTTGCGTCTCGTCTGGATTGGTGGCCTGAGAGTTTTCTAAACCAGCAGGTTTTCCTATTTTAGTTATTTTGGCGGTATCGATAAGGTTGTACACCCCATTAAATAAGATATTAAAAGACGCTCTTATTCCTGTGTCGTTATTAGTAATAAATGTATTGGCGTAATGTTCGGGGGCATTCCAAATACCTTGCAGTCTTTCGGCTTGAGCCTGAAATTCTGACGCTGTAAATTTTAAATAATTTTGTCTTTTTACCGAATTTGTAAATTGTGAATTTAATGTCGTGGCGTCATTTTCAAATAGTAAATACTCTAAGCCCGATAGTGTTTTTATTTGTGGACTTAAAGTGGCCATCAATTCTGCAGTAATGGCATCATTATTTGTGATTACGTTTTCTAAAGCACTAGGTAGTGTAGGCCAGTTATATAATGCTAAGTGCATAAATTGATCTCTGATACTACCAATATTGAAGGCATATACCTTAGCATATGCTTTAGCCGTTACTTTCCATTGGTTTTGGGCCAAGATAAGGTCTGTTTCTGTATAGGTCGTTAGATAGGTTTGTATGGCTGAATTTAGAGTCGTGCTTTCTGTAACAAAAGTGTCTACGTTAGGTAGTATTTGTTGGGTAGTGATATCGTTTAAAAGCGCCATGACATTAAATGCTGGTTCTTCTTGCTGATCATCATCACTATTACAGCTAAAAATAAGTAATAGAATAATTAATACTTTGGCTTTTTTTATCATAATTATAAGGAATTTACAAAAGCGATCAACTGTTGACGCTTTTCAGCATTTAGATTTTTAAAGTTTTGTTTACTAGTTTCGGCTTCTCCACCATGCCATAAAATAGCTTCTTCAATAGTTCTAGCACGACCGTCGTGTAAGAGATTGGTGTGGTTGTTAACTGTCGAGATTAGCCCAATACCCCAAAGTGGTTGCGTACGCCATTCGTTACCATTGGCATTAAAATCTGATCGGTTATCTGCTAAAGCGTCTCCCATATCGTGTAATAAGAAATCTGAATAGGGTTTTATCGTTATATTTTCTAACAATTCACTTTCTGCATCGGTCCCTGTTTTTTGGTTTATGGCATGACAAGCAATACAATTAAGTTGGTTAAAAAGGACTTTTCCTTGTTGTACATCCGCGTCTAAATAATTACGCCGATTTGGTACTGCTAAATGGGCTTGATAAAAAATAACTTTTTCTAGTTGGCTATCCGTAACCTCAGGAGTACCACCATTGGGAGCGTCAAAACAATCTTGTTGAGGGGATGGGCAGTTTTGTTCAGAAAAAATAGAGGTAGTTAATCCCATATCACCATGAAAAGCACCAGCAACTTGTTGTCTTAATGTTGGTGCGTTGGCTTTCCATCCAAATCGGCCTAAAGCGATGGCATTGGTATCATAATTATAAACAAAATTGGCACGTCCTGAAATTCCATCATTATCACTATCGTTGCTATCTTCAAATTTAGTGATTTCAATGTCTGGTAAAGCAGATATCAGCCCCAAACCTATTGTTTGTTGTCCGATTCTAGGCGATGTGTTAACGCCAGTTAAAGCGCCAAATTGTTCATCTTGAAAAGTGTAAATGGGTTTTTGTAGTTGATAGGTACTTCCATCGGCGAAAGTTCCGTTTACGGCTTCATGGGTAATATTTATTTTGGCTTCATAGGCAATACCATTATTGGCTTGATCTTGTAATTGTAAACCATAACCAGGGACAGGAATAGCATCTCCATTAGCATCTTGTCCATTTAGACTAATACGCATTAAAAAACCACTAGAATTGGAACCATTAACTAAAGGGCTACCGCGTCCATCTTTAAAGTGACAACTGGCACAAGCACGGGCATTAAATGTCGGCCCTATACCATCTCTGGCTGTTGTCGAAGCGGGAGCAGAAACCCAAGTTTGATTAAATAACGAGTTTCCAGAAGCAAATACCGCTAGTTGCTGAAATGATAGGCCATCAATTTCAAAACCAAATGCATTACTACTTGTGGAGTTGACCCCTAACACACCAGTTAATAATTCTTCTCCTTCTTCATAGTTGGAAGCGGAGTCGGGTACAGGTTGATAATTGTCATCATCACTACAATTAAATAGGATTAAAAGAAATAAGTAAATTAAGGGTAATTTGTATTTCATAGTGTAATTGTTTTAAATAGAAAAAATCTCGAAACTAAATTCGAGATTTTTTTTAACTTTAAAAAGAGGTGGTATTTATAGACTAATTCCTATAGCATCAGCAGACGCGCTAATTTCGTCAGCCCAATCTTGAAGCGCTTGCACGCTTTGCATGACAATTCCGAAGTTAGAATCTGTAGAGCTTTCTAAAGTTATCAAATAATCAAAAGGTTGTGTGTTATTCCCAATAGCATTCACTTTATCCATTGCATTTTCAGCAGCAGCTTTTAAAGTCGCTGCTTGAGTAGGATTAGCTTGTTTTACTAAATCATAAAACGAAGCGCCAGTAATAGCGTTATAGTCTCCAAAGACAACATTATAAACCCCTTTTGCATTAGCATATATATCACGATGTGTGTTGTCACTAAAACAAGAATGTTCGTCTTCTTGACCTAATCCACCAATACCATCGGTAGAATCTACAGGAGTAAAGATACGTTCATAGCTTAACTCGTTACCAGCAATAAAAAAGGCGCCATTAATTAACTGTGTTAAAGCGATATCGTCGCTTAAATTATCAAAAACAACTCTGTAAGTCCCACCTGGAGACCAAGTCGTTGTTAAAGCATTTAAATCGTTAACTAGTAAATTGGTTGCTGTTTGTAAATACAGAGCGCGTCTGTCTGCATGATCGGCAGTTGTATAATCTGTAAATGCTCTTGTTCCTGGTAAGTCGTCCACTGGCATTGTGTTGTCTTGTCCCCAAAGTAAAAACTCAATAGCGTGCCATCCAGTACTTATAGACTTATCGTTAATATCTTCGTTTAATCCAGTTATAGTTGACTGATCAATAGTAATACTGTCGTCACCTATAATACTGTCGTAATCGTTAGCATAGTCCTCTGTCCCAGCAGCAACATAGTCGATATAACTTTCGTCTATTGGCCAAGCATTCATTTGTCCTTCGGTACCTAATGACCACGCATCAGATTCTGTATCTACAGGTCCATTACATTCTCTAAAAGCTTCGGTTAATCCATAAAACTCTCTAGCGTCTAACCAGGCGGTTTTTGCTAAATCAAAATTAGCTTGGTTTGGAGTTGTTACAAAGGCATTGATCGAAGTTTGCATGTCTACAGCGCTATTGTAGCTGTCTAAATACGTTTGGTATACAATGTTACCATAGTTAGTTGTTACGTCAGTTTTACTGACAACATTAATATTTTCTGTTGTAGCGTCATCATCGTTACCACAAGAAAAAAGTGATAATGTTAGGGCGATTGCAGCGGTTGTTTTTAATACGTTGGTTTTCATTTTATAATTTGTTTTTATTTAGAATGAATAAAAATAGAGCTGCAAATATATTTGTACTAATCATGCAATCCAAGTTATTTAGACTAAATCTTAATAATTAATTTAAGATTGTGTTTATTCGGTTACCAATCAGTTGTTTTAATTGTAGTTATTTTAGATTCTATATCATAAAAAACGGTATTAATAACATAATTATATATATCTTTACGCGCAATTAATTCCAATTGCAATGACAGCACACGAAAATAAAATAGTAGGCGAAGGATTAACTTATGATGACGTCCTTTTAGTTCCTGCTTTCTCAGATGTTCTTCCTCGCGAAGTCAACATTCAATCAAAATTTACACGCAACATTACCATTAACGTACCAATAGTTTCTGCAGCTATGGATACTGTTACAGAAAGTCAAATGGCTATTGCCATGGCTAGAGAAGGGGGGATTGGTGTGTTACATAAAAACATGACTATTGAGCAACAAGCGATTAAAGTACGTAAAGTAAAACGTGCGGAAAGCGGTATGATCATAGATCCTGTTACGTTACCAATGACAGCAGTTGTTGCCGATGCTAATAATGCGATGCGCGAGCATGGTATTGGAGGAATTCCGATTGTAGATGCCGACGGTATGCTTAAAGGGATTGTAACCAACCGTGATTTACGTTTTGAACATGAAAAAAGCAGGCCAATTGTTGAGGTTATGACTAGCGAAAATCTAGTAACAGCACCAGTAGGAACCTCTTTAAAAGCTGCTGAAAAAATATTACAACAACATAAAATTGAAAAGCTTTTAATTGTTGAAGGTAACAAGCTAGAAGGTTTAATTACCTTTAGAGATATTACTAAAGTAACACAGAAGCCCATAGCAAACAAAGATACTTTTGGTCGTTTACGTGTTGCAGCAGCAATAGGAGTTACTGGAGACGCAGTAGCGCGTGCAGAAGCCTTAGTAAGTGCAGGAGTAGATGCTATAGTCATTGATACAGCACACGGACATACTAAAGGTGTGGTAAATGTGTTAAAAGAAATCAAGAAAAAATTCCCGAAATTAGACGTTATTGTTGGTAATATAGCAACAGGAGCAGCAGCTAAGTATTTAGTTGAGGCAGGAGCAGACGCCGTAAAAGTTGGTATTGGACCAGGTTCTATATGTACAACTCGTGTAGTTGCAGGTGTTGGTTTTCCTCAATTTAGTGCCGTGCTAGAAGTCGCAGCAGCAATAAAAGGAAGTGGTGTACCAGTAATTGCAGATGGAGGAATTAGATATACGGGAGATATTCCTAAAGCATTGGCAGCAGGAGCAGATACAGTTATGTTAGGCTCATTACTAGCAGGAACAAAAGAAAGTCCTGGCGAAACCATTATATACGAAGGACGTAAGTTTAAATCGTATAGAGGTATGGGATCTGTGGAAGCGATGAAGCAAGGTAGTAAAGACCGTTACTTCCAAGATGTAGAAGACGATATTAAAAAACTAGTACCAGAAGGTATTGTGGGACGTGTCCCTTATAAAGGTGATTTATATGAAAGTTTACACCAGTTTATAGGTGGATTAAGAGCCGGTATGGGGTATTGTGGTGCAAAAGACGTGGCTACTTTACAAGATACAGGACGCTTTGTTAAAATTACCGCTTCAGGTATTAATGAGAGTCATCCACACGATGTTACTATTACAAAAGAAGCACCAAACTATTCTAGATAATAAGTATTGTTTCTTAAAAGGTTTATATAAAAAAAGCACAACTATTGGTTGTGCTTTTTTTATGTTTCAAAACTATTATAACGGTTTAATTATGGTTAATTAAGCGCAGAGAATTAGAGGTTTTTGGTTTAGCAGTTAATCCTTTCTTTTTTTTAACATGGTTAGTAAATGTAGCGCTAGAGATTCTGCTTTTTTATAAGTTGATTAGGGTATTTTGGTTCTATCCATTTTTTATAAATTAAAAATTCGATTAGAGGTAGACTCATAATAATAAGCAATAAAATTAATTGAGTATAAAGTAACGATTTATATTGTTTGTATAGTAAATCATCAAACCATATCAATAGTTTGTCTTTTATTCCTTGCTCAATATCTTTGTAATCTAAATCCAATAAGAGATCCATTCCAGTACTAAAATCGTCATAAGTCAATTCTTCTTCAATATTAATATTAGCTTTAGCTCCAGTTGCATCAAGCATACCATAGATCACTATTTTGTAAATATCATCTGCATACTTATCAATTAAATAGTTGGCTAATTTGTTTTTATTGTCATCTATAATTGAGTATCCTGAATTATATTCCGACGTTGTTTTTTTTAGAGAGGCTAACAAGACCTTTGAACCTCCTTTAACCACTATTGCTGATATCTGTAAATTAACAATAAATTCATTTTTGCTATTCTCTGATTCAAAAGATAGTTTCAGAACATGATTATAAACACTAGAGACGATAGTCTCTTTTTCTTTATTCATAACTTTATATACACCTGTAATAAAGCCGGTATATCCAAAAACAAACAAAAATCCAACAATAAGTGTTGGTATATATACTTTTACTGCCCAATTGTAATATTTTGGGTTTCTCGTTAAAACTTTTTTCTTATTTAGAATAATAATGTAGAAAATGGATAGAATAAAGCCAAAAAATAAAAAAATAAGTGTTTGAGACGTTAATATCCATGTGTGAGGCATTACAATATCTTTAATAATACTCCAAATTACACTCCATTCTATTGTATCAAAATGCTCCATTCTTTTATCTACTTTATTAATCTGTTTGAACCTAAAATGCTTGAATATTTATTTTATTCGAGAGGTCTTGCGGTTTTATTTTAAATATTTGCTGATTGCCATGTGATACGACATCGGTTTAATAAGTAATATCAACATTTAATTATTTTCGAAGTTAATTTAATTTTTTACAAAGGCAAGTTTTATTGGCGGTTTTAGGCTTGCATTATAGGAGTTGTAGAGTTTACTTAAGTTTTGTAATTACAGAAAAAAAACATCAAACTATTCAATACATTATTTAGTTAAATACAAATAGGACAACTTACTAGTTATGCGTTTTTTTGTTTAATTCAGTATTAAATTTGTGTGTCTAAAATAGTATAACGTTTAGCTATGGTTAGCACGGGAATAGAAAGTCAAAGACTTTCGGTTTGGTAGACTTAGTCAGTTTATATTAAATTTGGAACTAAACACTAATCCATATTAATTATAGCTAATGTAACCATTACAAAAGCCCATAAGACTATAATATTTAAAGCTAATTAAATCTTTTAATAGGCCTTGTTTTTGTTGTTTATTAAGGTTTGCCTTTATTTTGATGCGTTTAAATGGAATTCTAATGTCTTTTAACAACCAGTTGTCTTCAAAAAAATCACGTAGTTATACGTATTGTTAGACTGTTTTATAAATTGTAGCTTGGCTTTTTGAAACTAAAGTTAGAAACTAATCTTTTGAATATCAAGTGTGTCTGCGGGATATGTAGAATGAAAGTTTCATATAACGGGTTACAAAAAGTAATCATTAAAAGCTATAGATTATGAATGAAAATAGAGACAATGCCATCGATGCACTTACCAAGCAGAATATTGCAAATGCCCTTTGGATGCAAGAATATGATGAAAGCAAGATTCCAAAAGAGATATTGGAAAAAATACATAGTGATAAAAGCATTACACAACTTATTCATCATTCGGATAGAGGAATACAGTACTGTAGCAATGTATACACACAAATACTCAAAAGAAAAAAGATAGATATTAGTATGACCGAAGAAAATCATTGTTACGAAAATGCAATGGCAGAACGTGTAAATGGAATTTTAAAAGATGAATTTTATCTCGACCAAACCTTTGATAACGTGAGTCACGCTAAGAGAGCTGCAAAAAATGCAATTAATTTATACAACGAAGTTAGATTACATTTATCTTTAGATTATAAAACACTTAATATGGTATATAAATTATCAGCTTAATTCAATTTTAACCTGTAGCCATATTTCAGGACAAGACATTTAAAAAATCCAATCGTTAAAAATTGACCATCTAAAATTTAATGGAAATATTATATCTAATTGGCGGGTTTATCGCACTTCTAGCAATTTGGAGTTTCTTCTCTAATTTTCTCGACAAGAAAAAAGAAAATAAGAAGAAATTAAACGAGTATCCTCAATTATTAAGGGAACTGTCAAACGAAAAATTACTAGCGAAAAAACATCAAGAAAATTATAAGAATGAAACTTTAAAAACAAAAGAACTTTCATCTAGCCTTTTAAAAAAAAAGGAAGAGTTTCAAAAACTACATAACGAAATTAGAATCAAGACTAATGATTTAGAAAAGGTAACTATATTTCTGACTAATGCTCACGAAGAGTTAGCAAAATTAGAGCAAAAAAATGAAGAATTAGTTTTTAAATTAGATGAACAAATAGATGAAAATGACACGCTAAAACTAAAACTAGATTTTTCCGATAAAAAATATATCACAGAAAACAGGACTCTTAATGAAGTACAACGAGAACGAGATAATTTCAAAAACGGTCTTGAAGAACAACATGATTTGTATTTAGCAATTCAGAGCAAAAGTCAAAATTCTGTTTCTAAAATCACATCAATGTATAGTGATTTCCTATTGTTAGAATATGATATTATCGCGAAACGATTAGAAAACAAGAAAAGACCGGCAATTGAAGAAAGTAAAAGGATAAAAGAACTTAAAACACAAAGTAAGTTCCATCTGGAACAATATCGTCAAATGTTATACAAATACGAATACCTACTAAATGTTTTTCCTGAGCTCACAAACTATGTAGATGATTTTGATACATTAAAACAACTTGAAGTCGCCAATTCGATTGATGACTTTAAAGAAGATTTCGATAATGTTCAAAATTATATTAGTAAAAAGGAATATTTAAGTTTAGATGAAAACATTAGAAACCAATTAGCTTTAGATAGATATCTAGACCCAGCAAGAAAAAACACTAATTGGCAAGTTGGTAGAGATTATGAACTTTACTGCGGGCTAACCTATGAAGAAAAAGGTTGGGACGTAGAATATTACGGAATGGAAAAAAAACTAAAAGACCTTGGGCGTGATTTAATTGTAAGAAAAGGAAATGAAGTTGAAATCATCCAATGTAAACTTTGGAAAAAGAGAACAATAATTCACGAAAAACACATATTACAATTATATGGCACCACAATTATTGACAAACTTGTTAATCCTGATTTGTTTAACGTTGTAACCCCTGTGTTTATAACCAATACTTCGCTATCTGAAACTGCCACAAAATTTGCTCAAATTTTGGGAGTACGAATTGAAAAGTGGGAAATGCAAGAATTCCCAAGAATCAAATGTAATATTGGAATTGACTCAAATGGACTTGAAAGTCGCATTTATCACTTACCCTTCGACCAACATTATGACAGAACTAAAATTAAAAATGGGCAAGGTTTTTTCGCAAAGAATATCGAAGAGGCTACTGAACAAGGGTTCAGGAGGTCATACAAATATTATGGAAAATAAAACGTGCTACAACAAAGCCTAAACGTAATGCGGACTTTAGGTCTTAAACGCTAAGGTCTGTGTATATTTATAATGTCGCTAAATCTTATGGATTTAGCTTTGAACAAAAAAAGAAAAAGCAAAACAATAAGCTTTAGCTTCGTGCGCAGACGGAAACGAAAAGTTTCCTTGCCTCCGCACTACGCTTAGCCCAACCGTTGTAAGTCATTACCAAAAAAAAACTAAAATGAGTATACTAAAGAAAATATTCGGAAATAAATCTACTCACAACAAACCTAAATTGAAAAAACAATATCTGGCTGGATGGGAAGTCAATTTAGATGGAAAAGAGCATTGTCTCAGTTTTATCGAAACACAAATAACCGATAAACAAACGGCTGAAAGTATGTATTCTCATATCATTTTGACATATGATGAAAATAATTTTTTAGAATTTGCAGAGTCAAGAGATGAAGACGAAAACAACGAAGAGTTAATAATTAGAGATGACCAAATAAAATATAGAGATTTAAGAATTAATAAGATTTTCAATTTTGAAAAAGCTAAAAATGGAGAAAACTGGATTGGTGGGAATATACCATCAGACTTCTTAATTCCAAAAAACACTTGTCCTGGTTCTTTTCAATATCTAGGAAAATTGAGCAAAGAAAGTAAAGCTTATGATTGGCTTCCATTTGACATAAACCTCATTTGTCCAATATATTTAGACTTAGATAAAATATGGTTAGATTACTCAGAACCGAATTCTCCTAAAATATTGAATATAGAAGAGGTAAACTCTCTTTCTACAGCCTATGATGATTTAAATGCAGATTCATTTATAGAATATGAACAAGTCCGTTTTACAACTAAAGAAGATAAAGCTATTGGTTATGAAATTGGATTTTCTGGCATACCTAACTGGATTCAATATTCGGATATTCCAAAATGCCCTAAAACACAAAAAACAATGAGATTTCTATGTCAATTACAGAGTAGTGATGAGATAAAAACTAAGGAAACTAATATTAAACCCACAGACGAATGGTACAAGCAATACTTTGAAAAAATGAACTTTTGGGGTGACGGGGATTTGTTTGTGTTCTTTGAGCCTGAATCAAAAATTGCTTGTTATATGATTCAAAACACTTAAAAATAAACGACTTACAACACGGTGTATAAAACATAGCTAATAAGTGCTAAACCGAAAGATTTGTGCTTATTTACAAAGACCGCCAAATTTTTAATTTGGCTTTAAAACTGAAAAGTTAAATCAAAATATAAAAAATTGGCTCTGTGCTAAACCGAAAATGTAGTTTCTTTTTATACGCTACGATTTCATACACGAGACGTTGGCAAACATTAAAATATGATAACAAATTCTAATATTATAGATTTTAATTCGAAAAGAAAATATTTACATTTTGTAAAAAACTATAAGAATCTATTATTTACAATACAAGAAGATACAATTTTAACAATTTGGAAAATTGAAGACTCTTTTCAGCTAAAGAAAGTAGTAAAGGTACCGCTAGCAGAACGTTTTTATGAACCTAATTTTCAATTTATAGATGATACCCTTTTGTTAAGGGGCAACAGAGGAAATAGAATTGCAATTATAGACTTTCAAGATCTTGATAGTCCTACCGTCATAATTAAGGAAAGAGAAATGGGCTATATAAAAGGTGCCTGTATAGCAAAAGGTAAATTATACACTCAAATTTCTTCTATTTATAATAAAGACTATAGGTTTGAGGTTTCTGATATTCCAACTACTGACAACACAGATCCAATATCAAAAATCGTTATACCAGATACAGATGAAGAATCTTCAGCTTTTTACTCTTTAGTTTTTAATGAGACCATTTATTGGGTTAATCAAGATTCTATATTTTTAATGGATATCTCAGAACCAGACTCTCCAAAATCAATAGTAACAAAAAAAATAGTTGATTTAGGAATAGGGTATCCAATACTACTATCAGATAATAAAATGATCGTTTTTGAGATTGCAGGTGATGTAAGAATTGGGTTAAATTATTTAGACATTGCAAGTAATAGTGTAAAAAGAAAAGAAAAAGGGTTATTTAAAAATCACTGCATTAGAGGTTGGCAGTTAATAGAGGAAAAATTATATATCGTACATTTAGACTTCAAAAAAATCAATAACGAGCGAAAATATAAAACCTATTTAAGTTGTGTTGACGTAAGTAGTAACCTCGTTATCAACTTCACAAAAGAACTACCTATTATAGAGGTTTATGGTGAAGATAATACAAGGATAGTTTGGTATTATATAAGTAATAACAAACACATTTTCCTTCAAGGAAATGGAACTTTTTATGAGTTACCTTTCTAAAAAACGATTTGCCAACAATGGCTATAATTAATACGGGGTTTGGTACTTAGCCCAAAGTTTAGTGTGTTTTTATAAAGTCCGCCAAATCTTTTGATTTGGCTTTAAACAAAAAAGATAAAACAAAATAAAAAGTTTTGGCTAAGTGATTAATTCGAAATTAATCGCTTTTTAATCCCGTACTAACCATAGTCGAGACGTTGGCAGTAATGCAAAAATAAACAGAAATTGAATATTGACAGACAGCGCAAAAAGAAAATAATTACGAATGAATTGGATACTATTAATAATTGCAGGACTATTTGAAGTAGCTTTTGCAGCTTGTCTTGGAAAAGCAAAAGAATCAACAGGAATTGAAACAACTTATTGGTACATAGGATTCTTGATTTGTTTAGGAATAAGTATGTTTCTTCTAGTAAAAGTGACTCAACAACTACCGATAGGAACTGCATATGCAGTTTGGACAGGAATTGGTGCTGTAGGAACAGTTTTGATTGGAATTCTGATTTTTAAAGAACCAGCGACTTTTTGGCGACTATTTTTCATTATGACATTAATAGCCTCAATTATCGGACTAAAAGTAGTCTCAAATTAATCGGACTTTTAAAAAATAAAAGCACATACTGCCAACACCGGTAACCGTTGCACAACCCCTTAAAAAAGCATAAAAACAGCTTAAAATCTTTGATTTTAAGCTGTTTTTAATTTTGATACGCCGTATTTTCTCTAAAATACAATGCGACAGCAGTTTTCTATCACTGTTGATATTCTCAAACTAACCAACTAAACAGAATTTGAAAAACACCATGGGATCTAAACTTTTTTGTCCACAGTTTCCGTAATAGATTTTTGTCTGATTCTGTATAAATTCTAAATCTAAAACAGAAGATAATCATCTATAAAAATTGGCTTGAGGAACCCACCGACGCAACTGGAAATTGTTGAATAATGTCTCTTGATATATTTTTGTGCCTTGCAGTATTAAATAGACGTAATTTCTATATCTTTAACAACACGTTGTGCAACAGGGACAATGTGTGTAATTAATGCGAGGTTTGGTGCTTTACCAAAGTTTAGTGTACATTTACTAAGTCCGTCAAATCATTTTCATTTGACTTTTCAACAAAACAAGATAAAGGCAAACAAAATGCTTTGCCTCGTGCTAAACTAAAAGTCTTCTTACTTTAAACCCCCACACGAATCATACACGTACGTGCAATGGATCTATAATTCTAAAACACGTTATAGTTCTCTTCTTTTTCTATATAAAGATATTTATTACAAACTAAAGAAACACGTTGGTAACTATAAAATTGAGAAACTCAAACTGAACATTAAATTTGCTGTATTATCTTTTTTGGTGTAAATTAGCACCAAAACAAAATATTATGGCAAGACAGAGCATTTCATTCACTCAACCGAATGATGAGTGGTTGAAAAATCAAGTTGACAAAAAAGAATATTCTACCAAAAGTGAACTTGTGAACGATTTAATTAGACAAGCAAGAAAACAGCAGAGCCAAATTGACTGGATTAGTGCCAAATTAGAAAAAGCCGAAAATAGCGGATTTACAAATTTAAGTAAAGAACAAATATTAGCGGAATCAAAGTCATTAATTTAATGACTCAGTATAAACTAAGTAACTTAGCGAAAGAAGACTTAATAAGAATACATAAATACGGAGTTGAAAAGTTTGGAATGACACAAGCTGATAAGTATTTCGATACTTTGTTTGAGAACTTTGATACTATTGTTGAAAATCCATTTTATTTTGAATCTGTAGATTATATAAAAATAGGATATAGACGTTGTGTTTCTGGCTCTGATAGTATTTATTACAAAGTGAATAATAATATCGTTGAAATTATGGCAATAATTGGAAAACAAGATTTGAAAAATATTCTCTGAAATAAAAATTACAGTTGCCAACACCGGTAATCGTTGCACAACCCCTTAAAAAAGCATAAAAACAGCTTAGAATCTTTGATTTTAAGCTGTTTTTAATTTTGATACGCCGTATTTTCTATAAAATACAATAATAGTTTTCTATCGCTAGTGATATTCTCTAAATAACCAACTAAACAGAATTTGAAAAACACTACGGGATCTAAACTTTTTTGTCCACAGTTTCCGTAATAGCTTTTTGTCTGATTCTGTATAAATTCTAAATCTAAAACAGAATATAATCATCTATAAAAATTGTCTTGGGGAACCCGACGAAGCAACTGGAAATTTTTGAATAATGTCTCTTGATATATTTTTGTGCCTTGCATTACTAAATTTCTATATCTTTAACAGCACGTTGTGCAACAGGCGTAATGTATAAATATAATTGGACAATAAGTGTTTAAAGCAATGGCAAAGGCACTTTTGTGTGGTCTCCAAATTTTTAAATTTGGCGTATTGATAAAAAAAGATAATAAGAAAAATTTAAAAATTCGGCTTGTGTTTAAACGAATGGTTGTCGTCTTTTTTCGCCCTACTATCTAAAGTTACTTATAAGTTGTACAACTCTAACCCATTTGGTGGTTACACAAAACAAGACCACTTAACAAAAACAAGAGAAGACATCTCAATACTGTATTAACATGAAAAAAATCTCTATTCTAATTACATTTCTCAGTGTTTTAGGTTGTAATACCTCTTACCAATCGCCTCCATTTTTACTGACAGAAGAAGTGTACACATTAAAAAATGCTGAAAAAGAAGCTCCTTTTCCTCACCCTAACACAAATTATTCCAGTGAGGATAATGAGTATTTTTTATACAATTATCCCGAAAGTGTTTCCGATAATCCTAAACAATGGACAATAATAAAAGATAAATATGCCTATACAGTATTATATTATTTAATTTTTAAAGAAGAAAACAAAACATATTTATTCCGATCAATAAATAAACATATTAATCAAGAAATCACAAACCCCGAGCAATACCATACGTTTTTAAAAAAACAAGGTTATTCTGATTATAAAGTGATTGACACTACATCAACAATTTTCTCTGGTCCTTATCTTAAAATGCATACTATTCTATTAGAATACGGTGGAATTAGACACCAAATCAGATTTAAGAGAAAAGAAATTACTGTTGAATCTTATCTTAAATCGCAACAAAACTATTGGGAGAGTAAAGGAAAATTTATGTTAGACACACCCAAAGAAATTATTGATAAATGGGTTAAAGAAAATAACTGATATTACTAAAATAATTTCAAATACATCTCGTCTTATGGTAATACTAAAAATTAATTAGCCTTGACGTATTAAAAAATCAGTTTAAAAGTGGGTTGAGTTGCAGTCTAGTTACAAGATGTATATTACCCCTTTGTTTGATTAATTTGTATGTTAAGTTAACTCTTTTTGTACCTAAAACTTACCTAATAGTTCAATAAGCAATTAGCCAAAAATAGAGAAGACATCTCAATACTGTATTAAAAATGAAACGAATCACTATTATAATTATATTTCTGAGTGTTTTAGGTTGTAATACCTCTTACCAATCGCCTCCATTTTTATGGACAGAAGAGGTTTACACATTAAAAAATGCTGAAAAAGAAGCTCCTTTTTTGCATGAATACAGATATAATTTAACTAATGGTAAAGAGTATCTTTTATATAATTACCCCGAAAGTGTTTCCATTAACCCTAAAAAATGGACCATACTAAAAGATAAATATGCGTACACACAATTGTATTATTATGTCTGTAAAGAAGAAAACAAAACATATTTATTCCGATCAATGTGTAAATATCTTGAACAAGAAATTACAAACCCCGAGCAATACCATGCGTTTTTAAAAAAGGAAGGCTATTCTGATTATAAAGTGATTGACACTACATCAACAATTTTCTATGGTCCTTATCTTAAAAGGCATACTATTCTATTAGAATACGGTGGAATTAGACACCAAATCAGATTTACGAGAAAAGAAATTACTGTTGAATCTTATCTTAAATCGCAACAAAACTATTGGGAGAGTAAAGGAAAATTTATGTTAGACACACCCAAAGAAATTATTGATAAATGGGTTAAAGAAAATAACTGATATTACTAAAATAATTTCAAATACATCTCGTCTTATGGTAATACTAAAAATTAATTAGCCTTGACGTATTAAAAAATCAGTTTAAAAGTGGGTTGAGTTGTAGTCTAGTTACAAGATGTATATTACCCCTTTGTTTGATTAATTTGTATGTTAAGTTAACTCTTTTTGTACCTAAAACTTACCTAATAGTTCAATAAGCAATTAGCCAAAAATAGAGAAGACATCTCAATACTGTATTAAAAATGAAACAAATCACTATTATAATTATATTTCTGAGTGTTTTAAAATGAAAAACAGCATTACCTCTTTTCTGCTTTTAATTTTAGTTTTTAGTTGTTCGAAAAATGATTTTTTGGACACTAAACTACGCTTTGAAACTGATAAAGAAACATATCTTACTAATGACAAATTTGAACTGAAAATTTTTGTCTATCCAACAAAAGAGGATAAAACCATCAGATTCAATAAAAATCTAAATAATCTCAATATTACATTTTTTTCAACTGAAGAACACTCTGAATTCCATCAAGAATTAAAAAAGCACTGTGATTCTGGACAGATGGCAATGATGAAAAAAGGAAAATCGACCGAACAAATTCTTAAAAAAAAATGGAATAAAAACGGTTTACAACATGGTATAAAAAACATAGGGCGTTTGTGCTAAACCAAAGTTCTGTGCTTTTTTACATAGTCCGCTAAATATAAAATTTGGCAGTTAAAATAAAAAGATAAAAGCAAAATAGTTATATTTAACTAAGTTATAAACTGAAACAAAGTGCTTATTATCTGGCCTACGTTTCATTACCAATCTGTTGTAAAACATTGAAATGAAAAAGTACTATTCAATATTATTATTATTATTATTAATATCAATAACTCTAATGTCTTGTATTAATAAGACCCAGAAAAAATATGCGACAATTACAAATATTCCAAAAAAGGAAAATTCAGTAAAAACAAATGAAACATATTCTGAATTATTTAATGTGGAATTAGTTGGTCTAACTATTGACTCTAAGAATAAAGAAAAATATCTTATTGATTTTTTGTCATATTGTATGTGTGATTCTCCTTCAATTTTATTAAAACAAAAAAAAGCATACTTATTCCCTTATTGTAGAGGTGATAAGGATTCTTTACCTCCATTTTCAAAGAGTAAATTTTACACCTACAATATTATCAAAAAAGAAGAATTGAGTAATGGAATATCAATTGACTTAAAAAACAATATTGGAGAAAAATTAAATCTACTTTTTTTGAAAACAGAAAATAAACTAGTATATAAAATTAAAGTAGTTGGTGAGTTTCCGCATAGTTATATTGGAGCTAGATTAACAGATTTTTTCACTTTTAAAGAGAATAAATTTGAAATTGAAGATTGTGGTGACTTTGATGGGTAAAACGTTTTAAATCAATAGCTATAATTAATTCTAATTTTTGTGCATAACCCAAAGTTTAGTGTCTTTTTATAAAGCCAGTCCAATCGTTTTTATTTATCTTTTTACAGAAAAAAAGAAGAGCTAGCAAAGTGCTTTGCTTGATACTAAACTAAAAGTCTTCAGTCTTGCAATTGCTGCACTAAACATACATCCAATGTTGGTATTAATACTGAGTAATCTATGAAACAATTAACAATTGTCCTTTTTTTGATTTTTATTAGTTGTAAAGACAAATCAAAAACAAAAACCAATTCGGAAATAGAAACGGAAAAAGAAGTGCAAATGGACACTGAAAATGAACTTGACGAATCCGTTTATGAAATGTGGAGTGATTTTAAGAAATCAAATCCTGAATTTAAAAAAGAAGCACTACCCAATACAGAATTTTTTGATAATAGTGAAGAAGATTATCATCGATTTGCCGACCTAATTGTTGACGGAAAAAAGAAAGCAAGTTCTGGTTTATACATTTGGTATAAAGAAGTAAATGTTGACTTACCAAAAAAAGGAACAAAACTTATTGTAACGGATTATAACGGAAAAGCGCGAGCAATAATTGAGACCAAAAAGGTAGACACAATGCCATTCAATCAGATTACCAAAGATTATGCTCAATTAGATATGGGAACAAACATTAAACCGCTCGAAAATTGGAAAAAAGCACATTGGGAGTTTTTTGCTAACACACTGGACGAAAACGGACAAAAAGCAACAGATAAAGTATTAGTCGTTTGCGAATGGTTTGAAACAATCTGGCCGAAAAAGTACTAATCTATTGTCTTTATAATAACAGATTATCTTCAAAAGAACTACGTAGTTATACGTATTGTGAGACCGTTTTATAAATTGTAGCTTAGCTTTTTAAAACCAAGTCAAGAACTAAAGGTGCGGATATCCCGTAATATTTACGGTATATCCGGAACATAGGTACTTATATAACGAGTTGTAGCACATTTGAGAAAACTCACGAATTGAAAAGAAAAACAGGAATTTTAATATTAATAATCGGAATTTTAATCGTCTCGAAATTCTGGGTTGGAATCTATACTCACGATGAATTTGGAGGAAAAAATATTTTTATTAAACATAGACCAATTTGGAAAACGTTTTTCTATTCGCCAAGAGGAATGAGTGATTTAAAACTATCTGAAATGTCGACTGAAAAGCAAAATGAACAAATACTATTCGATGAATTTGTTTTAGAAAATCAAACAATCGAATAAAATGAAAATTAAATATTGCTGGAGATGTAAAATGGAAATTCCAATGTTGGATAAAGAAGAGTTTGCAATCGCTTCCGAATTATACTCTAACGGATTTAAAATAGCAAAAGCGGATAGAAAAGAGAGATTTAAAGAATTATTGGAATACTATAATAATTTGACTGGATTTGGAGAAACTGAACCGAATGCGATTATGCATCACTCACTTGAACAAATTGGACCTGATTGTGAAAATTGCGGAAAACCATACAGAACACCAAAAGCAAAATTGTGTGCGAATTGCGGGAATAAAAGGAAAGTTGAGGAATAAAAACGTGCTACAACACCGGTAACCGTTGCACAACCCCTTAAAAAACATAAAAACAGCTTAAAATCTTTGATTTTAAGCTGTTTTTAATTTTGACTCTCCGTATTTTCTCTAAAATGCAAGTGGCTTAAAACATTGCATTCGAAGGCTTATTAGGTGGTTTTTGATGCTTTTAATAAAAGCAAGTAGTCCCGCTATACTTTCTGGCAGGTTTTTCATATATTTTAAATACTTTTTAAGATTATAGGCTGTTGCGGATAGATGCATACACTTATTAGCTTGTTTAATCCCAAGGGTATTTACTTTTCCCATGCCTAAAAACTGAGTTAGTGTACCAAAAACAGGCTCTACCGTGCTTTGTCGTTTTCCTTTCATATAGCTTCCTTTTTTACTATCAACTCGTACTATATTCCGCATGTATTCTGCGCGGTAATACGTTACGGAAAATGACTTTTCTTGTGCCGTTTTGCTTAAGCAAGCGCTTCGTATTGGGCAATCTATACAAAGTTTTTTTGAACCTCTATAGGCCTTCTTTTTGGTGTTGCTCTTCTTTTCGTAAAACACCTTTTTAAAGGGGATAATCTTACCTTGAGGGCAGGTGTAGTGATCTTCTTTTTCATTATAAATAAATTCATCTGGTCCTCCTTTAAAGGTGCCGTGTGGCGGAATGTAACTGGTAATATCCTGCTTTTCTAAAAAAGCATAATTCTCGCCACTACTGTAACCGGTATCCGCGAGACAGTTGTCTATGGTAAGACCAGATTGCCATAAGCGTCTTTTTACTCGCAATACAATATCTGGTAAATGCTGACTGTCTTTGCCATCGGCATGATAGGCCTTGATGTCACTTATTACATGATGTGCGGCATCTACCGTGAGCTGACTTGAATAGTTTAGTTTTCTTGCTTTTCCTGGTTTTACACTTATACGAGCATCGGGATCGGTTGGACTGTAATGCGTTTTATTACTAGTATAACGCGAGCCTTTATTTCCTGCTCCAGGACGATGGTTTTGATCTTTTGACCATTTTTTGTTTCGGCTTTTTATCGCTTGTAATTCCTGACGGCTTGCTGATAATTCTTGTTGCGATTTTGGGGCTTTATTAACTTTGGCTGATCGAAGTGGCACTGCTTTATCTCTATTGCTTATATGTCGTACGGCGTGTAAATGAGCTTCTAGATCTTCTTCTGGCACTTTAAGTTCTAAGCTATCCATCGAAGCATTTGCTTTTACAGGTGCGGCGTCTATAACTTGGGTGTGGCCACTTACCATTTGCATGTCTACGCACATTTTGAAAACATGAGTAAATAGACTTTCAAAAACTGACTCTGGATACAGTTGATGTGTTCTACTTAACGTAGAATGCCATGGTAATTCTTCATCGATATCATAGCCAAGAAAATAAAGAATATCCAGTCGAAGACTACAATGTAATACCAGTTTTCTGTCGCTAGTGATATTCTCTAAATACCCCACTAAACAGAATTTGAAAAACACCACGGGATCTAAACTTTTTTGTCCACAGTTTCCGTAATAGATTTTTGTTTGATTCCGTAGAAATTCTAAGTCTAAAATTTCTGATAATCGTCTATAAAAATTGTCTTGGGGAACCCGACGACTCAACTGGAAATTGTTGAATAATTTCTCCTGATATATTTTTGTGCCTTGCATAACTAAATATACGAAATTTCTATATCTTTAACAACACGTTGTGCAACAGGCACACCGTATAAAAATAATTGCGGCTTAGTGCTTAATCAAAGGTCGTTGCGTGTTTGTAACGTCTGATTTTCCTTCGGAAAATCCTCGCATACAAACCCGCAACTATTCTTATACATAAACGTTAGGCACAATTAAAATGGAGAACGTAAATTGGAATTTAATAACGAATATTTTATTAACAGTTTTTACTGGTGTATACGTATATCTGACTTTTAGGTTACTAAAATCCACCAAAGACTCAAGCAAAAATCAAGAAAGAATTAGTGCACTTCCTCTATTTGAATGCAGAATTGACTTAAAAAAAGGAAAGAAAGTTTTAAAAATATCTAATATCTCAAGCAATCCTGCATTTGATGTTGATATTTGGTTTTACACAATCTTATTTGACGAATCAATTAGCAAAAGAGAATTACTTAACAAGTATTTATTTAAGGATAAAAAGAACAAAATTAAAAAGACAGATAAAGTAAAATTATTAGAGGACGAACAATATTGCCTCTTTGAAAGAAGTCTGCACGCGAATTTACCAGGGAAACGCAAAATCGAATATACTATTGAATATCCAATTGAATGTGACCAATTTGAAATAATATTACAATATCGAGACCATATAGGAAATAATTACACTCAACTTTATTGGATATTTAACGAAAACGGAAGATTTAGATTAGGATTTGTTTACCCAAAAACAATACAGAAAGCTGAACGAATTGAAATGGATGATGCAGAAAGTTTGAATGTAAAAAATATACCAGAAAGATTTCATTACACATTAAAAAGACACCTTTTCGGAATAATGGCAAATCACTTATTAGAAAATAATGATAATTCAGTTGAGGATAGATGGGAAATAAAATAAAACTGTGCCTAACACCGGTAACCGTTGCACAACCCCTTAAAAAAGCATAAAAACAGCTTAAAATCTTTGATTTTAAGCTGTTTTTAATTTTAATACGTCATATTTTATCTAAAATGCAAGTGGCTTAAAACATAGTATTCTAAGGCTTATTAGGTGGTTTTTGGTGCTTTTAATAAAAGCAAGTAGTCCCGCTATACTTTCTGGTAAGTTTTTCATATATTTTAAATACTTTTTAAGATTATAGGCTGTTGCGGATAGATGCATACATTTATTAGCTTGTTTAATCCCAAGGGTATTCACTTTTCCCATGCCTAAAAACTGGGTTAGTGTACCAAATACGGGCTCTACCGTACTTTGTCGTTTTCCTTTCATATAGCTTCCTTTTTTACTATCAACTCGTGCTATATTCCGGAGGTATTCTGCGCGGTAATACGTTACGGAAAATGACTTTTCTTGTGCCGTTTTGCTTAAACAAGCGCTTCGTATTGGGCAATCTATACAAAGTTTTTTTGAACCTCTATAGGCCTTCTTTTTGGTGTTGCTCTTCTTTTCGTAAAACACCTTTTTAAAGGGGATAATCTTCCCTTGAGGGCAGGTGTAGTGATCTTCTTTTTCATTATAAATAAATTCATCTGGTCCTCCTTTAAAGGTGCCGTGTGGCGGAATGTAACTGGTAATATCCTGCTTTTCTAAAAAAGCATAATTCTCGCCACTACTGTAACCGGTATCCGCGAGACAGGTGTCTATGGTAAGACCAGATTGCCATAAGCGTCGTTTTACTCGCAATACAATATCTGGTAAATGCTGACTGTCTTTGCCATCGGCATGATAGGCCTTGATGTCACTTATTACATGATGTGCGGCATCTACCGTGAGCTGACTTGAATAGTTTAGTTTTCTTGCTTTTCCTGGTTTTACACTTATGCGAGCATCGGGGTCGGTTGGACTGTAATGCGTTTTATTACTCGTATAACGGGAACCTTTATTTCCTGCTCCAGGACGATGGTTTTGATCTTTTGACCATTTTTTGTTTCGGCTCTTTATCGCTTGTAATTCCTGACGGCTTGCTGATAATTCTTGCTGCGATTTTGGGGCTTTATTAACTTTGGCTGATCGAAATGGTACCGCTTTATCTCTATTGCTTATATGTCGTACTGCGCGTAAATGAGCTTCTAAATCTTCTTCTGGCACTTTAAGTTCTAAGCTATCCATCGAAGCGTTTGCTTTTACAGGTGCGGCGTCGATAACTTGGGTATGACCACTTACCATATGCATGTCTACGCACATTTTGAAAACATGAGTAAATAGATTTTCAAAAACTGACTCTGGGTACAGTTGATGTGTTCTACTTAACGTAGAATGCCATGGTAATTCTTCATCGATATCATAGCCAAGAAAATACAGAATATCCAGTCGAAGACTACAATGTAACACCAATTTTCTATCGCTGGTGATATTCTCTAAATAACCAACTAAACAGAATTTGAAAAACACCACGGGATCTAAACTTTTTTGTCCACAGTTTCCGTAATAGATTTTTGTTTGATTCCGTAGAAATTCTAAGTCTAAAATTTCTGATAATCGTCTATAAAAATTGTCTTGGGGAACCCGACGACTCAACTGGAAATTGTTGAATAATTTCTCTTGATATATTTTTGTGCCTTGCATTATTAAATATACGAAATTTCTATATCTTTAACAACACGTTGTGCAACAGGCACACCGTATAAAAATAATTACGGTTTAGTGCTTAATCAAAGGTCGTTGCGTGTTTGTAACGTCTGATTTTCCTTCGGAAAATCCTCGCATACAAACCCGCAACTATTCTTATACATAAACGTTAGCAAACAGTTGAACACATTATAGGAATTGATAAATTAGAACATTTAAGAAAAATACCAAAGGATGAATTATCAAAACTTTTGACAAATTATTCTAAGGCTAGTACTATTAATAAATACCTCAAAATTAGTGCAGTGGTTTTTGCAATACTAGTTTTAATTTATAATATTTTTGTAACGGGAACAGGTTATAGCTTTATTCCTCATAAAACTATTGTGTTTTCAATTGGTGGGATAATTATAGTTATTGTTTTGTCTTTTGGCATTTATGCTACCATATTAAATTTGAAAATCATAAAAAAACTAAAAAAAGTATGTGATATTAATAATATAAGCCCTCATATATTAGAAGCAGAATTCAATAGTCTTGCTATAAAATTACATAGAGGAATAGGTCTCCAAATAACAAAATAATGTTTTCAGAAAAATTTCACCAGAATTTAAGTATACTAAGTTTCATTTTTAGTCAGCGAAAATTCAGTAAACTGACAAACCATAGTTGAATAACGAAGTCCGCAAAACTAAAAAAAAATTGTATTCCAATAATATCTAACAATAAATATGAAAAGAAACGATTTTGAATATCACTCAAATATTGATAAAATAGATGGATTTGTATATCATACTTTTAAAATTACGGAAAGTATCTTAATCGTTATATCAAAGTTTGATGGTGAAGAGTGGAAAATTGCAAACAAATTAATTGATTCTAATTTAGCAAAAACGTTAGGGGAAATAATAGATAATGAAAAATAATTACTGCCGACAAAGATAACCGTTGCACAACCCCTTAAAAAAGAACAAAAACAGCTTAAAATCTTTGATTTTAAGCTGTTTTTAATTTTAATACGCGATACTTTCTTTAAAATGTAAGTGGCTTAAAAGATAGTATTTGAACGCTTATTAGGTGTTTTTTTTTGCTTTTAATAAAAGCAAGTAGTCCCGCTATACTTTCTGGCCGGTTTTTCACATATTTTAAATGCTTTTTAAGAGTATAGGCTTTTGCGGATCGGTGCATACACTTATTAGCTTGTTTAATTCCAAGGGTATTCATTTTTACTTCACGCTAGCTTTTTTTTAATAAAACGCCATGGGATTACTTAAAATAAGAATAGTATAAAAATTAGGGGTAATGCTATGGCATAATATTGGACAATCTATCGTCCTCAAAATAACTTTCAGAATGTAATGAGCTTTCGATGGTAGCATTATGATCGGGATCAAGCAAAAACTTGAGGTCTTTTTTTAGTTATTTCATTTTATGATCTCTAATATCTAAACTAATAAGCTTATATCCGTTATCTGTTCTTAAAAATTGATAAGTGTTTTGTGTAAAATCAGTATCGTTTTTGTGATTAATTATTACGGACATTGTTGGATATATCCAATCTTTAGATTCGCCACAATTATTATAATATTTTTTAAACGCTTCACACTCGTACATAAATGGATTAAGTCCATCAGTTGAGATAAAATAATCGGTTTTTGGATTTAAAATTTCTAATAATCCATTTTTCAAGGTTGTAAAATTATCGGTTATAACTTTGTTTTTACTTGTCTTTTTCCAACCATTTTTGGATTGCCAAGTTATTATATTATAGGAAGCGGAAATTAATTTTTCAACAGTTAAGTCCTCAAGTAATTCCGTTGTTAGCCATTGTTTAAATTCTTTTTCGAAGACCACAAATGAGTAATAACCACCTTTTTTTGCGACAAAGGATTGTCTTATCGCATCTGAATGAATGTCTTTAGTTTTTTTAATACTAAAAAAGTTTAAAGCTTTATCATATTTAAAATTTTCAACAAGGATATTATGCTCTATATCCATTAAAAGGTCTTGTCCACCTTGCCAACTGTAATGATTACAACCTGATTGATTATGTTTGTCCCAATATTTTTTTTCTGCGCCTTTCAGTACCCAAATTAATCCATTATGTGTTCTTGAAAGGGCATTATAAATGGCAGGAATTACAATGGTTCCATTTTTGTCAAACATTCCGACCTGATCCGTTTTTTCATCTCGGAACCTTATAAATCCTTCACTTTCGCAATCCGCACTATTATCAATAATATGTAGACTATCATAACCTATTTTTTTACCTGCTTTAGTTAAATAATAAGTGTCATAGTTACCATTGTTTTCTTCCATTACAGCTATAATCTTGTCAAAGCTTCTGGCTACCGTGAATCCCATAAACTGTGGTTGAATCATTATTTTACCTTCTGGGCTTTTAAACCCCATTAAGTTAGTTTCTTCATTCCAAAAAGAAGTCCATAACTCATGGTTTTGAGCCAAAGTTAATTGGCTAAATAGAAGTAGGCAATAGATTGTGATAATAGATTTCATTTTAATAACAGCTAGATTTAAGAGGATATAATATGGTTTTAATGCTTTGTATCAGTAAGTATAATATAATCGAAGTTAGTCCTTTATTTTAAAAGTCAAGTCTGGATTGTTTGCTTGTGTTGCATCATAACAGCGTAATATATAATTTT
Organism: Psychroserpens sp. NJDZ02; assembly: GCF_004843725.1. NCBI lineage: Bacteria > Pseudomonadati > Bacteroidota > Flavobacteriia > Flavobacteriales > Flavobacteriaceae > Psychroserpens > Psychroserpens sp. NJDZ02. The sequence goes on along the minus strand of NZ_CP039451.1, from coordinate 183,321 downwards.
AAGCACTGTATTGTTTGGTATTAAAATCTAGACATTTTTGGATCCAAAATTCTAAATCGTCTTCGGTATCATAGCCTTCTGGTTGGATAAATAGGTAGCCTTTGATTGGTTTTCCTCCTTGAATCATTTTATTAGCTCCATTTTTATTTAATAATTCGTTTATTTCTGCTGTACCAACTTTAAGCATTAATCCGCCTTTATAGGTGGCAAAGCACATTTTTTTATTAACCATAAAACAATGTCCACCAAACATTTTTTTATCAATCCATTGTGTTTTTTTACTAGTTAATATATTTGTTATTCGTTCTAGTAAGTATTGATCTGTAGCCATTTTTTATAATATCAAGTATTTGTAACGGGCGTATATTTTTTATTAATAATAAACTAAGTACTTATAAAATCCGAAAAATTCTCGAACAACAGCGTATAGATCTCTTGATTCAAAATAGTCGCAATGCACGCCTGTTACATTGGTAATTCCAACTTGTTTAAAGGCTAGCTTACAACGGGTAATATGAAAGTATTGACTGACAATGGTAACAGACGTTTCCGAAGGGTAATCTTTTACAAAATTAAGAGCGGTATGTCTTGTATTAATACCATTATCATCGATTGTAATTAATTTTTCAGGAACCCCTTTGGATACTAAGTAATCTGCCATAACTGTGCCTTCATAAAACCCTTCTTTACCTAGTCCGCCACTAACATAAAGTTTGCTGACTTGGGCGTCCGAATATAATTGATAGCCTCGATCTAAACGTGCTTTAAGTTTCTTAGATAAACTACCGTCTAAATTAACTTTAGATCCCAGTATAACCGCGATCTTAGTTTTTGTATTATCATCATCATCAATTAATCCATCAGTTATGATTACAATCTCATGTATAATAAATATCAGACTAACTAAGATTAATAATTTTTTTAGGGTTGGTTTCATTTGTGTTATAATGCGTGTTGTTTTTATTTAGGGTTTAAATTGTTGTATAAGTTGTATCTACAAAAATTGGATGTGCCAAAGTAATAGATTTTTTTGAAAAGGTTAGTATATATTTGGATGGAAAAAAAGCGTTAGTACTTTTATTGTAAACGGATTGAAAGGTCTTTAATATATTGTTTTTAGTCGTCTGGATGGTTTAAATTGATTGACACTTCTCAGCGTTATAACCTTTGGTAGGTTTTTATATAGGATACTTGTTGATTGTAGTATAAAGGAACTTAGTATAAAATAAAACGAAACAACAAAGGTGGGCATAATTATTTTGCTTAGAATAATTATAAATTTAATTGAAAGAAGAAACAGTACGATGTAGATATAATCTATTGTTTCTAGTCTTAGGAGTGTTCTTGAAAAAAATATTCCTTTCATTTTAATGAAAGGAATATAATATAAGGGTATTAGCAAAAACCAAAGGTTAAGCTTTTATTGGTTTAAATATACTATTTCGTGTAAACCATTGGTATGGTACGTTTTTGTTTCACCATTTTTAGTTACAATCAATTCTTCTTTAGCTATATATCTGTAAGCATCTTCACTTTTTGCTACTTCAGCTTTTTCAATCATTACAATTTTTTCAAGTTTAATATTTGCTATAAAACTAAAATCTCCTTTTGCCCCCTTTAGTGTAAAGTCTTTAGCAAAGGTGTATCCCATTGTTTTTTCTGTCATAGTAGCATTTATAACACCTACTATTTTACTTATGTTAGGTTCTTCATAGATATCTAGAGGTGACATATATATAGACGTTTCGTCAGTAATTAATGCCCCGGTTACTGCTATATCTCCGTTTAGACCTATCATCATTGAATAATCAACGGAGATGTCTGGCGTGTGGATTTTCCCCCAATACCAATTTTTAAATGCTCCTGCTAAACTTTTTTCACCCCAATTATGATCATGATATCCAATACCTTTAACTTTAATGGCTTGGCCACCTTTATATAATTCTCCTTCTATTGGTCCAGACGGAACAGCCACTGTCCATCCCATTGGAACAGGATAGCCTTCTGTTGTAAAGGGATGATTCTTTTTATTTAATTTCAGTTTAGCACCGTAGCCATCAATCATGGTATACAATTCGTAATGATCGCCACAATCTTTACAGTACTCTTGTCCAAATGTAGCATCACACTTTTCGTAACTAGTCGTGACGTCAGCTTCTGTGTATTCTTTTATCTTTCTAATTTCTAGCTCTCCTTTTGGATATATATTTAAACGAACGGAGGGTTGTCTTGGGTTTAACCTAGTATCGTTAAGAGAATACATGACTACAAAATGATCTCCGTTGTCAAAATGTGCATCAAAGTACCACCAATCAAAATGTGCTTCTCTGTCGGTTACAGGAAATTTGATGTGTGTAGCATCTGCTTTAGTGTAATTAATCTCTTTTTTATTTTCTATAGTTGCCATAAGTTGATATTTTAAATATTATTTTATTGAATAGGTGATCTAATAGGTTAATAGATAATCTTGTTGTGTAAAGTCTTAACTATTATTAAAAAGGTGTTTGTTATTAGCCTTGATTGGGTTTGCCCAAACACATTAATTTCTATACTGCTTTAGGGCTAGTATCGTTATTAGTTAATAGATCCTTTTTGTACACTCTTTTGGTACCGTCAGTCTTATTAATAGATAGTGTAACATAGGGTTGCGAAGGCTTATCAATGTTTGTCATTGCTTTGGTATGACATGCAATTACAGCAGTACTGCCGTTCTCTAAATGTGCGTCAAAATACCACCACTGATAGGTTTCTTTTTCTCCCGAAGTGCGCATACCATCTTCCCAAACTTCAGTAATATTACCTTCCTTAAATTGTACTTGGTATAGTTAGTACTATTTTGTAATAATTTTTTTGATGAATTCTGAGCAAATAAGCTGTATCCACTAAAAAGAAGTATAGCAGTAACTAAACACTTTTTTGTAAGTTGTTTCATAATTTGTAATTTTATAAAACAAAGGTATAGCGATGCTTGAAGAAAGGTCTTAAAGTAGTTTAAGAAAACTAGAGGTCGTGTTTAATATTACTCATCCATACCTCGGAAATGCCAAGAAAACTTGCAATATCTTTAGACGGTATCGTTTTACTTATTTCGGGATGCTCATCTAAAAGGTATGTGTAAAATTTTTTAGGTGAATAGGTTAATAGTTTAGATCTTAATTGATTTTCAGAGATTAAACTCTGTATAATCATATGATTGGAGAATTTATTAAAACTATTATTTTCTGAAGCAATTTTATCTAGGTCAGACTTGTAATAAGATAATACGGTAGCATTACTTATGGCTTGTATTTTATTTTCACTTTCTAAATTAAAGAAATAAGCTTTAGCTTCGGTCATATGCGGATGAAAAGAATTTAGATTGAAGCTTATTGTTTTTTCAATTTGTTTCTCTTCATTCCAAGCTTTAGTGACAAAACCACCTTTTAGGATGTAATATATTTTATTGGTTTTCTCTCCGTAATCTAAAAGAACAGTTTTATTTTTAATCTTTTCTATAGTAGAAATATTTAGTAACTGATCAATTAGATCATTTGTTAAACCATGTTCTTTAGCTATTTTAATTAAATTTTCCAATGGAATTTTCTGTGATATTAAGGTTAACAGTGCTATAGTCGACAGCAGGGTTTAATTGATATAGACTCATTTTAATAAGTTGTACCTATAAAAATAATATTTACTAAATTAATAGTTTTTTTATAAAAATGAAGGCTGTAATTTTGATTGCTCAATTTTGTTGTAAAAGTATAAATAAAAAAAGCACAACTTTAGGTTGTGCTTTTCTAATTTCAGGTTTCAATAAAACAAGTAATTATAGGTCTGTTTCTTGTTTTATCAATACTGTTTTTTTATTCTTTTATAAACTTTAATGTGTTTCCGTTATCTAATTTTAAGAAATAGAGCCCTTTAGAGAATGCTTTAATATCAATTTCCTCGTTTTTAGACACTTTTCCTTTTGAAATTTCTTTTCCAATAGCATTATAAATTGTGTACGGTTCTAAAGTGTTTATTCCAGAAATTTTAATTTGGTTTTGTGATGGGTTTGGATAGATATTTATTTTGTTTTTTACATCACTAAATGCTGCTGTAGATAATGTTGCTTTATTAACAATAGAGACATTATCAATTAATGCTTTTGCACTAGCATCACCTCTGGTATATATCCAAGCTTGCACATTTTCTGTATCTGTAGCGGTAAATTCAAATTCTCCTTTTTTCCATTCTGTTGCAGATAAATCTGTGAATTCATTATCTGATAAACTTACTGGAAAGACACTTTGTGTTTGCATCAAATTAAATTCAATTTTGGTAATATTATCGGACACTTTTTTATAGTAAAAAGAACAAACATACGTAGTTCCACTTGTAAATTGAATATCAGGAGTAAATATATATATAAATGTTCTGTCAGAATCAATTTCTAATTCTAAGCTTGAGGTACCATTTTGAGCGTCCGAACTTTTATTCCAATATCCATTTAGAAACCTGCTCCAATCGTCAGGGTTATCGTCAAACGAATCCCAATTTTCCATATCCGCATTAGGAACGAGATTGATTTGACCTATTAAATTAAAGGTTGTAATAAATAGTAATAATGTAAGTAATTTTGTTTTCATAAATTAGGTTGTTTTAATGGGTTATTTTACTAATATTCAAATTTAAAAGATTTTTTTGACAAATTAAAATTTGTTTTTTTGAAATATAGTACGAAGTTATTTTTAGTTCTTGAACAGGTTTGAATAAAAAAAGCATAACAATTAAGTTGCTCTTTTTTTTTATTATAGCTCAAATCGTAAAATGTTAATGATTTTTGACAATACTCTAGATGATCATAATTTTCCTTTTTCACTATAGTTTTCACTACTACCTTTGACATACCATTCAATTCCAGAAACTCCAAATTTTAAAATTCCTATATTAAAAACAGAATCAAAAGAGATTTTATCGGTGCTAAAAGGATTTTTTTTAGAGGTTAAGTAATAAAAAGATTAATCATTAATTTCATCATTTAAAATAGGTAAGAAGTGAGATTGTATTTTAATTAAATGGGGATCTTAAACCTACTTGTTTTTGTCCAAGTGATTCAAACTTTCGAAGTAAAATATTATTAATCCAGCCATTAAAGCTTGTTAGGTGAATTGTATAGGGTATAATACTATTTTATCTCAGTTTTGAAATATTTGAAGGTCTTAATCCATTTCTTATTTTTGTACACTTTATGGCTAGCTTTAACAACACAAGTATAAGCTTGACTCCATCTAATAGCTTCCACTTGCCAATCTGTTGCATGATAGCTTTTATATTCAGATAAATAGTTATTGGCATCTAATTTTGCTGAGGCATTTACTTTTATTAAGCTTATAAAGGATTCATTTGCGCTATACATAAGGTTATAGTAATAAATCAAATAGTCATTGTTGGGCGAGGGGATAGGTTGCTGTACTTCGCCATCACCAATAGATATTAGGGTGTATTGGTGATTAGTAACACGATCAATCAAAATAAATTGTCCAAAACCAAGACCTCCAGAAGTAAAATTAGTTGTGATAGCATAAAACTGAAATGCAGGATAATAGCCTATAAATTCGGAACCACTCCAACCACCATTGGCACCATAATCCTTATAAAATTTAAATTGGTGTGTTTCCTTATTTGTTTTAATAAAGAAGTGGGTGTCATCTTTTTCTATTTTGGTTAATTTAGAAGGGGCGATACTATCGGTTTTGTTAAATTCAACTTCAGTTATTGCTGTAAATTTTAAACTTGGTAGTTTTTCAAACGTATCAATATGACCTATATCCTTATAAGGATTTTTCCATTTAATATAGGCATCAAAAATATAGCCATACTGTTTACTGGAGTGTATGCTTGGTAATTGCTTTAACTCGATTTTAATCCATTCGCCTGAAACTTTAGTGTCACCATCTTTAACTGTTTCTACTATGTCTGTACTACTATTAATTTTTAATTCAAATTCAAAAGGAAGCACACCTAGTTTTTTAGCATTAGACTCAGGAGCGACTCTTATATTTAAACCATTTTTAGCTGTTACTATATAGGTGTCTTGACCATAAGTTGTAAATGTAAATAGTAAGGTGATCAGTAATATTGTTTTAGTTACTTGCATTGTTTTTTATTTTATCTTTTTGACAACGTTTCGTAAATCATAATTAACTTGTCTATTCCTTCTTTGTTTACCGAATTACCAAAAAAATGAATTTTTTGGTTCCAGCTTTGATTGTACTTATTGTCTATTACAGCTTCTAAGGAATAGTCCTCGTTACAATTATATGTGGTCCATTGGTTTTTTTTGTCAAAAACGTTTCCTTCGATATAATCAATGTTACAACTATCGTTAGTCATCTCAAATGTGTTTGGATGATTACCAATATATAAACCACCATAATAATTTGTAGTACTAATGGTGTCGTTATGGACAACATAAAATATATTGAAATCTGGACCTTGTTGGGGTTTTATGATATAGTCTTTTGGTAGTGAAATATAAAAATCAGTATGTTCTAGTGGGCTAGGGATTAAGTCTTTTTTAAATGTCTCAATAGCATTCAGTCTTAAGGAATCTTGAATAGCCTCTTGCTCAAGAATAGATTTATTTTTGTCTTTACAAGATAAAACACTAATTAAAAGGAGTGCGGTTAATAAGTATTTATACACGGTTTTTGTCATGATATTTGGTTTTTTTGATTAATAATGACAGATATATCGGATTAAATGAAATAGCTAATGCTATGATTGTTACGCCTAGTAAGAAGTCGTCTTAGATTTAAAAATATGTAGCACTATGATGCAGAGCAATAAGCGATACTGTTGCATTGTGTTAAAATAGAAAAACACAACTTTAGGTTGTGCTTTTCTTAGGTCTAATACACTATAATCAAGAGTTAGTCTTAATTATTAGTGATTTTTGTCAATACTCTAGACGATCGTAGTTTTCCTTTTTTGCTATAATTTTCGCTTTTTATTATTCCAATACCTTTGACATACCATTCTATTCCAGAGCCTCTAAATTTGATGATGCCTATATTAAAGATATAGTCAAAAGAGACTTTGTATCCATCAAAAGTACCTGCTTTTGTAGTCAATGACTCGTTTGCAAGTATCTTTCTGTTGAGTATATTCATGGTGGCAATGGAAGCCGAACTATTTTCGTCACCAATAGCTAAATCTATAGTTCCATCTTTTAAAACAGTACCAACCTCCATGTTATCTGGAAATTCTAAAAAGTCTCCTGTGGCCTTTACCTTAAAATTGTTGCTATTATCATTGTTTTGTAAGGTTGTGTAATTTGACATATCGACATAAAAATCACCATTAATACATTTTAAGATGTATTCTTTAGGCGTTTTGTCTTCTATAGATTTTATATAAATAGTCAGGTTGCCGTCTTCATTTGATACGGTTTCTATGGTGTGACTTTCCACAGACTTTTCTTTACCTTTCTTGTTATAGTTTGTGTATTCTAGAATCATACCTTCTTTATAAGGCGATGTGTCTTCACATGTTTGAGAATAGGACAGGCTAGATAGTAATAATACTGTTAGAATTGTTAATATTTTTTTCATAATAGTGAGGGTGAACGAATTAATGAAAGTTAAAACTGCTTATGAGGTGTTAACGCAATTCAAATTTAAAGTTTTAATTTTAAAAACACAGAAAATTAAATAATGGTTTAAAGTAGATCCAAAATCGTGTTTTAATGTGTAAAAAAGTATTTGTTACATTTGTCGTAATGAAAAAACTAAATATAGTATCACTGGCGTTATTTTTTATTCTAATTAGTCTACAATCTGCATGTCATATTAATCTTCATCTTTATATAAACGATAAAGTAGCACTGTGCATCTTGTTTTATTATATAGCATTACCGATAATTAATTTACTTAATAAAACAGGACTGCTGTGGTTTTTATTGAGTCTTATTCCTGTAGGTGTTTGTATTTATATCTTTTCTTTAATTTTGACTACCGTGGGTAATGTGTAATGGTCATTTTATGTTTGGTTTTTAGTGTACATCCTGTTTTGCTTCTACAAGCGCTATTTTATCTAAAGTTATTTTTATTGCTCCACTTAAAATAATAAGTAATGGCGGAAATATAGAAACTTGGAAGTTGGAATGAAAAATAGTAGCTACGATATAAATGACAGATAAGCTCATTAAAGTAAATAGTAAGAGTCTAAATTTTTTATAATTAATACTTAAAAATAGACTTACTATTAAGCTTATTAATAGTAGTGTTTTTAAACCATAAACTAGGATCGTATCAATGGATTGTAATGCTGGTCTATAGGATGTGCTATTAGCAGTTTGATATGTGATTTCTCGCGTCATATCAATAGGGGAGTTGAGTAATAAGCAAAAAGCTAATAATAGAAATAGAAATATAGAGGAGCCTTTCCAGTCCTTGCCATCAACAGCAATGACCTTTTTCAAAATTACTTTATGATCATTAGCGCCACGTCTTATCGAATTAATAATTATTTCAGCACTTGATACACTCTCTTTTGAAGCGGTTTTGTATAAGCTATAAATAACAATACCAATAATTCCTGCTAAGGCGGACATAGGCGAATTGGAGCTTATAGAAATAACAATGAACAATACCAATGCTATTAACAAGGTTAGGCGTGTGTTTTTATTTATAAAACCTTTATTGATACTAGCATTGATACCTGTAAACAATAAAGCTAAAATCAAAAAAGGCTTAAAAACCCATTCATTTAATCTGAAAAAATCTCCGGAAGAATCAAATTCGTAGTTAAAACTTCCAAAGGTAGATTTTATACTAAAGCCTATCCATATCGCTAGACCAATCATAAAAAAACCTAATATATTTCCATTCCACTCGGACTTAAACTGGTAGTTGTCAAATTCTTTTATTATTTCAGATTGGTTATACTCTTTTTTTAATAGATTTTGCATGACTTCATACCTGTCTTTTGTAGTGTATTCAAAATGTTTAATATCCTTAATTAGTTGTTCGTTGGGCATGGGTTTAGGTATTTGCTTTTTGATTTTGGGAGATATATTTGTTCCGAAGATATCAGAATTTTCTAATTAAAGCAAGTCGAAACATGACATAAGGTGACTGTTAATATTACTGTAAAGGACCGTTGTGATTATATATTTTTTTTTATTTTCATAGAAATTAGAAAACTAGGCAATTACATTATACATAAGTAACATGGAGATTATAGGAAACGTTATAAAAGGGGCAATTAATTTAAAAGAAGCGTTGACACCAGAAGTAAAACCAATCGAAGCTCAAGAGAAGGTGTTACATAGGTTATTAGATACAGCTAAAGATACGTTGTTTGGTAAGCAGTATAATTTTGAAGCTATTTTAGAGTCAGAAACACCTTCAAAAGCTTTTTCTGAACGTATTCCGTTTTTTGATTATAACCAAATTAATGAGCAATGGTGGTCTAAATTGCATGATGGGATTGAAAACGTAACTTGGCCTGGTAGTCCATCCTATTTTGCATTAAGTTCTGGAACAACAGGGAAAACAAGTAAACGTATCCCTGTAACCGATGCTATGTTAGAGGCTATTAAACAAGCAGGAATAGATCAAGTTACAGCACTTAGTAATTTTAATTTACCTGCCGAGTTTTTTAGTAAAGAAGCTATGATGTTAGGAAGCTCTACCGATTTAATAGAGAAAGATGATCACTTAGAAGGGGAGATTAGCGGAATTACAGCTAGTAATATTCCATCATGGTTTAAAGGGTTTTATAAACCAGGAGAAGACATCGCTAAAATTGACGATTGGGATACACGTGTAACCACAATAGCTAAGCGAGCAAAACAATGGGATATTGGCGCTTTAAGCGGAATTCCGTCATGGATGGAACTCATGCTAAAAGCTGTTATCGATTACCATAAGGTTGAAAATATCCACGACGTTTGGCCTAATTTGCAAGTCTTTACTTCTGGAGGTGTTGCTTTTGGTCCATACGAGAAAAGTTTTAATGCGTTGCTAGGAAAACCCGTAACCGTTATTGATACGTATTTAGCGTCGGAAGGTTTTGTAGCATTCCAAGCCAGACCAGAAACTGATGCTATGCAATTGGTCACTGATGGCGGCATTTATTTTGAATTTGTACCCTTTAAACCTGAATACATTAACCAAGATGGCTCATTAAAAAATGAAGCACCGAGTGTTACTTTAAAGGACGTTGAGCTAGAGCAAGATTACGTGTTAATTATTAGCACCGTAAGTGGTACTTGGCGTTACTTAATTGGTGATACAATTGAGTTTATTAATATTGAAAGAGCAGAAATTAAAATAACGGGACGTACCAAATTCTTTTTAAATACGGTTGGTTCGCAATTATCTGTTAATAAACTGGATGATGCTATTAGACATTTAGAAGATACTTTTAATACTACTATTCCTGAGTATACATTATGTGCCAAGCGTTTTGATGATGGCTTTTATCATAGTTGGTATTTAGGCTCTGAAGGTTTAAAAGAAGACAATGCTGAAATTGTAAAAGCTTTAGATCAATTTTTGAAAAAGGCTAATAAAAACTATAAGGTTGCTAGAGGTAAAGCTTTAGAAGGTGTAAAAGTTGAGGTTATTGATACAGAGGTGTTTTCTGAGTGGAGTGGAGCGAATAAGAAAAAAGGAGGGCAAGTTAAAATGGAACGCGTTATGGGAGAAGATAAATTTAAAGATTGGGAAACGTTTGTCCATAAATACTAAGATTTGGATAGTTTAGCGTCCCTTTGATTTATAATGGCCATGATTTCTTCGGGAGACAAATAATATTTTTTAATTCTTGCGATGTAGGATGGCTCAATATTAGCTTGACTTAATATAAAGGCTTTAGTTTTTAGTATATAATCTTCCATTCCTGATTGTACAGCATAAGTATCTGCAGAGCGTTCTGCAGCTGCAATATGGTTGTCTGACAAAAGATACTTTACACCAAACCACATCAGGTTGAGGTTGCTTCTGTTTTTGTAATCCATAACATGACCTAGTTCGTGACCAATCCAACCAATTAGTACGTCTTTAGGCATATCTTTAGTGTAATACACAGCACCAGAAATCTTTACAGTTTCACTTATAAATATATTATAAGAGCGCTTTCCTTTTCGTTTTAGAAAACTGCCAGCAGTTGGTTGTGCTTGCATCGTCGATTTTTTTATAGTCTTCTTGAATTCAAAATTAATAGGTGTGTCTTTTAATTCAGGGTAATAAGACAGCGCTGTTTTAATTTCATTTGCAATAGATTCGGGTATTGTAGATTGTGGATACAGTGTTTGTGTCATTAATAAGAGTAAAATTAGTTTTAGTGTCATGTTCTACTTAAGATACTAGATATTAAGGTAACACAAAAGCATTTAACTTTTTAGTAATAATTTTTAACAGTTTCAACTAGATAAAAACAAAAAAAGCACAGCATTTAAGTTGTGCTCTTTTTATTATCTGATCTCATTTTTATCTAAAAAACGGAGTATAAGAGTTGCTATTTCTCTAGTTTTTTCTTCAGCTGCAAAATGCCCTGCATCCAATAGATGGAGTTCTGCATTAGGTAAATCTTTGAGGTAAGCTTTCGCTCCGTTAGCATTAAATTTCACATCTTTTTTACCCCAAACAATTAGCGTCTTAGGCTGGTTTTCTTTTAATAGATTTTGCCATTTGGGATAGCTTAATAAATTAGTATAGTAATCTTGAAATAACTGTACCTGAATTTCTCTATCCTTTTTAGTGTTTAGGAAAGACAAATCATGTGTCCATGCATCAGGACTTTGAATGTTGCTGTTCGTGCTATCTAAATCAAATAAATACTGTTTGTTAATTATGGCATCTTCACCTGTTAAGCGGTATAAGAAATCATGTTGTTTTTGAGAAGTATCAGTTTGCGCTGTTTTAAAAAAGTGTTGCCTTTTGGGGGTTAAGCCTTCTAAATAAGCATTGGCATTTTGAACGATTAATGCAGTTATTCTTTTAGGGTTTTTCGTCATCACTCTATAACCAACAGGAGCCCCAAAATCTTGCATGTATAGCACATAATTATCGATTTGTAGCGCATTAATAAGCTTTTCGGTATAATTAGCCAACACATCAAAAGTGTACGTTGTTTTTGTGGGATCCAAGTGTGTACTTTAGCCAGAACCTAAGTTGTCAGGAGCAATGACATGGTAATGCGTAGCTAACATAGGGATTAAGTGTCTATAAGAATGTGATGATGAAGGGTAACCATGTAACAATACTATTGTAGGCTTAGTTTTATCACCTGCTTCTCTATAAAATAGGGTAACACTATCCATTTGTTTGTAATTATAAGTGGTAGGAGGTGGTAAAAAGAACTGGTTTTTAGGGGCTTCATAATTACTGTCGTTTACATTATTACACGACACTAAAGCGCCCGTTAAAAGTAAAATTAGTACTAGCTGTTTCATAGGACACTTATCATTTATAAAATTAAAAGATTAGTATATTAGACGTGTTTATTTATTAAGCTTTCGCATAAAACTTCTAATTTTTTTAATGATGGCGTCTCCTTCTTCTTCTAATGCAAAATGGCCCGTTTCGTAAATATTATAATCAATATTTTGGACGTCCTTTTTAAATGCTTCCGCACCGCTTTCAGGAAAAAAAGCATCATTTTTACCCCAAACAATTAATAATGGAGGTTGATTATCCCTTAAATACTTTTGCCATTTGGATATAATGCCACGTTATTTTGGTAATCATAAAACAAATCTAAATTCACGGCGTGTGCATTTGGTCTGGATAGTCTTAAATAATCTAAATTATAACTGTCCGGATCTACCGTTTGTAGATCTCTAACGCCATGTGTGTATTGCCATTTTAGCCCTTCCAAAGAAAAAGCAGGTAGTAACGCCGCTTCCGTCTGTTTAGTTCTGTTTTCCCAGAGTATTCTAATATCTTTCCATGCGTCGCCTAAACCTGCTTCGTATGCATTTCCATTTTGATTTATGATAGCTGTAATTCTTTCAGGGTGGGAGGTAGCGAGTCTAAAACCAATTGGTGCACCATAATCTTGTATCATTATAGCATAAGAATTAATGTTCTTTTTTTCTAAAAAGGCATTGACTGTTGTTGCTATATTATCGAAAGTGTATTGGTAGGTTTTAGCATCAGGAAAGTCACTATTTCCAAGGCCAGGATAATCAGGAGCTATTAAGTGGAATTGATCTGCTAATTGTTGTAATACTTCTCTATATTGATAAGATGACGCTGGGAAACCATGTAATAATACAATTGTAGGATGTTCTGGATTTCCAGCTTCTCTGTACGCTATATTTACACCATCTATGGCTAAAGTTTTATATTTTAATGTCGAGGTGTTATTTTGACTTAAATCTGTTGTAGCGTTAGTTACGCTATCCTTTTCTGAGGTGTGGTTAACTTTACACGAGTTAAAAAGGACAAGGATACTTAATGTAATTACTATATTTTTCATGTGTTCAATTTTTATGATAATCCATAATAGATAGAAAGCCATAAATAAGGTTTAAATTATTGTATGACTTTCTATTAACTTTTTCTAATTTCTACCTGCCATTACACCTCCATCAGTATCCCAAATTGCACCAGTAACCCAAGCGGCTTTGTCAGATAGTAAAAACAGAATACTATTAGAGACATCTGTTGCTTTTCCAAAACGTCCAATAGGATGGAAACCATTAAAACCAACTAACGCTTTATCGGCTGCTTCTTTGCCTCCAAAAACACCGTGGTAAACAGGTGTGTTTACTAACGCAGGTGACACTGCATTAACACGGATGTTGTCTTCTGCTAGCTCCATTGCTAAATGCTTAGTTAAGGTATGTAAACCTGCTTTTTGCATGGCGTATGCTGTAGACGGTGTTGCTTTTACTGCTTGTTTGGCCCACATAGATCCTACATTAACGATAGCGCCTCCTTGTGTCGCTTTCATTTTTTTAGCCGCACTTTGCGTTATAAAAAAGAAACCTCTATTTAAATCTAAATATGAGTTGTAGTCTTCCATAGTGTGGTCTAAAAATGGTTTAGGTCCAAATATTCCTGAAGCATTTACTAGGTAGTCTAAGTTATCTAATCCATCGATGCTTTCTATTAAGCTTTGTACCGCTGTAGTATCAGAGATATTTATAATATGCTTAATTAAATTTGGAGCATCAGCTATTTTAGCAGTATTTCTACCCACAACATGTACGATTGCGCCACTGGCTAATAATGCATTTGTTGTGGCGTTACCAATACCACTTGTTCCACCAATTACTAAGGCTACTTTGTTTTCAAATTCTTTCATTTTTCTTTATTTATTTAATTATTAATTAAAGACAGACAGGTCTGTCTATTTTGAGTTAAATTTTTTTAGTTCAATATTAAGTTACACAAGTTTTTCGACTCTTTTATAGGCCAATCGGCTTGGTGTAAATGACTTTCGCCTACAGCGCTTTCATATAATAAATAGATTTGTCTAGCTAGAGACTCCGTTTGCGTTTTGTTAGAAGCTTCTAAGTTTGTTTTAATTAGAGAAGTGATTAACTGAATAAACTCGTTTTTTTGAGACTGAATTTCTGTTCTAATACGTTCGTTGTCTTTTGGTATTTCAGCAACTGTTTTGATGCACCAACAACCATTAAAATCTTTGCTCATAAAAAACAAGGTTAGGAAATCGAAAATGGCTAGTATTTGAGCTTTACCTTTAGATTTTGTATTTGCAAAATCTTCAATATCTTGTAAAAAGTTTATGTTTTTAAACTGAAGGTATGCCAAACAAATGTCTTCTTTAGATTTAAAATGATTGTACAATGTGGCTTTTGCAATGCCTGCTTCCGAAATAATTTCATTGATACCCGTTAAGTTATAACCATTCTTATAAAATAAGCTGGAGGCTGTTTCAATGATTCTATGTTTTACTTCAGAATGTTTCATGAGGCAAATATATAACATTTTATTAAAAACAGACAGATCTGTCTGTTTTTAATAAAATGTTAGGTTTTATTTAACTAATACGATTGTGTTACACATTAAGATTGAATGGCCTAAAATCCATTATTAATGATATGTTTTTTTTGTCTTCGTTCCAAATAGATTACATAAACAACGGTATTGTTAGTCATTAGACCAAGCAAAATTAGTCTCTAGGTTATGATAGCTTTTTTAAAGCTTCAATAATCTCATCCGGCTCAGAGCGTGTTCTATAATCCACATTAACATAACTCCATTTAACTAATCCATCTTTACCTAATATAAATGTGGCAGGAATTGGTAGTATGTTACTATTACCATTATTAATTTTTTCTAAATCAAGATTACGATCTACGCGCATGTGTTCCATTAAAAATTCAGGGACTTCCCAAGCAACACCATACTGTGCCGCAACTTTTGCATCTTGGTCTGACAATACAGTAAATTCCATTTGGCTAATTTCACTTTTTGTCATTGATCCATCAGGTACTTGCGGACTGATGGCAACTAATGTTGCACCAAGTGCTTGTATATCGTCTAATCGGGCTTGTAAAGCTCTTAATTGTAAATTACAATACGGGCACCAATCGCCACGGTAAAAACTGATAACTACGGGACCTTTTTCTAATAAATTATGTAATTCTATTAATTTGCTATTAGGGTTTGGTAATTCAAAATTTGGAGCTTTCTTACCAACTTTAATAGCATGCTCGCCTTCTTTAAAAGCTTTTGCTTTTTTTATAATCTCATCCACGCCTTGCATAAACTGAGGCTTAGCCTGTCGTCCTGCTGCAATTTTAGCGTCCGTTTGTTCTTTTAATGTTTTCATTGTTTTCTTTAATTTTTGCTTGATAATAATGTGCTATCTTATTCTTTTTTACTCATATTTTAAATGTAATCTTTTTAATGTCACTAAATTTTTAACTCTTGGTAATTGAATTATTGAATTTTATTAGATAAAGCGATGATTAAGTCTTTTAAGTTTTCATTTTCTAGTTTTTCAGCTTTATAACCAGTGTAATAGCCAGCTTTAAACAGTTTATAAAAATCTAAAACGTCTAAAATTACTTTTACATCTTTTGAGTTATGATTGTTACTTATTTTATCAGGTAATGTAGATATGGTATAGTCCCAAGTCTTTGGTATAAATATATCTTTATTTGAAGTTAATGTAATTCTGTTCTTTGAATAAAGAAATGATGAACGCGTATTTTTTAGTGATTTTTCAAGTTGACTTTGGTTCTTAGCATAGCTGTAAATTATCAATGTGTCCCCTACAATTAAAGGTAAATCAAAAGAACGTGTGCTCATTGACTCACTATTCTCATATCTAATAGGAAAAACAATGAATTGTTGGTGATTTAGATTTAAAAGCCCATCTTTAGTTATCTCAAAGTTAGTTTCTTTCCCATTAATGGATAAACTATGATTTCCTGATTTTAAAAGAATCTTTTCAAAAAAGGCTTTTTGTACTTTATTAACAACAGTGAAACTGTGATCAATTACCACGCTATTGGCATTCAAAAATGCTGAATCAATGATAATTTCATGATTTTTATTTGAGCAATTGTATAAGCAGAAAACTATGGTAGATAAGATTACAAATTTATTGAAAATATTTTTTGACGTATAATGTGGTCTTTTCATATTATTTATTCCAGGATATTGTTTTCAATAATTGTAAAATTTAAGATGATCTGACCTAGTTTTAATTATTTATATCAGGAGTTATATTATTTTCGAAGTTAGGCCATTTTTTATTAAAGTAAAACCTAAAATAAATAAGGAGCAGCTATTTATAAAACAGTATAATAACAGTTGCGCTCTTGAGCAAGCTAAAGCAGCTATTTTTGTAATAATGCTTTAGACTTTATTAGTTACATCAGGATTTATGCGTCTGGATTTTCTAAGTTCAATTGATTTTCTACTATTTTTTCCAACGCACTCTGTTTAAATTCAAACCAACTTTGTCTAAATTCTGATTGGTCAATTTTATGCTTAAAATTTTGAAACGGTTTTTTATTGGTCAACACATTTTCTAATTCCATTTTAAAATCGTCGTCAGCTAGTTGCTCAATAAAGCGCTCCATTATTTTAAACGATTCGAAACTTTCTAAAGGCTCAAATTTCATAAAATCTGATTGCTGTTTTTCTATTTTTTCTATACTCTCACGAAAGGTTTCTTTAAACTCTTCATCGTCAAAAAAATGAGAGAAATTTGGAATTGTTATTATCTCATCAGTATTGGAATTAAAATAACAGTTAAACCCACAATCTAATTCTTGGGCAATTTCTTTCACTATATTTTGATGTACTTTTTTCATTTTACTATTTGGATTTGTAATTCTAGGTATAATCGTTATCCTGCATAGGGTATCATAGAGATATGTTGATATAGAAACAATCCATATGCTAGTAATGTTAATCTTTTAATATTAGGGTTTAGTAGTTAGACGATTACGATTATTAAAAGAACCAAAATAATTCTTTATTTTTCAAGTTAAAATTGCTTAATTTATGGGATGTACACTTGTCCACGGTGTGGTTTTAAGGCATCACGTATGGGTTTCATTTCTGTTTCATTTACAACCATAAAAGCAATGCTATGCATGTCGCTTAATTCTTCTTGGCCAGTAATGTTTAATTCGGTTTTTTCTAACGCAATAAACTCTTTAAGATGTATCACATGGTGTTGTGCTATTTTTAAAGCATCAGGACCTCTAAAATCCCAAATTAATTTAAGTTGTCTCATAATTATTTTATAATTGAAATTTCCTTTTCAGCAAATGTTTTAAAATCGCTTAAATACTTTTTGGATTGTTTTTTAAAAGCTTTTGGCATTAATAACAGCATCATATGCGATCTAAATTTTGTAGGTGCAAATTGGTTAGTACTAATCCATTTTGTGGTGTTGTTATCCAAAGCTTCAAAATAATTTTCTTGAATATTATGCATACCGGAAGTGTCAAAATTAAAATGAAAGGTCTTACCTTTTTGTTTACCTGTAACGGTTTCGGTTAGACTAATCTTTCGTTTACCAAAAGCATAATTTAATTTTATTTTAGAACCAATCTCTCCTATGTCTCCAGAAATATGCTCATAGCTTTCTAAGCCTTCTTGCCAATACTTGATGTTACTGTGGTCTTCTAATAAACTAAAGCAGTATATTAGAGGCCTGTTAATAATGATCTCCGTAGTGTATTTCATGTTATGAGGGATAAAAATCAAAGTTATTAAAGTAATTTTAATAATAAACAACGTTACGATAAAATGTAGGTTTTAGTGGTGAATTGGTGATTTTAGTATAAATAAACGATTACTTAGATTTAAGTTTTCTAAAATTTTAATACTATTATAACATTTAGAACGTGAAAAATGTCTCAAATTAGCGTTTTAAATGCGCCTTATAAATTATAATAAATAGTTTGAACCCTCGTTGTTAAAAGAGCTTGTATTATAGTGTAATATTGCTATTTTTGCCAACATTGCTAATAAAAGTGCTCTTTTTTATGAAAATGAATATTTTACGTGCCACATTACTAGTTTTTTTGTGTTCTTGTTTTTTTGCTAAAGCTCAAGGTAACAGTGTTTTATTTACGGTGGATAATGTTCCCGTTTATACTTCTGAGTTTAAACGTGTTTATAATAAGAATTTAGACTTAGTAAAAGATGATTCGCAAAAGGACATCGATAATTATCTAGATTTATTTGTAAAGTATAAACTTAAAATAGCCGAGGCTAAGACATTACAATTAGATAAAAAGACCTCTTATTTAAGAGAGTTTGATAACTATAAAAATCAACTTTCAAAAAATTACTTAAATGATAATAAAGTTACAGATCGTTTAATAGAAGAAGCCTATAATAGACTTCAGACAGAGGTTGATGCCAATCATATTTTAGTGAAAATAGATCAAAATGCTAGTCCTAAAGATTCTCTTTTAGCATTTAAAGAATTACAGAAATTAAGAACTCGTGCTATATCCGAAGGATTTGAGGCTGTTAAAAAGGATGTTCATAATGGTCGGACATTATTTGCCGAAGAGCTAGGTTACTTTACAGCTTTTAAAATGGTTTATGCGTTTGAAAATGCAGCTTATAATACTAAAGTAGGAGAGTGGTCTGCACCGTTTAGAACTCAGTTTGGGTTTCATGTCGTTTTCGTAAAAGATAAACGTGATAATAGAGGAGACGTGACAGTAGCACATATAATGTTAGAGGATAAGGCGGATCAACAAGATGCAGAGAGTAGAATTAATGAAATTTACAAACGCCTAAAACAGGGTGAAGCTTTTGAAGCTTTAGCTAAGCAGTTTTCAGAAGATAAAAGCTCTAGTAGTAATGGCGGTAAATTAAATACGTTTTCAGCAGGGCAGTTAAGTTCTAAAGTATTCGAAAATCAAGCTTTTGGATTAGAAAGTGTCGGTCAAGTTAGCAAACCATTTAAATCGGAATTCGGGTATCATATTGTTAAGTTATTGGAAAAAAATGGAGTCAAATCGTTTAAAGAATTGGCACCTGAATTAAAGAATAAAATTAAACGTGATTCACGATCCAAGGTTATTAACGATAAACGTTTGGAGGGGTTATATAAAAAGTATAATATAACAACAAAGCATCCGGATTTACAATCGTTTATAGCTATTTTAAATGACGAGTTTTTTAGAAGTAACTGGACAATTCCGGAAGACTTTATAGGAGAAGCATTATTATTAGAAATTGGAAACAAGAAAATTACTGAAAAGGATTTTGCCGATTTTTTATTTAAAAGTCAACGTAGACGTCAAGCTAAAACTGAATTTGAGACTTTAGTAGAAGACAATTATAACGTTTTTGTAGAAAGTAATTTAAAAGCATATCAAGAGGAAAATCTAGAAAATGAAAACGAAGAGTATGCTCAGGTTTTAACAGAGTACCGTGATGGGTTGCTGCTTTTTGATTTAATGGAAACCGAAATTTGGAATGCAGCAAAACAAGATTCAATAGGGTTGGAAGGATATTATGATTTAAATAAAGATAATTATTTTTATGAGGTTAGGGTAGATGCAATTGTTGCGTCTTCGGCAAAGAAAAGTGTAATCAAAACAGTGGCAAAACTTCTGAAAAATAATAAGACTTCGGAAGTTATCAAAACTCAGTTAAATTCTGATTCTAAAATTAATGTTAGTTTTATTACTGATACATTGGACAGTAACCACCAATCATTACCAAAAGAACTTGAGCTGAAAACAGGTGTTTCTAAAATATTTAAACATAATGATGCGTTTAGTGTTGTTAAAATAAAAGCTGTTATTCCTAAGACATTAAAAACTTTTAAGGAAGCTAAAGGACATGTGATCTCTGATTTTCAAGAACAAAAAGAAAAAGATTGGTTATTAGGTTTAGAAAAAAAATACAAGGTAATTATTAATCAAGACGCTTTAAATCAAGTCAAAGAAGAACTAAAATAAATTGAAAAAATCAATATTTATCAGTATTATAGTAAGTGTTTTATGGTCGTGTGACTATTTTAACCCAGTGCCAGAGGAAGAAGCTTTGGCAAGGGTGGAAAACTCTTTTTTATACGCCAAAGATCTTAAAAAGGTGTTGCCAGAAAATTTGACTAAATCGGATAGCGCCATTTTTACTAATAACTTTATTAATAAATGGGCAACCCAACAGTTATTGGTTCAGGGGGCGCAAGTAAACCTATCGGATGACAAAATAGAGAAGTTTGATAGATTAATACAGCAATATAAAAGTGACCTTTATAGTAAAGCATATTTAGAAGCTCTAGTCTCTAAAAATCTGGACACAATAGTTTCTAATGCAGAAGCAACAGGTTATTATGATGCTAATAAGGAGGCTTTTAAATTAAATGAAGATTTAATACAGTTTAGATATGTAAATGTTGATGCTAATCGCTTAGATTTAGAAAAAATTAAAACAAAATTTAAGCGCTTTAATAAAACAGATAGAAAAGACCTTGATTCTGTATCTATTCAATTTAAATCCTATTCTTTAAAAGATTCTGTATGGATTAGAGTAGATCAGGTTATTAGAAAAATAACAGCAGTACATCCGGAAAATAGAAATGAATTGTTAAAAAAATCTAATTTTATACAACTCAAAGATTCATTAGGATTATATTTGATGCAAATAAATGATGTATTATTACGAAACGATACAGCACCACTAGAATACGTAAGACCAACAATTAACCAAATCGTTATTAATAAACGAAAATTGGAATTAATTAAACAATTAGAAAAGGACATTACTAAAGATGCCATTAAAAACGAACAATTTGAAATTTACAATTAAAACTAAAACGTTATCCTCTTTTGCGTTTTTATTACTAGCAATATTTACTGCTTCAGCTCAAGAAGTTATTGACGAAACAGCTCCAGAAATAATCAAAGATACTATAGTCGCTAATGGAGCGACGAAAGTAGACGGTGTCGCTGCTGTAGTTGGAGATTACATTGTGTTGGATAGCGATATTGAAAAAATGATTTTACAATTAAAAGCGCAAGGTGCTTCTTTAGAAGGGGTGACTAATTGTCAACTGTTTGGTAAGCTATTAGAAGATAAATTATATGCGCACCATGCTATACAAGATAGTATTGTGGTTAATGATGCCGAGATTACTTCTTACGTAAACCAACAAGTGGAGCAATTTGTGCAACAATTTAATGGGAACATGGACGAGCTGCTTAAGTTTTATAAAAAAGATAGTGAAGCAAGTTTTAGAGAAGAAATGTTCGAAATTAATAAGAGCAATAAGTTAGCTTCAGAAATGAAGAATAAGATTGTTGATGAAATTGAAGTTACGCCGGAAGAAGTAAGACAGTTTTTTAATAAAATACCAAAAGAAGAAAGACCAAGATTTGGAACAGAACTTAAAGTAGCACAAATAATAATTGAGCCTAAAGTAAGTGATACCGAAAATCAACGTGTAATTGATCAATTAAAAGAATACAAAAGAGAAATAGAAGAAGACGGAAAAAGTTTTAGATCTAGAGCTGCATTTTATTCGGATGATCCAGGATCAAAAAAAGCTGGAGGAAAACTACCTCCAATGAATAGGTCTAACCCTAGAATGGTAAAAGAATTTAGAGATGTCGCTTTTTCTTTGCAAGAAGGGGAGATTTCAGATCCGTTTGCTACTGATTTTGGATATCATATTATATACTTAGAAAAAATTAGAGGTCAAGAATATGATGTAAGTCACATTTTATTAGTTCCAGAAATTTCTGATGAAGAAGTTATGGAGGCTAAAGAAAGAATAGAAAAAATTAAAGAGGACATTAATAAAGGAGATTATACTTTTGCTGAGGCTGCCAAAGAATTTAGCGATGAAGTACAAACAAAATATCAAGGTGGACAATTAATTAATCCGCAAACTCAGGATTACAATTTTGAGTTAACCAAAATGGATCCAGAATTATATGGACAATTGCAAGGGTTAGAAAATAACGCAATCAGTGAAGTATTAACAGATTCGGATAGACAAGGAAACATCAAGTTTAAACTAGTTACTGTTACTGATAGAATAGAAGATCATGATGCAGATTACTCTCGTGATTATTTAAAAATCAAAGAATTAGCTTTAAGTGAAAAGCAATATGAAGCTATAGGTAAATGGCAAAACGAAAAAATAACGGATACTTATATTAAAATAAGCGAATCTCATAGAGATTGCGATTTTAGCAGTAACTGGTTAAAAAATAAATAAATTATATGTCAGACGTTGCAGCAGTAAAATCTCTAGTAACAAGATACAATGCGTTAAGGCAAGAAGTAGCCAAAGTCATTATAGGGCAAGACGATGTGGTTAATCAGATTTTAATCTCGATTTTCTCTGGTGGTCATGCCTTATTAATTGGTGTTCCAGGATTAGCCAAAACTTTAATGGTTAATACTATTTCTCAAGCTTTAGGATTGGATTTTAAACGTATACAGTTTACTCCAGATTTAATGCCAAGTGACATTTTAGGAAGCGAAATCCTAGACGAAAGCAGACAATTTAAGTTTATCAAAGGGCCAATATTTGCTAATATCATATTAGCAGATGAGATTAACCGTACGCCTCCAAAAACACAAGCAGCTTTGTTGGAAGCTATGCAAGAGCGTTCGGTAACAGTTTCTGGTCACCATTACAAATTAGATTTACCATATTTTGTTTTAGCAACTCAAAACCCAATTGAGCAAGAAGGGACGTATCCACTTCCTGAGGCACAATTAGACCGTTTTATGTTTGCTATCAATTTAGATTATCCAAGTTTTCAAGAAGAAGTAGATGTGGTTAAGGCGACAACTTCTGATCATAGACCCAAAGTGAATGCCTTATTTACTTCGCAAGAAATCGTAGATTTTCAAAAGTTAATTAGACGTATTCCTGTAGCAGATAATGTTATTGAATATGCGGTAACTATGGTTGGTAAAACTAGACCAAATAGTGATTCTGCAGCAGATTTAGTTAAGCAATATGTCGATTGGGGTGCTGGTCCAAGAGCCTCTCAAAACTTAATTTTAGCAGCAAAAACACATGCGGCTATTAACGGTAAATTTTCACCAGATATAGAAAATGTACAAGCAGTAGCAACTAGTATTTTACGTCACAGAATGATTAAAAATTATAAGGCAGAAGCTGAAGGGGTAACTATTGAACATATTATTAAAAGCTTATTTTAAATGAGTTTGAAACAATTTAAAGTGCCATTAATTCTTTTGATATTAGGAATAGGGCTAACTATAGTAGGCGCTGTATTTAAAATTCAAGGGGAAGCCAATGGGAGTCTACTTTTAACTCTAGGAACTTTTACTGAATTTTGTGCTATATTTTTGGGCATACTAAAACTTATAAAAGTAGCAAGACAGAAATAATTCAACAACGATCCATTGAAATCCATAACAACAAACAAACAAAGAATTTTTGGTTTAGATGTTGTTAGAGCATTAGCGATTTTGCTTATTCTTTGCTCACATTCTACCATTTTAATTTTCCCCGAATCACAGTCAACACTTATTAAAACCATTCAGTTTTTTGGAACTATCGGCGTTGACCTTTTTTTTGTGCTTAGTGGTTTTTTAATTGGAGGTATTTTAATTAAACAGATAGAAGCTAAACAAACGAAGTTTAAAAATTTCACTCAGTTTTGGATGCGTCGTTGGTTACGGACGTTGCCTAATTATTATTTAGTATTACTTATCAATATTGGTTTGTTATTCGTTTTTAATACTGAAGTCCCAAAACAACTCTACAAGTATTTCTTTTTTCTTCAGAATTTCTCAAATAGACAGGCTGATTTTTTTACGGAATCATGGAGTTTAACTATCGAAGAATTTGCCTATCTAATTGGACCCATTTTAGTATTCCTTTTAAGTTTAATTTTTAAAAAGAGTAGTAAATGGTTGTTTTTGGTAGTAACACTGCTTGTAATATGTGTCTCAATTTTTCATAGATTTATTTTTGATGTTGGTATCACCAATAGTCCTAATGATTTTTCTTGGAGTAAATCTTTGCGTAAAGTTGTCGTGTATAGATTAGATAGTATTTACTACGGTTTTTTAGCTGCCTTTCTAGCATTTTATTATGCTTTAGCGTGGAGACGTTATAAATGGATAAGCTGTGGTTTGGGTGCTATTTTATTCATGGGTATTCATGTCTATATTTATATAAACTCATTAAATCCTGACCATTTTTCAACGTTCTTTAATGTGTATTATTTATCTATAGTTTCAATAAGTATAGTGCTTACATTTCCTATGTTTTCAAATTGGACATCAACAACAATACTTAAAAAGCCAATTACAGCTATTAGTTTATGGTCGTATTCTATTTATCTAATAAATTATTCTATTGTACTATTAAGTATTCAGCAATGTGTTGCTATTTCGGATCTATCCGATTTAATTAAATTGGGTGTTTTAGTATTCTATTGGAGTGCTACTTTAGTGCTTTCTTATCTCTTATTTTCCTTTTTTGAATATCCAATTATAAAATTTAGAGATTCTGCTCAGGTTAAAAGATGGTTTGCAAGTTAGATTTGTTATTAATTTAATATTTTAAAGTATCAAAAATTATCATTTCGATATCTTTTAAGTCGTATTTGGTCTTATTGCTGCATTTTGTTCAGTGAATATTCTAATATCTTAAATATTTTCAAAAGACTTCATTTTTTTGTAATTTTGTTTGCCTTAAATAGGCGGTTCAATTAAGTTAAAAGGTTAGCTTGATTGGACGTTTATGATTCAAAAATAATCCTTTTAATTACTATATGAACACTTATAAAGATTACCTAAAAGAGATTGAAGACAGGAAAGTACTTGGACTTCATCCTAAACCTATTGATGGTGCTGAATTACTTAGCAACATTATTACTCAAATTGTTGATGTAAATAACCCATATAGAGAAGAGTCTCTTAACTTTTTTATCTACAATGTTTTACCTGGAACAACGAGTGCTGCAGGAGTAAAAGCAAAGTTTTTAAAGGAAATTATTTTAGGTGAAACTGTAGTTGAAGAAATGACACCTGCGTTTGCTTTTGAGCAATTGTCACACATGAAAGGGGGTCCATCAATTGATGTATTATTAGATTTAGCTTTAGGAAACGATGTTGCTATTGCTACAGAAGCTGCAAAAGTATTAAAGACACAAGTGTTTTTATACGAAGCAGATATGGCGCTTTTAGAGAAGGCTTTTAAAGCAGGAAATACGATTGCAAAAGAATTGTTAGAGAGCTATGCACAAGCCGAATTTTTTACAAAACTTCCAGAAGTTGATGAAGAAATTGAAATTGTAACCTTTGTCGCTGGTGTAGGTGATATCTCTACAGATTTATTGTCTCCAGGTGCTGATGCACACTCAAGATCAGATCGTGAATTACATGGGCAATGTATGTTTGAGCATAACAAAGACATGCAGAATCAATTGTTAGCTTTAAAAGAGCAACATCCTGATAAACGTGTGATGTTAATCGCAGAAAAAGGAACAATGGGAGTAGGGTCTTCTAGAATGTCTGGTGTAAATAACGTGGCGTTATGGACCGGAGTTCCGTTTAGTAAATATGTACCTTTTATCAATTTTGCACCGGTAATAGCTGGGACAAATGGTATTGCTCCGATTTTCTTAACTACGGTTGGGGTAACTGGTGGTATTGGTATCGATTTAAAAAATTGGGAAAAACAAAAAGATGCTGATGGTAACACTGTAGTAGATGCAGATGGTGAGCCAGTTTTAAAACAAACCTATTCTGTAGAAACAGGTACGGTTTTAACTATAAATACAAAAACTAAAAAATTATATAACGGAGACAAAGAGTTAAAAGATATCTCTACTGCTTTAACACCACCAAAAATGGAGTTTATTAAAGCGGGTGGATCTTATGCAGTTGTTTTTGGAAAGAAAGTACAAACTATAGCGTGTAAAATATTAGAAATTGACATCCCTCAAGTATATGCGACTTCTAAAGAAGTGTCTATTGATGGACAAGGTCTAACAGCTGTTGAAAAAATCTTCAACAAAAATGCTGTAGGAACAACTCCAGGTAAAACATTACATGCAGGATCTAATGTAAGAGTAGAAGTAAACATTGTTGGATCACAAGATACTACAGGTTTAATGACGTCTCAAGAATTAGAAATGATGGCAGCGACTATTATTTCTCCAATTGTGGATGCAGGATACCAATCAGGGTGTCATACAGCTTCTGTTTGGGATGATAAGTCTAAAGCTAACATACCAAGGTTAATGACCTTTATGAATGACTTCGGATTAATTACGGCGCGTGACCCTAAAGGAAAATATCATGCAATGACCGATGTAATACACAAGGTTTTAAATGATCTTGCTGTGGATGATTGGGATATTATTATTGGAGGAGATTCTCACACACGTATGTCTAAAGGTGTTGCTTTTGGAGCCGATTCAGGTACAGTGGCGTTAGCATTAGCGACAGGTGAAGCGACGATGCCAATCCCAGAATCTGTAAAAGTAACTTTTAAAGGAGAAATGAAATCATTTATGGATTTCCGTGATGTAGTTCATGCTACGCAAGAGCAGATGTTACATCAGTTTGGTGGAGATAACGTTTTCCAAGGTAGAATTATTGAAGTGCACTTAGGTACACTTACAGCTGATCAAGCGTTTACATTTACAGATTGGACTGCAGAAATGAAAGCTAAAGCGTCTATCTGTATCTCAGAAGAAGAGACTTTAATTGAATCTTTAGAAATTGCAAGAGGTCGTATCCAAATCATGATTGATAAGGGAATGGATAACGAAAAGCAAATGCTTAAAGGTTTAGTTGAAAAAGCGAATGCTAGAATTGAAGAATTAAAGTCAGGTGCTAAACCAGCTTTAAAACCAGATGCGGATGCTAATTATTTTGCAGAAGTTGTTGTTGATTTAGATGAAATTGCTGAACCAATGATTGCTGATCCTGATGTAAACAATGAAGACGTCTCAAAACGTTATACACACGATAATATCAGACCTTTATCTTACTACGGAGGAACTAAAACCGTGGATTTAGGATTTATTGGATCTTGTATGATCCATAAAGGGGATATGCAAATTTTAGCGCAAATGCTGAAGAATATAGAGGCGCTACATGGTAAAGTAGAATTTAAAGCACCATTAGTAGTGGCACCTCCAACTTATAATATTGTGGATGAGCTAAAAGCGGAAGGTGATTGGGATATATTAACTAAATATTCAGGATTCGAATTTAATGATGATGCACCTAAGGGAGAAGCACGTACTAAATACGAAAACATGTTATATTTAGAGCGTCCAGGATGTAACCTTTGTATGGGGAATCAAGAAAAAGCTGAACCAGGAGATACGGTAATGGCGACTTCTACACGTTTATTCCAAGGTCGAGTTGTAAAAGATTCAGGAGAAAAGAAAGGAGAATCGTTGTTGTCTTCTACACCAGTAGTGGTATTGTCTACCATTTTAGGAAGAACACCTACAATGGCTGAATATGAAGCTGCAGTTGATGGCATCGTATTAACTAGTTTTAAACCTTCTAAAAAGAAGTTAGTGTTAGCATAACAACTTAATAAATATATTAAAAAGCCCGAATCTTAGATTCGGGCTTTTTTATGCGTGAACTTTAAATAATTTTAGCATATAAATAACTTATATTAGAATCAATCTATACTATTATTGATGCTTTTAAAGTCTCTCTATATTTCGTATCTTGTAAGGATTAAAGTAGAATTTAAAAAAAATAAAATTTATGGCATTTGATATCGATATGATTAAAGGTGTTTACTCTAAAATGACGGAACGTGTTGATGCAGCGCGTAAAGTTGTCGGTAAACCTTTAACGCTTTCTGAAAAGATTTTGTATTCTCACCTTTGGGATGGAACACCTAATACCGCTTTTGTAAGGGGTAAAGACTATGTGGATTTTGCTCCAGATAGGATCGCTTGTCAGGATGCAACAGCTCAAATGGCTTTATTGCAGTTTATGCAAGCAGGAAAAGATAATGTTGCAGTGCCGACAACGGTACATTGTGATCACTTGATTCAAGCTAAGGATGGTGCTACAACTGATTTAAAACACGCTAATAGTGTGAGTAGTGAAGTTTTTAACTTCTTAGAGTCTGTGTCTAATAAATACGGTATTGGTTTTTGGAAACCAGGAGCTGGAATTATTCATCAAGTCGTTTTAGAAAATTATGCATTTCCAGGAGGAATGATGATTGGTACTGATTCGCACACAGTAAATGCTGGTGGTTTAGGTATGGTAGCTATTGGTGTTGGTGGTGCTGATGCTGTAGACGTAATGGCAGGTATGGCATGGGAACTTAAATTTCCTAAATTAATAGGGGTAAGGTTAACCGGTAAATTATCTGGTTGGACGGCACCAAAAGATGTCATATTAAAAGTGGCTGGTATTGTTTCTGCTAAAGGAGGAACAGGAGCCATTGTTGAATACTTTGGTGAAGGTGCTAAATCTATGTCTTGTACCGGAAAAGGGACTATTTGTAACATGGGTGCAGAAATAGGTGCAACAACGTCTACTTTTGGATATGACGAGTCTATGGAACGTTATTTACGTGCTACAGATAGAGCAGATGTCGCTGATGCAGCAAATCAAGTTAAAGACTATTTAACTGCAGATGCTGAAGTATATGCTAATCCAGAAAATTATTTTGATCAAGTCATAGATATTAATTTATCAGAATTAGGACCATTATTAAATGGACCTTTTACTCCAGATTTATCAACACCAGTTGGTAAAACTATGGGTGAAAAGGCTACAGCTAACGAATGGCCTTTACAAGTAGAATGGGGACTTATTGGTTCTTGTACTAACTCGTCTTACGAAGATTTATCGCGTGCATCTTCTATTGCACAACAGGCTTTAGATAAAGGTATAAAAATGAAAGCAGAATTAGGGATTAATCCTGGTTCTGAGCAAGTACGTTATACAGCAGATAGAGATGGTATTTTAGGAATCTTTGAAAAGTTAGATGCTAAAATATTTACGAATGCTTGTGGTCCATGTATTGGACAATGGGCTAGATATAGTGATCCTAAAAATGCACCTAAAAACAGTATTGTGCATTCGTTTAATAGAAATTTTGCAAAACGTGCAGATGGTAACCCAAATACACATGCTTTTGTAGCGTCTCCAGAGATTACAGCTGCTATTGCAATTGCTGGTCGTTTAGACTTTAATCCTTTAACGGATTCGTTATTGAACGAAGAGGGGCAAGAAGTAATGTTTGATGAGCCAACAGGATGGGAATTACCTCCAAAAGGGTTTGAAGTTAAAGAAAATGGTTACTTAGCTCCTGATGAAGATGGTAGTGGCGTGGAAGTAAAAGTAGCTTCGGATTCTGAAAGATTACAATTATTAACACCATTTACACCAATTGGAAGTGATATTTCTGGTGCTAAATTATTAATAAAGGCTTTTGGGAAATGTACAACAGACCATATTAGTATGGCTGGACCTTGGTTACGTTTTAGAGGGCATTTAGATAATATTTCTAATAATTGTTTAATCGGTGCTGTTAACGCATTTGGTAAGAAGACAAACTTTGTTAAAAATCAATTAACAGGAGAGTTTGGAGGTGTGCCAGATACAGCAAGAGCTTATAAAGCTGCTGGTGTTAAAACTATAGTCGTTGGAGACCATAATTATGGAGAAGGTTCTTCTAGAGAACATGCAGCTATGGAGCCAAGACATCTTGGAGTTGTGGCAGTAATTGTAAAATCTTTTGCACGTATCCACGAAACAAACCTTAAAAAACAAGGAATGTTAGGATTAACATTTAATAATGAAGCGGATTACGATTTAATTTTAGAAGATGATACATTCAACTTTGTAGATTTAAACGAATTTGCTCCTGGTAAACCATTAACAATTGAGGTTGTTCATGCCGATGGAACTAAAGATACAGTAGTTGTTAATCATACGTATAACGAAGCGCAAATTGCTTGGTATAACGAAGGAAGTGCGCTTAACTTAATTAAAAAAGAGAATAACGCATAATCTATCAAATTATAGATATTAAAGCTCCTAAATTAAATTTTAGGATTTATTTTTGTTAAATATGTAAGGATTCATTTTAAGAAGCGACAGTTGTAATAAAAATTGTTTAATTAATTAAAACCAAAATTATGATTAAAAAAATGTATTTAGCTGTAATGGCTCTTGGTGTATTAAGTGTGTCATGTAGTGACGATGATGATGCGACAACACAGGTGGAAACATCAGAATTAACACTAAATCTTACAGGACTAGACCCACTTGGAGACGACTTTGTATATGAAGGATGGGTAATAGTGAACGGAGCACCTGTATCTACAGGGACATTTAGTGATGTGGACACATTTCCAAAAACATTTTCAGTATCAAGCACGCAATTAGCTTCAGCTACTGCTTTTGTTTTATCTATTGAGCCAACAAACGATCCAGATCCAGCACCAGCAGCAACTAAAGTGTTATCAGGAGATTTTTCAGGAAGCTCAGCAAGTGTGAATTCTAACTTAGTAGCAGATTTTTCTACAGCGGCAGGAGCATTTATTTTAGCGACACCTACAGATATGGATGATACAAATGAAGAAAGTGGCGTTTGGTTTTTAGATAACGCTTCGGGAATACCTGTAACAGGATTAAATTTACCAGAACTTTCTGATGGATGGAAATATGAAGGATGGGCTTTAATAAACGGTACACCAATAAGTACAGGAACTTTTACAGATGCTTCTATGGCAGATGATAATGCAGCAACGTCTCCTTTTAAAGGTGACGCCGGTAATGGCCCAGGATATCCAGGTGAAGATTTCTTACAAAATGCACCAGCAGGATTTACGTTTCCAACGGATTTAAGAGGAACTACGATTGTAGTATCTGTAGAGCCAAGTCCTGATAACAGTACAGCTCCATTTGTTTTAAAGCCTTTATTAAAAGATGTGGCTACGGATGCAGCATTGCGTACTTCTATAACTATGGGAGCAGGACCAGTGCAATCATTAACTGGGACAGTAAACAGATAATTCTTAATTGTTTTTTTGTTAGATTTGAAGCACCTAATTGTATTAGGTGCTTCTTATTTTTTAGACTTATGCAAAAACCTAAGATTACATTTAAAAATATAGTTTTTGGACTGATTATAGTCTTATTAATTATTCCAGCTAGTAGGCAATTTATTCAAATACAACTCCATAAAGGCTTGGCGTTATTTTCGCCCAGTATTGAAACCGATTCAAAGCGAGAGCGAATCACCAATTATAATTGGAATTTAGTAGACCTGAATGGTGGCGTGTATAATTTCCGTCAAGCGGAAAACAAAATCGTACTTGTCAGCTTTTGGGCAACTTGGTGTCCACCGTGTATAGCCGAATTACCGAGTATGCAAAAATTATATGAAGCTTATAGCGATAAAATTGAATTTGTATTTGTATCCAACGAAAAAAAGGAAACCATTAAAGCATTTATGGATAAAAACGGTTACAATTTTAAGGTTTATACGCCTTTAGAGACTCCAATAATCAATCAATTTAAGGTAAGTAGCATTCCGCATACATTTTTGATCAATCAAAAAGGTGCTATCGTAATTGACAAAAATGGAGCAGCTAATTGGAATAGTGATTCGGTAAAAGAGGCAATTAATGATTTACTCAATTAATCTTTTTTAAGTTGATACTTGGGATGACCTGTTTGCCAAAGAGCAAAAGTTAAAACATTCCCCCATTCTTCATATGACTTTTTACCATAACTACCGCTATGTCCTGACTCAAAATCGGCATATAAAAACACCGGTTTTGTTAATAGGTTAGTATTTTGTAGTCTTGCAGCAAATTTTCCGCTTTCCCAAGGGACAACTCTAGGGTCGTTCATTCCAACGGTTAAATAAGTTGCTGGATAATTTGTGCTATCTTTTATATGTAGATACGCATCCATTTCTAGTAAAGCCATACATTCGGTAGAATCTTTTACATTACCAAATTCCCTAATATTAGAACCGCCTGCTCCTGGTTGAACTTCCGTTCTAATAGGATTTAATTCACCAACTTCAGATATTACAGCCGCAAATAAATCTGGACGCTCTGTCATTGCTCTTCCAACCATTATTCCTCCGGCACTACTACTATAAATCGCAGTCTTGTTTTTGGAAGTGTACTTATTATCAATAAGATATTCAACAGCAGCTATTAGATCTTTCCATGTGTTTGGCTTAGTCTTTTTAAAACCACCTTTTCTCCATTCTTCACCTTTTTCTCCTCCTCCTCTAACATGGGGTATGCATAGAACACCACCTTCTTGTACGTAGTATAAAAAGGTTGGTGAGAAAAATGGATTGATGCCATCTCCATACGCGCCATAACCATAAAAGAATGAAGGATTATTACTATTTCTTTCTATATCTTTATTATAAATAATAGAAATAGGTACTAAAGCCCCATCGTGTGAAGGAATACTAATTTCTTCAATGATTATATTTTTAAATTCAGGATATTCTACTTTATCTGTTAAGTAGTCTTCTGTAAATTTATTTGTTATAGAATTATATTTATAACGCTCATTAGAGCTTGTCCATCCACTAATAGAAACCCATAAATCATCATAATTAATAGATTTATGGCTTATACTTATGGTTCCAGCTTTTTTAGGTAATTTAATTTGTTTAGTTTCTCCATCTTTTATTTGATAGAGGAATGCTTCAATGCCGTATTTACTTGTCGTTAGATAGATAGCATTATTGTTAATCCTAAAGGAGGTTATTACTTCATCTTTCTTTTCTTCAAAAATAATTTGTGGATTTTTAAAATTCAAAGTATTTAAATTTATAGAAGCTAATTTGAAGTTATCAGCATTTGAGCCAGACATAAATATAAATTGGTCTTTAACAATAATACCTTTATTAGTTTTAACTTTATCTTCTTTTGTATACAGTAGCTTCCAATTTAAATGACCTTTTTTAAGGTCTTCGATTTTTGCATAATAAGTGCCCCAAAAATTATCTACTCCAGCGAGGTAACCAATTATATATTTATCACTAGCTCCATTTATTTTTGTTAATGGATATTCACTTTTTATAATATTAAATGCAGGGTGAGTTGTATTACCAAATATAAAATTTAATTTTTTTGGATCTTGACCTAAAGTGTATAATACAGATTGACTATTGTTTTTAAAATTGCTGCTGTTAGGATCTGGATTGGTTAAATATAAATAAGTAAACCCGCTATTGTCTGGTAACCAGTTTATCCCTAAAAATGAGTTTGGCCAAGCATTGTCTAATATTTGTGAGTGCTGTTTTTGTGTTTTAGTATCAATTATAATTAATTCTGATAATTCTTTTCCTGAATAGGATAATGATACCACGACATGCTTTTCATCCCAACTTGGTTTTATATAGTTAATTATATAATCGTTTTTAGTATTTGTTTTATACTCTTTTGGATTAAATAATAGTGTTTCACTTGAGTCGTTAACAGCTTTGAAATATAATTTGTAATAGTCTTCTCCAATGTTTTTCTTTAAATAAAAACGATTGTCATTTTCTGTCAGGTGATGCTTTTTTATATAATAAGATTTTCTATTATCGATCTCGTAAGTGTTATCTATAAAAGAGGTTCTATTATTTATGTTTTCAATAAAGCTATTGGTGTATTCTGTTTGAGATTTATACCACTTTAAAACAGTGCTGTCTTTGGTGTTTTCAATGTTTCTATAAGGATCGTCTATTGTGGTCCCAAAGTAAACATCACTAACTAGCTGACTTTCTATTTTTGGAGGATTGTATATAATGTCACGATTGATAGCTTTTTTACAGTTGGATACTAGAAGTGTGATAAGAAGGGAATAGATGATGTTTTTCATCAGATAAATATACGCGTTTATAGCGTTTTAAAAAAAGCTTTTATAAAGCTAAAGCTGAATAAAGACCACATAATTTTTATGTCTTCGATAAAAGTAGATTCTTCATCTAAAAAGCGAAACATTGTATTTACATTGTTTTTACTATAGTATTGCTCAAAAATCCATTCACCTTTATAATTTTCGTCTTTTAAAACCTTTAAAAATATTTTATCATAGAATTTATATTTTGATATAAATAGATTTTTAGAAGGTGGCTGGTTGGTTTTTAAATTGGCAACAATCTTAGTTACTTTTTTCTGAGTATGTTTAAAAGAATAACCTGTAGACGGTTTTACCCAACCTCCAGCAGTGCCTATTTTAGTAATGTTGTAGGTGTTGTTGTTGCTAAATGGAAATGTTGTCATTGGTATGACACCAGATTCAGTTTCTGATATGGTGTAGTTTTTAATTTTTAAATAATCAGAAATGTATTGTTTGATATAACTATCGTAAGTCGAGGCGTTAACAGTGTTTTCTGTAAAATAGGTAAATTCTACTAAAGCTTCAGTCTTAGAAAAGGGCAACACATACATAAACGTGGTTTGATTTCCGTCTTTTAAACGGTAGTCCATCATTGTTATCTGTGTATCATCAAATACGGGTTGTTCTGTTTTTATAATCCAACCTTTAAAGTGTTGTAATAATGTGGTGTATTTTTTGTTTTGAGTTGTAAAATCTGGTGTGATTCTACTATCAAAAACATGAGTAGCAGTATAACTATTAGTTTTTGTGGTTACTGTAACCATGTTTTGTTCTGATACTTTTGTAACGGTGTCTTTTATTAAGTGAATGTTATCACTTTGTTTTAAATTATCTTTGGTATAATTATAAAAATCTAAGGCACGTATACTTTTATAAGTATAAGGATCTAGGTTTAGCTTAATTTCTTTTTTTGAACTATAAATAGTAGCTTTTTGCCAAGTTTTATAGGCTAATTTGTCCCAAGTGCTATCTTCTGTTTCCCAAAAACTCCACGTTTTGTCATTGTTAGACTTTGTAGAAGGATCTATTAGAGCTATTTGTTTATCATTAAAAAAGTCATCTTTCCCTAATGCTAAAGCTAGTTGTAGCCCTGCTAATCCATTACCAACTATTATGTAATCATAATGGGGTTTATGCATGTAATTTGTAGCTTACTTTTTAAAATATTTAAAGGGAACAAAAAGCATCCCGAAGCATTCGCCATCTCCTTTTCCTAAATGCTTGTGATGCATTTTATGAGCACGACGGACCCCTTTAGCGTAGGTGTTATTTGCGTTTCTAAATAACTTAAAACGTTGGTGTATAAAAATGTCATGTACTAAAAAGTAAGCGGCACCGTAGGCCATAATACCAAGACCTATGGGTAGGCAATACCATACGCCTTCATAACTCCAAAGGTAAAAACACGTCATACTAACGATGGCATAAAATATAAAAAAGGCATCATTACGCTCAAACCAACTGTCGTGATCTTTGTGATGGTGATCCTTGTGTAAGCTCCATAAAAAACCATGCATGACATATTTGTGTGTAAACCACGCCATAAATTCCATTGTAGAAAAGGTTCCTAAAAAAACTAATATCCAATATACTGTTTGCATTATTATAATAAATTGAGTTGGTATTTTACATAACTACGTGTTAGAAGTTCGGCCTTTTTGTAATTAGGGACTCTAATACGTGTGTTTTTTATTTCTAAAGCTGGTGTTTTCTTTAATTTTTTTAATAGTTGGTTGTAGTAGCGGTAAGCCATGAATACACCAAATTTAGCTTCGATTGGTAATTGTTTGATTCCTTTTAAACCTTCTTCAAAATCACTTTCGATATCCTGAATAATAAACAATTTATCTTCTTCTGTTAAATTAGTTAAATCGGTATTAGGAAAATAGGTTCTGTCCAATAATTCATGGTCAGCCTTTAAGTCTCTTAAAAAATTCACTTTTTGAAAAGCAGACCCTAATGACATTGCTGTACTTTTAAGCGATTCGTATTTTTCGCTATCACCTTTTACAAAAACTTTTAAGCACATTAAGCCAACAACATCAGCAGATCCATAGATATAATCTTTGTATTCTTGATCTGTTGTATATTTAGTTTTGGACAGGTCTAAACGCATGCTTTTCATAAACGATTCCACCATATGCTTATCTATATTGCATTTGTGATATGTGTGCTGAAAGGCATTTAGAATAGGGTTTAAGCTTATCTTTTCTTGTAATGCTAATTCTAGGTCATTTTCAAAACGATCAAATAAATCCTGTTTATTATAGTCGTGGAAAGTGTCTACAATCTCGTCTGCAAAGCGAACAAAGCCATAGATATTATAAATATCTTGTCTTATTGTCTGGGACAACATTTTTGTTGCTAGTGAAAATGAAGTACTATAAGAGGTAGTAACCACTTTGCTACAATCGTAGGAAACAGCGTCGAATAATGATTTCATTTTAATTATTATGGTGTTTGTTAATTAATTCTGCGACTAGTTTTCCAGAAATAAGTGCTGGTGGCACGCCTGGACCTGGTACAGTTAGTTGTCCTGTAAAATATAAATTATTTACTTTTTTACTTTTTAGTTTTGGTCTTAAAAATGCAGTCTGTAGTAGTGTGTTAGCCATTCCGTATGCATTTCCTTTGTACGAGTTGTAGTCTTTTATAAAATCTCTCACACAAAAAGACTCTTTAAAGATAATATTATTTTTAACATCTTGTTTTGTTAATTTTTCAAAGCGTTCTAAAATAATGTTAAAATAGTGTGCTCTTAATTTTGGTGTGTCCGCGATACCTGGTGCAATAGGTATTAGAAAAAAGCCTGTTTCACAATTTTCTGGTGACATACTGCTATCTGTTGTCGAAGGAAAATTAGCATAAAATAATGGATCTGTTGGCCATTTTGGGTTATCATATATTTCTTCAGCATGGGTTTCAAAATTGGTATCAAAAAACAAATTATGATGTTGAATGTTGTTTAACTTTTTGTCAAATCCGATGTAGAATAATAGGGAGGAAGGGGCAAATGTTTTCTTACTCCAGTATTTTTCTGAATATTGTCTATGCTGCTGATCCAAAAGTGTTTCAGAATGGTGGTAATCTGCACCGCTTAATACAACATCAAAGTCTAGCGTTTGTTTATTAACAATTATGGATGTTGCTTTTTTATTAGTAACGTTAATTTTAGTTATCGGACTGTTTGTTTTGAATGTTACACCTAAGGTTTCTGCTAAGGTTTTCATAGCTTTTACTATTTCATACATACCGCCTTTTGGATGCCAAGTGCCTAAACCAAAATCGGCATAGTTCATAAAATTATAGAACGATGGCGTTTTGTTTGGTTTGGCTCCTAAAAACAAGACAGGAAACTCTAAAGTAGAGATGAGCATTGGATTTTTGAATTTTTTTCTAACATCACTACTAATAGTTTTAAAAAATTGATCTACCCGGAGTGCTGTTTCTGGAGTAATCAATTCTAAAGGAGAAATTCCTGGTTTTAAAACGACTTTATTAATAGCAATATCATAATTTGTTCCTGCTTTTTTTATAAATTTTTTAAGTTGCACAGAACTACCTGGTTCAATGCGCTCAAATTCTATACAGATTTTATCAAGCGTATCTCCAATAGTGATTTCTTCATCTTTAAAAAAGATTTTATAAGCTGGAGATAATTTATCCAATTGATAATAATCAGATGTCTTTTTACCAAAATCGGCAAAGAATTTATCAAATATATCAGGCATCCAATACCAGCTTGGTCCAATATCAAACGTAAAACCTTCTTTTTTAAATTGTCTACAACGCCCACCTACGGTTTCATTTTTTTCAAAAACAGTAACTGTTTGACCTGCTTTAGCCAAATAGCAAGCGGCGGATAGAGCAGAAAACCCGGAACCAATAATTGCAATGTTTTTAGTCATTAATTAAAATAAATTAGAAGCTTTCAATAACATCTTTTGTAGAATTGAAAGCAGTTATTTTCGGGTTTACCTCAGAATCAATATAGGCGGTCATTCGCCCAGAAATGATCAGATTATTATTAGTGTTATTTAAAAGTTTTTTATTAAACTCAGCTAAATACTTATTTATATAGTCTTTTTCCGGTTTAACTGTAAAGCAGGAAATAAACGTTATCTTTTTATATTGAGATAATAAAAACTTTAAACTATCGATTGGTACACTTTGTCCTAAATAGATGGTATGCGAGCCTTGATTTATAATTTCGTAGTTTGTATATAACAAACCTAACTCGTGCACTTCATTGTCAGGTAGGAATAAAACATATGTGGTATCATCATTAGTAGCATTGGAAGTACTTATCGCATGGTCTATGTTGATTAAAATTTTACGTTTTATTAATTCGACTATAAAATGTTCGTGTGCCGCAGTGATTGTATCTGTTTGCCATAGTATCCCTATGTCATCCAATAAAGGGACTAAAATGTTATAGAAAATGTGTTTGAAGGAAAATTCACTTATTAAATCATTAAACGTGTTGTAGAAAAGTGTTTGATCAAAGTTGATCATCGCTAATTTAAAAATATTAACAGCGTGATTTTTACTATCACTATCTTCAGATATTTTTTTTACTAAAGAAGGTATTTCTTCTGTTTTTAAATTCGCTATTTTGGATATTTTATAGCCATTAGCGTTCAGGTAGCTTATATTTAAGATCTTTTGAAGGCTTGCTAAACTATAATATCTAATATTAGTTTCTGTTCTGTTTGGTTCAAATAAATTATAACGTTTTTCCCATATCCTTATGGTATGTGCTTTGATACCCGAGAGATTTTCTAGGTCTTTAATGCTAAACTTTGACTTAATATTGTTCATTATTTTGCTAAATTAGTTAAACAAAACGAGTTTAGACACTAAAAGGTTAAACATTTTGAAATAATTAACTATAAAATAGATTTTGGAAAAGTGCGCACGAGAAGACTCGAACTTCCACGATTATAAGTAATCACTAGCCCCTCAAGCTAGCACGTCTACCAATTCCGCCACGTGCGCTAATTTAAAATAAAGATAAAAAAAAAGTTAAGCGATTGCTTAACTTTTTTAGTGACCAGTCTGGGGCTCGAACCCAGGACCCTCTCCTTAAAAGGGAGATGCTCTACCAACTGAGCTAACTGGTCAATATTTGTATTCGTAAAAAGATAAAATAACCAATAATACTACTTAATTATTTTATTGTGACCAGTCTGGGGCTCGAACCCAGGACCCTCTCCTTAAAAGGGAGATGCTCTACCAACTGAGCTAACTAGTCTTTTCCGTAACGGGGTGCAAATATATAATCTTTTATTAAAAATACAAGGGTATTTTTGATTTTTTTTTTGTTTTTTTGTGTGATGCTTCTGTATAATTTTAATAATCAATATATAACGTCAAAAATGAATTTAATTTTAGTTGGATATATGGCTTCTGGAAAATCAACAATCGGTGTAAAAACAGCAGAATTGTTAGATTTTAATTTTATAGATTTAGATGCCTACATAGAAAAAAAAGAAAATTTAAGCGTTTCTGATATTTTTAAAACCAAAGGAGAAATCTATTTTAGGAAATTAGAGCAATTATATCTTAAAGAAATAACTGCTAAAGTTGATAAAACAATTATTTCTTTAGGAGGAGGTACACCGTGTTTTTATGATACCATGACTTGGTTAAATGCGTTAGAAAATGTTCAGACGGTTTATTTAAAAACGAGTTTAGATGTTTTGACAGATCGACTTTATAAAGATAGCACAAGGCCATTAATAGCACATTTAGAAACCAAAGAGGCTTTAAGAGACTTTATTGCTAAGCATATCTTTGAGCGCTCATATTTTTATAATCAAGCTAATTTGGTTGTTGAGTCGTCTATTTCTGCAGAAGAGACTATAAATAAAATAGTCTCTCAATTAGTTTAAATAAGCTTTCCAATCTTTTCCTTCTAAGTCTACTTGGACATGCTCATGCAGGGAAGTAGATAGAGAGATACCTTTGTAATCAGCCTTGACAGGGAATTTTTTGTGGTTTCTATTTACTAACACAGCTGTTTTAAATTGTTTTAGAGGCACATTTAAAAAGTGTTTTACACAATATATTAAAGTCGTTCCAGAGTTAAGTACATCATCAATCAAAACGACGGACTTATTTTGGTAGTCTTCTGGCTGGATAGATGTTTTAATTGGTAGTCGTGGATTTTTTTTGTCAATAGTTATTTTGCAAAGTATTGGCGTTATGGGGGATATCTTGGATAATATTGTTTTTAATTTTTTAGCAAGAATATATCCATTGGCATCAATTCCGGCAAGTATAATATCCTTTTCATTAATATTAGCCTCGTATATTTGGAAAGCTATTCGTCTTAATTTATTATTAATTGCGTTGCTGTCTAGAA
Source organism: Psychroserpens sp. NJDZ02 (assembly GCF_004843725.1). Taxonomy (NCBI): domain Bacteria; kingdom Pseudomonadati; phylum Bacteroidota; class Flavobacteriia; order Flavobacteriales; family Flavobacteriaceae; genus Psychroserpens; species Psychroserpens sp. NJDZ02. The sequence continues at coordinate 142,641 of NZ_CP039451.1, read as the reverse complement.
TTATATCTTTTAATTCACTGGTACTGTTATTGCTCATTTTCGATGTTTAAATTATCTAAATCTCTTCTGTCTTTTTTTGTGGGTCTTCCGACACCTTTTTTTCGGTAATAGTCTTTAGCTAATTTAAGCAATTCTTGTGCTTCAAAAGCCGATTTTGGTGTTTTATCCACTCTATACATGTCAACTAATTTGGCTCCAACACGGTTTGGAGGTATATCCAAAACGGTTAATGTGTAATTAATTTGGTCTTTTCTTAATTGTATAGTGTCTGTTGGATAGACATCTCTACTAGGTTTTACTACTTGGTCATTTATTTTAATATGACCTTTTTTACATGCAGTGGTTGCAATGTTTCTAGTTTTGTAATATCTAACACACCACAAATATTTATCTATTCGCATATTAATTCTCTAAAATTGACGTTAACGTTATTGTACAAAATTATATTAAAATGTATCTTGCAACTTCAAAAATAAGAATAATGAAATTAAGAAAAATTACTTTGGCACTTTTATCCGTATTTATGCTAACTGTAGCATGTAATTCTGATGATGACGATGATACATCGACTTTTGTCGAAAGAGATAGACAGGAAGTTTATGATGAGAATATTGCTGAAATAGAAGAGTACCTTAGTACACATACATATAATTATGATGAATTTGGATTTGGGGATCTCTATACTATACCTAATGATAACTTTGAAATTGTTTTTGATACAATTAGTTCTGAGAATGGAAACTTAGATGCTATTCCATTGATTAACCGACCTGAATTATTAAGTAAAGTCGTGACGGAAGATGATATAGATTATAAACTTTATTATTTGAGTTTAAGAGAAGGCCGAGGTGAGATTGTTCATCCATTAGATGCTGCAGGAGTAACTTATGAAGGAATGTTATTGGATGGTACTGTTTTTGATAATGCAGATGTGGTTAATAACCCTTTTAATCTGTCATCTGTTAGTGGAACTATATTTGGTGTAATTACTGGGTTTAGAGAAGCTTTAATTGAATTTAGAACTAGAGACGGTTATACCGAAAATGGAGATGGTACAACTACGAATCATAATTTTGGGATAGGAGCTGTTTTTATACCTTCAGGTTTAGGGTATTTTTCATCGGGTACAACGACAATACCTAGTTATTATCCGCTAATATTTAAATTTGACATGCTTACTAGAATTGTTACTGATTATGATGGAGACTCTATACCTTCTTATTTAGAAGATCTAGATAATGATGGAGATGGTTTTAATGAAGATACAGATGATGATGGTATTGCTAATTTTATAGATAATGATGACGATAATGATGGTGTTTCTACCAAAGATGAAATTACGAAAAGTGTTTATGTAGTAGATACTAATAATGGGGATGTAGAACCAGTTTTGGTAACTAACGAGTATGAGACATCACGTGAGGAAGTTAATGGGGTAATAACTATTAAAACTATTACATTGGTAGATTCTGATAACAACGGTATATCAGATTATTTAGAAGCTAATATCTCAATAGATTATAATAACTAGTAATTAAATAAAAGTTATATTAATAAAAAGAGCCACTTTTAAAGTGGCTCTTTTTTATTTTATAGCATTATTGATAAACTAAGTATGAGCTGTTCTGGTCTTGTGTCTAGCCTGTTAGGGTTGAGAGAAGAGATGTTGTTATTTATAATAGTAGCTTCGTTATCATTGAAGCCTCTTTCATATCTTAAATCAATACCAATTTTGTTTAGGTTAAAGCCAATACCAAAATTTAGGCCGATAGAAAAATCATTTTCGATAGTATTAATTGTTGAATTTTGAAAATCACTATCTACTATATATTGTAGTGATGGTCCACCAAAAAGATGAAAGGGGCCTATAATATTAATCCCAACCAATAAAGGGGCGTCTAATTTTTTTAACTCGAAAGAACCTGCATCGTAATCACTTTTTGTTGCTGTGTAGACTAATTCTGGTCTAAAATAAATTTTGGAGCCTAATTTACCAAATACTCCTATATGGTAGCCTATATTTCGATCTGCATTTTGATAATTATTGGTAATAGATTCAAAGTAATCCCCATTACCATTATAGTTTAATCCGCCTTTAAAGCCAAATCCACTTTCTGTTTGAGCGTAAATACATGTCGAAAATAATAGCGTTGTAATTGACGTTATAATTAAATTTCTCATAATTGATGTTTTATTTGATGAACACAAATTATAACGACTATTATGCCTATATATTTTAAATACTCAACTCTAATTTGATTATAGAACAAAAAAAAGCGTTTAAAATTATTAGTTTTAAACGCTTATGATAAGTGATGTTTTTAGTTTATTTTCGTTTAACAACGCGTTCGCAAGCATTAATAATTGCTTCGGCATTTAAACCATATTTTTCCATAAGTTGTGCAGGTGTACCAGATTCTCCAAAGGTATCATCTGTAGCAACAAACTCTTGAGGTGTCGGTTGATTTTGTGATAGTATTCTAGAAACACTTTCTCCTAAACCTCCTAGCTTATTATGTTCTTCTGCTGTAACAACACATTTTGTTTTCTTAACAGATTCAATAATGGCATTAGCATCCAATGGTTTTATGGTGTGAATGTTTATGACCTCCGCAGAAATACCGCTTTCATTTAAGACTTTAGCAGCTTCTAATGCTTCCCAAACTAAATGTCCAGTAGCAACGATGGTCACATCTGTACCTTCTTGTAAATGGACGGCTTTTCCAATTTCGAATTTTTGATCAGCAGCTGTGAAATTAGCTACTTTTGGACGTCCAAAACGTAAGTAAACGGGACCATCGTGATCTGCAATAGCTATAGTTGCTGCTTTAGTTTGATTGTAATCACAAGTGTTGATTACAGTCATTCCTGGAAGCATTTTCATTAATCCAATATCTTCAAGAATTTGGTGCGTTGCACCATCTTCACCTAAAGTTAAACCGGCATGAGAAGCACAAATTTTTACGTTTTTATCAGAATAAGCAATACTTTGTCTTATTTGATCGTAAACACGACCAGTAGAAAAGTTAGCAAATGTACCTGTAAAAGGAATTTTACCTCCAATAGTTAAACCTGCTGCAATCCCCATCATGTTTGCTTCAGCAATTCCAATTTGAAAAAAACGTTCTGGATTTTCTTCTATAAACTGATTCATTTTTAAAGAACCAATTAAATCTGCGCAAAGTGCTACAACATTAGGATTTGTTCTCCCTAATTCTGTTAATCCGTCTCCAAAACCTGATCTTGTATCTTTACTACCTGTATTTGTATATGTTTTCATTTTGTCTTAATTCAAGTTGATTAATAGTCACCTAACGTTTCAGGGTTTTGCTCCAATCCAATAGCTAATTGCTCATCATTTGGTGCTTTGCCATGCCAAGCATGTGTATGCATCATAAAATCTACGCCATTACCCATTACTGTTTTAAGTAAAACGCAAACTGGTTTCCCTTTTCCTGTTAAACTTTTAGCTTCAGCCATTCCTTTTAAAATAGCATCAATACTATTACCTTCTTCTATGTCTAAGACAGTCCATCCAAAAGCTTCAAATTTAGCTCTAAAACTTCCCATAGGTAAAACAGTATCTGTAGATCCATCAATTTGCTGACCATTTAAATCGATAGTTGCGATAATGTTATCTACTTTTTTTCCTGAAGCATACATAATTGCCTCCCAGTTTTGACCTTCTTGCATTTCCCCATCACCATGTAAACTATACACTAGATGTTTATCTCCATTTAATTTTTTAGCTTGGGCAGCACCTAAAGCAACACTTAAACCTTGTCCTAAAGATCCTGACGCAATTCTAATACCAGGTAATCCTTCGTGAGTTGTTGGATGTCCTTGTAGTCTTGTATTTATTAATCTAAAGGTGTTTAATTCTTCTACAGGGAAATAACCGCTTCTTGCTAAAACACTATAAAATACAGGTGAAATATGACCATTAGAAAGGAAAAATAGATCCTCTCCAATACCGTCCATATCAAACCCTTCTTTTCTATCCATTATGTCTTGATAAAGTGCTACCAGAAATTCTGCGCAACCTAATGAACCTCCTGGGTGTCCAGAATTTACTTTGTGTACCATACGTAAAATATCTCTACGTACTTGAGTAGTTAAATCTTCTAATTGTTGTGTGCTTGCCATGTTGTATGGGTTAATTATTTTGTTCAAAATTAGTTTTTTAATATGCCTTTACCAAGATTATTGATGACACTTATTAACGAAATAGGCCGATTTCTTAACAATTATAGATATTTATACTAATCGCTAACAAATTTTTCAATTTTAGCAACTATTTAGGACCCTTTGTATTTTTCTTATATATATTTGCTGGCAGAAGATTTAAGAGATAAAATGACTTTCGATTTAAAAGCTAAAGACACACAAAGTAACGCAAGAGCAGGAGTAATAACTACAGACCATGGTGTCATTGAGACACCTATTTTTATGCCTGTAGGAACTGTTGGTTCTGTGAAAGGTGTGCACCAAAGAGAACTAAAAGACGATATAAACCCTGATATTATTTTAGGAAACACCTATCATTTATACCTAAAACCTCAAATTGATGTTTTAGAAAAAGCAGGTGGATTACATAAATTTATGAATTGGGATAGAAATATTTTGACTGATTCAGGTGGTTATCAAGTCTATTCTTTATCTGGAAATAATAAAATTAAAGAAGAAGGGGTTAAATTTAAATCTCATATCGATGGAAGTTACCATATGTTTGCTCCTGAAAATGTAATGGAAATACAACGTAGTATTGGTGCTGACATTATTATGGCATTTGATGAATGTACACCTTACCCGTGTGATTATAATTATGCTAGACGATCTATGCATATGACACACCGTTGGTTAGAACGTTGTATTACGCATTTGGAAAAAACACCATTAAAATACGATTATTCTCAATCCTTTTTTCCTATTGTTCAAGGAAGTACTTATAAGGATTTGCGTAAACAGTCTGCAGAATATATTGCGGGTGTTGGAGCAGAAGGAAATGCTATTGGAGGTTTGTCTGTTGGAGAACCGGCGGATGAGATGTATGCCATGACAGAAGTGGTTACTGATATATTACCTTGGGATAAGCCACGTTATTTAATGGGGGTTGGAACACCAATTAATATTTTGGAAAATATTGCGCTTGGTGTGGACATGTTTGATTGTGTGATGCCAACACGTAATGCTAGAAACGGTATGTTGTTTACAGCACATGGATCAATAAATATCAAAAACTTGAAATGGCGAGAAGACTTTTCTCCTATTGATGAAATGGGAATTACCTATGTAGATACAGAATATAGTAAAGCGTATTTGCGTCATTTATTTAATGTGAATGAATTATTAGGAAAGCAAATTGCAACTATACACAACTTAGGTTTCTATTTGTGGTTAACTCGAGAAGCAAGAAAACATATCATAGCTGGAGACTTTAGAGCATGGAAAGACAAGATGGTTAAACAAATGGATAATAGACTTTAAATTAAATCACAGTATTACTTTCTTTTAGAGAAGTTAAGATAAAATGAAAATATTAGACTGGTACATATTAAAACGTTATTTACTGACTTTTGCTGTCATGCTATTGTTGTTTATACCTATTGGTATAACAGTGCATTTGGCTGAGAAAATAGGGAAAATATTAGAGAAAAATGTGCCTTTTGGGGAAGTTATGGTCTACTTTTTAGACTTTACAATATATTTTGCCCACTTATTGTTTCCCCTGTTTTTATTTTTATCAGTGATTTGGTTTACCTCCAAATTAGCCAATAATACAGAGATTGTTGCTTTTTTAAGTTCAGGTGTATCATTTTCACGATTTTTAAGACCTTATTTAATAGGGGCAACTATTGTCGCGATTATTTCGATTATTCTAGGTTTGTATTTAGCGCCCAACGCTAGTAAAGGTTTTAATAATTTTAAGTATAAATACCTTTCAGGTAAGAAAACTAATAATACGACCAATGTTCTCAAACAAATAAATGATAACGATATTATTTATGTTACTAGTTTTGATACAAAAAATAGGACAGGGGTTAATTTTACTTTAGAGCATTTTGAAGGTCAAAAAATGGGTTATAAAATAAGCGCTTCGAACATTAGATATTTGGAAGAGGACTCTGCATTTGTTTTACGTAATTATGTTAAAAGAATAATTGGTGGGAATAATGATGTTTTAGATATACAAAGAAAAAAAGACACTATTTTTAATTTTGATTTAGAAGATTTAACTCCAGAAGACTATATTGCAGAAACACTCCGTTATAATGAATTAGTTAAATTTATTGATAGAGAAGAGCAACGCGGATCTAAATATATAGGACGCTATAAATTGGCTAAATATCAAAAGTGGAGTTTACCAGTGTCTGTTTTTATATTAACTATTATTGCAGTAGCCGTATCTTCAAGAAAGCGTAGAGGAGGTATGGGAGTTAATTTAGCTTTTGGTATCTGTATTGCAATGATCTTTGTCTTTTTTGATAAAATTTTTGGGACATTGGCCTCTCAATCAGATTTTTCACCGTTATTGGCAGTATGGTTTCCTAATATTATTTTTGGAATTTTAGCCATTATTTTACTGCGTAATGCAAAACGATAAGCTTAAAAATTACTTACACTTACATCTTCTAGTATTTATTGCTGGATTTACAGCCATTATAGGTAAGTTAATTACTTTAAATGCAGTCAGTTTAGTCTGGTACAGGATGCTTATCGCTACAGTTTTAATGTTTGTATATATTAAAATTGCAAAGATTAATATCTCAATTACCAAAAAAGCTTTATTTAAATTTGCTATTGCGGGTGTCATTATTGCTTTACATTGGATTACATTCTTTGGATCTATTCAAGTGTCAAACGCGTCAATAGCATTAGCAATGTTTTCTACGGGTGCATTTTTTGCTTCATTTATAGAACCAATCATATATAAACGTAAAATTATTGCTTACGAGATTGTTTTTGGTCTAATAGTCGTCTTTGGAATATACTTAATTGTTAGAAGCGAGTTTAAATATATAGACGGTATGATTTTAGGTGTTATTTCGGCCTTTTTATCATCATTATTTGCGGTTCTTAATGGTAAGTTCATGGAAGAGCATTCCGCAACTAAGATTTCGTTTTATGAGTTTATAAGTGGTGTGTTTTTTATTTCTGTTTATATTTTATGCTTTGGAGAAGGCTTTAATACTAACCATTTTAATATCTCAATGTCTGATGGACTTTGGTTATTTGTTTTGGCTTCAATATGTACTGCTTATGCATTTATCGCTTCGGTACATGTAATGCGTTTTATAAGTCCATATACAGTTGTACTAACATACAATCTAGAGCCAATCTACGGAATAGTTTTAGCCCTAATGTTATTTCCAGAGTCAGAAACAATGTCATCTTCATTTTATATAGGAGCTTTTATTATTTTGGGCGTCGTTTTGTGTAATGGTATTTTAAAAAATTGGAAGAACTTCAAAAAAAACAAGAGCAAACAAACTGATTGATTATCAAATTTTAACGTTAAAAAGGATGCTTTTTAGCCGAATTCTTAAAATTTGAAATAAAAAATATGTAATTTTGCTAGCTAACAAATAAACAAAACTATCATTCCCTATGGAATATTTAGAATTTGAATTACCGATTAAAGAACTAGAAGAACAACTAGGAAAGTGTCAAATTATTGGAGAAGAGAGTGATGTAGATGTGACACAGACTTGCAAGCAGATAGAGAAAAAGCTTGTAGCAACAAAAAAGGAAATATACAAAAACCTGACCCCATGGCAGCGTGTACAAATGTCACGTCATCCAGATAGACCATATACTTTAGATTATATTAAATCACTTTGTGGTGACTCTTTTTTAGAGCTTCATGGCGATAGAAGTTTTAAGGATGATAAGGCTATGATTGGTGGTTTAGGTAAAATTGGAGATCAAAGCTTTATGTTTATTGGCCAACAAAAAGGATACAATACCAAAACTAGACAATACCGTAATTTTGGTATGGCTAATCCAGAAGGATATCGTAAAGCATTGCGATTGATGAAATCTGCTGAAAAATTTGGTATTCCTGTAGTTACATTATTGGATACACCTGGAGCATATCCTGGTTTAGAAGCAGAAGAACGTGGGCAAGGAGAAGCTATTGCCAGAAATATTTTAGAAATGACACGTTTAAAAGTGCCTATTATTACCATAGTGATTGGTGAAGGGGCTTCTGGAGGTGCATTAGGTATTGGAGTAGGAGATAAGATTATGATGTTGGAAAACACTTGGTATTCAGTAATTTCTCCTGAATCTTGTTCGTCTATTTTATGGAGAAGTTGGGAATATAAAGAGTTAGCAGCTGAGGCATTAAAATTAACGCCTACTGATATGAAAAAAATGAAAATTGTTGACGAAATCATTAAAGAGCCACTTGGTGGAGCGCATTCTGATAGAGCAACAACCTTTAAAACGGTATCTGCTGCAATTGTTAAAGCTTACGATGAGTTTAAAAACTTATCACCAAAAGAATTAGTAAATAAACGTATTGAAAAATATTGCGAAATGGGCGTTTTTAAGGGGTAGACCTTATAGATCCATTTGCTAACATAAATCTGAAGTTTAGGCTTCAGGTTTTTTTTTATGCTTATAAACAAAAAAATAGACTTATTAACACTATAAATGTTGATGACCTGTTAAGATTGAGTAACTTTGTAATTCAATATTTCTTAACAATTTATTTACTTTCGCTAAGTCTTAAATCTGTTTTTTTAATCAATAATTAACCAAAAGAGCATTAAGTTTCTAACTTAATATTACATTATATAAATGAAGCAACCCAATCAAGTAAAAGGCTATCAAGTTGATAGAAGCACTATAATTAACCTTGAAAAAGGTAAGATTCCACCTCAAGCTTTAGACCTAGAGGAGGTAGTACTTGGTGCAATGATGATTGATAAAAAAGGGGTTGATGAAGTCATTGATATTTTAAGTGCCGATGCTTTTTATAAAGAAGCGCATCAGCACATTTTTGAAGCAATCTTTATGTTGTTTCAAGAAAGTCAACCCATAGATTTATTAACAGTTTCTACTCAATTAAAGACAAATTCGACCTTAGATTTAGCTGGTGGAGATTTTTATTTGATTTCCTTAACGCAGAAAGTATCGTCTTCTGCCCATATCGAATTTCATGCTCGTATTATCTTGCAGAAGTTTATTCAACGTAGTTTGATTAAAATTTCTTCAGAAATTATAGAGGAAGCTTATGACGAAACTCAAGATGTATTCGACCTTTTAGATAAAGCCGAATCTAGATTGTATGAAGTAACACAAGGAAACATTAAAAAGTCGAGTGAAACGGCGCAAGACCTTGTAATACAAGCCAAAAAGAAAATTGAAGAAATCTCCAAAAAAGAGGGGATGAGTGGGGTGCCTTCTGGTTTTAATAAACTAGATAAATTGACGTCTGGATGGCAGGAAAGTGATTTAATTATTATTGCAGCACGTCCAGGTATGGGTAAAACAGCCTTTACTTTGACTATGGCACGAAACGTAGCTGTAAATTCAAATATACCAGTAGCCTTTTTCTCTCTGGAGATGGCATCTGTACAGTTAATTACACGTTTAATTTCTAGTGAAACTGGATTGTCTTCAGAAAAACTGAGAACAGGTAAATTAGAGAAGCACGAGTGGGAACAACTTAACGTAAAAGTAAAAGCTTTAGAAAAAGCACCACTTTTTATTGATGATACACCTTCACTTTCTATTTTTGATTTACGTGCAAAAGCACGTCGTTTAGCATCGCAACACGGTATTAGAATGATCATGATTGATTATTTACAGTTAATGACAGCTGCCGGATCAGGTGGTAACCGTGAACAAGAGATATCGACTATTTCGCGTAACTTAAAAGCTTTAGCTAAAGAATTAAGTTTACCAGTAATTGCACTATCGCAACTATCGCGTGCTGTAGAAACGCGTGGAGGAAGTAAACGTCCTCTACTATCCGATTTACGTGAATCTGGAGCGATTGAGCAGGATGCCGATATTGTAAGTTTTATTTACAGACCGGAATATTATAAAATTGATGAGTGGGATGATGAAGAACGCTCGCCTACGGAAGGTCAAGGAGAGTTTATTGTAGCAAAACACCGTAATGGTGGTTTGGAAAGTATTAGACTTAAATTTATTGGACATTTAGGTAAGTTTGATAACTTAGATGACTTTGATACCCCTTTTGGACAAGAATTTCATAGTAAAATGAATGCTGCCGCAAATGATAATACATTTGCACCAGATAATTTCCCTTCTGCTAATGATGCTTTTGGAGCACCAGAAGAAGATAATGACGTACCTTTTTAATATAAATTAATTATTACTTTGATGGATAAAATCAAAACGACTAACTATTTGCTTTTAATAATTGTAATACCAATTATTTTTTATTTACTAAAAGTGTTATCTTTTATTTTCGTGCCGTTAGTATTCTCAATGTTTATTGCATTGTTATTTTTACCATTAATGCGTTTTTTACGTAAACGAAAACTTCCAAAAGCAGTTAGTGTTTTTGTGGTGTTACTTGTTATTGCTTTAGGTGTTAAGGCTGGAATAGAATTGGTGAAATTATCTAGTAAAGAAATTATAGCTTCAGATTCTCAATTTTTTCACAAAGCGGAAGATAAAATCAACGTATTAATTGATAATAGTCAGGCGTTTTTTGGAGTAGACAAGGTGGAAGGTAGTAGATCCTTAACTAGACTTTTAAATAAAGAAGCTTTATTAAGTAATCTTTCTCCAACATTAAGTTTTATCAGTAAATTTTTAACAGCATTATTAATGACGACATTTTTCGTCGTTTTGTGGTTAGCGGAGTCAATAAATGTTGAACAGGTAATTAATAAAACCATTCTAAAGAAAAAACATACGTCTATTAAAACGTTCATGAAAATTGAAAAAGACCTAATTAAATTCATTAAAGTTAAGTTTTTAGTTAGTTTTTTAACAGGGATAGGTACTGGATTAGCGTGTTATTTTTTCGATGTTAGCTTTCCTATTTTCTGGGGCTTATTTGCTTTCATAATTAACTTTGTACAAATGGTGGGGTCTTTTATCACTGTTATTTTGTTGTCTATTTTTGCTTTTGTCGAAGTTGAAAACATGAGTGTTTTATTATTTTTTACATTATCAATTACCGGAGTTCAAGTGTTATTTGGAGCTATTTTAGAACCTGTTTTTATGGGTAAATCTTTTTCTATTAATATTATTGCAGTATTAGTAATGTTGATGTTCTGGGGGTTTATATGGGGTATACCAGGATTAATTATGGCTATCCCAATCACAGTGTTTCTTAAAATTATTTTAGAGCAATTTCCAAAAACAAAAATCATATCAGATCTGCTTTCTGGATCCACAAGTTAATTTAATACTAATCCCTTTTCTATAAGGGGGTTTTTTTAAGTATCTTTCAACTTATAAAATCCTTTTTTTAAATGAAAAAAATAGCTATATTTTTATTTTTGTTTCTATGTGCAAATCAATTGTTTGCTTCATATATCTTAATTCCTATGGATGCAGATACACAAAAAAATCATTTAAAAGCCTATGGGATTACGTATTGGACTTTAGCGAAAAATGTAAAAGTAAAATGGTTACTCAATTACAGAGGAGGGGCTTTTTTACTACCTGACAGTAAAGATATACAAAGAGAATGTCAAATTAGAGGCGTAAGTTTTGAGGTTATTTCTGATACCAAAACGGAACAGATTCTAAAAGAAATAGCTAGTCCAAGTAAGAATATGGAATCCGTTGTGCTAGAAAAAGCGCCAAAAATTGCGGTTTATACTCCAAAAGGTAAATTACCATGGGATGATGCAGTTACAATGGTTTTAAGTTATGCAGAAATCCCTTATGAAACAATCTATGATGAAGAAGTCTTAAAAGATGAATTATTGTTGTACGATTGGTTACATCTACATCACGAAGACTTTACGGGGCAATTTGGTAAATTTTATGCGAGATATAGACAAGCAGCTTGGTATATTCAAGAGAAAAAGGAAGCAGAAGCATTAGCAACTAAATTAGGTTACAACAAAGTATCTGAAGAAAAACGTGATGTTGCACTAAAAATTAGAGATTATGTAGTTGGAGGTGGTTTTATGTTTGCTATGTGTAGTGCAACAGAAAGTTTTGATATAGCATTATCCGCAGCAGGTATAGACATATGCGAACCAATGTTTGATGGAGATGCCAGTGATGGTAATTACCAATCTAAAATTGAGTTTTCAAAAACATTTGCATTTAAAGATTATACTTTGGAGCGCAGCCCTTTAGTGTATGAGTTTTCTAGTATCGACATGACCATGAAACGTAAGATTCTCAAAGAAACAGATTATTTTTCACTGATGGACTTTTCTGCAAAATGGGACCCAATTCCAACGATGTTATGTCAAAATCATACAGCATTGGTTAAGGGATTTATGGGACAAACCACCTCTTTTACAAGGGATCAAATAAAATCTAATGTTTTAGTCATGGGAGAAAACAAAACTAATGGCGAGGCTAAATATATCCATGGTATAAAAGGAAAAGGATTTTTTACTTTTTATGGAGGGCATGATCCAGAAGATTACACACACCAAGTTGGAGATCCTAAAACAGAATTAGAATTACATCCAACATCACCAGGTTATAGATTAATACTTAATAATGTGTTGTTTCCAGCTGCTAAAAAGAAGAAACAAAAAACATAACTTTGGGCGTTACCACAAAGGGCAGGCTCGCAAGGTTCGCGCTCTGCGAGGAGTTCATACAGACCTTTCCATCCTTAACGCATAAGTAACAGTCAAAAAATAGAGAACAGCAATCATTTAATTTCAAATATTATGTCAACAAAAGGTGATATCCTAAAAAAAATAGAAATTTTAATTACAACCCATTTTGAGACACCGAAAAAAGCATTCGATTTTTTTGATGACAATGGAGATCAAAAATTGTCTAAGTCAGAAATTAAAAATCTATTACAAGAAGCAGAGATCAGTGGCTTTATACGTGGTATAATTTCATCCAAGTTAATAGAAGGTTACGATAAAGATGGTGATCAATTAATTAGTTGGTCTGAGTTTAGAGTAGCAATTGATGAAATCTCTCAATAAATATAGCTTTTGAAAAATTTATTAGTTCAGTTTTTTAGATTACTAGTAGCGACCATTGTTTTTTGGTCTATAGCGTTTTGCGTATTTATAATGATTCGGTACTTTCAAATAGGAGTAGAGGGAGGAAAGGCTTTTGAAGTAGGAAAGGATATTCCAGGTTTAGATAGCGACGTTATACCAATAACCCAATGGTTAGAGTTTGGTGTATTTTCCGGAATTGTAGTGGGCTGTATTTATGCTGTAGTAGAGTTTCTTTTTGAAAAATTGCGATTAAATAAACTTTCGACGGGATTGGTTTTGGTAGAAAAATCTCTGATTTATCTATTAATGTTAATTCTTTCGACTAATTTTATTATAACTTTAATTGAAGAACAAATTGACAGAAATTTACCAAATGAACAAGGGTGGTGGATTCAAAATAAAGTATTTTGGTTGGTTGTTGGTTATTTTGTGATCTGTTCATTAATTTTTTCATTTTTAAAGATTGCCAAAGATAATTTTGGTAGAGGTGTTTTCTTTAATCAATTGATAGGAAAATATAAAAAACCTAGAGAAGAAAGGCGCATTTTTATGTTTCTAGATTTACAAGCGTCGACGACTATTGCAGAACAATTGGGGCATTTTAAATATAGCGAGTTGATACAACAATGCTTTTATGATCTCAACTATGTATTGCCTAATTATAATGCAGAGATTTATCAATACGTTGGTGATGAAGCAGTAATAAGTTGGCCTTTTGATAAAGGAATAAAGGATAACAATTGTGCGGAACTATTCTTTAAGTTTCAAGATAGATTACTTAAAAAAGAAAAAAACTACATCAAAAAATTTGGAATTCTACCTAAGTTTAAAGCTGGTCTACACGGTGGAAAATTAATTGTGACAGAAGTAGGAACAATTAAAAAGGAGATTGCATACCATGGTGATGTTATAAACACGGCAGCACGAATTCAAGGGGAATGTAATGCTTACAACGAGACGCTTTTAATTTCTGAAACCTTATTGGGTAAATTAAAGTTGCATAAATATAAACTGGAGTCTATAGGGAATATCGCCTTAAAAGGTAAAGAGTCTGAAGTAAAGTTATTTTCTATAAATAGAAACAGTTAGTCTAAACTTTCAATGAGTTGTTTTATAATAAACTCCACGCCATTGTTATTATTGGTTTTAGTAGTATAATTAGCGACAGCTTTCACATTAGGATGCGCATTTTCCATAGCATAACTAAAATGGGCTAACTTTAGCATCTCGATGTCATTATTATAGTCACCAAAAGCCATAGTTTCTGCTTCGGTAATGTTGTGAAGTTCTTGTATGTGTTTTATCGCGTATCCTTTGTTGGCAATGTTTTCTGATATATCTACCCAATGGTTTGCCGATACTTTTACCTTAAAATTAGATTCTAGATGCTTTACAGAAGGGTATATATACTTTTCAGAACTCTCTTCATGGTATAATGCAATCTTATAAATGTCTTCTTCAATATCAGCTATAGTTTCTATGATGTCGTAATTAGAATAGTATTCACTTAAAAGAGACATTAGTTTTTTTGACTTACTAATAACGTAAGCCTTATCTTTTGCACAAAAAACGGGATGGGTATCTTTTAAATTAAGTACTAAATGCGATATAGCACTTAAATTTTCTTTTCTGAATGTATTAGAAATAAGTAAATCATCTTTTTTTATAGCCAATCCACCATTCTCAGAGACTATAATAATGTCGTCTTTTATTGGTGCTAGTTTGTCAATCATACTGTAATATGGACGCCCACTAGCAGCAACAAATAAAATGTTTTTCGATTGTAATATTTTAAAAAGTTTGAAGAATTCCGAGCTTACCTCGTGATTAGAGTTAAGTAACGTTCCATCTAAATCGGAAACTATTAATTTGACTTGACTTAAATTCATAAGTGTGTAATGCGTTTAGATTGTAAATCTAATTGTATTGTTTCAAAAACAGCAATATTTAGCGTTAAGTTATAATTAAAAGCATAAAAAAATCCGATTCAATTAAGAATCGGATTTTCTATGTTATAAGCGAAGTATTGTTATACAATTGGCAAAATGCCTTTTATTTTACTTTGTTCACAATTGCTTCAAAAGCATCTGGGTTGTTCATTGCTAAATCAGCTAAAACCTTACGGTTTAATTCGATATTGTTAGCTTTTACTTTCCCCATAAATTGTGAGTAAGTCAATCCATGTAATCTAGCTCCAGCGTTAATACGCGTGATCCATAATGCACGGAAAGTTCTCTTTTTATTTCTACGGTCTCTGTATGCATATTGCATAGCTTTGTCAACCGCATTTTTTGCTACTGTCCAAACGTTTTTACGACGTCCAAAGTAACCTTTTGCTTGTTTAAGCACCTTTTTTCTTCTGGCTCTTTTGGCAACAGAATTTACTGATCTAGGCATAATTTTAATGTGTTTTGTAGTAGGCGGTTAATTAATAACACTTTATATAGGCCTAACTCCAGGGTTTATAAATAATAATTTGTAACCAATTAAGGTAATGTTACTTTAAACGTAGCATTACTTTAATGTTGTTCTCATCCGCTTTATGTACTAAACCGTCATGAGTTAACTTAAGCTTACGCTTTTTAGACTTCTTTGTTAAGATGTGACTCTTAAAAGCGTGCTTTCTTTTAATTTTACCAGTACCAGTAAGCTTGAAACGCTTTTTAGCACTAGATTTTGTTTTCATTTTAGGCATTTTGTTTCCTAGTTTTAATTATTTCGCTTATAATATTTTTAAGTACTGAAATTTTTTCAGCAACTTCTTACTTCTTTGGTGCAATAAACATTGTCATACGTTTTCCCTCAAGTCTTGGCATTTGTTCTACTTTACCAATTTCTTCCAAATCTTGGGCTAAACGTAATAATAATATTTGTCCTTGCTCTTTAAACACAATCGATCGTCCCTTAAAGAAAACAAAGGCTTTTAGCTTTGCACCTTCTTTTAAGAATTTTTCGGCATGTTTTTTCTTAAACTCGTAATCATGATCATCTGTTTGTGGTCCAAACCGAATTTCTTTAATTACAACTTTAGTAGCCTTGGATTTTAATGCTTTTTCCCGCTTCTTCTGTTCATAAAGAAACTTCTTGTAATCCATTATTTTACATACAGGTGGAACTGCTTTAGGAGAAATCTCTACCAAATCAAGCTCTTGCTCTCTTGCAAACTCTCTTGCTTCTTTGGATGTATAGATTCCTACTTCAACATTATCTCCAACTAGACGCACTTTTTCTGCTCTAATTTTTCCGTTAATGTTGTGCTGATCTTCCTTAATGATTCTTGCCGGACCTCTTGATCTTTTTCTACGTATTGCTATGACTTATATATTTTAGTTAAACTTAATTTTAAAATTGTCTTTTTGTCTTATTTATCTCTGTTTTAACAATCTCTGCAAAGGTTTCTACACTAATCGTGCCTAAATCTTCACCACCATGTTGTCTTACAGATATCTTGTTTTCATTTTCTTCTTGCTCTCCAATGATAATCATATAAGGCGTTTTATTGATTTCAGCCTCTCTAATCTTCTTTCCTATCGTTTCACTTCTGTTATCTAAAGTAGCACGAATCTCGTTATTTTCTAGCAAAGTTAAAACATTTTCTCCGTATTTCTCGTATTTCTCACTAAGAGTTAATACAGAAACTTGATTTGGCATTAACCAAAGCGGGAAATTTCCACCAGTATGTTCTAATAAAATAGCAATAAAACGTTCCATACTTCCAAAAGGAGCACGGTGTATCATTACCGGTCTGTGGCTTTCATTATCACTCCCTTTATAAGATAATTCAAAACGTTCAGGTAAATTGTAGTCAACCTGAATAGTTCCCAATTGCCATTGTCTACCTAAAGCATCCTTGACCATAAAATCTAATTTAGGTCCGTAAAAAGCAGCTTCGCCAGTTTCTATAACATAATTTAAGTTTTTATCCTTGGCAGCATTTATAATGGCTTGTTCTGCTTTCTCCCAGTTTTCTAAACTTCCAATATATTTCTCTGGCTTTTCAGGATCACGTAAAGACACTTGTGCCGTAAAGTTTTCAAATCCTAAAGATCCAAATACATATAACACTAAGTCAATAACATTTTTAAACTCTTGATCTAATTGATCTGGAGTACAAAAAATGTGTGCATCATCCTGAGTAAATCCTCTAACTCTAGTTAAACCATGTAATTCTCCACTTTGTTCATATCTATAAACAGTACCAAATTCAGCAAAACGCTTTGGTAAATCTTTATAAGACCATTGCATGCTGTTGTATATCTCACAGTGGTGAGGACAGTTCATTGGTTTTAGTAAAAATTCTTCACCATCTTTAGGTGTCGTAATAGGTTGGAAGCTATCAGCACCATATTTTTCGTAATGTCCAGAAGTAACATAAAGTTCCTTTTGACCAATATGTGGCGTAACCACCATTTCATAACCGGCCTTTTTCTGTGCCGCCTTTAAAAAATCTTCTAAACGCTCACGTAAAGCAGCACCTTTTGGTAACCATAAAGGTAAACCAGCGCCTACTTTTTGAGAAAAAGTAAAAAGCTCAAGCTCTTTACCTAATTTTCTATGATCACGTTTTTTTGCTTCTTCTAAAAGATGTAAATATTCAGTTAATTCTTTTTGTTTCGGGAAAGACGTTCCATAAACACGCGTTAATTGTGGTTTATTTTCATCACCTCTCCAGTAAGCACCAGCAACAGATAATATTTTTACAGCTTTAATAATCCCAGTATTTGGGATATGTCCACCACGACATAAATCGGTAAAAGTAGAGTGGTCACAAAAAGTGATAGTCCCGTCTTCTAAGTTCTCAATTAATTCAGTCTTATATTCATTGTCCTTATATAAAGACAAAGCATCAGCTTTAGTTACAGATCGCATAGCAAACTCATGTTTACCTCTCGCAATCTCTAACATTTTATTTTCAATAGTCTTAAAGTCTTTGTCAGTAATAGTTTCGTCACCAAAATCTACATCGTAATAAAAGCCATTATCAATAGCAGGACCAATAGTTAATTTGCTATTTGGATATAACGTTTCGATAGCCTGAGCTAAAACGTGAGCAGAACTATGCCAAAACGCTTTTTTTCCTTCATCATTTTTCCAAGAATATAAAACAAGAGACCCATCGGTGGTCAATGGAGTAGTGGTTTCAACCGTTGTACCATTAAAACTTGCCGAAATAATATTTCTAGCTAATCCTTCACTAATACTCTTAGCGACATCCATTGGTGTAGAATCTTTTTCAAAAGATTTCACACTACCATCAGGTAAAGTAATTTTTATCATCAATATCAAATTAAGTTACAAATATAATAGGATAATAAGAGACTGCCAATACAAGTAATAAGTAATAGTGAATAAATTATAATATTTTAAACAATTAGGGCGTTACCCAAAGGGTCGGGCTTTCACTACTCGCTTTTTTTTACAAATGTTGTACCTTATATATGGTATAGTATCTAAATAATGGTCAATAGTACTATTAATACATGTATTTCAAAAAAAGAGCTCAGACAGACCGTTCTATCCCTAACGCATTGCAAATCAGTAAATAAATTCAAACACAACCAACATTCGTAATCTATGGGTAGTTCAACCTAAAAAAAAACAATACAAAAGGATAACACTGTAATAAGCTAACTACAAAGGCTTAACCATCATTGTTAAATTTAAATTAAAAAAAGATTACCAAAAGGGTTGTAGGAACCAAAAAGGCTTGTATATTTGCACCCCGAAAACGACGCAACTATAACAGGTTAATTAGTGATTAAGGAAACGTTCAGAGAGTTATTATGACAGTTTAATAGAAAAGAGTCAAATCTTTTCAAATAAAGCTTGTGGGATTTAAAAAAGCGAATTATATTTGCACCCGCTTAAGGAAATAACATCTTAAGAGACAGAGAAAAAAAGTTCATAAACATATTGAATTGACAGCGTAAGAATTTAATTGGAAACGATTAGATTCAAACAAGAGAATAAGCCATTTTGAGTAAAGAAATATTTCTTTAATTGTTAAGCATATTAGTGGAAACACTTAAAAATTTAACGATGAAGAGTTTGATCCTGGCTCAGGATGAACGCTAGCGGCAGGCTTAACACATGCAAGTCGAGGGGTAACATTTTAGCTTGCTAAAGATGACGACCGGCGAACGGGTGCGTAACGCGTATAGAATCTACCTCTTACTAAGGGATAGCCCAGAGAAATTTGGATTAATACCTTATAGTATATAGCCCTGGCATCAGGATTATATTAAAGATTACGGTAAGAGATGACTATGCGTCCTATTAGCTAGATGGTGTGGTAACGGCACACCATGGCAACGATAGGTAGGGGCCCTGAGAGGGGGATCCCCCACACTGGTACTGAGACACGGACCAGACTCCTACGGGAGGCAGCAGTGAGGAATATTGGACAATGGAGGCAACTCTGATCCAGCCATGCCGCGTGCAGGATGACTGCCCTATGGGTTGTAAACTGCTTTTATACAGGAAGAAACACTCTCTCGAGTAGAGAGCTTGACGGTACTGTAAGAATAAGGATCGGCTAACTCCGTGCCAGCAGCCGCGGTAATACGGAGGATCCAAGCGTTATCCGGAATCATTGGGTTTAAAGGGTCCGTAGGTGGATAATTAAGTCAGAGGTGAAATCCTGCAGCTCAACTGTAGAATTGCCTTTGATACTGGTTATCTTGAGTTATTATGAAGTAGTTAGAATATGTAGTGTAGCGGTGAAATGCATAGATATTACATAGAATACCAATTGCGAAGGCAGATTACTAATAATCAACTGACACTGATGGACGAAAGCGTGGGGAGCGAACAGGATTAGATACCCTGGTAGTCCACGCCGTAAACGATGGTCACTAGCTGTTCGAACTTCGGTTTGAGTGGCTAAGCGAAAGTGATAAGTGACCCACCTGGGGAGTACGTTCGCAAGAATGAAACTCAAAGGAATTGACGGGGGCCCGCACAAGCGGTGGAGCATGTGGTTTAATTCGATGA